>NZ_CATKPG010000022.1:0-488766 GCF_949767875.1 Chryseobacterium sp. IT-36CA2 | reverse complement strand
CCCGATTCTGTCAAAAATAATATTAATATGATATTATAAAATTACGGTCTGTATTGAGTGTGCCGGAGCATTCAGTTTGGCAGCCATTCCTTCAATCCACAGATTGGTTTCAATATCATTATCAGAATCGTTCATAATAACAGTAACCAACTGTCCGTTTTCATTCATAAATGCGGAAGAAGTCAGAGCTGCTCTGTTAGAAGAACTTCCGATTCTCTGGGCGTTTGGCTTGATGTATTTTGAAACGTGGCCTATATAATAGTATTCATAGGTGTAGAATACTTCTCCTGTTTTGGTATCTGCGATAATTGGAGCAAAACAGAAGTTTCCTTTATGGTTAGGTCCTCCCGTTTCATCCAGAAGAATATTCCAGTCAGTCCATAGCGCATTTCCTTTGTTGAAATCGTTCAGCATATTTTTGCTGTATAGTTCTCCCAGGCTTACATCATAAATCTTATCCATATTGAACTGCTCTTTACATCCTTCGGTGAATGCTAGAAACTTATCAGGAAAAGCTCTGTGAGTTTCAGCTAAATTGTCAAACAGCTGGGTTTTATTATTCCATGTTTCATACCAGTGATAGCCGATACCGCTGGCATATTTTGATGTTTCCGGGTCGCTTAAAGTGGTCGTGGCTCTCTGATAAATAAGGTCTCTGTTATGATCCCAGATCATTACTTTTTTATCTTTATATCCGTTTTTCCAAAGGGTTGGACCAAGATTCTTTTTCAGGAATTCTCCTTCTTCTTCAGCAGTGTAGATACATGATTCCCAGCTTTGGGTAGCCATTGGCTCATTCTGAACGGTTAATCCCCAGATATT
This sequence comes from Chryseobacterium sp. IT-36CA2, assembly GCF_949767875.1. Classification (NCBI taxonomy): domain Bacteria; kingdom Pseudomonadati; phylum Bacteroidota; class Flavobacteriia; order Flavobacteriales; family Weeksellaceae; genus Chryseobacterium; species Chryseobacterium sp. IT-36CA2. Next base: position 487,944 of record NZ_CATKPG010000022.1, on the reverse strand, counting down.
GATTCCTCTTTTTTCGTATTCTTTAATAAATTTGATATAATAATCTGCCCATGTCTGATAATACTGATTTTCCAATCTTCCACCTTTGTATAAGCTTTGGTTTGATTTCATCCATGCTGGCGGGCTCCACGGAGAGAAATAAAAGGTAAAATTATTTCCTATAGCCTTTTGAGCTTCTTTAATCATAGGAATTTTATATTTCTCATCATGAGCAACATTAAAGGTTTTCAGTGAAGTATCATTGTCTTCTACATACGTATAAGAATCACTGGAAAAGTCACAGGAGTTCATATTAGTACGAACCACAGTATATCCCAATCCGTTTTTTCCAAAATAAGCGTCAAGAATTTCCTTCTGCTTGTTCTTTGGCATTTTATAAAAAGTCTCCGCTGATGCATCTGTGATAGCACCTCCTATTCCTATCAGTTTTTGATATTTAAAATTCGGAGCCACAAAAATGCAGGCATCCGTTTCTTTAGGCTGCCCGAATTGTTCAAATTTCACCGCTCCTTTATCCACCATCTTCTCATTCACTTTCGAATTGGTAAGGACTACTTTAGCTGTTCTTCCTGCATTCTTTTTCCAATAATTCTGAGCATTGACATTAATGACAACGCCTACTACAAAACAACTTACAATTAGTTTTCTCATGATTTTTTCTGTTTTTGGACCTTTCGTCCCCTTTTTCATTATTTATTCTGATAGACTCTTACGTAATCTATGTAATACTTCTGTGGAAAAACCGTATCATCAATACCTTCTTTCCCACCCCAAAATCCTCCTACTGCAAGATTTAAAAGAATAAAATAAGGCTGATCAAAAGGCCATGCTTCCTTAGTTTTTTCTTTATTCTCATAGGTGAAGAATTTCTGATTATCTATATAAACATCAATTTTTTCCGGAGTCCAGTCTGCTTTATAGACATGGAATTTTTCGCTGGCATCCTTTACAAATAAAGTATCGGTCTTCTGTGTTCCCTGAATATGATTGTATTTTTTGGTATGAACAGAAGCATGGATATATCCCTGATTAAACCCAACATGTTCCATGATATCCAATTCACCATCATCCGGCCATTTCTTCATATTTTCGCTCATCATCCAGATGGCTGGCCACGTTCCTCGACCTTTGGTAAGCTTTGCTCTCACTTCTATTGTTCCATACTGAAAAGAGAATTTTCCTTTGGTTAAAAGTCTTGCAGAAGTGTATTTATTCTTATCCCAATTTTCTTTTCTGGCTTCAATGATGAGATTTCCATTTTCCATTCTGGCATTCTCAGGCCTGTTTTTGGTATAAAACTGAGCTTCCTGATTTCCAAAGCCGTCTCCTCCGGTCTCATAATTCCATTTTAATGAATCCGGAAGCCCTTTGCCATTAAACTCATCACTCCAAATCAATGTTCTGCCAGCATCTGGTTTGTTTGAAGCACAATTGAATACAGAAAGGAAGAAAATTCCTGCTGCAGACATTTTGATGAGATTTTTAGCTTTGAGATTCATATGTATTAGATTTTTAAGTTTTGGCTAAAGCCAATATTTCTGATGTTTTTAATGAGCAGGGTTCCTTCGTCTCTGCCCAGGATTATAGCCCGCTCCTATTACATTTTCTCCAATTTATTTCGTCCAGTTAACTCTTTTGGCCTGAACATTTTGAGAATTGGCTCCGATCATAATGTCGAATTCTCCACCTTCCCAGTCAAAATTTAACTCGTCATCAAAGAACTTCAAATCTTCTGGAGTAAGTTTAAAATCGATTTTTTTACTTTCTCCTTTTTTGATGAATATTTTCTGAAAACCTTTCAGCTCTTTTACAGGTCTTACTACTTTTCCGAAAAGATCTCTGATATAAAGCTGTACCACTTCTTCTCCATCATATTTTCCTGTATTGGAAACAGTAACGCTGATATTCAACGCTTGATTTCCTGTAAGGTTTGTGGAACTTAAAGTCATGTCAGAATATTTAAAATCCGTATAGCTTAAACCATATCCAAACGGGTATTTTGGATCATTATCAAGATCTATATATGCCGAAACATAGTTTCTGTCTGTATTATTTTTTGCAGGCCTTCCTGTATTATAGTGATTATAATAGACAGGAATCTGACCTTCTGTTCTTGGAAAGCTCATTGGAAGTTTCCCTCCAGGATTTACCGAACCGAATACAACGTCTGCAATGGAATTTCCAGCTTCTGTTCCCAGCCACCACGTGTATACAATTGCAGGAATATTGTCTGACGCCCAGTTGAAAATCAAAGGTCTTCCGGCATTGATCATCAGAATGATTGGCTTACCAGTCTTGGCAATTTCTTTCAGTAAATCTTCCTGAACTCCCGTAAATCCGATATTACTTCTACTTTTTGCTTCTCCGCTCATCGCATGGCCTTCACCTAATGTCATGATGACCACATCAGCTTTTTTTGCCGTTTCTATAGCTTCTGAAAACTGACTTTTGTCTTGATCATCAACGTTACAGCCTTTAGCATATAATAAGGTAGAGTTTTTATCCAGTTGATTCTTAATTCCGTCAAATTGTGAAACAATTCTTTGGTTGTCATCTTTAAAAGCAATAGACCAGAAGCCATGATTAGCCACTGTTTCTTTACCAAAAGGACCAATCAGAGCGACTGTTTTTACCGTTTTTGAGAGCGGAAGAATATTTCCCTGATTTTTAAGAAGAACGATACTCTTTGAACCAAATTCTCTTCCGAATTTTCTGTTTTCCTGATTATCGGTCTGTTCTTTTTGTCTTTTTTCGTTACTGAACCTGAAAGGATCATCGAAAAGTCCCATTTCGAATTTCTTGGTTAAGATTCTTCCCGTTGCATCATCTACCAATTTGGGATCTACTTTTCCTTCTTTAACCAGTTTTGGAAGTTCTGCCATGTAGACACGGCTTTCCATATCCATATCACTTCCCCCTTGTATGGCTCTTTCTGCTGCTTCATTAGCATCTTTAGCGTAACCATGAGGAACCATTTCTCCGATACTTCCCCAGTCTGAAACAACAAAGCCTTTATAATTCCATTTTCCTTTTAAAAGATTTCTCTGAATATATTGGTTGGCCGTTGCCGGAACGCCGTTAATATCATTGAAGGAATTCATAAAAGTGGCAACACCTGCTTCTGCTGCGGCTTTGAACGGCGGAAGATATGTTTCATTCAGCTGTCTGAGACTCATATCTACGGAATTGTAATCTCTTCCACCCACAGCAGCTCCATAAGCTGCAAAGTGTTTTGCGCAAGCCATCACCGCATCCAGACTTCCTAATCCTCTCCCCTGAAATCCTTTAATTCTCGCCAATCCGATTTTTGTTCCCAGGTAAGTATCTTCACCGGAACCTTCCATTACCCTTCCCCATCTCGGATCTCTTGCAATATCCACCATTGGAGCAAATGTCCAGTGAATACCGTAAGCAGCAGCTTCTGTCGCTGCAATTCTTTCAGATTTTTCTATCATTCCCAGATCCCAGCTTGCGGCCTGTCCCAAATTTACAGGAAAGGTGGTACGATATCCATGAATAACATCCTGTCCGAACAGCAAAGGGATTTTCAGTCTTGACTGCATGGCCAGTTTCTGAAAGGCCCGGGTTTCTTCTGATCCTGCAACATTCAGCATAGAACCTACTTTTCCTTTTTTAATTTCATCCAAGACAGCAGCTGAATTAGAATGCTGTGGCCCTGTGGCATATTCAAACCCACTGTACTGAACCATTTGTCCTACTTTCTCTTCCAAAGTCATTTTAGACAGCAATTCTGCTACTTTCTGATCAATTGTCTTTTGTCCGTAAGCATTCAATCCAAATGCGGAAAATGCCAGTAAGAAATAAACTCTTTTCATAGTATCAAATTAAAAAATATAGGTTGCTGTAGAACGTCCTGAAATTGTTACAGCAGCAGTTTTCCCGGCAAATTTAATATTAAAATTCTCATCTTCTTTGTTGTCGTTCTGAACAATTAATACTATTTTCCCAAATTGAGTCTTAAATGCCGCAGTGGAAAGTTTATCGGTTTCTGTGGAAGCAATACGCTGAGATCCTGCAGGAACAAATTTCGAAGCGTGGGCAATAATATAATAGGAAACATTTCTTGTGAAATTCTCACTGTCGGAAACTGTAATGGCTCCTTTACATTCTGTGCACCCGCCGTCTGTATGCGGTGCAAATTTCGGATCATTGGCAAGGTTCCATTCCAGAGCAATTTTGCTCCAGTTTCTCATAGAACCGATGATAACATTTTTTGTATGCCAGTTCAGGTCTTCAGTAAAAGTTCCTTTTGAACCTGTCCATTGTTCAGTAAAGTATAGGTTTTTATCCGGAAAAGCTTCATGCACGGTGCTTAATGCCGAGATATCTCCTTCATACAAATGAAAAGCAGATCCATCAATATATTGGTTGGCTTCAGAGTCTTTTAAAATATCAATAGCATATTCAGGTTTATTGCAATTGTGGTCATAGACAACAATTTTAGTAGTAATTCCATTGGCTTTAAAAACCGGGCCAAGATGATTCTTAATAAAATCTCCCTGTTGTTCAGATGGCATGTACAAACTAGGATTGTTTCCCGGATGTAAAGGTTCATTCTGTGGAGTTACAGTATCAATAGTAATACCTTCTTTTTTCATTCCCTGAATGTATTTTACAAAATATTGCGCGTACGTTCCATAGAATTCAGGTTTTAAGCTTCCTCCTTTTGATTTTCCGTTATCTTTCATCCAAACCGGAGCCGACCACGGAGCTGCAATGATTTTAATTTTAGGGTTGATTGATAAAATCTCTTTCAACATAGCAATCAAAGCTTTATCTTTTGCCAGACTGAATTTTGAAAGAGAAGCATCCGTTTGCCCTTCAGGAAGATCATCGTAAGAGAATACTTCTCCATCAAGATCAGAAGCACCTATGCTTAATCTCAGATAACTTATAGAGATTGAATTTTTATCATTTCCGAAAAGTTCGGCAAGCAGTGCTTTTCTTTTGGAAGGTGACAATCTGTTGATTACCTCAACACTTCCTCCTGTTAATGTATATCCAAAACCATCAACATATTGAAACTTTTGAGCATCATCAATTTCAATATTCTGAAAGCTGTTGGTATTATTTACAAATTTAACGGGAGCCTGCTGCTGTAATTTTACACTTTCATCATCTTTTGTAAGCCAGTACTGCACTTCATTTCCTTTATTGGACATCACTGATGTACATGATAAAGGGAAAAGGGCCACACCACTAAGTAGTGCGGCACCTCTAAAGAAACTATATAAGTTGTAAAACTTCATATTTAGTAACCAGGATTTTGTTTTAAAGCTGTATTCGGCAATTCATTGAACGGAATTGGAAGAATTTCATTTTTATTGGCTTTAAATCCTTTGAAGGCCAGCTTAGAAGGGGCATCTCCCCATCTTACGAGGTCAAACCATCTGTGTCCTTCTCCTGCAAGTTCTCTTCTTCTTTCATCTTTAATAGCCTGTAAAGAAACCGGAACCGACGCTAATCCAACTCTTGATCTTACCGCATCTAATAAAGCCTGAGCTCTTGCTCCTGTTCCACCTAAAGCTTCTGCTTCCATCAGATAAGTATCTGCAAGTCTTATAGCGATATAGTTTTGACGGAAATTCAGCTCTGCTGGTCCTGGGAGTGAACTTTTTAAAGCATTCGTGGGTAAGTATTTATTTAAGAAATATCCTGTATCAGCAAATGCCGGGCTGTATGTTATTTTACCATCTGTTACCAGTTTTTTTGCATTAAAAACAGTCACATCCAACCTTGGATCTCCTTGCATGAAAGTAACAAAATTCTCTGTTACAGTATTAAATGCCCAGCCTGAATAGATATCAGGGGCATCGTTATTCGGGATGTCTTTTAGTGAATAAGAACGCGGTCCTACCATTACGTTGATCGAATTCCCTTCATCTTTACCCTGTCCCCAGAACCCCCAATCGGAGTTTCCTTTATTGGTATGCATTACTTCAAGGATAGATTCTGTTGAAAATTTATAAGGATCTGATAATTCAGGACCTACTTTAAATAAATCTGCATAATTGGCTACCAGTTTATATCCATATTGGCTGGTTCCTCCAGGAGTACCATTTACCTCAGCAAACTGTGCTGCTGCTTGAGGCATTTTTTTATCATACAGATAGATTTTACCTAAAATAGCTCTGGCTGTTCCCTGTGTGATTCTTCCTCTATCATTCCCGCTTGATACCATCATCAGATCCGGAATGGCAGCATTGATGTCACCTTCTATCTGAGTATATACATCACTTGGATTAGCTTGTGGAATATTCCAATAGTTATCATCAAATTTTACGGATTTAAGAATCAAAGGAATATTTCCAAACATTCTTAGTAGTTCGAAATAATATAAGGAGCGAAGAACTTTTGCTTCTGCGATATATCTTTTCTTAATATCATCACCCATATTAGCTCCCGGAACTCTTTCTATTAAAAGGTTAGCACGTGCAATTCCCTGATAATAGTCTCTCCAGTAACTGGCTGGCATTGTATTCGGGTTTATCATATAGTTATTTAGTCCCTGAATTCCTGCTCCATCATTAGAGTTTCCCCCTCCGGAATAAAAATCATCAGATCCTGCATTAAAAAAGGTAACCGTATTCTCAAATCCACCGGAATATTTTCTCAAAAGATCATATACTGAAACCAGAGCACTGAAAGACTGCTGCTCATTCTGAAAATACAAATCAGTATTAAAAGATCCTGAATTCTGAACATCATCCAGATAGGAATCGCTGCAACCCATATTGGTAAAGCTCAGACCTGTCAGAAACGCTACGGCAAGTCCTTTATATATAAAATTCTTATTTTTCATTTTGTTAGTCATTAAAATTGAATATTAGCCCCTATCAGGAATGTTCTTGCCTGTGGATAGTAAGCTCTGTCTACACCCACAATATCCTGTTCAGAATTATTTCTTCCTGCAATTTCCGGATCATATCCTGTGTATTTTGTAAAAGTGATCAGGTTTTCTCCTGTGATATACAGTCTTACTTTACTCATTCCGAACCGTTGAGTAACATCCTTAGGAATGGTATACCCTAACTGAACAATTTTCAAGCGTACATAATCACCTTTCTGAAGATAATAATTAGACATCCATGAATAGTTATGGTTAGGGTCATTACGTGTAACTCTTGGGTTATCGTTGGTAGAACCTTCACCTGTCCATCTGTCTAAGATTTTTGTCTGATAGTTGGCATCAAGCATATCCAGTCTTCTCAGACCCTGGAAAATTTTATTACCAGCCTGCCCTTGTGCAAACATCATTAAATCAAAATTCTTATAATTAAGATTTACGGTAAGTCCGAAAGTATATTTCGGGATAGAGCTTCCCAGGTTTACTTTATCTTCATCATCAATTTTACCATCTCCATTGTTATCCTGCCAGATAAAGTCTCCCGGTTTTGCATCAGGTAGTAATTTTACTCCATTCGCGTTTACATAATTATCAATTTGTGTTTGATTTTGGAAAACACCACTATAGGTCTGTCCGTAAAATGACCCGTAAGGCTGTCCTACTGCTACTCTTGATACAGCTCCCATTGTTTGAAAAGAAGCTAAGTTGAAGTATTTAATATCATCTTCCAATCTAAGAACTTCATTCTTTATGGTTGCAAAGTTACCATTCACTGAAATTCCGAAATCTTCCCAGTTCTTTTTATAACCTAATTCAAGCTCCAGACCGGTATTCTGCATATCTCCCACGTTTGACCAAGGTAAATTCGGAACTCCTACATAACCGGGGATATTGATTTGTCGAAGGATATCACTTGTCTTCTTTTTGTACCAATCTGCTGTAAGGGTGAAATTATTGAATAATTTCAAATCCGCAGCAATATTCAGCTGACTGGTCTGTTCCCATTTCAGATTGGGATTTTCCAGCGTACTTGGTGCATATCCAATGATGATATTATTTCCAGAGTTGGTATAGTTACTTCCTGAAACCATGAAACTTGCAAATCTGAAATTATCCATTTCATCATTACCTAAAACACCGTAACCTCCTCTTAGTTTTAAGTTGTTGATTACTTTATTCTCAGGCCAGAAGTTTTCTTTATGTACATTCCATCCAAGAGACATAGATGGGAAAGTTCCCCAATGCTGATTGGTAGCAAATTTTGAAGATCCATCTCTACGAATTGTTCCCGTGAATAGATATTTGTCTGCATAATCATAAATAATTCTACCAAAATAAGATGCTTTACGGGTTTGAATACCATCCCATCCGGTTGCAGTAATATTATCCTGCGGAATATTAAAGTTGAAAGAAGCATCCTGCCAATTATCAATAGGTAGGTTACTATAGGTAAGACTAGTCCCGCCAGCAATGTTATAGCGGTAAACTCCCTGCCCAACCATAATGTTGATATTATGATCTCCGAACTTATTCTGATAGGTTAAGGTATTTTCCATACTCCATTCGAATTTATTTTCGTCTACCTTATTCAGGCTGTTGAAGCTGGTGTTATTATAGTTTGGACTTAAATAATATTTCGGAGTAAAAGAACGGCTTCCCCAATAAGATTTTTTTCCATTCAAACTGGATTTAAAGGTAAAATGCTCAAGAAATTTAAGTTCGGCAAAAACATTTCCTACAAAATCATCTGACCAGCTATAATTTCCTTGTTGTATGTGACGGAAAGCCTGGGGATTGGTCATTTCCTGATTTACATATCTTGAAATTCCATATGGACGACCTTCAGAATCACGAATGATATATGGATTGGTATAGCCGCTCGGATCTACCATTGACCAATCTGTTACAACAACTGGAGTGGTAGGATCCAGATTAACGGCTGAAGCCAACGGCCCCCCGTATTCCTCGTTTGCACTTACTCCCTGAGACTTCACATGGGTGTATGCAAAGGTTTGACCTAACGTCAGATAATCTGTAACTTTATGTGTTGAATTAAATCTTGCATTGATTCTTTTGTAATAAGAAATATCACTCAATACAATACCACTCTGATCAAAATATCCAAAGGATGTATAATATGTTGACTTTTCATTACCTCCGGTAATGCTTACTTCATGAGAAGATTTTTCACCTGTCCCGAAAATAGCATCCTGCCAGTTTGTGCCTTTTCCAAATGATTCCGGATTAGTAAACCTTGGGGTTCCTCCATCATTAACGAAACCTTCATTGATGATTTTGGCATATTGTGTAGCATCTAAGAGATCCAGTTTTTTAGAAGCATTAGAAAAACCGTAAAAACCATTATAAGAAAGAGTAAGTTTTCCTTTTTTTCCTTTTTTAGTGGTTACCAGAATTACCCCTTTGGCAGCAGAAACTCCGTAAATAGCTGCTGAAGCACCGTCTTTTAATACTTCGATACTTTCTATATCAGACTGGTTAAGCCACCCGATATTGTCTACAACAATACCATCTACCACCCATAAAGGGCTGTTACTTCCTGCTCCAAAACTGGTAATCCCTCTTACACGAACAGTAGCTGCAGCACCGGGCTGCCCGGAATTGGTTACAACAGAAACACCAGCTGCCCTTCCCTGTAATACCTGTTCCGGTTTACCAGATGGAATGTTTTCTATGTCGCTGGCTTTAATACTTGCTATAGCTCCCGTTACATTACTCTTTTTCTGAGTACCGTAACCAATGACTACAACTTCGTCTATTTTGTTTTCTTTAGCAAGTGTGTCCTTCGCCTTGGTAGTCTGGGCACTGAAGTTGGCCGTAAAATAGAGGACGGCAACCACTCCTACACTTCTTGATATTCTTACATTCATATACAGTTATTGTTTAATTCTCAAATTGAGACAATAAAAATATATTTTTTTTTAATTAATTAACATTCTATTCATAAATATTTTAATTTTTCTTTTATTTTTCAGGGTTAGAAGCCCTATCTTCGCATCAATATTTCATAAAATATCATAAAAAATTAATAAAGATATCTCCCAAAATGATCGTCAAGCCTTCAAAAATATCTCTTCCTTTAAAACTTACCTTTCTTATTTTTTCAATGGTTTTAAACTGTATGGGACTTGTGATTCTGCAGTTGTCTGAAGAGAAAATCACTTACGGAGAACTGGGATTATTAGAGTCTTTTAAGGATTTACCTATTGCTTTTATTTCGTTTTTTGCAGTAAGTTTTATTAATAAAACCGGACCTAAAAAGGCATTGATTTTAGCTTTAACCATTGTTGGACTCTGCTCTTGCATTCTTCCATTTGTAGAAGTTTTCTGGTTTTATAAATTATGGTTTGCTATCATAGGGGCCTGTTTTGCCATTGGTAAGATCTGTGTTTTTGGGATCATCAGGAATAATATTTCGGATGAAAAATCCCTGGCAAAAACTATGAATAATGTGGAAGCTTCTTTTATGATCGGAATTTTCGTGGTAAATACCGGCTTTGGGTGGGTCATTTCCAGTCAGTATTCAGAATTCTGGAAATTTGGTTTCTTATTAATTGCTTTATTATCCGTGTTTACCATTTTTCTGCTTTCAAAGATAGAAATAGTGGAATCTAAGCCTATGGAAAACAAAAGTATTCTCACAGAGCTCTCAGGATTTACCACTCCTGCTGTAGCTTTATTTTTAGGGGTAGTGTTCTTTATTGTCTTTGTAGAACAGGGATTCAATTCATGGCTTCCTTCTTTTTACAAAAACCATCTGAAAGTGAATTCTTTTTTTGCTCTTCAGGCTACTTCTTTCTTATCCCTTTTTTCTTATGCCGGAAGAACAGCTACTGCCAATATTATCAAAAGATTTGCACTGCCAAAATACTACATTACATGCATGGCTCTGATCATCACTTTACTCGTAACTATCGTTGGCATACAATATTTTGAATCGGAAGATTCAAGAATGCTTCTTTTTTTGTTTCCGGTTATTGGACTGTTCCTTTCACCACTCTATCCTGTTATCAACTCGAGAATGATTGCTCAGGTGGATAAAGATAAAATCAACCTGTTCACATCTCTAATTGTGATTTTTTCTTCCCTAGGAAGCTCTGTCAGTTCAATTATTATGGCCGTTTTATTTGAAAAACAGCTGTTAAATTACTATCCATTATACATCTTATCCTCTGTAATTCTGCTTTTTGTGATTAGTTTAATATATTTTACTGTCACAAATAGAAAATAGTTTTATTTTTACTACCATGAAAATCAAAGACACAAAAAGTAAAGAAACGCTTCGGGAACTTATCGATACTAAAGATTTCGTAGCGCATATTTCTGTAGACTGCACCATATTCGGCTTTCATAATAACATTCTGAAAGTTTTGCTTTTAAAATATCATGATCTGGATCTATGGTCTCTTCCAGGTGGTTTTGTTTTCAATGACGAAGATCTTAGAGAAGCTGCTGAAAGGGTTTTGTATGAAAGAACTCATCTTAAAGGTTTATTTTTGAAACAGTTTCACACGTTTGGAAGAATAGACCGTACAGAAAATAATGTTCATCAGATTCTTCTTCAAAATAAAGGAATAGCTGTTCCTGAAGACCACTGGATCTTCCAGCGTTTTGTGACAGTAGGCTATTGCAGCCTTATTGATTTTTCATTGACAGATACTTTTCCTGATGCTTTCAACGAAAGCTGTGAATGGTTTGAAGTGAATAACCTGCCCAAAATGGCATTCGATCATGACAGAATCATAGAAACCGGTCTGGAATACCTCAGAATGAATATCAATACGGAAGTTGCAGCAAGTAACCTGCTTCCGGAAAAATTTACCATGAAAGACCTTCAGGCTCTTTATGAAACTATTTTAGGACAGAAATTCAGAAGAAATAACTTTCAGCGAAAAATTTTAAGTTTAAATATCCTTGACAGAATGGAAAAGCTCTATGACGGCTCAGCCAATAAAGCCCCTTATCTGTACAAATTTAAAACTGAAGTTCATAATTCTACCAATCAGTATCCCATCTCAAATGATGAGGAGTCATAAAAATATAAATTTAACCCCAATCACCCATAAAGTAGTATTATATATCTGAAAACCAATATCAAAATAAGTTGCTAAAAAAACTTTTCAGACACCACGAAAAATGCTACTTTTAACCAAATCAAAAAATCATGTCATATTATCCTCTTACAAGCATCCCTGATTATTACGGAATTGATGCTTTACTTACTGAAGAACACAAACTAATCCGCCAATCTGTAAGAGACTGGGTTGAAAGTTTTGTAATGCCGCAGATAGATCAGGCCGCACAAAATCATACAGATATTCCTAATCTGATGAGAGAATTGGGGAAAATCGGGGCATTGGGACCTTATATCCCTGTTGAGTATGGCGGTTCAGGATTAGACCAGATTTCTTATGGTCTGATTATGCAGGAATTGGAAAGAGGAGATTCTGCAGTACGTTCTGCTGCTTCGGTACAGAGCTCTTTGGTAATGTTTCCTATTAATGAATTCGGTTCTGAAGAACAGAAAAAGAAATATCTTCCTAAGCTTGCTGTCGGAGAAATGATCGGATCTTTTGGATTGACAGAACCTAACCACGGTTCAGACCCAAGTTCTATGGAAACTTATTTTAAAGATATGGGAGATCATTATCTTTTAAATGGTGCTAAAATGTGGATCACAAACTCTCCTTTATGCGATATCGCTGTGGTATGGGCGAAAAATGAGGAAGGAAAAGTACAGGGATTAATCGTTGAAAGAGGAATGGAAGGTTTTACCACTCCTGAAACACACAATAAATGGAGCTTAAGAGCTTCTAAAACGGGAGAACTGGTATTTAATGATGTAAAAGTTCCGAAAGAAAACCTTCTTCCTGGAGTAACCGGACTGAAAGGACCTCTTTCTTGTCTGAACTCTGCAAGATACGGAATCTCATGGGGGGTAATCGGTGCTGCTATTGATTGCCATTGTACTGCTGTTCAGTATTCTAAGGAAAGAAAACAGTTTGGAAAGCCAATTGCTTCTTACCAGCTTCAGCAGAAAAAATTAGCTGAATTCTTAACAGAGATTACAAAAGCTCAGCTATTATGTCTTCAGTTAGGAAATCTTAAAAATGCTCACAAAGCAACTCCAGCTCAGATCTCGATGGCTAAACGTAACAACGTAAATATAGCTATTGAAATTGCAAGAGAATCAAGACAGATCCTTGGTGGTATGGGAATCATGGGTGAGTTCCCAATGATGAGACATGCTGCGAACCTGGAATCTGTAATTACTTATGAAGGAACTCATGACGTTCATTTGTTAATCACTGGTTTAGATATTACAGGAATTAACGCTTTCTAAAAAAAGACAAACATATAAAGAAAGAGTCTGGCCAATCGTCAGACTCTTTTATTTTACTCACTTTCCGGAGAATTGATATTCAGTGAATAATTATTGATGCTATAATATTTTTGTTAATTTATTAAAGTTATTACCTTAATGAACACAAAAAACCATCAATATGAAAAAAATTACGACTTTTTTATTGGGTCTTGCGGCCCCATTTTATTTTGCGCAGCAAGCTGGTGATGTTGTAAACGCCGAGCAGAAACTGGATCTTACTCCACAGGGAGTTATCAATTTCATTGCCAATAATCTTGGCGATCAAAACGCACCGGAATTTGCCAGCTATCTGAACAGCTTTAATATTGGCCTGAAAGGATATAAGATCACTTATTACACCAAAAATGAAAACAATGTACTTGTAAAAGCTACCGGATTACTTATGTATCCTAATGTACCCTTCAAACTTTCAACTGTGGTATCAGATCACGGAACAACGGACAGCAGAGATAATGTTCCTTCTAATTTTAAAGGAGCTTTAACTGCAGGATTTGTTGTAGAACTATCTTATGTACTCAACGGCTATATTCTAATGGCACCTGACTATGTAGGTATGGGATCTGGCGACGGAGTCCATCCTTATGTGGATTACGCTACAGAAGCTGGTGCTACCATTGATTTCGTTACTGCTGCCAATAAAGTATTAGCACAATTGAACATTAAACGTTATGACGAATATTTCTTAGCCGGATATTCCCAGGGGGCACATGCTGCTATGTCTACATTAAAAAGATTAAGCATTTCAAATCCCAATAATCTAAAATTCAAATATGCCTATATGGGAGATGGGCCATATGATTTCTCTGGAGTAACGCTAAATAAAGGAGTTCTGGAAAAAGATATTTATCCGTTTACTTCATTCCTTGCTAATGTTCTTCATACATGTAACAACACAGGATATAAAACCTATACTAACAACATTTCAGAAGTTATTTCTGCGGAATATCTCGACAAATACAACTATCATGTTGTTCAGGATAATGGTGGACTTTTATGGGGGCCTGTCATATGGAGAAAGCTCTTTACAACCAGCTTCGTGAATGATGTTACCAATAATCCCAATAACAAGCTCAGGCTATGTATGAAACCTAAGGATGTATATGACTGGTATAATAAAACACCTATGACATTGGGACATTCTACAATAGATCTGGCTATTCCGCCAGAAAATACTTCTAAAACCATTGATGTTCAGCGTGGATATTATCCTTGGTGGGATCTGAATAAATATAAACTGGATTCTTTCTACTGGGGACCACTAGGGCATGTAGGTGGAATTCTACCATTCACTTTAGCATCTAATGCGAAGTTCAATACGTTGAGAAGCGGCGGACTTCTTAATGAATGGGCTATTGCCGGATCAATTTTCGGTAAGCAATCGGCAAAGAAAACTTCTGACAAGCCTACCCTTTTATCCTCACAGATAAAACCAGATTTAGGCAGCATGCAGCTGGTTGAAATTACTGATTTCAATAAAGAAAAAGCGCAGAGCAGAGCAGCCAATGACCGCAATTTATCAACTTTAAAAGACGGCGTTTATTTATTAAAAGTATCAGAAAACAATGAAAACAAAATAATCCCGTACATCAAAAATACCCCTAAAGAAGTTGCTGAAAACGAAATCGTACAATCTGTGAATACATCAGTTCTCCAATTAAAAGTAGATCAGGAAGAACTTACTGCCGTGAATATTTTTGATGAAAATAAAATCCTGATCAAAAGTATTTCCCAAAAACAATATCGTGAAGCCGGAGGAATCAATATTCAGGATCTGGAAAATAAAAACTATACGTTTGAGGTAGTTACACCCTATTATAATCTTCAGTTCAGTAAAGCTGTTGGCGGTACTCCATCACTGGAAAACAATATCGATATCTATGTCCAAAAGCAACAAATTCTTGCCAGATCCAGCAATGACATTAAAAGCATTAGCATCTATAGTATTTCCGGTACTCTGATTGTTCAACAGGAAGTAAACAAACCGTTGTTTGAATCCAGAAGCCTGGAATCAGGAGTATATCTGGTGCAGATTACCCTTTCCAATGGAAAAATTATTAATAAAAAAGTAAAACTCTAAAGACAATCCTCTTCAATAATCTCATTTCAAGTTAATTTTTGGCACTTCAGCGATGAAGTGCTTTTTTATGTGTATGAATAAAAGGATTTTTTAATATCTTCCAAATTGATACGTTATTCTTTAAAACTTAAAGCCTACACTGAAATAGATTCTTGAAAAATCAAGTACGTTATTTCTTGAAATATTAAAACTGATAGGACCTATAGCAGATTCATAGCCTAAATTCAATCCATACCCAAATATATCAAGGCTCTGATTAAAAGGAGAAAACTCATCACTCACTTTGCCATAGCTAACTGAAGGGGTAAGATAGAGCTTTTTCATAATTCTATACTGAAATGATAGGGCTGCCTTAGCAACCGACGTCACTGGAAGCTCTTTCTGACGAAGACCATTGAATTCAGGGCTTAGCATATCATCGTTATATTCACTCCCGCCGAGATCATATTTCTGATTTAGGAAAAGATACGGAATATCATACTCTCTTTCTTTGCCAAAACTTGCTCCTAAAAACACGTTTGCCTTTACGGTCAGTCTTCTTGTAATCGGATGATAGAAATTTTCATTTAAAGTAAAAGAGATTAGGTTTCTAGGTCGGAAATACCCTTCCGTTTCAGGATTTAGTATAAGATTTAAAATGGGTTGCACTGTTTCCAGATCATAAAGCTTATACCTGTCACCATAATATAATCTTGTGCTCACCTGAAGATGGTTACCTTTTGTTGTAAAGTATCTTTTATTAAGACTGTTCTGTTCAAACTTCAGAAAGGTGTTGAAATTGCTATGGTCATATAATTTATTACTGTAATTATCCACTTTTGCCTGATCTACTTTATCCAGTAAACTATACATTCTTTCTGTACTGAACTCCGTTCCCAATGACAGGTATGCATTAGGAGTAATATTATAATTAAGAGCTATCTTTCCGGTGATATTACGGTATATATTGTTAGGAAAGCGGTCACTGCCATTTTCATTGATAGAATACAGCCTAAAGTTCAAATCGTTACTTTTAAGATTAATCATTTTAGCCTCCAGATCCAACCACAAACGATCTCCTTTATCCAGGAACTGCTGATAGGCTAATTTAGCCTTAAAACGTTCGGAAATATCTACCGTTGCCAAGAATCTTGATCTGTTCAGAATAATATTCCTGTAGGTGTAATTAACAATAATTCCAACCGACTGTTCCGTATCATAATGCAGAGCCAGCTTGAAAGCTCCTTTTTTTGCTCTTTTTACAAAAATATTCATTACAAGTCCGTCGTTTGTATTTGTGTAAGTATAATATACCTTTAGATACTGGCGCATTCCGAATACCCTGTCTATTGCTTCATTAATGGTTTTCACATCGTAATATTTACCTTCTGTAAGTCCCATCTGCCTTTTCATCACTTCAATCTCTGCAGAATCTGTCATAGGAGTACCATCTTCTTCATTAAAAGTGAATTTCACAGTAGGCAATTGAACTTCTTCAATCATCCTGTGTTCATACTTGATTCCTAATTTTCTTTGAGCTTCTGCCAAAGCCACAAACTCAGGAAGATGCTTCTTTGCCTCAATCTCTCCTATTCTAATAATCTTTCTGAATTTATCAAAATCTTTTGTTGTAATCTCTCCTAATGGATTTACGAAATCTACGAGGATGTTAGACAATTCTTTTTGATGCTTAAAATCTTCCACTGACCGGATGGCATGAGTCTGATAAATCATTTTCATCGGATTCTCAATTTCTTTTTTGGTAAAAAGCCTGAAACCGGTATACCCTCCGATTACGAAATCGGCTCCCATCTCTCGAACCTCGTTGGCTGGATAATTGCGATCCAATCCACCGTCTACCAGAAGCTTTCCATCAATATAAACAGGTGCAAAAGCAGCGGGAATCGCCAATGTGGAACGAATAGCCAATGGTAAGGATCCTTCTTTCTGCATCACCAGACCTCCATTTTCAATATCGGATGAAGTAAGCTGAACAGGAATTCTTAGTTTACTGAAATCGTTAATGTGTTTGGCGTTGAAAGTAAGCGTATTAAGAACCTCACCCATGTATTGACCCTCAATATAAGAACTTGGAAGTGTAGGAATTCCTTTCACTACCGGAAACTCAAGGATATATTTATCGTATTCGTCTTTTTCGCTGATATTGATTTTATTATAAGGGATTTTGTTACTTAGAATTCTACCCCAGTCCATCTTATATACTGTCTGTTTAAGCTGGTCAGCATTATATCCCATCGCATAAAGACCCCCCAAAATACCTCCCATACTGGTTCCTGTAATATAATCAACTTTGATTCCCAGTGAATCAATCATTTTCAGAATACCAATGTGTGCAAACCCTTTCGCGCCACCACCACTCAGAGCAAGACCAAATTTGGTATCTTTAGTTATATTCTGAAGATCAAGAGAGTCTTTTTTTTGCTGAGATTTGATAATAAAAGAAATGGCTATAGCTAAGAATATCAAGATTTTTTTCATTTATATGCTTCTTCTGGTGTTTAATTTAAATCTTTAAAGTTTCCAAGAGTTAAAGATACACAAAAAACACACCCATATAATTTACATTATCAACAAAGTAAATAATCCTAACTCAGCCTATTCATCGAGAATAAACAAAGATTTAAACGCAACTAAAACTAAAAATTTTTAATACGTTTTTATAGTTTCCACGAAATTTATATCCGGATTCAGTATTTCAAGAATAAGACTTTTGACAGATTTCATGGCATCATCAATATTTCCTTTGTCAAATTGTAGAGAAACCATGCCCTTTTTAGCATCGGCAAAACTCCAGATTCCTGTTTCAATCGGGAAGCCCCAAAACTCCGGAAGATGCTGCACAACGTAATGATAAATACAAAGCTGAAGTGCCTGTTTTCTGTCGCTGTTATGAAAATATCCATCTACATTATCCTGATCAATTTTT
Organism: Chryseobacterium sp. IT-36CA2; assembly: GCF_949767875.1. Lineage (NCBI taxonomy): Bacteria > Pseudomonadati > Bacteroidota > Flavobacteriia > Flavobacteriales > Weeksellaceae > Chryseobacterium > Chryseobacterium sp. IT-36CA2. The sequence goes on along the minus strand of NZ_CATKPG010000022.1, from coordinate 469,670 downwards.
ACAGTAAGATTTTTGATCTTGGCCGTTTTATAATCAATGATTCTTAGCGTTCCGTTCAGTTTATCAATTCTGTCAATATATCCTAAGAATGAAATTTTATCATTTCCATCAAGAGGAAAATCTATGTTTTCAAACTTTCTTTCAATATCTACAATCTCCAGTTTGTTGCCTTGTTTTATGAGTTCAAGATCATGATTCAGGACATTTTCAATTACTTTTTTGGCAATGGCTTTATGGATGTAGTTCATCCCTTTTTCATAGAATTCCGGCTGATGTTTCAGCTTTTCAATGGCAATATTTATATAGTGATCTATTGCTTTAACTGAATTCTTTAAATCACTTTCTTTTAAAACCTTACCCTTTAATACCTCATACACTTCTTGAAGCGAATAATGCACCAAATTCCCGTAATTCTTTACGGACAGCTCTTCCTCAATTTCATCCGTTTCCGAGGTATTCAAAATCTTGGAAAGGTAAAAATCAATCGGATTATAGAGGTAGCTTGTAAGATGGGAAGCTGATACTTTTCCTTTCCATTTCTGTAGACGTTCCTGTACAATCTGCGTCTTTGTAATTTCGATCGGTTTGGTCGCAATAGGTTCGGAAGAATTTTCAATAATCAGATGTTCAATATCATGAGAACTCTCCATTTCTATCTGTGTAATAAACCTACTCTTTTCCCCTGTATTCACTCCCGAACTTAATGCATTGTACAGTAAATGGACGTTTTTCGCATCCTGAATCAGCCTGTAAAAGTGATACGCATAAATGCTGTCATTTTCCAGAAAAGTATGCAGATCAAAGAATCTTCGGATATCAAAAGGAATATAGGTATTCTGTGAGTTTCCAAGGGGAAGTTTTCCTTCATTGACGGAAAGCAGAATAACATTTTCAAAATTCAGTAGACGTGTTTCCAGCAATCCCATGATCTGTAAACCTCTCAAAGGCTCTCCTTGAAAATCGATACTCTCAGAGTTGATATGCTGGTTGATCAGAATTTCCAGCGTTTCCATTTTGATCTCAATATTGTAAGGAGTCAGCTGGTTTTTGATGATTCTGAATGCATTTTCAAAGTGAGAGACATTCTCATACTGAATATCATCTATTTCGAGCCATTTTACCTGCTGGCAGAACTCAATAAGCATATCCAGATATCTATTTGTTCCCGGAGCTTTCTGAAGAAGTCTAAAGTAAGACAAACCACTCAGCAGCTCTTGTAAAAGCTTATTAGAGATATAAACGATATTCCGCTCTTCTACTTTGGCTTTAAAATCATTGATAACCTTTTCATCTTCTACAGATTTCGGCAGCTCTTCCAGGATTGGAAAAACATCTCTGTAATAGTAAGAAGACTTATTTTTTTCCAATTGTTTCTGCAGATAAAAAAGACGTTTAACCGCATTGGAAAAAGATAAGTTCTTCAACGGGAATCCCATTGTAATATTCAAATTATCAACTCCATGCATTACGTCAAGACTTGCAGGAAGAAGATTTTCGTCCAGCAATACTACTGCAGTATTGGAATAGGTTTTATTATTGATCTCTTTAAAGATCTCAGGCAGTACTTTGGTCTGGGTAACATTCCCGGAGACTTCGTACACCTTAATTTTTTTAGGTTGATTAAAATCGTCTTCTATCCATTGGAAAGCTCTGTTATCATCAAATTCTTTCCATGTTTTATGATTTCTAAGGAATTTTCCGGCTTCCTGTCTTTCATCATCAAAATAATAACGGTCTGCCTGAAAAAAGCACTGTGCTTTATTCCACTGCAAAAGACTTCTTACCAGTTTTTCTTCTACCGGGGTAAAGGCATTGAACCCACAAAAAACAAACTCTTCTTTAGTGTTTTTAGCAAAATCAATAATTTTGGCTTTGGCGGCCTCATGAATCATTCCCGAAGTTGCCCAGTTTCTTTCCTGCAGCCTCTCCTTTAAAACAGGGAGAAAAACGTTCATATTCTGCCAGAAATTAAGGAATTTCTTTCTCGGGACATCATCATCCTCACCTAAGTCCTGGGCCCATTCTTTGATCCTCTCTTCATCAAACATATATTGAAGAACAGCCTGATCGCTGTCTGAGAACTTGAGAATATCATCCCAATCCTTTTGGAGTGTAGGAAACCACTTCAGAAAGTCTGAAAAATCATCTCTTGGAATAAGATTCAGACTTCTGTATACATCAAATGAAAAAAGCCACAGCGGAATTCCCTGAATAGGCTGCTGATCGGCAATTGTATTGATAAGTTCTTCTACTGTAAAAAAGTTGGGCAGAAACCCAGAATAATTATTTTCCTCTAAGATCTGTCTGATAAACACAATGGGACGTTTTCCGGGCAGAATGATATTAAACGCAGAAAGATCCGTGTTTTGGGCTAGCAGTTCGTGGATGATCTTATTGAGGAATTTCAATTGGCTTGGTAGCTTTTTAAGTTGTCTAGTTGTTCAGAAATGGTATCGTTATATTCAGCCTGTTTTTCTTTATCTATTCCATGGCGGGTATCTCTGTCATAAGCCATCTGGAAGTTTTTATAATCTACGGATATTCCATCATAAATAGTTTGGAAATATTTATTATAATCTCCTGATGTTCTGATTTTTTCAGCAACTACCTTCCTGAATTTTCTCACAAATAATTCTGCAATATCAAAATGCTTCTGCTCATGCAACAGAATATAATCATCCATTCTTTTGACATCTTTCCAGGATTTTTCTTCGTGAAACAGGGTCTTAATCGTAATCGTAACAGGAGCCTTTGGATCTGAAGATTTTTTAGAGTAAAATTCCCAGCCACAATGGGTGTATGCTGCTACATCAGGATTCTTTTTCTTGTTAACAGGACTCTTAAAGTTATCCCACGTCAGTTTTTTTCCTTCTTCCCAGATAATTTTCTGTCCGGCCACAGCCTGAGCTGCCAATAAACACAATACAAAAGTCAATCTCATCATTCCACTACAATTGTTTTGGTAATCCAATTATTCCCTCCATTCCAGAATTTAAAAGTATAGGTTCCTTTTTTCTGCGGACTGAAGTTGATTTGATTTGCTCCCACATAATTTCCCTGTGTACAAGGTCCGTTTGTAATATATTTGTAGGAAGTTACGGTTCTTTCCAGATTATTGTTGTAAATATAATCATATCCGTAAAATCCTTCGCAGTGAGACGGATAGGTGGAATAAGTCTTTATGCTCTGTATTGCAAAAACATCCATGGTATCATTGACGATTTTCACACTGTCTATTTTGATTTTATCAATAGACTCAATCGTATGGTAATCGTCATCATTACACGAAACCAGAAGCACGCTCAACACGAATACTGAAAATCCAATATTTAAAAGTTTTTTCATAACCTTTACTTTTCTGATTATTAACAAATATTAGCAAAAATTATTCCTTATTTATATAAAATTAAGAATTAAAATTACCTTTTGATACATAAACTACTTTTTTAGTATCAAAAAATTCTTCATCAAAATAGTGTTTAAGATTAAAAATTTCACATTTAAGTCCGGCTAGTTCTTCTGCAAGATCGCCGCCTTTCAAATATAAAATCCCGTTATGTTTAGCGTTAAACTGTTCTTTTTCAAATTTCCCTTTCAGCCATCTTAAAAATTCCGGCATTTGGGTTACTGCTCTACTGACTACAAAGTGGAATTTCTCTTTCAGTTTTTCCGCTCTTCCGTGGATAGCCGTTACATTGGTCAATCCTACACCTTCTGCTACAGCCTGTACCACACTGATTTTCTTACCAATAGAATCAATTAGAGTAAACTCAGTATCAGGAAAAAGAATCGCTAAAGGAATTCCAGGAAAACCGCCTCCTGTCCCGATATCCAAAACTTTGGTTCCCGGTGCAAATTCCATCACTTTTGCTATTCCCAAAGAGTGTAGAATGTGCTTTTCATACAGCGATTCCATATCTTTTCTGGAAATTACGTTGATCTTTTCATTCCATTCATTGTACAGATTTTCCAATTTTGAGAATTGTTCTTTCTGTTTTTCAGTAAGATCCGGGAAATATTTTAATAGTAACGATGCAGACATGTGAATTATTATAAACCGCAAAAATAAGTTTTATTTCTCTTGTATTCAAATCTACTTTTCCTGATCCGACTGTAAACTCAGCTTTTCTGTACAATCCGTTACTTCGCAATTCCCGGAATTACTGGGACACTCAGGTTTCCTGACTGATTAATTGACTGTACAGCAAAAATATAATTGTCCTTCGAAAGCGGAACCTTCATGGAAAGCTCTGTTGTAAATATTTTTTTCTGCCATACCGGACTGTCCGTTTCCCTTGCCAACACATAATATCCTGCAGGTGTTCCTGATTTTGGTTTTTCCCAATGCAAAGTTGTTGAGTTCGTCAGTTCTTTCACCTCCATTTCTACTTTTTCCGGTTTCGAAGTAGATTTTGCAAGATTAGCCAGTACAGCAATATTGGCAGCAACATTCTTTTTCAGATATTTAAAATCAATAAATTCGGGAAGATCACCGTATTTCTTATTGTTTTCTGTTCTTATATCCTGATGCTGATGATCGTAATTTTCATAATACTCAGTGAGTCTCACGGAAGGAAATCCGTTATTCACAAAGCTGGTATGATCTCCTCCACGCAAAAATCTGTCATTTCTGTAGATCAGTTTGATCTCCAGCCCTTTCACATATTGTTCTGTAATTTCTTTGATATAACGGGCCAGCTGTCTGGATTCACTATCGTTTTCAAAACCCAGATTCCTGATCGTCATTGCTTTTTTATCGAGGTCTTTGTAAGGCATACCTTCACTGAATACACGAAGGATACGGGTATTAATTTCTCCAGTTTCTCCAGCTTTGGGATTACCGATCATATCATTGTTCAGAACAGCTTCCAATTGTAAATTTTCTCTTTTAATCTTTTCTGCCAACTGTTTAGACCCCAATAACGATTGTTCTTCGCCTGAAAAAGCTACAAAGATGATGGATGCCGGAAACGAAGATTTACTCAATATTCTCGCAGATTCTATAACAGCACTTACTCCACTGCCGTCATCATTGGCTCCGGGTGCTATAGAAGTCCTGTTCATCACATCGGTCACTCTTGAGTCAAGATGTCCTCCGATCAGGAAGATTCTTTTATCATTTGGGTCAGTTCCTTTCAGAAAAGCGACAGCGTTTCCAAGATTTACTACTTTATCAATTCGTTTTCCATCGGGCTGAAGATCTTCCTGCTGAAGATAGACTTCCATTCTACCTCCGGAATTTTTAGCATAATCATTGAACTTTTTAATCACCCAGCTTCTTGCCGCACCTATTCCCTGCTTAGGATCATCCGTTGTACTTAAAGTGTGCCTTGTTCCAAAACTCACCAGTTTACCAATATAAGCCTTTAGCGAGTCTTCATTCACCTGCGAAACATACTTCTTCACTTCATTATCTTTTGAATATCTCTGAGAGAAGACAGTACAGGATATCAATAACAAAAAAACGGAATATTTCATAGGATAAGTCTTAGATTGTTTAAAGATACAAAACCATAGGATTAGTATCTAGTTTTTTATTTTAATGAAGTTCACTATCGGTTAATATCTGCTAAAGCGTAAAAAAATATATAATGCTCCAAAACAGGTTAAATTTGGTTAAAACCTGATAAAAATCTTCTCACCTAACCCACTTTTATTACCCCTGCAAGGCGTTTTTATTATATATTTGTTAAAATTCAAAAAAATACAATGGATAGACTTTCAGATAGAGTAAAAAGATTAGGATACTCCCAGACATTCGTAATGTCAAACAAAGCCAGAGAAATGAAAGCCAACGGAATAGATGTGATCAGCTTAACTCTTGGCGAGCCGGATTTCGATGTTCCGGACAATATCAAACAGGCCGCTTTCGATGCCATCAATGAAAATTACAGCCACTACTCCCCTGTTCCGGGATTTCTGGAACTGCGTGAAGCTATTGCATATAAATTAAAAAGAGACAATAAACTGGAATACAAACCTACCCAGATTTGTGTTTCAAATGGTGCTAAACAGGCTATTATTAATGTTTTGGCAGCCATTATCAATGACGGCGATGAAGTTCTTCTCCCTGCGCCTTATTGGGTAAGCTATGATGAAATGGTAAAAATGATGGGAGGAACCTCCGTAATGCTCCCTGCCTCTTATCTTACTGATTTCAAAGTAACTGCAGAACAGATTGAAGAAGCTATTACTGAAAAGACCAAAGCTATACTTTTCAGTTCACCATGTAACCCTTCAGGAGGATATTATACTTACGACGAACTAAAATCTATCGCAAAAGTGATTGCCAAGTACCCACAGGTAACGATCATTTCCGATGAGATTTATGAATATATCAATTACGAAACTAATACTACTTCTATCGCTCAATTTCCGGAAGTATATGAACAAACAGCTGTTATCAACGGAATGTCAAAAGCATTTGCCATGACAGGATGGAGAATCGGATATTCTGCATGTCCGGAATGGCTGGCAAAAGCATGTGAAAAAGTACAGGGGCAGATGACCAGCGGAGCCAATACCGTAGCACAAAGAGCATCCATCGTTGCCCTAAAAACAGATCCTTCCGAATACAAATATATGATTGATGCTTTCAAAAAAAGAAGAGATCTTGTATATGAACTCATCAAAGAAATCCCAGGATTCAAAGTATTGCTTCCAAAGGCAGCATTCTATTTCTTCCCGGATATATCGCACTATATCGGTAAAACCCTTAATGGGACAGAAATTAATAACTCTGATGACTTTGCCATGTTTCTTCTTGAAAATGCTCATGTAGGATGTGTAGGTGGATTCTCTTTCGGAAGCCCGGAATGTATCAGATTCTCTTACGCTGCTTCTGAGGAAGATTTGAGAGAAGCGATGAAACGAATCAAAGATTTACTAGCTCCATTCAATTAATCAACTAACCATCAACAATAAAACACAACAGCAATGAATCTGTTAAAAAAACTAACCATCGCTACAAGTATTGCCGCAGCAAGTTTTGCAGGACATGCTTTTGGCCAGGATTTCCAATGGAAAGAAGCTAATTCTAATGGCTACAAGTACAAATACGTAACCAATGACCCTACTTCCGCAAGGTACTATACCCTGAAAAACGGATTAACGGTTATTTTGAGTCCAACAAATAAGGATCCGAGAATACAAACGTATATTGCCACAAAAGCAGGAAGTAAAACTGACCCTGCAGACCACACCGGTCTTGCCCATTATCTTGAGCATATGCTTTTCAAAGGAACCAATCAGTTTGGATCTAAAGATTGGGCGAAAGAAAAACCTCTTTTAGACCAGATTGATGCTCTTTACGAAAAGTATAATCAGACCAAGGACGAAGCCAAGAGAAAAGAGATCTACAAAGAGATTGATAAAGTTTCTGGAGAGGCTGCAAAATTTGCAATCGCAAATGAATACGACAAAATGATGGCTGGTATGGGAGCTGACGGAACCAATGCCTTCACTTCCTTTGAACAGACAGTGTATACAGAAGATGTACCTGCCAATGTTCTTGACAAATTTCTTGCTGTACAGGCTGAAAGATTCAGAGAACCAGTTTTAAGATTATTCCATACAGAGCTTGAAGCTGTATATGAAGAAAAAAACAGATCTCTTGATGATGACGGAGATAAAGTTTTTGACACCATGTTTGCAAACCTTTTCCCTAACAACAATTATGGAAAGCAAACAACCATCGGAACTATTGAACACCTGAAAAACCCTTCCCTGCACGCGATCAGAGAATACTATAACAATTATTATGTTCCCAATAACATGGGGATCATCATGTCAGGAGACTTTAATCCGGATGAAGTCATTGCAAAGATTGACAAGGCTTTTTCATACATGAAGCCTAAAGCAATTCCTGAATACAAAGTAGGACAGGAAAAAGCGATCACTACCCCGGTTGTAAAAGAAGTTGTAGGACCAAATCCTGAAAATGTAATGCTTGGTTTCAGATTTCCGGGAGCATCTACCAAGGACGCAAGAATGCTGAATCTTGTCGGAAATATGCTTACCAACAGACAAGCGGGATTAATTGATCTTGATTTGGTAAAAAAACAAAAGTTACTGGGCGCTTATGCAGGATCTTATGCTTTAAAGGATTATTCCGTTTTACTTTTACAGGGAAAACCTACTGAAGGACAATCTCTGGATGAAGTAAAGAATCTTCTTCTACAGGAAATTGATAAATTAAGAAAAGGAGATTTTTCTGATGATCTTATCCAGTCTATCGTTAACAACGAAAAGAAAGGAATTATTCAGAAAGATGAAAAATATTCGTCAAGAGCAAGCATTCTGATGGATGAATTCACTTCAGACATTGACCACAAAGCATCATTGGAATATGTGGACGAAATTTCAAAACTTACCAAGAAAGATATCATGGATTTCGTATCCAAATATCTTCAGAATAACAACTACGTTGCAGTTTACAAAAGAAAAGGGGAAGATAAGAGTATTGTAAAAGTTGACAAACCAACTATTACTCCGGTTTCCGTTAACAGAGAGGATCAGTCACCTTTCCTTAAGAAGATTGATGAAATGCCTGAAAACCCTATCGCTCCGGTATGGTTGAACTATGACAAAGACATTGCGAAAAACAAATTAGCTGATGTAGATGTGCTTTCTGTAAAAAATACAGACAATGCATTATTCAGAATGTACTATCACTTTGATTCAGGAAAATGGAATAACAAAATTCTTCCATTGGCTGCCGAATACCTTCAATATCTGGGAACTAAAGACAAATCTTCTGAAGTTATCAGTAAAGAGTTCTACAAACTGGCTTCAAGCTTCAATGTAGGAGCCGGAAATGAAGAAACGTATGTGTCTCTTGAAGGTTTAAATGAAAACTTCGATAAAACGATTGCTTTATTTGAAGATCTGATTAAAAATTGTCAGGCAGACCAGACCGCTCTTGATGCTTACAAAACAAGACTGAAAAAAGCCAGAGCCAACGCTAAGCAAAACAAAGGAACCATTATGGCTGGATTAAGAAGCTATGCTCAATATGGTGCACAGAATCCTTTTAACAATGTACTAAGCGATGCTGAACTTGATGCATTAAAAGCTGAAGATCTGATCAATGTTCTTCATGACTTGTTTAATTTCAAGCACAAAGTATTGTATTACGGTCCAAAGTCAGGAAACGAAGTAGTAGCATCTTTACAACCTGTTCACAAACTTCCTGCAACTCTGAAAGATCTTCCTAAGTCTAAAACGTTTGCTCAGATCCCAACAGATAAGAACAAAGTATTATTTGCACACTACGACATGGTGCAGGCAGAAGTTTTCTGGGTAAGAAATTCTGACCAATACAATCCTTCTATGACTCCTACGGTAAGTTTATTCAATAACTATTTCGGAGGAGGAATGGGATCTATTGTTTTCCAAACCATCAGAGAATCAAAAGCGCTGGCTTATTCTACCTACTCTTATTTCGCACTTCCAAGCAAGAAAACAGATAAGGATATGGTTATGGCTTATGTGGGAACACAGGCAGATAAATTCAATGAGTCTACAACGGCAATGAATGAGCTTCTGACTACCCTTCCAAAATCTGAGCAGTTATTCGAGACAGCAAAAAGCGGATTGAAAAAATCAATTGCTTCTGAAAGAATCACTCAGGACGGAATCATCTTCTCTTATCTGAAGTCTCAAAGACTTGGAAACAATTTTGATATGAGAAAGAATGTCTATGAACAGGCACCAAAACTGTCTTTCACAGATATCAATTCTTTCCACGATAAGGAAATGAAGAACAAGAACTATACTTACTGTCTCGTTGCATCTCAAGACAAAGTGAATGAGGCCGATATGAAAAAATTAGGCGAAGTAAAAAAACTTAATTTAACTGAAATATTTGGTTATTAAAATAAACAAAAAGCCCTGATGTCAGGGCTTTTTTATTTAACAACCCACCAAAAACAATTATAGATTTTATTTATCGATTTTAGTTTGTTTGATAGATGAATCTTTTATATATTTGCAATAGAAATTTAAATATAAAAACAGAAAATTATGTCTTTAGTAGGAAAAAAATTCCCAAATTTAACAATCGACGCAATGTCTGAAATGGGTGACGATTTAAGAATCAACATCCTTGATGAAGCAGTAAACAACCAGCAAAAAGTTCTTTTATTCTGGTACCCTAAAGATTTCACTTTCGTATGTCCTACTGAGCTTCACGCTTTCCAGGAGGCTTTAGGTGAATTCGAAAAAAGAAACACTAAAGTAATCGGTGCATCTTGTGATACTAACGAAGTACACTTCGCTTGGTTGAACACACCAAAAGATAACGGAGGAATTGAAGGAGTAACTTACCCACTTTTAGCTGATACTCACAGACAATTAGCTAACACATTGGGAATTGTTGATCAGGATTTTGAATATGATGAAGATGGAAACGAAGTTTTCACAGGTTCTAACGTAACTTACAGAGCTACTTACCTTATCGACGAAACTGGAAAAATTTTCCACGAAGCGGTAAACGATATGCCTCTAGGAAGAAACGTAAAAGAATTCTTAAGATTAATTGACGCTTACACACACGTACAAAAGCACGGTGAAGTATGCCCTGCAAACTGGGAAGAAGGAAAAGACGCTATGAAAGCTGACAGAACTTCCACAGCAGAATACTTAGCGAAGAACTAATATAATGTGTTAATTTGAAAATGAGATAATTTGAATATTGATCTCAGGATTAATAAAAATTATCTCATTTTCTTCTTTACAAAACATTAGCACATTTTCAAATTAACAAATTTTCAAATTACAATCATGTACACAGAATTAACCGAAGATACATTACAAAATATAGTTAACGACAACGAAAAAGTAGTTGTTCAGTATGGCGCAACATGGTGCGGAAACTGCAGAATCATGAAGCCGAAATTCAAAAAATTAGCCTCTGAAAATGATTCTATCCCATTTTTATATGTAGATGCTGAAAAGCTTCCTGAAAGCAGAAAATTAGCAAAAGTAGACAACTTACCTACTTTCGCCATCTTTAAAAACGGAGAACTAGTGAACCAGGTTCAATCTAACCAGGCAGAAAGTTTAATTAACCTTTTTAACGAATTAACATAATGAAATTACCCGTAATCAGACAGTTTTATCAGAATCAGACTCCTGAAAACCTTGAAAAAACATTAGAAGTACTGGAAAGTTTCTGTGAATTCAGAGGAACAAGTGAAGAAGATCTGAATGTTGCAGGAGAATTGATTACCAATATTTGCGGAGCTTTAGAAGTTCACGCCAACGTACAAAGCGGAATGAGTGAAAAAGATGCTTTAAACTCTTTTGCTCAGAAGGTTTTAGGATCAATCGACAAATAACATCTTTCGATTATTTTTAATCAAAAGACTGCAAAAACACAAACTATACAATACCTGAGGTTTTCCTCATTACTATACTTTTTTCTATTCTTTAAGAATCTTTTATTTCAACTGTAAAATGTACTTCAAAGGACTTTAACCGGTCACATGAGGCTGGAAGTTGTATGAAAATCCGTCAAGAATAACCAATTAAAATCCCGGTGATATTTTCATCAGGATTTTTTGGATTTATTGTTTAAACACGAATAGCACAAATATTTTTCACAAATAACACGAATAAATATACGCAATCATCTGTGTCAATCTGTAGAATCTGTGGGCAAAAAAAAAATAATCAAAAATTATTCTAGGTTTCTGATAAAGCCATCGAAGACATCCACAATGATAAAACGGGCTCCTTCGACCAGGCTCAGGATAATAACGCTTCTATTGATATTATCGAATTCGTGCTATTAGTGAAAACATTGGTGACCTTTGTGTTTAAATTTTATGTTTAAATAATAAAAAATCCCGATGAAAAAATCACCGGGACTCTATTTTAAAAGCTAAAACAACTTATCAATTAGCTTCTTCTGTTCATCAAAATACTTAGAATATACCAGAATAAAAGCATAATGGAAGCAAAAAGCTGCAAAGCCGCTCCTACATACTGGTTCGTTCCATACGAGTCTTTTAATTTACTTGTCTGATATAAAATTGTAGCTGAAGCTAAAATTACCATTCCTACTGAAAACCACAACCCAAGGTTAAAACCAAAGATCATTCCTCCTACAATCAGTCCGATAGAAATAAATCCACCAATTACAATGATATTTCTTAAGAAAGAAAAATCTCTTTTAGAAGTGAATGCCACTGCAGAAATCCCTGCAAACATAGCAATCGTTAAAGTAGCAGCCTGGAAAATTACATTGGTACCACCCGTCATATTGGTTGCAATAAAAAGCAGAGGTAAAAAGATAATTGCTTCCAACAGAATGTAAAATCCTAACCCTAAATACTGGGTAGATTTACTTTGCGAAAGTGACCACTTAGAAGCCAAAACCGAAGCCAACCAGAAAACTCCGATGATCAGCAGCCATATATATCTTTGGCTAAACATCATCGCAATAAGTTCTGCCGGAACAGTTTTCAATAATATCGTTTCAACTCCAATAAATGCAAGAATAGATAAAGCAACATGCAAATACGTCTTCTTGTAAAAACTCGCCTTCTCCACGTCCGAAGAATGAGCGACTAAAACATCTGTCATCATAGTTAATATTTTTTTAGTTAATCGAAAATAAATTTTGATCTATTTCGCAGGCAATACCCCCAGGATTTTTCCATCATCCTCGAATACAGCTGTAATAGCTTCTTTGGAAGATGATTCTCCTGCATATTTATATTTAATACTTGGATGATTGGTACCATCCATCGTTTTATAATATCCTGCTTTTAAAATTTCAAGCTTTTTATTTGGGTCAATACCATCTTTGACCTTTTTAAGAACATTATCTGTAACGATTTCCTTCACTTTCTCAGAAAGTAATCCATCAATCGTTGCACGGTCAGAAGCCTGTAAAGCATCCACAAACTTAAGGAAGTTATCATTGTACAAACTGACTTTCTCCTTACTTATAGCAGCAGGCTGTTCTTTCTTCTGTCCATTTTCAACCTTTACACCCGCTACCTTCTGCGCAAACACTAACTGTACACCTACAAGAGCAAGTCCCAGCAATAATTTTCTCATAATATTCATTTTTATTTGGTGAAATAAGTGATGGAAGATACGAAAATCAGACCAGTTCCAAAAATTTCATCGTATCCACATTATCTGCATACGTATCAAGACCCGGATTTTGTGCTTCTCCAAACGGAATTGCATTCAAACCGATCTCTTCTTTTGCCACTACACACTGGATATTCTCTTCGTTTTCTTCAATGAAAGATTTCACATCATCCAAAGATTCATATCTGCTGAAATTAATTACAGAAAGCGGACTAAATAGCTTATCGTCCTCTTTTAGCATCACAAAATTATTATCCCAGAATTTATCCTGATTCAAAAGATAAACCGCTCTGTTATAATCATAATTGTTGGCATATTTATTATGATTGATAATATCCTGAAAGCCTAAGAAACTTTCAAACAATCTGTCAATTACAAAATCCTGCGGAATAAAAATTCTCGTCACATTTCGGCATCCTAATCCAAAATACTGAAAAATATCATTTGCCAGCAGTTCCAGTTCTTCTTGTGTTTCATCACCTTTCAACACGGCAACAGAAGTTCTGTTTTTACGAATAATGCTTAAATGATTTTTAAAATAATATTCCAGATATCTGGCCGTATTATTACTTCCTGTAGCAATAACAGCATCAAAATTTTCTAATTTTTCTACAAACTCAAAAGTTACATTTCCATTAGAAAATTCATTCCATTTCTTTAATAAAAACGGAATCATATACTTATCTTTTGATGACAGTTTAATCACAGGAATATGATTGCCCAAAACAACGGACATCACATCGTGGAAACCCACTAAAGGAATATTTCCTGCTAAAATAAGTCCAACTCTCTTTGAAATTTTAGAGATTGAATAATTTTTAAGCCAGTTTTTGATATTCTCTTCAGTTAAAAGATCTGCCCATTGCTGTAAAGCAAATTTCTGATTATCAATGGTAAACCACGGGTTCTCTATTTCAGATCTTTTTAACAATAATTCAATATCAACATCATCTTCATTGTGATCTTCCTGTTTCTTCGATAAAAACGCTTTTATATAATCACTTAATTTAATAAGTCCTAAAACTTGATTTTCGGTATTCATAATTACTTTAAAATTGGGGAATATTTTGTAATTTTGTGCAAATTTAAAAAAAATTAGCGATGGCTATTAAAATAACTGATGAATGCATTAATTGCGGGGCTTGCGAACCGGAATGTCCAAATAATGCAATATATGAAGGAGCTGTGGATTGGAAAGCTTCTGACGGTACGGCACTTCAAGGTACCATTACAATGCCGTCGGGACTTACTGTAGATGCCAATTCACCACAGGAACCTGTAAGTGATGATGTATACTTCATTGTAACAGATAAATGTACAGAATGTAAAGGATTCCACGAAGAACCTCAGTGTGCAGCAGTATGCCCTGTAGACTGCTGTGTTCCTGATGAAGATCACGTAGAATCTGAAGAAGCTCTTCTTAACAAAAAAGCATTCTTACACGGCGAATAAAAAAAATTCCGTCTCATGATCTGTGAGACGGAATTTTTTGATCAAAAAGCACAATTAACCAAAAATAAAGCAAAAGGATTTCCTAATCCCAAAGCACCTAAAAAATAAAAATATGAACAAAAAGCACAACTTCAGCGCAGGACCATGTATTTTACCTCAAGAGGTATTTGAAAAATCAGCACAGGCTATCCTTGACTTTAACGGTATCGGATTGTCTCTTCTTGAAATTTCTCACAGAAGTAAGGATTTCGTTGCGGTAATGGACGAAGCGCGTGCGATTGTAAAAAGATTAATGAATCTTGGTGATGATTATGAAGTACTTTATTTAGGAGGAGGTGCCAGCCTGCAGTTTGCCATGGTTCCTTACAACCTGATGAAAGTAGGTGGAAAAGCAGCTTACCTGGATACAGGAACTTGGGCTGCCGGAGCCATCAAAGAAGCAAAAAAAGTAGGAACGGTAGATGTAGTAGGTTCTTCAAAAGAAGAAAACTATTCTTTTATTCCTAAAGATTATACGGTAGGTGCAGAATACGATTATTTCCACTGTACTTCCAACAACACCATCTACGGAACTCAGATGAAATCTTTCCCTGAAGTGGATACGCTGATGGTATGTGATATGAGTTCTGATATTTTTTCAAGACAGCTGGATTTCTCTAAATTTGATCTGATCTATGCCGGAGCTCAGAAAAATATGGGTCCTGCCGGAGTTACTTTGGTGGTTATCAAAAAAGAAATTCTTGGAAAAACAGGAAGAGAAAACATGTTTTCTATCCTTGATTATTCTCAGCACATTTCTAAAGAATCTATGTACAATACTCCACCGGTATTTCCTGTATATGCTTCTTTGCTTACCCTTCAGTATCTTGAAAGAAACGGAGGAATTGCTGCTGCAGAACAGAGAAATGAAGCTAAAGCAAAGCTTTTATATGATGAAATTGACAGCAACCCATTATTCGAAACGTTCTGCGTAAAAGAAGACCGTTCATTGATGAATGTTTCTTTCAAAATTACAGACGAAAGCAAGAAAGAAGAATTTGACAATGCATGGAAAGCTGCGGGGATCAGCGGACTCAACGGACACAGAAGCTTAGGCGGATACAGAGCAAGTTTATACAATGCCTTACCTATTGAAAGTGTACAGGTTTTGGTGAATGTAATGAAGTCAATAAAATAGCTTATATTAGGCGACCGAAAAAATAAAAAGATATCAGACAACAGATCTCAGATAATAGAACCTCAAAATCTAGCTTCTGACATCTTTAATCTAACATCTGTAATAAAATAACTCATGAAAGTTTTAGCAAACGACGGAATCTCAAAAGCAGGAGAAAACACTTTAAAAGAAGCCGGAATTGAAATTCTGGACAATAGGGTGGCTCAGGATCACGTTATTAATTTTATCAACGATAATAATGTGGACGTTCTTCTGGTAAGAAGTGCAACAAAAGTGAGACAGGATCTGATTGATGCATGCCCGGGTCTTAAGATTATTGGAAGAGGTGGTATCGGAATGGACAATATTGACGTAGAGTATGCCAAAAGCAAAGGTATCAAAGTCATCAATACGCCTACAGCATCTTCAAAATCAGTGGCAGAATTGGTTTTCGGACACTTTCTTTCATTGGCAAGATTCCTTCACGAATCCAACAGACTGATGCCTTTGGAAGGAGAAACTCACTTCAACGCCATGAAAAAGTCATTCAGCAATGCGTATGAACTTTCAGGGAAAACATTAGGAGTAATCGGCTTTGGAAGTATTGGTCAGGAAGTCATTAAGATTGGAATTGCTTTAGGAATGAAAGTAACTGTTCTGACAAGAAGCCCTAAAACAGAAGTTCTTACGCTGAATTTCTTTGATGGCCAGTCAGTCAACTTTGAAATCACTTCCACCAATGATATGGAAGCATTTCTTAAAGATACAGATTTCATCAGTATCAATACGCCGAAAACGAATGAGTATATTATAGACACCCCTCAGTTTGAAAAAATGAAAGATGGAGTCTATATTGTAAATACTGCAAGAGGAGGTGTCATCAATGAAGTGGCCCTTATTGATTTTATCGAGTCAGGAAAAGTAGCCGGAGCGGCATTAGACGTTTTTGAAAACGAACCAAGCCCCGAACTTCCTTTACTGATGAACCCTGCATTATCACTCTCCCCTCACGTAGGCGGTAATACAGTGGATGCACAAGAAAAAATCGGTATCGAACTTGCTGAACAAATTATTAAGCTACAAAAAGAAACTATAAGATAAATATGCCTGTTTTTAAACCTTTCCGTGGAATTAGACCTCATAGAGACTTTGAGAGTACTTTCCCTACCCATCCACTGGATAATTTCACCCAGGAAGAGATCGCAGAGAAAGCTCAAGTTGAAAATACTTACATCAATATGATTAAACCCTATGTTGTAAGTAAATCTAAAGATATTGACCGGAATCTTCGAAAGATCCGCTCTACATTTGAAGAACTTCTGGACGAAAAGAAATTGGTCCAGGACAATTCTGCCTATTATCTTTATGAGCAGATCTATCCCAACAAACAGGTGTTCAGGGGACTTCTCGGATTGGCAAGTATTGAAGATTTCTGGAGTGGAAAAATCAAAAGACACGAAAGTACTATTCCTCAGAAAAAAGAAAAACTTGCTCATTACCTTGAAAAAGTAAATCTGCAGGCAGAACCTGTACTCCTTACCTATCCTGCCAATTCAAAAATTGAGCTGCTGATGAATCATGAGGAAAAAAATGTTCCTATCTTCAACCATGTAGACTCTATCGGGATCAGACATAAAATCTGGAGAATAGACAACCGTCTGAAGCTGCAGCAGTTTAAAGAAGTAATAGATCAGATTGATTCATTCTATATTGCGGACGGTCACCACAGAATTGGTTCTACAGCAATAAACGCCAAATATCATAAAGAAAAGAACAAAAAGCATAATGGTACAGAGCTTTACAACTTTGTATACAGCTTTATTGTTTCCAATCAGTCAATTAAGATTCATGATTATAACAGAATCTTACATGACCTGAATGGCATCACTCCCGAAGATTTCCTGAAGGAACTTGATAAATATTTCCTTATTCACGAAAAAGGAGAAACATCATACTACCCTTCTCAGAAATTCCATATTTCAATGTATATGGATGGGAAGTTCTACTCTCTTCACGTGAAGCATGATCTTCGTTCCAAAGAAATGTCTCTTGACAATCTTGATCACCACCTTCTGGACAAATATATTTTCAAAAATATCCTGAAAATTGAAGATCCGGACAGCTCTGAACTTATTTCTTATGTAAAAGGAACATCCAACATCAACGGAATTAATCTTTTAAAAGAAAAAGTAGACAGCGGTGAAGGTAAAGTAGGTTTCGGAATTTATCCTGTAAGTTTTAATGATATGATTAAAATTTCAGACTTAAAATTAAGCATGCCTCCAAAATGTACATTCATTGAGCCAAAATTGATTACAGCCCTGTTAATGTACGACATGAAACCTTAATAAATTCCTATTTTTTCCCTACTTTTATCAACGGAAAAGATAAGTAAATAAAAAATGAAAAAAATATTCATTATACTTCCACTCTTTTTGAGTGGATTTTTATTTTCTCAGAAAAAGCCACAAAAAAGCCCGGCAAAAAAAGGGACTGTTGCCAAATTCAACTATCATGATGAGTTCAGAAAAATTTCAGACGAAATTATGACCAACGGTACAGCTTATGATAACCTCGGCGAACTCACCAAAGGCATAGGCCCACGTTTCAGTGCAACTCCCGGATATTCAAAAGCTGTAGAATGGGCTGAAAAAAAATTCAAGGAAATTGGTATTAATATGATCTGGAGACAGGAAGCCAAAGCACCTGTCTGGATCAGAGGAAAAGAATCCTTACAAATCAAAGCCGGAAATGGAGATTGGAAAAGTATCAGAATGCTTTCTTTCGGAAACTCTGAAGGAACAGACGGAAAAGATCTAACAGGTGAAATTGTTTTAATTAATTCCACTTCAGAGCTTAATGCTATGTCAGTAGGACAATTAAGAGACAAAATTGTTTTCGTAAACGTTCCTATGGATCCGAAAATTATCAATACCAGTGATTCTTATTTACAGACTGCAAAATCAAAATTAATTTCCGCTTCTGTGATTGCTAAAACTGGAGCGAAAGCATTAATCATAAGATCACTGACAACCGCTAATGACGATACTCCTCATGCTAAAATGATTTATTACGAACCAGACGATAAAGTTAAAATTCCGGCTTTATCAATTGGAGTAAGATCTGCAGAAGAACTGGAGAAAATAATTAAAAAACAAAAAGTCACCGCCAAAATCAACATGACCGCCGAATCAAAAGGCGACACTACAAACCCCAATATCATTGCTGAAATTGGAGGAAAAAAAGATTCTAAAGTAATTGTTCTAGGTGCTCAGCTTGATTCCTGGGATGTTGGTGAAGGAGCGGTTGATGACGGAACAGGCGTTGTACAGTGCATAGAAGTTCTAAGAACACTGAAAGCACTGGGCTATGAAAACAACCATACCATCCGTGTTGTTCTGTATGCCAACAGTGAAAATGGCGGACAAGGCCGTGAGATGTATGCTGCTTATGTTAAAAAGAAAGACGAAAAACACGTATTTGCCCTAGGAACCGATGCAGGAGGATATTCTCCACGAGGTTTTTCTTTAGACATGTCACCACAGAGAAGAAGATTGGTTTATCCATGGAAAGAATATTTTCTACCTTATGGAGTTTATGATTTCGATCAGACAGAAGCTATTCAGGATATTTCTCCTTTAAAAAAACTGGATATTCCTTTAGCAGAGCTTGTTGTAGATACACAAAGATATTTTGATTATCATCATTCAGAACAGGATACTTTTGATAAAGTGAATAAAAGAGAGCTTCTTCTGGGAGCCGTTACAATAACGCAGATGATTTTTATGGTTGATAAAAACTGGTAACAATGAAAAAGATATTAGGAATAACATTATTACTTCTTGGAATAACTGTTTTTAGCCAAACTAAAGAAGATTCCATCCAGTTTAAAAAGATTTCTACAGAAATTCTGAATAATGGTAAAGGATACAATGAACTGAGAGAACTTACCAAAACAATTGGTAACCGCTTAAGCGGCTCTGAAGCCTATGAAAAATCTGTACAATGGGCAGCTCAGAAACTTCGTGATGCCGGAGCCGATAAAGTATGGCTTCAGGAAGTGATGATTCCGGTATGGGTAAGAGGAAAAGAATCCCTGCACATCCAGACTTCCAATGGAAAATGGAAAAGTATCAAAATGCTCTCCCTTGGAAATTCCGAAGGTACGGCTGGAAAAGACGTATTGGGAGAAATCATCATGGTAAAATCACTTGAAGAATATGATCAACTTTCCGCTGAAAAAGTAAAAAATAAAATTGTTTTCTTCAACTACCCTTTTAACCAAGGAAATGTACAGACATTTATTTCTTACCGTGATGCAGGCGCCTACAGAAGAACTGCAGCTTCATTAACAGCTAAAAAAGGAGGTAAATTTGCCATCATCAGATCCCTTTCTTCAGCTTTCGATGATGTTCCTCACACAGGAAACATGCGTTATGAAGAGAATATTTCAAAAGTACCGGCTATCACTATAGGCAACACTTCCGCAGATGAGCTGGAAACCTTGTTGAAGAACCAAAAAGTTACGGCCAAACTGAACTCCAACTGTGGAATGAAAGGAGAAAAACTCTCCCATTCTGTAATCGGAGAAATAGCGGGTAAAAAAGACCAGAGCGTTATCGTTGTCGGCGGACACCTTGATTCCTGGGATGTAGGCGAAGGTGCTCATGATGACGGAGCCGGAATCGTGCAAAGTATTGAGGTTTTAAGAACCTTTAAAAAATTAGGAATCCAAAACAACCATACGATCCGTGCAGTTTGTTTCGCTAATGAAGAAAACGGAACAAAAGGTGGTAAAGAATATGGTAAAGTTGTTAAAGAAAACAACGAGAAACATCTTTTCGCCATAGAATCGGACGCAGGAGGCTTTTCACCACGGGGAATTTCCCTTGAAATGAATGAACCTCAAAGAAACCAGATCAAAAGCTGGGTGAATTTGTTTTTGCCTTATGGTGTTTACAACTTTGAAGGTAAATATTCCGGTTCAGATATCGCTCCCCTTCATGAAATGGGAGTCCCAACAGCAGAGCTGGTACCCGATCCTCAACGTTATTTTGACATTCACCATACAGAGGAAGACACTTTTGAAAAAGTGAACCGAAGAGAGCTTTTACTGGGTTCTGCGGTGATGACACAACTTATTTATATGATTGATAAAAATTGGTAAACAATGAAAAAAATATTAGGAACTTCACTATTGCTTTTTGGAATGGTCGCTTTTGGCCAGTCTAAAGAAGATTCTATCCAGTTCAAAAAAATATCAACAGAAATTTTGAACAACGGAAAAGGATATACCGAGCTTAGAGAGCTTACAAAAAATATCGGACACCGTTTGAGCGGATCCAAAGCTTATGAAAAGTCAGTAAAATGGGCTGAACAAAAACTTCGTGATGCCGGAGCCGACAAAGTATGGCTTCAGGAAGTGATGATCCCGGTGTGGGAAAGAGGAAAAGAATCCCTTCAAATCCAAACCGGTAACGGAAAATGGAAAAACCTTAAAATGCTTTCTCTTGGAAATTCTGAAGGAACCGGAGGAAAAGATGTTTCCGGAGAAATCATCATGGTAAAATCTATGGAAGAATACGACAAACTTCCTGCTGAAAAGGTGAAAGATAAAATTGTTTTCTTCAACTACCCTTTCAGCCAATCGTTCATAGAGACTTTCAAAGCATATGGTGACGCCTCCAAATACAGAACTACAGCTGCATCCCTAACCGCGAAAAAAGGAGGTAAATTTGCCATCGTCAGATCCCTTTCTTCTGCTTTTGATGATGTTCCTCACACCGGAGCGATGCGCTATGAAGACAAGGTTTCCAAAATACCTGCTGTAGCCATCGGAAGTACTACAGCAGATGAACTGGAAGCTTTATTAAAAAATCAGAAAATTACAGCAAAACTTAATTCCAATTGTGGAATGAAAGGAGAAAAACTCTCCCACTCTGTTATCGGAGAAATTACAGGCAAAAAAGATCAAAGTGTGATCGTTGTCGGCGGACATCTTGATTCCTGGGATGTAGGTGAAGGCGCTCATGATGACGGAGCCGGAATTGTACAAAGCATTGAAGTATTGAGAACCTTTAAAAAGTTAGGAATTCCGAACAACCATACCATCAGAGTGGTCTGTTTCGCCAATGAAGAAAACGGAGTAAAAGGCGGAATTCAATACGGTAAAACAGTAAAAGAGAAAAATGAAAAACATCTTTTTGCCATAGAAACAGATGCCGGAGGTTTTGCACCAAGAGGTATCGCACTTGATATGGATGATGCAAAGAGAAATCAGATCAAAGGCTGGTCAAACTTATTCCTTCCTTACGGAGTTTACAACTTTGAAGAGAGATTTTCAGGAACAGACCTTTACCCACTCCACGATATGGGAATTCCTGCAGCTGAACTAATGCCGGATTCTCAACGTTATTTCGACATCCACCATACAGAAGAAGATACTTTTGAAAAGGTGAACCGAAGAGAGCTTCTATTGGGTGCTACAGCCCTGACACAGATTATTTATATGATTGATAAAAACTGGTAAAATAAAAAACCGTCTTTAAAGGCGGTTTTCTTTTTTTTAACATTATATTCGATAGGAACAGCGCTAACCTATAGATATGTTTTTTAATCAATGAATTTCTCGGTATTCCATTTGTGAAATTTGTTAAAAATATTTGTGGTTTTAAAATTAAACACAAATTACACGAATAATTTCACCAATAACACGAATTCAATAGGAACGGACTAAATCCCGTTTATTCTTATATCTTCATCTATGGCTTTAGCCAAAACACATATACTTCAGCTGTATTTAAACGATTTCTAAAGAAGTTTAAAATGTGAAAAAAATTAACCATTTCGCTATTATTATCCTATTTCAAATTATCAAAAACAATGTCGATTTTTTTCTACGTTTAAGGAAATAATCACCAAAAACACCCTCCAATACGCACTTTACTAATTTCATAAAACAAAGTGTTAATCGACAAATCAAAACTTTGGCATGAAATTGGCATGTAAGATAATGAGAAAAAAATTATAAAAAGACACTAAGGATGAGAAAAAAGGTTTTCTGTGGATTTTCAGTTTTTCCACTGATTCAAGTTCATATCTAGTATATGAATCCTTTTTTTTCTACGATGCCGTACAAGATACGGGTTCGTGATTAGCCAACTCCCCCGTTGGTTTTTCACAGCAATTTTGCACCCCGTATCTAACTGGTATCATCAATAACCAGGAATCTTAATTGATTCAAAAAAACAAAAATTTCCCGGACTTTTAGCCCGGAATAACGATATAGATAAATGGCAAAGTCATCGTGAACCTTAGCCCAGTAAAGGAATTTATTCTTTTTACCGTGATGAGTACGCCTTTATTTTTAATTAATTGTATAACCCTTAAAATGTTAGTAATGATGAGATCCTTTTTTGAAATGATTTTTAAGAGAAATGAAGATGCTGCAAAATTGAATATCTGGAGCCTGTTATTGGTTCTGAGCTTTGCTGCGTTTTCTGTATTGGTATACGCTTCAAAACCAAGCTTCAATAGCTTAATTATATATCTAACGGCATTTGCCGCATATATTGGCTTTGGCCTCGTATTCATCAGTTCCCTTGCCGGGAAAAGTATGAAGAAAAGATAACAGAAAACATAACTTTCAATTTACTTTTACTGAAAAAACCGCCCTGTTTGGGGCGGTTTTTTATTTTAAAATTTTATTTAGAAGTTATAAATAAAAAAGCCACTCCATCCGGAGCAGCCTTGCGACAACAACAAGTGCTATCGTCACATCGTAATAATTTATTCTTTAAACAGATCCTTCATCATTTCATCGAGGATCTTTTTGGTTTCTTCTTCAATCATTTTTCCTGACTTTTCAACGAGTTCTTCTCTGAAAGGTTCACAACAGGCTTTTATTCCAAAACCTTCATCCGTTTTTACAAACTCGGGATGCATATGGTGTTCTTTGCATATCTCAGATTCTATTTCTTCCTTTATTTGGTCGTAATTCAGATCAAACATATTATTCTATTTTGTTTCTTAAAAGTGCACGATAAAGATAGAGGTAATAAATCCTTACCGAAATCCGTATTTCTACGGTATTTACAGGAAACAAAAAAACCGCCTTTTTCAAGACGGTATTATTTTAATAAAAAATTGATACTTACTGCTTACCCTTTAAAATTTATCCAGAATTTTCTTCGGTAAGACTTTCACAAGTCCTTTTTTATATTCTTTTTCCAGAATAACAAATTTCCAAGCTTTTTTATCTTTTGAAACAGCACAGGCTTTCATATTAGCATTGATAAGATATGAACCTTCGTTAGCTAAATATTTTACATTTTTTGCACCATATTTGTCCGTTAGAGCGCTGTTCATTTTTTGTTTCATCTCATCATTTAATGAACTGACATTACATTTCAGTTTCAAAGAATAATGGGTAATAGAAAAATACTCACCAGTAATAAGTTCGGGTTTTTCAATATTTCCAAACTTTAAATCCTGTACTTCAATTTTCATGAATGGATTATTGTAGGTCATATTCAAAATCTGTGTCATCTGCTCTTTTGAAATGATGGTGAAGAATTTTGGATAAATACAATTTACTGCTTGATCAATCTGTTTGGATTTAATACTGTTTACAAAATAAGTAAGTGATTTCTTTATTGCTGCATCGTCAGGATTTGCTTTAGCCTGTGAAAAAGCCATACACGACAGCAGAACAAAAAGAAACAAAAGTGATTTAATTTTCATTATTTAATTGTGTTACAAATTTTAAAATTATTTTTTACTAGAAATCATTAAACTCTCCAGCTATAAAATGGGTCGCAACATGTAGGCTGATCGTTACAGAATATATTTGAACTAAATAAAAAAAGCCATCCTTATCGGACGGCTTCATATTTTAAAAAGATTCAATTATTTTACTTTTACAAGCTCAACATCGAAAACTAACCAAGAGTTTGGCGGGATCACTCCTCCTGCTCCTCTCTCTCCGTAAGCCATTGCTGGCGGGATCAATAATGTAGCAGTTTCACCTTCTTTCAATAATAGGATACCTTCATCCCATCCTTTGATTACTCTTCCCATTCCGATTGGAATTTCGATAGGCTCATTTCTTTTGAATGAAGAATCAAACTCAGTTCCGTCTACTAATTTACCTGCATAATGTACAGATACATTGTCACCAACTTTTGGAGCTTTACCGTCAGCTGTTTTTGTAATTTTATAATAAAGACCTGATTCAGTTTTTTGCATACCAGCTTTTAGGTTTTCAACTAATTTCTCCTGGTTAGCTTTGAATTCTTCTTCTTTTTTCTTCTTCTCAGCTTCTTCTTTAGCGATAAAAGCTTTATTGTTTTCTGCGATTTTAGCTTTTCCTTCGTTGAAAGTTTTAGCTGCATCGTAGTGCTTATATTCGTCACCTTTGCTGAAAACAGAAACTTTTTCTAAAACGATATCTGTTTTAGGCTTATCCTGAGCTCCTTTTTCAACGTTAGCAATAGCATCAATTACATCGTTACCCTTTACTACCTTCCCGAAGATGGTGTGTCTTCCATCTAACCAAGGTGTAGCAACTTCAGTGATGAAGAACTGAGAACCGTTTGTATTAGGTCCTGAGTTTGCCATAGAAAGAACTCCTTTTCCTGTGTGTTTAAGGTCATTTCTTTCATCCTCAAATTTATATCCAGGATCACCTGCTCCAGTTCCTTTAGGATCACCTCCCTGGATCATGAAATCTTTGATCACTCTGTGGAAAATAGTTCCGTCATAGTAAGGAACTCCCTTAGCCTTAGCTTTGTTGTCGATTTTACCTTCTGCAAGACCGATAAAGTTGGCTACAGTTACTGGTGCTTTCTTGTCCTCAAACTTTACAATTAAGTTACCTTTTGTAGTTTGAAGATTGGCATAAAGTCCGTCATTAAGACCTTCGTAAGTTTCTTTGTCTACGTTCATTTTTTTATAAATTGGGGTACAACTCATCAGCGAAATACTTGCCGCTGCCAGAATTATATTCTTGTTAAACAATTTCATGTATTATAGGGCTTTTAATTTTATGATTAATGGAATGTCGTTGTCTATTTTCTTTTCGTCTCCGTAAGTTCCGTACGCTAAAGAAGACGGCACCAAAAGCGTTACTTCCTCTCCATCATGTATAAAACGCAAAGCGTTCTCCACTGCTCTCAGTTCATCAAAGTGCCCGAATTTGGCATCTCTTCTCTCAAAAGGCTGGTCATAGATTTTAGTCTGGTCAAAATCGTACAGATCATAAGAATAAGAAATCAAAGATTCATCTTTTCTTCTTTCTCTCTGATCATAACCTTCTACCGTTACCCAGTAATTAAGCTGCGTAGGAAAATACTTCACAGATTGACCACTGATCCAATCCTGAATCTGTCCTCTTTCTATGACATTTAAATTTTTCATCCTGTTTTTAGAAACATCCAGATCTTTTTGGCTTAAAACACCACCTACAGGAGGGTGCGCCGTCTGTGTATTTCTATTGCAGCTCAACAGGCTTATAGCTGATATGAAGAGTATTTTTTTCATAAACTTCTGCGAAAATACACATTTCGCGAATTAATTACAAAACTTATCTAGGATTTACAGGAACAATTTAGTGAGAATAAAAATACCTGCTTAACTTCTGGAAAATGATTTAAGTATTTAAGCAAAATTTTAGTTTAAAGGAAAATTAAAAAGCCGGGAAAAATCCCGGCTTTCATATCATTATTTAAATACTATTAAACTGTTTCTAGAGCGTGATCTACAGTCACTCTCCATCCGAAAGGATCTTCAGAAAGGTTGTTCTGCAGGTCTACCAAATCTTTCTTAAGAAGAGCAGCAAAGCTTTCTTCATCAGATAATCTTGGAAGAGCCAATTTCTCACCCTGATATCCTAAGGCCTGGAACTGAGTGGTTACAACTGCTGTACCTACTCCCCACACTTCTTTAAGAGAACCTTCTTTTAAAGCTTCAATAACTGTTTTTACAGGAATTGGTTCTACTTTTACTTCGATTCCTCTTTTCTTAGCTAATTGAATAAAGCTATCTCTTGTTACTCCGTCAAGGATTTTCTCAGATGTTGGAGGTGTATAAATTGTATCGTTGATTCTTACAAATACGTTCATAGTACCACTCTCTTCGAAATATTCGTGAGTAGCATCATCTGTCCAGATGATTTGCTCGTAACCTTCTTCTATTGCCAATTGAGTTGGATAGAAAGAAGCAGCATAGTTCCCTGCAGCTTTTGCAGAACCTACACCTCCGTTTGCAGCTCTTGAATAGTGATCAGAGATTTTTACAGATACCGGCTCAGAATAGTAGCTCTTCGCTGGTGTTGCAACAATGGCAAACATATATTTATTAGATACTCTTGCTTTCAAAGCTTCCTCCGTAGCAAAAATCAATGGTCTGATGTAAAGTGACATTCCTTCCCCCTGTGGAATCCACTCTCTATCGATATCTACCAATGCTTTTAATCCGTCTAAAAACATTTCTTCAGTTACCTCAGGCATAGCAAGACGCTTTGCCGATTTATTGATACGTTCAAAATTCTTTTCAGGCCTGAAAAGGAAAACCTGCCCGTCTTTGTCTTTATAGGCTTTCATACCTTCAAAACAAGCTTGTCCATAGTTTACCCCCATCATGGCAGGTGTAAATGGTATTGGACCATAAGGAACTAATTTTACATCCCCCCATTTTCCGTCTTCATACTCACATATAATCATATGATCAATGAAAGTACCACCAAATGAAAAATTGTTAGGGTCAAATGTAGAAATTCTGGAGTTTTCAGTTTTTTGAATTATCATTTTTTAAAATTTTTACGATGTTCTACAAATTTAACATAATTTTCTAAATATAAAAATTTTAGAGTAAATTTGACAAAAAAATAGCTTGAAAAGAGAGATTAAGACCACAAACGACGGCAGTAAAACATTGTTTATCAATGATTTAAATGAAAATTACCATTCTCATCATGGAGCACTTCAGGAAGCAGAACATGTGTTTATTAAAAACGGACTAAATCTGGTAAATGATTACGAAATTAATATTTTAGAACTCGGTTTTGGAACAGGTTTGAATGTTTTGGTGACAATTAATGAATATTTAAAAACTGACAAAAATCATGTCATTAATTATTTTTCGCTGGAAAAATACCCCATAAATGAATCCGAAGTTAAGGATTTGGCTTACTTTGAGCTTTTTGACAACCCTGAGTTCAAAAATATTTATCAGAAAATTCATCTGTCAGATTGGGAAAAGTCAGTAGAAATCATTAGTGGATTCAACTTAAAAAAGATAGAATGTGATTTTTTTGACCTAAAAGACATTGATCTGCCCAAAATCAATCTTGTTTACTTCGATTGCTTTGGAGCCAGAGTACAGCCTGACCTTTGGGAAAAGCCCTTATTTGAACTGGTATCTGACAAAATGGCCATTAACGGATTATTAACCACCTACTCTTCTAAAGGCAGTGTAAGACGAATCCTTCAGGAACTGAATTTTCAGGTTGAAAAAAAACAGGGACCTCCGGGAAAAAGAGAAATGATTAATGCAATTAAATTGTAGAATGGAAGCTTGAGGATGGAAGATGGATGTTTACAACCGACTGTTTAATTAATTTTGATTTTTTTATTTTAAAATAATAATCAATATATAAGGATACGCTGATTCAATATTATTAAAAATAGATCGTATTAAACTTCCAGCTTTGTGCTTTCAACTTCCGGCTTTTTCTCAACAAAATTCCTTACATTAGCTATACAAATATTATACATTATATATATGATAGATAAGATCAACATTAGAGTGTATGCGTGTGCGGTAAAAGACAAACAAGTTCTTACATTATTTGAAGAATATGCCGGCGAACCTTTAATGAAATTTCCGGGTGGCGGATTGGAATACGGTGAAGGAGTTATAGAATGTCTGCATCGTGAATTTGATGAAGAGCTGAATGTGAAGATCAATATTCTGGAACATTTCTATACTCAGGAAAACTTTCTGGTTTCCCGATTCAAAGAAAATGAGCAGCTTCTTACCATATATTATATAGTAGATATCGTGAATGAGGAAGATTTTATTATTCTGGATCCATGTATTGAAAAAACAGAATGGATTGATATAGACAGACCAGATAATCCTTTTCCCCTTCCAATAGACAAAATTGTATTCGATAAATTAAAAGAAAAATTCCTGTAAGTATTCTTACAGGAATTTATATTATTTCTTAACTTTAAAATCATTGGCTCCAGGATAAGGCTGCAAATAGCCTGAATTCCAGTTAGACTGAAGCAATGACTCTATAAATTCATCAGTTCTGTTGGTATGGGGATCATAGCGGTCTTTCAGATCAATATCGGCCATTTTTCCTTTTACATTCCACCAGAAAGCGCTCCATCCTCCTCTTAATTCTTTGATAATTTCAAATACATTTTTTCCGGTAGCTCTGTTCATTAGCTTTGCAAAAACCTGTCCTTCGGTTGTGGTAAGGTCTCTAAGTTGTTTTTCATACTGATCTGCAAGCATATTCTGTCTCTCTCTTACAAACTTTCTTTTGGCTTTGCTGTCCATATCATTCATATCCACCTGGATATCTCTGTACTGCTGGAGTGCAGTCACAAATAGCGGATATACTCTGTACAACTTTTTATTGAGGAAATAATAGTAATTCTTATCCAGCTGATTATTAAATCTTGGTTTATTCACCAAAACCAACTCATCCAGTACAATTACCGGCTCTCCGTTCGTCTCATAAACTCTGAACTTTTGCTGTTCATCGTAATAGTATTTACTTCCAAATTCATCTACTTTCAGAGATTCTGGCGGATATTGATTCAGCGGTTTTGCCACTATACCATCTTTTTGACCGAAAGCACTGACTCCAAAAAAGAAAACAAAAAGGCAGATAATCTTGCTAAAATTCATTATTTTTACACTTATAAGAACAAAAATTGAACGCAAAAATCATTCCTTTTTATGAAATTTGAAAAGAAATCTTTGAAATTTTTAGAAAATTATTTAAACACGTCATCACCAACTGGTTATGAACACAAGGGACAGGAAGTCTGGATGAACTACATCAGACCTTATGTAGACAAAATAGAAGTAGACCATTATGGAACCTGTTATGGGATCATCAATCCGGAAGCTGAATTTAAAGTAGTAATTGAAGCCCATGCTGATGAAATTTCGTGGTACGTTAATTATATTACAGATGACGGATTAATCTATGTTATCAGAAACGGAGGTTCAGACCAAACAATTGCCCCTTCAAAAGTGGTTCATATTCACGGAGAAAAAGGAATTGTAAAAGGGGTATTCGGATGGCCGGCTATTCATACAAGAGCCAATCAAAATGAGCCTACTCCAAAAATCGAAAATATCTTCATTGATTGTGGTGCCACTTCTAAAAAGGAAGTGGAAGAAATGGGAATTTTTGTAGGCTGCATGATCACTTACCCTGATGAATTCTTTGAAATGAATGACAGATATTTCGTCTGCAGAGCACTAGACAACAGAATTGGAGGTTTTATGATTGCTGAAGTAGCAAGACTTTTAAAAGAAAATAAAAAATCTATCCCTTTCGGACTTTACATTACCAATTCCGTACAGGAAGAAGTAGGTTTATACGGAGCAGATATGATTGCTGATACCATCAAACCGAATATCGCAATTGTAACGGATGTTACCCACGACACCACTACTCCAATGATTGAAAAGAAAAAAGAGGGAGATCAGAAATGTGGTGCAGGACCGGTAGTATTCTTCGCTCCAAGTGTTCATCATACCATCAGAGAACTGATTATTGACACCGCAAAAGCTAAAAAAATTCCTTTCCAAAGAGCAGCGGCAAGCAGAGCGACAGGAACAGATACAGACGCGTTTGCCCATTCTAATGGCGGAGTACCGAGTGCTTTAATTTCCTTACCTTTGCGTTATATGCATACTACGGTAGAAATGGTTGCTAAAGAAGATGTAGGTAATGTGATTAAACTTATCTATGAAACGATTCTTAAGATCAAACCGGAAATGAAACTGAAGTATCATTAATTGAGATTTCAGATATGAGACAGCAGATATAAGACTCTAATAAATACATTTACTTCGGCTCTTTAAAGATCTGAAATCTTATATCTAGCATCTTATATCTAAATAAAAAGTATAAAAAGTAAAAATGAAAACGAAGCTTATTGCTCCATCCCTTTTATCAGCAGACTTTGGGAACCTGCAAAGAGACATTGAAATGCTGAACAACTCTCAGGCCGACTGGTTCCACATTGATGTAATGGACGGCAGGTTTGTTCCTAACATTTCATTTGGTTTTCCAGTGATGAAAACTGTTCAGCAGCATGCCAAAAAATTTGTAGATGTTCACCTGATGATAGTGGAACCTGAAAAATATGTTGATGAATTCATCAATCATGGAGCAGATCTTATTTCTGTACATTATGAAGCATGTACTCACCTTCACAGAACCATTCACCATATTCAAAGCAAGGGAGCAAAAGCGGGTGTCGTTTTAAACCCATCTACTCCGGTATTAATGCTTGAAGACATTATTGCAGATGTAGATCTAGTATTGTTGATGAGTGTTAACCCAGGATTTGGAGGTCAGAAATTCATTGAAAACACCTACAAAAAGATTGCTGAAACTAAAGATTTAATTTTAAGCAACAATTCTACAGCACTTATAGAAATAGATGGTGGTGTAAATATTGACAATGCTTCTAAACTTTTTGAAGCAGGAGCTGATGTTCTTGTGGCGGGAAATGCTGTTTTCTCAGCAGAAAGCCCAGAAAGAATGATTGAACTTTTAAAGATTTAACAGATCTGTTTATCTTAATAATAAACAAAAGGCAGCCAATGGCTGCCTTTTCTCTTGTTTGGAATTAAAGTCTTCGTGGTTATAAATCTTTTCTTAACATTTAAAATGTTAAGATCTGTTTTGTCTTGTTAACAACACAAAGATCTAAATAAACCAGCAGTTAAACATCCGTAGAAATACCGAATCTGCCATTAAGTATTTTTACTTAATCATTCCTCTATACCTCCCTGTTCCATACACAGGCACAGACTACAAAAATAATAGAAACAACAGAGAATACTGTCCTTATATTATTCAGAAAGTTCCATCTGTTTTCAAAATTATCACGCATCTGTTTGATTGCTTCTGTTGTAGAATTGGAAATGTCAAACTTATCCAGAGCATCATTCATTGGAACATTTCCAGCGACTGTTACCCCGAAAACACCAATCAGATAAGCCAATGTGGCCAACAGGAGAAAAATAAAAGCCGGCTGATGCCCACGGAATAAAAAGGTAGATACCGGAAGAAGAATCACAGTTCCCATAAAACTCATAAAAAAGACAGGATTTAGAATTTCCCGGTTAATGTTCTGCATTGCCTTCAGGTATTCCGTATCGGACAGTTTTCCCAGTCCAAGAACAACAGAACATGAATAAGCATAGAAAAGTCCTCCTATCAGAGCAGTGAGGACAGCGGTAATGATCAATACTAGTGTTGTCATTTTCATATAATTTGATTTTGGTTATCAGGTAGGAATGAATTAATAAGGATTCCATTTTCTAATGATATTCTGGGCAGTCAGAATCATCTCAGGATCCCAGTTTTCGGTTTTAAAATAATGAAAGTCCTGATCTTTAATAACTGCTGCATCTGCATTGTCAAAAAGAAGTTGTGTAAGCCTTGACTGCTCTTCAAACAAAACAGGATCTTCCAAAGGTTTCTCAGCAATTTTTACTTCCTTCTTATTCCAATTCTTTTTTTCACTTTCTTTCCAGTTTGAAGCTTCTATAATATTTTTAACTTGATTAAAATCATTTAAGAAATTGTCTTTTTCTTCTTCTGTTTTCAAAGTATGTCCCAGCCTTTCAATAATGATATATTCAAGATTTTGACATTGTGTCAGTACTTCAGGTAAAACAGAAAAAATCTCTTTTGGGATAACATCATCATGTGTATCTCTTCTCATCTGCTTTTTCCCATAAACACTCTCCTGCCAGCTTCCTCCGGAAAGATGAATTTCTTTCACTTTTTCCAGCGGATATAAATTTACGATTTCCTGCAACTCAACTTCAAAATTACAGGATTGACAATAAATATTGTGAAGATCTAGAATCAGAAAACCATCGGTATCTTCTGTCAGTTTATCCAAGAAAATACCTTGTTCTTTAACATCGTCAACAGAAAATGAAAAGGCTAGATTTTCTATCCCCACAGGAATATTTATAGCTTCCTGAAGCCTGTACAGCCTATCTTTTCCTATCTCTAAGGTTTTGAGATTCAAAGATACCGGCAGCGGCACTCCCTGGTGAAAATTTTCAGTGTTCATGAAACCGAAATGTTCCGTGATATGATTGTATTTCCGCAGGCTTACCTCTTCTTTAAGCTTTTTCAGCCATTCTTCCTGCCTACCTGTCCATCTTGCATCAAACAAGGAATAATAAACACCATGTCCTATTAATCGGTTATTTTCTGCATAAAAATTCAGCAGATCGCAAAGCCAGTCTGGTTCATCTGAATGATAAAGCGTATCAAAAGACCATTCCAGTACATCCACGGAATTGCTTTGCAATAATGGTAAAAGGGCAGAAACAAACTCTGCTTCTGCCATTATTGATATTCCTAATAGTGGTTTACCCATATTTTATCCCATTCCGCAAGCCGGACAGCCATGCCCACGAAGAACAAGTGTATCTTGTTTTACTACAGGCTTAGGAGTTCCCGGTTTTTTCTTTTCAATAGTATCCTGTGCAGTTGCTTTCTTTACTTTTTTAATAGGCTTTTTCACTTTAGCATTGGGTTTCGTAGTTTGTGCAGAAACTCCTACAGCTAGTAAGCTTGCCATTAATATTGCTGGAATTTTCATAATCGATTTTTTCAAATAAAATTTGCAATAAACGTTCCATTTATAAAAATACAATAATAAGCAACGTTATGATACTATTAATCAATAAATATCAAAAACTATTTTATGCTATAATACATTCTTTATTTATATTTAAGGTTAAAATAAATCTATATATGAAAAGCAGTCTGATTAAAGCTGTTTTCCTCGGGTTGGTATTATCTGCATATAGTACCGATGCCCAGGTTCAAACAGTTGACAACAGCAAAAAAATGGAATGGTTTAAAAATGCCAAACTGGGTATTTTTATTCATTGGGGAATCTATTCCGTGAATGGGATCTCAGAATCCTGGTCATTCTTCAACAATTACATCAACCACGAAAATTATATGAAACAGCTGAATGGTTTTTCAGCGTCGAAATATCAGCCTGAGCAATGGGCTAATCTGATTAAAGAATCCGGAGCCAAATATGCAGTCATTACCACCAAACATCATGATGGCGTAGCTTTATGGAACTCAAAAGCAGAAAATGCGACAACTATTTCTCAACAGTCCTTGGCAAAGAAAGATGTTCTGAGCCCATTTGTTTTGGCTTTGAAAAAATCAGGATTAAAAACCGGACTTTATTTTTCGTTGCCAGATTGGAGCCATCCGTATTATGATATTAATACCCGCATAAAAAAACGTTATGAAATAAAAGATGATCCGAAACGCTGGCAGAATTTCATCAGCTATTATCAGACTCAGCTTGATGAACTGTCTTCTCAATATTCACCTGATCTTCTTTGGTTTGATGGAGACTGGGAACATACTTCCGAGGAGTGGAAAGCGCCCCAGACTCTTGATTTACTAAAAAAATACAATTCCAATATTATTATTAATTCAAGACTCAATAATCATGGAGATTATGATACTCCTGAGCAGGGAATTCCGGTCATTCCCCCACAAAATCCCTACTGGGAACTTTGTTACACCATGAATGATTCCTGGGGATATCAACCTTACGATAAGGCATACAAAACCCCTAATATGATTGTCAGAACATTGGCAGATGTGATTAGTATGGGAGGAAATCTTCTGCTCGATATTGGTCCAAAATCTGACGGTACCATTCCTGAGGAACAGGTTGAGATTTTGAAAAATCTTGGAAGATGGACCTCTAAAAATCAGAAAGCTATTTATGAAACAACCCGTGGTATTCCTTTTGAAAATTATAAAGGAAAATCTTCATTTTCTACTTCTAAGAAATCATTATTCCTTTATCTGGAAGAAATCAAAAATTTTACAAAAATTTATGGATTAACAACAAAACCTCTTTCAGTAAAAGTGATAGGAGATCCTTCAGCTGTCATTACAATGGATCACAATACTGAAAAAACACTCACTCTTAATTTTTCCAATGTAAAATTTGACAAAGATGTTACCGTTGTAGAACTCACTTTTGATACTCCACCTGTATTTTTGAAGGATTTTAAAACAGAAGAACGTTCTCTGCCCGAAATTTTAGATCATAAGAACACTCAGGAAGCGGTCTACAATATTGCCAATATGCTTTATAATGGAAATAATCTCCTGGCTTCTTCAGGGTTGACCAGTGATGGACTTGACATGACGATCAGAAAAACACCTAAAACCAATCCTGAAATCTTACAATGGATCAGTAAACATGCAGAAGCGCTTTTTGAAACCGAAAAAGGGCTCCCGGATGGACACTACCCAGGAATGAGTGCATTATCAAAAGACAAACAGACGCTTTATCTTTTTGTGGAAGGAACACCTACAGGTCCTGTTGCTTTAAAAGGTATAAAAAACGGAATTGCCAGAATAAGAGTTGTGGGCGAAGGCACCATGCTGTCTCATACCATTTACAATAAACTGTACTGGAGTGACAGGCCTGGTATTATTTATATTGATGTTCCAAAAGAAAAACTTAACAAGCAGATGACCGTCGTTGCCGTTCTACTTAATAAGCCTCTGGAGCTGTACAGAGAAAATGTGGGAGCCATTGAAAATAATCTTTAAAACAACTGCCTATAAAAACAAAATCCGGAGAATTATCTCCGGATCTTTTATTTTGTAAGATAATTTTCTTAGAAAATCTCTCTTCCTGAAAAATGGAATTGAGCTTCGATTAATGCATTCTCGTCAGAATCAGAACCGTGAACTGCATTTTCTCCGATGCTTCTTGCGAACATTTTTCTGATTGTACCTTCTGCAGCTTCTGCAGGGTTAGTAGCACCAATTAATGTTCTGAAGTCTTCAACTGCATTGTCTTTTTCTAAAACTGCAGCTACGATAGGACCAGAGCTCATGAATTCTACTAATTCTCCATAAAATGGTCTTTCAGCGTGTACTTCATAGAATTTTTTTGCATCAGCAACTGTAAGCTGAGTTAATTTTAAAGCTTTGATTTTAAAACCTCCTTCAGCAATCTTACCCAATATAGCACCGATATGTCCGTCAGCAACTGCATCAGGCTTAATCATAGTGAATGTAATGTTAGACATAAATGTATATTTTTTTAATGGCGCAAAATTACAAAAAATATCTTTGATTTTTATTTTAATTTTTTTTTAACATAAAAATAACTTTTATTAAGAAATCATGAACCAATCTTTGGCACAGTAATTGTTTATTCTATTGCGATTCTCATGTTTAATTTGAGTTTTCATGGTTATTAGTTTTTACCCAGCTTCGGCTGGGTTTTTTATTTTCAAAAAACAGGGTGTTTTTTTGTTAATTATACAATTTTTAAAAGAATATTGCACCATATTTAATGATATCATTGCTTTTAATTCAATTGATAAAACAATTCGTTTTTATAAAAAATGATTTTTAAGGTCAATCAAAATATGACAAAAGTGGAGTTATATGTCAAAATAGTAAAGTCAAAAAGTAGAGTTATTTAAAAACCGATTTTTTTTCATCAAAATTCAAAAAATCCAGTTATTAAAAACAGACATCCAATCAAAGCATTAAATTTAATCTTAAAATAATTAATATCATAAAATATTATACTCGCGAAGTAACATGAATATATGTACAGATTGTCCGAATTAATCTGCAATGGTTATGAAAACGAATTTGTTTCTGATTATTTTTGAGCAGCTTCTTCTGCCTCATCCATCAGTTTAATGTATGTAGCATAGCGTGAATGCTCAATTTCTCCTGTTTCAAGAGCATCAATTACAGCACATTTTGGTTCATTGACGTGTAGACAATTATGGAATTTGCACTCTTCTCTCTTCTTGAAAATCTCAGGAAAGTAATGTTGTACTTCTTCTTTTTCAATATCAATCATGGCAAATTCACGAACACCAGGGGTATCGATAACATTTCCGCCAAAATGCCAGAAATGCATCTGCGCAAAAGTTGTTGTATGTTTCCCTTTAAGATGGGTATCAGAAATCTCGGATGTTTTT
Organism: Chryseobacterium sp. IT-36CA2; assembly: GCF_949767875.1. Classification (NCBI taxonomy): domain Bacteria; kingdom Pseudomonadati; phylum Bacteroidota; class Flavobacteriia; order Flavobacteriales; family Weeksellaceae; genus Chryseobacterium; species Chryseobacterium sp. IT-36CA2. The sequence continues at coordinate 432,664 of NZ_CATKPG010000022.1, read as the reverse complement.
AAGTTTAATCCAGGTTGCAAGGCATTCACCAAAGTAGATTTTCCACAACCGGAGTGACCAAAGAATACAGAAGTTCTATCTTTAAGAATTTCCTGTAACTGCTCAAGATTTAATTTTGAATAGGATGAAATCTCCAAAGTATCATAGCCTATTTCCTGATACAGAAACTCTACGTCTTTTACAATTTCAATTTCCTCTTCATGAAGAACATCCATTTTATTAAAAAGGATTACAGGTGTAATATTATAAGCTTCACAACATGCCAAAAACCTGTCAAGGAAACCTAAAGACGTTTCGGGATGCTTTAAAGTGAAGATAAAACACGCTAAATCAATATTGGATGCAATAATGTGAGCTTCTTTTGAAAGGTTTACCGATTTTCTGATCAGATAATTGGTACGAGGTTCAATTTTCGTGATCCAGGCAATATCATCCTGTTCGAGCTGAAACTCAACAAAATCTCCTACAGCAAGTGGATTGGTAAGTCTGGTTTTTATTAATTTGAATTTCCCCCTGATTCTGGCCTCGAAAATTTTATTTGTTTCCAATTCCAAAACCTGGTACCAACTGCCTGTAGATTTAATGATTTTTCCTTTCATAGATAATGCTGGTGCAAATATACGCAATTAGGGCTTAGAATTCAGGAAATAGGTTTAAAAACACATGTTTCTGTTACCCTAAATACTGATGCCTAAGCCCTAATCTATTTTTTAGATGAAAATTTAGTGAAGGTTTTACCCTATGTTACCTTTTCTTTTCAACTTATCTCTCAATCATAATATTATTTTGAACTTCAATAGATTCTTCGTGAATCGCTTTGAAAACTTTTTCAATGAATTCCTGAGACATTCCGGTTTCTTTTGCTTTTTGATTAGCGTATTCCGTGATGACTTTCCAACGTTCAGGCTGGAAGATTGCAATATCATTCTCTTTTTTAAGCTTACCAATCTTTTCAGAAATTTTCATTCTTTGAGAAAGAAGTTCAATTAACTGGAAGTCAAGATCTGAAATCAGCGTTCTGTGTCTACCCATTTCACCTTCAAAACCTGCAAGATTAGAGCTTCTTACTTTCAGATTACCAATAAGATCTGCAAGAACTTCAGGTGTAATCTGCTGAGAAGCATCACTCCACGCCTCATCAGGATTACAGTGTGATTCAATGATAGCACCCTGGTATCCTACGTTAAGAGCTTCCTGTGTGATATCAGCAAGCCCCGTTCTGTTTCCACAGATGTGAGAAGGGTCAATCAACATTGGAATATTTGGGAACTGGCTCTTGAAATCAAGGGCAATCTGCCAGTTTGGATTATTTCTGTATTTAGTTTTCTGGTAGGTTGAAAATCCTCTGTGAATTGCTCCAAGGTTTTTAATATCCTGGCCTAAAAGTCTTTCCAAAGCTCCGATCCATAATGCAAGATCCGGATTAACAGGGTTTTTCACGAATACAGGCTTGTCTGTTCCTCTTAAAGCCATGGCGATTTCCTGTACTGTAAATGGATTTACTGTAGAACGGGCTCCAATCCAAAGAACATCTACATCTGCTTCTAAAGCAGCAAATACGTGGTGTGCATTAGCAACTTCGGTAGCTGTTTTAAAACCGTACTCTTCTTTTACTTTTTTCAGCCAGTTCAAACCGATCACTCCTACTCCTTCGAAACCGTTTGGTTTAGTACGAGGTTTCCAGATTCCTGCACGGAAAACTGATACATTGGCGTTGGATTCTTTAATTCTTTTAGCCGTTTCAAGCATTTGAGCTTCACTTTCCGCACTACATGGTCCCGCGATCATTAAAGGTTGTGTAAGCTCATTGATCCACTCATTTTTTAAATCATTTAAATTCATTATTCTAAATTTTATTGTTTTTTTATATAATTTTTTCGTTACAGCAATAGCCCTTTGGATTATAAAATTTAATTTATAATTCTTTTCAAAAAATGCCGTTCAAAATTGTTTAAAGGAATCAGGAAAATAATAGGGCTCTACTTCTCCTGTATTTTTTGGAAAGAAATTCAGTTAACAGTACCAATAAAATCGGTAATACGTTCTGAAATTTCTATAATAAGAAGCAGAAAAACTAAAATAACCGCTAAAAAAATAATTAGCGGGTGCAAAAAAAGACTGATATGTGTTATTCAAATTTTCCATTTTATTCTGGAAATGTCTTGTTTTAGCGTTTCTGGTTGTAATTTGCTTTTGTCAAAAACTTATTTTCGACACAAATATTTGACAAATATATAAAAATTATGTCAAATCAAACTTCATTAAATCATCAAGATCTTTTAAAAGTGGATTTTTTTCGATAAATTTCTCAAACATTTTTCTCTTAGTCACCACCTCAATCTTCAGATTTTCAACGTCTCTGACGTATTCTACCTCGATAATATGATTCTGAATTTTTCTTTTAAAATGATTAAAAAATTCTCCACTTATTTTATCAAATTCTACTTTTGCAGAATCTGAAGGGAACAAAACTTTGATTTTATGCTCTTCAGCTTTTACCAGTTTGAAGGTTTTCACGGCATTAAATACAAAGTTGTTTTTCACCTGAAGCTGTTTAAGCATAATTTTCCACTCCATCTGCAGATCTGTATCTGTAAAATGGTTTTGCGGAAGATTTTCGGTTCTTACAGTTACATTTTCTGTTTCTTCTACTTTATCTTCTTTATTCAGGAAAGAATTAATGCTGAAACCGGAAGACATTCCCGGTCTTGATAATGGTTTGGATGTTTTTGTTACTGGAGTTTCCTCTACTTTATCCGAAACTGCAGTCGGCTGTTCTATTTTAATTTCCTTTTTCTCAGGAGCCTTTTCCGGCATTTTCACCTCCTGTTTCTCACTGAGAAACGGAGCCAGGATCAGGAACTTTTTTTTTTAGTATCGCCTAAATTAGCTGTCAGTGAAGCCAGCTGCATTAATGCAATTTCAACCGTAAGTCTAGGGTTTTTCGAATTCTTATAATTAATATCCGCATGGTTGCAGATCTCAATACCATCTATTAACTGCTGGGCGACCCATTTTTGTCCCTGTTCTACGAACTTAGCTTTTGTCTTCTCTCCCACCTCAATGAGTTCCATGGTGGAAGCGTTTTGTGCCATCATCAGGTCTCTGAAATGATTTCCTAATCCGGCAATGAAAATATGAGGATCAAAACCTTTTTTCACAATCTCATTGAACGCGAAAAGCACTTCAGGGATTTTGTTTTCCTTGGCGAGATCTACGATGTTCAAATACTGATCATAATCCAGAATATTTAATACTTCGGCGGCTTTTGCCAGCGTAATATTTTTCTGGGAGAAAGTAGAGAGTCTGTCGAAAATAGAAAGCGCATCTCTTAATGCACCATCAGCTTTTTGTGCGATCAGATACAATGCATCGTCTTCGTACTGGATATTTTCTTTCTGGGCAATATTTTTGAGATGATTCTGGATATCTTCAATAGTAATTCTCTTGAAGTCGTAAATCTGACAACGGGATAAAATGGTTGGAATAATTTTATGCTTCTCCGTGGTTGCCAGAATAAAAATGGCATGAGCAGGCGGTTCTTCCAAAGTTTTAAGGAAAGCATTGAAAGCGGCAGAAGACAGCATATGAACCTCATCGATGATATATACTTTGTATTTACCAACCTGAGGTGCAAAGCGTACCTGATCTATCAGTTCTCTGATATCATCTACGGAGTTATTGGATGCAGCATCCAGCTCATAGATATTATAAGCAAAGCCGTCTTCTGAAACCGAGCCATCTTTCTCATTGATCTTTCTTGCCAGAATCCTCGCACAGGTAGTTTTACCCACACCGCGGGGTCCACAAAAAAGTAATGCTTGAGCTAATTGACTTTCTTCAATTGCATGTTCTAAAGTATCCGTAATATGGGATTGCCCTACAACTGTATCAAACTCTTGAGGACGATATTTTCTTGCAGATACTATAAAATTTTCCATTGGTCAAAAATAAGAAATATAGTTTTAATTTGAAAATTAAAAGTTTTCAAATATCAACAAAAAACATATTTCTGTTTAAATTGGAAAACTTTTAATCTCTATTTCTTTTTGCTGTAGGCAAAGTCAATCAACTCAACAACAGCAGCTTCAATTTCTTTTCTTCCTTCTTCAGTCTTCAGGTCGATACCGCAGAATTTGTTAGCGTTATATCCTGTATAAAGGTTAAGATAGTAAGCTCCGGAAACAATCAAAGCCATAATTGCTCTGTGTCTTGTAGCTACTCCTTCACCGAAATAAGGATCTGAGATATTCCCAAATAAAACTTCCCCTACCTCTTCACGTTGTTCAACTAATTTCTTAAGAATAGGCTTGCTTTCTGAAAGCTCCCAAAGGATAATTTTCTGAAGTTCTTTATTTTTCTTCAGGTTTTCGAACTGGTTTAATACAACCATTTTGGTAAGTTCATGTCCACCGTCGGAGAAATCCATATCAACATCCTGGTTGACCTGGCTCCAGTAATCCTGAGATTTGATATATTCATCGATCAGCTTATCAGTACTTCCAAAGTACTCATAGATCAACTTTTTATCAAATCCGGCCACTGCGGCAATTTTACTTACTTTTAGTCCGGAGTATCCTTTTACTCTTAAAATTTTACCAACTGCAGCAAGCAGTTTTTGCTTTGTTTTTTCTTTGTCCCTAATGGGGCCCTGCACTACTTTTCTAGGCATAATTATTATTTTTTCGCAATATGCAATTTTTTATTAATATCATCAAACGCATTAAGCGTTTTGTCGAGATGTTCTTTTTCGTGTCTTGCCGTTACACTCATCCTTATACGCGCATCTTTTCTTGGTACTGCCGGATAAAGAATCGGGTTGGTATAGATTCCTTTTTCTATTAGTAGTTTTCCGGCTTCTCCTGTTACATAAGGATCTCCTATTTTCACAGGAATAATTGCTGAACAGGTAACTCCGGTATCTAAACCTAGATCATCAAGTCCTTTTTTGAAATAATTGATGTTGTTCCAGAGTTTTTCTCTCCAGATGGGTTCTTCGTCTATTAAATCAATGGCTTTAACAATTCCTGCGGATGATGGTGGAGCTGTTGCTGAGAAAATCTGCTGACGGGAATGGAATCTCATAAAAGCAGCCAATTTTTTATCGGCAATGACATATCCTCCAAGATTTCCAAACGTTTTACTGAATGTTCCTGTGATAAGGTCTACTTTATCCAATAATCCAGCCTGTTCCAAAGTACCTCTACCCGTTTCTCCAAGGATACCAACGCCATGTACGTCGTCTACCATTAGAAAGGCATTATACTTTTTCACAAGATTATAGATCTCATTAATACGGGAGGTATCACCATCCTGGGAATACACTCCATCCACAATAACGAGTTTCGTACGGTACAGATTTTCAGATACCTTCAAAATGTGTTCCAAAGATTCCAAATTATTGTGCGGAAATGTTTTTTTATTGGTAAAAGCACATCCTTCGTGTACACTTGCATGCACTGCCATGTCTAAAATAGCAAGGTCTTCTTTCTGCATTAAACATTGTAAACTCGCACTATTAGCGGTATAACCGGTAGTAAATACTACGGCTTCATCTTCTGTTCGTTTAAAAAAACTTGAAATTCTTTTTTCTAGGGCGTTGTGATAATCAAAGTAGCCTCCAATAAGAGGAGTAGCTCCTGTTCCTGTTCCATACTTCTCTATTCCTTCAATAGCAGCTTGCTTTACTTTTGGGTGTTGTGTAAATCCCAAATAATCACTTGATACAAAACTAACAAATTCTCTGTTTTGGTCTGCAATATTTACATTCAATATTGCATTGGTTCCTGAAGTATTCTTCAGTCTATAATTCATGTGTCCGTTAGACTTTACAAAGTCTAAATATTCATAAAAAATTTCAGCTCTTTGAGCCATATCATTATCTGGTATATTCTCAAAGTCTTTAATAGTTGCTGTTGTGAAATTGATGCTCATCCTTAATTTTGTTTGTTGTGTGGTTTAAAAGAAACAAATATATAACTATTTAGAAGGCTTAAGCGCCTCTCATAAGATTAAATATTATTAAAGACACAATATTTTATTCTTATCATCTGGAAACCAAAGTATTTATATGTTTATCAATCTTTTTAACGTTTTCACCTATTGAATTAATTAGTTTTTTCTTACCTAAATTTAATAAAAAAATCAAACAATAAAGAAATATTAGTACATAAATAATAAAAAAATATGGTTTTTTTTCACAAACGACTCATTTATAAAAGATTATTTTCTTATTATTTTAACATTTTAATTCACTAAACAGCCTTTTAAAACAGACAATCTGGATGGCCAAATCCCTACTTAAAGACAAAAGCAGGTACAAATCTCCTGCTATAGCAATATTAAACAAAAAAAGTAGTCAAATTATGTTCTTTTTAGAATTTCTGAAATTCCCGGGAGTAAAACCGGTCATTTTTTTAAAAAATTTTGAAAAATTGGATGGGTCATATGTAAAAATACGGGCAATTTCTGCTACAGATTTATCGGAAACAATGAGCATTTTTTTAATCTGATCGATAATTTTTTCATCATAAAAAGAACAAGGGTGCTGTCCGGTTTCTTTTTTAATAGTATCAGAAAGATGTTTATGAGAGATCGCAAGCTTTCCTGCAATTTCATTCAGTTCCATAAATTCAGGAACAGTTCCGAAAATTACATCCTGAATATGCTTGTCTAAAAAAGCAAAATACTGAAGGGTGATTTCTTCACTTCTTTTCATCGTGTATTGTTCTTGTTAATCTGTATTCAATATATAAATTTAATCATAAGATACAAAATAGCACGGTGAACTTTTCGGATATTTCAAGCTGAATATTTAATAAAAACTATCTTTAAAAGCCTGTGTAGAATTTTTCACTTTCAGTTTTTCCAGAATATTCTGACGGTGTCTGCTCACGGTATTGATACTTATAGAAAGAAGATCAGCAATTTCTTTACTTGCATACCCCTCTCCTACAAATCTCAAGACTTCCATCTCCCTTGGGCTCAGAATATTTTTATAATCAAGCCTGTCTTTTACAAGAACTTCTCCTTTGATTGTATTGACAATCATAAAATCAGGAACTGATGAGGAAGAAAGTGCAATATTATAAAGACAGAAAGCCAGTCTCAACCTGCCATTGTAAGGAGAATAAATATAAAACATACGATGCTTCACCCAACGATACTCTTCATTTTTATCTTTCATTCTTATTTTTGAAACAACACTGTAAGCTGCACGCTGGTCAGCCTCCGTTGCTTCCAGTAATTTGAAAAAACGAAGCTCATGGATATATTTCTTTAGCCGGTCATCAGGATGTATCTTTTTCAGCATTTCTTCTTCCCAGATTGAATCAATTTCTATTGGATTTTCCCCTACACTGAGTCCCAGTTCGCCCGCTGCTGCGGATTTATAAATATAGCTTTTATTCTCCTGCATATCGCTCAATACAGATATAGCACCTTCCATCTGAGAATACACAAGTGCTCTTTGTTTATAGATTTCTATATCAAGCAGACACTTTTTGGAGGTTTTGTCCAGTAATTTATCACTGAGCTGTTCACGTATTTCCATAATGGTTATTTATCAGTATTGACGCGATTCGGGTTTAATTATATTTTTGCTAAAATAATAATTTACCCTTAGAACTTATTTAAAATAGAATGAAGAAATTGCTTTTAGGCTTTTGTATACTATCCCTGGTTCAAAATCTCTCTGCCCAGACTCTGGAGAAGATGACATGGTTTAATGAACCTGAAAAATGGGAAATCAAAAACAACAGCCTGTCTATGTTTGTGACTCCGCAGAGTGATTACTGGAGAGTTTCCCACTATGGATTTACTGTTGATGATGCACCTTTTTACTACACTACTTATGGAGGAGAATTTGAAGCAAAAGTAAAAATCACAGGCAGCTATAGAGCAAGATTTGATCAGATGGGACTTATGCTCAGAACAGATAAAGAGCACTACATCAAAGCCGGAGTGGAATTTGTAGATGGCAAGTACAACCTCAGCACTGTGGTAACTCACAACAAAAGCGACTGGAGCGTTATCACTTTAGACAAAACACCTCCTGCCATATGGATAAAAGCAGTGAGAAGACTGGACGCTGTAGAAATATTTTACTCATTTGATGATAAGAATTATATCATGATGAGAAATGCTCCTCTACAGGACAACACTCCTGTAATGGTCGGTTTAATGGCAGCCTGCCCAGACGGACAAGGTTTCAATGCTCTTTTTGAAAACTTCAAAGTAAAACATCTTCCGGACGAGCGCAGACTAAAGTGGCTTGAAACCCATAAATAATGATTGAATTACACTTCAATATACAGTCAATTTTATTCACCTCCCATCATTTCCGGGAGGTTTTTTTGTAATTCCGACAACAAAACAGGAATTAGCAGTTTTTAAAAGTCTTATGTAATGTAATACTGACAGCTTTATTTCCGTTAAACAGAACCGACAAGATAACTTTCTTTCCTAACCAAGTTTGACCCACGTGGTAAGTCCAAATATTGTGTTTAAAAAAATTGAAACCATCACCCATTTCAGCTTTCACTTCGTGGCGTGTTTTTCCAATTAGATAGTTAAAATTATCTTTATTCATTTCATTATGTTTGCCATTCCTTTACAAAACCAATGCCATTCAACTAGAAATCAGTATCTTCTAGTAATACTTCTATAATAAATTCGTATTTTTTAATGGAATGAAAAGGAATAGAAACATCAAAAGATCTCATTAAAGAGACCCTTTGCTTTGTGAGATAAAACCGTTTGTGTTCTTAGAATCATTATTCAGAAACAAAGTTCCTTTAATTGTTCTGAGAATATTTTTGCAAAAATATGAATATTCATCAGTGATGACAAAGACATTCTGTAGAATTAACCTCTGTTTTTTGTCAAACTTTTACTACAAAAAGCAATTCAATAAAACTTAAACTATTAATCTATAAATAATAAAAAAAATTCCACAAACATCAATATTTTACATTTATAAAATTCTAAAACAAATCGCAAATCAGGTATATCATTGACATCTAAAGAAGTTATTTTAAATTGAATCACGAATAAATTTGTCACTTATTATTGAATTACTAAAATATTTCAGCATTATTTAAGTACCACACTATCCGGAAACCTCGATAAAACTTATAGAAAACAGATTACGAAATACTAATTTATCCCCATAATTTCACTATTTTTACACAATCAAAAAAAATAAAACACAATAGACCAGAAAACACCAATGATAAAAATTTATTTTCAATCGTTCCCGATCATTAAAAAAACTTCGACTTGTACAAATACTATTATTAACCGCCTATTGCATTAGCAGCAGGCATAGATCAGTTTTGCACATTTATGAGAGTTTGGGCATTTATTTTTGCTTGTATATCTTTAACTGTTTCCGGACAGCGCCACATTTCCCCGTGGCACAATATAGACAATGGAGTTTCACCAATAGAACCACCTTTTCATCAGACTATCTTGTTCAGAGTGTCTGCTGCTATCATTATTCTGATTATTATTATCATTATTTTTCAGCTAACAACCAATTTTTTAAGGATAAAGAATAAAACATTAAAACAAATTGTTCACAATAAAAATTCTGAACTAAAAGAAACTTATCTCCATCTGGAACTGGTAAAAAGCAACCTGCAAAAGGAAACAGAATATCAGAAAAAGCTGGTAGAAACTATCAGTCATGATATTACAACACCAATCAGGTTTATTGCGATGCTTTCCCAAAAAATTCATGAGTCTGATGACTTAGAACTTCAGAAGAAATATTTTGACAGCATTTATAAATCTTCGGAGCAGCTTTATCAGTTTACCCTGAACTTAAAGGAATACACAGAGCTTTACAAAGCCGAAAATATTTTTGAAGAGAAAGAATATCCTATCAATAGAATTCTGGAAATCAAGAACAGATTATTTTGTGAAATTGCAAAAGAAAAAGGAACAGTCATCACTAATCTTACTGATCATAAAGTATATTCTAAAGTAAATGAAAGTATTTTAACCGCCATTATTCACAATATCCTTGATAATGCTGTGAAAAATACTTTTGAAGGAAATATCATCCTAAACATTACAGAAAACCAACAAAAATCTACAATAATTATTGCCGATACAGGAATCGGAATGTCAGCAGAACAGATTGCAAGTTATATGAGCCTGTTCAGAAATCCTAAGCTGGAAACTCCTAGTTTCAAAGGAAAAGGACTTGGTCTTCATATGGTTATCCATCTGGTAAAAAAGATCAATGCTGAAATCAGTTTCAGGCAAAATGAACCTCAAGGAACTGTGGTAGAAATAACACTCAATAAAAACTAATTTGTATGAATGAAAGAATTTTAATTGCTGATGATCACTATGTAGTAAGAGCAGGCACATCACTGGTTCTTGAAACTGCTTATCCGGAGCTAAAAATAGATTTTGCAGAAAACTACGACCAGGTAAAAAATAAGATCGGCTTTTCACGTTATGATCTTCTTATTTTAGATATTGATATGCCCGGAACACAGTATAAAAAAATGATTCCGGAATTAAAAGATATACAGAATGACCTTAAGATTCTGATATTCTCAGGTTATGATAAGGATGTTGCCATTCAATACATCAGAGAAGGTGCGGAAGGTTATCTCAACAAACAAAGCAGTGAGGAAGAAATTAAGAATGCTGTAAAAACTGTGATTGAAAAGGGGTATTTCTACCCTGCAGAACTAATTGGCCTTATTATCCAAAACAAAAGAGACAATCCTGTAGAAAAGTTATCCTCCCGTGAGTATGAAATTTTCAAACTCCTTGCCGATGGAAACGGAAACCTGGAAATTGCCAACAGGCTTAATATTCAAATGTCTACAGTAAGTACTTACAAGAAAAGAATTTTTCAAAAGCTTAACGTTGCCAATATTGCAGAATTAATCAAGGTATACGAAATGATGCATTAAAAAAATGGGGTCGGAATAATTTAATTCCGACCCCGGAAAAAACACAAATCTCATTAGGTTTTAAACAGCTAACCTATTGAGCCCGTAGATTTTTTTATATTGTCATTGTATTTTTAGAATTCTCAGAATGGCTTTATGAAAAAGCGTCTTTTAATATAATCTCTGTACAGAAAGAAACAGTTCTCTTGTGTTATCAGCAGTATTGGAATCTGTTGTGGTAGCATCACTGCTTCCTGTTGTGGATTTATTATCTACACGGAATGCAAAATACACTCTGTACCACCTTGGTTCCGGTTCCTGTATTGTAATATCAAAGGTTACCGTCTCATTATGGGTCTGGCTAAGATAAACACCGTCATCAAACTGCCTGAAGGCTCCTGGTGACAGCTTAATATTTCCGTTATCAGAATCCCCGGTATGAGTAGACATCTCCGAAACCCAGATTTTTACATCTGAAGTTCCTACATTATAGAGCCTTGGATTAAAAGAAGTAACTGCTCCTGTACCTGCTGAACTACTGTTGAACTGAGCATCAAGTCTTAAAAAACCTCCCAAAACAGGAAGATCGGTAAGATAAGTACTGGCCAATGTACTTGCTCCTGAAGTCCCTGCAGGAATGCTTCCATGATAATAGATCAGGTCTCCGATGGTAATATCATCATCTTTACCCCCAAATGCGAACTTCCAGGTGGTTCCATTGAACATATAGTATCCGGCTTTATCTACTTTCGCCGTTTTTACAGAAGGTGCGGTCACAGCCTGTGTTACATAAACCAATGCTCCGGTCTGTGCAGCTAAATAGACATCATCTTTAGCTTTCAATTGATCCCCTGTTATTCTTGGAGCCATCACCCCATCAGGCACAGTAACCACGTCTGGCTTTCCTTCTACATGTAATGTTACTTTGGGAGAATCTGTATTAATACCTACTTGGGAAAATGCAGCTACTGAAAAAGACATCATTATGCTGGCAAGAGTTAATTTTATTTTCTTCATTTTAGTATATTTGTTTAAAAATTATTTGACTTGTTCAAAAAATTGAATAAATCATGTGGGGTCAACTGAGATATCATCAATCAACTTTTATTGAGCTAGCTGGTGCAAAGTTATCCGCATTGACAAATCAAATTCATGAATAATCAATGAAAAACCGGAAACGACTCAACAAAACACAAATTATTAATACACAGATTATTACCACAGTCATTTTCTTATATTTGATTGTTGTAAAATGTATTTAAATGATTTAAAATTATCTATTACCACAAATGACCACCGAAAAAGACATAAAAATTGAAGAGTACAAAAGACAGCTGGTATATTATTACCACATTCTGATGTCTGTTATTCTTGCCATATTTGGTTTGATATTTACTTTTATTATTCCGGATAAAATAATGGCCTGGTATCTTTTTGGAGGACTTTTTTTGCTATTATACACTTACATGATTGTGCGTAAGACGTACTCGGTAGATGTAATGGTGCATTCTTATATTGTTATTGCAACCCTTTATAATTTTTACATTATGCTTGCTTTCTGGGATAATTCTATAGCAAGCTTTGTATGGCTTATTCCAATTCCATTAGCCGCATATGTTTTCTTTCAGAGAAAGTATGTCTTTATTTACAGCATGTTTGTATTGCTGAATATTATTGCGGGATATCTTATTTCAAAAACATTCAGCTTTAATTTCCCAAAACACAGACCTGAAGATGTAAGAATTACGGACACCATTCTTATGATATCCAATGTAGCTGTAATAGCACTCCTGCTCTATTTTAAGGATAAAATAAAAAGAGTTGAAATTTACCATGAAATCGAAGAAAAAAAACAAAACATAGCAATACAGCCACTCAATGTAACAGAGAAGGCTCCGTTTGCAGATGAGTTATTTGAGAAAATAGAACTTGTCATGAGGGAAAAACAGCTGTATAAAGATGTTAATTTCAATATTTCGAAGCTTTCAACAGAAATGAATATTAACAGCAGTTATATTTCAAAATCAATCCGTGCTAAAGGATATCCCAACTTCAACAATTATCTGAATATGCATAGAATTGAATGCGTAAAAAGACTTCTTAGTGAAAATGATATTGAAAAGGTAACCCTTATGTATATTTATACGGAAGCAGGATTCTCTAACCAGTCTACTTTCAACAGAGTATTCAAGCAGATGGAAAACATTACGCCTTCCGAATACATCAGCAGCCTGCAGCTCCACTGATTTGTTTCACCAATAAATATCATCGAGATAATGATTTTTACATTCGGAAAATAATCAGGAAATTTGTAAAACTTAATTTTCTGTCAAACAACTGCATTTTAATTGCAAAAAAAATAATGAATTCATCTGAAAAAGCCATTCAGGGAAGCTCACGTTTCCGATATATAAAACTTTGTATTTTCTTTTCAGGACTTTCGGTTTTTGCACAGCTTTATCTTTTCCAGCCGATGCTGCCGATGGCTGCAGAACAGTTTGGGGTTTCCGTAGGTGACACTTCCCTTCTGGTATCTTCATCCACGATAGGGATGGCATTGGGATTATTATTTTTTGCTTTTAAAGCTGACAGTTATTCGAGGAAGAATTTAATGGTTTTTTCACTGATTTCATCTGCGCTGCTCACCATTATTTCCACCTGGATCCCAAGCTTAAGCCTTTTGATTGCTGTTGGAGTACTGAAAGGTTTTGTTGTTTCCGGTGTTTCAGCAGTCGCCCTGGCCTATCTTACGGAAGAAGTAAATGCTTTGGCAGTGCCAGCGGCAATCAGTATGTATCTCAGTGGAAATACAATTGGCGGGATGAGCGGAAGGATAATGGCTACTCTGTTTGCAGGTGAATTCGGATGGCGCAATGCTGTTCTTCTTATCGGGGTAGAAAGTTTCATTCTGGGGGCTGTATTCTGGAAATTATTTCCTGAATCACGGTTTTTCAATCCACAGAAAACTGATTATCACCTCAAGGTAAAACAGATGAAGTTTTTCCTTACCAATCCTTATATGCTTCGTTTATACTGTACAGCAGCTTTACTGATGGGTGTTTTTGTGAGTGTTTATAATTATCTGACGTTCAGATTAGAGGCAGAACCTTTTTCATTAAGCCATTTTATTATCGCTTTTATCTTCCTGATGTATATCTTTGGCGTCTTTGGAACGATGATCGTAGGCCGTCTTTCCAGAAGGTTTCCCATGAATAATATTCTTAAAGCGTCTATTCTGTCTATGCTTACGGGAGCAGCATTATTATTATCCGAAAACATCTATATTCTTATTTTCGGACTTGGACTTTTTACCTTATCATTTTTCGCAGCCCACACTATGGCAAGTCAGATGACCGCATTATATGCCAAACGAGGAAAATCTTCAGCAACTTCTATTTACTGGCTGTTTTACTATTTTGGTTCAAGCATATTAGGAAGTGGTACTGGATATCTGCTTCATGCTTATTCCTGGAATGTTTTCATAGCCGTTCTTATCATTTCCGTTATCATAGCACTTATTTTAACTACGGTGAATGTAAATCCAAAAGCAACGGCAAAACATTAGTACCACATACATACCACATTTATTTTTTCGGCACATTCAATAATTCGCCCCCGTGTGTACTATTTTAACATATTATTAATTTTTTATAGTAAAAATTTAACCTAAATTTCAACAAAACAGGACTTAGCAAAACAATGTAGGGCATGCTATTTGATGTTTATCTGTAACCATATCATCAACTAAAAATCAAAATATTATGAACGTAGCAGATCTAAAAATCAAGAACTTAGTGGAGTACAAAAACCAGATTTTCACAATCACTGAGATCTTTCACAATGTCGAGCAGGATTATTTTGTTAAAATTGAAAATGATATTCAAAGTATTTCCGTTCCGGCAGCCTCCATCAAACCTATTAAAATAACGGAAGAATGGCTTGAAAAACTGGGATTTTCAAGGACATACAGTTCGGAGCAGAGCATCCGGTATGAAAGACCGGAATCTTTTATAAAATACGATATAGACCTGAGCTCCAGAAAAATACTGGAAGGGCTAAAAATATACGGGAACGCCATAAAATGCAGATATATCCATGAGTTTCAGAATATTTTCTCAAGCTTATTCGGAAAAGAAACTGCTTTACATTATGGGTATTTGAAAACAGAATCGTAGTTAAATAGTTCTTAGTTGAGGAAGACCACAATTTAGCCCGTAAATTGTGGTCTTCTTTTTAGAATAAAGCAGGTAAAAACCAACATTCTTCATTTAAAATAATTCCGAAAACTTCACCATTGCTATCTCATTAATTTCATTGATATTTGTATTAATAATATAAAAAAACACATCAATGATTCTAAAGATAATTAATTCTGCATTGATTTTATTTGCTGTCTTTATGGGCTTCAAACAAGGAATTGCTATGATTTCCGGTAAAGCTGAAATGACAGAAATGTTCGGAAAATGGGGTTTTGACAAAACAGGGCTTATGATTAATGGAGCCCTTACTATATTGGCTTCTGTAATGATTTTATTCCCAAAAACATTTGTCTGGGGAAATTTTCTGATGGCGGCCGGCATCTTATTGATTATCTGTTTCCAGCTTTTAAATAAAGACCTGAAAGGTGCCATGATAGAGCTTCCATTTCTTTGTTTAAACCTGCTCATTATTTATCTGCAACATCCTCTTAAAAGCTAAAACCGATGAAACCCTATAAGTTAATCATCATATTTCTGATAGGCTTCTCCTGCATAGCCTGCGGACAAAATACAAACACAAGGAAACAAAATATTCAACCAAAATCTTCAAAAAAACAACAAATAATGGACTTAACAAAAATAACTGATCTGGAAGTAAAAAAAGCCATTGAAGCTTTACAAGCTGGTGATAAAAGCTGGTACGGTTTCTTTACGGAAAACCCGACAATGACCGATGATGGCCGTTCTATAGATTTTAACTCTTTCTTCTCCAATGCTCTGGGTAATGAAATGTTTCTTAGCATAGACCGCGTAGAAAATGATGGAAAAAATATATATGGTAATTTTAAGGCTGGAAAATGGGGAACCTTTCAGACTTATTTCAAATTCCATAAAAATGCAGAAGGTAAATTTGATAAACTGGATATCGGACAGGCCAAATAAGTTCTTTTATACTAAAAAAGTGTCATTCAGGGTTTTAATTATAAAAACATCCGGAATGGCACTTTTGAGAGCTATTTTATTCTTTTAAATTCAATCTGGTTAAAATTGGCTCCTGAAAGCATAAATCCTGAAATAGCTTTGTTTTTATCGTATTTAAAACTAAGCCGTCCGAAGTGGGATTTATAGGAATACATTTCTGATTCACTCAGGAAGTATAAAGGAATATCGGGATTGATTGAATGCCTGGCAACCAGTTTATTGTTTTCTACAACTAACTGATAAATAGTATTAAACTCTTCATTTCTATAGAATCCAATATACTTATTAAGATCTACAGCATTCTCTTTCAAAGACTTTAATACTACTTTTTTACAGGTAAATGTAAAATCTCCAATTCTGAAAGTTAGGTTCCCGGTATGAAATGTGAGGCTTCCTGTTGGAAGGAAAGGAATAATAAATTTATTATCACCTGCTAATTGTAAAGGAGTTTCATTATTATCCCAGTATAGATTTTTGCCATCTGTTTTTATTTCGAGATAGTTTCCCGGATTGATTTCATAAATTCCTTCAAATGACTTCAGTTTACCAGCCGTATAAGATACTTTCTCTGGAGATGCCGGAAGAACCTGCTGCTCTTTAAGAAATACATCTACCAGCCCATAAGCAACCAGTAAACCATCAAAAACACTTTTATTTCCCATCAGTACAACAGACAAATGATAAGCAGGAACATGCAGAATATACGATCTGTAACTGGCTGTCCCGCCTCCGTGAAAGACAATATCCAATCCTTTATATTTTCCGGTTTGCAACCCCATCCCGTATTCAATTTTCTCGCCAGTATTCAAAAGTGTATTTTGCTGCATCTTACTGTAAATCTCCCGGCTTCCAATCAATGGTTTCTGAAAATTGGCGGCCCAAATACAAAGGTCATTCAAAGTGGTAAAAATATTAGAAGACCCATTTTCCATCTGCCCAAGAGGTGTTTTGACAAAACCGGAACTCTTTTCCTGATAAGATTCTGCTCTATTGGGTATAATTTTTACAGGATCATTCACTGCCATCGTACGATCCATATGCAATGGCTTGAGAATATATTCTTTAAGTATTTGTGCAAAATCTTTTTTATAAACTCTGTGAAGAATTTCCGCCAGCAGCATAAATCCGGTATTGTTATAGCTGTACTGATCACCAGGTTTAAAGTTGATGCTTTTAATAGCCAAAACAGTTTTCACGGCTTCAGCATTAGTTACTCTAAATTCATCTCCGAATCCCTGCAGTCTTTTGATACTTGTAAAATCCGGTAATCCATGGGTATGATTAGCCAGCTGTCTGATAGTAATTTTATAAGGCAGATTCTTCAGCTCCGGCAGATAATTTCTGATGTCATCTTCCAGCGATAATCTGCCTTCTTTTTCAGCCATAAGGGTAATAAATGCAGTAAACTGTTTTGAAACAGAAGCAATATCAAAAGCTGTAGAGTCTGTTACTGGAATCTTGTCTTCAAGATTCGCCAGTCCGTATGTTTTTTTGTAGATTACTTTTCCATCTTTTATAATACCTACAGCCATTCCGGGAGCATTGGGTTGGGAGTAAATGCTCAATACGGAATCTGCTTTGTGAATTTTATCCTGCAGGGTTACCTGCCCGAAATAAAGCCCGGTATTCAGGATGGCAAAAAGAAACAATAGGAGTCTGATTTGTGGTTTCATCTGTTTTATATTTTAATGATGAAGCAAATCTGGAACTTTGTACTGATTTAAATATCCGACTATCGGAAATCGGACTCTTTTTGTCTGAAAAATCAGTTCGACTTAAAGTCGGACACCATTTAAACAACTGATTTTCTGTAATCTGTAGGAGTAACACCTGTTTCTTTTTTAAACGCTGTATAAAATGAAGATTTTGAATTGAACCCCACTTCATACAAAACTTCAAGCACCGTAAGCTGAGGGTGATCCTTGAGAAGATTTTTAGCTTTGTTTATTCTGAACTCATTAATAAAGTCAAAAAAATGTTTACCCGTATGCTTATTAATTAAGACCGACAACTGCTTTTCCTGCATACCAATCAGTTCTGCCAGCTTCTGCAAAGTCAGCTTGTCATCCAGATAAGGATTTTCGGTTTTCATAAAATTCAGAAGGCTTTTCAGCTGTTCTGGCTCCTCTTTCAGAGATTCTTCAGCCTGTTGTACCGGAACAAGATCTTTATTGATCCCTGCCAGAAGATTGGGACGGTATAAAGCATTTAATACAAACCAGCTAATGACAAATAATACAAATATTGAGTTCAGGGTGTATAAATATAAAAATGCAGTTTCATTATCTTTCAAAAATTCCCTGATCAATACAAAAGTATTCCCAATCAAAAAGAGAATTGTAGTCTGCAAGAGCCACTTATAAGTAAGATGATGATTGCTGGAATAATTTTCCTGATACAGTTTTCTGAAAGTCCTCAGTTCAAAAAATACAGCAACGATATAAAAGTAATACTGAACCGTAGAAACAATATCAAATACGTTGTTATTTTGCTCCGAAATTCCTGTTATGCCAAACCAAATCAGAAAAAACAAAAAAGGTAATGCGTGCAGAAGATGTTTTTTACGAAAAGTAAAATTATAATAACACGCTGCATTAACGTACAGATAGTATAACGGCATCTGCAGCAGTACACTGGCCAGTTTGAATCCTTTGATAATTTTATTGTCAGGCGGTGTCAGGAAAAACCCGGAAAGATCAATGACAGAAACCAACAGAAAGGCAGCAAATAAATAATTCGGTAGTTTTCTTTCAGATTTTGCTGTGATTAGAAAAGCGCTTAACAGCAGAAAAAGGAAGAAAATAATTTTACCTAAATCGTTGATGAATGACATATTCTCTATTTTCATGATATTCACAAAACTACAAATAATAGTTTCTTGTTGAGTATTTTAGCCCATTGGAAAAGTACTTTTTCCAAAAACTTATTATTTCCTCTGCCCATGTTCATCATACTTTATCAAAACAAATTTTTAATATTTATGTAAATTTGTATCTGTACGCTATAAGCACAAATTTTAATGACAGATACAATACTTTTACAGCTGATAGAACACTTTAAAGAAATCGTCTCTTTGGAAGATAAAGATATTGACTGTATCATATCAAAATTAGAAATTACATCTCTTAAAAAGAAGGAATATCTTCTTCGTGAAGGACAGGTTTCCAGACATATGCGTTTCATTGCAAAAGGAAGCCTGTATGCTTATCATATTGATGAAAAAGGAAAAGAAAACACCACTCAGCTAGGTATTGAAAACTGGTGGGTGAATGATCTTTACAGCTATCTGAGTGAACTGCCATCAAGAATGTTTATTCAGGCGAATGAAGATACCACGATCATACAAATCAGTAAAGGCAACCTGGAATTATTATACAAAGAAGTTCCGGCGATTTCCGAATTCTGGCGCTTGAAAATGCAGTCTGCTTATGTTACTTTACAGGAAAGAACATTTGAACATTCCCGTGTAGATGCTTACACCAAATACAGAACATTTGTCTCAACCTACCGCAATATCGAACAGCGTTTTCCTCAATATATGATTGCTTCCTACCTTGGAATAACCGTAGAATATCTGAGTTACCTTAGAAAAAAACACCTCTCTGACGTTTCTTAAGATTTCTTAAGTTTATTCCCCTCCAGCCCGAATAATTTTGCTCACAGAAATTTAATGAGTGAAATATGAAGGCAAAAATTATCGCCATAACAGCTCTTGCATCAGTTTCTCTGAGTCTGAATGCACAGAAACTTTCCTATACCCCGGATCTTGTTTTAGGACACCGCTCCTATACTTATATGCACAATATCAATTATCAGCTGAATGATCGATTGAAATTGAACAATCTCACCCTATTTGATACAGAATACACCAAAGATAAGGAGAATATATTTTTCATTAGAAATACTCTCGCTTATAATTTTACCAAAAGGTTGAGTGCCAATGCTGCATTTGGGATGAAAAATCCGGGAGCATTTTTCAGTGCTTATCTGCAATATAAGATCATTCAGCCGTCCTATTCACTCTCCTACTCTATAGGAACTACTTATCAGAAAGGATTTTCGCTGGAACAGTCCATATCGTTTGAATATACGCCGTATCTGACAGAAAACTTTAAAGGGTATTTCAGTGTGCTTGCTATTGGAAACCTTGATGACAGCGGATATCCCAGAGGTCTTCAGTTTATCAGATTAGGTGTAAAACAGGATAAAATGATGTATGGCCTGGCTTCTAACTTCGATCAGTTTAATAACGGAAAAAAGACCCTGGAAAACATCGGGGCATTTGTAAAATATAACTTTTAAATAATTATAGGAAATGAAAAAGAACATTGATTTAGGAATGCTTATCACAAGAATTGCAATCGGATTTCCGATGTCGGTTTATGGAATCAGTAAACTGATTCATGGAGTTGGTTTTATTAAAGATATGATGACCATGCACGGATTACCGTCATTCTTTGCTTATGGAGTATTTGCCGGAGAAATTATCGCTCCCGTGATGCTGATCATAGGATTCCGGGCTCGTCTGGCAGGATTGATTTTTGCTGCCAATTGCTTCACTGCAACTATTCTTGCCCAAACAGCCAATATTTTTAAACTTAATGAATTCGGAGGCTGGGCGTTGGAACTGCTCGTAATTTATATGCTTGTAAGTCTAAGTTTTTTCTTTACCGGTGCCGGAAAATATGCAGTTTCAACCCAAAATAAATGGGATTAAAATACCCCAGAAACTTTCTGTTCACTAATTGATAAATCAGGATCTCAGGATTCTGGTTTATTTTTTTATTTATTGCAATTAAAAAATTCTTTTAGCCTTTGTTTGCATTATGTATTTTTACATTAAACTTAATCATTCCAATACTATTTTTTGAAAATGTCCCTTTTACAAAAATCAGTCGTCATTAAGGTGAATCAAAAAATTGAATACAATGAAAGAATTCTTATTGGTCTTCCGTGCAGACTACAAGTCTATGCCTAAGACATCGCCCGAACAAATGCAGGCTAACACACAAAAATGGATTTGAAGTGTAAAACTGAGCTTTTCTTTTTCTTTTTCCGCAAAACCTAGACCGATATTGGCAATTCTCAACCATAGAAACAATTGAATTTTGAATCGACATATTATTTACTGAAATAAATCTGTAAATTTAACGTTAGTCATAAAATTTTACTCAAACGATGCATTTATTTATTCAAAATATGGAAAAAACCGGTTTTACATTTCCTGAAATAGAATATGTTCTAAGTCTGGGTGAGAGAATATCTTTGAAAAAAGGAACCATTTTTTCGCAACCGAATAAGTGTTGGGAACATCTTGGTATTCTTGAAAGTGGAATATTGGGTGGCTGGAAACCCAACGAGAATTTTGACAAAAAATTCATGCAATTCTTTTATTCACCTTCACATTACCTGATTGTTGATTACGAGTGTTTTGTAGAAGATAAACCAGCCATTCAAACAATAGAGGTATTAGAAGATGCTACAATACTATTTTATAGCAGAAAGCACTACTTTGAAGTAAAAGATAAGCTTTCTAAATTTTTGGATTTGGAGAAAAGAACTGCAGAAAGAAAATTCTTAGAATCCCAAAAACTAGTTACTATGTTTCAGAACTGTGATGCAATAGAAAGAATAAAATTGATTCAAGAATCTTCACCCGAAATTATGACTAAGGTTCCTTACTCTTACATTGCTTCATTTCTGGGTTTACACAGAAATACTTTTGCACAAGCAATCAAGAAATTATAAAATTCGCACATTTTTGTGCATTGTCCTGCAATTCTTTGTTTTTAATTTTGCTTTATTATTTAAAAATTTATTAGAACGTGCAAAATAAGTAAGATCACAATTGATTGACTATTTAGTAATTTCTGCAAAGTCGCAAACGATGATTGTAGCAATACCCTTAATAAATAAACATATCACTTTTGTATTAAAACTTATAAAATGTAATTTCTAGAAACAAATTTTGAATTTTATTAATCATAAAATATAATATACTTAATTAAAATAAATTCAATTCTCATACTATGGGTTCAAATCAAATAAATGAAGACTTGGTAACAACGATTCCAAGTTCTGAAATGACTAAAGCATGCCAATATTTTATAGATCAAAAAACAAATGCAGTGTTTTCTGATATCGAACTTTTTTTCAAGCATGTTATAGGCAGAGAATATCCTGAAGTAGCACCAATCTCTGAACAATTACGAAATTCTTGTGATATTCGAACTGAAAAAATTAAAGGTTATACTGTATATACATTCACACCCAAGAAAAAACGTTCTGAAGTGCATATTATTTATACACACGGTGGAGGCTGGGTACATGAACTTATTGCACCGCATTGGGATATGATTCACCAATTGATCGAAGACAATGGAGCAATGGTTACTGTTCCTATTTACCCTTTGTCACCTGAAAGTAATCATAAGGTGGCATACGAATTTCTTGGAGAAGTTTATCGTAATGTAATTGCGGTAACTCCTGTAGATAAAGTGATCCTTTCAGGTGATTCAGCAGGCGGAGGGTTAGCAATAGGTCAGTGTTTCTATTTTAGAGATTTAGGTCTTCCATTACCTAAGCTTGTGGTTGCCTTTTCGCCTTGTGTTGACATGACACTTGAAAATCCAGAAATGTCTGATTTGGAAAAAATGGATGTTATACTTGGTTTAGAAGGTGGTCGTGAAGCAGCTAGAATGTGGATTAATGATGTCAATCCTAAGTCGCCAATTTTAAGTCCACTTTATGGTGATTTAACGGGATTGCCACCAATCAGAATTTATATTGGCACATATGATATGCTTTTACCAGACAATCGCCTTTTTAAAAAGAAAATGAAAGCAGCAGGTGGTGATATACAACTTTACGAGTATACGGGCGGAATTCATGTTTTTATGGCTTTCCCTCCGATTCCAGAATCACAAGATGTATTTAAAAAAGTGAAAAATGCAATCACAGAAATAGTAAAAACCAAAGATTAAGAATCTTTTCAAGAAGCCACAGCTTTATGTAAAGAATGTCCCATCCTTTTATTGGGAGGAAGTGTAGAAGTCAGAGAGATTAGTAAACTGTAATATTAATGACGGAATTTGATACAGCCTTTTATGAACTATGGCAAACCCGAATGAAATAACCCCGCATTTATTCAGAACTGAGTACAGCAAAATCGTTGCAGTACTTTGCAAAACATTTGATATAAAACATATCGAAATTGCAGAAGATATTGCCAGCGAAACTTTTCTGAAAGCCTCAGAATATTGGGCTGTGAACGGACTTCCTGACAATCCTGCAGCCTGGCTTTACACCGTAGCAAAGAATAAAACGAAAGATTATTTCAAACACCTTTCCATTATTGAAAAAAACAAATTGGCTGAAATAACAACAGCTGAAAAAGAGCTTCAGGAAATAGATTTTGATACCAAAAATATATCCGACAGCCAGCTGGAAATGATTTTTGCCATCTGTAATCCGATCAATTCCCAGGAAACCCAAATAGGTTTGGCTTTGCAAGTTCTCTGTGGCTTCAGTGTAGAAGAAATTGCCAATGCTTTTCTCTCCAAAACCGAAACCATTAAAAAAAGATTGCAACGAGGCCGGAACGCTCTCAGAGCCCATCATTTTAAAATAGATTCTTTAAGTGAACAGGAAATCCACGAACGCCTGGAAACCGTACTGGCTACTTTATATTTACTCTTTAATGAAGGCTATTTTTCCAAAACAAATGATCTTTTAATCCGCAAAGATCTTTGTCTTGAAGCCATCAGGCTCGCCCTGATACTTATAGATAATCAATTCACCAATACTCCCAATACCAATGCTTTGCTCGCTTTGATGTGTTTTCAGAGCTCAAGGCTGGAAGCAAGGATTAATGATAAAGGTGAAGCTATTCTTTTTGATGAACAGGATGAAGCTTTATGGGATAAAGCCTTGATTGAAAAAGGCAATTATTACCTTATAGAAGCCTGCCAGACTCACAGCAATGAAGTTTCAAAATATCATCTGGAAGCAGGAATTGCTTACTGGCACACATCTCCTGCCGGTAAAGATAAATGGCTGCATATTTTAAACCTGTATAATCAGCTTATCATTATTGAATATTCTCCTGTTACTGCTTTAAACAAGGCTTTTGCTTTTTCCAAAGTCTATGGAAATGAAAAAGCACTTATTGAGGCAGAAAAACTCAACCTCATCACTAGTGAATATTATCATGGGTTGCTGGGGTATTTATATTCAGAACTCAATATTGATAAGGCTATTCATCATTATGAAGAAGCGATCCGTCTGACTAAATCAAAGCTGGAAAAACAGACTTTGCAGAAACAGATTCATCTTTTAAAACAATCAAATTAAGATATCAATAAAAACCCTCCCGATCAATGACCGGAAGGGTTTCTTTAATTATTAATCATCTACAGTATTGAGGAACAAATCCTCTTTACCAATAAGATAAAGGTTGACAAGCTTTTGTCTGTTGATTTTAACAGTAATCCCGTTTTTAATTTTATATTTCTTTTGTAATAGTTTTTCATTAAAATAAACGGCATCTGTATCCAGCAGTTGATTCAATTTAGAGGATGAAAGACCTAAACATGTACGGATTACCATTGAAACCCTCATATTAAAATCAAAAGGACAATTTATTTTAAACGAAATCATCTCGCTGTCCATATTAATAAGATCTTCTACCAGGAGATTGGGATATAAAATTTCATATTCTACACTTTCCCAGTCTGCTTCCGCATTATTTTTCCGTATTAATTCCTGCGAAAAGGCATATTCCCAGGCAATTCCCCTATTATTTTCTGAAAATTTATTAAATATTTCTTTACTGATAGATTCTGTTCTGATTCTTGAAAACACCGTCATATTATAGGTATTATTGCATTTTACACATCGGTAAATCAACCATATATCAATATTTTTTTTCTGAGCATTCAATCTGAATTTATCGCTGCATTGAAATCTTTCGCTGTCACAATGACTGCATTTCTTTTTGAGTAAGGGAGTATTTTTCACTTTTACCTCCCAGCTATGTTGGGTACTCATAACTTATAATGGTGCTTATTATTCTTTGTTGGATTTTTTCCATATTATTCACGCATTACAAGAGGGTTACATACATCCGGATTAGAGCTTAATGATTATTTCTTAAGTCACAGTTGCTGTATATTCAGCAATTATCAAAGCCAAAACAGCCAGGATAAAGCCACCTTTATAGGTAATACGATAAATAATATGATGAAATGAAAACCTGTTCGGGCAGAGTTACCCAAACGAAAGAACGATCAGCCTGTGGTTACGGAGACTGATACTAAGCCAAAATAAGTTTAAGAGTTGTTCTCAAAACGAGTTATTACTTGGTTATGATAAAAGTAGTCAATTTTATTGAATAACAGAGCGTTTCCACATTTAAA
Source organism: Chryseobacterium sp. IT-36CA2 (assembly GCF_949767875.1). Taxonomy (NCBI): domain Bacteria; kingdom Pseudomonadati; phylum Bacteroidota; class Flavobacteriia; order Flavobacteriales; family Weeksellaceae; genus Chryseobacterium; species Chryseobacterium sp. IT-36CA2. The sequence continues at coordinate 407,152 of NZ_CATKPG010000022.1, read as the reverse complement.
TTCAAAAAATTAAAATTAACAATCTGTAAAATGAACTATACAACAAATAAAAATTGAGCTATACAACAAACCTATCCTTTTCCTTTCTCCCGAACTTTGTGGTATTAAAATCATCAAAATGATACAGATTAATAAAATTTACGTAAACGGAGAATTCGTTACCCCAAAAGGGACAGAAACTTTTGATCTTATAAACCCAACTACCAATCAGAAAACCGGAGAAGTAGTGCTGGGAAATGAAGAAGATACCCAAATGGCCATTGCAGCCGCAAAGAAAGCTTTTAAAACATTTTCAAAAACAACAAAAGAAGAAAGAATCAGCCTTCTTAAAAAATTACATGAAGCTGTAAGCAAAAGAGAAGATGAGCTGGTTTCTGCCATGGTGAATGAATATGGAGGAACATTGCAATTCTGCAGGATGAGTGTCCAAAATGCCATTTCATCTTTTACAGCGACCATCAACACCTTAGAATCTTATGATTTCGAAAGAACAGTGGGACATTCTAAAGTACGTTTTGAATCTTTAGGGGTAGTAGGAATTATTACTCCATGGAACGCCAGCAACAGTTTCATCTGTAATAAACTGGCCACTGCCATTGCTGCCGGATGTACAGCTGTTATCAAACCAAGCGAGATGAGCGCGGTACAAACTCAGCTGCTTACAGAATGCTTTCATGAAGCAGGATTACCTGAAGGAGTATTCAATATCATTAACGGATTGGGAAATGTGGTTGGTGCTGAAATCACTCAACATCCGGACATCGCAAAAATATCTTTCACAGGATCTACAATAACTGGAAAAGCGATTGCAAAAGGAGCCGTAGATACCATGAAAAGAGTAACATTAGAGCTTGGTGGAAAGTCTCCAAACATCATTCTGGAAGATGCCGATCTTGATAAAGCAATCCCTATGGCTGTTTTCGGGGCTTATATGAACAACGGACAGGCTTGTATTGCTCCTACCCGACTTCTTGTTCCCCAAAGCAGACTGGATGAAGTGAATGAACTGGCTAAAAAAGCTGCTGAACAGGTAAAAGTAGGAAATCCTGGCGAAGAAGACACCCTTGTGGGCCCAATGGTAAGTGCCAAACAGTTTGAAAGAGTACAAAGCTACATCCGCCTTGGTCAGAACGAGGGAGCCGTTCTGCTTGCAGGTGGTGAAGGAAAGCCGGAAGGTCTTGAAAACGGTAATTTCGTAAAAGCTACCATCTTTACCAATGTTCGTAATGATATGCGTATCGCTCAGGAGGAAATTTTTGGGCCTGTACTATCCATCATTCCATATAACAATGAAGAAGAAGCGATTACCATTGCCAATGATACCACGTATGGTCTTGCTGCTTATATTAGCTCTGCCGATCAAGCGCATGCGGAACGTGTAGCAGCACAGATTGATGCCGGAAGGATCTGTATTAATGGGTTTGCACATGATCCTTACGCTCCTTTCGGAGGCTTTAAACAAAGTGGTATTGGACGTGAGTTTGGAGTATTCGGATTGGAAGCTTATCTGGAACCCAAAGCCATTCTTGTATAATATTACATTCCTCAAAGTCTATGAATATTGGGCTTTGAGGAATATTAATATCTGCTGAAGATATGATCATAAAAAAGTTTTGTAAGTTTGAAGAAGAATCGATCAAGAAATACCCTTCTGAGATATGAGCGAAAATAAAATTCCTTTTCCTATTAATTATTCCTGTCACTTTTCAGAATTCAGAGAAGGAGAACAGTTTGCGCAAATTCATAGTCTCGGATTGGTTCTGTCCGGAGAAATGGAGCTTAATGACGGTATTACAAAAACAGTTTTCAAGGAAGGTGAGCTTTATTCCGCAAGGAAAAACAGCTTATTGAAATTTGCAAAATACCCTCCTAAAAATGGAGAAATCAGAACAATATCCATTTATTTTGATGATGCTATGCTTCAAGATTTCAGTCGGGAGTATGGATATCAGGCAGAAAAAAAAGAACATGTTCCCGCTTATATAAAACCGGAGCAAAAGACATTACAATCTTTTATGTATTCCTTATTAGCCTATGAAGATCTTTCGGCTTCTGAAGAAATCCTGCGCCTTAAACAGAAAGAAGCTTTACTCCTGCTGCTTAATTATGATCCGGGTCTTAAGGATATTTTATTTGATTTTTCTGAGCCGTATAAAATAGATATTGAAGCTTTTATGAATAAGAATTTTCATTTCAATGTGAATGTAGAGCGTTTTGCTTATTTAACAGGAAGGAGTTTGTCTGCGTTTAAAAGAGATTTTCAAAAGATATTCGGGGTGCCTCCAAGACAATGGCTGCAGCTTCGAAGATTAAAAGAAGCGCATTTTCTGCTTACCCAAAAAGGCAGATCTGTTTCTGATATTTACCTGGATCTGGGGTTTGAAAACCTATCTCATTTCTCTTTTGCCTTTAAAAAACAGTTTGGTTATCCTCCAAGCACATTACAGGCAAAATAAATTAAATCTCATCTAAAAAAAAGTATCTGAAAGCAATAATCACCAGGATAATAACTGCTATTGTAATGATTTTCACCTTCATATCACTTTTAAGATTTTCAGGAGCATAACGGAGTGTTTTTTCATCAAGATAAAAGTCCTTGTACACTTCCGGATCAATTTTAAGATCAGGGCGGAACATCTTTACTCCTTTCAGAAAATGTCCGATAAGATCATATCGGTTTTTAAGCGGAATCACATCAAGATTAACCAATTTTTTTTTGGATTTTCCGTTTTCATCTTTTTCATGAACATACAGATTTTTCCTGAAATCACTGTATTTTCCGTTGGAAGCAGATTCAGAAAACATATCTTTTGTATAAGGGTTTCCACTCTTTACCAAATCATAATATTTGATTGCTGACAGCACTTTTTCATTCCTGTTGAGAAAAAGAATTCCCTGGTGATTGATGAGGAGACCACTGATCTTCTCATCCTTATTTCTGGTCATTTCATACGCCAGCCAACCCGCCAGTGAACCCGCAATAAGAAAGAGCAAAAAGAAAATCATATCAGAAGCAGTGTCTGTAAAAGGATCTGAAAGAGCATCAATAAAAAATCCCAGTAAAACAACCGCAATCGTTCCAAAAAGAATAACAATACTCCATCGTAATCTGGATATGTATTCCGGGCTATAGGTTTCTGCTCTCATTTCAGAAAATGATTCTTTCATTGGTTAAATATATAGTTCGTTGGTTATCAGTTTTCAAAGTATTATAAAGACTTTCTTTCTGTCAGAATGAGTCTTCTGTCAAAAATATACTATATAAATGAATGGTGAAAGCTTTATTTCATCAATGTTTTCAGGGATTATTACAATAAATCGTGCCATGAAAATCATGGCACGATCCGAGTGATTGTATCTAATTATTTCTAAAGTTTTCTAAAGTGCGTATTCTACAGAGGCTTCTTTAGCAGCAGCTACCATTGCTATTAAAGCTTTTTCTGTTTCGTCCCAATGTCTGGTTTTCAGTCCGCAGTCCGGATTTACCCAAAGCTGGTTCGCAGGAATTACATTCTGAGCCTTTCTCAACAACTCGATCATTTCTTCTTTTGACGGAACTCTTGGTGAATGAATATCGTATACTCCAGGACCAATTTCATTTGGATATTTGAAATCTGCAAAAGCATTCAGTAATTCCATCTGAGAGCGTGAGCATTCTATGGTAATCACGTCTGCATCCATATCGGCGATATTTTCAATAATATCATTGAATTCCGAGTAACACATATGGGTATGGATTTGGGTAGCATCCTCTACTCCACTTGCTGAAATTCTAAAGGCTTCCACGGCCCATTTCAGATAATTCTGCCAGTCTGTTTTTCTTAAAGGAAGTCCCTCTCTGATAGCAGGTTCGTCAATCTGAATAATCCTGATCCCAGCTTTTTCCAGATCCACGACTTCATCACGGATCGCCAAAGCAATCTGCTTACACGTTTCGGAACGAGGCTGATCATCACGTACAAAAGACCATTGTAAAATCGTAACCGGACCTGTCAGCATTCCTTTTACCCATTTTTCAGTCTGGGATTGTGCATATTGAGACCAATAAACCGTCATAGGAGTCGGGCGGGAAACATCACCAAAGATCACAGGAGGTTTTACACAACGGCTTCCATAGCTTTGTACCCATCCGTTTTTAGTGAAAACAAATCCTTCCAGCTGTTCTCCGAAGTATTCTACCATGTCATTACGCTCAAATTCCCCGTGAACCAATACATCAATTCCGATGTCTTCCTGCCAACGGATTGTTCTCTGAGTTTCCTCTTTCAGTAAAGTATCATATTGTTCTGCGGTAAGCTCTCCTTTTTTGAATTGTGCTCTCCAGCTTCTTACCTCTGTTGTCTGCGGGAATGATCCAATGGTTGTGGTTGGGAATAAAGGAAGCTGCAATACTTCCTGCTGTTCTTCTTTACGAATTTTGAAGGTATTTATTCTCTGAGCATCTTTTTCGGTAACAGCATTGGCTCTTTGCTTCACCTGATCATTATGAATAAGAGAAGAGGTTCTTCTGCTTTCAATTGATTTTTTATTTTCTTCGAATGCTTCAAGAATCTGTTCATTTTCTGTTCCTGCTGCCAGTTCCTTAAGGGTAACCACTTCCGCCACTTTTTGTTTGGCAAAAGCCAGCCAGTTTTTGATTTCAGGATTAAGACTGGTTTCAAAATCCAGATCACACGGTGAATGAAGCAATGAACATGATGGTGCGATGAAAATTCTTTCAGATCCTAATTTCTCAACTGCTTTTCTGATGAAAGACAGCGATTTTTCATAATTATTTTTCCAGATATTTCTGCCGTCAATTACCCCTAATGAAAGACTTAAGCTTTCCGGAATAACATTCAGTATATCATCCAGCTGTTCAGGATTTCTTACCAGATCAATATGTAGTGTGTTCACCGGAAGTGAAACAGCAAGCGATGCATTATCCTTTAATCCGTCAAAATAAGTGGCAACAATAAATTTCAGTTTCGGGAAACGTTTTCTTATTTCAGTATATACAGAAAGATAAATTTCTTTTGCTTTTTCAGTTAAATCCAATGCCAGAAAAGGTTCATCAAACTGAATCCATTCAGCACCCTGATCCTGAAGCTTGGTTAAAATTTCTGTGTATACTGGAAGAAGATTTCCGGCAAGATCTAACTTATCAAATCCTTCTTCTTTTTCCTTTCCTAAAAGAAGATAAGAAACCAATCCGATAATGACAGGTTTTGCATTGATTCCAGCTTGTTTTGCCCCAGCAAATTCATTGAAAATTTTGTCTGAGCTTAATTTAAACTGCTGGTTTTTATAAAATTCCGGAACGATGTAATGATAATTGGTATCAAACCATTTGGTCATTTCCATTGCTGTGATATCCAATCCATCTTTCTGATATCCTCTTGCCATGGCAAAATAAAGATCCAGTTCAGAATTGTTCTTCTTAAGCACAACTTCATGATAGCGTGTAGGGATTGCTCCAACCACAAGGCTCATATCTAATACCTGATCATAATATGAAAAATCATTACACGGAATAAGGTCTATTCCGGCTTCTTTCTGAATATTCCAGTTTTGGTTACAGATATTTCTTCCGGTATTCAGAAGTTCTTCCAGAAGGATTTTACCTGACCAATACTGCTCGCAGGCTTTTTTGAGTTCTCTTTTGCTACCAATACGCGGATAGCCCAGAATGTGAGTTTGCATTTTTTAAAACTTTTTAATTAAACTTATTGGAAAAGTCCTTTAAAATGCTTCTTCATGTTTTTGCGGAAGAAATTTCAGGAAAGTAGTGACATAGCAGGCAATGTATTTCCACTCGATAGAAAATACATATCTGATATATCATCTGTATGACCCAAAAGCTTCAGACCGCGAAAGCATTGTCAATTCAGTAAAGGCAGGTCTCCTGACTTGTAACAGTTTCCGTCATCCTTCCCGCTTTTGGCAGTGGATATACAAGGACAGAAACTTTTGGTGTGTTACTTACAGTTGCGCGACAGCTCGTGATTCTCACACGATTCCCTATTAATCTACCTTAAGTAAAACCTTTCCTGTTTGATGAAGTATCTATAAAGAACTGTACTTTTACCTTTAACAACTGTCATCAGTAAAAGTTTTTAATTTTGTGTAAAATTAGCAATACAGAATAAAAGCACAATCAATAAGAAATAATTAAGCAAATTAAACTTTTAAAAATTCAAATAAAAGCATATAATTCTTTACATTTGACTGTTTTAATCATTTAAAAGAATAATATTCTGTGGAACAACTCGATAATAAGGATTTACAGCTGCTCAGGCTGCTCCAGAAAAATGCCAAATTGACCGTTAAAGAACTGGCAAAGGAAGTGAACCTCTCTACTTCACCTGTTTTTGAAAGGGTGAAAAGGCTGGAACAAGATGGTTTTGTTAAAAGATATGCTGCAGTTCTTGATGCTGAAAAACTGAACCGGGGATTTACTGTTTTCTGTCAGATCAAATTGAAAATTCACGACAGATCTGTGGGTTATGATTTTGTAAAAGAAATTTTAGAAATTGAAGAAGTGGCTGAGTGCTATAATATTTCCGGAGATTTTGACTTCCTGCTGAAAGTTCAGGTAAGAGATATGAAACATTACCAGGATTTTGTATTTAATAAACTGGGATCCGTAGATTCCATCGGAAGTACTCATAGTACTTTTGTCATGGCTGAAGTGAAAAACAATCATGGATTAACGATATAGATTTCTCTTATAATCCAACCACTCTATACATAAAAAAATCCGTCATTATTTGACGGATTTTTTATTATTTTGAAATTTTCCAGCGATTAATTGGCTGCCGGATCAATAAGTACTGTTGTTAAACCCAATGATTTCAACAGGTTTTTGTTGTCAAAAAGTAACGTTGCATAATGTTTTCCTTTCTTAAAAACCAGTTTTGAACCTCCTGGAAATTCACTGTCTGCTCCCAGCTTCTGTGTTTTTGCATGGTATTTACTGAATCTGTTTTTACTATCCTGCAATGTACTTTTATTCAGAATAAGACCAAAAGGAAGTCCTTCTACCACTAAAGATTTATTATCTGAAGTAGTGAAAAACATCTCATTAACAGTATTATCTTTTTCCAGACTGCAATATAGTTCTAAACCGGTCTTCATGGGCCATTTTGCATACTTTTCCTCATTGGCATCTTCATAAAAAACGGTTTTTATGTTCAATGCTTTTGATATTTTATCAGTAGTCTGCGGGAAGACAAATTCTGAATTTTTGTCTAGTAAAGAATTTAAAGCTGCTGTTTTCTGTGAGAATGCTGTTACACTTAACACAAGCAAAAAAACTGTTACAATAAAAGTGAAAGGTTTCATCTGCATGAGGATATTTAAAATTTTAATGATTTGATGGCTAAAGGTATTAAAATTACCTAATTCACCCAATACAATTCTACGAAATAGCCTAGCCGGCTGAATACACAATTTTATTCCTTTTGCTGCAAATTGAACACTGTACCCGCTGGATCAATAATCCAATGCATATTTTCAGGAAGTTCCTCAATTTCATCACAGGTTTCTACTCCATTCGACTGTAGATATTGCGTAGCCGCTTCTACATCAGGAACTGTAAGCTGTAACCAGGTTTCAGAGTGGGTATAATTGTCTACACAATCCAGCCATATAATGTTATAGCCAAATTTTACTTCGTGTGTTCTGGAAACAGTAGGATTTTTAATAGGTTTTTCTTCAACTTCTAATTTTAAAATATCTCTGTAAAAAGCAACCGTTTTTTCATATTTACTTTTTGGAATTTTTATGGCGATATTAATTCCGGCTTCAAATTTTGTATTCATCATCAAGTTATTTTAAAAAACCATTAAGGTAATTAAGAATCATTGTAGTCTGCATCATAAGACTCACATGGGTTTGCCCCGGAGCAATAGCCAATTGAGATTTTGGCATAGCTCCCATATCTGCAAAAACGTCACCTCCTAATAACTTATAGGTCTTTGAAAGTTCTGTTTTATCCAATCCATCATTATCACCAGCTATGATTAAAACAGGTGCCGGTATCTTAGAAATATGATCATCACCAAGATCAAAAGGCTTTCCGGCAGAAGCGATCATTTGCTCCAGAAATTTTGTCCATTTTGTTTTATCGGGTGCTACGGCATTGTAGGCAGTATGCAGAGGACTGTTTGTAAAGAGATCAGGTTTCATTCCTTCAAATGCTTTATTGACTTCAGGCAGCCAGCCACTTGTTTTATAAGTTGACGAAATAATAACCAGTTTGTTCAGTCTTTCCGGACTCTGTATTGCCAGCTGATAAGCCACTTCCCCTCCAAAGCTGTACCCCACAACATCTGCCTTATCAATTTTCAGATAGTCCATTACCTTTGTAACATCACTGGCCAAAATACCATGTGATAGTTTTCGTTCTGAAAATGGAGAATGTCCGTGTCCCTGTAATTCAAGAGCTATTACTTTTCTGTTTTTAGACAGCTCCGGAATCAATTCGCCCCAATTCATATCAATGGTCATGAAAGCACCATGCAGCAACACAATGGGCTTTCCACTGCCATAAACTTCGTAGTAAACTTTGATGCCATTAACAGATGCGTAGCCACTTTCAGAAGGTTTTACTTTTTGTCCGTATACCTGAGATGCAGTGAGGATAATGGTTAAAACCAGTAGCGCAGAGAATTTGAATAAAGTTTTCATAATACTATCAGATTTGGTGGATTAAACTTTTTATCAAAATTAGCTGGTTACAATGAAACCGGACTTGCCACAGGACAAGATTTTATTTCATTGAAACGACTTATTATAAATTCTTCTAAAAGGAGCTTTCACAAAACACTTTACATTTATTTAATTTTACAAAATCACACCCCATAATCACAAAACACCAATCAATTACTTATTTTAAAATAAATATTTTAACAATAATTCTACAATAGTTGATAAAATTTGATTAATTTCGAATAGAACTAAACTTAAAAATTATTATGAAAAATTTAAAGAAAATCGACAGACAGGAATTGAAAACAATTAAGGGTGGAATTGACTGCAGAGGTGGCCAGTTATGTTTAATCGGAGGAAAATGGCAATGTATGCCTTATGATGGATGTGGTGGTGGAAATCAGCCATAATTTTATGTTTAACCCAACAACTTGACTATGAAAAATTCTAAAAAAATTTCAAGAGACCAATTGAAAAGTATTAATGGCGGAGCGGCAACCTGTTCTGAAGCATGCTGCCCACCTCCGGGAATTAAAAGATGCCCATGGGTGTATTGTGTAGCGCCATGTGAGATTTTAAGTTAAAAAAAAGGAAATTTCTTATCAACATAAAGCCATTGCAGATGCAATGGCTTTCATTTATTTATAAATACAAGCCAAATATTCAGATTGAAAAAATTTCACAAAGCTCAATGTCGTGAGGCTCTGCGCAAAAGGCTGGCAAAATATCGTTTTTCAGGATGTAATGTTAATGAGAAATCTCCTTTTCTCAATTACTATAAATAGAACACTCTGGGATATTGAATCATAATAATCTTTCTTCATAGATTTTTTCAAAATAATTTCCTAGCGAAAGAACTCTTTCATGATTGAGCGGATTAATGTAGTGTAAAAACATTTTCTCCGAACTATGTCCTGTTGCCTGCATCAATAAAGGGGTTGGAATTTTACCATAGAAATTAGAGGCAAAACTTCTTCGCCCGATGTGGCTGGACATCGTTTCCCATTTTTCTGTTATAGTTTCATAACTTCTGTATCCACTACGTTTACGGATATTAATAGTATTGTTAATACCTGCTGCCCGAGCAATATTTTTAATAAATGAATTATAATGAGTTACATCAATAGGCTTGGGAAAAACACCGCCATTCTTTTTGATAATTTTAAGAACAATGGGATGCAGCGGTATAAGCATCTCTTTTCCTGTTTTCTGTTGAATAAAAGAAATGCATGCTTTTCCATCTATCATTAAAACCTGATCAAGGTTGAATTTCATAAAATCTGATATTCTTTGCCCGGTATAACAACTGATTACCAGCCAGTCTCGGGCATTTTCAAATTCCTGGGGAAGCTTAACCCTTTTAATTTTTACAATTTCCTGTTCAGAAAGTATAGATAATCTTTTTCTTGCGGTTATCTTAGGAATATCAAGATTTCTAACAGGAATCTGGTATCCATTTCTTTCAGAAAAATTTATTATGGTTTTCACAAAATGAAGGGTTCTTATAACAGTACTTTGGGTATATTTTTCCAAAACACCGAAATGTTGAAATTTTTTTACTAATTCCGCATTCACATCTTGCAGAGTTAGACGTTTCATTAGATGCCCTTCAAAATTCTGCAAAAGTCTTATAAAGACAATGTATCTCCTATAAGTCGACAGTTGTATTGAACTCTTTTTCTGTTCAATATACATGGATGCCAGATAAAGTAATGACTCTTTTTCATAAGAATAAATTTTCGATTTACTGATATTTTCAATATGGGAAGAGAATTTTTTTTGGGGAAAATTTTTATGATGTCTCGTATAATACTGAATGAGTTTTTGTATTTCAATTTTAATTTCGTTAAGCAGAAAATTCAATTCTTTATATTTCTTGCAGTAAATATTTTTTGGACGTTGTCTTTCGTAATCCCAGTCTCCTTCACTGATAAAAAATGGAGTTTCAAAAACCATTTCTTTATGATGACTTTCAGATTTTTTTTGAATAGTGAGAATGATTTTACTGAAAATATGATCTGAACTTTCTTTTAAAGAGAATTTTAGGCTGGCAAAATTAGACATTGATATTTATTTTTTTGCCAAAAATAGTACAAATAATTAGTCAATATTAGACTAACATTGCAAATGTACTAATTAAATTTAACTGTAAAAACAATTTATATAATTTATTGTAAAATAAACATTTAAACAACATTTGAATAAGAGTTCATTTTATTGATATTACCCATAATATGCACAAGTTCAGACTGCTGTTTTTTACTTTTTCCAAACCTTTTCCAAGTAACCTATTTTATTACAGATATTTAAATTTTTCACATTAGTCTAATATTGACTAATATGAAAAAAAACGCAATTTTTGGAAACATTATACCTATATCCCAACCACAAAATCTCTTCATTATGGAGAGAATCTAAAGGTATAATGATTCTGTTATTCTTCTTACTGATTAATCCCATTTTAATATTCTCACAACAAGACAGCTTGTTAAAAGAAAATGGTTCTTTTTTAAAAATAGTACCTGATGATAAAAAAGAATTGATTTTTGTCTCAGACGATGTGAAAGTTTGGGGATTAGAAGAAAATTCTAATTCTATTATTGTTCATGTTAAAAATAAAAGGGACTTAGAAAAGACCATAGGCGGAAAATTAAAAAGGCTTAATAAAATATCTAAAAAATATCTAAAAACAAAGACCTTAACTAAAGATTTAGTCCATTATAATACATTTCTTTTTAAACCGCTTAAAAAAATCAATTTCTTCTCTTTCTGGAATAATTCGATACAGCAACTTTATTTCCCTCAAACACAATATAAAAATAGTATAAAAATACAACTTTGGAACATTTACCAATGGGCTTTCTTTGAGAAACCGCTTAACGCAAAAACAAAAAATAGAAGTCTGTTATTGGTAAATTTTAATTTTACTTATTCCTCACGACCTCCGCCAATGACATCCTGACCTTGCCGACAATCGAATATCAAATTAAACAATACTATTATAGAATGCCTATGGCATCAAACTTAAATAATGAAAAAAATGAAAAAGAAAATTATTTTAATAACAAGTCTGCTTTTTACAGGACTTGTATTCGCACAAGTTGGAATTAATAATACCACTCCAAAGGCTACTTTGGATGTCACCGCCAAAACCACAGACGGCAGTACACCGGAAGGGGTAATTGCTCCAAGACTTACAGGAGATCAGATTAAGGCTGCTGATGCACAGTACGGACCAAACCAGACAGGAGCTTTAGTTTATGCTACAGCTGCTGTATCTTCATCAACAACTAAGACCGTCAACATCACTGCTGCAGGTTATTATTATTTTGACGGAATTATTTGGCAGAAAGTTATTAACTCCACCACGTCATCTGTTTACAGTGCAAATAACGGACTTACAATGTCAGGCAACAACGTAAAATTAGGCGGTGCTCTTATTGAAGCAACTACAATTTCAGGAGTTACAGCAACTAACAAACTTGCTGTAACAGCTACAGGAACTGATGCCATTAATTTTGACAATAATACTTTTAGTGTTGATGCAACAAACGACAGGATTGGTATAGGAACCAATGCTCCTACGCAGCAGCTGGATGTAAATGGCAAAGTAAGAATTGGAACCGCTAGTTCGACATCTTCATCTTCTGTATCTACATTAGTAAGAGATAACAGTACAGGAGAAGTGATGGTAGCTGGTACAACAACTAACAATAAAGCTTTTAGTTATGTAAAGTATGTCATAAGCAATGTTAATAAAGATTGGATAAGTGACTTTAATACTAATATTTCTACAACCAATTACACTGTAGTGGTTGTAGGAAGCAGCTTTAGTGAGCAATTTATAACCAGTACTAATGCCAGCACATACAATCCTGTTAACGTTAATGCATTTATCTCTGGTGGAACCTGGAGACTTACAGCAGATTATAGTGGCGGTGGATCTGCCAATAATGGAACATGGACTATATATTGTCTTGTTCTTAATAATTCACAGGTTAAGTCACTTTCAGATGTGACGGCAAATCTTGGAGGAACAACAGCAGGCAGTGCTCCTGCTCCATCAGGATTATAAACTTAATCAGAATATTTAACTCAATCAATTTCTACAGTATAATAATAGCTTTAATTATACAGTTTTTAATTTTTCTAAAATCCAAATATTATGTGAAAAATTAGCATCCTTTGTATCAATTGAATGCTATGTATTTCAGAAATACCAGTTAGAAATTATTTTGAAAAAACAATTCTTATAAGCACATTGATTCCATTAAAAGGAACTTTTAATTCGGCGTATATAAATATTGTTTTTAAATATTTCCTTTTACAAACTCTCTCTCTTCTCTTTTTTTAATTTATAATAAAGGTGATCCGAGAGAGTTTGTTTACCTCAAAAAAATTATAATAAATGGATTTTAAAGATATACATATAGGAAAGCTGATTCAATTGCGTGTTAATGATCTGGATATCAGCATAGAGCGGATTTGTAATTTTCTCGAAATAAACGAGCTGGAGGTTTCGGAAATGTATGAAAGTAAAGAAATCAATACTTACTTTTTACTTCGGTGGAGTAAATTGTTAGAATATGATTATTTCAGGCTTTACAGCCAGCATTTGATATTGTATTCTCCTCCCTCCAATATAAATAAAAAAAATTCTAAGAGTAGAAAGTCAAGACTTCCAGATTTCAGAAAGCATATTTACACCCGGGAAGTCATACACTTTATATTGGAATTAATATCAAGTGGTAAAAAGACGAAACTAGAAATTATCAATGATTATAAAATACCAAAGACTACTTTATACAAATGGATCAGCAAAAACAGTTCTAATAAGCTCGGTTCATAGAACATAAATATTTTCATGATAAAACTATGAGCATGCCCCCCGATTACAAAAAGATCTATAAGGATATAATTATAATGAAATATCCTGACAAATTAGCGTTATGTAAAAGTATTTTAGAGAAAGAAAATCTAAGTATTTTAGATGTTATCCATCTGAATGAGCTTTTATTCGATTCTACACTATCAGATTCCAAAATTATCAATCAGCGGCTGCGTTCCTATGATAAAAATTCAATACTAGAAATATTGGCATATCAGAAGAAAAAAGGATTGAATAACATTCAGCTGGCCAAGCATTTTAATTTAAGCCGAAATACAATAACCAAATGGAAAAGACTGTTTTTTGTTAATATTTAAAAAATATATTAGAGTTTTTTAGAGCTTTATTTTTTAATCCCGAGCCTAGGTTTGGGATTAAATTTTAGCAGCAATCTTAAAATTTTGGTAAGACTAATAAGGTATCTTTTAAAGCTTCTAAACCTATTTAATCACTTAAGATAATGAATATAGATTATTTATACACAAAAAAAGAGGATCTTAATAAAAGACCCTCTTAGCGGAGAGTGAGGGACTTGTATCTTTTCAGAAAAAGTCCTCACCATCGGCTTTATGCTGTTCTCTTATTTTATAGGTCACCGAATAGGTCACTTTTTGAATAAGTTTGTAAGAGCGTTTGTTTTAACTAATGCTAATTTATACTTTTTTTCACAAATAAATTCAACATATATGTCTTTTTTTGTGATTTAAGTTTAGAACTCTTAAGCTCTTCGTAGGGGAAAAGAAATCTGCTGTAAATAATTTTTCTCCAATTCTTGGAAGAAAAAAGAACGCCAAATACTTTACATTAATTAAATTAGGTTAATAAATATAAATAACTGAGACAATTATTCTTCTTCATCTAGAAACAGTTTAGTTAGTGTATTGAGAGTATGCAATGATTTAACAAAAATATCCAAAGCTACTTCCCTGTAATTCTCATTATTCAGTCCAAAATAATCTACTGCTCTCTTGACATTTTTATTAGAATTACTAAACCTATGTGCTATCATTCCCGAACGAAGATCTTGTAGATTTCGTAAAAATTTAATCATATCAGGAATCTCTATATCTTTACTTTCCAGAAAGCGCTCAAGCTTAGCAATACCTTTTTCATTTTCTACTTTTGATAATCCTTTTATCAACATTTCTTCGTTCAGGCTATCAATGGTGAGCTTTACCAAAGTTAATAATTGATCTGAAAATGAGGTAACAGTATTTTCTGAAGGAACATGCAAGGCGTCAAAATGTTGTTGATCAGTACCTACCTGCATTTTATAAAAATACCAACCGTATTTATTAAACCATTGTTCATTAAACCGTTTATATTTTTCTTTTAATCTTACATCAACAGCATCTGAATCTCGTGCCCATTTACCCATAATCATTGTGTCATAATAGGAACCGCTGAGTCCCATTCCTGGTTCAGGCGCAATATTATGATGTTTCCAATGTAATTGTTCTTTTTGGGGAAGCGTTCTTAAATCATTTAAAAACACCATTACATAATCATCGTGATTATTATCTATTTTTAAAGTAATAAAACTCGAACTGATATGGAAACCATTCACAGTATACTTTTGGGGATTATCATAATACTTATTTAGTACAGTCTTTTTAAAAAACACTGGTGTAAAAAATTTATATTCTTCCGAATTGCAGGGTATCAGCTTTTCACTTCCATCTTCGTTATATCCAATAATGAAAGTTTCGTGAGCATCTTCATTCACTTCAAAATGAAAAGTTTGGCTTTTAGCCGGATCATATTTCAACAATGTTTTTCCTATAATCCAACTTTGGTAACTGCGATTATCAAGTCCCAGTACAAACCTAATCAAGTGGTTGTAGTTAAAAGTTTCTCCAATAAAATCCTGATCTTTGTATACAAGAGATCTTCCAGTTCCATCCTTGTCCGTAATCATCATAAAATCAAAACACAATGAAAGATGAATTTTACGAACTGCAAGGTACTCTGCAACAAACTTTAGTTTAATCTTAACTTCACGCTCCTTAACGCTAATCGCTTCTTCTTCATCTCCCAAATCATCTATATAAAAGTAACTACGTATTTGTTTGGAAGATGATTTTTCATACAAATTAAAATAATTCACGAACTCCTGTGAAACATCGACATAACGTTCGCGATTGTGACTAAACCATTTTGGAAAAACGAAAGGCTCCATTCCTTCTTCCGCAAAGCGATAATATTCTGTAATTGAGCTACCGTCTTTATAATGTGTAATTATACTTGGATGTCCCTCACTACCACAATGAATACCCCAATTACGGTTTTCCATATATTTACTGAGATATTCAGGTTTAACTAATAAACTATAAATACAAGAATCCACACCCTCGCCTTCGTTGTGACCACAATAAACCGTGATCCAACCATCTTTGATGAAACGTTTATTAATCAAATTGTGTTGCTCATTTAAGCTAAATAGGTCCTCTTCCATAAATATTAAAAAAATTTTCAAGTAAAAATAGATAGCCACTGCGTAATCTATTCGCGCATTAAAACCCAACTCAGTTATTTGTGTTTATCTTTCTGAATTCATTAGTTCTAATAGTTGTAAGTGTATTACTGAAATTGCAATTGGGTTATTATTTTCTACCATCTCAACAAAATTCTCTCTTTATCTTATATAGGTGACAAAGCATGCATGACGATTTACCTAATAATCTATTATACAATAAAAAATTCTTAGATTATAACAATTAGATTTGGATTTCAACAATTTTGTGTGCTGCAGTCTATCCTTCAATTATAATCCTGTTAATCCTGTCATCTTGTAGTCTAAACTGTATTCGGTCGTATTTTTGTTGCTGAACAGCCCCTTGTTCGGAGGCCGATGGGAAATATTTTACACCGATGGTCACAACGGGTAATGCAAAATTCCATGAGGTTCGGATCTTAAAATTTTTACCACATAATTGTTGGTCAGCAGAAGTCAGATATTCTTTAAATGCTATGATCCCGTCTGTTCTAACTGTGGACCTGAAATTTTTCAACTTTTCAAAAGACATAGTTTCATGAAGGTTCTTAATAATCGCATCCTCATCAAAGCTGTTGCATGCAGCAATAAAATCTCTTATTATCTTTCGCGGAACTTTTTGTATAGCTGTCGTTTCTTTTTTTTTCTTTTCAAGATATAAAACAAAATCAGCATTAATTACATTTTGCATTTTATAATAAGCAGAATGAAATGCGTCCCATTCAGAACGATAAAGCTTATCCCCAAAAATCTCAGAGTCTTTATTTTTTGTTTTGAAGTTATTTAGCAATAGTACCCCTTGTTCGTCGTTTGCTTTATTCAACCCCGGCACAGTATTTACGTAGTAATGCTGTTCTTCATCTCCAAATAAAACCCTGATTGTTGAACTAAATTCTTCAAATCTTTTATCTGATTTTTTTACAAGATATTTGGTTTCATTTAAAGGTGTCTCGATTTGCCTACCCCAACCGTCTGTTGAGTAGGGAGATTGATATCTTGAAACTTGAACTCTGATTTCTTTTCTTCCTCCGCCGAGATTTGTCACATATTCATAATCTGGAAAGGCGCCAAGTATAGCAGTGTCAAGCTCCCACTGCTCATAATCGCTTGTAAAATCTATTTGGTAGCTGTGTGCATATTTGCGGATAAAAACAGGAGATTGAATTTTGCTGTTAATAATTTTTTGTTCTACCTGTTCAATATCTGATTTGCGATTTATTGTAATGGTGATTTCGGTTTCTATCATTTGGCATTATATTGTTTCTTACAAGTAAAGCTATTAAAACTTATTTTTTATATAATGAGGGAAAGCATTTTTATATACTGTTTCTTACAAAAATTAAGAAGAGTTAAATTATTATTTAAACAAAGAAATTTATTGTTGGGCATAGCAATATTAATTCCTGTTTAATCTATTTTCCTTAACATAATCATGCCTCAATTTTAACCATTCAAAATGTTCTTTTTTAAATGTTCTTGAATTTAATTCCTTAGATACAATCTGATCCAGGATATCTTCTACTCGGTTAGTAAACTCTTTCATATTAGCAGTTAGATCTACTTCTTCAATGTCTTTTTTTCTACCCACAAGACCTAAATTACTTCCCCATTTATCAATACTTGTTTGCGCCAGTCTATAAAAATCTGGTTCTTCTTCCGATCCAGCGTGCAAATAACTAGTTGTATGTGATCCTAATTTATTTCTAAGTTCAATAATTTTTGTAAACTTCAGATCATCTCTAATTTTTTTTAGTCCTCTAAGTTTAAACAATCTCGCTAAATCAGTTATAACGCCTAATTGAAGGTAGTAAGCATTCAGTACCCCATAAAGTCTTAAATACTTTTCACCGTGTGAGTCTGATTTAGTAATTAAACCGTTTTCAAAAACTTCATCGATAGCATATTGAGTATCTTCAAGTAAATCTATACAAGCCCTGAATAAATCAGGATCATGAGTTTTTTCAAATTTCAATACTTTAGTTAATTTCCTTTGATATTCATTCTCACTAGATGTATTTTTTACAGGTACATATCTTAAGATACCTAAAAGTATTTCTGCATATATACCTACCGTTGAAGTAGCATCCAAATAGTTTTTATCAGTCATTTTTTACTTTAAATAGGGTTCCCAACCAGAGAATGATTATTTATATGTTAGAAATATACTCCACGGGCTTATTGCCAACTTATATTTTATTTTATTTAGTAATATCCATGGAGTATTTAACAAACATCAGGTTAATACTGTCATTCTTTTTACTAATATAGAGATATTTATAATTTGCAAATACGCTATATTTAAAAAATAAAACTTTATGTCTCAACAAACTTCTGAAGAAAACAAAAAACTTTTCGATTATATAACAAATATCGTTGGTATCAATAAAATGATTGAACGTCATCATGCTGAAGACAAAAAGAATTTTATCGATATTTTCACTTGTGATGATCCACTTTATCCAAGGATAAAAATTTGCGGTACTATTGGTGTGTCTGATCATCCTAATAAAATTGAAATGAATGATAATAGCTTTAAAGACATCCCAGTAGAACTTTTAATTTCTGGAAATACAGAGTTCACCATGCTAGCTAATATACTTTCCACATCAGCATTTTATATTATTAATAGGGGGTGGAAATGTCAACTTGGCTCTGTTTTTATGAGAGTTATTGAATTGTACTTTGAAACTTCTGACATGAAACATATTATGTTTATTTCACCATTTTTGTGGGAGGATAAGTTAAAACCATTGAAATTTGAAACGAAAATTGTACATTGGCTTTTGGGCATTCCAATTTCGGATAAAGAACTCGAATACAAAATAGAAAATGGGACATCGGCATTAGAGGACATATTTCAAGAAAAAGATATTGACATATTTGATATTAACAGAAAATCCGCTATTTAAGAACTATATTATCTTAAATTGTAAATCAGATACGGCGTAATACTGTCGTTTTTTGAGTCGTCACGATTCACGTTTATGTTTGCATATAGAAATTAGCATATCACTTTGAAAGGCTAATCTTAAATTATTTACTCCTCTTCATTCTTTCGCATTTGAATATTTCCTTCTTTCATACGGAATCTATATCCAAAAGGAATCGCTAAATATTTCAAGATATCAGGACGAGCAAAAGCGATATGAAAAAAATGAACCATTTTTAATGACTTAATATCATCATTATAATCATCTGTGATAAGGTATCAGCCACTTTCGTCCTGAGGTGACTCATATCTAATTCCTTCAATATCTTTTCCTTCATAAACACCATCTGAAATAACGACGGACTGATTGAAGTTTGGAAAATTAGGAATAAGGTTTTGCTGCCAACATATTTTCCCTTGATTCCTAACAACTGAAATTGCCATATCACAACCTTTATTAAAGCCGCTACCATCAGAGTTTGCTTCATACAGATCATAGTATTTATCTTCATCTAGCCTAAATTGCAAAAGCCATGAATAATAGCCAATATTTTGATTTTCAGAAATAATTGGTTTACTATCTACAATATAATCTATAAGGTATTTAATCACGTTTATGTAATCTTCCTGGCAATTACTTCCAATTGTTACTCGAATTTCCTTATTTAAAAATGAGTGTAGCCCTTTAGTCTCAACATATCTATTAGTTACACTTATTTCAATTTCCTTGTATGTTATCATAAATTTTCTGTTCATACTTTATAAGAAAATAGAGCGTCAAATTTTGACGCTCTATGTATTATCAAATTATAAATCTTCTATTTCTGCCTCTGTAATGTTATACTTCTTCATTAAAAGATATGCTCTCACAGAAATAGCCAAAATATAATTTTTTTTCTGTAATAAAAAAATCAGCTTTATAAAGTTCCCCGTTAATCTTTGCCCTCGTTCTCTGATCTTTAAAATAGTAATTTCGAACAAATCGAAAATTGTGTTTTTTAAAATTACGCAAAATCCATTTTTTATTTTCTTCATAGGTACTTCCATCTAATCATATTTTATCTTGTACTAACTGCTCAGGGGGTGCGATGGTTGACCATCGAAGCATATATCTTCAATTTTGCACATGAGTTCAATTGAAGGATTAAGGTTAAACTTAGCAGTTTCGCCCCACTATTGCAAAACTATTGTTAGTGGCTGTTTTTTTATTTCTGCGTATCAAGTCCAAGTTGTTTTCTAAATTCAAGAGTTAATCTGTAATGTTCTTCAATTGGAACTTCTTTTTTGGATGCTTTATTTATATCCTTACCTTGCTTCGTCCATAAGTAAGGAAAAAAGTTAAAGACTTGGTCACTTTTGAGTTTTGCTAGATCTATTTTCCAATTTGCCCATCTGTAATCTTTGTAAAATTCATCAAGATTGTTATTAAAGCAAAAATTCAGAAAGTCAGTGTAAGTAAGATCAAGAGGTTCATATTCTAAATTATCAGGTGCTAAATAATAAACTTTTCCTAAATCGCTACCAAGTCCACCTCCATTAAGAATAAAAATGCCCCCTATTGCATCGTCAGCAATTAAAAGATATGATGCTGGCTGTCCATAATCCTCAAATGTTTTTCCTCTATTCCATTCTGGCAATGACCTGCTTAGCTTATCACTACCCGAGCCAAGAATTCTAATCCATCCATTATCAACTAAAAGTCCGCCTGTCATATATACAACTGCACCCATTGGAGAACGAGTTGTAACTTGAGTTTTATATAGAGCATCCTTTGCTTTATTTGTGTCAACAGGCAAGATTTCTACTTTGTTTTTGGCAGAGTCTATCCATTCTTTTACAAAAATCCATCCTGGGTCTGTATTGTTTACTAATTCATCAATAGAACGCATCTTTGTTTGTCCATAAGTTGTTAATGAAAATAAGGGTAATATTATGATTATCAGAAATTTCATCATACTGTAATATCTTTTAAAATTGCTCCCAACATCCAAATATAACCATTGTCTTAATACAATATGGATTTGTGTGCTTATATTTTTTACTCAATCCATAGCTGCTGTTGCTATCAACAATATTATGATATATGTGATATAATAAACACACCAAACATTCAACAATTTATTTTAATAAAAACTTCTTCTGTATATTCAAAGGCAAACATTCATTACTATTTTTCAGGAAATAATTGACAAAAAAAAATCAATAGTTACTTTTCTTTTCTTAGATATTCAGCTAACGAATTAAATCAATTAGATTTAATCTTTTTCCAAAGGTTTATTCTTATTGATTTGAAAATCAGAAACTGAAATATCAATATCATCCGCAAATCTGCCCAATGGAAATCCTGAAATAATCCGGTCTTCTGCTTCTATTATATCTCTATCATCAGACGAAAGATCGTGTTTGTTGGTACAAAATCAATGTTAATGCTTCCATCAGCCAATAACCATCCGCTGATTAAATACTCGACACTTTTTTCAAAATGCACATCAACAGGAAGGGTCAATACCTTTGAATATTTTGGTGATGTTTCTGAAGAGGGATTACGGTTTATGGGAACCTTAAATGTGTAAGCTTTCAGAGCTTCATCAACTATCAGTGGCTTAACCGTAGGAATTGACTTCATTCCTTGTTGGCTTTCTGCTCCAGCAATAAATTCAATATCTTCATTAGGGATAAACTCTATAACCTTCCTCCCATCACGCTTAACTTCCAATAACCCTTGTTTTTCCAGCTTGTTGATTATTCCCCACATATTATCATATCCATTCTTATAGATGAGATGATCATTGATAAGCTGTTTTTCTCTTAGGATTAATAAACTGCTTTAACACATGCAGTTCCTCCGCATCAAGTTTTTTTTAGACGTCCAAGTTTCTTAATATCGATCAGTTTCCCACCCATTCCTGTACTAAACTCCTCTCTTATGTCATCCCATTCTTCTATAAGTTCCTTATATACTAGACATCCTCTCTTTTGTAAGGGGAAATTCTATTTTAATAAAAAGCCCTCCACTATGCCAGATAGGATTTCATTTCCGTAATAATTGTCATCATCATCCGTAACATAGTCAATTTTATCCCTATATACAAAGCTATATTCAGTTATTAGCTGCGAAATATTGTCACGAGGAATTAGCTCAATAGTTTTTTCTATTAGAGTTTTATCAAAATTGAAAGAATAATCTTCAAATTCGATAAATTCCATATAAGGACATTCCGCCAATCGAAGGAGCAAATCAAGTTTTTGCGGACGTAGAGCACCTCCCATTCCACATAATACATCAAGAGTTGATTTAATCATAAGCCGGTCCTCTTCATCCACAGCATGTATAAATTTAGAAAGTTCTGTTTCACTTACGTTCATACTATTTAAAAGGTTCTCATATTCTTCCCGTAATTGGTTGGTGAAACTATCATAAATGGGTTGGCTACGGACGAAGATTCCTGCATTTCTGTTAATCTGGGGTCTAATATTTTTATTGTATATATGTTGCTGATAATCGAGGAACATGAACCCATTTTCACCTTCTATCATTTCATTCCAATTCAATATACTATCAAGAATTTCATCTTTTACATTTTTTTCCTGTTTGATCGCGACATTATAAATTAGGCTCAGGTAGGCACTCTTATCAGTTGGGACAAAGGAGTAATCAGTTTCACCAGTTCGACTAAATATGGCAAAAAGATCTAACCGTTCATAATTAGTACGATCAAAAAACACCCTAAAAATAACTTCTTTTTCAAAGGCAAACATTGGCAATCTAAAGCAGGTATTTTGCATCTCGTATATAACCGTTTTACATAATTCACCATCATCCCTGACGCTATAAATTCCGGTCAGCAGAACCATCCGAAAAATAATCTCTTCCAGATCCTTCCTATCCTGCGAAAACATAAAGTCATTATCAAGGGAATCATTGCCAGATTGTTCCCACCAATTCACAGTATCTGTACTATTGATAGCTTTTCCTCCAAAGGTCATTCCATAATGTGTTTTAAACAGATCGGCGAATTGGCGTTCAGTAAGATCCCACCCTATTTTTAAAACCACTTCCTTTATCGTTAATGCAGGATCTTTCGATTTATAATAATGTGCGAGTTCAATCTTCATTCTAATCAGATAATACCGGGGAGTAGATTCAGTCCTACCTTTAAAATTCCTGCGGAACTTTGAAGGGGAAATATTAAAAGGTTTCCTCAGCTCATCGACTTTCTTAATAGAAATGTTAGCGATGTTCTGTTCCATATATTCTATAATTTCGTCGATGTAAGCCATAATAACTTTTTAATGAGTTTATTAATTTTCAAAATTATCACTTTGCTTTACACAAAAAAAGGAAGTTCAAAGGCAATTTAGGAAATCTAAGGTCAAAAATTATTGACTGTGACAAAAATTATTGCCCAGCAAACTTAACCATGTAAAATGGGGTTTAGCTATAAAATAGCCAGTCAGCCACCGTACCACATAACTTATGATTTCTTCGTTAGTTATTCCCTAAGTAATCAAAAAAATACAAAATTGATGAAATTTTTTAAACATTTCTAATGCTTTTTCTTTTTCATTCATTGCTGTATAAACGTAGATCATTTTATAAAATGAGCCATGACCTCCGTTTTCAATTAAAAAAGATTCCATCTGCTCTTTTGTATTCGGATTTTCCAGACAGCAGGCAACACCTAGATCAAAACATTTCGAATTAGAAATTCCCCAGAAACCAGATGTTAGGAATTGCTGTTCCTTCGTCAAATCAATAAACATATCAATATTTCCATCAATAGATAATGTTTTATCAACCCATTTTTTCCATATATCTTTATCCTCAATTGTAATTCTATTTTCGTAATTATTATACAGGGAATATAACTCTTGGAGTTCGCCATGATTCGAAACATCGTGTATCATTTTCGAAAATTCACTTTGGCTGATATTGTTATAACTTCCGTAGCTATCTATTTCCGTATCAAGTATATTTTCCTTTTCATTCAGTTTACAATAAGAATCATATACAACATAATAATTGTCTATTACACCTTGCTGGTAATCAAATTTACCCTTTACCGAAGTAACGATGTCAAATGCTTTGGCAAATGAAGTCTTTTTTACCTCATCATCATAAAAATTACTGCTGAGAACTTCCATTTCTATGTCAAATAAAGATTGCTTATAATTTTCTTCCCTAAATCTCCACCCATTAACGATATCACATACTTTATTATAATGAATCGCATTACATTTTATATCTTGTATTAATAAAGCTACTATTGACAGATTCTCAACGTACTTCTCAAGATTCTTTTGTTTAAACTTCTTTAAATATTTATAAGCAAGCTTTAGATCATATGAACCTATAGCTTCCAAAAAATTCAAAATCCCATAGCGGGTATGATCCCGGTCCGTAATTTCATATAATCTTAAGTTCAGTGAAAATATCGATTCAGCATATTTCTTTAGTTCTTTCTTTGTTAACCAGTTCTTGGCTAGAACCTTTTCAAAGGCCTCATTAAAAAAGTCGGAAATAAAAATATCTTTCCTCCATCCATGGCGAAGTTTACTATTTATAAAAGCTTCTTTTATATATTTTATTGATTTTTCAACATTGAACTGTGAATACATTCCACTTAGTACAAAGCATCGGTCAATATATTTTGAATAATCATCTTTCCAGGATTTTAAGGAATTTTCATAGGGTAAAAGTTCACCTTCTGTAATAACATTCGAAAAGGACTCCAAATCTAATTTACTTAGTTGGCTCAAAAAAACCAACGCATCAAAATCAAAGGTTAAAGCATTAATCAATTGAAGATAGTCGAGCCTGCTGCCCTTAGAAGAATAAAAAATGTAAGCCCATAGCCGGGTAAGTGTAGTTTTTATCCTAGGTCTAGAGTCATACCATTGCTGAAATCGATCTCTATAATCTACCAAATTTTTAGAAAAGGATATTTGTTCTTCTAAAGACTTACAATAAATGTCATAAAGCACGCAGTATTTCACCACATCATCAGCTGAAGGGAAATCTGTTGCTGAATGCACCTCATCTATAAACCTTTTGTCTCCTGCTATAATATAGCCCAGCGCAAATGGATGAATAAGCCTAATAAAACTAAATTCCCGCACATTGGGCTGGCTTGGACGCAGAAGCTCTAATATTTCATTAATCTGTTTCTCTGTCACCGTTGCCTTCAAAAGCGTTCTAAAGAAAAAAACAGGTAGATTATTTTGTGTCGGTTTTCTTTTATATTTAGTTAACTTGCCTGAAATAGCTTTTTGCAATTCTTTGTTATCAAAAAATAGTGGCAAAAATTCCGCTGTAGATAAAAGATCCAGGAAGAAAGAAAGTTCGTCATTTGTCAGCTCTTTAATTAATCCGTTCATTTCCTCTTTGAAATGTTTAATCCCTACCTTAAAATAACATTTTACCGCATATTCCTTAGGGGACTGATTGTCCAGCAATGAATTTGAGTCTGTAGCAAAGTTCTTAAAGTATTTACGATATTTTTTCAAGAAAAATGACCCATAAGTCTTAGATCCTTCCTCCAGCATCATAAATTTGTAGTAAAGCTGTCCTTCAAGATCTTTCATTTCAGTGGTATTTTCAAACCTCCCTAATTCTTCAGTGCAGGTTTCAATTACGGTTAAAGCCGCGTCGCTCTTCCCTCGTTCGAAGAAATTAAGTGCATTTGCATAGGTTCCGCTGATGTAGTTTTTCGTATTTAATACATCGTCATTAAGCAGAAATTCCAGCGTTTTAGGTTTCTGGCACGCTAATGCATCAACAAACTCCACCGAATCATTTATATACCATTGATCACCGTTTTTCTGATAATACGTGATACTTGCCAACAAAGCCAACGAAGGAATATCGTTTGTTTTTTTATATTCTTTTTGAAGATATTTCATAAAGATATCATCAAAGAAATCTGGGCTGAGAATAACTCCTGTCTCGCGGATGATATTGATATCTCTTTCAAATTTTTTCTTTAATCTCCTTGCAAAAAAATACTCCTGATATCTTCTGTGCTGATATATATAGGTATCATTGTTCTCATCTGTTACGCTTTTATCAAAAAAGGTATTTAAATTATAGCTTGCAATCCTGTTGATGTCCTCGTAATTCAGCTGAGGAAACTCTTTGCATAAAAATTTGCCAATGGCCGAATGTTTAAATCTATACTGATATTTTTTTGAGAAACGGTAGGATAATTTTTCATTTATCCTAATAATTTCCTTTTCCTTTGGAACCAATAGATTAAGGTTCCTAAGGTTAGTCCGGTGAGGTGTTTCTTTGAGAAGTCCATTTATTTTCAACTCCAAAAGATCAATGATCGTAGTATTATCCGTCAGATCATTAATGGTATCCCATAGCAGTTTAACAAGAAAAATGTCAGTGATTTCTTCAATAAGTTGACTATGTTGCGCTTTGAGTTGGTAGAGTTTGTCGTTTTTATCCTTGTCATCTTTCTGGTCAAAGTATCTTTCAATATCTTCAAAAGTCAATTCATTAATATCATAACTGTCAAATGAATCAAAGTATTCATTTATCGTCAGTTTGTTAAGGCTTCCTCTTCGACAAGAGATAATAATTTTATCCGTACTCGTAGTTTCAGAGAGCCTTTTTATAAATCGAAGCGCAAGGTCACCATGGTGACTGTTCAATTCGTCCAATCCATCTAGGATATATATAAAACGTATACTTTTATTTTGTACCTGATAATCTTTTTGGCGTTGCCTGATCAGGTTCTCCAAGCTGTCGGAGTAACAGTCTTTAAGATTAACCAACATGGGTAAAACATGATTGCTATCAAATACCCTTTTTTTTTCAAACAATTTTGCATACTTGCAATAAAGATATTTTATAATAACGCTTTTCCCTGAACCGGGATTTCCTGTGAGCAGTGAGAGCTTTGCCTTAAGTTTCAAGTCAGTCAATTCTCTACCGGGAAGTTTAACAATTGGCAAATTCAGAAAACCCGAGGATTGGATAAAGTTTGAGTCAGCTATTGAAATATTACTTTTGATAAAATTCTCCTCATCACCAAAGCCAAAGTAAAGCTGCGCAAGATCCAAGTTATTTGGTTGATTTAAGGCAATCTGAAACTTGCTCTGTGTGAACCAATTTATCCTAACATTTTGTTTCTTGGCAATAGATACAATTTCTTTTGCACTTTCTGACGATAATAAAGCGTTTGAGTTTAAAAAGATTGTAATCTCATTCAAATCATTCCCAAATAATTTCAGTGCTTTTAAAATTGATTTCTTTATTTGCCCATAATCAGTTTTACTTTCAAAAAATTTAGATTGGAAACCTACCATTATGTTTAAAGATCCTGATTTCTTAGGATACGTTTCAAGACCGGCCTGATTAAAATCGGCCATAATGCCTTCCGAAAATTTATGTTTTCTACAAAAAAGCTGGTAACATAATTCTTCAAACGCTTCATTGTAATTCTTATTTTTAACTCTAAAGGAATTCCAATCTATCTTATTCATCAAAAGTTTTTTAATATGGATCAGTGAACAAAAAAAAATGGCTATTTGCTGTCATCTGCAACTTAAATCTTTTTAACGACAATTTACTCCCTAATAATTATTAGTTTTTATGCATCCTTACAATGGCTGTTACATTTTAAAGAACTTCATAAATCAACCATGATTTGGACCTATTTACTATTCAATAAATTCAGAAAATTTCAATTTATTTGTTTGAGTCTTGTTATCCATTTAATATATGTTCTGCCTTAGAACTTAAAATTTACTGGTGCTGCTTTATTCTTTTAAAAAATTCTTTTGTGATTTTCCTTCGGAGTTTTATACTTTGAAGACCTATAAGTCTTCTATTACGATTTATAGTTGAAGAATCTTTTACAAATTCGTTATCAGTACTTTTTAAACCATACACAGGCTTCTCATCAGGAAGATTTTTATACGTTAAATGATGAACTTCTTCAGCATCTTTATAACATATTTGGCATTTATTCCCATCTCTAATGAGTGCTTGTTTTCTAATATTTTTATACTTTTCTGTGGAATAGTGTTCTTGTAATTTACCAAAATTTGATATTCTGAAATTATTTTCATCAATATACCCTTTTATTGATTGATAGTCATTTCTAATATATTCCAGCCATTCTTTTAAACGATAAATATTTATTTCATCTCTTATTTGATCCGAGAATTTTTTAAAGGATAATGGTTTACTTCTATTCACTATACCTCCACAATTAATGCATTGATAAAGCAATCGATCTACTTTCATAGTTTTATCAATGATTACAATTTTTAGTGGATTTCGACAACATTCATCAATTTGAATTACTTTCTGGTAATGACAATTTGGACATTCAAAAACTTCATGATAGTCTGTATTATAATTTTTTTTCATGTCTGTTGTGCATTTATTACATTTAGTTTTATAGGTGTGATTGTTCATTGGATGTTTCCTAACTTTTAAAAATTATCAAATACCTTACGCCATGCTATATTGATTATTGAGATGGAGTAATGTAGCTCTTACAAGAGCTAAAAAAAGAATCTATGTCATTAGAAATAAAAATTTATGGGAACAATGTTCCTATTTTGATTTAATGGCAGCTATAATTTAAGTTTTACCAAATTATGGATAAAAAGTGTAAAACTAGACAATAGAGTAAATAAAGTTATATTCAATTAAATGAGAAGTTGGCAATTTACCATCCGGAGCATAATACGGATGTACATTTCTATTTCTTTCAGAAATGAGATGTAAATTTTTTCTGGCTCTAGATGCTAAGACATATAATAATTTCTTAGAATTAATAACACCATTACTATCATTAAAGTGAGGAACAAAACCATCAAGTAATCCAAAGCCTATCACAGTATCATATTCTTCACCTTTAGTTCCGTGGATAGTAGATACCGTAATTCCATCACGTTGTCTAAAAACTTTTCTAAAATATTCAATTTCGCCAATATATGGATTTCCTTCTGCTACAAGTCTTTGAATTCTACTTTCAGAGCTTAAAAAAAATGAGATATAATGTTCATCCAATAAAGGAAAATTTACTATAGTAATTCTGAGTTTGTGACAAATTTGTTCAAAGAATGATCGCAGATACATCAAACCTTCAGTTTCTGAAATTTCAAATGAATTACAGATTCTTAGAAATTCTTTACTGGTAAAATTTGTAACGTCAACGCCTATAGAATCAAGCTCATTTAGGATTTCTTTACTCCATCGGAGACGCCGTAAATACATAAAAGGTGATGGTTCAGTCAATGCAATCCTTGAAACTTTGAACCAAAAATTATCAAGATCCCTCGAAAACGGAGCCATTCCTGGACCATCAAAATTTAAATCTGGGAGTTTAATCATAAGTCGTCTTGTTATACTAGCAATATGAACCCATTGCGGGGCAGCGATGCAAATTTGATTAGGACTAATTCCCTTTGTTTCAATATTAAAAGTAATTAATCTAGCAATTTCTTCAATTAAGCCGTCTACAGATACTGTCGAATTAAAGGTAATTGAACTTAGATAGTCTTTGTTATTACCAAATGGTATAATAGGTGTTTCAAAAGTCTTGTAATAATCAAAATACTCTATAATAGAAGAAGCTGATCTATAATTTTTGTCTAGGCTTAATGATACTAAGTTAAAACCTAGTAACTTTTCTAATTCCTCTTTTGGCATTACATAACCTCCTAAAGAATCATATATCGATTGATTAGGATCACCTACAATTAGAGTTTTCGATATACCATTGTCAGCACTCAATATTTTCGCTATAATATGATATTGTATTTCTTTAGTATCTTGATATTCATCAATTAAAATAAAAGGGAACAGCTTACATAGTATTTTTGCAATAACAGGTTTTTCGTTCAGTAACTTATACGCGTAAAAAAGTATCTGTTCAAAATCAATTTGTTGATTTTTTTCAAGAATAAGAAAATATTCGCTAATAATCTTTCTTAAAGAATCGTGTTTCTTAGAGTCTAAGCAGGTTAGATAAAATTTATCAGTTTTTGCTAATATTCCACAGTCATAATGAGTAATTTTCTCATTTTTATAGGGTATACATAGTTCAGCTAAAATTTTTTCGGAATCAAAAGAATTTATAACCTTAAAACCATTTTTTAACCGTTCGGAGTATAAATGATATGGCTTTAAAATCCATTCCATACAAAATGAATGTATTGTACCAATCCATAATTGAGAAGTATCAACTCCAAGTAGCTCAACTCTCTCCTTTATCTCGTCTGATGCCCTATTGGTATATGTGATAGCTATAATAAATTCTTTATCTGATTTAAGACGACTTAGCTCATAAGCTATTTTATATGTTAATGTTCTTGTTTTGCCACTGCCTGGACAAGCAACAAGAAGTACACTGTCATTTTGTAAAATTGCATCTTCTTGTTGTTTATTAAGGCTGTCTTTCTCCCACAAAAACATAATTACTTTAATTTATTTATTAATTTCATAATCTGATCATTTGGAATAATAAGATCAAAATCAAATTCCAAATCTTCTAATTTAATGTCTCCATTTCTATACTTCAAAAGTTCGGCTCGGCAGCTTGCAAAGTCTAATGAATCATCTGCTTCAACATTTTTTTCAATCCGATAATTTATTATATCAGCAATAATCTCTGAAGAATATGTTTCTTTAGCAAATAATAGAGCATCTATAATATAATCTGGTATTTCTGTAAAGGGAGTGATATGCTTACCTAGCATGATAGCAAACCAGCCTTTACCAACATGCCTAGCCATTGTAAGAACACGTTTACCATAAATAGCGACATCAGTTGAGGTAAGTTGTCTATCTGAAAGATCTTTTGTTGGCTGGTCGCTATAAACTTGACCTATAATCTGCCTAACTTCCCAATCGTTATTGTTTGTTACAAAATCCACTTCAAAAGTATGTTTTGCGTAGAAAGTCATTACCCAATCATTATCTGCTTCAAAGGTATCTAACTTCACTTTTCTTTCTAAACCTTTCTTTTGAGAGGCTGTAACTTTCTTTTTATATTTTTTCACAGATTCACTGTCTGTTACCAACTCAGTGGTATCACATATAGCATCATCTAAATCAGTGAGAATAGCACACTTTCTTTGTATTCTATCATTATGAAAAAGTTGCGCAACATTTTCAAATCCCGTACTGCGAATATTTATTAAACTAATTCCAAGTTCATCAAGACTAATTCCAAACACTTTCTTAACCATTATTGGAATAAGAATTTCCTCGGCATCACCTTCCACTAAAATTACTCCTTTAGCAAAAAGCAAATTAGTCCTTACAGCATCTAAGTATCTTTGTATTTCACCCACATTTTCAGAATTCAATCCGTTAGAAGGCTGATAAACCTCTGCATAATTTAGTTTCTTAGCAAGAATATTTATATTTTCTACGTTACTTACTTCAGATATCTGGGTTGAGTGAGTAGAATAAATTATTTGCGTATCTCCGTAATCTAATTTATCGAATAGTGTTTTTTGAATGTGATTATGGATGTGAGCTTCGGGCTCTTCAATAATTAAAAAATTCGCAAAAGTATCTTTTGATTTACGATATTTAAATTCCAACAATTTTAAGGTTAAGAAAATAAGATTCGCTCCTCCTAAACTAAGTTCATGAATACCACCTTCATACATCTCTCCTGGTTCCCCAATGAAAAGCTTTAAGGATTGTAATAATTTTTCAGCTTCATCGGGAACACTAGATTTGATAGAAAGGGATGATGGAGAATAAGTCAATCCTACAGCATCTTGAATTGTAGATTTTATGTCGTCACGTATTTTCTTTACATCGGGTAATTCTTCTATACTTTCGTTTAAACTATTTACCAAATTACTAATTGGTTGATAATCTGCTTCCGTAATTTCACCACTTTTATTTTTTAGAAGAGTTAATAAAGGATTAGTTCTATTATTATGAAAGTCACTTACCACATCTCGTAATGCCTGGATAAATGTAAAAGAGACTTCTTTCGCTACTGACAGCTGATGTGGAATCTTAGAGCCAAATTTTGAAGCATCAATTGTTGAGGGAAAAATTACATTCTCAAAATCACCAACTAATTCTTTATATATTGTTGGATCAGTAAAATCAGCAGTACTTTTACCTGTGAAAAAAGTTTCATAATTGTCTTGGATTGTAATATCCTTAAGTATATTTTGTAATCCATCTATGTCTCCTTCTGTTAATTCAGCTAGCTTTTGCCTAATATCTGCTTTTGGTCTAAAAAAAAGATTGTATGTTGCCTTTTTAACATATTCATCTTCGGCAATTCCAGAACCATGAATAAATAATGATTGGATAGCTTCCTCATCATTGAGTTCATCAAATTCAATGCTAATTATAATCCAATGCCCTTTCCACAAGCCATTTCCCAAAGTACGATTAAAATCACTATCTGTGAGTTTATATGCATATTGTATTGAAGCATCTTCCAATAATAACCTTATCGCTTTAAACACATTGGTTTTCCCTGCTCCATTCTCACCTATCACAGTGTTAATTCCCTTTTTAAAATAAAAATTGGCATTAGCAAAGTTCCGATAATTAACTAAGCTGACCTTTGATATATACATGTTTTATTTAAGTTTTTCATACTAATATACGGTTTTCTTAATATTTAGAGATAAGTTCATATGGGATAAAATAGAGAGAAAATCAATGTGCTTGCTTCATCTAACATTTAAATCATTGAAAACACTTATTTAGAAAGATAGGACGCAAAGAAACACCAAAATATTATATCTCATCTTTTCCTGGTTACAGGCACCATATTTACTGAATTCATATATTCTCTTTGGCTTGGTACTATATCCTTGGAATTTTTAACATTTATATTATTAATACAATTATCAGTAAGAAAAGCATTATAGAGATTCTTATTCTCTTCTGTCCTGTCTTTTACATGATCTATATGCTTATTAATTGTAAGCTGCTGCTCTTTTTCTATCTTATATTGAGCAATTAAATTATCTTTTATCTCCGGAAGCTCTTCCAGTTTTTTATCCAGTTCAGCTATTTTATCCTTTGTAGCCCTAGTTTGCTTCTCAATTTCTGTAACATTCACTCCTTTTTCAGCTAAATGCTGGATTGCTTTTTGAACTTCTTCTTTTGCGAGATCAATCGTTTTTTGATAAGATGGAAGCTGATTTTCCAATACTCCCCATTCTCCCCCTCTTCTTTTGAATACCCTAAAATCCTATTATAATTATACTCTGCTTTGGTCACTCCCTCCTGAACTTTGATAAAATCCTCGTATTTCCTTAATACAAAGGCACTATCCGCAAGGTGTTTGTTTTTCTCACTTTCAATCCGTTTTTTCATCAGTTCAATCTCAATATTAGCCCTTGTTTCCGGATTGGTAATGATTGATGTCTTGAGTTCCTGGGTACTGATATCCGAGATATCCAAAACATCTGCTCCTTTTTTCATCGCTTCTAAATATCTTGCCTGCTTAGCCTGCAATTTTTGAAGCATAAAAACATCAATACTGTCATTGGTTAGCATAAAATTGACACGGACATTTTCATTCTTATTCCCCTGTCTCCATATTCGTCCTTCCACCTGCCGTAGAGAAGTAAAATTATAGGGTAAAGAAAGGAGATACGGATCGGTTGTATTTTCCTGAAGATTCATTCCTTCCTGAATGGCTTCACTTCCTATGATTACTTTTATTTTCCCGGAATTAAAATCATCTTGGATTTTTAACCTGTTAGGTTTACTTGTTGCTCCGGTAATGATTCCAATCTCTTCAGGTTTACAGCCAACTTTCTGTACAAGATATTCTTTCAATTTAGGAAATTCTGCAACGGCTAATTCTGAATAAATAATCTGTCCTGAATCCGGAATATCTTTTTTATTCTGCCGGATCAGCTGCATCGTCTGCCTTAGCTTCGGAGAATTCTCTATAAATTCCTGTACAGAAGGTTTTTCTCCATCATAATAAGTCGACAGATATGGAGAAATGGCAATCAACCGGGCATTAAGGATATGGGTAAGGATCGCTCCTTTCTCTGTTTCACTAAAGCTTTCATTGAGTAGATCATATTGCTCTTTCGTCACATCATTTTGCTCAATTTTATATTCTTTGTTGATTTTGTTGGGACGCTTCAGTTCTGGATTATCTTCTTCCCCTTTAATATCAATAAATTCGGAAAGCAGCTGCTGAAACAAAGAACTATTCTTAAACCTACGGACATTCGCTTTGAATTTCACATCACCTTTGGCATCAATTTCCATATCATTATCTGCCTCCATAAAGGTTTCAAAAAATGTATTGACATTGAAGTAACCGGACTCTTCCAAACGTTTATTGGCGATCAGGGATAAAATGGAATAATACTCCAAAGGCTTATTGGTGAAAGGGGTAGCAGAAAGCAGAGTAACATTTCTTCCATCATTCTTGTCCTGAATGCATTGTGCTGCCATCCAGGTATTGATTCCCAGTTTGGAAGTCTGCTGGTTCTGGCTCCTGAAATCCGAAGCAAATCTCCGGTCTTCTACCCTAACCTTTCCTACGATATGATTGGCATTATGGACTTCATCATACGTCAGATGGTCAAAGCCAAAGTCTTCCCAATCATAGATTTTACCCCGTTTCATTTTTCCCTGCAGTTCTTTTTCTTTCTCAAGCTCTTTCTGAAAATCCCTTTCGCTAATGGAATTAACACTTTTCAGTTCACTTTCTGAAATATAAGAAAATCTGGAAGCCAGTTCTTGCGTAATATTTTCGGAAAAACCGATATTATTAAAGCCTTCATAGGTAACTATGGTAATCTCTCCGTCCTTGTTATCAAACTTTGAGAGATCATAGTCATTACCCAGGTTTCCCAGTATATTTAGTTTTGCATGAGGAACAGTTTCAAAAATCGTTTCCACCCATTGTTTGAGAATACTTTCGTTGGGAACAACAATTAAAGGTCTTTTTGCATTTCCACGCTCCATCGCTTCGTGCATAGATAAGATTCCGGATAAAGTTTTCCCAAAACCAACTTCATGAGCTAATAAGCCAACTCCTTTGGTCGTTTGTCTTCCGATTCCAGCTTTCTGAACCTCCGTTA
Source organism: Chryseobacterium sp. IT-36CA2 (assembly GCF_949767875.1). Lineage (NCBI taxonomy): Bacteria > Pseudomonadati > Bacteroidota > Flavobacteriia > Flavobacteriales > Weeksellaceae > Chryseobacterium > Chryseobacterium sp. IT-36CA2. Next base: position 372,082 of record NZ_CATKPG010000022.1, on the reverse strand, counting down.
GTTTTAGTTCCCTTCGTTTGAAATTGAGATGAATTTTAGAAAAAAGAGGGAATTTGGAATAATCAGGAACATGGATGTTATTATAGTTTCTGTTAAAGTCTTTTACGAAACGTTGCCTTAGTTCACCCAATAATTCTTCTCTTAAAAATTTATAAAACAAATCGTTAGCAGCAGCTTTTCTCCTTTCACGGACGAGAGCATTCCTTTCTTTATCGCTTCCCGTAACGGTCTCATTATCGACAAAACTTCGCACCTCCCACGACGACGATCCCGCAAAGGCATCAATGGGTAAACCGCTTACAAAATCCTTAAATTTCTCCGCAAGTGTATAATTTTCCGTGACCGGCTCCGTGCTTTTTGTCACTGAATTATATCGTAACCTTTCAATAGTACCTAAATTAAACTGATGAATGAACTCATGGTTAGGACTGATATAAATTTCATCGAGGGATTTAGGCTTGGGTAAAACACTTTCCAGTAGAGCCTTTTGCTTTTCATATTGATTTTCGGTTCCGCCAATAATAGCATATTTATCGGCAAAATCTTTTTCTAACTGTTCCAGTTTTTTATAAATATTCCCTTCGGCATAATAAAAATCATGCACCCATTTTTCGTCTATGTAGTTGGCAAATTGATAGTACCACGATTATGTAAAGTTCCGTCATATGAGGTATCCCTGAAAGCTTCAACCTGTGCGTTAGAAAGATCAGAACTGTTTTGAACCGAAGCATTTACGATTTCATCAGATTTAAGGAATTGATACTTTAGAACTCCTTTTTTAAGCTCCGGCTTGGTCTGAATTCTATACTCCGTATTTTTTTCATGTTGAGACTGAATAATTTTTTCCGCTTTTTGAAGAATTTCATCAATTTGGCTTTGATCGAATTTCTTTGGCTCGCTGGCAATTTGGGATTGAATTTTAGAATATTTCTCAATCTCCTTTACAACTGCCGGAGATTTGAATTTTACAGCACCTAGCGATGAAAGTACTTGTTCTACTTTTTCCCGGACTTCAGTAAGATCTGCTTCAACAGGCTCAGAATCCGTAATTTTTTCCGGTTGAACCTCTGAAACCTTACTTTTTAAAGTGATTTTAGGTTCCTGCTCAGCTTCCAGGAATAAATCTTCAAAGAGATTTCCGATTCTTTCGGTTTCTTTTTTGCCACTCAGCTGTTCAATTCTTATTAAAGCCTCCTCTAAATTTCCGTGGACATAGTTTTCCTGACGCCCAAAACGGTTGGTTTTTTCCCGGGTTTCACCCAGAATTTTTTCCGGATTAATTTCAAAATAACTGGAAATATCCGTAGAAATTTTCTGAGGGTCTTTCTTAAGAATAATAATATCCGTACCAATGGCAGTCCCAGCAAAAGCACCGCTGGGTAAACGGAATCCCTCCATTAATTCGGCATTTTTCAATTGGTCTTGACAGTTGAGCCAACCCGACGGAAGCACCATTGCCAGAATCCCACCGGGCTTTAAGGAATCTAAAGAACGTTTGACAAAATAATCTTCATATTTTGAGATTTTCGGCTCTTCTCCCAACCCTTTGTACAATCCCCGATGATCACCATAAGGAGGATTACCGATAACCAGATCATAATTTTCGGAAAATTCTTTTTTGCCACCCTTCTCATCAATAAATTCAGTTTCAAAGGAACGAAGATGGATATCAGCTTCGGGATGAAGGATTTTGGCAATTTTTGCTGTAGTTTCGTTGATTTCAAAAGCCGTAATACTGGTTTTTATCCCCAAGTCTTTTGCAGCATAGAGAAAGTTTCCTATTCCTACGCTGGGTTCCAATACTGAAATTTCCTGATGGTTTTTAAATCGGTCTTTGATTAAATTGCGTACAGCATATACAATCTTTGAATCGGTGTAGTATTCATCTAAAATCCCTCTGCCTTCTTTCGTTGTTCCACCGCTTTTAAACTGGCTGCAAATACCTTTCAGCTCATCTGTACGGCTAAGATTTTCATTTAGAGAAATTTTGTGATTCCCCGAAACAAAGCAAGCTGCGGAAACCACTTCCGCAACTTGCTCATTAGTCAGCTTCTGACCTCTATACTTTGAAATGAGAATATCTAAATCCTCATTATTTTTATGGGATAAATCTAATCCTGATCTATTGGATAAAGTTCTCCCGGATACGATTCCGCCCACGGGGTGTTTTCTTCCTTCATTTTCTTCATCATTCTGCGGTTGTGTTCCGTCAGTGGATCTTCCTCTTGTTCCGCTTCCCAAATCGCTCCGCTTTGTCCCTTCAAATCCATTTCCAGCATGGTTGCTGCCCATAGCTTGTCCTCTCGGGTGATTTCCGTTTTGTTCGGATTGGCTGCTTTGGAAAGGCTTTCCAGAATTTCGTTCAGAAAGTTGGGATCCCACGTGCTGAGCGTCGGAAATTCCGTTTCGTTTAATACTAAGGTTTGCATCTTCTGAATTTTTTGGTTCGACTAAAGTAGTATTTTTATTTTGAAGACCTAGTTTGTTTTCTAAATAATCACTTAGGTTTTGATTACCGCTTTCTGAGATTCCATATAAGGGACGAATGTCCTTTATATTTTTATCATTCAGCTCAGTAAGGATTTTCAGTGTTATCATATTTCCTGCTCTGTCACCATTCAGACAAAGGAATATTTTCCCCTCATAGTTCTGATACCTGTTAATCAATTTTTTGGTATTTGTAGCAGAATGGAGAGCAACAAGGGTTCTGTTATTATTCTGATTATTTAATTTCAGCAGTTCCAGGAATGAATGCCTGTCCTTACTGCTGTTAAAAACAATCAGTTCATCTTTATTCCCTTCTATTACGGAAATATCATCGATGTTATATGCTAGCTGATTTTCATTCACTTTCCCTTTTTTTTACAAAATGATTAAATTCAAATAGTTCTTTCGCGGTATCATCCCAGTTTTTTCTAGGCAGTAATTGGAGCGTTACAAAAACGTCCTCTTTTTTATTATAGGAATCAATACGTTCCAACCGTCCGCGATAATCTTTTTCGGCATGTCTGTACAGCGAATAAGGTAAAATAGTGTCTGTCGGATAGATATAAAATCTTGTGTACATCCAGGGAGAATTAATCTCAAATCGTTTGTATTTCTTATGGAATAAAATAGTATCGGATAGGTTTCTTCTGTTCCTGTAGTTGGGAATCCATTCTTTTGAAAACACAGCTCCCACTTTCTTTTTCCAAACCAGAAAAGGCTGCTGTTTCCTGGAAAGATCAGAAAAGATGAGATTACGCTCCATAAGCTCAATTGAATAGCAGAGTGAATCCCTGATATAATACACCTGTCTGTTAATCTCAGGTAATGAAAGATCAGGAACCAGTTCTATAAGCTGATCGTGAGAATAATTTATTTTCGATACATGAAAACTTTGCATGTTGTCCAGCCCCTTGGATGCATCAAAATAGACATTGGAAATCAAATCAATTCCACCTTTCTCGGATTTGATTTCTTTGTGACAGGAACATGCGATAAAAAGAAAAAGCACATATGGCAGTATTAAATGTATTTTCATAGGGATTGATTTAAAGAAAGCGGCAAATCACTATCTGACTTACCGCTCTCAGATAATTGTTAGGGAAATTTTTATCGTTTGATGCTTTGCTCTCTTACATTGGCTTTATCTTGCGCGCTCTCATCTTCCAAACCCTGCAAAGGCTTGTTGGTATTGATCCTGTTCATATCCTGATCATACAGGTTCAGATTTTTGTACTGGGGATTAAGAACGGCTTTTCCTTCTATAACCCCGTCGTCCAGTTCAAACTTCACCTTAACCACGTTCCCTTTTTCCAAAGATTTTATCGTATTCTCCTTATATTCGGGCTTATCAAATACCAGATTGGACTTTTCTACAATTTCAGCGGTATCAATACCATAGTTTTTATAAAAATTCTGAAAATTATAATTCCCTTTTTCTGTTTTAGGCTCTTTGAAATCGAGCTTAACAAAGGCAGGTTCTACCTGATCTGTTTTCGGATTGTGAAATTCTATTTTCACAGAACGCCCTTCCAGAAGATTAACAGCCTCTTTAGCAGTAAAGGTGCCTTCTTTGCTCACATAAAAATTGTGGGAAAAATTTTCATTCTTTTCATTTTTCAGTGTTGCCAGGTAAGAATTAAAGAAAACACCTCCATTTTCGCTTTTATTGAATTTCAAAACAAAGTCTACGATATTTCCGGGCAGTGCCTTATCTGAAGCCGTGTTGATTTCAAACTGCTGTTTGGGAGACTCAATACCTTTTTCCAGATCTTTGTGAAGTATTGAATCTTCGCCAAAGCCAAGGTATTTTAACTGGTCTTTTAGGTATTGAACCTGATCGAATTCTTTTGTTGTTTCCATAATGTTGGGATTTTGTTTGTTATTAATTGATTTATGATGAATCAGGACCAGAAGTCTTTTTATTTGACTACTGGTAAAAGACATAGCAATGATATCATCATTCACTTGTTCTATTTTATACTGTTCTTTCTTTAGCTTTAATAGATTTTCTAATTCGCCATCTGACAGATTCATTAATTCACTGCTGCTATACCCTTCGATGGTAGTTTCCACATGGGGATTATTTTTTTCCATTTGAGGGGACGATGTTATTTCATACGTTTTCCTATCATTATTAGCATGAATTACTGATTGATCTGTATTAATGGCTTTAATGGTAGCTTTAGTTTCAGCAGAAAACCGATTAGAAAGGTCATGCATTAAGACTTTGAACGCATCCGGTGCGCTTTCGACATTAGAATCATGGACCATATGAATATCAAAATTGTACCTGTCAAAAACTGAATAAACATTTTCTAAAAAAAGGTTATATTTTTCTATCTTTATCTTATGAGATTCCTTTGCTTTCTCATAAGAAGATTCTCCCCTGTCATAAGAATCATCCGTGAAGTCGTAAAAATCAGGCTGTAGTGGCGGTTTTGTAAAAATGTATGTCAGAACTTCCTTCTTTAACGGTTCATCTGCATTTTGAAGAAATAATGCCAGTTCCAACGTCTTAATAGATTTCGGATGGGTAAAATCAAACATACTTTCCTGCTCATTTTCATAATATTGAGTCAGCATATCCTTGAGTTCATCAAGCTTCAATGCCCTGTTCTCTGCAATACCTAAATTCTCTTGCATAACATTTCGAGTACCGAGATCAAAACTTAGATTATCTTTAACAGATTCATTCTGATATCTTTTGTTTTTATTTCACCCCTTACTGATTCTATCCTTTCAGGATAAGAAACATTCATGTCATTTTTAGAATTTTTATACTCAAGAATCTCTAAAAACTTGATTTCTTTCGCCGTCAAGACTCTCTCACCATCTTGAAAAAAATGTTCAGGTGAGGTATTTTCTTTTTCTCTTACAAAATCCTTATAAGCCCGGGTTAGAGGAGTAATAGTCTTATCATACCAGCTTAGATCATTTGTTGTTCGTATAATGCCTGGATTTTGATTGTTCGTAATATGGTCTTGTAATTGTTGCCCTAAATTGATGGGTCGTAAATCAAATGGTTCTGCATCCAGTCCGTAATCAAACGTATAGCCAATAGCTTCGCATTCTTTCTGAAAAATCTCACAATCATTATAATCAAGTCCCCAGTATGCTGATTTTTGCTGCCATTTATCACAGACCGCCTTCAATTCCTCCGGAAGTAGGCTGTAATCTTCAAATAAATCCATTTTAAAATTTTATTTTGAGATTTTTATATATTCTGAAACAGTTTATCAGAGGCATCCATAGGATTATCTTCTAAACCTTCGCTTTTCTTCTTGCTCCTGCTCCTCTTCTTCTCTCATCCGGTTGGCATCTTGATAAAGATCCGGGTCGTTTACATTCAGACTGATATCAGATTTTTCTTTTTGATTAAGATTTTGCTGGGCAAGAATTCCATCAACTGTACTAATCTCTTTGGAGATAATATTCAAATCATTAGTAATTTCTTTAGCGATCTCCGGCGGAAGTTCCGCTTCCAATTTATCCTGGATGAATGCTTTAAGTTTTAGTAACTCATTTTTATATCGTCCGGTTTCAGTTGCATCTCTGAGATCAGCTATAATTGCAGTCAACTTCGTTGTATGCTTGATGAAATCAAACTCGGCTACTTTGCCGGATTCCTGATCGAAAATAAAGGCTTTCTTTTCCAGTGCCGGAAGCTCCGGTGGCAATTTATTTGAGAGTTCCTTTATATCGGAGTATTCGATTCTCGTTTTACTGTTTTTAAGAATTTCCGAGATGCTTTTGTCTCTTTCCAGGAAGATGACTTTAAGCCTGGTATTATTATCCGTGAGCTGAAAGGTTGCCCTGTTCTTATCGTTGTCAGCGACAATGGTGTATCCCTGTAGGAATCTCTGAACATCTTCTGCGCTTAGTTTTTTAGAAAATGTATAGTCTTCACCAATAATTCCATATTTTTTCAGTTCGTCTGTGGGTAAATTGCTGTTTTTCATTGTTAATTTATTTTAGTAGGGTTTGTCGGTATTATGATAAGCTGCCATGAGATGAGTGGCTTGTATTAAATCATTAAAAAAATGAGCTGGATTAATACTTTGTCCGAATTCTTTCACCGAAAAATGCAGGTGAGGCCCTGTAGAATTCCCGGTATTCCCGCTTCTTCCCAAGATAAATCCGGCTTTCACAAACTCTCCGGTCCGGTAATAAATCTCAGAAAGATGGAGGTAAGCAGTTTCAAAGCGGTTAAAGTGTCGTATTTTAATATAATTGCCTCCGCCACGTGAGTCCCAGCCAACAGCCGTTACGACTCCGTCCATGACTGCATATACATTTTCATAATATGCTTTCAGGTCAATACCGCTGTGCATTTTCCGGTTTCCGGAAATGGGATGAACCCGCGCTCCGTAAGAAGAAGTGATCGCCATCTTACCCGCCAAAGGCATTACAACTTTTGATAAAGGTTCTTTAGGCTCCTCCACAAAATCATATAAAGCCTGGGAACTTTGATTTTTTAAAAGATCCTTTTTCCGTTCAGCTCTATGCTTGGTGGCCAATAGAAAAGAATCTTTTATTTTTTCGTATCGCGCTTTTCTGCTATTGTTCACTTGACTATAGTCTTTCATAAGGATTTTCAAGGAATCCAATTCCTTTTTTAAATCCGACCTTGTCGTCGTATTGAAGACTTTTTTCCAGAAATTTTTCCCATTTTTTTGCTCAGGAGGGTTTTCTTCTTTTGTAGTTTCAATGCAGGTTTGACTATCTGGCTTTTGAGGCCGGGCAGGCATTAAGGTATTGAACTGGGCAAACAGAAAACTGCTTACCAACAGGAACACGGAGACGGCTATTTTGAAAATTTGGAGACCAATTATTTTACTCTTCATAACATTATGCTTTTACTGATTCACGGACAATTAATTCTACTTCCTTATTGATTTTCCTGAAGTTGGTCATTAAAACTTCTTCTTTGCGGTTAATTCCTGCCTTATCCACAAAGGAATAATAGGAAGGCAAGGGCGGAAGTTCCGCTTCCTCTTTTTTAATATTTTTCATATCCAGGTTGATTTTACCGTTCACAGCAGAGGTTTTGTATTCTTCGGTATCATTTTCTTCTCCCTGGGCGATCATCCCCACCATTTCTCCGGTTTTAAGTGCTGCAATTTTTCCGGCGGGAATCATATGGTCCATTTTCTCATTGATACTGGTGGTCGTACCTTGCTGGGAGATGGATTGGGAATACGACTTCTGCTTTATTTTTCCAAATAATTTTTCGAGCCAATCCAAGGTATTCTTATCCCTTGCAGAGCCGGACAGGATATTTCCGACAATGGCAGAAATGGTATCAGCCACTTCTTTCTTATAAAACTGGCGAAGCTGTGGAAGCTCCTGAAGTCCTAACATTACGGCAACCCTGTTGCTTCTTGCCGTAGCCACCACATTATCAATTTTATGGATGTAAATCGTAGGAAATTCATCGGCAATGATTCCTCCAGGGAAGTTGCCTTTTGAATTGATCAATCTTAAAGTCCTATTAATCACCGAAGAATACAAAGCAGAGTTGATGTCCTGAGTTCCCGGGTCTGACGCTAAAATAACAATGGAAGGATTATTCCGGTCTGTTATTTTGAGTTCCACTTCATCCCCTGAAAACACCCAAAAGCTTTCTTTGGTAGCCAGTCTGGATAGGAATATCTTTAATGTTCCGACCTGCCCTTCCAATTGGTCAAAAGCTTTGTTATCATAGGCTGATTTAAAAGGTGATAATAAAGAATACAGCTCTTCATGGCCAAAAAGGGTGTCAAATATTTCCTTATAGCTTCGGTTCATAAAGGAAAGGATGTGGGGCAGATCCGAATACTTTCCGTTTTCGTGGGTCGCAAAAAAATAAATGCAGGACGAAAGGAAATTAATCGCGGATTGGGTAAAGAACTGGTCTGCCCCACCACCGGAGCTGGTACTTCCTTTTTGTAGTGAAGACACCATAGCCTCTGCCATTTCCTGTGCTTCGGCTAACGTCTTTATGTACTCCTTTTTGAAAGGGTTCACTCTTTTTGATTTCTCCACTTCATTGAGATTGATAACATTGAAACTGTAATTATAATTGGAATCTTTACTTTTCTTCATTAAATAATGGTAATAAGCTATCTGCGCCAGGTCGGGAAACTTAAAATCATAAATGATGAGACAAAATCCTTTAGCTATCATCTGCCTGATCGCGGGATTGATCACTCCAAAAGATTTACCGGAACCTGGCACGCCAATAACCATCGTTCCCCGGAAGGGATTAATATTCATCCAGCCTTTATTGCTCTTCCCTTTATACCGGAATAAATAAGGAATATTAATCATCATGTCGGATTCTACTAATTCCTGGTTCTGGACAAAAGATTCTTCCTCGACATTCCATCGGTCTTTTCCCATTTTCTGCTGCATCAGCTTAGAGATGCTGTCAGCTCCCATTTGAAGAACAACCGCTCCCAAAAACGATAAAAAAGCATACACAACCTGGTAAAGACTCATTCCGGGAAATATTTTAGGAAGTAAAGGATTTCCGGCTTCCTTTTCCCAAACCAGAGAGGAAAACATCATCAGGAGTCCCAATACCATAGGAACTACTATTTCCATAGCGATATTAAGGTCTTTCTTTTTCTTAGCTTTTGTTCCTACCGCCACTAATCCTATCAATAAAAGGGTTGCCAGTTTAGCATTGACAGGAGGATAAATGAAACTCATTCTGGAAAAATTTTTCAATAAGTTGGAAACTACCGGAATATTGGCATGCAGATAAAATAGGGAAGCACAATCGAGTGCGACCACTGCATACACTGCTTTTTGTAGAAAGCCATAAATCTTGATTTGATGTTGTTGTTCTTGCATGATCTTAATTTTGTGAAAATTTTCCCAATGAGGTTCTAAAATATTCTAAAGCTTTTAATTGGATTTTTGACTTATCAAAATCTTCTTTTATCTCATCAAGTCTTTCAAAATATTTGTGCGTTTCAGCTATTTTCAAATTTGTTTCTATAATATCTTGCTTTACCTTAATTGCAATTTTTTTGTAGTGATGTACCATTAATAAAGAAGACAAGAAGAGTAATAGAGAAAAACAAAAAAGAAGGAGTGCAATGATTAATATTGTTGATTCCATAATAATTAAAAAGTATCGGCTTTTAAAATGTCCGAATAATTGATTCTCATTTCGATGGTTCTTCCCGAGAGCTGTTCTTCAATCAGGCGGATCATCATCACTTTAGAGTTCGGGTAGGTGAACTTTTTGAACACATAGATATTCCGGAAATTCTTCCTGAAATGCTTCTGAGGGTTGAGCTGGAATAATGGGGTCATCTCGATACTTTGGTTGTTGGTCGCCTTATGGATCTTTTTATCTTCTACTGAGAATTTCAAAGCTTCTATATCATAACTTAAGTTGGAATTGTTTTTAAAGGTCATATCCAGGAATATATAGTCACTGATGACATAGACATTATTGAGCTGAACACTGAGCCCCAGGTTTTTCTCTTCCCGGATCGGATTTTTTTCTGATTTTTTCTGAATAATGTCCATCGCAAATTTTCTCAGCTCAAGATTGGAGAAAACCATTTTATCAAACTCTATGGGCTGCATTTCTTCCGGCTGAATATGGTATTGGTAATGGTATTCAGGTTTTCAGAATTCCGGTAAACAGCTTTGTATTGGGCAATAAAAGACTGGCCCACCACCGTGATCACCCCGATTTGATCTCCGTTAAAGTGCAGAAATAGATTTTGGTTTTTTTCTTTGTCGGTGCTTTCGGGCTTATCCACAATTTTAACACGGGCAATCTGCGTCGAAGGTAAATCCCCGGTGAGCTGCTGAGTCGAAAGGTCCACATATTGAATGGGTTCCGGAGAAATAATATGAAGACTGATTCCTTCAGTAATTTCAAGTTCCGGTAAATCCGAGCTCAACTGCTGCTTGGTGGCGGTTTGGGCGGTAAAAAGTTGGGATAAGAAAATCAGTAGGATATACAATATGGCTTTCATTTTTTTATTTTTTTTGTTGGTTTTGTGATTCTTTTAATTGCTTTTCGTCAATCAGGAATACATAAGAGTTGTATTTCAATTTGGCTTTGTTGGTTTTAATCAGGTTAGCAATGGACTTGGAAGTGGATGTAAAAAGCTTAGAGCCAATACTGGTAAAAAATCCCTGTCCGCCCATATCCATCTGCGTTCCCTGTACGGAATTGCTCCCCATTTCCCGTATCATATCCCGGAAAATACTCTCCGGCACATACAATCCCTTCATGCCGTCGACGTCGTAAACAGATAAGTTGACCGGGTAAATTTCTCCTTTAGTGAATACGGATACGATACTGAGATTCACTCTTTGCATCGCAAATCCTGAAATCTGCCCATAGAGTATGGAACCTTTGCTGAGCTTTTTGTTCCCCACAAATATGTCTTCCAGTAACCTGAACCGGATCCGGCTTCCCAAATACCCTTTATTGTTTTCATCAATGACCGCTTTGATAAAGCTGTTTTCCTTTTCTTTGTAGAAAGCATTGAACACGCTATTGATACCGGATTTACTGACATTGAAGGTCGAATTCAGAAATTCTTCCATTTTTTCCTTACTCATTTTCAGCTTTTCCTCAGCTGCCAGCTTACTTTGGTATTCCGGGTCTCTTGCTTTTTCCAAAGAATCCATGACCAGCATCTGCTGTTTCAGGTATTTGACCGGATCAGGGTTTTGTTGAGGAGTTTGAGGAGCTGCTTTTGAATGCTCTGAAGCATAGTCATTTTCCGGTTTGCCATAGGATTTATCGTTCAGCATCCGGATAATTTCCGAAGACCGTTTGTAATCCCAGTCGTCATTCTGTTCTTTTTTAGGATTATAGTAAGAAGATAAATTTCCTTTCGACTGATACCCGTTTTGTCTTCCGGACACCGCTTTGAGCGAATCTATTTTTCTCTTTTGAGCTAATGACAACTGATCTTCGTAACTCAGCAAACTGTCCTTTTCTTTGCCAAGCCCTTCAAGCATCGTCCTGTTATCCTCTTTTTTGAAGAATGCATCATAGGCATCATTTTTACTCATAATCGAATCCTGCGACTCACCAAGGGAAATGGAGAGTTCTTTGGGCTTCTCTTTGGTTTGTTCTTCTTTGGCGAACTGGGTTCCTACATAGATAAAAAGCAGCAGAAACGGTAATGCCAGAAGGGGCAGGATGTATTTCTTCTGTTTGAAATCGAGTTTTTTCATTGAGTTTTTAATTTTTGAAATTGGTTAAACAAATATTCAATCCTCAGGCTATCTTCTTTCTGTAATTGCTTTCGGTCTCTTTTCACTTTTAAAATCTTAAGCTCTTCCACAATTTTTTTCATCTGTCTTTCATTGTTTACAGTGGGGGGCTGAGCCATCTGGCTTTTGGAATAAAGGACAGGTGGTTTAATGGTAAATACTGTATCTCTGGGAAAGAAAATCCCCTGTATCAGAGAACCTATGAATGACACTGACAAAAAAATCATCGAATAGATAAAAACCTTTTTCGGGTGATGGACCATCCATTGCAGGCATTTCTGTCCGGCGTGTTTAAATGAAGTATTCATTGTTAGTACGAATTTTTAGTTTGATTGGAAATTTCTTCATTATCAAGGATGCGCCAATTTTTAAGGATCACTCCATGCGGGTTATTGGGGCTTCGGATAATATCCTCAAAGAACCCCTCAGTAATAAGCTTTCGGGTAATGACAGATGACTTTCTTGTGATCATCTGTTTTCCGAAAAAGGCGAATTTCTTTTGTCCCATATCAAGCTTAACCGAATCGGTATGAATGCTTACCATCGAACTTGAAGCAATGATCTGGTTATAAAAGCCTTTTTCCCTAAGGTTCGTGTATTCTTTCTTTCCGCTGTCATCGATCAGGTACAATGATTTTTGAATATTATCCTTGATGTAGGTATCGTCAGGCGCCAATGTGAAAAATAACCGATGAAAGAGCTCAATCTGGGTTTTGAAAAGTTTAATTTAATTAAGCAATTAGCTCTTTCCTGCGGTAGCGACTAACTTATGCGGAAAGGGCTTTTCTCTTTCTGTTTCTATGGTTACCTCTACACTGTCTGTTTCGTAAAAACCTATTTATTTCTTAGTTCTAAATCTCTGATTGATGAAGGCTCGGGAGGAAGTTTAAGCACAAAGCATAGCTCTCCTACCCTAAGCCCATCAATTGAAATATGAATGAAATTTGTGTCCCATGAAAGCTGTAAAGCAGCAATAAGTTATACAACCTATTGTTACAATCTTGAATGATGGATTCCTTAATTACAAATCAAATAAATTTATCCTCCTGATTAGCAGACCGTTAACAATATGTTTTTTGAACTAAATCCCCTTCTTGCTGAAAATAATTTGGAAAATTAAAAGAAAGCGAGTACTTTTAAAGTGTAAGTTTAAAGTGCAATCTGCCTTTCCTTTTACTATTAAAGGAATTTCGGGGTATTTCGGTTATTATTAAAGTCATATCATAACCTGTCGCACTATTATCGTCAGATTTAGTATTGAGCTGTTAGTTCTTCATCTGCACCAGATTATTCTGGTGGTCTATGCAGAATGATTGAAAATGTCGTCCTCATAAATATAGATTAATATATGGGACGATGTTTTAATGTATGAGAAAAATTCTTGCAAAAAAAGCAAGGAGCGGTCTCACACTTTAGAGTCAAGGGTGACCAAACCCAACTTTAAAATCCTAGGATTTATAAAGCTCCAATCTAAAGTTAACGTGAGAACCGCTCACATGCCAACGCAAAAGTAGTGAACTTTTTAGACATGGAGCGATATCACGACTCTCTCGATCGGAAATTTGGTCATTTTGACTCGAGAAAACATCGTCAATTAATACCCCAGGGGCTTAATTATCAAATCGCTAAAGCAAATATAACAAAAATAATTCAAATACCAACATGTGGGTATAAAAAAAATAAAAATATGCAAAAAATAGTAGAATATAAGGTTATTTATTTCGATTATATATTCATTCAACATGTAAAAAGAATTAGAGAAAAACAAGGCTTAAGCCAAGAGCAACTAAGCTTAAAAATGGGGCTTTCTAAAAGCTTTGTTGGAAGTGTTGAAAATTTAAAGGAAAGACATAAGTACTCTACTCGACATATAACCTTATTAGCAAATGCATTGGGTTATGCAAATATTTCAAAATTAATGAATATTCCTACCCCTGAATTTGATAAGGTTAAATTAACAATCCAAGTAACTTTAAATAAAAGTGGTACTAAAACTATTAGCAGTGAGGTAATAAATATAACCCCTTTCTAATAAGAATTACGAAATAAATTAAACTAAATAATTGGGTATTATTACAATTTAACCCTAAAATATTTTTATGATTTAAAGACTGATCTAGGCTTGAAATAGGAAACTGTTAATTGATCAATATGGTTAAAATGACCTTTTAAATACTTAAATTTATTCAATAAAATGGTAACTCATAAGCTAAAAATGATAGGAAAATGATGTTGAAAAATTTCACTTATTGTATATCTAACCTTATAGTATTAGAAGATATATGTATGTATCTGATACAATAAATTGGGAGGGGGAAATCATTAATATCAATTTTCATCTCCCTAACAATGATCAAAGCTGGTAATACCAGAACTCTCGTGCTGTATGTAAAATATGCAATAGATTGCATATTTCACAAATGTGGCTTTAGACCATTATAGCGTATGAATCTAATCATAACTGTATGTGTAAAATCTTATTTTTATAATTATCAAATCATTTAATTTTTTTAAAAACTATAATTATATCCAACGGTACAGGTCATTTCATTTAGGTTAGAGTTTTCAACCGCCTGATCTGTATTTCTGAACATCTGAATAAAAGCAAGATCAAAGCTATGTTTCTTCCATGGCATATAATTTCCTCCCAATCTGAAATTCATGACATTAATATTTGCCGTTGAGCTTCCTGAATGATTATAGGATGCTCCAATACTGGTTTTCAGCTTATCTTCTTTAAGGAAAGACTTAGTAACAGTAACCGCAGGTCCCCAAATATTTGATATCTGTGAAGCGGCATAGGTATAAGTATAATTTACTGATGCCGCAATGTTCATCTTCTTTTCCGGAAAACCTAAACTGTAGTTGACATTTGCATTATGGAACCTTGAAAGCCCCCCTCTTCTTACAATACCGTTTTCCCTGTTGACCATCTCGTTTAAGGAATAGTTGATATTGACATTCTGTACTTTTTCCTTGCTGCTGGAAATAATATAATTAACATTAATGTTTGTATTCTGCGAGATCTGCTTATAATCTATCGAATCCTTTGGTTGCTGAATAAGCAGCGGATTATTATTAATGTTATTGAACTGGTTAAGCTGTTTATTGGTAAACATCGTAAAGTTCGAGTAGCTTGCTGTAATCATTAGCTTATCTGATGCTTTAAGATTAGCGTTCACCGCTCCTACCCAACGGCTCGTCTGCTTAAATTTCTGATTATCCAGATTATCCCGCTGTCTTCCTATATTGGCAGAAAGAGCTAATCTGTCTTTTAACAAAGTAAAAGAAGAATTAAGCGTGATATTTTCCAGATCATTATTGAAATAATAGGCTCCTAAAGTTTTATATCCCGGATCTATTCTTTCATATTTTACGCCTACCATTCCTTTTTTAAGCTTAAGGTTTACTCCGCCATTATACGCAGAGTAGCTTTCCATAGATGAATTAGGGGAAAGAAATCTGGCTGCAATTCCCTTTTTTTCTGCACCATTAGCAGTTGCTCTTAAATCATTAACCAAGGCTGTATTAGCATATTCCCCGAATACTTCCAGGTTTTTATCGATCATAAAACTTCCTGTCATGGATAGTACCAGATTCTCCTGCGGTAGTACTCCTTTTGCATCGGGAGCTGTTGACAAAGAACCCACATAATCTTTTGCATAAAAGCCGATCAATCCTAATTTATATCTTTCTTTCTCCCATTTTAAATGAGCACCATATCCCATTCTTTTGTAAGCAGGAATCGTATTGGGGTTTCCATCATCTTCTACTGCTTTGTTAAGCCTTCCTGTCATCAAAGCTACTTTAAGAGGCATGTTAGGGTTCAGCTCCAAGCCAGCACCGGTAAATAACAATCCATTAAATGTATAAGGGGAAAATGTCATATTGGCATCACCGATATAAGCTTTTATCCACTTGTATTTTGGTGCAATACTTATTCTGTTGAATTTAAAAGGAACCTGATACCCCAACTGACTTCCTTGATTGGTGAGACTATAGGATATAGGCATAGACCATCTGTATAATCCCAAATTAAGGTTCCCGTTCAGAAAGTAAGTAAACGGAGCTCTTCCATTATATACATTGGAACTGTAAAAAACTGAATTCGCAGAAACTCCCCCACTTATTTTAAAAGGATTTTTCTTAAGCTCTTCCATTGTTCTTTTTCCGATATTTTCAAGATCAACTTCCTGGGCATTATTTAATGTAAATGCTGAAGTGAAAAATACTAAAGCAATGCTTCTTACATAACACTTTTTCATATAAGAAATTTTAAGGTTGCTTTTGTACTTTGATATCTACTAAAATATACGAATTCAATCCGTTGGCTACAAAGGCTTTGATTTTAACAGCTCCTTTCCTTCCATCAGAAGTCTGAAAAAGAATTACCCTTGGAACCACAGAATTATTGAAAGGAGATTTTCCAGCATTGGTTTCTGTAACCGTAATGGTATTAAAATCATTTCCGGCATCCAGGGCATCAAATCCTGATGAAGAAAGCTGTGTTCCAACCAGTTCCTGTGAGTTGATCACTTTAGTATGAGTAACATTCGGAATAGCTAAAAATCCATTATTCTGGACTTCATCCGGTGATATAAACTGGTTATATATAAAGGATGAATTCAATCCAAAAAAAGCAAAATCTATTTTTGAACCATTGCCAGCATTTACTTCATTTTGCTTAAGCACAGTTCCCAATTCGGATGAAAAGAAAGAACCTACCGTTGAACTGGCACTGCTTATTCCCAGCTGAATATTTGAAAATGATAACAGATTGGCATCGGGTAAAACGGTTACCTGTTTCTGTAAAATCTTAGTTTCTTTATCATTCGTTGCTTTCAAAATAATAGTGTACGTTCCCGCTGACGGCAGGTTGATATCAGGACTTGCTGATGTGGAAGCTGCAGGATTTGCACCGGCAATAATCCATTCATATGTAAAGGCATTAGTCGACATATTATTCAAGTGTAATAATACCGGAGCCTGGTAATCATTATCAATAGGATCAACAGTCCAGTTAAAATCTATCGTCATTGCCGGCTTAATGGTAACTGTCTTCTGAGTTGAATAAGTTTCCAGTCCATTGGAAATTGTTAATTTAATAATATGGTCGCCCGGAGTTGTAAATGTTACATCAGGGTTTGGGGCATTGGAAGTTGCAGGACTTCCTCCCTCAAACTCCCAAAGGTATTGTGTAGCGCCTAAAGACTTGTCTATCATATGTAAGGTTACCGGAGAAATATCACTGCCCTGCATCTGCCATTCAAAGTCTACATTCATTGCAGCATCAGCTTTTACCTCAATTTCTTTCTCGTCTACATTTCCATCTTTATTGGATGCCTTTAGTTTTATTTTATAAACTCCGGGACTGGCATAAGTAATGGGTAAAGGGCTTTTCTCTGTAGAACTTGTTACTGAAGCTCCATCAAATGACCATTGATAGGTCTCCGCTCCTGTTGATTTATTGGTAATTTCCACTTTTACAGGCACGGAATAATCATCGTTTATCACTTTTATACTAAAATCAGCCTTTACCGGAATACTTTCTTCCACTGCACACGCATTAAATGCAAATGCGAGTACAGCAAAAAGAAGGAAGTATATTGTCTTTAGATTCTTATAAAATTTCATTTGTTAATTTTTAGTTTGACATGGTTATTATTGTACAAGCATTTTCTTTACCAATGCCTCATTACCTGTTTCGAGTATAATCAGGTAAGATCCACCAGGAAGCGATGTATTGAACGGTACTGAAAAATACGTTGATGGAGTCAATTTAGTAGCAGGATAGACTTCATGGGAAATCATATCAATAATTCTGATATTAATAACCGCTGCCTTATCCAGCCCTACCAATACTTTAAACACTCCATTATTTGGGTTCGGAAGAATGGTAAACTCCCTAACATTAGAGGCTTTATCAGGATTCAGGTTTACTCCTGTAGTATTTTCTTCAACAATTACTTTTTTATAGAATGTCTTTTCACATGCTCCCTGAGTTCCTTTCAGACCTATTTCATAAGCTCCAAGCTTAGAGAATTTCAGTTCTAAAAAATCCTTTGTTTTATTAATAACCTGGATATCCGGTGTATCAGGAATTACCCATTCTACTGTTTGCGGCTGTGTTGGAGAGGTATTAACCAATACTACGGTTGCTTCTCTGTACGCATGAGTGGTCAGCATAAACTGTGGATTCAAAACTTCTGAAGAGTTTTTGATTATTACGCTGTCAGTAGCTGTACAACCTTTTGAATCTGTAATGAGTACAGTATAAGTTCCCGCATTGGATAAAGTAATTGACGGATTTGTAGAAATTATATTTCCATTTTGATCTTTCCATTGATAGGTTGCTGCCGGATCACTAATCGCCACATTATAAATTTGGCTGTCTCCTAAGCACAATGTAATGTCCTTTCCTAAATTTACAGTAAGCTGTGCCGGATCTGTTAACGTGTAATTTCTGAAAATACTGCATCCATTGGCATCTGTGACTGTAACTGTATAAACTCCTGAAGGAATTGATGTATTATTCAGTCCTGTTACTCCATTTGACCAAACAATATTGTATGGAGCTTTTCCTCCTGAAACCTCTATTTTAATTTCACCGTTATTGGCACCAAAACATATGGGATTCTGTACTGATAAATCATTAATTAATAACTGATCCGGCCCTTGAATCTGGACACTTCCGCTTACTTTACAGTTTTTCGTATCATTAACCAACACAAAATAGTTTCCTGCCGAAAGGCCTGTTACCGTAGGTGTCGTATCATTGGTATTCCACTGATAGGTGTATCCACCCGTTCCACCTGTAGCAGCGACGGAAACCTGACCACTGCTTTGGTTATAACAGGCAATTGTATTGGCAGAGAGTGTAATGGCCAGTTCTGCAGGAAATACTAAAGTATATTGTGTATCTGCCATATTGTTATTGGCATCTTTTACCAATACTTTATACGTTCCTGTCGTAAGATTTCCTAATGTTGACTGTGTAGCTCCCGGTATATTTTGGAAAAGTCCGCCATTTAATTTTTGCCACTGATAGGTATAGGTTCCTACACCACCTGTTACGATAGCTTTCAGGATCCCATCTTCTGCCTCATCCGGAACTCCATTGTTATCCAAATCCGGTTTATACTGGTAATTATTGGCTATATTACAGGATATCTGTTTGTCAACCTGAATGTTAACGGTAAGAGGATCTGGCTGGCTTACAATGAATTCCTGGGAGATAATTCCACAATTACCCAACTGGCTTGATGCATTGGCATAATTTTTATCTTTTACGGTCAGATAATAGTTTCCGGCCGGAAGTCCATCTATCTTAATGGTATAAGGGTTATTCACCAAATCAGTCGTAATTCCTGTAGTGATTACAGCACCCGTAGGGCTGTCTTTTCTCCATTCGAAATTGTAAGACCCATCTGTATTTGGAGTTCCGCCGACCACTCTTACAGAGATGTAGCCATTGCTTAGTCCATACCCTGTTGGCTGTGAAATATCAACCTCAGCAGGTGGAATTGCAATAGCTGCGCTAGGTTGGGTAATAGTAACTGTAATTTCTTTTTCAGCACCATTTTCCTTGGCTACACAAAGATTGGAATCTCTTACTTTGATTTTATAAATTCCTGCTGCAAGGTTTTGTATCTGGGTAGTATTTCCATTGGAGAAATTCGTCCAGTCCAAAAAAGGCTGTCCATCTTTGGTTACTTTATATTGAAACTGGTTTTGCCCGCCTGCTGCAGTTAAATTGATAACCCCGTCACTTCCCTGAAAACAATACACATTGGTTTGCGAAGTCATAGAAAAAGTAACCGGAGTGGGTTTTGTTATCTCAAAATTAATGGTGTGACTGGGACTATCCGTATAGGTTGCATTTCCGCTATATGTTCCCAATAAATCTAATTTATAGGTCCCAGGTGGTAAATTCTGTAGGGTGTATGAAGTACTGGTCTGCAAATCATTGGTAATATCCTGATTAAGTACTGCCGCACCTGTAACTGTATTCACTAAGGATATCTTTAATGTCTCACCTGCTACGAGTGTTCTGTCGAAGTTTAAAGTTACCGTACCATCTGTAGTATCAAAACATTTGGTAGGAGTGACCGTACTTGAAAGCACATGTGGAGCAGATTTTGTCATGGTTAAAACTACGGGCGAAGAAACTGCCTGATAAACTCCGTTGGACAAGCAAGATGCCACTCTAAAGTAAATATTTTGCCCAATATACTGGGAATAGTTATTTCCAAAGAGATCTTTTGCAGACACACTCAGTTTATTCAAATTGGATAAAGAAGGATCAATATCGATCCAGTTTACATTATCTAAACTGTACTGATAATGATATAAATTGGCTGCAAATCCCTGTCTTGCATATAAATTAATTTTGTCCTCAGAAGGCAAAACCGTATTTGTAGCTCCTGCATCGGTTAATGATACTAATGTATGAACAGGGGTTACCTTCATCTTATATGATATCCATGTCATTCTCGGTGAATGGGTATCAACGTTGTAATTGTTCTCATTACATATATTGATGGCATCATATTGGTCATAATTCGCATCTGTACCGGTTCTGAAGTTCACAAATCCCTCAGTATGGGCAGTAACAGGAAGCTTTGATGAAGTTTGCGGAGGGCTTAATGTCCAGTTATTCTCATTATCCCCATTATTGGCAATAGGTCTGAAATACAAATCTTCTGTGGAATTATCATTATAAATAACCGTAATGGTGACATGAGAGCTCGTACTGTTTTTCACTCCGGCATTAACACTGTAGTTAAGACCATATAATTCAATCTTATATTCAGCCTGTCCTCCTTGCCCCCAAAGGAAAACATTGGTTATTATTAATAGCAGTAATAAAAATTTTTTCATTGTTTTCGTATTGTATTTGTGTCCTAATATTCGATTGTGATTTTTTCAGTTTTAGCAACCTGATTGCTTTTCAGCATCGGTTTTATAAGATACGTGTAAGCATTACCTACCTGAACCGATTTATCTTCAAGAAAATTCTGGGCTCCATTGAGGGTTCCCCACATCGTTGGCTTTTCAGTACCTTTCTGGCGATACACTACAATTTCGCCAACGTCTTTGCCGTTGATTTTCCAGTTTAAATCAATTTGTTTTTTATTTCTATTGGCTGAACCTGAAAGATTGATCAATACTGATAAAGCTTCAATCCTGTTGCTTCTGAGGGTCATTTCCTGAGACTTATCCGATTTCAGTTTACTTTTATCAACTGCCAACAAATAATACGTGTAGCTTTTATCAGCTTCCACATCTTTATCGGTGTACGTATAGTCAGGTTTAATTTCCTTGGTTTCATAAATCATTTTCCAGCTTTTGTCAGCATCATCCTTTGCCTTACGGAATAATTGGTGAACCTCAACATCATCGCTATGGCTTCTCATCCAGTTAATGGTAATTTTACCGTCATCTTCCAATTTATATTCTGTGAAAACCGGGGTTTGAGGCTTCACTTTATCAGGCTTTTCCAATTCAAGAATGACTGATGGTTTAGATTGATTTTTTCTTCTGTCTGTTGCTGTCACATAATAATATACCTTCGAGTTAAGGTTTTCTAAAACAACCTTATCTTCAAAATGATTTTTAGTAATTGCCTGAGGTGTTACACGCACCAATTCGTCTCCTTTTTGAATTCCTCTGAAAATATGATAGCCTTCCAGATCTTTTTCTGTATTGGCTTTCCATTTCAAATGAGCAACTCCCAGTGAATCTATTTTCCCTTCAAACTGTAGTGGTGTTTCGGGAGGGGTCATATCGTTGGGCTGGGCAAGAACCGAGAACGATTCTCTTTTGTCACCGGCTTTACCAATGGCCTGTATTTTATAATAATTGGAGGGTGCCAAGCTTTTTGTAATTATGCTTCTGCTGTTTACAGGAATTTTATTTTTGATCACTTTATAGGTGTTCTGCAGATCTGTTTCCGAATGAAGCAATTCAAATGAAGCAATATTTTTTTCGTCTTCTTGAGGGAATTCCCATTCAAGTTTGATTTCTTCATTTTCATCAATAATAAAATCTGAGATTCTTGGTGTTGCCTCAAGACTTTTCTTTCCAGCACCTGAAACCACATCGGAATAAGGACCATAATCTCCAAAGATTGTTTTCCCACGGATACGGTAGCTGAATTTAGAATTATTCTGAGCTAAAGAATCCACAAAGGTCATTCCCTGCACCTGTCTTCCATCATTGTCATTCATATTCATCACAGGAAGATCTCCTAGGGGTTTGAAACTGCTTCCATCCTGTGCTTTCTCAACATAATAGGCGGTATACGTATCTCTTAATTGTAGATATTCCCATGAAAGAGTAACGGTTTTATCTTTAAATATTCCGATAAAGTCTAATGGTTTAGGAAGTTCATTGTTTGATGAAACAGCCGCTAAAGCATCTCCTTTTTGAACTAATAATGTCCCTTCAGAAGTATTGATACTTACTGTATAAAGATATCTTTCATTAGATTTTACGTTAGTATCTGTAAAAGCCCATCCAGCCAGTTTGGCTACTTCAAAATCCAGATCGGCAGCCATTAATGCATAGGCAAACCGCTGCTCAACTTCCTGAGATTTGTTGACCACACCTTCAAGTTTACCTTGCTTCTCTCCCATTTCCACTTCAAAACTGTCACCGAAAAGAGATTGTGCAACAATGGCTGCATTATCATTTTTCTCAACAATTTTTTTCCATTCGTTTTCGGAAGCGGGCTTGAAGATTCCCAAATCTTTTTCTTCTGCTTTTGGAAGAACCTTTCCGTCACGGGAAAGGGTGAATCTTTTTAATGAAAATCCGATTTTGTTGGCTTTTTGCCAGGCTATAGGCTCATCTACCGCCCAACGTAAAGAAATACGGTCTTTCTTACCGTCTACTTTTAGACGGATGTGAGGAATGATGGTTTTGTCTTTATCCTTTTGCTGTCCCCATAAAAAAGGAAACGAAAACAGCAATAGCAGTAATAAATATTTATTCAAAATAGGTTGTTTTTTTAATTTCATACGTGTTGCGTAATGGTTATTCTAAAATGTAGCTCACAAACTCATCCTTTTTATCTGAAGGAATATCATTATGTGGCGATTTCAAAACCATAGTATTCCATGGTTCCCATATATTAGAAAGTTCTGTGTTCGTGGAATGATAATGTTTCAAAATTCCTTTAATAAAATAGTCCTTTAAAGGCATTTCTAAAACTCTTTCAACTCCATCTTTGGTTAGAACTATTTTATATTTCAATTCATTTTTATCATTAATATGAAAAGTAAATATCCCGCTATCCCAAGAACTCAGATATTCTAAACCTCCATCATTATCATATTGTGTTGGGATAAGACCATTATCTTTTTCAAATTCAAAAATCATTGACATCATTCTGTCGTTTGCCCAATGGGGAAAGACGTTTGCATAATCTATCAAATTTTCGTTTGCTTTTTCACTTTCCCACTCATATAAACTCGAGTATGTCCCATCCTTTTTAATTTTATAGATTGCCACGTTAAATTTTTCTTCAGTGTCAATTTTAGTTTTAAAAAGTTCATAAACTTGATGCTCATATTTAAATAACTCTCTCCCATCTAATGAAGTATATTTTTTATCATCATTATCGTGATACGATATGAAAACATCGTAGCTTCCCCCAAGAGTAAATATAAATTTCACTTCTAATATATCGTAAGGAAATTCATCATAATATCCATAAAAAGCTTTCACTACAGTTTTCATATTTATCATAAATTATTCTAAAATGTAACTCACAAATTCATCCACTCTGTCATAAGGAATTCCAGTATGAGGTGACTTAATTTTCAAAGTATTACCAAGGTCTCCATTCATCAGAAAGGATTGTATTCGTTATCTTATGATGTTCTAAAATCCCATCTATAAAATAATCTTTTAATGGCATTTCCAATACTCTTTCAACACCATCTTTGGTAAGAACAATTTTATATTCCAATTCACTTTTATCATTAATATGAAAAGTAAATACTCCACTATCCCAAGAGCTCAAATATTCTAATTCACCATCGTTGTCATATTGAGTCGGCAGTAAATTATTATCTTTTTCAAACTCAAATATCATAGACATCATTCTTTCATTTGCCCATTGAAAAAATACATTAGCATAATCAAGTAAATCTTGATGTTCTTTACCCATGTCCCACCAATATTTATCGGAAAAAGTACCATCACTATTAATCTCTATTCTTACATGATTAAATTTTTGTTTAGAATCCTTAAGTTCTTCAAATCTTTCAGCCATTTCTCTCACAACACTTCTTATAGGTTTATTAGAAACTAATGACTCTACGTACCTATTATCTTTCTCATATTGAACAATAAAATTGTAACTACCCTGTAATGTGAATATATAGTCGACAATTAATTTGTCATACTCAAATTCCTTGTAGTAATCTTTTATTTCTGAGACTAAATGATTAATATCCATTTCAATAATTAATCTATTCTAAGATATAAATTACATACTCATCCACTTTATCATAAGGAATACCAGTATGAGGAGATTTAATTACTAATGTATTCCATGGTTTCCATACATCAGAAAGGATTGTATGGGTTATTTGATAATGATTCAAAATTCCTTCTATAAAATAATCTTTCAAAGGCATTTCTAGGACTCTTTCAATCCCATCTTTGGTAAGAACGATTTTATATTCCACTTCATTTTTTTCATTAACATGGAAAGTAAACACCCCGCTATCCCAAGAACTCAGATATTCTAATTCATCGTCAGCATCAAGCTGTGTAGGTAATAAATTATTATCTTGCTCAAACTCAAAAATTAGAGACATCATTCTTTCATTTGCCCATTGAAAAAACACTTCTGCACCATCCAGCAAATCTTGTTTTTCTTGTTCTGAATCCCAAAAGTATTTTTCTGAATATGCACCATCTGGATAAATTTCAATTATGGCCGAATTAAATTTATCTTCAGTTGAAAATAATGAATTATAACGTTCATATATTTCATCAGAAAACGCCCTATATTCTTTTGGTTTAGGTCTAAAGGAAACTTGCTCATTATTAATAACTTCATAAAATCGAGTACTAACTTTTTCTTCATTTAGTTTTATAATCACAATCACTTGATTACTACTAACATAATTTCTTGTTGCTTCTATTAATTTATTTATTGATTCCATTTTCTTTAGGGTTTTTTATAATTATCAGATAAAATATCATCCAAAGTCCCATCTTTATAAATTTCAACATCAACAGATGTAGGTCTTTTAGAATTTCCATTGAAATTAAATTCCATAACAGCTTTTACTTTCACCGAAGGATTGGCTTTTTTATAATCGGACACTGCTTGTTCCATTTTGAACCACGCACCGTAGCTATTTTCAGGAGCGTTTTGCGAAAAATAGTTAATTTGTTCACTTGGTCCTCCCCATTCATTTCTGAAAATATGTCCACCATCATCACTTCCTACAACCGCAGTAACCTTTTCTCCATCTACATCAATTTCTACCAGATGATGCCATTTTCATCAACTGATTAAGAATCTTTCAACTTAACGTAATTTAATTTCTCTAATTTTTCATCTAAATATTTTATAAAATCATACTCTTTAAGTCCTATATCATATTTTTCCCAAGGAGAAATTAAATTTTCATTTCTATTAATATAGAATTTAATCAAGTTTAATATTTCTTCTCTTTCAAATAACTCACCGTTATAATTTTCAATATTCTCAAATTCTTCATAATTATTAATTATATTATATATCAATAATAATTGTTGTTTAAAATTATTTTTTCCAAATAATTTTATTGAGTTTTCCAATTTGGAATCAGATAAGTCTGCAAAATTAAAAATAGGCGTATAAAGTTCATAAGGTTCTCCCCATTCAAATTTCTTCTCTTCAATTTTACAGCTAGGCACTGTACTATCATCTATATAATTCATACTATTTCATATTTTTAATTCCATCTACTAAGTAAACCTTCACATTTGGAAACATTGTTGCAAAATCCTGTATTACCCCTTGACAAGAAATACAATATGGAAGTTCGGAAGCAATTGTAATTTGACCATTAATATTAGGGAAGATTTGCCCTTTTTTACCACCTAATTGTTTAGCAATTTCGCTTAAACCAACATATTCCGTATCAAACTCTCGACTCCAAGCACCTTCTGTATCAATATTACCTTCTTTGTCTACCTTATAAGCGTCAAAAATAGGCTCGCCTTCATATTTCGACCCACTTATTTTAATATGGTCGGAATCTAATGTAATATTATCTATTTTTCCTTCAAAATAAGCTAGATTTCTTTTACTGAATGTTTGAATTTCTTCTAAGAGTTCATTTCCAGTATATTGTTGTTTTAGCTGATAAATTTTCCCTTCTCTAAAATTTTTGAAAGTATTTTTAGCTTTTGAATAATCTATTGCAAATCCTCTGAATACATTTTTTCCCTCCATTAAAGAAGTCGGACCTGAGATATCTTCTTTAGATATTTTATTCAATCCATCTTCGTTTCCTACAATCGCCGTAACCTTTTCTCCATCAACCTCAATTTCCACCAGATGATTTCCATTTTCATCAACCGGAAGTTTATCTAATCCACCTTCATTATTTATAGCCTGCTCAATCTTTTGCTTAATTCCTTGAGCTTCCTGCTCACTTAAGTTAACAAGTTTATTTTTTAAAGAAATTTTTATATTCTGAATCGGGAAACCGCATCCAAATCCGTTTGGAGTCACTTTAATATCAATTCTCTTTATAAAATCAACACCTTCTTTCAGAACGTATTTTACTGCTTTTCCAGATGCGCTTACTACAGGTTTAATTACTTTTCCGGCAATTTGTATCGTTTTACCAAGTAATTGCCCCATTACATCCAGCTTTTCCATGGTCTGAACAACAGCAGTTGCCCCTTTTATTTCGCCTGCTCCTATAAAGCAAGAGGCAACCACAAAAGTAACTTCACCTGCTCCATAGGATATCATACAAGGATTGGAAGTGTACTTATTCCATTGTTCCCCTACCATTCCTTTTACATCCTTCCACTGTATTTTGGAAATCGTTGTTGCAAAATTGGTTCTGGCATCATTCTCATTCGTAATCATTTTGATTAAGAATGAACCTCCTTCAGGAATTGCTGCTGCTGTACCTACTAATCCGTTCCAGACTCCGCAAGTGAATGCAAAATCTATACGGCTTGGAGTATATTTGTCTCCCATCGGAGATCCCACTAATCCGCTTAGTTCATCATCAATAACTTTTAGACTTACATAAGAATAAATCTTTGCAGGGAACGGATTATAATCTGTAGTATCAGGATTGTAATATCTTTCCGGAATTTTAGCTTTGGTAAGTAATTCTGACAGACCATCTAAAATTGCAGTCAGCGGATTGAATTTCATCAACCAGAAATCGTCTATCCACGCTGAATTCTGTTTCAGCAGTAGTTCTATATCCTTAGCAGATTTTCCTGCATATTCAGGAAGACCACTTCCAACGTTGATCTTGATATCGTATTTCTTAGTCTGACTGTTCACATTCAGCCAGATGACCATTTCCTTAGCTTCAGGTTGATTGTATCTTGCCTGTACTTTTTGAAGAACAGATGCAGCAGTATTCTCGTCAGTAATAAAGATTTTACCTTTAATTCCTGTAGAATTTTTATTAGAAACAATGCTTCCTAACATTGCCTGTATTTCCTCGGCAGTAAATCTTCCTGTATAATCTACAACATCTTTGGATTCATCTGTTGTGGTTCCATTACCTGTAGATGGTCTGTTGTATAGATCATTAATAGATTTCAATCCATTACCAGATCCCGTTCCTGCACCTGAACAGGCAATAAATCCGGAGTAGATAGGTTTTGTCTTATCATCAATTTTATCATATTGCTGGATATAATCCGCCAATGCCTGAGTCTTGTCAGGTTTCGACAATATATTTGCTGTTACTTCTGCAAATGTAGTTTTGATAAATTTCGATTTTCCACAAACAGCATCATGATCGTAAATTAACCAGACGGTATTTTCATTTTTTGGAGTAACCGTAGATGAATACGCTCCCTTC
The DNA here is from genome assembly GCF_949767875.1 of Chryseobacterium sp. IT-36CA2. Lineage (NCBI taxonomy): Bacteria > Pseudomonadati > Bacteroidota > Flavobacteriia > Flavobacteriales > Weeksellaceae > Chryseobacterium > Chryseobacterium sp. IT-36CA2. Next base: position 344,282 of record NZ_CATKPG010000022.1, on the reverse strand, counting down.
TGTACATCACCATTTGGATAATATGCTTTTTGAGATTCTACCCACTGATACTGAATATCATTTTCAATAAAGCCCGGTAAGAATCCTTCTCCAACTTTTACAACATTTCCATGAACAGCAGTCGACGTATTTGCTTTAATTAATTTGAAGTCCGGTGTCAAACCAAAACCTCCTGCAATCTCCCCGCTACTCTGCCCTTGGAACGCATACAGCTTAAACGCAGGATCATTAACTTGTTTCCAATCCAGATGAGAAAGTTCTTCACCTGTGCTGTAATCCATTAGCAGATCAGTTGCGCCTTTTGTCGTCTGGTAAGCTTTCCAAGGATGTTCTAGCTTAAACACTCCGTGACCTAATTCATGGGCTCCTGTTTTCTGAAGCGCATTATTGTAAACATATCCAAACTGACCGTTGAGACGCATGTACCCATTCTGGCCGGTAGAAGAATTTTTGTTGGTAACGAATAGAACATATCTTGCATCAGTACCTTTGTACAATGCATTGATCTGCTGTTGCTGAGGACTGTAGGTACTCATTAAATCAGCATCTTCGCTACTGATCGTATTACCGTTTACAATGCTGCTGATATCTAAGACAGGTTCTTCTTTTACGGTAAAGTTAACCCCGATTCTATTATAAACCTGATTGATTTTATTGCCCTGTGCCTGTAGCTTAGATTGAGAACTGCCGTCTAATGGCACTAAGCTTACATTAACAGTTTTAGGACTTAAGTGTACCAATCGGAAATTGCTGATTACTTTTTGTTTTCCTGTACTTTCTTTCGGCATCAGTACAGCAATTACCTCTTCTTCGGCATAATCAAATGTTCCCGGAAGCTTTAGCTGGTAATTTCTTTCCGTGTCTGTTTTGTTTAGTTCTATAGCCTCAATTGCCTTACCTAAGCTCAACGTTTTAAAGATAATTTTAGAATCTTTAAGCGCTGGATCAGTAATGCTTACTTTAGCATCAAACAGTTCAGTTTGTTTATTTACCGTGGCTTTATATGGTACATATACGGTATTGTTTTCTGTATCTTTTACTGAAGGATATTTAGATGTTGGAAGTTTTGTTTTATCGGCAGTATCGTACGCGAATTTTCCATTGGTATCTTCTTTCCACTCAATTTTAATACCTTTTGCGGTGTATTGGTTTACAGCAGCACTGCTTCCGCTTCCGGTAACGCCTTCTGTATTTGTTGAATTCGATGCACCTCCTTCCGCTTCTTTACCTACTTTGGTTACGTTACCATTTTCATCAACTGTCCAAATATTCCCATCTTTATCTTTGATCTGATAGTCTTTTCCACCTGGGAAATCTTGCTGACTCGGGCTCCCTCCTGTACCAAAATCGCCATAAACGGTAATTTTCCCCGGAGGTGGTGTAGCCGTGTAAGTGACATTCGTAATAACATAATCTACGGTAACATCTTTTACTCCTGCATCTCCAAATGTTTCTCCTAAACCTCCTGAAGCATAATGTACAGCAGATTCATTAGGATCATAAGTGGTTTCAATAACTCCCTCTATCAGTTTTTTATCGGTATTAAGCTTAATATTGGTAAAACTTACTTTTATTTTAGTATCTGCTAAATAAGGAACTTCAATATAACCGACTCCTGTATATACTCCACTTCCCTGTGCTGATAATACGGTAACCGGGAAATCTCCTGCTGTGAAGACTTCATTATTGCCTAACTGAGTATTTAATGGAGTTTTATTGGCGATGTCAATGGCAGGCATAATCCCGCACTGATAATTATTGTCTACATCATTAGCATTGGTTGTGAAATATTGTATTCCGCTATATGAATAGGCGTTTCCTCCGGAATTGCCGTTTTCAAATGGATTGGTATTATTAAAAGTCTGTGTATTTCCACATACGGAACCGATACGGTACTCGTATTCTGTTTTATCTTCCAGTCCGGTAAGAATGGCAGAGGCCTGATAGCTTTGCTGGCTTACCCATTCTCCCGTGCTTCCTTTTTTACGGTACTGCACATTATACAAACCTGCCGGCTGACCTGCAATGCTCCATTTTAGTTCTACCCTTCCCCTGCCTATATTTTTAGCCATTAAAAGTGTTGGAACGGCACAGTTCTCTACGTAATCAAAATAAAAAATCTCAGATAATCCATTGTTTTTATACACTCCGTTATCGTCGGTAGGATTCGCTCCCAAAACAGGGTTTCCTGATTTTGCCTGTACCTGCCAGGCATATCTTTTCCCTGGTATCAGCTGAGTCTTATCAATCCCATAATATAAGGTAGGAGCATAGGTTTCTTCTCTCCATAGTGGCGGGGCAGAAAGAAATCCTGAAATCGGGCTTTGCCCCTGATCCCAAAGTTCTTTTAATGTAAAAATATATTTCGTGTTGGGTGCAATCTGCCTCGGCATCCACTGGAACACAATACCGGCCCCTCCGCTGTAAGGGGAAAGCGCCTGAACTTTTTCGGCATTTTGTGGCAGCGTAAGCATGGGCGGATCATATTGAACCATGAACACCGTAGCACACGTTTTAGCTGAAAGATTGTTTTTAGTATAAAAATCATAAGCCTGAAAGCAAAACTGGTAAACCCCATCCGACAACGGTTTGGAATACTGAACGGCATTAATTCCCGATAGATTTTGCAGTTCAAATAAGGATCTGAGGTCTACATTGGTTAATGTAACATTGTTACCGGGATAGAGCGTAAAAGGATTCATGCCCACAATAAAATCATTGGATCTCGCCAATGGAACAGCATTTAAACCCGCCTCCAGGGAAAATCTAATTCCTGTCTGATGCTGAGGTTCCAGCAAATCAGTCATTAGAACCTGCAATTGAAGCTTGTTATCAGTACTTGTTGCATAATCCCCTATTTTTAAACTATAGGGTGGTATTACGACAGGAATCAGTTTAACAGGATACTGCTGAGCCTTTGCGGTAGGCAATATGCCATAAGCCATAAGCATGAATGCTGCCATGAGCTTCATACAGTAAGCAGTAAGCTTTTGCCGATTATTTTTATATGGTTTACAATAACTCTTAGTCATCTTTCGGTGTTCGTATTTGTTGTTTTTGAGTGAATAAGTATTTTTATGTACTTATTTAAATTCATAGTTAATCTGTTTTTCTGTTCCCTGCTTATTCCCCGGCAGCGTATATTTAGCTTTCACATTGTATCTGGTTTCAGGGATAACTCCATAGGTTGATTCCAGCAAGGCATTAATCACGGCTGGTCTTACGTTAGCTGGAGAACCTACATATTTAGATGCAGCTTTTGAAATCAGCTCATACCAGTCGGATTTATAATAGCTGAACAAATCGTATTTGAATGGGAACGTTTGTTTTAAGAATCCGTTTCCTTTATCGCTTCCTAAATACTGCATATATGAAGTAAAGACAGGGAATGCTTTTACCGGTGGAATTCCTGCAAAATCATCTTCACTTTCAGCTCTGTTTAATGTCAATTCATCAATCGGATAATTGTTGTAGATCAATCCTTTAAATTTACCTGCAAAAGAATCATCCATTAATGCTGTAAGATCAATAAGAGGCATATTGTCTGTATATTTTGAACCTGAAATTTCAGTAGCATCAAAGTATTCATCAGCATTCATATTATTTTGAAGGGTAACCACATCGGAGCTTAATTTGATCCATAACGGATTAAAATTCAATGAAGACAGCTTGTTTTCGAAAGTAGTATACTTACTGGTTCTGAACGTATAAGCCAGCCTTTCGATCTCTCCATCTTTGGAAAGACTTTGAGCTTTTTTCACTTCCGTCGTTACGGATACAGCAGAGTCGTCTGTATTTTCTTCTGTTTTTACCGTCTCTTCAACCGTATTATTTCCTATGGAAGCATTATTTCCATTTTTATTTTTGGCAATTAACGCAAATGTGTAGTCTTTCTGTTTACCAAGATTAGGGGTATTGAAATTGACAATATTATCATTACCGTTATAAGAGAAATTACTTTCCGTTGGTGATTCAGCAGCAAAGGCTGATACAGTATTCCAGTTCGGATCATCAAATAAATAATCCTGTCCACGTTTAAGCTTAATATAACCTGTATTGGCTTCTCCTGTGTAATAATTTTCCTGCTCAGGAACCGGATATGCATATTTGATATTGCTTAAAGGAATAACATTTGGTGCTGATCCAGTGGTAAAGATTCTTTCTTCTATTTCAATCGCCTTTTGTCCGTCTGCCATTACCACTTCATACATTCCGTTCTTTTTCTCCATAAAGCTTACCTGAGCAATTGCTTTCAGGGTTTTATTTGGAGGAAGAATATCTTCAGAAACAAAGTTGGCTACATCTTTAGAGTTAGCATATTCAATTATCCCTTTAATTTCTTTACCCTGATCATCGATGATGGTCATCTTATCGACAACAACCTTATAGGTATGATCACCATCGTCCTCAGGAATGACAATAGGCTCATTAACTCGCACTGCAAATGTTGCCTGTGGAATAGCAAATACGTCTACATCGGTTTCATCTTTTTTGGGAGTAAGGTCAGAAATAATCTTCATGCCTCCAAGAACAGATGAATTTTCCAGTACACATTCTTCTCCAAATTCCATCTTGAATCTGAATCTTCCTTTGATCATACCTCCAAGCAAATTATAATATCCTCCAAGGTATCCTCTCACCCAGTAAGGATTGGGTCCTTTTGCCTGTAATAAAGAAGCAACTCCGGCCTTGATAATCGGGATTTTCTTTTTGATGAACCATAGTTTTATCTTAATACCAAGCTCACCCTGTAAATACACATAAGCCTGTCCGTTAGCATACCATCCGTTGATACCGATCTGATCTCCGCCACGGTTTGAACATTTTGCCTCACCGTAGTTTTTCAGCATAATATCTGTTCCTAAACCTGCCTGGAAACGGGCGTAAAGGAACAAAGCGGTCATATCTCCGGTATCAAACTTCAGGTGGGTTCCGAATGCAAAACCTTTTCCATCCCCTAAAGCGTTAAGACTGCTCATATAATCAAGGTCATTGAGCTGAAGCCCTAAAATCTCTGCAACTTCAGGCGGTGGTGGTGGGCTTCCCGGAATACGGGTTCCTACCATAAAGTAACTTCCGGACTGAAGATAGAAACTTCCCAGACCAACTTTTAACCCAATCATATCGGTAGGTGTCCCGATGTGCATATACCACTCATCAGGCGCAACGTGAATCACAGCCCAACCTGCTCTTCCGTTTGGCCCAATTCCTTTTATTATACCATGAGCAATATCTACAAAAACATCAAGGCTTGCATGAAAAACGCTATTGTTGAAATCATAATTCATAGCGAGCTTCGCATAAATGGCACCCTCTACTTTTTCAGTTACAGGATATTGCTCGTCAACGGTTTTTGTATCAAGGAAAGAATTTACGTGGCTGTTATTTTTAAGTTCATTCAGGAATTTTGAATTTCCGGTCATTTCTTTAAACTTATCTTTTACTCCTGCTAAAGGATCACCGGGAACTAATTTGGATATATCAGCCATCACAACAGCTTCTCCAATAAATCCGATATTAGCCAAACCACCATTCGGATTAGTCGAAATATTAAAACCGGCCATAATACTAACTGCTTTGTCACTGGCTACAGAACCATAAATTCCGGCTCTTAATGCCAATCCTATTGTATTATCAGGCTTTAAAACCAATGCTTTATTGGCATATGCAGGATTTAAACTCATATCTCTATCGGGAACCATGTGATAAAATGCTCCGCCTGTAAATCCTGTAATCGTTAAAGCGGTAGCCTGAATTTTAAGTCCTTTGACAGAACCTTCAAATCCCCAATATCTAAAAGTGCTATATCCGTAAGCGGCATTAACGTCAACTTCTATTCCTTTAATTCCTTTGATCTTTGCATTAAGATGTGCCGTAAAGCCATTACCGTACAAGGGGTCTTTACGCATAATCTGAAATTCACCGGAAACAATTGCTACACCGATATCGACATTCCTAAGTCCTAATTTTGTTAAATTAAAACCATCATATTTCCATCTTTGCTTATTATTTTCGTTAGTAATAAGACCTCTTATCATCATTCCACCGGTAGCAGAGAAACGTTCTTCCTGCAAACCAACAGTTACAGAAAAGCCTAAGCTGGCTTGTGAACCATCAGCTATAACAACAATATCGCTGATACTTGCCGGAAAATTGGCTAATTTTTGCTCACCCTCAACACCAAAATACTGTGCTGTGATGTAAGGCGCTTTTGTTTGAAGGGTCAACCCCTGAAATTTCACCCCTTTAAAATCAGCATCTTTCTTTTCGTTGGGATCATTGTCATCAGCAGAAGCATTCGCTCCGATAGCAAGACTCCCATTAAGAATAGCCTTAGGTAAAAATTCGCGGTTTTTAACCCGCATTTCTATTGTTGAGCCTGCGGCAATAGTTGCCTTGGCACTCCAGATATCAAAGTTAATATCATCAAATGTCGTAACAGAAATTAAATACTCTTCTTCGGTTATCATTCCCCGGTATCCTAAATACTTTGGAATTGTATTATTCTGGTTGTCGTTATTCTTCTGAATAGGAAGCTGAACTGTTCCTTCCAGGTTTGCTCCTACAATTTTAGAGGCAGCTAAATCAATTCCAATTTTATCCAGAGAATATCTCCATGCATTTTCTTTATTCGTCACCCCTCTGTCGATGGGAAATAAATTATTGGCTGCAAAATTTCCTGATACACCATATGAATCAATCAAGAGATTATTGGCTTCAAAAGAAACCCTGGTGTCGATATGATCTTCTGTTTTAAATTCCTGGGGCAGTCCTATATTTAAAGTCTGAACATATAGTCCCCGCCATGATTCTGTACCTCCTATTAAATATCCGTGTGTATTATAATACTGGGGAAACATTACAGTCGGATCTGTTCTCAGATCACTTAAATCCAAAACGGCATTATTTACAAAGAATGAAAAATATCCTTTATCCTGATTCTTAATTTGAGAAGTGATTGCAAATGGTGTAATACTCACTTTTACTAAAATATCATTCCAGTCCGTAGCTTTAAAAGCAAAATCTCCACGAACTCTGTTGGTCTGACCGTTACTGCCAAGCTCAGGCAAAACACTTCCATTACCGTCCAAAGGAACCAGAACATTTCTGGATATCTGCACATTTCCTTTTAAGGATAACTCTTTTATACCGTCACAATCAATGATTACATAAGTATTGTCATTGACGCTTCCTCCGTTCAGCTTATTAATCCTTCCTCCTTCAAGGGTAAGCATCCACTGGTTCTGATTGAAGGGCATATTGATGTCACCCAACAAAGACAGCTTGGCATCTCCTATAATCTTTCCACTATAAGAAAGCTTAACATCTTCTGCCCCAAAAAACAGAGTTTTTTTTCCGCCTTCTGCTCCTTGCTGTGGAGTAACTATACGGGCATACACATTAATTAAAGCATACTCAGGAGTGAATTTAGCTTTGGTAACAACAATTCCGTATTCTACATTGGATATATTTTCTTTAAGCCCAATCGGTAATTCCGTAAGATCATTGGGATTTATAGTATTGGTAAAATGACCGTTGTCTTCAAGTGTATTGAAAGCTCCAATCGCTTTACCAATTTCAGCATCAGTCTCAGGATCATTATCACTAAAGACCAAAAATTTATCTGAATAATTATCTGATAATAAATTATGATCTAATCTAATGTTTTTTATTCTTTTCAGGGATTGTATAGAATCTATATTACCTAAAGTATTAGCAAGAATTTTATCGAAAAAAAAGAATGAAATAACTACTAAAAAAGTAAATATTTTTTTCATGTGCTCCATTGTGTTTGTGCAAAACTATAGTATTTATTCTAATTTATCAAAAATATTACTTAATTTTTGCAAAAAAAACAAATTAAAACATAAAATTTAATGTTAATTTTTATTGATATTTTTCAACCCTTTTATTGATTGTATAGACTTTTAGTATGCACTTAGTTAAGTAAACTTCCTTGTATTGATTAATAAAATGTTTTTATTACGTTCATTATTTCAGCCGTTTTTATTATCATTCTGTCATGGTTACTTTTTAATATAAGAAACAAATCTGCCTGAGCTGGACTGATCAAATAAAATCTATCACCCTATTCGGCTCTATGATGTCATAATGCCGTCGTTATTTTTATATTTAGGTTTACTAATTATCATAATTCAACTTTATATTTATAACAAAGTGAGATCAACAATACGGAGGATAGCAAGCAATTAAATTGGTCTTAAACAATTCATTACTTGGCATTCATTTATTCAGAAAAAGCCTCATACAAAAAAAGGGGAATAATAAAATTCAAAAAATTTCATCTAAAAAGTGGAGAAATGGAGAAGGTTAAAAAAATTATCAAAGACCAACATGTATGGTAATAGATTACTTGTTTCGGTTTTAGGATAAAATAAAAAACATATTTGACATTATCTTGGTTTATAATTTTTTTCCAACTTACCTTCATCTCCTATATCATAAATCCAGTATTCAATTTTATTTATTGATGGGGTTATTATTTCATTTATTTCTAGCTGTTTTCATGAAACTAGGGGATTTTTTCTTTGCGTTTTTATCAAGCTATCCCATATTATTTCTTACATTTTTGAAACTTCATAAAATCCCATTTGATAAATTAATTATATATTTTTTTTAACCTTCCTATATATAAATATACCACTTCAGCGGTTAAATCTTCAAGTTTTGGTTCTTGGCTATTGATTAGTATGGAAATAACTAAATTATATTTGGGATAAACTCTGAGGATTGCTCTGGCTCCATTTTCTAATCCATTATGCCCTATAAAATAATTATTATAAAAATCTACAGTAGACATAATGCCAGTAAATACCATAACCTGTTCTACTACCTGAATTTAATGTTTGTTGTTTTGTCATAATTTGAACTGGCCTATAAGAATTAAAAATCAAATTATGCTTAAAAAAAAAGTTCCCTAGCTTAACTAAATCTTCCGAGGTAGAAAGGTGACAGCCTTGAGCGTATTTAAATTTGCAGTCCATATAAGAAGACTTTTGAACAGTTCCATCTTTATTTACATAAAAATTAGAAATTTCTGGTTTATTAAAATTATAGTCTGGAATTGTATTTTTCATTCCAATTTTGTTTATAACATAATCTTCTTGACAATGAGTAATTGTTTTTTTGCACTTTTTTCAATTAATAACCCTAATAATTTATATCCGTAGTTGCTATACTGAAATTGAGTGCCTGGTTCAAAGTCTAACTCATCTTTTTTTAAACTATTATAGAATTTTTGTTCAGTATAATCATTAAGTTGATCCCATCTTTCGCCGGAGGGATTTCTTTGTAGTCCAGATAAGTGACCTGCTAATTGTCTGATTGTAAAATTATATTTTTCACGAGGAATACTATCTAAATAAAATGAAGGTGTGTTATAAATATTTATTGAATCTAGTTCATTTAATTTCATTAATACAAGAGCTGTAATTATTTTAGAGATGCTAGCTATTCGAAATTTTGTAAGTGAGGGATTAACCCTAATTTTATTATCAATATCTGAATATCCAAAACCTTCCGATAAAATAATATTCCCGTTATACAAAATAGAGACCGACATTCCAGGAATATCATTTTGTTTTAAAAAACGTTCAAGTTTATTTTTAGTAATAGTATTTTCTTTCCCGAGCAAATTACTTTGACTAGATATACAAATAGAGCTTAAAATGAAAAGTAAAAAATTCCTCATTCTTAAATGTGTTTTCCAAACTTAAATTTATAGATAATGTATTTTATCAAAAAATAAAATCTTTTGATAAAGTTTGATAAAAATATTTTAAGTATTATTATTTCAAACCTAATTAAACTTTATTTCCTGAGAAACGTTACTGTTTTCTTATCCAGAACTCAAGTTATGCTAAGTCAAATTAAAACATTTATACAATTTTATCAATAAATTTTTGTCTTAAAGAAAGCATATCCTCACTTACTTTGCTATCCAAAATTTTTGCGTAATGCTGGGTCGTTCTCATGTTTTTATGACCAAGCATTTTACTCACACTCTCAATAGAAACTCCGTTTGACAGGGTAACTGTAGTGGCAAAGGTATGCGGGCTATATGATACGTCAATTCTTTATTAATACCACATAAATCAGCAATTTCTTTTAAATAGGCATTCATTTTTTGATTGCTGAGAACAGGAAGCAGTCTGTCATTGTTGATACAAGCAGGATGATCTTTATATTTTTCAATAATGCTTTCAGCTTGTGCAAGTAAAGGAATATTTGAAGTCGTTTTTGTTTTCTCTCTATTCGTATAGATCCATTTACTTCCGTCAAGTCCTATACCTATATTTTGAGCAGTTAATTTTTTGGTGTCAATATAAGCTAATCCGGTAAAGCAGCTGAACAAAAAAATATCCCTTACCACTGATAACCTCTCATTATTGAAATTTTTAGAAGAAATAGCTGACATCTCAGATTCATTAAGAAAGACTCTTGTTATTTCCTTAATTTTAGAGTGATAGTTTACAAACGGATCTTTTTGAATCCATCCATTAGCAATACAAATCCTAATAACCTTTCCGAAATTCCTGATATATTTTATTGCTGAATTGTTATTGCATAGTCTTTCTGTTCGCAGGAACAGTTCAAAATCATTAAGAAAAGCATAGTCAATTTTTTGAATATCAATATCCGAAATTTTATATTTCCAGCGTATAAACTCTTTAGTATGGCTCAGGCAGGTTTTATAACGGGTTAAAGTTCCTTTTGCAAACTCTTTTCCAATTAACTTTTCTATCCTGTCATTATGATCCTGAAAAATAGGAATCAGCATTCGATTCTTCTGATCTCTTCCCAAGAGCTTGTTTTTAAGAATTTCACAGCTAATTATCTCTTTTTCCCGTATCAATTCATAATACGTATCATAAACTTTCTGCTCAAATGTTTTAAGGTAAAAGTTGAGAGATTTGGATTCTTCTGAAGATCCCTTTACACTTTGAGCCAGGGAATTCCATTTCAAAGGCTGCACGATACGCTTTGTACTGATCTCCGAAATTTTACCGTCAATAGTAATTCTCATGTAGATGGGGGCTTCTCCCTTAGCGTTGATTTTAGCTTTTTTGATATAAAAAAGCAAATTGAATGTCTTGTTCATAATATCGGCTTTAATAATTCCAAATTAATCTGATCATAAACATGTCACAAGATGTTCAATTTCTGAACAAACCAATGAACATGCAGTTTTCTAACTTTTCAGTGACCTGTCTCTTACCTTTTGATTAGGTCACCGAATAGGTCACTTTCAGATTGTGATTATTTAGCTCTTTTTAGAACCGACATAAAACAAAAAATGCTGTAAAACATCTATTTTACAGCATTTTGCACTATTTTGTTTGAATAGTTGCGGAGAGTGAGGGATTCGAACCCCCGGACCTGTTACAGTCAACAGTTTTCAAGACTGCCGCAATCGACCACTCTGCCAACTCTCCTTTAACCCCGGTAGTACCGTTGTTTTCAGTGGTGCAAATATAGAAAGTTTTTTATTACTGACAAAATATTTTTTCAATAAAATTTACATTTCCGTAATTTTAAAGAAAACTCAATTTTTTCAAACTTTCAAAATAGGAATATTAAAAACTCAACATCAGCCACTTACCCTAAAATAGGCAATATTCTCTTCAATATTATTTTTTACAAATATTTTATCCATAGTAATATTCTGTACTGACATCTCCGCTAAAAGCCGGATGCATATCCTGTTTTTGCATATTCAGTTCAAATAATCTTTCTTCATTTTTAGTTCCTCCTCGTATTTTTAAGGAATACCATCCGTTTTCCAAAGAAAATGTGATACAGTTTTCATTATTAATAGAGGCAATATCTTTTAAATAACCGATGCCTACAATTTTCACTTCATTATTAGTGGTCTGAAATACCCAGCCTCTCGATTCCACTTCTACCTCATCATCATTCAAAATCTTTTCATCATTCACAGAAACCCGAAATGCATAGTAATCTTCTTCTACACCTATTATTGGAATAGCAATTCCTGATTTTGTAATTTCATCCCCATGTTCGTTTTCTACGAAATATTTTAAAATATTATTATCCTGAAGATGATTTTCTTCCAGATATTTTGCTAAAAGCTGTGGGCTAAATACCACAAAACCTTTAAGTTCTGAGAATATTTTCTTCATATTATTTGGATTGGATTTGGATTAAGTTTTAGATGAAAGAAGATATGGAGACTCTCTTCCAAAAATTTCTATATACCTTTAAGTTGTTTTTCTATCATTAACAATTTTTTGCTCTTTAATTTCTTCAAATCTCTCCTTAAGCAATGGAATAAATGCTACTGCATCAAAATCCTGAAATTTAGTTTTGTTTTTTAGGATAACTTCTTCAAAATAACCGAAAACATCATCACAAATTGCTTTTCTGGTTTCATCCTCAGTTAAAGATTCATATTTGTTGGCAATAAGCATTTGATCTATCACAAGTTTATCATCTTTTTTTATATATCTGGAGAATGATTTTAAATTACCAATTTCTATATTTTTAAGAAGAAAAAGCCTTAGAATAGTACCGAGTGTAATGTGACTATATTGGGCGTTTAATGTTCTTAATTTTGGTGCTATTTGGTCTTGCCAATAATAATCATTTAATCCATCAAGAATGTAATTTATCACTTTGTTGTTAATAATAGCTTTTTCAACCGTTTCTGCTCCTTGGGATTCGGAAGTAATTTTCAAAAATAAACCCATAATTTATTTTAATTTTAATGATATGTTATTACTTTTCCTATTTCTAATCTCCTTTGATTTAAGAAACACATCATCAATTAGTACGATAAAAAATCAGATTATTTTACTCTCTAATCTTTTGGTCAATTCATCATCTGGAAGAGCTTCAACTTCAAAAATAAATGGCAGGAAATGCGAAATTAATAGATGACTGATTCCTTCATTTGATAATCCTTTTTTTCTTCTAGCAATTAAAATACTTATCATCTCCAATGGAAAAATTTTCCAGCAATCATGGTTAAAAGTATCTAAGTAGGATTCTCCTTTGTTATTAATATGAAATGCGGCCATTTTCTCTAATACTTCATTCACAACATTTGGGTCTTCACTTAAGTAATTATTAATGATAAATTCATAGGATTTATCAGCTGAGACAGTAAGCATTTCTTTAAAAGAATTATTATAATCATTCGAAATCAATGATTGCAGCAATTGAAAAATATCAGCATAACCATAGTATTTATCGTATTTCCTTTTTCCAGGAGCAATCCTTTCGCTTTCATTTTTCAGTAATTCATAATATTCCGCATATAAATAATCTAATGTACCTTCTAATGCCTGCGGATAGAAGCAATATGCAAGGAGAGAAGCAAATACCGTGTCCTGAAAAAATTCTCCTTTTAACTCCTGACTATCCTTATATCCTTTCATAAAAGCCATATTAAGCCAATAATAAGCATCAAGTAATTTTATAAAACTCTCATTATCATATTTTTTACTAAACTCAACGATCTTAATTTCTGATCTTACATAGAATATTTTTTGAAGGATACCTGGGATATAGTATTTATTCTCAAACGGCATCCCGAATTCAGTAAAAGCTTGAATAAATTCTTCTTTATCATTTTCAATAAAATCATTGATGCAGTTATAAAAAAACTCAAAATCATTATTTTTTGTTCTGCTGTTAAGATTTGATTCTATTTTTTTAATTTGAGTATCTAAATATTTTTTGTAATTCATATATAACTATAAATTTTATCTGATTATTGATATAATTTTCCTATTTCATCCCAATTAGACAGCATTGTTTTCTCAACAAACCATTTTCCTTTTTCACCTCTTCCCACATAAACATCAACTAAAAATTTATCACCTATATTGGTTCGAATTCTTTCTGCCATTTGTGGTGATATGCCATAAGTTCCAGTACCTGCCTTCTGATCACTCAATACATCATTTATAAATGCCGAAGGATTTGCTTGCCTGTCAGAAAGTTTTCCTACATTCCCGGTAATATTGGTTTTTACTTCAAACACATCAAATTTACCATCATGTCTTAATCCTACAATATCAATTCCATGATTGGATGCATTTTGTACGTGGAAAACACCCCCGTCAACATATTTGCCACTTTCCTTTAAGCCTGTTATTACTTTGTCCTCTCCAAAATTACCTAATCTTTGTACAAAGGTCTCAAGTCCATAAAGATCATATTGACTTAAACTATCCCACACATATCCATATAATGTAGGATTTCCTCCATTCAAACTTATTGGATCCTTAGAAATATAATTGCCCTGTCCGCTGTCATAATATCGGAACCGGTTATAATAAAGACCATCTAATTCCTGATCTTCGTATTGACCTAATTGCCTAAAAGGTATAAAACTGCTATCTCCTTTTAATTTTTTAACTTGTCCAAATATAGTATATTCTGTACTCCAAATTAAAGTTCCATCTGCATTATACGATTGTATTGGCCTGCCAATGTAGTCATTAATTATACTAAATTTTTCCTCGTTGATTAATTTAGCACTTGGCACATGACTTCCCATTTCATACACCCAGGTCACCACATTCTCCACAGGTTCTTTTCCCACAATGACATTTCCGTCATCATCTACAACCGTTACAGGAACTTCTTCAACATCATAGCTCCATTCATGCAGAAGAACATTACCATCCCAAATATAACGAGTTATTTTCTTTAGGCCAATTTTTGAGGTTCTTCTTCCGAGGGCATCATACTCAAAGCTTACATCTTTTCCGTCGGGACGTTTTACTTTGGCCAGCATTCCATTAGCATTCCAGGAATACGCCCAGTCTCCTGGGGACCATTCCGGGTTTTGGATTTCTGTTGGAGAGTCTTCGGTTACATTGGGTAAATCATCTCCATCCGGCAGTTTCGGGCCGTTCAGCCAATCTGAAGCAATGGTTTTATAATAAGGATGTGTATTCTCTTGTTCTTCTTTATGCTCGGGCTTGGCATTGTTGATTGGCCGTTTACTTTTTAACAATAAATTTCCTTCTTCATCGTAATGGTAAAACCAGTTTTTATCGCGCATCAGCTTTCCTCCTTTGTCGTAGACGCGGTCAGTCTGCCGGGCACTTTCATATAAGCATCCCGTAGCATCCGGATTTTTGTACTGTACCTCTCCGTTCGAATATTCTGCAGCAACAAGGCTTCCAAAAGCATCGTAATCAAATCTTGTTCTTCCGCCCGTCACCCTGTCCAGCGTATGCAGCAATCGGCTTCCGGCTCCCCAGTCGTAATCTTTATGGAAGGTAGTATTGGTTTTATTCACTATTACTTTCTGACTTACCGGCATTCCGATATGGTCAAATTCAAAAGTGCTTTCTACCCCGCCGGTCATTTCACGGGACTGCATCTGTCCGTTCCTACTGATCTCAAGATTCATCTGCCAGGGTACATGCACTTCCGGAGTAGCAGCAGTTACTGTTTTAAGCTGTCCCAGATCATTATAAGAATAGTCTACTTCGGCTCCTAAGCTACTTTTCAAACCGATCATATTTGCCTGAGTGTCATATTCATATTGAATCGTATGCTCACCCTGTTTTTCACTGGTGATCTGACCTAATTTATTTCTCTGAAAAGCTACACTGCTGTTTTCATTATCTGCTTTAACCAATAATCCTGAGGGGTCATACTGATAGGCTTCCCAGGCTCCGTCGGGATAATGGGTTTGTGTTAATCTTCCGCCCAGATCATATTCATAAAAAATATCTTTTCCGTGAGGAAGCCTGGTTTGGGTGACCATTCCGTCTTTATCTCTTATAAAGAACTTTTTCTGGCCGTCAAAACCTATCTCCCCAGTGACTTCGTCATTATAGTTTCTTTCAAACCGGTAAACTTCTCCTTTTTCATTGATAATGCTCATCAGATTCTCATAAGCATCATACCCAAAAACTAACGTTTCTTCTTTTTTATGGGAAATAGCATTCCTGCGGACCTGACGTTTGAGTCTTCCCATCGGCGTATAGCTCATGAGCCATTCTGCATGCCCGTCGGTGGCATACACCGGGAGATCATAGGCATCGTAACGAAGTTTTAACGGGAATTGCCCCTGCTCGTTCACTTCAACCACTCTTCCCATTTTATCCCTATTCCAGAGGGTTCTGTTCAAAGGACTCGGGCTGAACACCAACAACCTTCCATACTCATCATATTTCCAGTACTGTCCGGCTCCGGCAGTATTGATGAGTTGAGTAAGCTGGCCTCTCTGGTTATATTTATAATAGGTAACAATCTCTTCTCTGCTACTGCTTTCAGGAACTCTGTCACCGTCTGCATATTCATAGTATACACTTTCTTCGGCAGGATCGGTATAGCTGATCAGTTTTCCCTCTTCATCATAGCTCCATGTTTCCGAAGCTCCTGCAGGGGAAAAACGGGCAATTACCTGTCCGAATTCATTGTACTGATAATGGTATTCTTCTCCATCAGGGGTATGGAAAATTTTAATATTTCCCATTTCATCATAGGTATACCCCTGAACACGTCCTTCAGGCGTTCCCATCATCTTTAGTTCGTTGTGCGCTGTAAAATCGTACCATGTTTCTCCACCCTCTCCATCTATTTTTTTGTAAACCAGAAAGTTTTCATCGTAATGATATTCCTCTGTTTTATTGTTTTGCTTTGGGTAGATAACTTCTGTAAAGCCTTCTTCATCATGGTAATGAAGTTTTCCTTCCATATATCCATCCGTACCTTTGGTATGAACAACTCTTCCGTTTTTGTCATATTCCCACTGATAACTCATTCCGTTCCGGTTAGTTCTTCTCACAACATGGTTTTTTCCATCATAATCAAATACAATGGCCTTTTTATGAATATCCCATACATGAGTAAGATTACCACGCTCGTCATAATCATACTTAACCTGCAGATCTCTCTGCTTTTTATAACAATAATAAACTTCTGTTACTTTTTTATATTCAGGATGGATCACAGTTTCTATACTGCACCCACTTTTGACATCTTTTATACTTTTCAGTACAATGTTCCGGGCTTCATACTCATATTCCCTGATTGTTCCGTCACCATATTCAATGCGGGTTACCTTATAAATAACCCCTTCCGAAATATGATGGAAACGTTTATAAGTATAGATATCAGTTCCTTTACGGACAACCCAAATACTGCTATTGGGTCTGTACTGCCATATCTTTTGATCTCTGAAATAGGTCATTTCTTCTCCGATCTCAGGTGCAGGAATCAGCATTGCTATATTTTCGTCCGGATGCATCCATCCGGCAAACTTATTGTTTTCTTCGGGTAGAATAAATAGATCATGATTATTAAAGATACCGTTTCCTAAAGGACCAAAATCATAAGGCCGGTCGCTGTGCCAGATATTTCTCCAAGTTAAAGGTGTACTGCCCTTAATAATAAAATCTTCCCATTCGAAAACCATGGCACCGGTTGCAAAATTCACAGGTTCAAGGCCGTAATGACATAATTTTTTGGATAAGGCATTGGCAAATTTAAACTTATTGAAAGGAGCTTTTTTGAGAACACTGTTGTTCAGCTTTTTTAAACCATTAGCTCCCAGTTTTCCTATTTTCTTGGTCAGGCTTCTCATTAAAAACATCCCGGCAAGACGCATCAGCATTTCTCCGGGAGTATAAACATGGGGAACGAAAGCTCCTCCCACCAATACAGGCCCACCTGTATTGATCTGGATATACATGCTTGAAAAGTTATTATAGAAGGCGAAGTACGCCAGTGGGTTTTTCTTTGGTTTGTTCGGCATGGCAGGCAGCATGGTCATCCCAAAAGGAAACCCCATACAGGTAAGTACCTGCTGTGGCTGGTTTCCGCTCATTTTACTTCCCTGCGCCAAAACGGTTTGAGAGCCGTAATATACTTCTCCTTCGTGAGGAGCTTCCTGAGGAAAAGGAATGAGATATACCGGAATCAATGAGGTGACATGTCTGAACGGAATTACCACTCCCATGACACTCGTCGTAGTGGTTGCTTTATGTCTTCCGTGAACGTATATTGAGCCTCCCATCGGAATACTTTCCGGCAGTGACGGCATCAGATTTCTTGCAAACTGTGGAATCGGAATGGTGATGGTAATATAATCCATGATGTCAAAAACAATTCCGATAAAAGGATGTGGCAATGGCAGTGGAATCAGCATAAATGATGGCGGCGGCGGAATCAACGTCCAGTGGATATCAATCGCCAGCACAATATCAAAATGTTTACTCGTATGCTGAATGGCAGTGGAAGGCATTGCCGGTGTATTGACTTTGATCAACTTTACTTTACTTTCCGGAGCTGCTTTTTCTGCTGTTACAGCACTATCTCCTCCACCTCCGCCACTATTTTTTGCTGGCTGAGCGCTGTCTCCACCTGCAATGGATTTAGCCATGGAAACCGGATTCAGGGAATCAATATTATTTTTCATCCCGTTTTTCCAGCCTTGTGTGGTTTTGTCCCAACTTACCGAGGTAACGTCTGCATTCACTTTCAGCGAGCGGTCCGGATTCATATTCGGTTTTTCAACCTTTATGGGTTTTACTGTTTTTTTATTCAGATCTGCCATGATTCTTTTAATTTGAGATTACCCAGCTTTTGGTCTTTCCACACTCACCTTCCAGTCATCACCAAAATAAGTCTTCATTTCATTGTCCAGTTTTGTTTTTTTATCCTGATCGCCTTCGTATTTCAGAATCAGCATTGAGGCTACGAACCGCAGACTGCTTTGTTCTCTGGTTGAAGGCTCCATTAGTTTTGCGATATCAAGGCACTTTTCAAAATACCTTATCATTTTATCTTTTGTCAAAACAGTATCATTCAGTGTTGCGATGATTCTGTAACATTCAATAGCCATCGCATACTCTCCTACTTTCTGTGCTGTTTCTGCAGCTTTTTCAAATGTTTTTTCTGCTTTGGATTTTTTGGAGTTTCCTAACAGATGACTTCCATAATTCATCAACATCTGAACTTCCAAAGGTGAATCCGGCTCTACTTCTTCTAATATCGTTCTGTAAGTATCTTCTGCACGATCTTTTTTTCTGTCTGCAGTATAAGCCTGTGTAAGCATAAAATAAGCTGAGATTTCTCCCTGTTTGTTCTTTTGCTCTTTGGCCAGTTTCACTGCTGTTTTCAGGGCATGTTCTGCTTCTTTGAATCTTTCTTTACTTAAATGGTTACTCGCTACAAGAATCTGCTGCTGAAAATCAGTATCAGGGCTGTTCTTCTTCCGGTTGGTATGTGCCGCCGTATTCTGCATCAGCTGATGAATATCCACTTCTACCCTGAAACTATGTGCTGAAGGAATTTGTGATAACGTTCTGTAGGTGTGATGCTCTGCCCATACCAGTTTAATATCTTTATTTTCCAATGTTTCACAGATTCTGCACCATTCTTTCACCCATAGAGCCAGCTCTTCTTTATCACTGATTCTAAGTGGGGCAATATAGAGATAGATCCTGGAGTGCTGAATATTCGGGAAGTTTTTCTTTAATTCCAGCAGAGGATAAAAGGCTTTATAAGCATCTGTTTTAAATTTTTCTTCCGGATTCTTCAACTCCCATTGAGGAACATTTTCTTCGCTTTTTTTCAGCATTTCGTAGAACTCGGTCCATTCATCCAATAAGGTCTGCCCGTAAGAATTCATACCGTTAAATTCTTGATAGTGGAGTAAAAAAACATCGTCGCTTTCTTCATCTTCTGAAAGTCTGGATTTGATAAATCCGTCAAAAAGATCCGTTTCGTGTTTTTCTCCTGTACAGATCAGCATAGGTTTTTCTTTGTTCTTTGAAACGACTTTCTGCCATTGTCTCTTTAATTTTACCAACTCCAAATCTACTGGATTCATCTGCTTTTAATTCAGTTTTACAGTTCCACTTACAATATTTGTTTCACTTCCGCCTCCTACATTTATTTTTCCTCCACTACTAAGATTGGCTTCAGTATCTCCTCTCATGGAAAGGGTTTTGGTTCCAATATCCAAAGTATCTGATTTGATTCCGATTCCTGAAGTAGGATCACCGTCTTCAGGCCCTACACCCACTCCAATACTCGATGTTCCCCCAACTCCGATATTAATTCCCTGTACAAATATTTCTTTTCCTTTGATCTGAATATTCCCATCTTTATCCATATAAAGGGAACTGCTTCCGCAATTCAGAGTAATAGA
The DNA here is from genome assembly GCF_949767875.1 of Chryseobacterium sp. IT-36CA2. NCBI lineage: Bacteria > Pseudomonadati > Bacteroidota > Flavobacteriia > Flavobacteriales > Weeksellaceae > Chryseobacterium > Chryseobacterium sp. IT-36CA2. The sequence goes on along the minus strand of NZ_CATKPG010000022.1, from coordinate 324,115 downwards.
AATCTTACTATCTATGGTTATATTTCCAGCTCCATCCAGAAATACAGAGTTTTGATCTTTATCTTTTACCGTAATTCCGCCTCCATCATCAAGACTCATGGTATGGCCGCTTTTACTGCTTAAACTTTTAATATTATTTCCAGCGCCGCCTCCGCCGCCAACTCCACCGTGAAACATTCCTCCCATCACAAACGGGCGGTCAGGATGCTGATGGGCAAAATTGACCACAACCTGATCTCCCTCTTCCGGAATGGCCATGAATCCACGATTTTTACTTACTTTTTCGCTTCCACCGCCATCTGGAGTCATTACTCTGATATATTCTGTAGTAGTAGAACCATTTTGCCAGTCAAACTGAACTTTCACTCTTCCCTGGTTTAAAGGATCTGTATTGGAAATTACTTTGGCAAATTGTGCATCTGCTTTTGGAGTTTGAAACTCCGGGCGTGGAATAAATCCTGTGTCAGAAGCAATTGCTTCAAAAGTTCCTGTATAATACCCTCTTGCATCTACTTCATGCTGCATATCTACAATCATCAGTTTTGTGAAATACGTGGTTTCACTGCTTTCTGCTTTTCTCATTTCGATATCAGCGATACAGCCCGGATACAGGAAAGGTACTGTTGTAATCCCCGAAATAACAAATACTTCTGAGGCTTTGCTTCCGGCTGTTCCTTTCTGGGAATTTTCCACATCCATAAAAGACGTTGCTTTTATCGGAGCCACTCTTAATGAAGGAGTGGTAAAAGTTTTCTCTGAAATTTCATAAGCCCTTTTAGCAATATCCGAAGTATGATTTATTTTTGAATTCCCAGTGGTTAATTTCTCATTTTTACTGCTGTTATAGCCATAAAATGATGGATTCACGTGCTGGGCTTTCATTTTTATCTTTACATCGCTTACGCTGCTTCCGTAAGTCAGTTTTACTGGTTTTTCCTGAGGTGGCAATTTCCCGAAATGAAGCACTTCACCATCATAATAAAACTGTTCTCCATAGGCTTCTGCCATTCTTGCCAGATAGTTGTAATGGGTTTCTTCATATTGTGAGCTGTAGGAAACATTTCCGTGAGCTGCATCTACTCTGAAATCAAAGGAGTTTTGTCCTAAACCTTCTTTAATTACCTGATCTGCGATACTATTCAGACTGATTTCCTGTGCTCCGCCAAAACTCTGAATATGAGGAGCCGCATCCAAAAGTACCGTTGGGCTTGATCCTGTAAGAACAATATTTCCCAGACTCCCTTTTTCCTGGCTAAAACCTACTTCAGTAATTACACCTACAAAGTTTCTTTCCGGGCCATCTTCAACGTCTTTATATTTGAAAATTACAGTAATTCTTTTTCCCAGAAAGTTTTGAGCTTCCTCCAGATTATGATTTTCTGAGCTTCCTAAAATATCGTGAGCCAGCATCAGATCAAATTCATGATGTTTTACAGCACTTTGTTTTAACTGAAAATGCTTGAAATGCTTGATCACCTTTCCGTCAATCACAATTTCAAGTTTTACCACACGGTTGATTCCCGCTACCTGATTGCCGGGGATGGTATTGGCATTGTAAATTCCGGAAGTAGGCTGTTTGGACCATACTTTATCTTCTACCAATGTGGGTGGATTAGGCTGTTTAACCTGATTCATAAACATCTGAGAGCCGTTCTGAACCATTCCTGTATAGGCTTGAGCCTGAACCATTTTTTCTGTTGCTTTTTTAACGGTTCCGCTCGATTTTTCCTGTACTTCCTTGGCAGCTTTGCTTACCGCCTGATCTTTCAGCGTTTCTTTTATATTATTGGCAGCTGGGATTTTATCTTTGGAAACAGGCATTTTGGGTGAATGATCGTCCTGAAACATAATTGTAATATTTTGATTGATTGGGTGTCAAGTTTTTAAAGACTAAAAATTTATCTGAAATACATCAGATACATTTTCGTTATCCGGATTCTATTCCGAGAAATAAAATGCAGATAATGAGATCAAAAACAGGGTATATTATAGTAATGGTAAAAAGGTAAAACAGATATTGTATCTCCTTTACTCCCTGTTGAATTCCGGGATTTCTCCTCTATTTATCGTTATGAGATGAAAGTTTTAATCATTATTAATTTTTTTGTCATTAGATTGGTGGTATTACAAAGATAGAACGGTAATTTCTATTCAAAAAATTTTCAGAAGCCAATCTGAAAATTTGTAGTAGTTCTACGACTTTTCATTAATAATTCCAAAACAAATGATAAAAAAAAACAACTAAACATCTATTTATCAGAATGATATTTAACATTTTTTAATAAATAAAAATAACAAATTTGTCACCGAAAATAGATATAATATAAAAATACTCTATTTTTTAACAACAAAAAAACCAGCTGCAGATAATGAGTTTACAGCTGGTTTTATATGTAATGATTCAATAAATGAAATTCTTTTTACTGCTTTTTAAGCTCTAAAACTGTTTTAAGATAAACATCTGTCTGATCCAGAAATTCCTGATCGGTCTCCTTAACTTTATTATGAGGCATAATACCCTGCCCCCTTTTCTGGTCCGGAAGATTTTGAGCATCCTGAATCACATGAACAATAGAAAATCCTGTCTGAATACCTGTATTGGGAAGTTCATAAACCAACGGCAAGTGACCGTTATGTTCGTAATAACCTCCTACTGTTTCTTTTCCGATTACTATTGCATTGGTATAAGATTTAATCAATGAAGCTAAGTGTGAAGCGGCAGAAGCCACGCGTTGATCTACCAGCAGGTAGAGCTGCCCTTTAAAAGTTCTTTCGTTAGGCATAATGGAAGGGTTTTTATCATCCGCCCAATAATATTTCCCCTGAACATCTTTAGGATAAAGCTGTTTCAGATAAGCATTCAATCCATGTTTATCTTTTACTCCGTTAGAAAGGAAAAGTGAAGTTATTACCAGTTTTTCTTCCATGGGAACTTCATTAAACTTAGTATAAGCATAATGGCTGTCACGGAAAGGTCTTTGGGTAAGGTAAGAGAATACTTTTTCATACAGGGCTCCTGTTCCTCCGGTATTTCCTCTGAGATCTATGATAAGGTTTTCTATTTTTTCTCGTTCCAGGGTATCCATCATCTGATCAAGAAAAGCACTGAATTTTTTGTAGGCCGGATCTTCTTTTCCGGTTGCAAAATCAAAACCTCTCACAGATAAGCGGTACAGTCCTTGTGCTTCTTTGGTAAAACTATATTTTTCTGAGAGTAGCTTTTTGTCAAAAGTTAATGAGTGTCTGGAATCCTGAAGCTTTTTAAAATTTCCCAATGATATTCCGGGCAATGAAACTTCTTTTACATTTCCATTCCACTGATAGCTGATGACATAGTTTTTGTGGGTTCCGAATTCTATATAAAATTTGTCAAGCATCCCTCTTTCAAAGCCTGTTGTTTCTTTGTAAGGCATGGAATATCCGTCAGAAAAATAATATTTTGAAAAACGGCTGATCATTTCTTTGGCAGGAACTCCGTTGATAGAAAGGATTTCAGCACCTAAAGGTAGTGCCACATCTTTAGAATCCTGAAGCAGACGACCGTCAATATTCTTCAGTGTTATGGGTAAGTATTCCGGTTTTTGGGTGAGATAATAAGAAGCGTGATTAGGTAAATCAGTGTAATTATGACAGCTCCCTTCAAATCCGGTAACATTCGCTATTACTTTATAAAAGTCGAAAATATTTTTGCTGTTTCGGGCGTCTGCTTCTGCCTTCTGGTAGATACTATCTATCTGTTCTTTGGTTCTGTATACATACAATCCTGAATTTGCTTTTTCTCTTATAGAACGAAATGTTCTAAGGTCTTCCACAAACTGGTCAGGAGTGAACTGGCCGTCCAAAACTGCCACATTTTTAGATTCCATAATGGAAACTTTTGCCGTTTTGCTTTTCTCCACATAAGACTTAGCCCACACTTTGAGTTCATATTTTTTTCCTTTTTCCGGGGTAAAATACAAGCGTTCAACACTTTTTATCCCTCTAGAATCATCCTGTTCTTTTATTTTTTTTCCATCCATGAATAATGCTATTCCTAAATTGGCATTTTCGGAATGTATTGAAATCCATGAAGGTTTATGAGATAAGGGAGCATATTTTAAAGTATCTCCCGGTTTCAGGTCTGAATGAATCTGTGCATATGCACTGTTTAAAAGCAGTAAAAGAGGAATGATGAAAGGTCTGGTCATTATTATTTTTTGAATGGGCTAATATACAAATTAACCTCACCCGACCGTATATTCTTTCTCAAGGCGCATTTGATTCTATAATTTCACGCTCATTCCCTGAACTTCTTCAGCAGAAAATCCGTAGATCTGCGGTGTTTTTACATCCAGAAGGTTCAAATAAATATAAATTTCAGCTCTGTGATGAATTTCATGTTCTATCATAGCACGAAGCCATTTCCAGATAGAAATTTCATTGTTGGCGGGTGTTAAGCATTTATGGGTAAGATCTTCATCGGAAAGTCTATTGATAATTTCCAGAGTCTGATGGTGCATTTCATTAAAAAACTTCACCGTATTTTCATAGCCATCAGCCAGCTCTTTTCCACATCCCGGATAAGCACTTTTCTTTCCGGAAATGGTTTCTCCATACATATACCGTTCTATCGTAGCAATATGCCTTATCTGATCTCCAATAGTAAATTTCCCGGGTTTGTAGGTGAAGTCAATATGTTCGGGAGGAACCACCTCAATGATCCGGTTGGTTCTTTCTCTTATTTTTTTATAGTAATCTAAGAATGATCCTACAGTCTTTATTTCCATAGCTATTGGCTTTTTTGATCTTTTCTGTAGGTGAATATAAGGAATCTAAGGACAAAAATTTTTGATTTCAATGATAAACTATTCATAAAATTGAAAAAATCCCCAATAAGTGAGGATAAAATTTGGAACCTTATTAAATATCCAATATTTTAGTTAAAAAATAACCATGATGAAAATAGGAACCTGTGTGTGTATTATTCTGTTATGCTTTAACAATATCACTGCTCAGTCTGCAAAAATTGATACTGAAAAACTTCTTGAATACTATGAAACACAACGTTATGCCGATGCCGCAAAATATCTTCAGAGCATATATCCAGAAGATATGCAGGATATAAAAGCGCTTTCTCAGATAGCTTACTGTAATATGATGGCTGGTAAACTGCCTGAAGCAGAGAAAAATTATCAGAAAATCAATGCTATTCAACCCAATCATCTGCCTACTCTATTCAGTCTGGCCAGTATTAATTCCAGACGTGGTAATACATCCAATGCCAAGATATATCTTCAACAAATTATTCAAGTGGACAGTCTCAATTTCAATGCTTATAAGCAGCTTGCCGTCTATGCGGATACTCCTGAGTCTAAACTTAATTATCTGAAAAAAGCCAATACTCTGAACTCTACAGATCCGGATGTGGCTTATGATCTTTCTCTGACTTACAGCGGTCTGAAACAATTTAAACCGGCTTATGATGTATTAAAAACTGCCATTGCTTCCGATACAGAAAATTTCACTTTACAACAGGCTTTATTACCGGTTGCCAATCAGCTAGGAAAGTATCCGGAAGTGATTGAAATTGGTGAAAAACTCCTGAAAAATCATGCTGATGTGAACGTGATGAATGATATGGGACAGGCCTATTTTTATGTAAAAGATTATCAGAAATGCATCAGTCTTTATAAAATGTTGGAAGAGACAGGAGTACAGAGCGAAGGCACCTTATATTTCATGACATTAAGCTATCGTGAGCTGAAAGATTATAATAACGCGGCTATCTATGCACAAAAAACGATTGATGAAGCTATCTCAGATCACACCACCCTTTACTATGCTGCATTGGCGGGAATTTATGAAACCAAAAATCAATATAATGATGCAGTGACAGCTTATAAAAGAGGATTAACTTTTGGCACGAGCAATATTATTTATTATCGCTTGGGCCTTCTTTACGATCTCAACCTGAAGCAGCCTAAAAACGCAGCAACTTATTACCAGTTATACCTTAAAAACAATCCGGATCAGGAAAAAGAAAAAGAACAGATTGCTTATGCTAAAAGCAGAACTCCAAGCTTAAAATAGTAAAAACTACGAATCATTTTGTGATTATAATCACAGATGAAATGATATGTAACCAGCTAAATTTGTATTTAATAATAAAAAAGGATCGTTATGAACAATACAAACCAAAATACAGCAGAACAGTTTATCCAATATTTAAATGAAGAAAATTTTGACAAGGCAGAAAGCTGTCTTGATCCTGATTTTAAATTTATAGGCGTATTGGGAAAAAGAGAAGGTGCTTCTGTTTATATCAATGATATGAAGCAGATGAAGTTTAAGTACAAAATTCTGAAAGCTTTTACATCCGGTGAAGATGTATGTTTCTGGTATACCATTGACATGGGCACAAAAGAAGTAGAGGCTTCCGGATGGTATCAGATTAAAGATGGAAAGATTTATACCTTAAAAGTTTTATTTGATCCCAGACCTTTGTTAAAAGAATAAAATAAAATTAAGATTTTTGTCTCCATTTTTATGTTTCAATCGTCATTGAAATGAATAACAAAAAAAATAGATCATGAAAGAATTTGCATTAATCTTCAGACTGAAAGATATTTCCGATTTTAAACCTTCCCCTGAACAGATTCAGGAACGGATGAACTGGCTGGGAAACATTGCCGCTCAGAATAAACTGGTGGATAAAGGAAACACTCTTCTGCCTGCTTCCGGAGCTGCAAAAACCATAAAACCGGATAATATTGTAACTGATGGACCTTATACTGAGATTAAAGAATTCATTAGCGGATATATTATTGTAAGAGCAGAGTCTATAGATGAAGCAGTAGAAATGGCAAAAGGAAATCCTATCTTTAAAATTGGGGGAAATATTGAAGTACGTGAAGTTTTGAAGGCATAAAAATGAGCTTGAAATTATTGCAGTCTAAGCCGAAAATTACTTTCTTTATTCTGCATTTTTATTAAATCCAGCCTACTTTTTTTCTCCAGACTGTATACCCGGCATCTTTACTGTCAATTTCCGGAATCTCTTCAGGCTCCGGAATATTGTTGATTTCCTCTTTTGAAAGAAGAGGCAGATTTATCTTTTTACGTTCTTCGTTTAGGTTGTCTTTATTTTCTACAGGATAGATGGCTCTTTCAGCAGTCAGCTGCGTTCCATATTTCTGTGGCTTGCTTTGAAAAACCTGAATCCTGTCGTATAAATAGGCCTTATTAACAGGATTGATGTCATTGTCACTCTCTTCCATCATGATACTGCATTCTTTCATAAATTCAGGCTCACCAATAGCATGCTGGATAATCAGCCACGCAGCCTCGCTTGCTTTTTCACCTACTTTCGAGATGGTAGGGTAACCTATTTCCGATATTATTTCCCGAAGACGTTGTGCATTGGCTCTATGAATACGTTCCATTTCAGGATGATAACCTCCGGATAATTTCTCTGCTTCCAAAAGTTTTTCTCTAACTGACAGATCTTTGTCAGCCATTTCAATGAGCTCTTTTTCAAAAGGAAGATGGTTCATATTATAATTATAATTGATAAATGATGATTGGTGATTGATAAGCAATTAATTTAATTATTAGATGAAATAGCGTCAAGGATGAAGCGTGCTCTGTTTTCCACTGCAGCTTTCGGGACTTCTATGAGACTGTAGCCGTATTCCTGATAAATTTCCTTCATGCATTCAAAAGTAAGTATTGCTTTTTCAAAGGTTTGTTTTCTTTCGGGATCATTTTTATAAATCTCTTTCCATGGCGGAAGAATAAAAACATTGTTATGATACACCATTTCTCTTGCTTTCGCTTCCATGAATGCCGGAATTGGAATATTTTCAAGCCTCATATAGCCCATCGTATCCAATATTCCCCGGTCGAAGAAAACAGGTCTCACATTGTTCATCTGACTTATTTTCAGGTACGATTTTACAGATTCTTTAAACATCAGTTCTGCAAAAAGTTCTTTATTAAGCCATGGAAGTCCTTCACCATTAGAATCAATTTGTTCCTTAATGATTTTTCGTCCTTCTTCAGGTACCGTTTCCAGTCCGTTTTTGTTTAATTCATCCAGTAAGGTTGTCTTTCCCGCTCCAGGACCACCCGTTATGATATATACTATTGAATTATCCTGCTTCATGGTTTTCACTTATATTCCGGAGAAGTTATTTATTATTGTTAATGATATGTTTATAGGTGTTGATACGGTCTTCCTCCTGATGCATATTGCATAATATAAGGAGATCATCCGTATTATATTTTTCTGAAATCTGTTTCAACTTCTGATTGACAGAGTTGGGTGTTTCTATAATAATCCTATCCAAAACAGTGAAAAACTCTTCTTCATCATGAATTCCTAAAATCCTTTGCTCTACAGCTTCAGGGGAAAGAACAGCATTGGGACTAGCTAGCTGCCGTGATTGTAAAAACTGATATGCCATGCCATAAGCGTTCCTCCTGGCCTGATCCAGAGTTTCCGCCACAGATACTGCTACTGCAATCTGTAAAGAAGGCTGAGAAAAATATTGATTCCCATCAAATTCTCTGAGATATACTGCTGTATTTTCCATCCCGTTCTCATTGTTCATAAAAGCAGCAAACGAATAGCCAATCCCATGTTTCGCAGCCTCTTTTGCAGAGGTTATTCCTGAGCCCAGCCACATAATTTCAGGGAGGTATTTCACCTGGGTGGGTTGTGCAATCAGCCCATTGTACACTCCTTTTTCATCTTTGATAAATTGAATAATCTCTTCCAGTTTCGTTTCCATATTGGATAAAATGACAGGTTTATGATTATTCAGAGCCATCACCGCATCTTTCAATCCTCCGGGAGCTTTTCCCAATCCAAGGATAAAGCGTTCGGGATATAAGGTTGACAGCATTTTAGTCCATTCCGCGATCTTATAAGCAGAATAATTTCGCATCATAATGCCGGCTGTTCCTATCTTAATTCGGTTTGTTTTGCTGAGTACAATAGCAGCTAATAATTCAGGGCTGGAACTTCCATAAGCCTCCACGCCATGATGTTCGGAATACATGATACTGTGAAAGCCCGTTTCTTCAGCCAATAAGGCAAGATTGATGCTGTTTTCCAATGCAGATGCAGCACTGCCTCCCATGGTGGTAGGTGACTGGTCTAATATCCCTAATTTCAGCTTCATACCATTGAATAATTTATGGTGAAGGTATGAAAAAAGCTTTATTTAATGACGAAATATCCGCTTATCATTCTTTGGGAGGAAACACAATTCCTTCCTCTTTGATCAAGTCATAACCAAAATTCATAATGGTTTCAATTACAGGAATTGCTTTTCTTCCTTTCTCTGTAAGACTATACTCCACTTTTGGCGGAACTACAGGGAATACCTCCCGATGGATCATGTCTTTAGCTTCCAGTTCGCGCAGCTGGCTGGTCAGCATTTTATCTGTAATATGCGGAATATCTTTTTTAAGCTCACTGAAACGAAGAGGTTTCTCCTGCAATCTCCACAGAATAGGCATCTTCCAGGTTCCTCCGATATGGCTTAAAGCAAATTCAATAGGCGTATAATACAGTCTTTTATCATGAAAAAATTGAGGCATAATAATATTTTTTATCGCTACACTTTAAAGTTTGACTTTAACTGTTAGATTGTTGTTTTTTAAGGATATAATATAAAAAAGTCAGTAATAAAGCTCCACCTATAATAATCAACCACCAGTAAGGCAATACCCAAAGCACAAAATATTGTATGGAATTGATCAGATAAGAGAACCCGTCTTCTGAGGGATAAACCTGTCTGAAGGCGGAGTCTGTAAGCCCAAGAATATAGGCTATCAAAGACAATATCATGATGTTTGTGCTGAACACTTTGAGTATATTATTCTTCATAGCCTTATTTTAAACAAATCTTTTCCGATTATCTATTTATTCCCGGTTTTAAACCTGATAAGAAGTTTTTCGTCTTTCAGAGAATAGCCCTCTTTGGATCTGAAACTTTTATTAGTAAGGAAAAATTCATATTCTTTATTAGGCTTAAGATTTACACCCAAGACCAACGTTTTATCATTATTTTCCATTCCAATAACCTTGGTGATCGGCATATATTCTTTTCCTTTTTCTGAAAGATTGAAAGAATAATATTCCGGCACCATTTCTTTAGAAAAAGTAATTCGTATTTCTTTTGTATCAGGATTTACATCTTCAGAACCATTGGCAGGATCTATTTTTACGATCTCCGGTGAATTTTTACGATATTCCTTCATCAGATCTTTCGTTTTTTCTTTAAAAAACTTTGACTGGCTAAGGAAATCCTCAACGGCTTTATCACTGTTATAATTCAGCTCAATGATATCTTTTATGGCCTGTTTCTTATCTTTAGCATTCTGGTAATACAATTTACTGATCTCATATCCTACATAATATCCTAAATCTGCACTTTCTCCTTTATCTCTTCCATTATAAAGCCAGTTGGCAAAATTTCCGGTGAACATTTCTTTTTTAAACCGATCTTTCACTTTATCCGCATGAGCAGTTCCATAAGATAAATATTTCCTTTCCTGAGGTTTATTCATCACAAGCTCAGCAATCAGGTCGCATGATCCTTCTTTTATAGATTGATTTAAGACCCTTCTGCGGTCTCCAACCTGCTGGGTATGGATATATTCATGGATATTCAGAGATACGATATTATCCAGAGACTGCATTGCAAAAACGCCTTTCAGCCATTCGTCTTTGAATTCTGAAACATCTGTAGACGAAAGTCCTGTGGCAAGTTCAGCGCCTACCAACACCATATTTCCACTCACTGTTCCCCCGGAATTCAGTCCGCCAATGGTAAAATACATTTCAGCATCTTTTAGTTCAGGATATAATTCTTTTAACTTGACAACACTGGCTTCCAGTTCTTTTGTTTTAGTTTTAATCGTCAAAGTATTGGGTCTTACGGAATTCCAGAATTTAGGATATTTATCAATGACTTTCACGTATACACTATCATTATAATTTCTGGATTTCATAAAAGCTTTTAAGCCTTTTGTAGCTTTATCGGTATACAATCTTTTTATCAGATCCAGTTTTTGGGAGTGATTGTCTGTCTTTTGAATGCTGTCATAAGCGACCCAAAAATTATCAATATCCGAAGTAAATATTTTGGCCGATTTCTGTGAAAAAGCACTTGCAAATACAAGTGAGAAAATAATAGTGGTAAAACGTTTCATGATTATTTTTAACAGTAACAATGATACATACAATTATTGTATTTCACAACAGTCTTTTTCCCATATAAACACGGTACATTTTAAAAGAATAAAAACTAAAAATCTATCCTAATAACTCCAACAAAGAAAGATCACAATCTGGGGTTTGTTATTTATTTATATCAATTCCAAATAATTTTAATTCTTTCCATTTTATTGTCGCAAATATTTAATACTTTAGCTTAATAATTTGAACGAATGGGAATAATCCTTAAACCAATTGATATTGTAGATGATATTTCACAAGAAGATTTCCGTGAAAAATATCTAAAGCCATGTAAGCCAGTGGTAATCAAGAATATGGCAAGAAAATGGCCTGCCTACCAAAAATGGACGATGGAGTATATGAAAGAAGTAGTAGGAGACGTTGAAGTTCCCCTTTACGACAGTTCCAAAGCAGATCCTGCCGCTCCTATTAATACTCCAACGACGAAAATGCCTTTTAGCGAGTATGTAGACCTGATTCAAAGGGAGCCTACAGATCTAAGAATATTTTTCTTTGATCCTATAAAATTTGCACCCAAACTTCTGGACGATTATGTTCCGCCAAAGAATCTGATGGGAGGATTTTTAGATAAATATCCGAGTATGTTTTTTGGAGGGAAAGGTTCTGTGACCTTCCTTCATTATGATATTGATATGCCGCATATTTTCCATACGCATTTCAATGGAAGGAAACATGTTCTTTTATTTGAATACAAATGGAAATCAAGACTTTATAAACTTCCATATGCTACTTATGCACTGGAAGATTATGATATTGCCAATCCTGATTTTGAGAAATTCCCGGCATTGGATGGTATTGAGGGTATTGAATGCTTCCTTGAACACGGAGATACACTCTTCATGCCTACCGGATGGTGGCACTGGATGAAATATCTGGACGGTTCTTTCTCTATTTCTCTGCGTGCATGGGACAAAAGCTGGGCTGTAAAAGCACATTCTCTTTGGAACCTTGCTGTTCAGCGTAATTTTGATAACTTTATGAAAGGACGATACAAAAAAAGGTATATGGACTGGAAAGAAAGAAAAGCTGTAGAAATAGCGAATAATGCATTAAAAAGAGGGCTTCCCAAATAATAAAAGGCAATTCTAATACATATAAAGAGTGGATGGTTTTACTATAATCATCCATTCTTTTTTTATTTGTAGGCTTTATTTTTTTGAGATATCGTTTAAAATTTAATTAAATTGCATAATACGTTCCCTAATACCCGTGTATATGTTTGAAAAGTTGATCGATAGCTTTGAGAAGCTGTGCCTGCAGATTATTATTGAAATATTGTTGGTTCCGGTAACCATTTTCAAATTGTTTCAGGATCCCCGCCGCTGCTATGATCTTTCTGTACACGAGATGGAAAAAGAAGAAACAGAACGTTTTCACGACTACCTCTCTCCTATCAAGCTTTCCGTTTATACCTCTGTCATTATCTCTGTCCTTTTAATGGATTATGGTGGTGAGCACAATATTATTTCAAAGATCAAGGGATTAAGTATGGTAGAAAAAGCCTTATTCATTTTTCTGATGAATAATGTTACAGCCGTTATTTTCAGCGTTGCTTTATTATGGTACAAAAAGGAAAAAGTAAATACAGTTACTTTCCGTACGCTGTTGTTTTCTTTCATTTATACCACAGTGTATACTTCTACTCCATTTTTTATATTAATCATTTCGGCTATGTTTTTGGGACAAACCCTGAATGTAGAATCCTATCTGGATCATCTTGGTAAAGTGACTGAATATGGAACAAGAGATTATTTTGTTTTTCTTGTTTTTATTATTATTGGAATCATTGGTATATTTAAGCTTTTCAAAGCACTGCACTATATTCTGAAGAATAATTTCAGTTATCATCCTTATGTTGTGTGGTTTTTCACAGTACTCTTTTTTGTTATTCAGCTTTATTTTGCACGAGGATTTACTTAAAATTAATTCTATTTTCAAACATACCAGTCTGTTTATTTTTTACATTTGTAAAAATTTTATACGATGCTCAAACCTCGCGAAAGAATACTAAATACAGCAATGGTTCTCTTCCATAAGCAAGGTTACAACAATACAGGCATCAACCAGATTATTGACGTAGCCGGTGTTTCCAAAGCAAGCTTCTACCAGCATTTTAAATCTAAAGATGATCTTTGTATTGAATTTCTCAACAAAAGATATGATTATTGGGTTTCTGAACTTGAACAATTCACAGCAGAAACAAAAACCGTACAGGAGAAATTTCAAAGATCTTTTGATTTCCTGATTTACATGAATGAAAAAGAAGATTTCAGAGGATGCAGTTTTCTGAATATTTTGTCGGAAATTCCTTCAGATAAGGAAGATGTTCACCATGTGATCCGTACTCATAAAAATAAGCTGAGAGAAAGCTTTAATGATGTTCTTCAAAATGATATGGTTTCAGCTCATATTTATCTTCTTTTTGAAAGTGCCATACTTACCAGCCAGCTTTACAGATCGAATGAATTAATCGAAAAATCAAAAATTATTGTACAGGATATTCTGAACAACTCCCATTAATCTTTCAGCTATGCATATTCCAGATTTTCATTCTTTTTTTAAAACTGATCTTCATTCATTAGCAGAAATTACTTATCCTGTCAAAACTATCCTGCTTGAGGAAGGAAAAGTTTCAGATAAGATGTTCCTTGTAAAAAATGGAGCCTTAAGAGTTTTTTTCTATCAGGATGGAAAAGAACTTACACTGGATTTTATAACAGAAAACCAGGCTGTTTCATCCTTTGACAGCTTCCTGAATGGGATTCCCAGCGATTTTGTTATTGAAACATTGGAAACTACCACAGTCTATGAGCTTCATACTGACACTTTTCATAAGCTCATGGAAAATCAGGAATTCCAGCATACTTTTCATCCGCTTTTTTACAAACGTTTCAGCGAAATCAATAAAAGGCTCATTTCCTTCATTAAAGATTCTCCCCAACAGAGATATGAACAACTTCTCAAAAACAGGCCAGAGCTTCTTCTCCGCTTTCCACAGCATTATATTGCCTCTTATCTTGGAATAACAAGTGTTTCATTGAGCAGAATACGTAACCGGAGATAATTTCTTTACAATTGTTATCGTTCAGCCATTAATCTATAAGGTAATTTTGTTTCAAAATAATAAAGTTATGAAACATTTTATCCAACAGGTATTCAAAGAGGTATTAGAAAATCCGGTATTTGACGAATCATTAATTGAGAAATATTTTTCAAAAGAATACATTCAGCTTGTAGATCATTCCCAACTGAATTATGATCAATTTGTCCTACATATCAAGAAACTCAAAGAAAAAGTGCATGAACAAAAGCTTGAAATCATCAGCTATGCTGAAAACGGTAATATTATATTTACCAATCACATAGCAAAATCCACACTAAAAGACGGAAGTGAAGTTGTGCACAAGGTACTGGCAGAATTTACAATCCACAATCATCAGATTATACGATGTGATGAATTGACTTTACTCGTGGAAGGAGATGAAACTGCAAAAAATTTAGGATCCGAAAGGTAATTAATTACTCTGTGTTTTCTTTTAACAAACAGTTTCCATATTAACAATTCTTAAGAAAACCTTAATTTTCTCTTCAACTTCTTTTCCAAACAGACGTTTAATTTTGTTAAGTTTTTAATCTAATCTAAAGAAAGTGAAGAAAATTTTTACATCTGTTTTATTTTGTGCTTCCTTATTTTTCTATGCACAAACCGGATCTCTTTCCGGAAACATCAATGACGATTCTAAAATTGCCCTGCCTGGAGCCAAAATCTCTTTAAGTCCGGGAAATATTTATACCACATCTGATGAACACGGAAATTTTGTATTTCTCAATGTTCCCCCTGGCAGTTACACCATGAAAATTGATTATCTGGGTTATGGTGTGCATGAATATAATGTGACGGTAGAACCAGAGAAAAATACCCGCCAGAATATCGTTTTCGACAAGAAAGAAACCTCTATTGCAGAAGTTGTAGTCTCCGGCGCTACGTTGAAAAATCAGGCAAGAGCTTTAAACAAGCAAAAAAACAATGCCAATATTACCAATGTGATTTCTTCTGATCAGATCGGGCGTTTTCCTGATGCCAATATCGGAGATGCTTTGAAAAGGGTTCCGGGAATAACAATACAAAACGATCAGGGTGAAGCCAGAAACCTAATCATCAGAGGTCTTGCCCCTAATCTTAATTCGGTTACGTTGAATGGTGACAGAATTCCTTCTGCTGAAGGAGATAACCGTAATGTACAGATGGATTTGATTCCTTCTGATATGATTTCTACCATAGAAGTTAATAAAACCCTGACTCCGGATATGGATGCCGATGCTATCGGTGGTTCTGTAAATCTGATTACCAGAGCTTCCCCGAACGGACAAAGAATTTCAGCAACCGTTGCAGGAGGTTATAATCCTATCCGTGAAAAAGGAAATTACACCGCCGGATTTGTCTATGGAAACCGGTTTTTAGACAAAAAATTAGGGGCTGTATTCAGCTTTTCATATAACAACAACAATTTTGGATCCGATAATATAGAACCCGTATGGAGCCAGGCGAATGATCTTGCACAAACCGTTTATGTAAGCAAGATGGGTGTACGTTATTATAATGAGCACCGTATCAGACATAGTTTTGATCTTAATATGGACTATGAATTCAATTCCAAAAACAAGATCTACGCTTCTGCGATGTACAATTTCAGAAATGATAAAGAAACCAGACTGGCTTTAGGATATAAAATAAAACCGGTCTACAATGCCGATGAAACGGAGATTACAGACTGGAAAGGAAGTATCACAAGACAGAATAAAGGAGGAGATGCTGATAACGACAATACCCGTCTGGAAAAACAAAGAGTTCAGAACTATGCATTAAGAGGTGAACATTTATTAGGATCTAAAGTAGATCTGGACTGGTCAGTAAACTACGCCATCGCCAGTGAAGACAAACCTCATCAGCGTTATATAGAGTTTGAAAACAGCAAGATGAACTTTTCTCCAGATCTTAGCAACCCTGAAAAACCGATGTTCAATCTTCTGGCTGCAGACAATCTGGGCAGTTATAAACTGAGTGATCTTTCGGATGCTAATAACTTTACGCAAGAAAAAGAATTGGGAGCGAAAGTGAATATAAGGTTTCCGTTTTCGGTTATTGATGGCCAGAAAGGTCGTCTTCGTACAGGTTTCCGTATGCGTTTGAAGAAAAAGGAAAGAGAGAATGATTTCTATGCTTTTACTCCGGTCAATAGTATGGGAAGTCTTTTATCTGTACCTACGATCAATCTTGACGGCCAGAACTTCCAGGCTGGAAATTATGTTCCGGGGACTTTTGTGGATCCTGCTTTTCTTGGAAGTTTGGATTTATTCAATCCCAATTTGTTTAAAGGAACCCTGAAGCCAGAAAAGTATCTTTCCAGCAACTACAATGCAAAAGAGCAGATCTATGCAGGTTACATCCGTTGGGATCAGGATTTTAATGATAAATTATCAATGATTGTTGGAGCTCGTATTGAAACAACACAGATTGATTATACCGGAAATTATGTGATGAATGAGAAAGATCTGGTAGGACAAATTAATAACACCAATACGTACACCAATGTACTTCCGAATATCTCCTTCAAATATGTTCCAATGCAGGATCTTGTACTTCGTGCAGCATTTACCACAGCCCTTGCCCGTCCGAATTACTATTCACTGGTTCCGTACCTGAATGTAATTTCAGAAGATGAGATTGTAGCAGCTGGTAATCCTAACCTGAAAGCCACTTATGCCTATAATTTTGATTTTATGGCTGAAAAATATTTCAAGTCTGTCGGAATTCTTTCCGGAGGTATTTTTTATAAAAACCTGAACGATTTTATTTATACCTATTCCAAAAGAAATTATACAGCCAATGATTTCGCCAATGATTTTGCAGGACAAACCAACCCGATCCCTGCCGGAGAAAGCAACTGGAAATTTACCCAGCAACGTAATGGTGATAATGTAGATATCTACGGTTTTGAAGTCGCATTGCAAAGACAACTTGATTTTATCCCAGGAGCTTTCTGGAAAGGGCTTGGAGTTTATGTAAACTATACGTATACAAAATCCAAAGCAAAAGGAATTACTAACGAAGAAGGTATTGAAAGAACAGATGTAGGGCTTCCGGGTGCGGCTCCTCATATGTTCAACG
The DNA here is from genome assembly GCF_949767875.1 of Chryseobacterium sp. IT-36CA2. Classification (NCBI taxonomy): domain Bacteria; kingdom Pseudomonadati; phylum Bacteroidota; class Flavobacteriia; order Flavobacteriales; family Weeksellaceae; genus Chryseobacterium; species Chryseobacterium sp. IT-36CA2. The sequence goes on along the minus strand of NZ_CATKPG010000022.1, from coordinate 306,698 downwards.
GTTCGCTTTCGTGGGAAAACAAACGATTTTCAGCCAGAATTTCCATGAACTACGCTTCTCATTATATTGATGAGCTTGGCGGCAAAGCGTTTGATGACCGTTATTATGATAAACAATTCTTCCTTGATGCTAATGCTTCCTACAAGATTACAAGTCAGCTTAGAGTTTTTGCAGAAGCCAATAATCTGACCAATCAGCCGTTAAGATACTACCAGGGAATCCAAAGCAGAACTGCCCAGGCCGAATATTACAGACCGAGATTTACAATGGGAGTGAAATTTGATTTTTAAATAAACATGAAAAACATACATTATATATTGGCTCTTTCAGTTTTTCCTTTGGTGATCAACTGTACAGGGCAGAAAGAAGTAATCGAAAAACTAAAACCTGCCATTATTACAGAAACTGTGGTTCATGATACGGATGATCCTGCCATATGGATCAACCCTCAGGATGCTTCCAAAAGTATCATCATCGGAACAGATAAAGATACTGATGGAGGGCTGTACGCCTTTGATCTCAACGGAAAAATCATTAATAAAGTTACAGGACTGAAGCGTCCCAATAACGTTGATATTGAATATAGCTTTGTTCTCCACGGAAAAAAAACAGATATCGCTGCAGTAACGGAAAGAGAGACCAACAAAGTAAAATTATATGCTTTTCCAGATTTGAAAGAAGTAGGAGAAGTCTCTGTATTTGAAGGAGAAACAGAACGTGGTCCAATGGGCGTTTCAATGTATAAAGATCCGAAAACAGGAGAAATATTTGTAATTGTCGGAAGAAAATCCGGTCCGTCTGACGGTTATTTATGGCAGTATAAACTTTCTGAAAAAGATGGTACCATTACAGGAGAAGTTGTCCGCAAATTCGGGAAATACAGCGGCTTAAAAGAGATTGAAAGCATTGCTGTAGATGATGAAATGGGCTATGTTTATTATTCCGATGAGCAGTTTGGAGTCCATAAATATTATGCTGATCCGGGAAAAGGCAATGAAGAGTTATCGGTTTTTGGGAAAGGTGATTTTAAATCTGATGCGGAAGGAATTTCGATTTATCCAACCTCCAAAGGGAAAGGATATATTCTGGTTTCCAATCAGCAGAATGACACGTTCAATGTCTATTTAAGAGAAGACCAATCCAAAGGAAGAATTGCTGAAATTCCGGTTTCTACGTTGGAAAGTGATGGTTCTGAGGTAACGAATGTTAATTTGGGTCCAAAATTCCCGAAAGGAGTTTTTGTGGCGATGAGTAATGGCAGAGTATTTCACTTTTACGACTGGAGAATAGTTGAAAAAGCAATAAAATCAGCCGTGAAAGCTGATAAATAAAATAATCTTTTGAACCATTAAGATTTTAAGAGTATTAAGCTGAGCTACAATGATGAGATTGCTTCACCTTTAATTCGCAATGACAGGTTGCTCATCTTAATACCCTTCACTTTTTCATTTTTCTTAATGGTTTAGATCTTAAAGTTTTTCAACGCAAAGTTTATTTTAAATTCTGTAGTATTTTAAGTGAGCTAAGAAAGAGTTGATTTTCAATCAACCGATGAAGCGAAATATTTATCCATGAGCTTTTTAAGCCGCTTGTCGCAACTCTTTGCTACTTTAAAAGTAAAAAAATTATTCTTCAGACTTTGTGTTTAAGATTTAATTCCATTCTTATAAAATAAAGCGAATCTTAATAATCATCGTTTTTCATACTTCTTACTGAATATGTTTCCTCAGAAATTCCGCAGTATATGATATTTTGTTTTTCAATAGCTCCTGCGGAGTACCTTCAAACAAAACTTCACCACCAAATTTCCCTGCACCTGGCCCCATATCAACAATCCAGTCTGCCTGTGAAATAATATCAAGATTATGCTCTATAACAAGCAGTGTATTATTCTGATCTACAAGACCGTTAAAAAATGTCAGCAGTTTTTGAGTATCACTTGGATGCAGCCCTGTACTAGGTTCATCAAGGATAATGATCTGATTGGTATTTTTCAATTCTCTTGTCAGTTTCAGGCGCTGTCTCTCACCTCCGGAAAAGCTGTCCAGCCTTTGTCCTAATGTCAGATAATCAAGACCTAATTGTATCAGTAGATCAAAATTTTTGAGAACAGATTCTTCCCCAAAAAAGGAAACGGCCTCCAGAACCGTCATATTCATAACTTCTACAATTGTTTTTCCGCTGTACATGTATTGCAGCACATCAGAATCAAAACCTGAACCTCCGCAAACTTCACAGGGCTGTTCAATATCATCCATAAAAGCAAGATCAATTTTTTCTATTCCCAATCCTTTACAGTTTTTACAGGCTCCTTCACTATTCCTGCTAAACAATCTATCTGAAACATGATTAGATTGTGCAAAAAGCTTACGCACACTATCTGATATTCCCAGATAAGTAAGCAAATTAGAACGGGCGCTTGCTGCAAACAGAGATTGATCAATAATGGTCACCTCCGGATAAAGTTCTGGCAGAATACGATTTATCAGAGTACTTTTGCCAGATCCAGCAACTCCTGTTACCACCGTCATTACTCCAGTCGGAATCTGTACGGTCACATTTTTAAGATTATACCTGTTGGCATTTTTAATTTCCAGATAGCCGTCAGGTTTTCTGAATTTTTGTTTTACAAATGGTTTTTCAGCGAAATAAGAACCAGTTTTACCTGCCGAATTTTTTAAATTTTTAAAAGTTCCGTTATACACCACTTCTCCTCCATTTCTTCCTGAACCTGGGCCTATATCAATCACGCGGTCTGCCATTTTTATCAGATCCGGATCATGTTCTACGATTAAAACAGAGTTTCCTTTATCTCTGATCTGCTGTATGATAGTGATAATATTTTGCAGATCTTTTGGATGAAGGCCAATACTTGGTTCATCAAAAATATATAAAAGGTCTATCAGGCTGTTTCCCAGACTCCGAACCATTTTTATACGCTGAGATTCTCCTCCGGAAAGCGTATTGGTACTTCTATCCAGAGTCAGATACTGCAATCCGATCGTAATGATATTCTGCAGCTTTGCGGAAAGTTCTTTGATGACGACTTCGTATTGTTTTGAATCCAGCGAAGTAATAAACTCAAGCAGTTCGTCCACAGAAAGAGCCATACAGTCTGCAATATTTTTTCCTTCGACCTTACAGGACAGGATTTTTTCATTCAACCGTTTTCCACGGCATGACGGGCAGGTTTTTGTGATCACAATATTCTTCAGGGCATCTTTTCTTGTGATATTTTCTTTGGAATCTTTTTTCAGAAACGCTTTTTCAATCCTTGGAATGATACCTTCGTATTTTACCGTTTTTCCCCAGTCTTTATGTGGATGTTTAGGTTTGTGTTCCTGCGCATAGAGCAAAATTTCCCATTCCTTATTGGTGAAATCCTTTAATTTTTTATCGTTATCGAAATAGCCAGACATCGTATATCTTGTTAATCGCCATCCACCCGGCTGAAAAGTCGGGAAACGGACAGCACCTTCGTGTAAAGATTTATCGCGGTCAATTAAAGCATTCACATTCAATGTCTGAACAAAACCTAACCCTTCACATTCAGGGCACATTCCCTGGGGGTGATTAAATGAAAAAACATTGGAATATCCTACAAAAGGCTCTCCCATTCTTGAAAACAGCAGTCTTAAAGAAGCAGACACATCGGCAGCCGTTCCCACCGTAGATCTGGCATTCCCTCCTAACCGCTTCTGATTGATGATGATAGGAACATTTAAATTTTCAATTTTATCCACATCCGACACACCATAATGCTGCAAACGGTTTCTGATAAAACTGTTCTGGGTTTCATTGATCTGTCTTTGGGCTTCAGCCCCGATAGTTTCAAAAACCAAAGATGATTTTCCGGATCCTGATACTCCAGTAAAAACTACGATCTTATATTTTGGAATTTTTATGGAAATATTTTTGAGATTATTCTGCCGGGCATTGGTAATTTCTATATTTTCCATGATAAAAATGTTTAACTTTGTTAATAATTAACTAAGTTAAGTATATTTCTCATGAAACGCATTGAAAAAGAATTTTTTAACACATTTACTGATTTCCAATGTCTTATTCTGGCTCATATGAATCGAGGTGACATTAACGGAGTAACTGCCGCCCATTATAATATTATTGAATTTATTATGAGAAAAGGAACAGCAACAGGCAGAGAAATATCAATGGCATTCAATATCAGCCAGGCAGCTATCTCCAAGCAGCTGAAATTTCTGATTAGTAGTGATTTGATTATTAAGAAACAGCAAGAAACAGATCACAGAAAATACAATCTTTCGGTAACAGATAAAGGAAGATTTATCATAGAAAATTCAGAGACTTTCCGTAAAAACATTACCAAACAGACGGCTTCTATACTGACTTCTAAAGAATTGGAAAATTTCAATTATCTGTTAAAAAAATTACTGAATCATGTAAAATTGTAATAGTTTTCTCCTATTTAAAGGTCCCAAACACCCTATCCCAGATAGAAGTATAAAATCCAAAATTTTTGCTTTCATCCATATGATGCTGATTATGAAATCTTGTTGTTCCTACAAAGAAACGGTCAAAAGAAGACGGAAAAAATTCTCTGTTTAAATGTCCTATGGTTCCCCAAATAAGATTGAGCAAAAGATATATTGAAATGGAAACTACAGAAAAATCATAGCCAATGAGTAAAGCCAGCATCATTAATCCAAATCCTATGGTTTCGAAAGGATGCAGTACAAAAAGGCTTAAAAAATTGGTACTGACATGCTCATGATGTTTTCCATGCAAAGTTTTATAGATGAAAGGTAAATGGGCTGCAAAATGAAAGAAATACATCAGAAGATCCATCAAAAGAAGCAAAGCAGCAACTTCCACTATTATTCCAAATGTGGATTGAGCTTCTCTCAGCACAATCCATCCGTTTTTCCATAAGAAAGCACCTATTAAAAGTACCAAACTGTTACATAATACAGTCAGCAGACTGAGATAAAAATCAGATCTGGTGACAGGATGATTTTTCTCCTGTAACTGGCTTTTATGGCAAGTTTTTTCAATAAAAACATATAAGCCTATGGAAAACAAATACAGAAAAATATTAATGATCAGACTGAATATAATCCATTCTGGCCAGGAAAACTGCCAAAAAATATCCAAATAACCGGAAAGTTCTGTTTGATTAAAATTCATAAGTCCTTCATCCTTCAGCTTGATGTCATAAAGGTATGAATTTCATAGTGAAATCTACCGATAAAGTGCATTCCGGATACTATTTCTGTCTTGCCTTTCTTCTGAGCTCCCGCAATCTTGATGTGAGTTTTTTTCTTAAATCATTATGATATTCGCGGTAGTTTTTGATGCTGTTCTCAAGATTCTTTTTATTCAACAGATACTCATCATACAAATGTCTGAGTTCTGAAATCTGATTAATCACATCCGAAGGCTGGCTTTCAGGATCTTCCGCAGCTTCTATCAGCAGACGGTAATATTCAACACGGCTGGTCAGGTTCATATGAAGTTTTGGCTCTATTCCCTGCATGATCTTATTATTTTATTGATTTTCTGAATAAGTAAAACGGCAAGAAGTCTTATCCTTATACTATTCGATATATTATTTTTTATTATTAAATAACCTTTTTAAATTTCTTTTTTTAAACGATTAAGATTGTATTAAGGTCTTAAGATTATTAAGATAAGCTTCGCCTTAATTTAAAATCAGAATGATTGACCTTAACGCTGCTTTAATTCTTTAAAATTCTTAATGGTTTAAAAATAGATATCCATTTTCACATAGCTGAAATGTAACGACTTTTTATATTTTCTATCCAAATTCTATTTCTCCATCATAACCGGAGGAACATCACTCTGATATAAAATCTTAACACTTCCATTTTTTTCCTGGCTTGCAGATTTGAAATAACCTCCGTTAAGGGCAGAAGAAATAAGGGTTTCGTTAGGATCACCCAAAGATAATAATGGGAGTCCGGCAAATTCATTGACACTAATCTGTGGAGAAATTCCGTTGCTGTATTCTCCGGCTCCATTGGCATTGAATACTTTATAGATTACCGGATGAATCTGCCATGAAATTTTTCTTGGCTTACGTTTATCTTCCACTACAAATCCTGCCATATCTTTTCCCAGTGTAACATCTCCAATCTGAATGACCTGCATATAAAGTTTCAGGTTGTTTACAACAATTTCGGCTGCAGATGCTGTACTATTCGATGTAAGAATAAATACTTTCTGTAATCCCAACGCATTCGCACGCAAGGTTGTAAAGTCTAAAGCTTTTGGGTCATAAGCGATTTGCTGGGCAAATGTTCTCTTTACCTCACCCCCATTTTTATTTCCTTTAAAAATAATGAATGGCGAGCCAGATGATAATCCTGAAGGAATCAATGAACAGAGTGCAGCAGCAGATGATACCGAACCTCCATAATTGTAGCGGAGATCGAGTATCAGCTCCTGAACTCCGGCAGCTTTTAATTCTCCAAACTTTTGATACAATGTCTGGGTCATTCCGTCCGGAAAATCATAGATATACAGATATCCTATTTTTTTACCGTTTTTCTCAAAAACCTTAGATAATACAGGTTGTTCAAATGAGAAACCATAGTAAACCGTGATATTTTTTTCGTCAGCTACTACTCCATTTTGCCATTTCCCGACGGTAAGCTCTACTACGGTCTGATCTTTAATAGAGGAAGCCATTGTTTCAGCATTCGCAGCTGTCATTGCTTTTCCATTGATTTTGGTAATGATCATTCCTCTTTCCAGCCCGGAATTGAAAGCCGGAGAGTTTTGCAGAACCAGCTTCACAACGGTAACTACTTCATTATTGGCAAGCTGAACAACAGAGTAATCAAACCCGTACATATTTCTGATAGAACGCGGATAGGTAGAAGAATCTTCAGTATTAACCATAAAAGAAAACCGATCCTTGGGAGAAAGCAGACTTTTGAAAAAATCTTTAACGGGAAGCTGATAATCTGGCTTTGAAGGCATTTCATCTGCCCAATAATAATACCGTTTCATACTGTCCTGAACCCAAAGATTAACGGATTCTGTGCTTCCTTCCGGAAAAACGGGTGCGCCTTCGTCATTATTATTCGTACACGAAATGAGAAAGGCTGCGATGGCAATGCATTGAAGTTTTAAAAAATTTTTCATACGCAATTACAGATATTCTGCTACATCTATATCTCCTTTTACTACCCATTCTCCATTCTCCATTTTTTCCTGAAGGACAATCATATTGGCACCTGTGTGCTGTTTTATTTTCACCTGAATCATTTTAGATCCGGCGTAAGGTTCTGTAGCTCCCGATTTATACAGTTCCAAATATACGGGAGCGGTAGAGCTGTAAAAATTATAGATTTTCACTGCTGTGAAATTGTCTTTCCCGATATTGTCAAATTCTGCCAGTACAACTCCATTATCTCTTTTCAAAATACCTTTTACGTTTTTCAATGAGGTTCCGGACAATTCACCCAGATTGGGAAAAATAAATTCAAAACCTACTTTCCCCAGATTAACCTGCGGTTTTACGGCATAAGTCTGCAGATAAATTCCTGGAAGATTAAAAAAGTTCAGGGTTTTAAAATCATTTATATTGTCATAGGTAATATTGTATTTTGCGATTTCGGTGCCTGTTTCACTGTTGTAAACAGACAATTTATTGGTTTCTCCCTGATCCAGGACAAACTGAAGCTGGGTTTCTATTTTATTGGTATAAGACGTCTTACCGTCAATGGATACAGGCTGCCCGTTGAACCTCAGCTGAACAGCATCAGGCTTGGAAAACCCTTTGATAGTAATCTCTCCTGGTTTCTGTACTTTATCATACAACTCCATCGTGTTGCTGTCTGTACATGAAAAAAGTACGGTAAAAAATAGTAGTAATGCAAAGATTTTATTCATCTTTCTTCAATTATTTCATGGTAAAACTTTAAAATATTGCCCAACCCATCGGCTGGGCAATATATAATTATAAAAAAACTAGTTGGATATGTTCTGGATAGCGTTTTTCAGGTGATATCCATTATTGTATTTAAAATTTCTGGTGTTTCTAAAGTCAGTTTCTAAGGGTGAAGCTTTATTTTTTAATAAATTTCAGTCTTTCTGTAGTCTTTCCGTCTGTAATTTCAGCGATATATGCTCCTGATGTAAGACTTGCTACATGAATTGCTTTTGAATACTGAGCGGTAATCATTTTTTGTCCAGCAGCATTGTAAATATTCACTACAGTTGTATTTTCCTTCAATGCAGGATTAAGCTGTAGTACTAAAGATTCTTTTACCGGATTTTCTGCTATTTGTGTAAGTGTTTTGTTTCCTTTTACATCCTTAGTTCCTAAAAATGCCGTAGCATAAATTCCTATTTCATCAATATTGATATTCTGAATATTATTTCCGCTTGCTTTTCTGTTCGCCCACATTCCGATATAGATTTTCTTTCCTGCGAAAGCAGAAAGATCTACAAGAGATTGTACAAACTCGGTAAGATCTGCCGGAAACGGATTGGCTGAGTCTCCTACCTGTATTTTATAAAGACTCTGAACATCGTTACCACCTGCATCTACTGTCATAGCCTGAAAATCAGCTAATGTAGGAACTTCTTTCTGCGGAGTGCTTATATAGATAAAAAGGTCTCTGGCAACAATTGTGTGGGTAGTTCTCTGTCTTCCGATATTGGCAGCCAAAGTAACAGTACCCGCAGTGTTCGTAAGATCAATCTGAGGAGAAATGATCCAGTCATTTTCTGTAGTAAATCCTGTAGCATTACCGGTTGGTACTACACTGATGGAATGACGAAGAACACCTGTAGTTCCATAGGTTAAAGTCGTTCCATTGTGGTAGATGTTTTGTCCCTGCACCCATCCGTTACCGTTGCTGTTCAGATCATGGAACGTCCATCCCTGTAGGTCAGCAGGCGTATCAAAAGAATTTCCCCAAACCAGAGTCTGCGCTGCAGCAAGGTGGGATAAAAACAGAACAGATGATAAAATTATTTTTTTCATAATGCTGATTATTAATATTTTTGAAGTAAAAGCAAGGAATCAGCTTTCGCTGTTCCCTGCTTTTTAAAGTTTTTTATTATTCTACAATCGTGAAATTGTATTTTGTCCAAAGTCCCTGGAAGTTTCCACAGTTTCTTGGAGATACATTCCAGCTTCCTTCGTTGAAGAACGGCTGGCTCATACCCCATAGAGATGCAGGAGTACCCGTTAATAGGTTAGCAGCTGGGATTCCCGCAGTTCCTGTACCAGTCACTGAAGTACCAAATCCGTGGATCTGGATCGTGTTATATGCTGAAGCTGAAGAAAGTTCAGAACCTGTACCTTCTACTTTGATTCCCACAGGATATCCTGTCACTACAGCGTTATTTAATGTTAATCTTCCGTGTCTTCTGATGTGGATACCGTTTTCATACAAAGCTCCCTGAGTAGAGTTTTTAGTACCGATGATCGTAAGATTGTTGATCACAGGGTGAGTCAATAATGATGTAGAAGAACCGTCTGCATTGTTATCAAGCTCGATACCGTTAGAATCCGGGCTAGATCCGCTAAGACTGTGCGTAGAATTGTAATCTGCTAAAGCAAGAGCACAAGTAATAGTTCCTGTATATCCATTATCAAAGTCGAAGTTATCATCATCTGCTGCGAAAGAAACAAGGTTTGAAGCGTTTACAGTACCACCGAAGAATTCAAAAGAGTCATCTTTCCCGAAAGATACCTGAATATGATCTAAAGTAGTTCCATTTCCAACACCTCCTAAAGTAAGACCATTGATTTCATTTCCTGAATTCGGAGCCAAAAGGTCATATCCTGCAAACTCAATACGTACATATTTCAATGTTCCACCGTTGTGAGAAGCGTTTGTACCTCCGTAATAGAAATCAGGACCAGATAATCCTTCAATTGTTTTAGTGAAAGGAGTGTTGGTAGGAGCATCTCCTAAGATAATCACCCCTCCGAAATCACCAGGAGCAGCAGTTGTATCTTCATTTCCGTCTAACAATTTGTAGCTTGTGAAAATGATTGGCTGAGCTTCTGTACCTGCTGCGTTGATTTTTCCTGTTTTAGCAATTACCAAAACTCCTGTAGCGGTATTGCTTGAATTTGGTTTTGCTTTAATGAATGTACCCGGCTGGATTGTTAATGTAGCACCATCTTTTACGGTTACAACTCCATCTAATTCTACTACACCACTCCATGTAGTATTGGTAGTAATAGCACCACTTACGCTGGTTACCGGAAGCGCAGAAGCGGTAAGGTATTCAGCAGAAGTAGATTTCATTTCGAATGGAGATGATGAATCCGCCAGTTGATCGTGTTGACAAGCTGTAAGAGATAATGCTGCCACTGCAATTAGAGTTAGTCTTTTCATTGTTATAATTTTTAGTACAATCCGGTCGTATTATTTTTATACCAGATCAGTTTTTTAATATTCAGGAATATCTTCCTCTTTATTCCTTCGATTTGTTTTTTGGTGTTCATCCCATCGCCGCAGGAGGAGCTGCTTTGTGGGAGTTCCCATGATATCCGTTAATGCCTGGGAAAAGCAGTTAACGTCCGGTTTTTTCTTAACTGTACTGTTGTGCGCATCATCAGTATTTTTTCAGTCTTTAATCAGGTTCCCGAAACCTGTACGCCTCTATCTTAAGAGCTCTTTTTATATGGTATTGTTTGGTGTCTTATTTTTAAAAAGTATAGTTTACACTTAGGCTGAACATTCTTCCGCTGTATGCTCTGAACATAATCTTATCAATATTTTTATCATACTTATCTGTAGCTCCCGGAAGAAGATCCCAAGCTTCTCTTTCTGTTCCTACATTACTTCCGCCTCCGTTTTTTGCAGCGAGATAAGAATTGAAGTTGTTATAATATTCCTTTACCCTGTTGAAGAGATTCCTTACATTAAATTTCACTTCAAAATTTCTGTTTCGAAGGAATTTATATGAGATCTGAGCATCTGCCACTGCATAAGGACGTTGAATTTCCTCTCCTTTATAAGCATATCCAACTGTGATGTACTGGTCTCCTTTTGCGTTATACAAAAAGCTCATCCCAAAACGGTTTCCGTCATAGACAAGTCCAAGATTGTAAGCATAAGGTGTTTGTCCGTAAAGCGGTCGTTTTACTTCGTAGGTATCGTCATTATCTCCTGTTTTATACAGGTCTTTAAAAGCCACTACTTTGGTATGGTTATAGGTAAAGTTTCCGCTTATGAAAAGCTTTTCAAGAAAAGTTCCATCAGCAATAAAACCTAAGCTTTTTCTTACTTCTGCTTCTACTCCTATCAGTTTTGCATTTTTTGAATTTCCATTGTACAGAAATAGATTTCCTTCACTTGAAATATGACCTTCACGTTCAATGGGTCTGTCAATATTCTTGTAATACAATCCTGCAGAAAATATCTCGCCCAGCCCTGGAAACCATTCAAACTTGAAATCATAATTATTGATTACTGATGAACTTAATTCCGTATTGTAGATCAACCCATTAGCGATAGGATCGAAATAGGGCAATCCTGTTCTTTCATTGAATTGAGGGCGGATAACAGATTTGTTGTAGGCAAGCCTTAGGTTTATTTTATTGGTAGGACTGTACGTAAAATTCACAGAAGGCATCCATTGCCAAGGTTTATCATCTATAGCCGTTCTCATGATGTATTTGGAATCGGTAGGATCCAGCTGCTGAGAAATCATATCGTACTTAAAATATTCTGCACGAAGTCCCCAGACTAATCTTAATTTTTTCCAACGGTTATCAAACATCACAAAAACCGCATGCTGATTCACTTCCCCTTCATACTTATCATTTTTATACAATCCTCTGGTTTCCCAGCCAATACCACCCGGAACATAATGGGAACCATTAAACCAGTCAGCAAGAGAACCATACATCGTCAAATAGTTCTTCTCGCTATTCGGAACGTTCCGGTTTTCGTCAACACGAAGAAAAAATTTCTGCTGTTGGTTGGTATTGTTTTTTATAGCTCCGGCATATCCGGTTTTGATGGTATTTTTAAAACTTCCGGCATCCATATCCCACTTCACAGAAGCACCATAGTTGTAATCTGTTTCTCTGTTTTCAATATATCCTCTGTAGAAGTCTGCTCCGGAGTTGTAGATCTTATGAAACGTCAGAATTTCATTTCCAATAAAATCATATCGGGTAATATACTGTGTGTAATCTTTGGTATCAGAAGCCACTCCTGTACGTGCTGCAAACCAGCTTACTTCTGCATTTCCTATTTTATGGTTTCCTTCTAATTTATTTTGTAAAAGGGTCTGAAAAATGGGGTAATTGGTATTATCGGTATAAGGTCTGTCTAAGTTTTTGATCTGCGCAGGATCATTATTAGGGATAATTCCGTGGTAAAAATAATTATAGGCTAATTCTGCGTTAGCTGCCATTCCACTTCCGGTTGAGTATTCATTCCATCCTGTTACTCTTGTCAGCGTATTGTCGAAAATATGGGTGTAGGAATTACGGAATGAGATTCTGTTTTTTCCAAATTGGTATCCGAAATTCAACATCCCAGCCAGCGTAGAATTATAGTTATAGGAAGCTCCGCTGTTTTTGAAATTATAGAATGGAATCTGTCCGTTCGCATCCGGCATTCCTGTTGTATCAAGCCAGTTTCCTCTTCCTGTGTGGTCAATATCCAGTTTATTTTGCTCATTTCTGATGACAAATGCTCCTGCAAATCCCCATTTATTATTATTTTTAAGGGCATATGTTCTTCCTACTGCCAGCTGTATATTAGATCCCATATCACCTCTTGTCTTATAGGTGCTGAAATTGTCATTGGTAAACTGTTTAGATTGCTCAAAAAATTTGGGGTCTGTCCAGTTTACAGGTTCAAGTCTTCTTGGAAAATCTCTTGTTCCGTCATCATATCCAAAATAATCATACTTTCCGCGCTTACGGGTCAGAAATTCTTTGAATGCCGACTGATCATTATAAGAAGTTCCCATCGTTACCGTTGTAAAGTTTTCATTGGGAATATCTTTCGTTCTTACTTCCACATATCCTCCTGCAAAGCTGGCATTCATATCCGGAGTGGCAGATTTGCTTACCACCACACTTTCTACCATTGCGGTAGGAATGATATCAAACGAAAAATTCTGGCTGTAGGCTTCCGTACTTGGCAGGTTGATACCGTCCATAGCTGCAGTGTTCCAACGTTCTCCCATGGATCTTACAACAACATATTTATTATCAATAGTAGTGATTCCTGTTACTCTTTTCAGTGTTCCTCCCACATCGCTGTCCGGAGTTTTGGAAATCTGTTCTGCAGAAATACCATCACTCATCTGAGCTGCTTTTTTCTGCTGGGCAAGAAGTCCTGCCTGGGTATCTGCTTTACGTGCTGCTGTAATCACAACTTCTTTAATATCCGTGATTTTATCCGAAGCTTTGTTTAATGCAAATGAAACTGAATTGGTTTCTTTATTGGTAACGGATAGTTTTTCAACCCTCAGCGTATTATATTTAGGAGCTTTTATGGTCAGATTATAAGTTCCTGAAGGAAGATCAACCGTAAAATCTCCATTATTATCTGTTATGACGGTTTTTTGAGCGATATTCACTTCTGCTCCGGTAATAGGATTTCCTACCTCATCTACTATTTTACCGGAAATTCGTCCGTTTCCCGGTACTGAAATATTTGAGCTTTCATATTTTATCGAAATAAGATCACCATGCAGGCGGTAAATCACAGGAAGTCCATTGGTAATATCCTTCAGACAGTTGTTCACGGAAGTATTTTCACATTTCACTCCTCTTACCTTCAGCTCTTTAATATCTACCTTGGAGTAAGCCAGTCTCATCCCTGTTTTTCCAGCAAATTCTTCCAAAACTTCAATCAACGGTCTGTTGGCAGGTACGGAAAATGTTACTTTCTGAACCAGCTCCTGAGCTTCTGCGGCTACAGTAAAAAATAAGGCTGCTATGGTAATCCCACATTTCAAACTTTTCATACTTAATAGTGTTCTCTTGATTATGATTATTTAATTTTTTTTGAATAATGATTTATTTCTTAAGGATATAAGTGTTTTCTTTTTTCTGTACTTCCAGCCCCAGGATGAAAGCCAGTGATTCAATATTTTCACTCACTGTTCCTCCGGTAAAATCTGCCGTAATCTTTTTATCTTCAGCTTCTTTAGGATACAGTACTTTTGTGTTGTAACTGCTTTCCAGAACTGCAACCACTTCTTTTAATGGAACATCATTAAAGCTTAAAGACAATATTGCAGGAACTTTGTTGGGTGAATTTTTTGCTGGTTTCAATGAAACAATTGCTGTAGTATGAGCAATCCCGAAATTGGTCCACTTTTGATTTGGTGTCAGGAAAGAAACCGGAACGCCCGGAGATGATACTGCAACCTTTCCTTCATAAAGATCAACTGCTTTTTTTCTCCCTGATTGTGAGATTTTAAATACCGTTCCCAATACTTTGGTACTGAAACCATCTGCACGAACGATAAAAGGATGTATTTTTGATTTTGCCACAGAGAAAATTGCATCTCCTTTTAAATTCACCACCCTAGTGGACGCCGGAAAAGATTTTTCTACGGTCAGTTCAGCACCCGGCAAAAGGGTAACCACAGATCCGTCTTCAAGATAAACAGTTCTGTTTTCCGATTTTGCAAGATAAACATCTGGCTTAATGAATATCGTGTAAGTAAAAATGCTTCCGAGCGACAACAACAGAATAATAACTGCTGCAATTTTATAAAAATGGGCTTTAAAACTTTTTGCAGATTGTATATTTCTTTGAGGAAAGTAATGTTCCAGTCCTGATAATATCCTTTCTTTGGATTCTTTAAGATGAGCAATATCAAGATCTTTTTCTGCAAGGATCTTCCATTGTTTTAAAAGCTCATTTTCCTTTTCAGAAATCTTATCTTCCGAAACTTCCCGTTCCCAAAGTCTGAAAACAAAGGTTTCAATATTTTTATAGGTTAAGCGTTTTTTCATAGAGTCTTTCATCGTATTCACAGATACTTCTATCTATAAGACTTTGAAAATGAAAAACTTCCCCAGGGAATTCTTAATATTATATTCACATTAAGACCAAATTGTTAATAATTTTCGTTATTTTTTACATTTACTAAACACTAACATCCTATTTCACCCTACTTTTTCAGAAATATTTAATCTTACCATACCCAAAGTTCACAAAAAGTTAATTTTCCTTTAGGTAATTTTGTGACAACAATATGAGCGCAACCGACTATACATTATTAAAGAAAATAAAATCAGGCGACCGTCCTGCATTTATGCTGCTGTATGACCGATACTGGGATAGTCTATATCGCTTTGTTTATGTGCGGACAAGGGATAAAGAAGTCTCTGAGGAAATTCTTCAGAACCTATGGATGAAGATTCTTGAGAACACAGACCTTATACAAACCGATGATGCAGAAAGTGCCAAAGGCTACCTTCTCCGCCATCTTCATTACCGGATCATTGATTTTTATAACAGCTACAAAAAAGCACCTCCTACGCTGAGCATTGATGAGTTTGATATTCCGAATGAAATTGAAATCGCAGACTCAGAATATTTCGAAATCCTTGAAGAGAATGAGATCAGTACTTTATTATCCATGATTGATGAGGTAGTTTCCCAGCTTCCTTCAACAGAACAACAGGTGTATGATATGAGAATCCGGAAAAATATGTCTGTGAATGAAACCGCAGAAGCATTGGGTATCAGCAACAAAACAGTAAGTAATAAATTGAGCAAGGCTTTAGGAGAAATCCGTGAACAATTGAATCCTGAGTATCAGTCTTCTAAAAAACTGGTCTCTATTTTATTGTTGATGGAGGTGTTGACAAGGTATTGATTTTGGGGTGCGAGATTGTGCTAATAGTCAATTTGCTGCGCAGGCAATCGTAAATAATTAATTGCTGAACCCCGAACTTATAAAAAAATCACAGTAAAGCGGATACATTACTCACTAAATAGGGGCGGAAAATCTGTATTAAAGTCTAAGATTTTAAAATCTGCAAGATTTGAATGTATGCTTTCATCATTATTGGTGAAAATTATGGTTTGCATTCCGGCTGCTTTTGCTGCTTTTAATCCTGAATGGCTGTCTTCAATTGCAATACAGTGCTCAGGAGAAACACCCAGGTTTTTTGCAGAAGTAAGGTACACTGCCGGATGAGGTTTTCCCTGAGTTTCAAACTCCGATGAATGAACAGTATCAAACAATTCCCGAACCTGAAGCTTTTCAAGAACCACATGTGCCACACGCAAAGGAGCATTGGTTGCCAGCCCTATTTTGTATTCTTTATTTTTAAGATTTTGAATAAATTCCTGTATACCAGACATTGTACAATCTTGATTCTGTATCATTTCGATCACTCTTGTAACTACTTTATTTTCCAGATCAGAGGCATCAAAATTTTCCCACGGAAATCTTTCATACCAGAATTCTGTGACTTCCTGAGTGGTCATATATTTGGTTTGTGCAGCCAGTTCATCTGTAACCTGTACTCCATAAGATGAAAATACATCCAATTCTGCCTGCGTCCAGAATTTTTCTGAATCTATCAGAACACCGTCCATGTCAAATATTACTGCTTTTAAAACCATTTTCTGAATGATAAATTATAAATGATGAATAATGAATTATTGGCTGATTTTATATACACAGCGCTGTCCTCCGGAAATGATATGGTCTATCCTTTCTACTTTGTAATCCTTCCCTATCAACGACTGGAAATTGGATAATTCGGCACGGCAAAAACCCTGGCATTCGGTTGCAGCAGCACATATTGGGCAATGATTTTCAATCAAAAAATAATCTGTACCTTCTTTTTTCCATTCTGCCATATAGCCTTCATCACTACGCACTTTTGCAAGGGATTCAAGGCGCTGCTCAAGAGATTTTGTCTTGGAAAGTATCTTTTCATAGCGGTCATGGGTGTTTTTTTCACGATCACTGATCAATAAATTCAAAGCATTTTCACCTAAAAGACTTTTCACAGATTTCAAAATCTGAACCGTCACATCCGCATGCGTATCCGGAAATTGAGCCAATCCTTTTTCTGTAAGGGTATAGTAAGTAGATGGCCTGCCAACTCCTTCGCTCTTCATTGAAGACCGGATTAATCCCTCCTGAGCAAGATTCAGTAAATGCTTTCTCGCTCCTTCTTTGGTAATCGACAATTCTTCAGCAATAAGAAGGGATGTAACTTCACCTCTCATCTTTAAAAACATCAGAATACGATCTGCAGCAGGCTTCTTCATTTGACAATATTTAGGTTGTTTTATTTTCCAACAACAAATATAGTCATTTTCTATAATCTTATAAAATAAAGCTTAATACAAACATTTACAATACATTATTCATTTAAAGTAGACAACCTATAAAACAACCTAAAAGTTGTTTTATTAAAATATATTTTTACCTTTGTCATACATTAATCAAAAAAAATAAAGACGATGAACCCATTTACATTACCACAATTACCTTATGCTTATGATGCTTTGGCACCTTTTATAGATAAAGAAACAATGACTATTCACCACCAAAAGCATCACCAGGCTTATGTAGATAATCTGAATGCAGCTTTGGCACAAACCGATGAAGTCAATCCAGATTTGGATTCCTTACTGCAAAGAATAAGTGAATACAGCCCTGCTGTAAGAAATAATGGCGGTGGTCACTATAACCACTCTTTATTCTGGGAAATTCTTTCCTCTCAGCCTAAACTCACCCCTGAAGGGATGCTTTATGATGATATCACAGCCACTTTCGGAAGCCTTGACAATCTTAAAGCAGAAATGAAAAAAACAGGTTTATCTCAGTTCGGTTCCGGATGGGTATGGCTTTTTGTGAAATTCAACGGATCATTGGCAATCAGTTCTACTCCTAATCAGGATAATCCGATGATGGATATTCTTTCTACGAACCGAGGCTTTCCGATTTTGGGAATAGATGTGTGGGAACATGCTTACTATCTGAATTATCAGAATAAACGTGCAGATTATCTGGATGCTTTCTGGTCTGTACTGGATTGGTCTGCTGTTGAAAGAAAATATGAAGAAGCTTTGTCAAAAGTAAGATAATTAATACTGAATGTAAACAAACTATGACTGAGGAAAATTTTATCAATAAAGCAAAGGCTTCAGGCATTATTGCCCTTGACCTTTCAGACTACAAACCGACTACGGAAATTGTAGAGCTGGATATCAAAGATCATCTTTTTATGGGAATGATTGTGAAGGAGAAAGAGTTTAAAGAATCAATTGCTGCGGTAGATTTTTCTATATACAACGAAAAAGCTGTAGGAATCATCTGTTCTACGGACGCCATCATCCCGCCCTGGGCCTACATGCTGATTATGGAAAAACTGTCTCCTTATGCTTCCTATGCTGATTTAAACAATGCAGAAACTATTCTGCTCGATCTCTGGAAACGCCGTCTCATCTACGCTGATCTGAAACACTACAGAAATCAGAAAGTAGTTGTTCGTGCAAGTACGAATCATGACCCTGCATTGTACTTATTAGCAGCAGGATTATTGAAGCCTCTGGTGAAAACACTGATGTACGGTGAGATAGGATTACCCAAAGTAATTTTTAAACAATAAAAAATGAAAGCTATTATATTCAACGGGTCGCTGGAAAGAAGAACTTTATCAACTTCCGGACTGATTTCGGACTATTTTTCAGAACGCCTGAAAAGGCTGGGAATTCAGACTGATATTTTTACGCTTGCTGATTCCGGTATCCCTTTATTCGATGTTACCCTGAATAAAACTCCTTTGGCTGTAGAACGTATGACTCAGATGTTCACTGACGCAGATCTTCATATCTGGCTGGCTCCCCTTTACCACGGAAGTATTCCGGGAGTGATGAAAAACTGCCTGGACTGGCTTGAAGTGACCGCCAACAGGAAAGAACCTTATCTTACCGATAAAACAGTCGGCTTGGTTTGCTGGGCTGATGGTCTGCAGGCGATGCAGGGAATTAATGCCATGGATTCTATTGCCAAATCATTACGTGCGTGGCCATTGCCATTCAGTGTACCTGTTCTCAGATCGGCATTATTCGCAGGTGACAATTCAACTGAAATTTCCGATTTCTATTCCGGTAAGTTTAATCAACTCATCAGCATTGCAACTTCTAAAAAAGTAGCCCTTATTGACTAAGAATTATGGAGAACGAGATTACGATTACTGTTATTGATCAAAGCGGTATTATACATACTTTATTATGTCCTTTAGAAATGGGTCTTACCCTTAAAGACATCTGCAAGGCTTACGAATTACCTATGGAAGCGATGTGCGGTGGTATGGCCATGTGTGCTACCTGTCACTGCTTTATTCTGAGTGAAACAGTTCCTCTGCCTGAAAAAAATGACATTGAAGAAGCTTTGTTATCAGAATTATTTACCTCCAAGACAACCAGCAGATTAGCCTGCCAGATTTACCTTACAGCCCAGATGGATGGGCTGTCGGTAGAAATAGCTGCAGATTAATGATTAAAAAATAAAAATTAGCACACTTTATGCTGCTTATTTTTAAAGAACAGTGTTGAACTGCTGTAATTAAGTTTAGCGGGGATTTCCTAGCCGTCCGACGTTGAAGAAATCCCTTTTTTAAACCCTTAAAATTCAAACAATATGGCGATAAAAATAACAGATGCCTGTATCAACTGTGGAGCCTGCGAACCTGAATGCCCCAACTCAGCCATTTACGAAGGTGCCATCGACTGGCGCTGGAAAGACAAGACCAAACTTTCGGGACATATTATATTTCCTGACGGCAGTGAAGGTGATGCCGATGCTTATCATGAAGCTGTCTCGGATGAAGTTTATTATATCGTGGCCGGAAAATGTACGGAATGTAAAGGTTTTCATGACGAACCTCAATGTAAAGCTGTGTGCCCTGTAGATTGCTGTGTGGATGATCCTGATCACTGGGAAACGGAAGAAGTACTATTGGATCGGCAGAAATTTATGCACAGTGCTTAAACGGTTCGTTTTTGCAGAAGAAAACAAAGAATTTTAAAAAATTTCTATCTTTTATATTTAATTTCAATAGAGGCGGGTTTTAACCCGCCTTTTTATATTTCTTTTCATTTGGCTTTAGCCTAAACTTATTTTGTTTTTAATCTCAGTGTAGATTTTTTGAGTAAAAGGTGTTTCTACACCTACTTCAGAACCATATTTTAGTACAGCACCTGCAAACAGTTCCAGTTCATTATCCTTCTTTCCAGAATTGATATCAAGCTGCAAAGAAGTAGGAGTTTCAAAAGGAAATGTAGAGGCTTTTTCAAAAGTTGCACTAATAATATTTTCCTGAAGTTCAATTTCTTTTTTGGCTGCGATGAGCTTTATTTCATTCATAATTCCAGCCGCCTCGCCCTTCTGCTTTTTATCATTACATACGGCTCCCATAGACGAATTATGCTTGGCTGTTACCAATCCGAAACTTGCAATAAATATAAATTTCGTCCAGATAGCATTCAATGAATTATCTTTAAATTCAAACTCTATTTTACTTTCGCTCAATAAATCTGTAACCCATTCCACCGGAGTCGCAAAATGCTCTGGATCTCTTCCTACAATGACTTTTCCAGGATTTCCTTTGTGTTCTACAATTCCTTTCTCTTTAATATGAGAAGCCACATACACACAGGTTGGAAGAACAGTATGATCCGGAATTATAGTACGTATTCTGTCGTAAATATCTGCTCCGTTCATCATCGGAAGCAATATGGTATCTTTGTTAAGGATCGGCAATAGCTGCTTGCACACATTTTCAAGATCGTATTCTTTGACACCAATCAAAACCAAATCAGGATTTTCGATTTCATTGATATTCTGCACCATAGCATTAGGATGAGTTTGTGAATTGGAATGCTCGGGAGATAGTAAGGTCAATCCGTTTTGTTTCACTTTCTCATAAGTTTCTCCGCGGGCAACAAAAGAAACAGTATATTTTCCGGTAGTTTCATTGATCTGATTTATTTTAAAACCAAAATAATCGCCTACACCTCCCAGTCCTACTACAACAATATGTTTTTTGTTCATGAAATTATTTTTAAGCAAAGATCAGTGATCATGTCTGAACTATCACTTGACAAATGAAAAGAAATTACAGTTTATGAATATCCCTTCTGATCCTGCTTAGAGAGCTGTCTTTAATCCCAAGGTAAGAAGCAATCACCTTCAAAGGAACATGCTGGAAAATATCGGGATCTTTCTTCATCAGATTAAAATATCTTGTGGAAGCCTTCTGACTGGCCATTTCGATCAGTCTGTCATGAATATTATAATAATTAAGAACAAAAAGAAGCCTGCTAAACTCTCTGAATTCGGGAATATTATGGAAATTATGCTGTACATTTTCCAATCCTGTTTCCCAGAAAACACATTCCGTTACGGTTTGATATATCTCTTTAGTGGGCTGTTGTCTGAAAAATGACAGAAAATCATTCACAAAACACGGAGCTCTATAAATATTGGTAGTAATCTCCTCATTATCTTCATTCAATATATACGACCGCACATACCCTTTTTCCAAAAAATAGGTTTTGGTACTAATGGCATTTTTATCCAGCAAAACAGTATTCGCTTTTAACTCAAAATGGCTGAATTTCTCAGTAATTTTTTCCACCACCTCAGCTTTAATACTGAATAGAGAATGAAAGTAGGTATTAAGTAATGATTTGTCCATTAGGTATTGTCCTAAATCTATTTTAAGCTCCTAAAAATAGCAATAATTTGTGGAAATTTGATTAATTGGAAATTGTAAAACCAACCCGTCAAATTTTTTTGAATTTTCGTCACCCCTCCGAAGGATGGGAATTTTTTTACACTATCAGATATAAATGATAATGAGTTTCTGGACTTGGTGGTTTATAACAAATTTTGTAATTTTCTTCATCAAAAGCGGTTTGCAAAGACAACACTTATGGACAATGATTTCACTTATAATTTCATCGAACCAGATAAAGAGATCGCGGATTTTGTTGAAAATCTGGGAACTTTTCAAAATCTTTCGGATGAGGCTAAAGAAGTGGTGATCATTCCTGATGGAAGAATTGATTTATTTTTCTCACAATCTCCTTCAGAACCTTTTCATATTACTCTTCTGGGACTGGAAACCTATCCAGAACAGAGATACATTGCTCCTCATACAACTGCTTTTATCGTCAGCTTTAAACCCCTTGCAGTAGAATATATTTTGGAGACTTCTATTGCTGATTTGTTGAATATTGGAAAAGAACTTTCCCCTGATTTCTGGAATTTTAAAGCTGAAGACTTAAGGGATTTCAACCATTGCTGTACTAAAGCCATTCACAAAATAAAAGAACTGCTTCCTCAAAAAACAGATGAAAGAAAACTCCGGCTTTTCGAATTGGTATATGCTTCAAAAGGCGAAATGAGCGTGCAGGAACTTTCTGAAAAAACAGGCTGGAGCAGCAGGCAGATCAATCGTTATTTTACCAAGCAGCTTGGGTTATCATTAAAGGCCTACTCTACTATTTTGCGCTTCAGGGCATCATTGGAACATATTGCCCAAGGAAGACTTTTCCCGGAACTGAATTATACCGATCAAAATCACTTCATCAAAGAAGTGAAGAAATTT
The DNA here is from genome assembly GCF_949767875.1 of Chryseobacterium sp. IT-36CA2. Classification (NCBI taxonomy): domain Bacteria; kingdom Pseudomonadati; phylum Bacteroidota; class Flavobacteriia; order Flavobacteriales; family Weeksellaceae; genus Chryseobacterium; species Chryseobacterium sp. IT-36CA2. The sequence goes on along the minus strand of NZ_CATKPG010000022.1, from coordinate 284,095 downwards.
TCAGGGGTTGCCCCTAAAGAATTATCCAAAAATAAAAACGACCGATTTGTACTATTATCCGTATTGAAAGGAAAATAACTTTGCATTGTAAAATTTAAATCAACAATGCTGATAAACAATAAATCAATAGCAATCGTTGGTGGTGGTCCTGCAGGACTTACACTGGCAAGACTTTTACAACTGAAAGGTGCAAACGTAAAAGTATATGAAAGAGACTTCAACAAAAATGCCCGCGTACAGGGCTCTCCCCTTGACGTGCACGAAGATTCCGGGTTGGCAGCTATTCGTAAAGCTGAATTATTGGAAGAGTTTAAAAAGACTTTTCGTCCCGGAGCAGACCGAACACTGATCATGAATGAAAAGGCAGAAATATTTTTTAATGATCATGAAACGAAACCTGAAGAGGATTTTGGACATGAACATTTCCGTCCTGAAATAGACCGTGGTCCGTTAAGAAATATGCTGCTGGAATCGCTACATCCTGAAACTGTAGTCTGGGACAGTCATTTTCTCTCGATGGAACGTCAGAGTGAAGGCTGGCTGATGCATTTCAAAAACGGAAATTCAGCGTATGCAGATCTTGTCATTGCAGGAGATGGAGCCAACTCTAAAATCCGACCTTATCTCACTGATATCAAATCCATTTATTCCGGAATCATCATGCTGGAAGGAAATATTTCAAAAGAGAATGCACCTCAAATTGACACCATCATTAAAGGTGGAAAAATAATGGCATTTGGAAATACGCAAAATATTTTGCTTGGTCAGAAAGGGAATGGAGATTTAGGATTTTATGCAAGTTTTAAAGCTGAAGAAAACTGGCCTGTTACCTGCGGTCTTGACTTTTCTGATAATGTTCAGATGTTACAATGGTTTCAAACCAAATATTCAGAGTGGAATGCTATCTGGGAGGAACTTTTTAAAAATGCCAAAACACCTTTTATTCCCCGCCTGATTTACTATATGCCTTTGGATCAGAGCTGGGAAGCTCAGTCTAATTTAACATTGATAGGTGATGCAGCCCATGTAATGCCCCCATTCGCTGGAGAAGGAGCTAATATGGCTATGCTGGATGCCTTGGAACTGAGTGAATATTTAACAGATAGCAGCTACAGCACCTTACAGGAAGCCATTTCCGGTTATGAACAAAACATGCGTAAAAGAGCCGCTATTGCCACACAGGAGTCTCTTGAAAATGGGGAACGGATGCATTCAGAAAACTCATTAGCCACTATGCTGGATTTTTTTAATGGCCATCTGACTTAATTAATCATCATCAAAAGGCTGCCTTCTGGTGAAGACAGCCTTTTTTCCCTCTCGAAAATAATTCTTTTTCTCTCCGCATTTAGATCCTGATACGGAGATTCATTAGTGATTTATTTTTTTATTAATTTGGTGTTGTAAGTGTTTTTCTCATCTTTTATGGTAATCACGTACATTCCTTTTACCAAAGAAGCTACGTTGATTCTTCCTTCAATCTTACCTTCCTGAACAAGTCTGCCGTCTGCACTGTAGATTTTGTAATCTGCCTTACCTTTCAGGTTCTTCACTTCTACAAATGTGTCTGCAGGGTTAGGATAAATGGATAGTTCTGATGTTTTTGTGTCTACCGCTTCTCTTACGGCAAGCGTACCTGCTGTAATTTTCACAGGAAGATCTAAAATACCTCCTGCCTGGCTTGCCAGCTCGCCACATGTATTAGTGAGAGCAGCCGTTGAAAACTTACCAATAATTCTCATTCTTAGTAATTTATCTCCAGCATATGATGTTGCCGGAACGGTAAAGGTGTGATCTCCAAAATTCACAAGTCCTTTCGGTGCTGTCCCTGATATACTGCTCACTCTCTCTGTAGCTTCAAACACTCCATTTCTGTTATAGTCAATCCAGACAGATACATTTTCATTTGCCGCAGCAAATACGTTAATAACAGCAGGCTTTAGTGTATAAGAATTGCCCTGGACAAGATTAATTATTTTAGAAGAATCTTCACTTAAATCGATATAAGATCTTGCAACACCATTGAAATAATCCACATTCGCAACTTTAGCCGCTACAATCCCTGCATAATAAGGTGAACCTGAATTCAGTATACAATAATCAACACCGGTTTTTAATCCTTTTGTTTTGAAAGTATAATTATTAGAGAAAGTCCCAGGAACAGAATTTACTACAGCTGCTACCTGTACTTCATAATTTGTTTCATCTTCTAAATTATTCAGAACTGCAGAATTTGCCTGGCTCACTACGTTAGACCAATTTACCGTTCCTGCTTTCCTGTAATTAACTGAGTAGGTAGCTCCGGGAACACTGTTCCATGATACTCTTGCTGTTGTTTTGAAAACTTCGGTATCTATTGTAGCAATACCTGTAGGCGCTGAAGTAGACGATGTAGGAGCAGCACCTACATTAATAGCTGGTGATACTGCATAAAATACATTTCCAACCGCAGATACTCTCAGTTTTATTGCTCCACTTAGATTCGCAGGCAATTGTGCGCTGTAACTTCCTGAATTAGGAGTTGCCGCTACAAGATCCGTCCATGTAGTTCCGTTATTCGTGGTGTAGTCAATTTTTACACTTGCCACATTGTAAGGAGCTGCATTGGTATTAGCTACATCCCAATAAATAGTGTTTGCTGCATTATTATACAATACTGATGATGCAGTAAGCCCATTGAATTTGAAAGGTCCATCATTTCCTACAGTAACAGTGGTTGTAGAAGTGGAAACCATTGGACGCTGCGGATTTTGATCTCTTACCGTTACAGCATAGTTCAATACACGAGGAATGTAAGATACGGTTTCCCAATCCTGTTTATTGGTTAACGCACCATTAACCACCGTTTCCAATTTAGGAAAATATCTTCTTCCGTTTGGTGATCCGGGTAATGATCTTGCTAAAGCTCCTTTTGGATTATATCCCCACCCGCTGTCTCCTGAAATGGTAGAAAACTCATCTGTACTGTCATTCTGTTCCCAGGTATAGTTTACAGGATCACTTTCTGCATCGGCAGCTGAAGCATCAAGATAATATGCTGTACCTTTAGGAATATTGTAAGCTACCAAAGCATTAATAGCTGGTGCTGTGTTATTATTGATTTCCAAAGATGTTCCGCAGTTAGCCTTATTTTCCAAGTTGGTCAATACCTGATCAATTGATTTGTAATGAAAATAGCCGTCTGCATTAGCCTGTACATTATCATAGGTAATCCCCGCATACCCCATGATGGTAGTTCCTCCTCCAGGTTCTACATTGGCCCCTTTGTTGGCATCTGTAACGGAAGTATTTGAAAATGTATGATTAGCACCTAGCTGATGTCCCATTTCATGAGCAGCAGTAAAGTCAAACACTTCGCCTACAGGTACAGGACCTTGTGTAAATGCGGATCCTTTTTGTTTATCTGTGTTATTAGCAGGATCTGTACAGACAATTCCAATTCCGCCTGCGTTTCCGCTTCTTTCTGCATTTTGATTAAAAACATGCCCTATATCATAATTGGCATTTCCTACAACTGTCGTAAGGGTTTGCTGTAATTGCGTATTTAAATCGTTTGAATAGGGATCAGCAGCTGCATCAAGATAGATAAGAGCCGGAAAGTTCTGAACTGTTAAGTGAGCACCAAAATCACGTTCAAAGACGCCATTGATACGAGTCATTGTATTATTCATCGCAGCTAAAATCACTCCTTTTTTTACATCATCTGTTGCATTAGCCGGTGTTCCTGCCGCCGTCAGCTGATATTGGCTGTATTCTCCGGTAACAGACAATGCCATTCTGAAGTTTCTGTATTTTGTGTTAGTAGGCCTGCTGGTAATTCCTACTCCTGAGAGCATATTTTTACCATTTTCCACCAATTTATTAATATCATTTAGATGACGTTCTCCTGTGTCACATTTAAAACCGTGTTCTCCAGCTTCTTTGGTCTTATAAAAAACTCCATAAGTTTGTTTATCAGCACTTATGGGCTCTATAAACTGAAATACGCCATCTTTGATAATCATGGATTGCATATCATTCGGTGATGTACTGAATCTTAAATATTTAGATGGATCATCTACACCCACTCCTACATATGATCCTAACTGATATCTTTCTACCAGCGATTTATCCATTACAGGATTGCTGTAAACGGAAAACTTCTCTATCTTTCCTTCTGCTGTAGGTAAAGAAATAATAACAGGTCTGGCATTCTTACCTGTCTCTTCAGCATTTCTAAGCATTTCTCTCAGAGACTTCAGATCCAATCTGTAAGACTGCTGTACTTCCACACCTTTTCTTATCTGCGAAGATTTCTGGGAAACAGATTCCCATTTCTGAGCATTGAAAACGGTAAAACAAGACGCTAATGCGCAAACTAATAAAATTCTTTTTTTCATAAATAAAATTAAAGTTATTGGGAAGTATGTTTTAATAATATACAAGAGTTGTTTTCATTCTCTGATAACTATTATCATAATCTTAATAAAATGAAACTTATCGTATAATATTCACAACAAAACTCTCTACAAAACTTATATATTTTGAATAAAAAACAAAAAAACGCCCTACTACACAGATACAACAATAATATAACAAACTCATTATCAATAAATTATATTTCACGCATATTTTCATGTTTCATTCTATCACTTTTTAAATACAAAAAACCATACAGTTTTTCCATCTCAAAGAAAATGATAAAAACTGTTTGAAAATCAGAAAAAATACTTCTCCAAAGAACTCAAAAATGATAAATTATTAGAAATGCGGATCAAAATATGAGGCAGTTCAGAAACATTCATACTTTATTTCATCAATAAACAGGCAGAACCCCTAAAAACGCTAAACAACTGTATATCAAATATTTAAAAACACAAATGCCCCATGTAGTACCCGTGTAGTAGAGTCTTTTTTTCTGTTTTGGTTAAAAATTTTCATATTTGACCCTGAGACCACGAAAAAAAATACAAGTGGTGAAAAGAGAATATTTCGAGTGCTGTCTGACCTGATGAATCAGACAGTTTTTTTTTGAGTTATTTCAGCGTATCAAAAAAGAGATAGATATCTGTTTCGCTGGGAATATTCAGTTTTTTTCTGATTCTATATTTTTTCTGCTGAACACTTCTGTGCTGAACCAAAGTATAGCTTGCAATTTCTTTAGATGTAAAATGCAGTTTCAGCATGGCACAAAAAACCAACTCGGAACTTTCAAGACCAGGATTAATGGATAAAAGCTGATCTATAAAATCAGGATAAACTTCTTTAAAACGATCCAGAAAGTCAGGATCATTCTTTTTCCCAAGTTCTATAATCTCTTCCTGTTTGTTATCATTCATTCTTATCTTCAGCCTTTCCGCTTCTATTGTAAGATCCTCTTTTCTTTTTCCTAAAGCACGAATAATCCTCCAGGCATATAATCCCAGTAAAGAAAGCCCTGCCAGTGAGAGAAGAATAATCCAATATATTTTACTCTGATGCCGATCCGCATCCTTTTGCGCTCCTGTAATAAAAGCCTCCATATCCTGATTAATGGTTGCCAATAAAGAGGTATTGGCTTTATAATAAGCATCCGTATATGCCTTCAAATAAAGATATGCTTTTTCTTTATCGCCTGTACGTTCATACAACACCCTGAGATCGTTATAAATATATTTGCCATAGTAAGCATAAATACGTTTTGTTTTCTCATTAATTTTCAATGCATTCTTAAGAGCTTCTTCAGCTTTACCGTATTCTTTATAGGTAAGATAATATTCTCCCATAATGGTATTTGCATATAAAGCGACACCGTCTTCTTTTCTTCTTAAATTGGCTTTATTATAAGCAACCGTTACATATTTATAGGCTGAATCCTTATTTTTATGCATATACACATAATCACCTATTGCACAATCCGTTGATCCAGTATCGTCTAATTTCTTTGCTTTATGGAAATATTCAAGAGCTTTTTCGTAATTCTTTTTTTGGATAAAATAAATGGCTTGTCTAAAATAAATACTGAAAAGTAAATCGGTTTTGAGTTCTGATGGAAAGCTTTTGTGCACAAAGCTCATCGCCTCATTATTGTATTGAAAAGCTTTATTAAGCCTTCGGAGTTCTAGATTAAAACGACCATACACATTATAAAACCTGGCTTTATGTAAATTATCTTCCGAATTATCAAGGATTTCTTTTGCATTATCAAAAAGAATCTGGGATTTTTGAAAGTTTTCCAGTGAAATATTAAGTTCTGCCAGATTGATATAGCACAGAGCTTTTCCATCGGCATAGTTTATTTTATCTGCTTGTTTGTAATATCTTTTATTAAGACTGATTAAGGAGTCATATTCTCCGGCAATTCTAAATTTCTCATTCTGCCTCAGCAAAGAAAGATCAAATTTCTGTTCTGCCTCTTTTTTTGAATGAGAATGACAAGAAACCAAAATAATAAATAAAACTGCAAGAAAAATACGTGTCATATGTTTCTTTATTTAAGCTAAATTTCTGTATAAATTATAATTAAAAGATAATCTCTTAGAAACTCTACTAACGTTTTTAAGTTTTCAATAGTTATTTCTGCTGAGATGAATAATAAAATCTTTTCATAAAACAGAATCAGGCAACTTTTATTGTGATCAATTCCATTATTCACCTAAGTTTTCAAAAAAGTCATAAATATCTGTTTCTCCAGGGATATTCATTCTTTTTCTGATTCTGTATTTTTTCTGCTGAACAGATCTGTGCTGTACAAAAGTATAGTCTGCGATTTCCTTTGACGAAAAACGCAGTTTTAGCATAGCACAGAAGGTAAGTTCAGAATTTTCAAGGTCAGGGTTGATCTCTAGAAGTGCTTTAATAAATTCAGGATACAGTTCTTTGAACTTCAATAGAAAAGAGGAATCATTGAGCTTGGCAAGCTCAGTAATTTCTTCCAGCTGTTTTGTTTGAACACTGTTTTTCAAAGCATCTGTCTGTTCTTTCAATGTATTTTTCTTCTGCTTCAGACCACTGATCATCTTTCTTACATATACTCCTGAAACGGTAAGAACAGTTATAGATAAAGCGATAAATAATGGGAGATCATTCTTATGCCAGTCGGATTCCTGCTTTACTTCCAACATAAAATCTTCGGTAGCTTTATTCATTGCAGCAAATCGGGAGACATCAGACCTTCCCTCTTCCTCCATGTATCTTTTTAAATAAAAGTAGGCTTTTTCTCCTTCATTTTTTTTCTTATACAACTCCGCAAGAGCTTTATAAACGTCTTTTATATGTGAAGAATAGGTATGTCTTGTTTTAATATTAATTTCCAGTGCTTTTTTCAGTGCTTTTTCAGCCTGTTCACTATTATCCATTTCATTATAGTAATATCCCATGGTATAGTAAACCCAAAGAGATTCTACATCTGTCGTTTTTTGGTTCAACATTTTTTCATCTGCCCGGGCTATATATATCCCTGCAGAATCTGGCTTATGAACAAATAAATAGTACTGAGCAACCATACAGTTTGTGTAGGCTGAATTTTCCAGCGCATTGGCTTTTGTAAAGCATTTTAAAGAGGTTCCCAACCATCCTTTCCATGCATAATAAATGCCTTTATTTACATATAGTCTTGGAAGAAGCTTTTGAGTAAGTTTCGTTTTTTTTGCCTGTTTTAAATATTGAAAAGCTTTATTATTACATTCTAGAGCCTTATCGTTTAGTTTAAGATGCGAATAATAAAAACTGTAATCATCATAGAAGGTTGCTTTGTGATAAGGATTCTCAGAGTTTTCCAAATCTTTCTCTGCTTTATTGAAAAAAAAGCGGGCTTTTTCGTAATTCCCTGCTGAGACATTGACTCCTGCCATGTTCAGGTAACATAACCCTTTTCCTGCTTTATATTTCATTTTAGCAGCTTTTTTCAGATAGGTTATATTGAGGTGGACAAAAGATTCATACCTGCCGGACAGCTGCAGTTCAGCACTTTGAGTCAATAAAGAAACATCAAAATTTTCTCTTTCCTTATCATGAGAATCCTGATTACAAGAAAATATACACAAAAACAATCCTATACAGATTGTATAAGCTATTACTTTCTTTATGTCCTTTGGATGCCTCTTTTTATTTTTAAAAAAGATCAAATCTATTTTTCCCATCACCACCAACTTTTCCCTATGTCTACCTATACATATTTCGTAAAAATATGTTGATAATTTTCTACTATTCTTTTATTATTATTCCCCAATATGTGTTATAAATATACATAATTTATCATGCTTATTGTGAAATAAGCATCTTATTTTGCAAAAATGTAATATTTAAATAAAGTAACACAATTTTCCCCATAAACAGACACTTTTTACTATATCAGAATTTTATGTAGGCATTTCTGATCAAAAAAACGAATGTTTTGTTTATAATAAGACTACCTGAAATGAAAATTGTTACAAATATCTTCAGCGGTAAAAAATTCCTGACAATTATTTAAGCTAAACAAATCATATATATTAAATTTAGCATTAAAATAATTCTAAATTTTAAATTAAAAAATTAATAAACACATATCAATCAATAACAAATTATGAATATTAATTATAGGAAAATTTTTCCTGAAGAAAGTAAAATCTATAGAGCTATCCGACTGGAAAGCCTAGAGAAATTTCCTGAATCATTTGGAGCAAATTATCAGGAAGCTCTGAAAATTGAAAAATTTCGGATGGAAAATGATATTGAAGAACAAACAGAGGAAAGATTTGTATTGGGAGCCTTTGCAGACAAGGAACTTATTGGGATCTGTACGTTTGTGAAAGATGAAAATAATATTGGAAATATTTACCAGATGTACGTAAAAAAAGAGTATCAGGGAAAAAATGTAGGTCTGGAACTAATTGAAGCTATTATTGATGAAGCACGTCAAAAATTTAATGATATTGAAATCCATTTAGAAGTCACCCATGGTAACGATAAGGCTTACAACCTGTATAAAAAAGCTGGATTTGAAGAAGTAGAGAGTATCTCCAAGGAAGGTCTGAGTCACAACATTAGTATGAAATATATATGTGAATAAAAAAGCTAATAAATTACCTCAAAGCAGAGCTTTGGCTATCCTTCATAGTTTTAGACATTACTTCTTATGATTTAGAATTATCCGTTTTTTTCTAATCAAAATCAATATTATATAATACCCCAAACAAAAATGCAGAAATATTTTGTGAAGCATAAAACTGCAAGCTTTATTATAATAGTTCTTTTTAACTAAGAAAGGCAATTCAAATGAATCGCCTTTCTTAGTTAATGCTAAGTAATATATTGATCTGTATTAAGTAATTTTTTTTAATTAGTGTATTTTCCTTGTACAAACCATTTTATAATAAAAAACATATAGACTATTTTTTAGAACATTCTAATAAGCGTTATATAAAAATTTTGTGTGACATTTCCTGTATTTTTGATATTCAACGAAGTTCCATGAGCTGTTAAAGTATAATTAAAAGCAGTAGCATTACCCCCCGACTGGCAAGACACTATACCCGTCCAAGAAGTTTCAACTACAGCCCTTGAAGTATTGTTAAATGTAGGAGATTTTTGTGTCCCACTACCGGAATCTGTCATTCCTCCCAAACCGTTTACAGCAATAAAGTTATTACCCGCAAAATTAGCATAATAATACTCTGCAACAGTTCCACCACCACAACCATCAATTGAGGTAATAATAACTTTATAGATCCCTGAATCAATAGTTAAAAACATAGTTGCATCTGTATTAGGAATTACAAAAGCGTTATTAGATCTAAGCTCCCCAAAATGATCATTAGTAGATGGCTTCACCAGAACTCCGTCAGTCTGTGCATATACAGGAGTAATAAGACCAACTCCCAAAGCAGATGCAGCCGTATTTATAGTCCTTACTCTTGCCGTTCCGTTTACGTCAAGTGAATTAGTTGGAGCAGTAGTTGCTATTCCTACCCTGTTGTTGGCAGCATCCACAGAAAGGGATCCATCATCTACTGAAAAAGCATTTACTGCAGTTCCGGTAAAGTTCAATGTATTAGCATTTTGCTTTACAGTTCTGTTTCCTGTAAGTGTTCCATCTGCATTGTAAATGTTTGTGGGATTGTTGCCTGAATTCAACTTCGTCCATACATTGGTGGCATCAAAGTAATAATATCCCACAGTATCTATATTAATGGCATTTCCGGTTTGTGATCCAGTAGCAATGTTATTTATATAGATCAGTGTAGAGTTAGGAATACTTACCATACTTTGAGCTCTTTGTCGGTCCACTCTTGGGATTATAAGTCCATCTACATTGGTTGAAGTTCCTGTTGTATTTTTTGCTTTGATGTCAAAAGTAGATGCGGGTGATGGAGTATTGACACCCATTTGACAGTACATGTTTAAAGAAGCAGCTAATGCTGCTGGAAATAATAATTTTTTCATCTTTAATGTGTTTTATAAAATTATAGATTGATTAAAAAATAATGTTCATCATTTTTTAAAGTTTGCTGATTCAATTGTGTTTGTAAAATTCTATTTTGCAAATTGAAGGAAAAACAAACTTATTTTCAAAAAAAAGATATAACACAAAATTACCACAAAGCACACAATATATTGAAAATCAAAATAATAAAAACAGCAATAATAACAAAACAAAGAAGGTATTAGGTGAAGAGTATCAAATCATATTAATTGAAATTCATACATTTTTTGATAATATCAAACATAATAATGATCTTTAAAAAGGAAAAAGAGCACTTTCAAAATTAAAAATGAGATCATAAATTACTCAAATCAGTTTTTATAACTTTAATATAAAATAAAAATTCTTGTTTTAATTATGCACTGCTATATCTAATTCTAAAAAAAAGAGAATAAGGAAAAAGCAATATTTCTAATAAGATGATAAGTTGAGGAATACAGCGAGCGATAAATAGAATGTTTGATTATTTTGAAACAACAGATTTCAAATCCTGGAATATTTGCACTCATTTAAAATAAAAGCACTATTATACGATTAAATACAGTACAAATAGATTTAAAATTTATCTTTTCTAAAAATTGGATACAACTTTAAATAAAAAAAGAGAACATGCAATAATTTAATTACATATTCTCTTTTTGTTAAAAGTGACCCGGCTGGGATTCGAACCCAGGACCCATACATTAAAAGTGTATTGCTCTACCAGCTGAGCTACCGAGTCGGCCGCTTACTTTTTCAAGTAAATCCCTTTGTTTAAGGGACTGCAAAGATAGAAACTTTTTCTTTATTTACAATACTTTCCTGAGATTTCACAACCTGAACTACGCTAACTTTTACAAAATCAGAGAGAAAAATTTTTCACTCTGGAACTAGCTCTGTGATTTAAATTTTGAATATTGTAAAAATGAACAGAAACCCTTACTCTTATTACTTAAAATAATCTCTAATAGATAAAAATTCTTTGCTTAAAAATTTCTTATATGAATTTTCAGAACTATAATTTGTTTTTTTCAAATAAATTCACTATATTATAGCATGAAAAAAAATGAACGTCAGGACAATATAACACATGCTGGCAAAATCAACGAACGAGCAAAAGCATTGGAAGTCCTTGAAAAAGCAAAAAAAGTACAGGGAAAAATTACATTTCTCCGTCAGGGAGTTGGGAAAAACTTTAAACCGAAAAACGAAGAGTAACGATATTCCTGAATTTCAATTGAATGAACGAGTAAAATCAAACTGGTCAGTTAATACAAATGTATAATAATCGACCATTTTTGAAACATTATAGCAAACACTATAAACAAAAAACCTGCAAATTTAAATTTGCAGGTTTTTTTAATATTTTTCCGATGTATTTGAAAATTTCATTTTCACATCTTTCAGATAGTGACCCGGCTGGGATTCGAACCCAGGACCCATACATTAAAAGTGTATTGCTCTACCTGCTGAGCTACCGAGTCGGCCATTTACTTTATCAAGTAAATCCCTTTGTTTAAGGGACTGCAAAGATAGAAAAACAGTCTTAAATTCCAAACTTTTCCGGGCTTTTTTATAATAAAATTTACTGTCAAAAAGTCAAACGCTTGTTTATAAATTAATTACGTTAATTATTTTTTTTGATAAAAATTACTGGAATAACGGAAATTGCCAAATGAACAAATTTTTTAGACATAATAAAAATATTTTGCTGAATCAAAAATAAAATATATCTTAGCAACTAAGATAATTAGTAATTAAATTAAATAGATGACTAAAAATAATATACAGGATTTTCGTGAAGCCAGCAGATCATATTCTGATGCTTCTATTTTTATGCACGAAGCTATTGCCAGAAAAGCAGGTCTTTCCAGTGCTGACCATAAGTATCTGGGACTTATTCTGAAGTATGAATCTATAACAGCAGGTGAAATTTCAAAGTTAACAGGCCTTACTACCGGTGCCGTGACAGGATTGATAGACAGGCTGGAAAAAAAAAATCTACTTAAGAGGCAGTTTATCCCGGAAGACCGAAGAAAAGTAGTCATCATTCCAAATGTTGAGAACAGCATGAAATTATTGGGTCCTATTTTCGATGAGCTGCAGCAGAAAACACTTGCACTCATTGCTACTTTTTCTCAAAAGGAAATAGAATCCATTGAGCGGTATTTCAGAGAGGCAACGATTATTATGAAAGAAACAGCAGATCATTTAAACACCCCATAAAACCATTATAAAACCATGGAAAGTTTAACCGTCACTTCAATTAGCCGCGCAGAAATATGGCTTTGTATTACCACATTGCTTTATTTCCTTATGAATGGCGCACAGATTTTCGAAACTCTTGTATTTGTCCCAAAATGGGCTTCTTCCCCACCCGACACATTTAAATTCCTTCAGGATGGAAAAGGAGCAAGTCTGAAATTTTTCTGGATCATTCTTCATTCCCTTCATGAGATCGCTTTCATATTTGCTATTATTTTTTGCTGGAAAATAGATCCGGTAAGGAACTGGCTGTTGGCTTTATTCGTCATTCATGCAGCGGTAAGAGTCTGGACGCTAACCTTTTTTGCTCCTCATATTATACAATTCCAAAACCTGGCAGCATCCTCTTCCGTTTCAGAAGAAATAATATCCCGGATATCACTCTGGAAAACCCTTAATTATGTGCGGGTAGCTATTTATATTGCCTTATCAATGGGCTTTATTCCTCTTTGTATCAAACTTTTCAGCTTCCGTCATTAATTATTATTCAAAAAATAAATTTCGCCAACTTTTACAGTTGGCGAAATTGTAAAATAAAATAGTTTTAGTTCTAATTTGAAACATCAACTTTATTATTCTGATATTCAAAAATTTCAACAATTGTATCAACAGTTTCCTGCCCCAGATGCTTTCCAATAAGATAAAGGGCAGCATCAATTCCGGCTGTAATTCCTGCAGTAGTAATTAGCTGTTCCTGATCAACATAACGCACATTTCTGATTACATTAGCCTCAAGGTTATGCTGTTCCAGGGTATCTAGCAACATACTATGTGTTGTAATCTTATGATTGGCCAGTATACCTGTTCCGGTAAGCAGCATACTTCCTGTACATACTGTAAATACTACAGTACCTAGATCGTAATTGTCTTTGATCCATTTCAGCACAGTTCCCTGAAAGTCTTTATCCTGAATATACTTCATAATGTGCTCTGGATTTGCTCCTGGAACAACAATCATATCCGGTTTAGGGCATGTATGAATGTCATAAGTAGGAATGATGGCCATTGTATTGGCTTCCATATACACAGGTTCTTTTATCTTCCCGACTGTAAAGCAATGATAGGAATTTGGATGGATGACATTTGCTTTTACAAAAACATCTAAAGGTCCGTTTAAATCAAGGGCTTCTACCTGATCATAGATTAAAAATGCGACATTCATTGTTTTCCTGTTTTGTACGTGTTTCATAATGCTGTTATTTTTAAGATTATTATTTTTTGAAGAAAGGCACAGGTCTACCCTGCTGACCATTGAGGATGATCAGTTTTATGTTAATTCAGAAGAAAAAACAATTATTCTGTGGTCTTGAATGCTTTCCGGTATTGTGCCGGAGAAATGGAAATATTTTTAAGAAATACTCTGCTAAGCGAAACCGAATTGCTAAAACCACATTTATCCGCAATCATATCCACGCTCATATCGGTATATTCCAGCATATTTTTAGCCTGATCCAACCTCATTTTTTCAAGAAATTTACCCGGTGGCATTCCTGATTCTTTTACAAATACTCTGGAAAAATTACGAATACTCATGTTAAGTGACTCTGCGATGTATTCTATTGTTATTGTTTCACCCAGCTTATCTTTCAACAGGTCACGAACATCTTTTGTAAGAGGAGACATCATTTCATATTCTGGCAGAGCATTTCCAAACTGCGATTGCATTCCGGATCTTTTTAAATGCAGCACAAGATGACGGGCAACTTCTGTGGCCAACGGTTTTCCAAAATCTTCTTCTAAAAGAGCTAATGCAAGATCCATCCCCGAAGAAACACCTCCTGAAGTATAGATAGGTTTATCACAAATAAAAAAAGGATTGACATTCACCTCCAGTTTTGGGTAGGATTTCTGCAATGTGTCTGCAAATTTCCAATGAGTTGTTACCTGTTTACCATCCAACAGACCTGCTTTGGCCAGAACAAATGCTCCTACACAAACGGATCCTAAACGCCTTACTTCTGACCTTATATTTTGGAGATAATGATAAATATCCGGGCTGATCTCATCTAATACGCACAAGGTTGTCCCAGCCACCAACAAAGTATCTATAGGAAAATCAATATCATAAATGGTATGACTGCACAATAAAGGCATTCCTGAACCGGAACAAATGGTTTTCTCGGAAGTTCCGGAAACCAGATAAACATGATAACCTCCATCATAACTGTCACTGCTCAAAAATCGGCTTGCGGCTGTAAAAACATCCAGAGGTCCGGCAATATCAAGCAGCTGCACTTGTGGCAATGCCAGAAGCACTATGTTTTTCACTTCGGCATATTGTCCTTCTTTCCTCATATCTCGTTCTGTATGAGTACAAATGTAAAGAGAAAGCATTTTGTCTGCAATGACAAAAAACATACTGTTTCGGCCAAAATAGATATTCAACCACAATAAAAAGAGACTGCCTATAAGACAGTCTCAGCACTCTACTATAAAATTAGCTAACAAGCTATACTTTTAATTAAGAATCCATCCTTAAGCCGGTGACAATCTGCGGGATTTCAAATAAAGAGCAGTACGATTCAGATAAGGAAAAATTAAAATCAATAACAATGAAGCGGCAAGAAGCCAGACCATCATTTCGTAATAATCCATGGCAAAACGGACATGATTCTGAACATTCATCCTTCCAATCAATAACTTATTGGCAGCTTTTACAGCCTTACCTTCAGGCATTCCTCTGGCAACCAGTTTAGCTGTCTGCTGGTGAAGAAAAATCTTGACAGCAGGATCTACAGCACTTAAATGATCCTGAAAAGCATTATAATGACGACTTTTTTCAAAAAGTTCAAAAAAATTAATCAAAGCAATGCTGACGCAAAATCCAAGATATCGGATTGCTAAAGCCGTTGCAGCAGCGGAAGGTCCAATTATGGCAGGAACGGACGAAATAATAAAAATGATTGTAGGAACCATAATCAATCCTACCCCCAATCCCTGAAGGAATAATGGGATGTAATAATTAAATTCATCAGCCTGAACATCAAAAGAATAATACATTAATCCATGAAAAATCAACAGCATAAGAAAGCCAGGAACCCAGATAAACCGTATATTTTTCTTTTGCAAAACCATACAGCAGGCAATGATTACTCCGATAACCAGCCCGGCCAGATTAAAAATATTAATATAAGAAATATGAAACGGATCTAAATGCAATTCTGCAGCAAAGTAAGTATTCACAATTCCTGATGCAAACCTGCAGATGTACATTACAAAAAGAATCAGTAAACCCACTTTAAAGTTTCGGTATCTGAAAACCCGCAGGTCAATATAAGGTCTTTTAATAGCCTGCTGGCGGAATATGGATATACTAGTTAAAACAATAATTCCGATTACACTTCCCAGAATCCGGTTATCTTCCAGCCAATAATATTCCTGACCAAAAATGGTAATATATCCTACCAGAACCAATATTGTACTGAACAGCCCAAAACTCTGCCAGTCAAGTTTATAGAGATGAAATCTGGCATGGGTTCTGTAATTGCTCATCGCAAAAGTCAGGAAAATAAGTCCCGGCAGATAGGAGAATATGGCGGTTTTATAAACAATATTAAAATTATAGGAGTCAATTAGATCCGCCGTAATCAGGTTATTGAATGGTAATGCACAGATCAGAATTCCGAAAAATACAGAAAAACTGATCTCCCTTCCTCTTTCACTACTCAGCCGGGTAAAAATAAGGGTAAGCGAAAGATTGACATTCCCTGCAAACAACATTCCCTGTATAAAACGAACCGGAAACAGAATGTAAACTTCACGAGTGAAATAACAAATCAGACAAGCCAGAATCTGTAGTGTAGTAAACAGAAGAAAATATTCTTTGGCGGCCAGAAAACTGAAAAACCTCCTTTCCAAGCTATAAAAACCTACATATCCGGCATAAAACAATGCTACAGAAAACTGAATATCTGCCGGTTCACATCCATAATATCCCGCAGCTGCATTCACATTCGCCAAGGGAAGAAAAAATATAATAATTCCCGGAAGCGTCATTGAAAAAAGAATAATCTTCACCAGCCATTCCGGAGCCCATTTTTTAAAATAGGGCATTTGTCTTTTAACCATTGGAATGCTTTTTATCGGCATATACATTTACGTTCATTCCTACTTTCAGAACATCAATATCTTTCCTTATTCCATCCACTTTAATTCTCACAGGAATACGCTGTACAATTTTCACGTAATTTCCGGTAGAGTTATCCGGTGGAAGCAGTGAAAAACTTGATCCTGTTGCAGGAGAAAGTGAGATTATCGTCCCTTTAAATTCTCTGTCCGGATAAGAATCGGCCACAATTTTCACATGATCACCGATGTGCATATCTTTGATCTGTGTCTCTTTATAATTGGCTACCACCCATTTATCGGTTTCGTTATTAACAATAAATGCCAAGGTTTCTCCGGCATCAATCATCTGCCCTACCTCAACCGTTCTTCTTCCCATCCTTCCATCATAGGCTGCTGTGACAGCGGTATAACTCACATCCAGTTTGTGACGATCCAACAATGCTTCCAGTCTTGCAATTTCAGCTAATACAACCGTTTTTTCAGCCTGAATATCATTAATTTTAGATACTGATGCCGCATAATTATCCTGTGAAGATTTATAATCGCTTTCATTCACATCCAGTGTTGCTTTCACATCTTCAAGACGCTGCTTAGTAGCAGATTCTTCATCATACAGCTTTTTATATCTGTCATAATCCAGCTGTTGTTTCCAGACTTTCGCTTTACTGGCATCCACCTGGGCCATTGCTACTGCGGCTTCTTTTTCTGTGGTACCAGTAGTGCTTTCCAACACTCTCAGTTGTGCGCGGGCTTTCTGAATGGCTGCCTGAGTCTGTTTTTCCTGAAGAATATATTCACGGTTATCAATGATTAAAAGGGTATCTCCTTTTTTGACCTCCTGATTTTCTTCAAACTTTACGGCTACGATAAACCCTCCGGCTCTTGAAATAATAGGATTCACATATTCCTGAACCTGCGCATCATTGGTCTGCTCATAAGCATAATAATTTTTGAGGGTAAAACCGCCCCAAACTGCAAGTGCAGCTACGATTAGAACTGAAATCCATCCTGTAATCTTTGTAATCAATCTATCGGTGGGAGTATATTTTTTTTTCATTGTATTATAAAATTCCTGTAATATTTTGTAATAAATAGTAATTATTTTGAGCCATGATCTTGGCTGCTTCCAGCTCAAATTTTGTCTGAAGCAGCTGTATATCAGCATCCAGCAGTTCTGTAATAAGAGAAGTCTGGCTGAAATAGGTATTCTTAATGATACGTGCGTTCTCTTTGGCCTGAATGACATTCGCTTCTGCTACTTTTATCTGTTCAAGAGCTTCCTGATAGCGCAAATACGCTTCTTTCACCTGTTGCCTTACCTGATCTTCTGTATCCTTGTGTGCCTCTTCTTCTTTTTCAAATTCCAGCTGTGCCTCTTTTACTTTATTTGTATTATGATAAAGGGAAGAAATGGAAAATGAAGCCTTAATTCCCACAATTCCCAACGAATACCAATAAGGATTATAAGGATAAAGGAAAATCTGCGGATTGGCATAATAAAATTCGCCATACATCCCAATTTTAGGGCGTACATTGGCTTTTACCTGCTTCACTTTCAGTTTACTCAATTCTGTCTGCTGTCCTGAAACATGGTAGTTGAAAGAATGGTCCAATGCCAGTTTCAGATATTCATTGTAGGTAGTGTTTTCGTTCCACTGATTAATGGGTGCTTCGGGCATCACCATCTGGTCATCAGGAATTCCGAGAATAATATTCAGTTTTTGGGTAGCAATCAGAATATCATTTTCTATGGTAATCAGTGTCATTTTTCGTTTTGAAAGCTCAAGTTCAATTCTTAACACATCACTTTTTAAAACCACGCCGTTTTTATAAAGTACCTGTATTTCTTTAAGCTGTGTTTTTTGATCCTCTATATCGTGTTTTATCAGATCTCTGAAAATCAAAGTTTTCTGAAGTTCAAGATAAAGGGCTGCTGTTTTATAATGAATATCTGAAACCGACTGTTTCTTCTGAATATTCTTAATTTTTTGAAGCGTTTGGTTTTCTTTGATCTTAAGATTCAGTTTGTTTCCGTTATAAATGTTCAGGTAAAAATCTGCTCCGGCCCGGTAAAGCGTATGAATCACTTCATGCTGTGTGGGTCTGGAAAAAATTCCGTTTTCATAGATAGGAATATTGGATGCTTTTTCTACCGAACCTTTTACATCAATCTCCGGCAAACGCTCTCTTTTAGCATCTTTTACTTCAGCTTCGGCAATGTCTGCACTGATGGTATTGATTCTGATGTTGCGGCTATTTTCTTCCGCTTTTTGCCATGCGTCTTTTAGGGAGAGACGTATGGTATCCTTTGCTGGACTACCGGTTTGAGCTGATAGGGTGTAGGAAATTCCAACTATCAGTAATCCGGCGACATAAGTTTTCATTTGAATTTTTGAATTATTGCACTGCAAATTTATTGGCAATCCGGAAATATTATTTATCTAAAATAGTCAACTTTTACATGATTCCGGCCAAATGCTTATATTTGCATTTTCTTTGGAACTTTAAACTTTTTTATGGGATTAATTGCTGCACTTCCTGACATTGATAAAGACGATAAAAGTGTATTTGTAATGCACGAAAAATCAGAAAAACTGATTCCTTTTCATAAACATACAAAGGGGCAGTTGAGCTATGTAGAAGGAGGTATCGCCTATATTACGATTAATAACAGAACCTATGTAGTTCCGGCAAGACACTTTTTCTGGATTCCGCAAGGGATGGAACACATTTTAGAGATCGGATATACCGCCACTGTCCTGAGATCGCTTTATTTTTATGCTCATGATGATACTGCAGATCCTTTCTATAGCCGGCTGGGAATTTATCCGGCATCAGAACTTTTGATTCAGATGATCAAGTACACTGAAATCTGGGATGAAAAACATATCACGGCAAAAGATGAAAACTTTGAATTTTTAGTGGCATTAAAAAAGATTCTTCCCAAAACCCATCAACAGCCCTTGCCTATTATTCTTCCTGCGACCCATAACAAACAGATGATGAAAATAGTTTCTTATCTGGAATGGAATATCGGAGAAAAGCTTACTCTGTCCAATATCAGCAGTAGATTTGGTTTGAGTGAGCGCTCTCTGTCACGACTTTTCAAAGCGGATATGGACATTTCTTTTCTTCAGTATCTGAAAACATTAAGAATCATCAAAGCCATTGAACTGCTTTTAAATACAGACAAACCCATCAATGAAATTGCCGAT
Organism: Chryseobacterium sp. IT-36CA2; assembly: GCF_949767875.1. Classification (NCBI taxonomy): domain Bacteria; kingdom Pseudomonadati; phylum Bacteroidota; class Flavobacteriia; order Flavobacteriales; family Weeksellaceae; genus Chryseobacterium; species Chryseobacterium sp. IT-36CA2. The sequence continues at coordinate 264,148 of NZ_CATKPG010000022.1, read as the reverse complement.
GATGTAGGCTATAGCTCTATCAGTGCATTCAGTGATACTTTTCATGAATTTACCCAATCGAGGCCATCTGATCTTAGAAAAAGTAATAAAGCAACCCAAAATATGTTGGGATAGAGAGCTTAGAAATGATCTTCATCAGATTTAGAAAAAAATAAAAGACTAATTTATCTTTTATTAAAAATATCTTTCTATATTTGTCCCATAAAACTCAGTAAAATGTTTTCAAAAACCTGTGAATATGCTTTAAGAGCCTTGATCTATATTGCCCAGCAGTCTAAAAATGACAGCAGGGTCGGGATTAAGGACATTTCAAAAAGCATCCATTCACCAGAACATTTTATTGCTAAAATTTTACAGGATCTGGGCAGAAAAGGATTTGTGCAATCCGCCAAAGGTCCAAACGGAGGTTTCTATATGGATCAAAAAAATCTGAATACTTCCATTGCTGATATTGTAAAAGAAATTGACGGAGATAAGCTTTTTACCGGTTGCGGACTTGGGCTTGATCAATGTTCAGAAATACATCCGTGCCCGCTTCATGATCAATTTAAAAGCATCAGACAGGATTTGCGTATTATGCTTGAAACTTCAAAAATTCAAATGTTTGTTGATAATCTGGATTTACAACTCACTCATTTAAAAGCTTAAAAAAAAATTTAAATTAATAAAAGATAAAAAGATCTTTTAATATTAAATAAATCATCATGAAATTATATCTTAAAAATCCACTTGTACTGATGCTATTCTGTCTAATGACCGGAATGTTTATCACCATCAGTTTTCTGGAGACTCCTTTGAAGTTTCAGGTTCCCGGGATTACCCTTCCAACAGCACTAGGACTGGGAAAGCTCATGTTTGGACTCTCATCAAAAATGCAGTGGGGATTTCTTATTGTAATCTTGGTTCTGATGCTCATCAGCCGAAGAAATTATACGAAAATTGATTTTATTCTTCTGGTAATTTTATTTTCATTACTTGCTTTAGAGCAGTTCTGGCTGTTACCTGTATTAGATTCTCGTGTCGACTTACTTTCATCAGGAAAAGCAGTATCTCCTACTCCATTGCACGACTATTTTATTTATGCAGAAACCGCGAAAGCATTGATGCTGATGACAGCCATCACTTTACAATTCAAAAGAAACCCAGTTCAATAGCAAAACCAATTCATTATGAAAAAACTTATTCTAAATACCATAGGCGCAATAACCTTAACCGCAATATTATTTTCATGCTCCAAAACAGAAACCACTCCCATTCCACAGCCGGAACCATATTCTACATCACAAAATATTGAGCCACAACCAGTAGAAACAACTCCGGAAGTTCCTGCATCCATAGATGCATCAAAACATGAAGGGTTGAAATTAATAGAAGGAACCGACTGCCTTACCTGCCATAAAATAGATTCAAAATTAATAGGTCCTTCTTACCAGGAAGTTGCAGCAAAATATACGGACACAGATCTTGATATGCTGGCACAAAAAATCATTGACGGTGGTAAAGGCAATTGGGGCGAAATTCCCATGACTCCTCATACAGGCTTGAGTAAAGAGAATGCCAAGCAGATGGTAAAATATATCCTATCACTTAAAAAGTAATAAAAAAAATTTAAAATAATAAAAGACAAAAAAGTATTATATTATGAATACAAGAACAGACTTTATAGGTAATATGGTAGCTGAAGATTTCAGAACAGCTGCAATTTTTAAAAGACATGGCATTGATTTCTGCTGTAAAGGCGGAAGAACCATTGAAGAAGCATGCAGCAATAAGAAACTTGCTCCCGAAAAAATTTATGAAGAACTGGAAGCGCTTCCAAAAAATGAAGGTTCCTCAATAGACTTCAACAGCTGGCCTCTGGATCTTCTCACAGATTACATCGAGAAAACCCACCATCGTTATGTAGAAGAAAAAACTCCCGTTTTGCAGGCATTTCTTGATAAATTGTGTAAAGTGCACGGAGGAAGACATCCTGAATTGTTTGAAATCAATTCTTTATTTAATGAATCGGCACACGATCTGGCCGCTCATATGAAAAAAGAAGAACTGATTCTGTTCCCATTTGTAAAGAAAATGGTGAAAGCTAAACTATCCGGCAATACCCTTCAAAAACCTCATTTTGGAACGGTAGAAAATCCGGTCCACATGATGGAACATGATCATACAATAGAAGGCGACCGTTTCAGAAGGATTGCAGAAATCACCAATGAATATCTTCCGCCAGCGGATGCCTGCAACACTTATAAAGTTGCTTTTGCCATGCTTCAGGATTTTGAAAATGATCTGCATAAACACATCCACCTTGAAAATAATATCCTTTTCCCAAAAGCCATCCGACTGGAGAAAGAATTTGCCGTTGAATCTTAAAAATTAATACTGAATGACACCTAAAAAACTTTGGATATGGCTTGCTGTAGTAATGATTGCGTCGTTTGCTGTATTGATCTTCTATGGAACTGAAATTTACAGAAAAATACCGCCAATTCCGGACAAAGTAGTAACTACAGATGGAACTGTGATTGCAACCGCACAGGATATTAAAGACGGGCAGAACGTCTGGCAGTCTATTGGTGGACAAACGGTAGGAAGTATCTGGGGACATGGTGCCTATATTGCTCCAGACTGGACGGCAGATTACCTTCACCGCGAATCTGTTCTGCTGCTTCATGAACTGGCCAAAAAGGATGGAAAGGTTTATAAAAACCTTCCGGATGAAGAACAGGCGAAATATCAGGTATTGCTGAAAAAAGAGCTTCGTACCAATACTTTTAACGAGAGTAAAAATGAAATTATATTCTCTCCTGAACGGGCTGAAGTGCAGAAACAGCTTGCACAGTATTATTCAAATTTATTTATGAATGATGCTTCCATGGCAACACTCCGTGATCAGTACGCTATTCCGGAGAATACCATCAAAGATACCGGAAGAATGGCCAAAATGAATGCTTTCTTTGCATGGAGCACCTGGGTGTGTATTACGGAAAGGCCGGGAGATGATGTAACCTATACCAATAACTGGCCTCATGATGAGTCCGTTGGAAATGTTCCCCCTCCTTCACTTCATTTGTGGTCAGGATTCAGTATTTTACTTTTATTAGGGAGTGTGGGGCTTTTGGTATTTTACCATGCAAGGAACAAAGAGGAAGAGATCAGTGAGGTTCTTCCACACGGAGATCCACTGAGAAATATGAAGCCAACACCTTCTATGAAAGCCACATTGAAATATATCTGGGTGGTAGCATTGCTGATTCTTGTTCAAATGCTTGCAGGAGTCGTTACCGCGCATTATGGTGTGGAAGGAAGCGGATTTTATGGAATTCCTTTGGATCAGTTTTTGCCACAGTCGGTTTCCAGAAGCTGGCATGTACAGCTCGCCATATTCTGGATTGCTACCTCATGGCTGGCCACAGGACTTTATATTGCTCCAGCCGTTTCAGGGTATGAGCCGAAATATCAGAAATTGGGAGTCAATATATTATTCGGTGCCTTACTGATTGTTGTACTGGGATCTTTAACCGGACAATGGCTTGGTGTGATGCAAAAGCTTGGTCTGGTAGATAATTTCCTTTGGGGCCATCAGGGATATGAATATGTAGAACTGGGCAGAGTTTGGCAGGTATTATTACTCATAGGCCTTATCCTTTGGTTGGTTTTAATGGTCAGAGCACTGCTTCCGGCTTTAAGACGTAAAGATGGAGACCGTCATTTATTAACCTTATTTACGCTTTCATCTGTAGCAATTGCCTTATTTTATGGTGCAGGATTAATGTATGGAAGGCAAACTCATATGGCCATTGCCGAATATTGGAGATGGTGGGTGGTTCATCTTTGGGTAGAAGGTTTTTTTGAAGTGTTCGCAACGGTAGTGGCTGCATTTTTATTTACAAGACTCGGATTATTAAGACTAAAATCTGCCACCAATGCCGTTTTATTTTCTACCATTATCTTTCTTGGCGGAGGCATTTTGGGAACATTCCACCATTTGTATTTCAGTGCTACGCCAACCGCTGTGCTGGCATTGGGAGCAACTTTCAGTGCACTTGAAATTGTTCCGCTTGTTTTGATAGGTTATGAAGCCTACCAAAACTATCAGTTAAGTAAATCAACGCCTTGGATTCAGGCTTACAAATGGCCTATATACTGTTTCATAGCCATGTGTTTTTGGAATTTTCTTGGTGCAGGGATCTTCGGATTTGCTATCAACCCTCCTATTGCATTGTATTATATTCAGGGACTGAATACCACAGCGGTGCACGGTCACGCTGCCTTGTTTGGAGTCTATGGAATTCTGGGAATCGGATTGATGATGTTTGTTTTGCGCGGGCTTTATCCTGACCGTCAGTGGAATGATAAATTAATAGGCTGGGCATTCTGGATGATCAACATAGGATTGCTGGTGATGGTAACCATCAGTCTTCTTCCAATAGGAATTATGCAGTCTGTGGCTTCTATAAAAGAAGGTTACTGGTATGCACGTTCTGCAGAATTTATGCAAACGGACATCATGCATTTTCTAAGATGGATGCGGGTGCCTGGAGATATTTTATTGGCTGCCGGTGAATTGCTTTTGGTTATTTTTATCATTGGATTGAAATTTGGCTGGTCGTTGAAAGAAAAGCGTTAGGATGAATGATTCAACCTCATCGATTTTTGAACTTGTGAGGTTTGAGGATTTTTAAAAAGCTTTATTCCGATGTTGATTTTTAACGCAAAGGAATATTATGGTCCCATTTATTTCAAGGGAGCGAAGAAGAGCGACTTTGTCGCGGATGAAGCTTTATGATAATACATTCGCTTAAAAATGATCAATGAAATTGATCAAATCTACTTGCTCTCAATAAATAGAATCAAGTATGTAATTCTTTGCGTTTATAAAATAAAATTCCATTTACATTAAAAAGCCTTTAAATATTGAATTTAAAGGCTTTTATTTAAGATTTACTGCGTTACTTTCATTAGCGCATTGGTAATTTCAAGTTCTTTTTTTCTGGAATACGTGGAATCAAACGGCTCCATCACATTAAATAAATACTGATAAAAAGGAGCAATCTGGCGAACATTTTCAGCTTCTTTCGCGGCCTTTTCTTTGCCCATCTGCTGCAGTCCTTTTATAAATACATTGAATTTCTTATCAATCGGCTCCATTGATTTTAAAAGGTAAGCTTTTGCTTTTTCATTCTCACCCAAAGTCTTGTAACCATCTGTAACCGCTGAAACAACAAGTGCATATTCCATCGGTTTTGACTTCATCTGTCTTTTGGCCATTGCTTTAAATGAAGGGGTCAGGTTTTGGTAATAATCGTACTCTTCAAATATTCCTTTTTTCAGCGTTTCTGCCAGTTCAAGACCTTTTTGTTCCTGTCCGGCAGCAATATATCCTGTAACCATGGCACTTAATGAGCGCGGATCATTATATTTTTCCACAGGAATTTCTTTGGCTGCAAGATCCAGTAATTCTAATGCTTTAGCTTTCTGTCCGCTTGCCACAAGTGCAGACACAGCTCTGCTAACCGACGTTCTGTAGCCCAGAATATTAGACGTAGCCGTTTCATCATAATAATTACTCAGGTCTTTAAAATTTCCCCATCTGAAGTTTTTCACCACCTGATAAAGAGAATTGGCATCTACTCTTCCTTTGTCTCCATCCGGTTTCTGAGGAGTGTGAATAGGAACCAGCCTGTAACTGAAACCGTCAAATTGAAGATACTCATCCAGATAAAAAATGTTTTCACTGTCGTACATTCCGCCTGAAGAGAAATTTATAGAACGTTTCCAATCGAAATTAGCCAGCATATCCAGCAGCATCAGATTGCTTTTATAAAGTAAACTGGCTTCATAATTAATCATGATCTGATCCTCGGTATTTGGAAGATCAGCTTTATTAATAATTCCAGATTTCACAGCATTTTCTTTATTGACAGGAAGAATAAATTTACTCACCGGAAGGATATTATATTTTTCATAATTTTCCCCAACGTACATTTTCAACAGCTCGTCTTTTTCTGGTGATTTTAATTTCAGGAATTTCATAGCCTCTTTTAAAGTAAGCGAATCCTGGGTCAGATATTTTCTGAACTCCTGAAAAGCGGTCTCCGGAGCTCCTTGTTCTTTTAACATTTGGAAAATCCGTTCCCAATTTTGTTTTGTCATCAGATATACGGCGTCATTCACTCCATCTCTGTATTCTTCATGAGTCAATTCACTTGGAATTCCCATGGCATTGTATGTTTTTCTTTTTACCTGATCAATATTCCAGGGCGTACCTAAAAGTGTAAAATTGACCGTTTTCACATCATCTCTGAATCTTTCCGTCTCCTGAATGGCCCACACCGGAAAAGTATCATTATCACCATAAATAAATATGATGTCGTTTTTAGGCAGCGAATGTAAGAACGAATAGGCATAATCACGGGCTGCCGTCTTTTTGCTTCTGTCATGCGAAGTATAATTCTGAAATCCCATCATAAAAGGAACCCCTAATAAAACTATTCCCAAAACAATATTAGCAGCATTGGATTTAACCTTAGATTGAATCAGCCAAAGGAGTGCTCCCGCTCCCAACCCTATCCAGATTGCAAAAGCGTAAAAAGAACCTACCATGGCATAATCTCTTTCTCTTACTTCAAATGGTTTTACTCCGGTATAGAAAACAATTCCCAGACTTGTCAAAATAAACAGTGAAAGCATGGCATAAAATCGTCCAAAATCTCTGTTGAGCTGGAAAAAGAAACCAAACAAACCTAAAATCAATGGCAAAAAGAAAAACTTTACAGTACTTTCATTTTTAAACTTGACGGGCATATGATCCTGATCTCCCAATAACGTATTATCAATAAAAGAAAATCCTGAGATCCAGTTACCGTTGGTATTTTCCATATGCCCCTGAAGATCATTCTGTCTCCCTACAAAATTCCACATCAGATATCTTACAAAATAATATCCGGTTTGAAAGGAGAAAAAATAGTCCATATTCTGAGCCAAAGAAGGACGTTTAACCTTAATAATATCATAAGGCTTTACCTTCAGATAATCTTCCGCAGTGATGGAATCTCCTTCATATTTCGCTCTCAATTCTTCGAAAATCCTTTTAGCTTCCGGATTGTCTGCCGCTTCTTCGTTATCATAATTAAAGGTAAAATCAGGAGCTCCGTATAAAGAAATATAGTTGGCCATCACTTCTTTATCTTCATTGAACATCCTTGGCATAAAGCTGATATGAGATTTATTAAATACATAATTGAACCTTTCACCGGCTTTTCTGTAAGTACCTGTTTTTTCGTCTTTTTCGTAAATATCTCCAGTAATGTCTTTTTTGTAATTTCCTTCTTCATCTTTTTCTAATCCGTTACTGTCGAGAAATGCGGTGTAGTTCTGTCCGTAAATGGTAGGCCAGTCGCCATATTGTGCTCTGTTATAGTAGTCTCTCATTCCGATGGCTGTATCCGGATCATTAAGGTTCATCGGAGGATTGGCATTCGCTCTGATGGGGATCACCAGCCAGCATGAGAATCCAATAATCATATAAACAAGGGATAAGGCTACAGTCTGATACACTTTTCTTTTGGCTTTTCGGGCATATTTTATCAGGAGATAACTGATTACTGTCATAAGAACAAACGCTGCAATTGTTCCTGAATGGAAAGGAAGCCCCAGCCCATTCACAAAGAAAATTTCAAGTTTTCCAAACATCGTCATAATCAAAGGAAAAATAATTTTGAATACGAAGGCAAGAATTCCCAGCGTAATCAAATTCGCAATCATAAAACTCTTCCAGGAAAAAGTGTAATTTCTGGCATAATAAACCAGGCAGATAGCCGGAATAGCCAGCATACACATCATATGTACACCTACAGAAAGCCCGATGATGAAGAAAATAAGAATAATCCATCGCTCGCTGTCAACTGCTTTATATTCGTTCTCCCATTTGGTGATAAGCCACACCAGCAAAGCAACAAACATAGAAGCCATTGCATACACCTCTCCTTCTACCGCCGAAAACCAAAATGTATCTGAAAATGTAAAACATAAAGCACCGATTACTCCGGCAAAAAGAATCGAGATTTGTTGATGTTTCGTAATTTCTTCAAAATCTTTATGTAAAAGTCTTCTTAAAAAATGAGTAATCGTCCAGAATAGAAACAAAATGGTAAAGGCACTGAATAATGCAGACATAGCATTGATCACAATAGAATAATTTTCAGCATTTCCTAACGCAAAAAAACTCGCTACAGCTCCCACAATCTGAAACAAAGCGGCTCCCGGAGCATGGGTAACTTCCAGTTTCACAGCTGAAGAGATATACTCTCCACAATCCCAAAAACTCAGGGAATGTTCCATCGTTGAAAGATAAGTAATAAGCGCAATGGCGAAAAGGAACCATCCCAGTATGGTGTTCCATTTTTTAAAAGACCAATTTTTCATATAATATTTTCCAATATGTATATAACAATTGGAGAAAAGGTTTTATTACATTTAACTTAGTATTTTCTAAACCATAGAAGCTCTAATCTAACTTAATTAAGTTCAAAATGAGATCATAGAAAAGTTCATATAAGTAAGAAATCGAAGATTTATATAAGCTTAAGTGTACTTAATATGCAACGTTAAGAGCTTAGAAATAGCTTCAAAAACTTTTGTGGTTTAAAAAGTATTTGTTTCTTAAATGATAATTTTAATACGTATTATTCAATCCTCCATCCAAAGGAATACTAGTTCCTGTAAGGTAATTTGAATATTCTGAAGCAAGGAAAGCTACCAAATGGCCGTATTCTTCCGGCTGCCCAAATCTTTTCATCGGAATTTTATTTTCTCTTGCTTTTTTTATTTCTTCTTCCGGAGCACCACTTTGCTGAGACTCATGAGCTACCAGTTTTTGAATTCGTTCCGTGTCAAAATATCCTGTTAAAACATTATTTACCGTGATATTATGCTGTGCTATTTCATTGGAAAGGGTTTTCGCCCATGCAATCACTGCCGAGCGAATAGAATTGGACAATGCAAGATTTCCGATCGGTTCTTTTACCGATAAAGATGAAACGTTGATGATACGTCCGCTTCTCTGTTTGATCAGATGGGGTAATGCCAATAATGTTGTTTCACAAACAGTTTTAAAAAGAAGATCAAATGCTTTCTGATAATCATCTGTACTTTTATCAACGGCTAAGCCCGGTTCAGGACCATTGGTATTGTTTACCAGGATATCTATTGAATGGGCATTAAAATATTGAACAATAGTTTTTCTATAATTTTCAAAATCCGAAAAATCTGCTACCAGATATTCATGTTTCTGATCAGGATTGATAACCGGCAGTGAAGAAACAAAATTTTTAAGTTTTGTTTCATTACGGGCCATAACAGTAACATTCGCCCCACATTTCGCCAGTTCTATGGCAATTCCAGCTCCGATTCCCTGTGTAGCACCTCCTACTAAAGCATTCTTTGAAAAAAGTTGAATATTCATTTTTATAATGATTATGGATTAATCTATATAAATGTATGAAAAAAACCTCCAAATCATATTTGAAGGTTAGCTTTTAATTCATGTTTACGATTTATTTTACCACGATAGCTTCAAGTTCAACTTTTAGTGTTTCAAATAAACCTTTTACCTCCAGCATCGTTAATGCCTGTTGAATCTTATGTTCAGCAATCCACTTCTGGAGGATTGGGAAATAAGGCCAAAGTTCTTCCGAAGAAGTGGTGTAAACATTTAATCTGACAATACCTCCGCATTTATATCCTGCTGAATTGATGACCTCCTCCAGATTGGCAATAGCCTGTTCCAGCTGAGATTTCATATCCTTATTACTGGATGTTCCGTCAGGATCAATCGCTGCCTGCCCTGAACAATATAAGGTACTTTCAACATTTTTTACTTCTACAGCCTGAGAATAGCTTCTCTCATTCTGCCATTTCCATGGATTAACCGTCCTTTTTTCCATTGTATTAAATTTTTTGTTGTTATTACAATGCAAAATTGCAGAACAGAATCAATAAATTCCTGTGATCCGGATCACAATTATTATGTGAATATGGTCACATTTTACAGAGGCAGACGGCTTAACGTTTCTCTGGATACGCCTAAATAAGCAGCCAAAAGAGATTTGGGAACACGTTGAACCAAAGAAGGGTATTTTTTCAAAAGCTGATCATATCGTTCTTTAATTCCGGTTGTCATCATTGAAACGGTGCGTTGTTGTGCTGTAATAAATCCCATATATGCTTTTTCAAGGAAGAAATGTTCTAGCTTTGGAAGTTGAGCACAAAGTTTTCTGTAATCATCCAGCTTAAGGCATAATACTTCCGTATCTTCTACACATTCCAGAGACATGGTAGCTGTAGCCTGCTGATAGTAAGCAGGAAAGTCTGTTTCCCACCAGTCTTCCATAGCAAAACCAATAATATGTTCTTTTCCCGTTTCGTCTGTATACACTAATTTCAGAAGACCTTTTAATACAAAATAATTGTAAGGCACCTCTTCTCCTTCTTGTATTAAGAACTGGTGTTTTTTATATTTTTTATGAGTAAAACAGGATGAGATGAATTCAAATTCATCATCGTTAATCGGAATTATTTTTTCGATATGGGTTCTCAGCAGATGCAGCATACTCTATTTTTTTATGATACAAAAATACTGTTCAACAGCTAAAATTATTGTTTAAGAAGTTCATCAATCTGTTTGTAAAAAGAATCTTTACTATAATCTGCCAGCCCTTTATGATGCAATCGGATTTCTCCTTTTCTATCCAATACTACCGTAGTGGGCAAAGAACCATTATAAAGTACATCAGGAATATTACCTGCCGGAACCAGAAAAGGAACCGTAAAGCCTTTTTCTTTTAAATAAGATTTTCCTAAAGCAACATTATCATCAAGGTTCACGGTAAGAAATACCATATCCGGATTTTCTTTGTACCGATCATACATTTTCTGAACAGACGGAAATTCTGCACGGCACGGAGGACACCAGGATGCCCAGAAATTGATGAAAACCACCTTATTCTGTAAAGTTGAGGAATCAATACTAGTTCCATCTTCATTTTTCAGGGTAAAACCTGCATAGGACCCTTTTATAGAAGTATTTTGCGTTTCTTTTGATTCTGATATGCTGGAATTGAGAATTCCCGTGGAAGCAACCTGTCTCATCAGCCATGCCTTTGCATCTTTGTTCACCAGAATGACAATAAACAATACGGTCAGTATTGTGGTAGAGGCATTTTTCCTTAACCATATTTTCAGATTTCCCATATTCTTCCGCTTAATTCTTAGCCAATATAAGATTAATATTCCGATCAGGATTCTAAAAATCATAGTTTTAAAAGTAAAAAAGTCTTTAAATCCTGGAATTTAAAGACTTTTCTCTGCATTTTTTCCCTGACAATAATAAAATCCAACTAATAACCGTTAATAATTTGTTTTTTAATAGAATCATCAAAAAAGCAGTAAATAAATCAATATACCATGCATAATATTATTTTTTATGTAATAGTCTTATTTTATCCTTGCCTTTACAATTTCCGAAAACCTATTTTTTCAATGGATTTATTTCATAATTAAATTGTTACGTGTAACAAATCCCCTATTCATCTAACTAATCATACAACATCAAAATATTAATTCATATACAAGAGATCTACTACTTTAAAATAAACTAATGCAAACATCCTTTTTAAAAATTACCGCTGCCACCGCTGCGCTCTGTTTCAGCACTCTGGCAATGGCCCAGCAAACCTATTCTGTAAGTGGAACCGTGAAAGACAAAAAAAACGGAGAACTATTACTTGGAGTATCAGTAAAAGTAAGTGAAGATCCCACGATCAATGTTGTTGCCAATGAATATGGATTTTACTCTCTTTCATTACCAGAGGGAAATTACACCATCATTATTTCCAATCCGGGATATAAAGATTTTGAACAGCAGATCAAAGTGGATCAGAATATAAAACTTGATCTTCCTCTTCTTCCCGCAGAAGCAGATACTAAATCAATTGATGAGGTCGTAATCACCGGTATCAAAAAGGACAAAAACTTAACTTCAGCTCAGATGGGGGCTGAAACATTAAGCATTAAAAACATAGAAAAACTGCCTGTTCTTTTCGGAGAAAAGGATGTAATGAAAACCATACAGCTTTTACCAGGTATCAAAAGTAATGGTGAAGGAAGCAGCGGATTCAGCGTAAGAGGTGGTGCTACCGATCAAAACCTGATACTACTGGATGAAGCTCCTGTTTATAATGCCTCTCACCTTCTTGGCTTTTTCAGTACATTCAACAGTGATGCGCTGAAAGATGCCAGCATCATTAAAGGAAACAGCCCTGCTCAATATGGAGGCCGTCTTTCTTCCGTTCTGGATGTCAAAATGAAAGATGGGAATAACAAAGATTATAACGTCAACGGAGGTATTGGTCTTATCAGCAGCAGACTGAGTGTGGAAGGGCCTATTCAGAAAGAGAAATCCTCATTCATTGTTTCCGGAAGAAGAACTTATGCCGATTTGTTCCTTAAAACCAATAAGGACTATAAAGACAACAAATTATATTTTTATGATCTGAACCTGAAGGCCAATTTTCAGATCAATGAAAACAATCGTATTTATCTGTCCGGTTATTTTGGAAGAGACGTTTTAGGATTGGGAGATACGTTCAATACAGACTGGGGAAATACTACAGCCACATTGAGATGGAACAGCATTATCAGCAGTAAACTATTCTCCAATACGTCATTCATCTACAGTAATTATGATTATAAAATCAGCCTGAAAAATGATGATACTGTATTTGATTTAAATTCAAAAATACGTGACTGGAACCTTAAACAGGATTTCACCTGGTTTGCAGGAAACAAACATTCTGTACGTTTCGGTCTTCAGTCGATATATCATACTCTGACTCCGAGCAGTGCTTCCGGTACAACAGTGAGCAGTTTTGCAAGAAATCCAAGATATTCATGGGAAAACGCGGTTTACATCAATGATGATTATAAAGCAACAGAAAAGCTGACGATCAATTACGGACTGAGACTTTCTATGTTCAGTGTACTGGGAGGAGATACCTTTAATACTTATGAGAATGGAGTTCTTACCGACAGTCGATTTTTAGAAAAAGGAAAATTCGGGAAAACATATACCAATCTAGAGCCCCGTATTAGTGCTAATTATCGTATCAATGAAGTCAGCAGTGTGAAAGGAGGATATTCCCGTAATACCCAGAACCTTCATCTTTTAAGCAACAGCAACAGTGGAAATCCTACGGATCAATGGATAGGAAGCAGTTATACGGTAAAACCGGAAATTGCAGATCAGATCAGTCTTGGGTACAGCAGAAATTTCAACAATAATAATTATGAATTAAATGCTGAGATTTACTATAAAGACATGAAAAACCAGATCGACTTCAAAAACGGAGCTCAGATTGGATTTGATACGGGAGCAGATGTAGAAAGTGAGCTGTTATTTGGAAAAGGAAGAGCTTACGGTCTGGAACTTATTGCCAAAAAGAAAAGTGGAAAATTAACAGGATGGATTTCCTATACCCTTTCTAAAACAGAAAGAAAAATCAACGGAATTAATAATAATGAGTGGTATAATGCCAGAATGGATAAAACCCACGACCTTTCCATTGTGGCCACGTATCAGCTTAATCCTAAATGGAGTTTTTCAGGATTATTTGTATACAGTACAGGAAATGCTGTTACCTTCCCTACCGGAAAATATGAACTTAACGGACAAACCATATTCCAATACAGCAACAGAAATGCAGACAGAATGCCGGCCTATCACAGAATGGATCTGAGTGCCACTTACGAACCAAGTTCCAATAAGCGATTCCGAGGATCATGGACGTTTGGTATTTATAACCTTTATGGTAGAGAAAATGCCTATACAATCAACTTTGAAGATAATCCTGACCGTCCCGGCACAACACGAGCCATGCAGACCTCTTTGTTCCGCTGGGTACCCAACATCACTTATAATTTCAAATTCTAAATCATGAAAAATACTTTTTATATCATATTCTCTCTCTTTGCATTAACTTCTTGTGAAAAAGAGATCGAGCTGGATCTGAACGATCAGAGCGGAAACATTGTTATCGAAGGAAATGTAACGAATAAACCAGGACCGTATACTGTAAAAATCACGAAATCAGTCGGTTTTTCTGAACCTAATCAATATCCGGCTGTAACAGGAGCTCAGGTAATTTTAAGTGATGACACAGGGCAAACTGAAACCCTTCAGTATACCGGAAATGGGATGTATCAAACCACTACATTTACAGGACAACCAGGCAGAATCTATACCTTAAAAGTACAGGCTAACGGGAAGCAGTATAGTGCCCAAAGCAAAATGCCGGATGTAGTTAATTTTGACGGGTTAGAGCAGAGTTCTTTCAAGTTTGGAGATAAAAATACATATACGCTTTTACCCCTTTTCACAGATCCTATGCCATTGGGAAATCGTTATCTTTTTAGCTTTACGATCAATGATCTTACTAAAAAATATATGAATACTTTTTCAGATAATGTGAATAACGGATTAGCCAATCAACAGCCTCTTATACTTCCCAATGATGATAATAAAGGAAGAGATCATGAGGTGGTAGTAGGAGATAAAATTCATGTAGAGATGCAGTGTATTGACAATAATATATTCACCTATTACAGTTCGTTGCTTCAGATTTCAGGTGGGAACGGAGGAACGGCTACTCCAGCCAATCCACCAAGCAATATCAGTAATGGAGCTTTAGGTTATTTTTCAGCCCATACCACAGATACACAAACTTTTGTCATTGAACAGACAACAACCCCATAAAATTAAAAGAATCCCGATGTATGTCGGGATTTTTTATTTAAGTTAAAAAATTGTTCTTCCTACTGACAGCTTGTTGTCATAGTTCTACTCTACTTTTGTCTTATAATTGTTTAAACATAAAACAGTATGAAACTTACCTCATTAAGAATTATCAGTAAAGATATTAAAGCAGCAGTAGAATTTTATGAGAAGATCAGCGGTATAACTGCAAGATGGTACACTGAAGATTTTGCAGAATTCTCTACAAATTCTATCACGATCGCTATCGGAAGTGCTAAAACAATGCAAATGTTTTCGGAAGGTCTTACCGATTTTGCAGGGACAAAATCTACAATCATTGAGTTTTTGGTTAAAAATGTAGATGAAGAATATGAAAGAATTAAAAGTATTGCTTCAGAAATCATCCAGGAACCTACAACAATGCCTTGGGGAAACAGATCACTTCTTTTCTGTGATCCGGATGGCAATATGATCAACTTTTTTACTCCCGTGAGTGTGGAAGCTATAAAGAAATTCAGCTAAACCCTTCCATCCATAAAAACTGAAAACTCGCTGAAAATTACAGCGAGTTTTTTATAAATGTATCGATATCGTTTTCATTTATTTTCCAAGAAATTCAATGGCTTTTCCAACAAATGCATTATGATACTGATAAAAAGAAGCATGCCCTGAATCCGGAAAAATCACCAGCTCTGCATGGTCTAAATTCTGAGCCATATTTTTAGCATTCTGAACAGACACTGGCAAATCATTCTCCCCGTGAACAATCAATACCGGATTTTTAATCTGTTTTATTTCCGTAAGAGCATTTGCATCAGCTTGAGCCCAGCTTAGAACCGCGGTAAATTGTGAATTGGAAGCTGCATCATTCAACGGAAGGTCTCTGTCTACCATACGAAGCTGAACCCTTGCAAAAGAAGCTTTTCCCTCCGCTGTACTTTGAGCTGATTCTGTAAACCCAAATTTCAAAAAGGCAGCCTCAGGACTTAATCCTGCAGTTCCCGCAATAATATTAGGAAGGTTAGACAATCCGATTGCTCCCTGTGGCCCTGTTCCCGTTAATATTACTTTATTAATCAATGCTGGATTCGTTAGCACAATTCTTTGGGCAATAAAACCTCCCATGGAAAATCCCATGATATTTACTTTATTCAGATTCAAAGCTTTGATAAAATCGACTGCATCATCTGCCATTGCCTGAACCGTATTGGGTGTTGTCCCTTTTGAAGAAGCCACTCCTTTATTATCGAAGATAATGACCTTATATTTTCCAGCCAATCCATCTGTCACTGCAGGATCCCAATCATCCATTGAACCACCCAGACCAGGAAGTAGTACTAGAGGAATTCCATCTTCTTTTCCTAAAACACGATATGCAATAGGATCTCCTTTCACATTTATGAATTGGGTTTTGGCAGTTTGGTGGTTACGGTTTTGTATCTCCTGTAGCGTGGGAGGTTCGTTTTCTTCAGTACAGGAGACTGTCACTACAGCAAAAAGAGTTAAACACAATAGGCTTACGACTGAGATTTTTCTGATTGTTTTCATTGTTGTTTATTTTTGTATGATTATGGTACAAACATAAAATACAAAAACAGGCAATACACTTAAAAGCTGTATCAACAGGACATTTTAGTAACCCAATTAGACATTTTTGAAGGTGAAAATATAAAGCAGAAGTTTTAAAAATCAGTTCTTAAAGATCTTGAGCTAATCTCAATGCGTGAAGAGCTTCCATTGCTTTTCCGGCATCTATTTTTGCTATAAAAATATGATCATGAAAATAAGCTGCCACTACATTACAGCTGATATTTTCTTTTTTCAATGCATTAGCAAAAGCAGCGGTGAGTCCCACAGCTTCAAGAGAAGAGTGAATATTCAGAGTGATCCAGGAAGAAATATAACTATATTCCAAAGACCATGTATCAGCAATATTCTTTTCTAAAACAATGGTAACCGCTTCAGCTTCCCGAAAGAAAAAGAGAATCTTTTCTATATCCGGTATTCCACCCAGGTTTTCAACAGTACAGAATACATATTCTCCGGCATTTAATACCGGTTCCATATTCTGAAGCAAAATATTTAAATCTTTTTCTCCTGACATCTTTTTTTATTGCAAAACTAAGATATAGATGGCAGCATCTGTTTATCAAATGATAAAAAAACAAAAAAGGAGGCAGACTGCCTCCTTTTTGTTGTACTTGTAACCTATCAACTGAACCTCACTATATGTGTTTGTGTTTTTTTTTAAAATTTGGTTTTTAAGAAGCCTTGTTTAAGGGTTATTCATACACTCCTTTTTTCATCAATTGTTTTTTTCCATCATTTGCGTTCTTATAACTATCGTTTACTATTTGAATAGTTATAATCATTTGTGTATATGAAATTTTAAAATCAAAACCATTCTTTCTCATTGGCTTTTTCATTACTTAAATTTCACAGTACAAAGGAACAACATTCTGGAATAAAATCTTCTATAAAACCCATCGATACAACTCGATTGTTATATCGATATTTATCTATAAAAATTTTGATGATAAGAAGTACAGAATTTTCTTACGACTACTCTATAGTTTATGGTGCGTCTTGACAAGCTCAATAAGCTCAACCATATTTTCTATCTTTAGTTTTTCAAAGATATTTTTTTTGATTGTGCTTACTGTATTTTGTTTTATATTCAGGGCATTTGAAATTTCAAGGTTTCCATATCCATCGGCATATAGTTCCGCTATTTCCAATTCCCGTTTAGTTAAACTCATAAGAGGACTGATCAGATTAGGATTATGAACCAGCTGTACCATGAGATTCCTCAACTGCTCAGAAAAATATTCTCCTTTCTCTATAAAAGTGGTGATTGCATTTCTTACCTCATCCTCTTCGCTCAGCTTACTCAGGTAACCATTTGCACCTGCTTTTACAAATTTAAGCCCATGCAGTTCCTCTTCAAGTCCTGTAAAAACTAAAATTTTAATATCAGGATTTATCTTTTTCATATCAGGTAAAATATGCAGACTGTTTCCGTCCGGGAAATGAGCATCAATGATCACCATCTCTACCTTTTTTGATTCTACTAGCTCCAATACCTGATGTAAGGATGAAGTATGATACACGGTAGCCTCAGGGACAATATCACTGATAACAATCTCCATTCCCTGGCGTACGATGCTGTGATCGTCTGCCAACAGGAATATAATTTCTTTATTTTGAATTGGTATTTCCATTATTATTACTATTTAAATTGATCCTGAATGTCACTTTAGTTCCTTTATGCAATTTACTTTCCACTGATATATTACCATCAAAAAGTTCTACAATTTCTTTTACAAGATTAAGCCCAAGCCCTGCTCCCAGATTATCTACTTCATCAGACACCACTCCCTGATAATAAGGATCAAAAATTTTACCAAGATCTGATTCTGATATCCCCACTCCCGTATCTCCTACTGTTGTAATCAGGGAAATTTTATTTTCTCCCACTAGTTCTGTATCCATCACAAGATCTATCTGCCCGTTTTCTGTAAATTTATTGGCATTCCCAATAATATTCATAAAAATCTGGTTGATTCTGATATTATCCGAAAAAACATCTACATTCTCCGGAATTCTGTCTGTAACCACAAATCTGTTATTTCTTGTTTCCAGATAAGGAGTAATAACTTTTACAATAGAACTGATCTCTTCTTTAAGATTAAAATTCGATTTTATAAGTTCTTTTTCAGCGTTCTCATTTTTGGTGTATTCCAGAATCTGATTAGACTGAAGAAGCAAAGTACTGTTTGTAAACTTTATAGATTTCAGATAGTCTTTTATTGTTTCATCTTTTGTTGTTCTATGAATCTTATCGATAAAAATATTGATAATTTTCAATGGAGATCTCAAATCATGGCTCAGCATTCCTAAAATTCTGTTTTTGAAATTAAGATTCTTTTTAATCTCTTTGTTGGCTGCATTCAGTTTTTGTTCATAAACAAATGCCATTCTTGTAAAATACATGATCAGAATGGATACAATAAACATCAGTATCATAAGTCCCAATACCAAATTGGTCCTAATTCTGTTATTATTAGAACTCTGTTCGCTATACTCCTTTTCAAGTTCTTTTTTAAAGTCCTTAATTGCATTTTCATATACCTCAATCAAACTGTTACTGTATACCAATAACTTACTGAAATTACTGTAAAACTGTAAATTCTTTTTTTGACTTTGAGCGGCCAGTTGCTGCATTTTCTTTACCTCAGCAACATAATGCTTATCCATAGATTTTATGGTGTTATCCATTTTGGATTTTACCTGAGAAATATCTATAGTTTTATTGTTGGTCATCGTAATCACCGTACTTTCCTTCTGTACATCAACTTTTCCCTTTACAGCATCTTTTAAACGTCCAAAAAAACCTTTCTTTTTAACAGTATCAGCATACGTACGTGTCTGAATATTGAAATTTTCAAAATCATTTTTATACTTTGCAGGTTCAAATGGCTCATCTTCAATATTCGAAGGTAGATTCAGTGAATTCTTATATACAGAATCTATCAATGTTTGCAATTTTGCAGTCTTCTGGGAATTCTGACGATGAGCTTCCAGACTTTTTTTCAGTTTCGGACTTGTATTTTCATATTCCCCAATCTTATCAAAATTGGTTTTAAGTTTTCTCAACGACTGGAAATAAAGCTGCAAATCATTATTATTCTGAGTAGCCATATATTTTTGCAGATGATCCTGTGCATCTATAAAATCTTTCCGGGAATTGTCTGTCAATCCCCCCAGCGCACGGCTTTCCTCCAGCTGATCTTTAATAAATTTCAGCTTTTTCCCATTGACAAATTCGTTATAAAAAAATATAGCAATGATAACCTGTATTAATAAAATACAGAGGATCATTGAATAATGAACAACTTTTCTCAATTTAAAATTTAAGAATTTATTTTTCATATCTGTTTATAAGTTAAATTAATTCTTAGACCCCATAGGTCTATTTGATATTAATTCTCAACAATATACCATTATTTTCAATAATTATGCAATAGCTGTATATCATCTATTTGGCAAAGTTAAAGTAATTTTTGTCTTCTTGTAATAATGAATATGTGATAAAACCCACAAAAAATAATTTTATTTTATATAAAAACGCTCTGTAAACATTAAGTTTTATTCACGTAAACTCATTTTTTTAAATCAATTGCAAAAAGTTGAGACTCAGCAAAATATTCTTATTCTCTCCATTTTATTACAAATAGTATATGACAGTCTTCAAAATATGATCTGCTTCTTTCCATTTTGTCTGCTTTTTTAATGGGTTAAGTCCCTCTCCTTGCATCATTTTATCCCATTCCGTATTTCTACTCAATACCACAATTGGTTATTTACACTCTAAGAACATATATCCTCTTCTTTGTTACTTTGAAATGCTTATTAATAGTGACAATATCCCATGGTAGACAAGGATATTCACATGTACCGGCAGATTCATCTCTATACTCAATCTATCGTATGGATGGTAAAGATCAGAGATTATTAAAGATCAGAAATGAAGGTATATTCCTTCATTTTGCTGTCTTTACTTTTTCTGTATCTCTTCAATACGATTATAAAAATAAAAACAAATAACCTATGATTACAGAAAACTACGACGTAATCGTCATTGGCGGAGGAGCAATAGGTCTGGCAACAGCTTATCATCTTGGTCAGCGCCAGGCTAAAACACTGGTACTGGAACAATATACCTTTGTCAATCAGCTGGGCAGTTCTGCAGGAGTATCACGTCAATTCCGGATTCCCTATCCAGATGAATATATGGTACAAATGGCTTTGGACGCGCAACCTTATTGGGATGAACTACAAAAAAAGACAGATACCCAATTGCTTGATAAAGTGGGAACACTCTGGTTTGGAGATCCTGAAGTACATTCTACCGAAGGAAATATTGCAGAAGCTGAAAAATCTTTAAAGGCTTTAGGTGTTCCTTACACCACCTTAACTTCAAAGGAAATTGAAGAGCAATATCATTTTAAAAACCTTCCGGATAATTATACAGGTCTGTTTCAGCCTGATGGTGCCAGCATTAATTTCAAAGCAACTATTGAAACACTTTTAGATCTTTGTAAAAAGGAAGAAACCGTTGAGCTTAGAGAAGATTCTCCGGTACTTGAAATCAAACAAAAAGGTGATCTTTTTGAGCTTA
This sequence comes from Chryseobacterium sp. IT-36CA2, assembly GCF_949767875.1. Taxonomy (NCBI): domain Bacteria; kingdom Pseudomonadati; phylum Bacteroidota; class Flavobacteriia; order Flavobacteriales; family Weeksellaceae; genus Chryseobacterium; species Chryseobacterium sp. IT-36CA2. The sequence continues at coordinate 243,161 of NZ_CATKPG010000022.1, read as the reverse complement.
CCACTCCCAATGGAATTTATATCGCCAAAAAACTGGCCATTATTCCGGGACCTTACATCAACAGTGTTATTAATCTTCTTGATTTTAAAATAGAAGCCACTTACTGGAATATGTCTTCCGCTTATTTTAAGAAGACAGATCCTTCGATACAATATCCAACCTGGTTTGTATTCCAGAATGCAACAGGAGAAAATGGCAACCAGTTTTATGGTTTCCCATCTGTGGAATGGGATCATCCGGAATACATCCGTGTGGCACCGGATTTTGTTATCAAACCTTTGGAAGAGCCAAGCGACAGAACATTGATTCCAAACCCTCAGGAACTGGCTTACACCTCCGAATGGATAGAGAAACATATGACCGGGCTCAATATCATTCCGGAATATACCTCAACATGCCTTATTGCTCTGAGCACAATCCCTAATAAAGAACTGCTGATAGATTTTGCACCCTCTTATGTTCCCAACCATAAAAATATTGTGGTGTATGCTACAGGATGGGCTGCAAAATTCACTCCATTCTTAGGTAAAATCATGTCTGATCTTGCATTAGACGGACATACTGATTTTGATATTACTCCATTCCGATTAGGATATAAATATTTCTTAGCACTTTAAAAATTATAAAATCATGAATCAAGAAAACGTAAATAAGGATACTCCACTGTATCCGGGAATGCAGCCAGATCTGAAAACTGAAGTAGCCATCATTGGTGCCGGAACCTCCGGATTATACACTGCTTTCCGTTTGGTAGCAGATAATAAATATAAAGGCCATGAAGTTCAGATCTTCGATATGAGCGACAGATTAGGTGGAAGACTGGAATCCGTAATCATGCCCGGAATGAATTTTTGGGGTGAGCTTGGAGGAATGCGCTACCTGACCTCCCAGGAAATTGTAACCACTTTAATAGAAGGCTATCCGCTAAAAGAAAAAGATCTGAATAAAAGAACACCTGTATTAAAGGATAAGATGACCCCTGTTGAGTTCCCTATGGGTGAGCCGGACAAACTATTCATGTACATCAGAAAAGAACGTTTCAAACAAAATGCATGGACAGAAGAGCAAAAACAAGGCAATAAGCTTATTACCCGTTATTTTTTGAATGAAAATGATGAAGGTTTCAGCTCTGATCAGTTATTTAATAAAATCATCTACAATGTTTTAATGTCAGATCCCTGGGTAGCTGCAACTTATAAAGACCTCATTATTGCAGATCCTAACGGCTATGATTATACGTTCAAGTTGACCAGCAGAGACTGGGACGCCATAAAACCAAGAATGATTTACAACTTCCCTGGTTCTCCTTATGATAAGCGTTTAGTGAATGATATTGGTTTCTGGAACCTTATTAAAGATCAGGTTTCTCAGGAAGGATATGAGTTCTTAGCGAATGCCGGAGGCTATTATTCCAATACAATCAACTGGAATTCTGCAGAAGCGTTTCCGTATATGGTAGGAGATTTTTCGGCTGATACTACCTACAAAACCATTGAAGAGGGTTATGACAGCATCGCTTATGCAGTTGCCAACACGTATATGGCATATGATGGAGCGCGTATATGGTCTGAAAACAAGTTGATTACCTTCACCAAAGATCATCATTTGATCGCAACTCACAAATATGAGCTTACTTTCCTGAATATCAAGAGCAACACTACATGGAAAGTGTATGCCAATTCAATCGTATTGGGTATGCCAAGAAAATCGCTTGAACTTCTGGATCAGAATAACTTCTTTTTTGATGCCAACAGACACCAGGAACTGAACAAAAATATCCGTTCTATCATTATGGAGCCTGCATTTAAAATCCTGATGGGCTTCGAAGGTCCTTGGTGGAGAGATATGGGAATTGATTCCGGGCATTCTATTACAGATTTACCAATGAGACAGTGTTATTATTTCGGTACAGATAATGAGACCAAAAACTCAATGCTATTGGGAAGTTACGGTGATATGGAAACCGAAACATTCTGGAAAGCACTTTCCGATGACAAAGTTCTGTTTAAAGTAAGAGCAGCCCGATCTGCATCTCTTGAAGAATTACATAAGTTTGATGACGTTCAGGCCACTCAGTTTATGGTCAATGAATTGATGAATCAGCTGAAAGAATTACATGGTGTAGATATTCCTGAACCTTATGTTACTTATTTCAGAGACTGGACAGATGATCCTTACGGTGCAGGATATCACGCTTGGAAAGCTGGTTTTTCCGTAAAAGATGTGATGCCTTATATGAGAAAACCATTGATGGATGAGCAGATTCATATTATTGGGGAAGCGTATTCTGATCAGCAGGGCTGGGTGGAAGGAGCTTTCTGTGAAGCTGAAAAAATGCTTCAGACCCATTTTAAATTAGACTGGCCATACTGGTTAGATCCTGAATATTATTTAGGATGGTAACCAAGTATCAATAGATAAGATGATGTATATAGGTAAAGCTCCGGATTGTTCCGGAGCTTTTATTATTTTTAATTTTATCTAAGAGATCCATTGTATTATCAATTAATTCATTACATTTGCATAACTAGTTATATAATTAATTATACATTATGGATTTATTTGAAAAAACAGGAAAGATTGCTCTAGGCAGCAGATTGCGTTTTATGGCTTCTACTATTACAGAAGAAGCAGCAAAAATCTATGAGCTGTATGATGTTGATTTTTCACCAAAATGGTTTCCCGTGTTCTTTGTTCTTTCCGAAGAAGGTTCAAAAACCATCACTGAAATTGCTGAAGAAATAGGACATTCTCAACCTTCTGTAACAAAAATTATCAAAGAAATGACTACAGCAGGCCTGGTAAAGGATAATCAAAAATCAGAAGATAAAAGAAGAAATATTGCAGGACTTACTGAAAAAGGAAAAGAACTTTCTGCCAAAATAAAAATCCAATGTACAGATCTTGACTGTGCCATTGATGAAATGATCAGCGAAGCTACACACAATCTTTGGGAGGCACTTGCAGAATGGGAACATCTGTTTGAAAAAAAGTCTTTGCTCGCAAGAGTAAAAGATCAGAAAAAAAACCGTGAAAGTAAAAATGTAAAAATTGTTGATTATGAACCAAAATACCAATCAGCATTCAAAGCACTCAATCAAGAGTGGATCTCTACTTATTTTGAAATGGAAGATGCCGATTATAAAGCATTGGATAATCCTGAAGAATATATTTTAAATAAAGGCGGAAAGATCCTTGTCGCTCTATACAATGAGGAACCACTTGGTGTCTGCGCTCTTATCAAGATGGATGATCCGGAATATGATTTTGAACTGGCAAAAATGGCTGTTTCTCCCAAAGCACAGGGCAAAAATATAGGCTGGTTGTTGGGGCAGGCTATCATCAGCAAAGCCAAGGAATCCGGTGCATCAAAAATATATCTTGAGAGCAATACCCTACTGAAACCGGCCATTAATCTGTATTACAAACTGGGATTCCAGAAAGTAACAGGACGTTCTACACCTTATCAGCGCTGTAATATTCAAATGGAATTAAATGTAAAAAATTAAAATATGTACGATAAAAAAGTAGCCATCGTCATTAAAGATGATTTGTTGCTATGGCAAAAACTTAATGTTGTTTCTTTTTTAGCCGGAAGCATTGCCATTAAGTTCCCTGAAACTCATGGTGAAAAATTCGTTACCGCGGATCAGAAAGAATTCCTGCCATTTATAAAGCATCCCACCCTTATCTATAAAGCAGATGATACAGAGAAACTTCAAAGAGCATTTCGTCGCTCAAGAGACCGTGAGCTGACAATCGGGATCTATACACAGCAACTGTTTGACACCCGATCCGGGGAAGAAAATGTTCTTGAAATAGCAAAACATACTGCAGATAATCTGGACCTGGTTGGTATTATCATGTATGGTGACAATAAAAAGGTAGATAAAGCTTTAGACGGATTAAAATTCCATGAATAAATCTTAGTAAATTTAAAAAACTTACTCTGTCATAAAACCTGATTTTAAAATGATTACAATCACAAATGCACAAATCTTTTATTTGTGCATTTCTTACTATAAGAATTAATATCCATTCTTCTAAACTCTGTTAAAATATGGGCTGTTATATACTAATTCCATATCACCATCATTAGTATTTTCTATTTTTCTAATGGAATCCTGAAACTATATTTTCCTAACTTTTCAGATCAAAACGAAATAAAGAATACGCCAGATAATTTATTAGGTTATCTGAAATATTCGAAAACCAATAACAGCAAAACAGCTTATCATCTTATGACAGATAAAAATTTTAATCATCAGAAAGGATTTATATTCAGTAAGCATGTGCCGGAAGAATTATCACATTTTGACCGGATCTTTGATGTTTTCAAAGATTTGCTTACCCACACCTCAGGTGATCTTGAAGAAGCCTTCGAGTGGCTTGATATGCTGGATAAGGAATATGATATCTTCAGTGATGAATATACTCTTCAGGATTTTGAAGAAGATTTGAAAAAAAGAGGTTATATCAGAGAGGAAGACCCTGAAGAGGGCAATACAGGAAGTGGAAAAGGTAAAAATATATTAACTCCCAAGCTGGAAGCTGCTCTTCGTGAGTATGCCTTAGATCAGATTTTTGGCAAGCTGAAGAAAAACGGAGCGGGAAACCACCGCACCAGCAAAACAGGAATCGGAGATGAACGGGATGGTGAAAACCGTTCCTTTCAATACGGAGATGATCTTGCAGCTGTAAACATGACAGAAAGCTTAAAAAATGCACAGATCAATAACGGAATTTCAGACCTTCGCCTGACGGAAGAAGACCTCATTGTAGAGGAAACCAAACATAAGGCACAGATGAGTACCGTTTTGATGATTGACATCAGCCACTCTATGATTCTGTATGGTGAAGATCGCATTACCCCGGCCAAAAAAGTAGCTATGGCACTCGTGGAGTTGATTAAACGAAAATATCCCAAAGATTCCATAGATATCATTGTTTTTGGAAACGAAGCCTGGCCTATCAAAATCAAAGACCTTCCCTATTTAAAAGTTGGGCCTTATCATACCAATACAGTAGCAGGCCTGGAACTCGCAATGGATATCCTCCGCAGAAAAAGAAATACCAACAAACAAATTTTTATGATTACAGACGGTAAACCGAGCTGTATTCAGTTACCTAGCGGAGAGTTCTATATGAACAGTTTCGGTTTGGATGAAAAAATTGTTAATCAATGCCTCAACAGAGCTGCACAGGCCAGAAAACTGAAAATTCCTATTACTACATTTATGATTGCACAGGATCCTTATCTGCGTCAGTTTGTGGAAGAGTTCACAGCTCAGAATAAAGGAAAAGCCTTTCTGACAGGACTTTCAGGTTTGGGGCAAATGATTTTTGAAGATTACGAGAAAAACAGAATAAGAAGAATATAAAAGTCAGATTGTTGACTTTAAACCATTCAAAATAAAAATCTTACCAGATAATTAGTATTACAAGAAAATGAAAAACGATATTACATTCAAAGAATTAAAAAACTCCGGTTACACTCATAAAACGATTAATGAGGAAATCCAGGCGAACTTAATTGCAAGGATCAAAGCTAAAGAACCTGTATTTGAAGGACTTTGGGGCTATGAAGACACCGTTGTTCCTCAATTGAAAAAAGCGATTCTTGCAGGTCATCATATTAATCTGCTTGGCTTGCGTGGTCAGGCAAAAACCAGAATTGCAAGAAGTATGGTGAATCTGCTTGATGAATATATGCCTATCGTAAAAGGTTCCGAGATCAACGACAGTCCGTTCCTCCCTATTTCAAAATTTGCGAAAGATCTTCTTGCAGAACTGGGTGATGAAACTCCTATTTCGTGGGTACATCGCTCTCATCGTTTCTATGAAAAACTAGCAACTCCGGATGTGAATGTGGCTGATTTGATTGGTGATATAGATCCTATCAAAGCAGCTACCTTAAAACTACCCTATTCCGATGAACGGGTTTTACATTATGGAATGATTCCGCGTGCAAACCGTTCTATTTTTGTTTTAAATGAACTACCGGATCTGCAGGCAAGAATTCAGGTTTCCCTGTTCAATATTTTGCAGGAAGGAGATATTCAGATCCGCGGATTTCAGCTGAGAATGCCACTTGACATTCAATTTGTGTTCACTGCCAATCCGGAAGATTATACCAACAGAGGAAGTATTGTAACCCCGCTGAAAGACAGAATCGGGTCGCAGATTTTCACCCATTATCCAAAAACAATTGCCCTTGCAAGACAGATTACAGAACAGGAGGCTATGATTTCTGCTGAAGATAAAGCACAGATTCAGATTCCTGATCTGGCAAAAGATCTTTTGGAAGAAGTAGCCTTTGCAGCCCGTGTCAGTGAATATGTAGATGCAAAAAGCGGTGTAAGTGCACGTCTTACCATCAGTGCTATGGAAAACTTAATGGCAGCAGCAAAATTACGCTTGATAGAGTCCGATAAAGAGAAAACTACTATCCGTCTGCTTGACTTTATGTCTATCATTCCTTCTATCACTGGAAAAATTGAACTGGTGTATGAAGGAGAACAGGAAGGTGCAGATTATGTAGCTAAAATCTTAATTGACAAAGCTGTAATGGCCCAGTTTGAAAGTATTTTCCCGCGTATTTCCAAGCTGGAAAAAGAAGGAATCAAAACACCTTATACCGACCTGATCAGATGGTTCAATAAGAATCATCTGGAGCTTAATTATAATGATACGGATGAAGAATTCTATGCTAAGCTTGATAAGATAGCTCCTCTGACAACTATAGTGGAAGAAAATGCTTCTGATTTGAGTCCGGAAGACCAGAATTTCTGCAAAGAGCTTATCCTATGGGCATTAACGATCAGTAACAAAATTGACAAATCTGAAAATCAGAATGCCTTTACTTTTGAATCACAGGGTATTGGGCAGTTTTTACGTAACTAATCATAGTCAATAAAATAGATAAAAATAAAACCCTTCAGATTTGAAGGGTTTTTATATTATTTAAAGTTTATACCATATTACCGCCTTTTAAGATGGCAGAACCAAAAGGATTATCAATCAGCCACAGCCACTCTCCCGCTTGATTTCTTTTCATGATGCAGGAAGTATTACCCGTCATATGAAGAGGATGTCCATCCGGAGCTATTCCGGTCATTTCCCACTGATCCATCCACATTGCAAGATCATTCACAAGAGTTATATGCGGAGTCTCACCTTGTATATCAAGTTTTAATCTGCAGATCTCATTCATTGCCATTGCTATCTGATCAAGGCCTCTCAGCTCTCTCCCATCTCTGTCTATGTAGACTGCTTCAGGATGAAAGCAACTTAACGCTCCTTTGTCATCTCCGTTTTTTATACAATCACGAAAATAGGCTACTGCACCAGCTTCTGTTTTTCTGTCAAAATCCTCCATTATTTCAGATTTCGGGAGTCTATTTCCCTTTTCAATGCTCTCTTGTCTTTATTCCAGCTGTTAGCTACAAAAAAAGCAAAAATTATGGGTAAAAAAGTCATCAGACCGAGACCTTTAGTTATTGTACTATAAATAGCAATACCAGCCAATACTCCCAGAATTATTGCATTCACAATATTTCTGGCTTCAATAGTTCTTTTTTTCTCTAAGAGCTCCTGATCGGTTAATTCTGACAATTCTTTTTCCATATTTTAATATAAGTTTTTGGGTTATTTTTGGGTTAAAACGGCAAAAGTTTATGATGTTAAAAATCTATTTTTACCGAAAGCTAAAATACAATATTGCCAAGACATTCTTTTATTCCTTTTATTTGTAATTTTATTTTGCCTTATTTATTTCGGAAAAATTTTAAGATTTATGGAAGACAACCTGAATTGTATTTACAGAGTTATCAATTTCATGGAAAAAAATTATGACAATCCTGTTTCGGTAAAGGAACTGGAAGATATTTCCCATTATTCTTACCGAAATATTCAACGTATCTTTAAGTACAGCTGTGGAGAAACAATAGGTGCTTTCCAGCAAAGGCTAAAGGTAGAAAATGCCTATAAACGAATCCTTTACACCCAGGAAAACCTCACCTCCATTGCTATTGAAGTGGGTTTCGCCAATATCGCTTCCTTTTCCAAAGCTTTTAAACAACATTTCGGAATTTCCCCAAAAGCAGCAAGATTAAGTAAAGAAAAACTTTTGTGTGAAGACGAAATCATTCCGGTAACTTCTGATGAACTGCTGGAGCCGGAAATTGTATATATTCAACCACTACAGGTATATTATCAAAGCATTAAAACCCATTACAACAATGAAGAAATTGAAGTACTCTGGGAAAAATTCATGAAAAATAAGTTTCCAGATTCCGGAACAGAATATTTTGGGGTAATAGCAGATGAACCCTTAATTAAAATTGAAATCAACTGTAGATATGATGCATGCGCCTCCGTTCAATCTGCCAGCAAAAAGCTTCCTTTAAAAACAATATTTGGAGGCAAATATGCCCGTTTTACCCATACAGGCAGCTATGAAACAATAGATGATACCTATACCAAAATCTATTCCCGCTGGATTTTTAATTCAGGACTGGAATTTTCCCACACTCCTATCATAGAAAAGTATGAAAGGCATGCTGAGAATGAAGATGATCAGGAAAAACAGCTGACCTATATTTTATTGCCACTGAAGTAAGTTGTCAATTTGGGACAACTTTAAAAATTTTTGCAGATCTAATTTTGCCTTATTAAAAAATAGATCAATTATGCAAAAAAAGAAAATTTTATTCACGCTACTACCTGCTCTTTTATTTTCATGTTCACAGACGGATATACCGGAACCTCCAGGTACTACAAACCCTGTAACTCCTGTTTACAAAATGCCGGAAGAATCTGCAACACACGAAGGAACCTGGCTTCAGTGGCCACACCAATATCAATATGGAACAACCTACCGAAACCGCCTGGATGCAACCTGGGTAGCCATGACCAAAGAGCTGGTACAAAGTGAAAAGGTTCACATCATTGCTTATGACGCTACGGAAAAAAACCGTATTACAGGGTTATTAAACAGCGCCGGAGTTCCGCTTACCAACATTAATTTCAAACTTTATCAGACCGATGATTTCTGGGTAAGAGATAACGGGCCTATCTATGTGAAAGACCAAAATGGCCAGTTATTCATTCAGGATTGGGGATTTAACGGTTGGGGAAACAAAGCCGAATATAGCAAATGTAATGTGATTCCATCCAAAATCGCTACAGATACCAATATTCCGAAAATCAATCTCAATTCAGTGATGATCAATGAAGGCGGAAGTGTTGAAATTGATGGAAACGGAGTATTAATGGCTTGTAAAAGTTCCATCCTGAATAACAACAGAAACCCTGGAATGACCCAACAGGAGGCTGAAGCAATATTTACTAAAAATTTAGGGGTAACGAAGTTCATCTGGCTGAATGGAAAAGCCGGTCTCGATATCACAGACATGCACATTGACGGTTTTGCCCGATTTGCCAATTCGTCCACTATTATCACAATGAGTCCTGATGATCTTAACTACTGGCAGGTTCCTGACGGAGATATTGATAAACTATATGATGCTACTACAAAAACCGGAGCAGCTTATCAGTTTGTAAAAGTGCCTTTAACAAGAAATGATGTGATCACCACCTACGGGAAAAATGTGGGTCGTGCTTCTTATATCAATTATTATATCGCCAACAACCGTGTATTGGTTCCTAATTACAATGACCCGAATGATGCGGTTGCCAACAATATCATCCAACAGCTCTACCCTGGTAAACAAGTGGTTGGAATAGACTGCCGCAACTTATTTGCCAATGGCGGAATGGTGCATTGTGTAACTCAGCAACAGCCTCAATAAATAATCTTAAAAATAAAGCCTGCTCATTTTCAGCAGGCTTTACTGATAGAGAATGCCAGTCACTAAAAATAGCGTAATTTTGCTTTGCCATCTTTGTAAGAGACGGTTTTCTATTATAAGTATTATGAAAAAAACAGCACTTTCTTTATTGGTTCTTCTGAATATTGTCTGTCAGGCACAAAATTTTGATGTAATTCCCCTGGGAATATATGGTGGTGAGCAGGAAGATAATTTATCTGCCTATCTGGTAGGTGCTCCGAAAGACAATGCATTTCTCTGTCTTGATGCTGGTACCGTAAACGCAGGAATCCGAAAAGCAATTGAATTGAAAAGTCTTGAAGGATCAGCAGAAACAGTTCTGAAGGACCAGATAAAAGGATATTTTGTATCACATGGTCATCTGGATCATTTATCAGGACTTATCATCAATTCTCCGGCAGATTCTAAGAAAGATATTTTTGCCATAGCTCCTGTAATCCAGATCTTGCAGAATCATTACTTTATCACCGATACCTGGATCAATTTTGCTGATCAGGGACAAAAACCTATCCTTGGAAAATACCATTATAATGAGCTTCAGGAAGGAACTGAAATTCCAGCACCTAAAACACCATTTTTTATAACAGGCTATGAACTAAGTCATGTTAATCCTTATAAAAGCAGTGCTGCACTGGTAAGAAGGGATGATCATTATTTGCTGTATCTTGGAGATACTGGAGCAGATCGCATCGAAAAATCTGACCGCCTGGATCATCTTTGGAACACGATAGCTCCGCTTGTTAAAAAAAGAAAGTTAAACACCATATTAATTGAAGTTTCTTTCCCTAACAGCCAGCCTGAACATCTGCTATTCGGACATCTTACTCCTAATTTGTTGATTGAAGAATTGAATAAACTGAAAGAAAAAACCGGACAAAATAGTCTTGAAGGATTCAACATCGTGGTTACTCATCGAAAGCCAACTGGTGATAATCCTGAACTTATCAAAAAAGAGCTATTGAAAAACAATCCTTTAAAAGTAAATTATATCTTCCCCGAACAAGGTAAAAAGATTAGTTTACCATAACAATATATTAAAAGATGAAGCACAGTTGTGCTTCATCTTTTTTATTTCAAAATTGTAGCTTTATTTAGAAGTCAGGATAATAATATTCAAAAAAGCCTGAAACGGGGGATAAACAACAAAAAAATATTATTTCTTAGCCAATCTGTAATTTCCGGTAGCCCTATCTTTTTCTACAGTGTAACCGTCAGCCAATTCAAGGGTCCAGCCATCCCCCGATATCTTTTTATTTTCTGTTTTGACAGGATTTGTTATTGAAATTCTATCCCAATTAGGACTCATTAAGGCTCCGTTTTCAACAGTCAGAATGCCCCATAAATCTGTTATCCTGATCGTAGGATATACTGTACCCTTATCTTCCAGTGGCATAATATTTTTAGGATCAAAAGAAACATTCATTTTCTCAAATTTGATTTCAAAATGAGGTTGTTGAATGAATTTCAGCTTGTATTCCGCAATCAGTTTTTTGGTTCTTTCTTCCCTTTCCCCTTCTTCTTTAATAATTGTTTTGCCATCATAATCACCGGATAGTTTATGCACTTCTTTCTTCAGATCAGCAGAAATGACAATATTGAATCCTTTAATGAAATAATCTGTCAGATCAGTTATTGCATTGATTTTTTTGTTCCAGCTTTGATCCCTCTGATAAAGCAAATATCCATAAACAGGAGTCGTATGATAAGCGAATGAACGTACAAATGTAGGATTCTTCATAAAATCCTCCATGCCACCCAAAAGAAACGATCTTGTCTGTTCATTATTTCTTCCACTTACAATGATTCCTGTAAACTCAGCCATTCCTTCATTCAGCTCCAATAAATTTTCTGTATTCCGGGAATCTTTATACAATGTATTTCTATATTTTCTGAAAGTAAGTGCATTGGTAAGATGTTTTTGTAATTCTTTTTCTGAAGTTGACCGGACAGCCTGTTTAAGAGCCTCAAGTTCCAGCCGTAGATAAACCCTGCCCTCTTTCTGATCAAGGTGATTATTTTCTACATTGTTAAGCGTAAATCCTAAAGAAGGCTGAATGCTGTGAAATGATTCATGTGCCAACAGATTTATCCTGTTATATCTGTTGACAGAAAGGGGAAGCATGATCATTGCCCATCTTTTGCCTGCCCAGTTGGCAGCAGTATTGGCAATATTAATATGAGCAGGTAAAATTCCGTAATAAATATTTCCATTGCGTTTCAGAATTCCTTCTGTATCTGGCTCATTGGTATATAATTCTCTGGTTTTCGGATCAATTAAAATCATAGGACCATATAAATCTTTGTTCCAAAGTCCTCTATTCTTCACCGAGGCTTCTTTCATCTCATCAAAAAAAACAGCAATACTATCTTGTTTTTGCGCCTTTATACTGAAAACTGACAATAAAAATAAAGCGGTAAAAATAATCTGTCTCATGGTTAGTTTCATTATTATTAAGCTGTATCCGCTATGGAAATGTAAGTATTAACATCCATATCAGCTATTATTCTGGTTACGAATATAATGAATTACTAAAAATCATAATTACAGAAATATTTTATTCAGCAATAACTAAAATGTGTGGAATATTTTAATCTATTTTAAATACAAAAAAATTAAATCTCATCAATCAAAGGTCTATTCTTATCACCTTTCGAATCGGCATAACGGTAAACAAAATACCAGGTAATAACAATCTGAAATAAGATAACAGTGGGCAGAATAAAAGGATAATGCACAAATATATTTAATGAATCTCCGTGTGCCAGCATCATAGGTAAATCAAGGAAATTAAAGATAATAATTGTCCAAAGCAAAGCCTTACTTCCCTTAAAATACCACCAGCAAAATAGTCCATAAACAAATTCAATGATAAAATTCAGAATGGGAAAATCGAGAATACCCAATCCAAAAACCGGTTGGGCAGAGAATGGCGACAGCTGAATATCCTTCTCATGAAAAATAACATCAATCACGACATGAGACAAAACGCCAATGGCAAAGGCCAGTGCCAATTTTCTGTTTTTATAACCCCAATTAATCACACAAAACGAAAGTGCAGCAGCAGCAACTCCGGAAAAAATGGAATGTGAATAGGGCAGGAAATCGAGATGTACCCTACCTCCGGAGATTGAAAAATGCTCCCAACCTAAATAGTTGAAAAATACCCATAATACTTCTACAAGTTGTACAGAAATCAAAAGTGGGAATAATGGTAGTTTGGAGTTGTTTTTTTTAATCAGCAAAGCTGTTGCTGCATGGTTAATTGCATACATACTATTAGATTTAAATTATATATGCAAAGATGCACCGGCTATTTTACATAGGCTTGTATGATTCGGCTATTCTGCAATAACAATGTAGGAGCCTGCCCAAACATTCTCTTGAACGTCCGGTTGAAGTGTGGAGCATCTGAAAACCCAGCTTCCAGAGCAGCATTCGTGATATTACAGCCATCAATGATATGTTGCAATGCTGTTAAAAGTCTCACCCAAAGAATATATTTTCTCACCGGAATACCCACTTGTTCTGTAAATAAGTGAATAAGCCTGCCTGGAGACAGATAAACCAGATCTGACAGATATTCAATCTTTAACGGTTCATTTCCCAGTTGCTTAAGAAACTCAAGAACTTTGATGATCCTGTCATCCATATTCTCATTTCCATCTGTGTCTGACAATCTCTGAAGGAATTGTAGTATTGTATTAAAGATAGGATCAACGTCTGTATCATTAATCAATAACGGTTTCATATCCATCAAAAGTTCTTCCACCACGGGTTTTGGTAATGCTGTTATTTTTTGTTCAGATAAATAAGCTTTCTTAAGCCTCATTCCTATTTTACTTTCCGGATCAATATTGATCAGTAAAAAAGCATTGTCGTAGGTTCTGCATTCGTGAGGTTCATCAGAATTGATGATAACAGCTCTATATTTCATAACAGAATCAGACGAAATCACTTCTATTTCGTTCTCAAGACTTATGGCAATCTGTATTGCATGATGCTCATGAACTACAGTATCAACAGCTCGTCCAAGATAGATAAAGTATCCGGTCGAAAAGAACAACAGCGGTTTGGTCATATAAGCTTGAATGTTAAGTTTTATGTTCAAATATATTTAAATAAAGATACATGAATAAGATGTATTTATTTTGAATCTGAAAATCATTTTCTCAGAAATATCAGAGGTAAATGGAGTATCTTTATCTATTACAAATTTTTACAACCTATGAAGTTAGAATTATATCAAATAGATGCTTTTACAGAATCTATTTTCCATGGAAATCCGGCGTGTGTTGTTCCATTAAAAAATTGGTTACCTGATGAAATCCTTTTAAAAATAGCCCGTGAAAATGCAGTAGCAGAAACCGCTTTCTTTATTGACAATGGCAATACTATTCATCTGAGATGGTTTACCCCTGAAATAGAGATGGATTTGTGCGGGCATGCTACCCTTGCCACAGCGCATTGCTTAGTCTCAATTTTAAATTATCAAAGTGATAGAATCATTTTTGAAACAAAAAGTGGGGACTTAACCGTTGACATTAAAGATGGAGTTTATTATATGGATTTTCCGTCAAGAATGCCAACACCTTCTACTCTTCCGGACAACATATCCAGATCGCTTACTATACAGCCTAAAGAGGTCTTCAAAGCAAGAGACTATGTCTTGGTATACGATTCTGAGGAGGATATAAAAAATATCAAAATTGAAAGATCTCTTTTTGATCTTATCAATCTTGACCCAGGCGGTGTTATTGTGACATCAACAGGAACTGACAGTGATTTTGTTTCAAGGTATTTTACCCCGCAATCATCCATTCTTGAAGATCCTGTAACCGGTTCTGCGCATTGCTCACTCATCCCCTTCTGGTCAGCAAGGTTAGGAAAAGATCAGCTTTTTGCCCGTCAGATATCTGAAAGAGGCGGACAGCTCTATTGTGAGAACAAAAATGAAAGAGTAATTGTGGCTGGTAAAGCCAAAACGTATTCTATGGGGTATTTTTGGATAGAGTAAAAGTTATGTAAAGAGATATACAATAATAAAAAAGCCTTGAATCAAATGATTCAAGGCTTTTTTTGCGGAGAGAGAGGGAGGCCTGTCGAACTCCTAATACCCCTTTTGAGTTTTCTAAGCAACATTAAATAACTGATTTACATACAATATAACAGAATTATTACATATATATACTCATATTGGCATGCTTCTTAAAGAATAATTGTGACTATCCTTCAAATTGTAATATGTCCCAATTTTGATCAAGAAGGGTGCTTGGTGATTTTTGTTGTGACTACCCTTCAAACTGTGATACTTCCCAACCTTAAAAAATCTTTCGTATTGGTAGTGCCCGTTGTGACTACCCTTCAAACTGTGATACTTCCCAACCTTCTATTAGTGAGCAATTTGATTTTATCTGTTGTGACTACCCTTCAAACTGTGATACTTCCCAACGCGAACGCACACGTCTTATGTCAAATTTTAGTTGTGACTACCCTTCAAACTGTGATACTTCCCAACTAGCATTTAAATTACATGAGTCTTTCCAGAGTTGTGACTACCCTTCAAACTGTGATACTTCCCAACCTTATATTTGCAATAACAAAATACAACAATAGTTGTGAATACCCTTCAAACTGTGATATTTCCTAACATATTCACAAAGATATAAAAATGAAGATTAGTTGTGACTACCCTTCAAAATGTAATACGTCCCAACCAGCAAATATATACCAAATGTTTTTCTCGTTGTGAATACCCTTCAAAATATGATACGTTCCAACTATATGTTTTTCGGGTTCTTCAGATACTATGTTGTGATTACCTTTCAAAATGTGATACGTCTCAACTATTTGGCTATATTCCTCGTTATGCAGAGTGTTGTGATTACCTTTCAAAATGTGATACGTCTCAACATCTTTTTTGGTAATAATATCTTTTTGCATGTTGTGATTACCTTTCAAAATGTGATACGTCTCAACCGAAGTTCCAGATTATGAGGAGGAGATGAAGTTGTGAATATCCTTCAAAATGTGATACGTCCCAACTCGGCCTATTCAAATGGAACGAAAAACGTTGTTTTGAATCGTCTTTAAATATAAACATGATTTCTTCCTTCCAGTACGACAACTATGTTTTGAATACCCTACACTATATCATCACCTTTTTAAATTCATTAATAGCATACTTTGTAAAATTCAGATAAATTAATGCAACAGAGGATTCGTCTGTAAATCCATACTTTTCTCCAATATAATAATAAAACTGTTTTGCTGGAAGTTGATTATGGGCAAATTTATTTCGAATAGCTGTCAGTAAAAAAGCCAATTGTACCAATTCAGACTTAGTCTCTAAAACATCTGCATCCATATTATTAAAATCAGCGTTATACTCGAACCAAATATCTTCACCGTGACTATATAGTCCAACAGATTTTCTTAAAATTCCATTAACAATATACATTTTAAACTTTGGGTTCCCGTTATCTTCCAATTGAGCAGGATGATTAACGCCGTCCCACCCTGATCGAGATAAAATTTCAGATTCGAATTGCTGAATTTCTTTGAATAGTTTTTCCCGTCTTATCACTTCATAAGAATTTTCACCGATAGAAAACTCATTTTCTAAAGCAGTCTTACTCCAGGGTTTTGCATCATCATAAGATAGAAGTGTTTTTACCTTATCATTCAATGATAAAACATTTAACTTCCCAATGTCTTTTAGCTTAACAGACTCTTCAATTATCTGTCCTTTTTTATACGGAACCGTTTTGCTCCATATAAAATTGCCTTTTATGATGTTTGGGCTTTTGTCACCTTCCTCCCGTACACTTTGTAGAGCGGCCATATTTTCCTTTTCTATTCTTTCTTCCTGAGTTAAGTAGAAATCACTTAAAGGAAGTGTTGCAGAATATTTAAATACTTTTTGAAACAAATTCTCAGCAATAAGTTTCAGAAACAGATCCTGTATCTTGATTGTCTTAATTTTAATATCCTGTTTTATAATAATACGCTCTTTTAACTCCTCCATACCAAGAGTCCTCCTCTCACCGTTATTAATAAAAGGTTTTTGAAGGTGCTCTAAAAAAACATCACCGTAATCACGTTTCCAATCATAAAACTTCTGAAATTGATGACCTTTTTGATAACCATATTTATACCAATTTGCAAAGGATTCCGGGCTATCTTCAACCTTAACATCTTTAATAAAAGTTGGTTTTTTATCAAAGATACCTCTTGGAAAAATAAAGGGTTTTGACAATATCTTATTTTTCTCCGTCTGCAAATCCTCTATAATATAATGACGCTTTTCAAATAAGTCTTTTGGCATCTGCTGCTTCATGAACTTTTGAAGATTTTTAGCATTGGAGGTATACTGAACAATATGTTCAGACAGAAGAGAAAAATACTTCCTTCTTCCCATCAAATAGTCATTGTAAAAAGTGTCAAAAAATTTATTTTGCGAAAAACTCTTTAATATCCACTCATTCCAGACTATCTTTTCATCTTTTAAATTCCAACTACTTTCCAGGATTGCCAGCGCTTCTTTGGGTCGGGCGTTATAGAAAGCTAATGATTGTTGCAACTGGCTATGCTGATAGCCTTTCCATTCTTTTCGCATATCTTCCGGCATAAAACGTTTGATATCATCGGCGAGCCACATGGCTTCGTTACCAAGTTCAGAATTCGTAAATACAAACTTCCTGGTGTATTGGTTCCCTTTCTTTTGATTAAGAGCTTCCCTGTTATCCGAAATCATCTTAAGCTTTTGTTCAGTAACAAACAATTCTTTAGCTATTAATTGAAGTAATTTATCTGTATTTATAATTCTTTCTCCTTTATTGCTTCGCAGCCTTCGGCTTATCTGAGAAGCAGCAAGCGAATTTTCAGGATTATAATTTTTAATGACTTCCTGTCTTTCATTGAGCTTGTCTTTTATTATCCGTTCAATTTCTGCAGGCTCCTTGCCATTTACTAATATTTCATATAAAAGAGCTGGAATTTCATTTAATGATAGAAGAGCGATCGGTCCTTCGTGGTTTAATATTAACTTGTTACCAATCATCTGGGTTATTTCAAACTTTCTCTTTTTCTCAGCACCTCTTATTTTTAATTCATCCGGTGCTTGGGCTGTTCTCAGTTTTTTAAAATCGGCAATCTCCTTTTTAAGACTCGCATCAACAGAAATATGAATAGGTATGTTATTATTGATAAATACATAAGATGGATTAGGAAATATTTCCCATCCGGTTTCATCGTGTTTATCTGAAACCGAACTGAGGTATTGAGCCTTATAAGAGGAGATTTCCGAAAGTCTTCCGAAAACTTTTATCCGGTCCTTAACTACCCTTTCAGTCTCGAATATTGTTCCATCAATATTTTTTATCCTCCTGTCATGAACATAATTTCCCACATGAACCTGAAATCTGAGCGAAGGGAATTTCACAAATTCATCTAGAAACCTAATAGCAAAATAATTAAACTTATTTTCATACCGTTTACGAATGACAGGATGAATGACTTTAGCATCTTCCAAACTAAAATCCTGGTGTCCTTCCTTAACGTACTCATTAATATCTTCTATAAATTTGTCTCTGGTTTCTTTATCAAACGCACAATAAAGCTCATCTGGAACTTTACTGAGCTCATCAATGATCTGAATTAATAATGTTTCTTCGTGAAATTCATTGGATAACTTCGATTTGAGTCCTTTAAAACATAGATAGGAAAAAACCCAATGGGTAGCCATAAATTTAAGACCATTTACTTTTTCATCTTCATCTCTTATCACTTTAGCTTTAAAACCTCTATTTCTGCTTTTAAGATCTTCAATTTCCTTCCTTTTAAGAAACATACTGAGAAGAAATAAAAGGCCGCTTTGAGAGATTTCAATACCGTTTTCAGCCGGTTCGAAAGAAGTCAGTGCTGAACTGTAATTGAGTTTTGTTTTAAAAGACTCACCGTCTTTATAAATTAAATGATTGAAAGCGTTGTTAAGAACCCCATTTTTTATTGCCTCTTTATCATGAATATTTACCTTTTTCCCTTGGCGCTTCAATTCTTTTAACCTTTCCAGCTGGAGCTGATAACTAATTTCCAGTTCTTCAGATAAGCTTTTACTCAGCAACTGCCTGGTCTTATCATCTTTCATCTTTTGATCTCTTACTTCCTTAGCCGTTCTGGCAAAAATGTCATCCAAAAGAATAAATAAAGAAGCATCAAAATCTAATGGTTTGTGATAATAATGCGTATAAAAGTTTCTTAATTGGTCAATGGATTTGAAAAGTATAGTAAGATCAGATCTGAATTTCCCCCTATTACTTGGGTTGTTGATCTTATCAACAACTGGGAAATACATTTTTAGAAAGGTTACTCTCTTTTGAAAATCGTTATCGGGGAGATTATCCTTTAGAGAGACATCAGCGAACTGTTTCACATCAACATTACCAACATTAAATTTTTCTGAAAAAGCTCTTAGTACAGCCTCAATATTATTCTCTGCTAAATTTAAGAATCCTCCGAAAAAATGTTTGTCTTGTATTTTAGAATGATCGTAGGCAATTCTATTACCGATTGCTTGGGTTTCCATAGGTGTTTTTAGTTGATATTAAATAAATTTTTCTAATATAGTAATTTCACTTCTAACTAAAATACGGGTTCCCACATTAGTATCAGATCCCTTAACGAGTATTCTAACTGCTTAAAGAAGCAATAGCTATATTTTTAAATTAACTAGCACCATCAATTTTATCTTCAAAATCAAATATTAGTTATTTATTCCACTTAAAAACATAGTCTTGCTTCAATGATTTCTATGATAGTTTATAAATAAAAAATCCTGTACGATATTCGTACAGGATTTACTTTTTTGCGGAGAGTGAGGGATTCGAACCCCCGGACCTGTTACAGTCAACAGTTTTCAAGACTGCCGCAATCGACCACTCTGCCAACTCTCCCTAAACTCCGGCTATACCGTTGTTTTCAGTGGTGCAAATATAGAACGATTTTTATTTTCTGCAAAACTTTTCCCACACAAATTTTAACAAAACTTAATAATAGACTAGGAATCAGGGGAATTATTTTTTCGAAAACATCACCTATTCCCTATCTATGATTGCAATGAAGCTATTTTTTAAAAGCTCGGACGGATATACAAACTGATCTCCATCGTCTCCCTTTACTACAATAGCTCCCTGCTCATCGTTCAGGCATTTATCCAGCTGGGTCTTCAGGTCGTTGAGTTTTCCATGGGAAGCTTCAATGATGTAGGTTCCGGTAACGTGTGTTATTTTAATGACTTTTGTTTCCATATTCTTTTTGATTAGTCGCTAAATGTAGGAATTTCAGTTTAAGTATGAAGACATTTATTATCATGAATAATTCTTCCCTTAGAAATTAACAGATTATCTAATAAAACTATTCAATTTCCCGTACTCAATTTTATATTTTATAATTTTTGCTCCTCACAGACCACACATTTTTTCTATATTTGTAAAAACACAGCTACCCTATGACAATGGAGAAACTAAGAACTATAAGAAAGCAGAAAGGTTATACTCAGCAGCAGATTGCTGATATTCTGGCAACCGATGTCTCCAACTACAGCAGAAAAGAAAGTGGAGACGTTAAAATATTTGATGATGAATGGGAGAAACTGGCAAGAGCTTTAAATGTTTCTGTGGAAGATATTAAAGAGGAAAGAGTTTCTCAAGCGCAGACTCAAAATGCTATCCTTAATGATAGCTCAAGTCTTAATGATAATGCAAGTATTAATTATAATCTTTTTTGTAATGTACCCAATTATCTTTTGGAAAATCAACAAGAATACATCAATCTTCTAAAAGAGCAGATTAAAGCTTTAAAAGAAGAAAATGCAAAACTAAAAAAGGGATAATCTCTTCTATATAAGAATAAAAACGGCTTCCAGTGGAGGTCGTTTTTTTATTGTCTATCCTCAAAAATTCCGTTTACCCCCTTCCGAAGCCCCTATAGCCCCTTCCATAAGGGTCTGGAGCCCCTTACCTAACCCCCTCTACCCCCTTGGGTAAGGGGGTAGAGACCCTTCACTAAGGGGGGCATACCCCGTTCCGAAGGGGGTAGAGACCGTACATGAACCCCCTGGAGGTGGTTATACAAGTATCTGGAGAGGGTTTCATAACTACCTGGAGACCGTTCCAAACTGGCTGGAAGTGATTTTAGATGAGAATTTTCGAAAACCACCCCGTCAAAAATTCTTTGAATTTTCGCCACCCCTCCGAGGGAGGGGAATGTCTACGTCTTCAGCTGAAATATTTTGTCGGGATTTTTAAATGAGTTTTTATGAACTTCCTGACTCTTTACTCTCCTGCCGGTTCGAACAATTCAATTTTATTGCCTTCCGGATCCAGGATGTGAACAAACTTCCCGTATTCATAGGTAGCGACCTCATCCAAAACCGTAACGCCTTCTTTCTTTAATTCCTCTACCAATGCTTCAATATTCTCCACATGATAATTGATCATAAACTCTTTGGTGGAAGGCTCAAAATATTGGGTAGACTCTTTAAAAGGACTCCACAGCGTATATCCTTTCTTATCAGACTCTTCATCTTTCCAGTCGAATTTGGCGCCATATGGGCTGGTTGGTAATCCAAGATGGGTTTTGTACCATTCGTTTACTTGTTCAGGGTCTTTACACTTAAAAAAGATTCCTCCGATAGCGGTTACTCTTTTCATTTTTATTCGTTTTTTTCAGTTTATATAAATAGAATGCAAAACGGAATCATTTTGCTTGTTCACAAATATATTAATGTTTTCATTAGATATTTCATTAATTTCTCATTGAATATTTGATATGAAGAAATATTCTTGTTGGAAAACGCAAAGGCGCAAATAATAGTAAAAAAGACTGTTATAAGACGCAAAGATTTTATCTTCGATAAAATTGATAGCACATAACCTTTGCTGAAAATCTCACATTGAGCGAAGTCGAAATGTTCTTGCGCCTTAAAACTATACATAAAGATTAGAAAAAATTTGCCCCTTTGCTATTACCCAACAAAAAAATATAAACGCTGTTGAAAAAACGCAAAAAGATTAAACCATTAAGGAAAATTAAATAATTAAGAATATTAAGATGAAACGCTAAGCTTTCTAAAAACATCTTTGTTGTTTTCTTAATTTTCCTTCACCTCTTCAATCTCCTTAATGGTTCAAAAGATTTTCAAGAACATTATATTTTTCAAACAAAAAAGCGCACCCATCGGGCACGCTTTGTATTGTATAAACTGAATATAATTAATGTAATTCAGCCAGGTATTTTTCTGCATCCATTGCAGACATACATCCGCTTCCCGCAGCTGTAATAGCCTGTCTGTAGATGTGATCCTGAACGTCTCCGGCAGCAAATACTCCCGGAAGATTTGTTCTTGTAGAACCTTTTTCAGTAACGATATATCCGTTTTCATCAAGATCTATCTGACCCACGAAGATATCTGTATTGGGTTTGTGACCAATCGCGATAAAGATACCCTCCACATCTACTGTAGATTTCTCCTGAGTCTGGTTATTGATGATAACAGCTCTTTCTACCAGACTGTTTTCACCTTCAATTCCGATTAATTCATGGTGAAATTTCACTTCGATATTCGGAGTATTTTCTACTCTGTGAACCATTGCTTTTGAAGCTCTGAAAACGTCTTTTCTTACCAATAAAGTTACTTTTTTACAAAGTTTTGCAAGGTAAGTAGCCTCTTCTGCAGCTGTATCTCCCGCTCCTACTACTACAACATCTTTTCCTCTGTAGAAGAATCCGTCACACGTAGCACAAGCTGAGACACCACCTCCTGCATATTTTTTCTCGTCATCAAGACCTAAATATTTTGCAGTAGCTCCTGTAGAGATGATTACTGTTTTGGCAAGGATTTCTTTGTTTCCTGCATATAATTTGTGAACACCGCCTACTTCCTTAGAGAATTCAGCTTTAGTGATCATTTCGTAATGAACTTTGGTTTCAAATCTTTCTGCCTGTTTTTGCAGATCCATCATCATTTCAGGACCTGTAATCCCGGCTGGATACCCTGGGAAGTTGTCAACTTCAGTAGTGGTTGTTAATTGTCCGCCCGGCTCCAGACCTGTGTATAATTCAGGTTTCAAGTCTGCTCTTGCTGCATAGATAGCAGCGGTGAAGCCAGAAGGCCCAGATCCAACGATCACACA
This sequence comes from Chryseobacterium sp. IT-36CA2, assembly GCF_949767875.1. Lineage (NCBI taxonomy): Bacteria > Pseudomonadati > Bacteroidota > Flavobacteriia > Flavobacteriales > Weeksellaceae > Chryseobacterium > Chryseobacterium sp. IT-36CA2. Next base: position 220,119 of record NZ_CATKPG010000022.1, on the reverse strand, counting down.
ATCTAAAATGTTTTGCTCCATAATTTACTTTGTTCGAAAAGATTTAATTTGAATTAAGACTGCTAATTTCGGAATTTTTAATTTCTCCTTAAAGTAATTTTAATGATACTTGTCAATATCTGATATGTTGAATTTCGATAGTGATTGTTGTGAGGTTCTGAGATTTGGTTCGGTATAAAAAATTAAAACTTTTTCCTTTAACCCCCTCGAATCACATATCTCGTTACCTTGCACCACGCCTCATACCTTCATTTTAATCTTATCTACATTGATAATTTTGTATACCAGCTCCCTGATCAGTTCTGCTTCACCCATATTCACAGCTCCAAGTCCTTTTCCTTTCATATCGAATTCGCGTAGAATAGAAATGACTCTTGTAGCATGTTTTAAAGGATAAAGTCTTGCACTTTCCGCATAATCTTTGATAAAATAAGGATTTACCCCCATCTGTGACGCAATAGCCTGTGGAGACTGCCCCGCCATGGTCTGATAGATAATAACGTTTGAAAAATAATTGTAAAGGCTCGCCAGCATCATGACAAAAGGATTGTTCTTCGGGTTCTTACCCATAAAATGGGCAATTTTAAAAGCTGTATTGGCGTTTTTAGTCCCTAAAGCCTTCTGAAGTTCAAAAATATTGTATTCCTTGCTGATGCCGATATGGTTTTCAACGATTGTTCCGTCAAGAACATCGCCTTCTTTAAGGATGATTTTTAATTTGTTGAGCTCATTCGCAATTCTTGACAAATCGTTACCCAGATATTCTGCCAGAAGATGAGAAATATTTGGGGCTGTATTAATTTTAAGCTTTGCACATTCATCTGAAATCCATTTAGGAAGGTTATTTTCCTTTACAGATTCACTCAGGAAAAGAGCTTTGGCTTTATCCAGGGCTTTGGCAGCCTTTTTTCTGCTGTCCAGTTTCTTGTGCTTATGCGCAAAAACCAAGACCGTAGAAGGTACCGGGTTTTCTACATAAGATTCCAGAATTCTGTTTTCCTCTTCATTGAGTTTTAAATCCTGAGCTTCTTTCACGATAATCACTTGCTTGTCTCCCATCATCGGAAACTGTCTTGCCAAAGAAAGAACTTCCTGATAAGAGGTATCTTTTCCGTAGGTAACCGTCTGGTTGAAAGCTTTTTCATCTTCTTCCAAAAAGTTGTGTTCAAGGGCTTTTACAGCGAGATCAATAAAGTAGGCTTCTTCTCCGTGGAAAAAATAAATAGGTAAAACTTCTTTATTTTTAATATTTTTGAGGATTAAATCTAATTCTTTCATCTTATTAATGGAACTTCCAAAACTGAATTTTCAGGAAACTTTTGATTTTAAATTCAAGAAAGACAAAGATAAGTTTTTTATTTATGATTTGGTTCGTAAAACTTATCTTCTGCTCACTCCTGAGGAATGGGTAAGACAGCACTGGATACATTATTATCTTACTGTAAAATCCTATTCTACATCGGCTCTGATTACCGAAAAAAAGATTGTTCTGAATGGTCTTACCAAACGTATTGACCTTCTTATTACTGAAAAAACAGAACCTGTTATTCTGATTGAATGTAAAGCTCCCCAGATCAAATTAACAGAAAAAACATTCGAACAAACCGCGAGATATAACTCCATCATCGGAGCAAGAGAAATCATTCTGACCAATGGACTTCAGCATATCAATGCTTATTATCAGGACGGACAGTATCAGTTTTACAGACCGGAATAAAGGTAAAATCACTCTCAACAGTAATTCACAACAATATTAATTATGAAAATAAAAAACATCATTTTCGATTTCGGAGGTGTACTTATGGACTGGAATCCGAGATATTATTTCAAAGATTATTTTAATGACAACGAAAAAATGGAATACTTCCTTGAACATATTGCCCAGGACGAATGGAATATTGAACAGGACAGAGGAAGAAGCCTTGCTGAAGGAACAGAAATTCAGGTAAAGAAATTCCCTGAATGGGAAAAAGAAATCCGCGCTTTCTATGACAACTGGACGGTAATGCTGAAAAGCGATATTCCACAGAATGTAGACGTTCTCAGAAAGCTTAAAAACACTGATTATAATCTGTTTGGTCTTACCAACTGGTCGGAAGAAACTTTCCCTTATGCATTAGAAAACTATGATTTTTTTCAAATATTCGAAGGTAAAATTGTGGTTTCCGGAACAGAAAAACTGATCAAACCTGATCCTAAAATCTGGCATGTGCTTCTGGAAAGATATAACATCAAGGCTGAAGAATCGGTTTTCATTGATGATAATACGAAGAATATTGAAATGGCAAAATCTCTGGGGTTCACAACTATTCAGGTTTCTCCGGATACCGATTTAACAAAAGAATTAAAGAAATTTGGAGTTGAAGTTTAACTCATTTAAATATTTTCTTATTTTTAATACTGTTTTATAATCTGCTAATCCACAAATAATTAATTATGATACGTTCTATCTTATTAACCACAATGATTATGGCTTCAGGAACTCTTTTCAGTCAAAAACTTAAAACCGTATCCTACCAGGACGGTTCACAGAAACTGAATAGTCTTATTACTTCCAACGCAGGAAAAAAACTTCCTGGAGTATTGATCCTTCCAGCCTGGAAAGGCATTGATGAAGAAGCTAAAACAGCTGCCATTGAACTTGAAAAACAAGGGTATATTGCCTTTATCGCAGATATTTATGGTGAAGGAAAAATTCCGGCCGACAATGAATCTGCCGCTAAAACTTCAGGATATTACAAACAGAACTATCAGGAATACCAGAAAAGAATTTCGCTGGCATTGGAACAGCTGAAAAAAAACGGAGCAATTTCTGATAAAGTAGCTGTTATTGGTTATTGTTTTGGAGGTACAGGTGCTTTAGAATCAGCCAGAGGACATCTTCCTGTAGCTGGTGTTGTTTCTATCCATGGAAGTCTGGCCAGAGATCAGAGCAGAAAAAATGAAGCTTTATCTGCTAAAATCCTTGTTGAAAATCCAGCAGATGATAAAAGTGTGACTCCTGATGATTACAATAACCTCATCAAAGAAATGAATGAAGGAAACGCTGACTGGCAGATTATCACCTATGCTCATTCTAAACATACATTCACAGATCCGAAATCTCCGGATTATAACCCGACAATGGCCAAAAGAGCATGGAACCATACGCTGCTGTTCCTGAAAGAACTTTTGAAATAAATACAAAAAAGGCAAATTTGAGAATCATCAAATTTGCCTTTTTACTTTATATTTTTAGCTCGTTATGGTTTAGCCTGCAGCTCCACATCATATTTTTTCGGAGAATATTTGGTTAAAGAGCCTGTAGCAGCATCAATTCCCACTCCTATTGCACCCCCAAAAATGATATTCAGTAACGTTACGGCATTAAAAGTTTTTGTCAGTTTTACTTCCTTCTTCTCAAATCCTTCTTTTTCAAATGCAACCATCTGCTTACTTAAAGATCTTGGAATCTTTGTTGTACACGGTGTTGTGCATTTTTCTATTCCTTTGTGAAAGACTTTTGCTCCTTCAGGATTTGAAGAAAAAGCTATTGAATCCTGAGTTCCGGTAAAAATAGTTGCACATGAAGTAGTTGAAAGTGTGATTCCCAGCATGAGTACAATTGATAATTTGTTTTTCATAGATTTTAATTAGTTCATTTTTTTAAGTTCGCGAACTTACAAAATAATTCAAAAACAACCGCTATCAATTGGAGTAAATATTTCTTTAAAGACAGCATTCATAAGGGTTTCAGTATTATAAATCACAAAAGCGCACTAAAGTGCGCCTTTTCATCAATATTAGTTTTTACCTGTACATATTTATTTCTTTATCAATTGTAACGAACCGGAGCTTCCGCTAGTTGAACTCCAGTTGACATAATAGGTTCCTGATACTGAGGTTTGAATATCTATAGGCAGTTTATTAACTCCGGATTCAATATCCGTCTTATATCCATATACTGTTCTGCCCGCAATATCTGAAACCATTACCGTAATAGTTTCTCTTGCTGAAGCTGTATACTCAAACTGTGAAAGTCCACTGCTAGGATTGGGATAAAGTTTTGGTTTGTCTTGTGGGGTTTTATTTGATTTAGTTGATGTGGGAATCAAAGGCGGGCATGGCTGGCATTCGTAGCACAGAAATTTAGTACACTGAAGAAGATATTCTGCAGAAGCAGTGCGGGTAAGAGTTACACCATATCCATAGCTGTTATAAGGTCCAATGTTATAGAATAATCCTCGATCCATCTCAGGTGACCAACATCCGGGAATAATCGTAGTAGAACCTCCAACTGCAGTTGGAACCGGATAATACTGGCTTGTCAACCCGGGAGAAGGAAAATATACTTTAAAGGTTCGGACTGCGGGTGGATATCCGGGAAGACTGAAAAGCAATGGAAATGTATAGGTATGAGGATCGGTTTGGGTTGTAGTAAAAACTTTGGTTTCCGGTGTTGATCCTGACTTGATTTCCAATGAAACAGAAGAAGGTACAAATCCAGGTACATTAGCTCCAACAAACTGTCTGGTTATTTTCACTTTGTTATTGGTTGGAACGGATGGAACGCCAGGATCAGTTATAATGATCTGGGCACTTAAAGCTGTACTGCAAAATACAGCCACTATAATAAGACCTGCTTTTTTTTCTCTTAAAAATGATTCTGATGATCTGAAGATCTCTGTTAAAGTTTTTTTCATAAGATAATATTTTTGTGATGGCATTCTTTCTTATCACGGGATGCCGTTACCGATAAACAGGTACAAGTTGTCTCTTTTTTAAAGAAAAAAAAAGAACTAATGAGCAACTGAGCAGGATAAAAACACAGACGAGTATTTTAATCCTTTCAATGAGAAAAAGAACTGTAAATATGGCACATAGATTATTTCTCATTCTGGAGATTTTTTTATATTAGCCTGAAAACTATGTATCATTACCGTCTCATATTATTCCTGTTATTTCAAAGTCTGCTGATGTACAGTCAGAAGCCACAGCTTCGTCATTACAGTTTAAGTGACGGGTTACCCAGCAATACGGTATACTCTGTCTATCAGGACAGCAAAGGATTTATCTGGTTTTGTACGAGCTGGGGAATTTCCAGATTTGACGGGCATCATTTTGAAACAATCACCAGTAATCACGGACTTCCGGATAATGAAACTTTTCAGGCATGGGAAGACTCATGGCATCGATTATGGGTAAGTACCTATAACGGCAGCCCTACTTACATTTATAATGGAAAAGTATATTCTGTACAGAATGATAAACTATGCCGTCTCATGGAAAAAAGAGGAATTAATTTTTATGACATTGTTCCAAGATGGAGTCTTTATTCTGATCAACATAAAAAATATATAATAGGCAAAAACAATATTGCCAATCCAAAGGACAGCACATCATCATCTCCCCACATGCATTTTTCTGATCAGGGGAATAACTATTACATTACTTTGAAAAAGATCATAAGGAAGGATAATCCGGGATCGACAATCATTCATACATTTAAAGAAAAAGCGGTAAAAGCATGTTTTTATTTCAAAGGTCATCTTTATACAAGGCATCTTAATATCTTATATGATGTTGTATTTAAAGGAAATAAACCGATAATCAAAAAAATCGAACTGCCCAGCAATATTCTTGATCTTACGATAAGCAAAAATGGTAAAATATGGAGCTGCACAACAAGTGGAATTCTGGAATATGATCCTGATCAGGTAACAGGTCAAAACCCCAAATACATTGCGATGAAAGGCATTGTAAGTTACAGCAGTTTTATAGACAAGCAGGGTAATAGCTGGTATCCTACCAATGAAGGTGTTTATATGCAGCCTGCCAACAAAACACTGATTTATACTACAGATGATGGGCTTACAGATAATAATGTTCTGACAGTAAAATATTTGCCTGGAGGAAAACTAATCGCAGGATATAGCAACAGTGCTATTATGATCAGGGATAAAAACAGCTTCAGACCATTATACACGCTGGGTGATGGACAATGGAACAGACTCAGATATATTTCACCTCTTGATAATAACACGTTTTTAGCCGGAACAGACAAAGGTTTATATCAATGCAGCCTGGCCGGAAATCAATATACAAAAATTCTGGAATTTTCTCAAAAATCATTATTCATCAGAAATAATACTGCGCTGATAAGCTATACCAATACAGAAAAAAAGAATCATCTTATTTATGACCTTAAAGAAAGAAAATTTAGTACACTGCCAGTATTGAGTACCAACATAGCAGCACCAGCAACAGCCATTGATGCAAAAGGAACCTATTGGCTTGGAACGGTGCAGGGTTTATTCTATTATCATCCCTCTTTAAAAAAATTCATTCACGATTCGGCTTTAGGTAAAAACCGCATTACCTCTTTGAACTTTCTGAAAGACAGACTTATCATCAGTACTCATTCTGATGGCGTTTTTATTCGTGATAGACAAAGGATAATCAGGTTGAATACAACGAATGGACTTATCAGTAATATTTGTGAAAAAGCCTATGTAGATGAGAAAGAGAGATTATGGGTCAACACAGACAAAGGATTATCAAGAATCACTTTTGATAGCCTTATGCACTACTCTATTTATCATTTTTCGGCTGCAGACGGAGTTCCGAGCCATATGATCAATAATATTACATTCGGTGAAGGAAAAGCTTTTCTTGCAACATCGAATGGAATTATTATGATTAATCAGGATAAGGTCAGTAAAAGTCAGCCTTATAAAGTGTATTTCCTGAAAGCCGTTTTTAAAGACAGTCTTGTTTATTATCCTAAAAAGATCAGTCTCAAATACAATCAGAATAATGCTCAGATCTCTTATACTGCTATTTCTTATCTGGATGAGAAGGATATTAAGTATAAGTATCTTCTGTCCGGAACAGAAAATGACACCATAATTACAGAAGAGAGTACCTTAAATCTAGGAGCCTTAAAGCCCGGCAACTATCACCTCAACGTTTGGGCTTCCGGAAAAAATAATATCTGGAATACAACACCGGCAGTACTTGCTATTGTTGTAAAACCTCCCTTTTGGGAAGAACTGTGGTTTATGACAGGAGTATTTCTGTTATTGCTAATCTTAATGATCATCATTTACAGACACCGCGTCAATATTATCCGCAAAAAAGAGGCTGAGAAAACGGAAAGAAAAAAGATGATTGCCGAACTGGAAATGCAGGCGCTCCGTGCCCAGATCAACCCTCATTTTATCTTCAATGTTCTGAATGCCATCCAGAATTATTATGGTAAAGAAGATGAATTAAACGCCAATTATTATATGGCAGCCTTTTCAGATCTGATACGCAAAACCCTCACCCATTCCAAAGAACACTGGAATACCATTGAGAAAGAAATGGCTATGCTGAAAACCTATATCGAATTGGAGCAGATGCGTTTTAAAAACCATTTCACCTATGAAATTTCTGTAGATCCGGGATTAGAGCAATTAAAAATTCCAACCATGCTTCTTCAAACTTATACTGAAAACTCTATCAGCCATGGATTAAGACATTTGAAAACAGGAGGAATACTGGGAATTTCCTGCAGCCGGAGTGAAAATTCCATTATATGTACTGTAGAAGACAATGGTGTAGGATTTGAAAAAGCTCGTGAATTTGACAGCAGACCAGACGATTATAAATCTATGGGACTGAAAATTACTGCAGGCAGAATTTCCGCCATTAATGAGCTATATGGAACATCTATTTCTACAGAGATTATTGATAAAAGTACTGCAAATCCGAAAGTACAGGGAACAATTGTCAAAATAACCATCAAAAACACTCCTTTTCTATGAGCAAAATAAAGTCTATCGTAGTAGATGATGAACAGGAATCACGCGAAACTCTTCTTCGTTTCTTATCAAAATATTGCCCGGACGTTGAAATAATCGGGGAAGCCGATTCTGTGAATCAAGCTGTGGAAGTCATTAGAGAAACATCTCCGGAACTGGTATTTCTGGATGTCAATATGCCTGTTGAAAATGGTTTTAAACTGTTTGAAAAAATATCGGACATTCATTTTTATACCGTATTCGTTACAGCTTATGATCAGTATGCTATACAGGCATTTAAACATCATGCGGTAGACTATCTTCTGAAACCAATTGTGATCCATGAACTGATTATTACAGTGAACAGGGTTGCTAAACTTTTAGAAGATAAAAACAAAATACAGCAATTATCTGCCCTGCTTCAGCATATTAAAAACCCTGTAGAACAAAGCAAAATTGCACTGCCAACCATGGAAGGACTTGTCTATGTACATACTATGGATATTGTACGTCTTCAGGCTGATGATAATTATACGTCCATCTTTTTCAAAGGAGGAAAAAAAATGATGATATCCCATACATTGGCCTACTTTGAAGAAACATTGAAAGATCAAGGTTTTGTTCGTATTCATCATCAGCACCTCATCAATCTTCAGCATGTTGAGAAATACATCCGTGGACGAGGCGGCTATATTATTATGAGCGATGAAACTTCTTTACAGGTATCACAAAGGAAAAAAGATGAGTTTCTGCGGATTATTAAAAGAATGAAATAATAGAAAAAGGCAAATTCGCTGAAATTCGCCAATTTGCCTTTTTATGTTTTGATGTTATTAATCTATTCCTTATTCTTCTCTGTTTACCAACTCCATAGAGAAAGCAGGCAGGCAGATTGCAAGGTATTCACAAGGTTCTGAAAACGGGTTGCTGTAACGGATTCTTGCTCCTTTTTCAATAAGAATACTATGTCCTTTTTCGAGAACAACGATTTCTCCGTCTATTTCAAATTGCTTTTTTCCTGAAATGATATAGGTAAATTCATCAAATTCCGGAGTCTGATGAGGCTCGCTCCAATCCGGAGGTGCTACCATGTGAGCAATTGAAACATTAGAATTCCCTGTAGAGTTCCCCCAGTGTTCTTCGATCAGTTTTCCGTCTGTAGTAGGAACTACAAATGGTGACTGCTGGATTTTATATTTTTTCATGCCCAGTCTTCTTTTTTAATTTCATACACAAAATTAGTTCTTGAAGGTTCTGCAAAATAGGCTACTTCCTCTTCAGCAATTTTTTGTCCTCCTAATCTTTCTAAAGCGGTCTGCGAACGGAAATTTTCTTTTCCAATGTGAAAGTGAACTTTATCTACAAACTGAAAGATATAATCCAGCATCAGCTTTTTAACCTTAGGATTGATTCCTTTTCCCCACGATTTTGTTCCGTAGAAAGTATACCCAATGAAGATATGATTATCCTCTTGATCAAAGTCATAATATCGGCTGCTTCCCAATACATCTCCGGTAGCTTTCTCAATAATTTTGAAAGCACCATTACTCTCTATAGCTCCTCTAAAAAAGTTTTCAAAAACCTCTCTCTTATAACGATCTTTATTAGGGTGTTGTTCCCACACTTTAGGATCGGAAGCTACTTCATATAAAGATTCAAAATCCCCTTGTTGTAAGGGGATTAATTGAAATTCTTCATTCTCTAAAACAGGCTGAACAGAAAAATTCATTGTTTAGCTCTTTTTAGTAGAATCTGATTCTATTTTCTTGATTTCTTTCAATTTGTCAGAAATCTTGATCACGGTGTCTAATTTTGAAGGTTTCAAAGGAACTTCAGCCTGAGCCATATCCCATTTGATGACCAGGTTCCCTGTATTTTCATCGGTAGGATTCAAAGTGATTTCAAACCACTCCTGTTTGTCTGTCAACTTATTAACCGGTACAGTAACGTCTACTACATCTTGTTTTGGATCGTAAGTATAAGCTCCCCATTGCTGGAAGTCTTTATTCAGGATTACTTTCCATTCTTTCTCTGTAGGAACGATGAATAGTCCGTATGTTCCTGCAGGTACTGTTTTCCCTCCGAAATTAACGGCCTGTCCAAATGTAATTTTTGTAGATGAGTTAGCTCCGGCTCTCCAAACCTGACCATAAGGAACCAGTTCTCCAAAAATCTTACGTCCTTTCACTCCTGGTCTTCCATAGTCGATAGAGATCTTGGACATAGAAAACTGCTGCTCAACCTTCTGACGCGGACTTGCCGCCGGTACAGAATAATCCTGAGCAAAACTGAATGCTGAAACTGAAATGCAAACTGCTATTATTAAATTTTTCACGTGTAAATTTTTGCTTAAAATTACAAAAATCAAAACAAAATAGCTTTCCCAAACTTCGTTAATTTTTGTTTTACCGATATTTTTCTACAAATATATTTTTAACCAAATCCTTATAAAAAGTAAATTATTAACTATTGAAAATTTTACTTTTCTTAATAACTTTCCCTTTTCTGAGTTGTATTGAATGAAAAACGGAAGGAACATCATTAGTCCAGGTTTTCAATATGAAAAGAATAGCTATAATCTCTGCTCTGGTCAACAGTCCAACCCAAAAACAAAGGTTGAACAGAATGACAGACTGACATTGTAAAATAACCTGAATCAATGTTCCAAAAAGGAGTAAAGTCCAGATCTTGGCACCAATAGAATGCGTTGCTACTTCTTTTCGGAATTTTAAAAAACTTACCAGATAGATAAGAGCTTCAGCTCCTACGAGAATGATTATTTTGAAAGCATTTGCTTCAAAAAACTCCGGACACATTATATAAACAGCTACTCCTACTGATATGAAAAATATCTGATCAACGGTAGAATCCAAACGTCTGAGTTTTTGTGTGGAAACATTCAGATGCCGGGCGATAATTCCATCAAAAATATCCGTCAATAATCCGATTGATAACAAAATAACTGTAATTATTTGATAGTTTTCGATTTTCAGAAGACTTAAACCAATAATGATAAAGCCAATAATCAATCTGGAAAAAATTAAAATATCTGGGATTTTCGATTTCATAAAAAGAGAGGAAAAACTTATTTTAAGTGGCGAAAGATAGGGATAAAAATGTTTTTATTATTTCTAAAACAAAATAGCCTTTTCCAGCTCCAATAATTTTTGTTTTCTCCAGATGCCACCCGCATAACCTACCAACTCACCGTTAGAGCCTATCACACGATGGCAGGGAATTAAAATGGCAATTTTATTGATTCCGTTGGCTGTTCCTACGGCACGGATCGCCTTGGGGTTTCCCAGTATTTCTGACTGCTGTTTATAGGTTCTTATTTCTCCCATCGGGATTTCGCGAAGAAGCTTCCATACTTTTTCCTGAAACTCAGTTCCTGTAGTCAACAGCGGAACATCAAAATGACTTCTTTGCCCCTCAAAATATTCTTTCAGTTCTTTTTCCAACTGGGCAAAATGAAGATGTTCATTTTCTACAATTTCAGCCTTTAGAACCTTTGATAAAGCCTTCAGTTGTTTTTCAATATTCTTACGGTCTGTGAATTCAAGCAGACAGATTCCCTGATCTACAGCACAGGCGATCATTTCTCCCAGTGGGGTTGATATGTTTTTTTGGTGTATCATTTCCATTAGTCTAAAATTAAGCTTTTTGGAAATTACAACTTGTCTTTAATCCGTTAAAATTCTTTTTATCTGCTCAATATGTCTTGCATTATGATAAATAACAAAACGGAAGGTATCTCCTAGCTTCAGTTTGATCAGTTTGGAAATACTGATATTTGTTTTTGCCTTTTCGAGATCAACATATTGTGCTTCTTGCAGTAATTCAAGCAAATTTTCCTGTTGCTTTATAAATATATCTATTACATTTTTATTCAGCTGACTGTTGATTGGATTCATTGCTTTAAGCGTTTTCATTGTATTCAGTTTTTCTTTAGGAAGCATACTTTTAGCAAAATAATTCCCAAGAATTCCAGGCTTAAAATAAGACTGAGGAGACTTATTGGCAGAAGAAATATTGCGGCTGATTTCAGTAATATAAAAATCTCCGTAGCGATTAAGATGTTCCAGACATTCCAATGTACTCCAACTTTCTGCTGAAGTTCTGAAATTCAGATCATTTTCTGTCTTTAAAGACAACATTTCAGCAAAGTGTAAATGTCCTTCAGTTCTATTTCTTAATTCATTCAGTAATTCTGAGGTTGAAATTTTCATTACGTTTTTTATGCAAATATGCTGATCCTTCTTTTTTTAAATCTTGACTGAACTCAAGATTTTTTGAGCCTGGACAATGTTTCAGGTGACATTCTCAGATAATTGGCGATATATTTATTGGGAACTTCCTGAAACAGCTTCGGACTTCGTTTTAAAACTCTCTCAAAACGTTCTCCCGGAGCATGAATCAACAGATCTTTTTCTCTTTCAAGCTGCTGCAATACGAGATCTTCCAGAACGCTCATCCAAAATTTCATGTGTTCTTCATCTGATTGTATAAACTTATAAAAATCTTTTTTTGAAGCCCTTTTTACCGTTGTTTTTTTAATCGCCTGAATATAAAGGTCTGAGGGTTTTTCCGATAAAAAAGAGTCCAGGCTTACAATAATATTTCCGGTATACCCGAAACGAATAATCCTTTCCTCATTTTCATCCATCATAAAAATCCGGGCACTTCCACTTTCAATATAATAAATGTTGGTATCCGTACTGCCTGAAATCTTCAGAAACTCATTTCTCCTGAATTCTTTCTTTTCCCAATAGATTCCACTTTGAAGCAATTTTTCAACCATTTCATTTTAATATTTGCTTTTCCAAAGATAATAGGTAATTTTAAAGTTTTAAAACACTAATCACTGATAATGCTCAAACAAACAGTACTTTTCATACTGCTTTCTGCCGGATTTTATGGTATGAAAGCACAACAGACCATCCCCTTCAGAATCACAAAACACAATAATATTATTGTCAAAACCCTTGTCAACAAAAAGGATTCATTAGATCTGATGTTCCAGATCGCCATGAAGGATTATGCTATTTCTCCTGATGGCAAGCGGAAAGCAAAACATATTATTTTCGGCAAAGAAGAACTCAGTGATTATAATACCGTACAAATTGTGGAAATTACTCAGAAAAACGTTCGCTTTTTTGATAATCAGTTAACAGGACATGAAGCTGATGGAAAAATCGGAACCGGAATTTTTGAAGGGAAAATATTTAAAATTGATTATGATAACAACCAGTTTGTCATGTACAACAAGATGCCTGATCTGAAAGATTACCAGCCTATCAGTATCATCTTAGATCATGAAGGCTTTTATCTTGCCGCAGATAATATTATTGATGGACACCAGCAACAAGAAGCTTATTTTGTTTTACAATCAGGATTTTCCGGAGCACTTCTGTACAGCAACGAGTTTGCAGAAGAAAAGAGCCTGGAAAAAAAACTGAAGGTAACCGGAGAAAAAACTCTGAAAAATTCTGAGGGTAAGACATTAACAACCAAACAGGCCGTTCTTCCTTTTTTTAAATTGGGAAATAGTGTGTTTAAAGATGTTTCCGTAGGATTTTTCTCCGGAGAACTTAAAACACAAAATGTAAGTTATCTGGGTGCTGATATGCTCCGCAGGTTTATTTGGATCTTTGATGCTGATAGAAAGATGGCTTATATTAAACCCAGCAAATACTTTTCGGAGCCTTACTATAAAATGAATTAGAATACTATAAATTATTAAGAAAGATGATGAAGCTTAAAACTGCCACAGTCCTTTTATTTTTTCAATTGGTTATTGTTAGCTGCCAGAAAGAAGAGAAAAAAGCAGTAGCTACAGAACCAAAAATCACGAATGATACTATAAAAACAGTAAAAACTGAAGAGAAAATAGATTACAGCAACTTTAATATTTTCAGTCTGTCTGTTATTTCATCCGCAGAAAAAGATTCTGATATGGATATTTTCATTTCTGTTTCGGATATTTATAAAGGAGAACAACCGATTCCTTCAGATATTGTTAAAAATTATAAGCAGATGTCTTTCGAAGAACGCCAACATTTTGAATTAGATTCTTCCAGCAGAAAAAAACTGCTTAACGGAATTCATCTTACAGAAAATGACTCCCTGTATATTTATGAGTATGGCTCTAATAAACTTCAAAAAATGCCGGTCAGCCAATTAAAAGCTGTCGCTTATCTAAGTCCTTATACAGATAGTGAAGATTTAGATCCAGATTCTTATATGATGGGGTTTCAGGTAGCGACTCATCAAAAAACAACAGACTACGACCAATATAATAATGCCATCGCTTATTTTGGAAATAAAAATCCTTTTATAGAAAACAAAATGAAGCCTGTGAAATGGCAAAAAGCTGGAGCTGATATTTCAAAAAAATACTTTTCTCACTCAAAACTGACTCAGGGAAAAACTTACCAGTCTCAGTATGAAAATATGACGTATTATCTGCAGGATTATCTTGAAGAAGGAAATATTGTAGAGCGTAAACTTGTAGCTATCAATGATCATAAAGAAAAGATTGCTGAGAAAACGTTTTCTCTTGCAGGAAGTGATGGCGGAGAATTTCTTCCTTTGTATGGAATAGATGCTGATGAAGCAAACGTTTTCCAATATACAGGCCATCTTTTCAAAGGAAAACCTCCTGTTATTTTCGGATTCATTGCGCAATCTTTTGGCTGTCCTTCTGTTAGTTTTTTAGATCAAAAAGAGAAGGATTTTCCGATTAATTGTGATAACAGACATTAACTTTTGGAAAAGGTTTATCAGGATTCTTATAGAATGACAAACTGTGCGGATAATCTTTTAGAATAAATTTGCGAAAAAAAATTCAATAGGAACGGGCTATAATCCAGAGCTTAGTCGAAGAAAGCCCGTTAACTCTATAAAAATATAAATCCATTGGCTTCAGCCAAAACTTATTTTCAGGATTATGATACAAACAAAAAGCAAATCTGTTGATGAGCGGATTTGCTTTTTTTGTTACTATTTCTTAGGATAATATCCGTCTTTCAGATTCATAAAATAGATTTCGGGGTCTTTGAAACCATTGCTCTTCATGAATTTGATCACTACATTCAGATAGACCTCAGAGGGTTTAAAATCGGCTCCCATTTTTTCGGAAAACTTCTGATAATTTTCTTCAAGCAGTTTAGGATTTCTGGACAACTGTTTTATATCGGTTCTGAATCCTTTAAATATAAACTTTAAAGCTTCATAATTTCCGGGATAGGAAACGGTTCCGTGGGTTTCTCCTTCAAAAAAACTATGTTTATAGTTGAGAGTTCCGTTCTTTTCTATAATTTCTTTAAATTCCTCAATAGCCTGTGTCATATCAGAATTCCAGTTTTTCTGCTGTTCTTCATTGTCCGCCTGGGAAACATACAAAGATTTTTTCGCAGGAAAGTTCTTATTTTTTTCCAAATAGTCTTTCGTTCTGGAAATAGTCACTTTATTATCCCACCACAAACTCGGATCATTGGCAACATAAGCATTAAAATAATCAGGATGTAAAAGGAAGGTATTGATGGCAAACAGCCCTCCGAAAGAATGCCCTACCAACACAGAATAATCCTGAATTCTGTAATTTTTGCTGATAAAAGGTTTCAGCTCATCCTGCATGAATTTCACGAAGTTTTCACCACCTCCGCTGTCTGCGAAAAGAGTAAGAGCAGGATTTACGGGACTTTTCTTTTCAGACTTTGTCGGTGTAAGGTCTCTTGTTCTTTCTGTGTTTTTAATTCCGACAACAATACATTCCGGGATATCGGCATAAGGTGTTCTGGCAATAAAATTCGTTAATCCTGTATAATATTCAAAATTGATTTCCCCATCTAAAAGATAGATGACCGGATATTTTGCGGGATTGATGGTATTGTCGTTATACGTTTTAGGCAAATGAACCCAGATTTCTCTGTTTTCGTTCAGAGTTTTTGAAAATAAGTTTTGCTTCTCTCCTATTGTCAGTTTTTCCTGAGCATTTCCCAATGCAAACAATAAAAATAAGGGAAAATAGATAATTTTAAACCAGTTGTTCATGGTGTGAGTCTTTTCTGTGTTGATGAATATTTTTAATTTCGTTATTCTTTTTGGGTGATTTGTTTCTTCGGCCCCACCAAATCAGGAATCCGGTAACCGGGAGACTTGTACAGATAATTCCAATAATGAAGGTGAATATTTTACCAAACATTCCGCCCCAATAGCCTACGTGAAGATCGAAATTCATGTGTTCTATCACTTCATGCATCTGAACTTCTTTAGGATAATCAATTTCTTTTCCTGTGTATTTGTTGGTTTCCATACTTTTTCCGTTGACAAGGCTTTTCAATCCAATAAACTGAGCTACCCCAATATGATAGACCGTTGCGGAATCATTTCTTGGAATACTCATTCTGAACTGCTTCGCCTCCGGAAACTCTTTGAATTTTCTGTTTACAAAAACTGCATAGGAAAGTGCTTTTTTCTCCGGATCAAACTTAGGTTCATATTTTTCTGCAATGGTATGGACATCCACAGCTCCACCAAAAGCCTGCTGGGTAAGATTGGTTAAGACTTCATAAGCCATAATGAGTCCTGTAATGGTAATAAATACGGCCGGAAGCAATGAATAAAAGCCAAAAACATTGTGAAAATCGTAGTTTTTCCTGCGCCATTTTGTTCCGGATTTGATTTTAAAAGCGGTTGTTCTTGTTGTTTTGTTCCATTTTTTAGGCCACCAGAGAATCAGGCCGCCGATGAGCTGAATAAAAAAGATGATTGAGGCAATTCCCACCACTGTTTTCCCGAACTTTCCTGCCAGCAACTGGGCATGAATATGGGCAACAACATAGAAAAATTCATAGCTTTTTGTAGAACCTATTACCTTTCCTGTGTAAGGATCAAGATAATGATAGGCAAATACTCCGCGTGGTCCTCGTCCTTTCTTATTTGCTTTATCTGCGTTTTTATCTTTAGGAGGTTTGGTAGCTGAAGCTACCCTGAAACTTCTGTCTGCTTCTTTATAAGTATCAAAATAAAATGCTTTTCTGTCCGGAATCTGTTTATGAAACTGAGCAAGCAATTCTTCAGGTGTTATTTTTTTAGCATTAACCGGTACTTGAACATATTTAGCGCTTCCTCCGCACAGATCAATAATCTCATCACAAAAGACAAATACAGTCCCTGAAAGGGTAACTGTAAGTACAATGATCCCGGAAACCAGTCCGAGCCAGAGGTGCAGCCAACCGGTAATCCTTTTGGTAAGGGATTTACCCTGCTTTTTTTTAGGATTTGTTTTTTTATTCTCCATATCTCTTTTTCATCCTCAAAAAATGAAAGTGTAGAAATGCAAAGGCGCAATAGTATTTATAATGGCGTGTTTGTAAAGTGAAAAGAGTTATTCCTGCTGCCATTTACTTTAGCATATTCGAAGGCTTCAGAAATAGGTATTATAAATTAAAGCTTTGCACCTTTGCGGGTTTTCATCCTTATATTTTCTTTGAGGTTATTTTTTGTTTTTCAGGTATTAAAATTTGAATGCAAAATTGGCAAGGATTTCTCTTGGCTTCTGTGGCTGCCCGTAGAAATTCCAATAGTTTTCATTTAAGGCATTATTCATTTTCAGACCGATTCTGTATTTTTTCTTGTCATAGAAAATGGTAGCTCCTACCGTTGTATATGAAGGAGCAAGAAAATGATTGGTAATATTGATGTAGGTTTGGTCTACAAAATTAAATCCAGCCCCGAAACCAAGCCCTTCATATGCACCATCCATAATTTTGTAGCTTGTCCATAGGTTAGCGACATGTTTTGGAGTCCAAGCAATTCTTTTTCCGCTGTCTTTGCTTCGATCGTCATATTTGTTGTCGTTATATCCGTATCCTGCAACGATATTCCATCCTTTGAAAGGGTTTGCAATAATCCCTATTTCTAATCCCTGACTTTTAATATTCCCATCCTGAATACTTCCTATTCCACCAGGATCCGCAACCAGTCTGTTTTTAACATTAATATTATAATAACTCACCGTTGTCAATAGTTTTTTATGGAAAAGATCTACTTTAAAACCTGTTTCAATCTGATTTCCCTGCTCCGGATCCCATTTTGTCAAAACACCTGCTTCATTTAGTGACGGCGCATAATTTTTAAATCCGTTTACATAATTGGCGAAGAATGAAATCTGATCCTTTACAATTTCATAGACCAATCCAAACTTGGGCGAAAATTGCGTTTGACTGTACCCTGTTACTTTATTTTCAGGATATCCGTTTTTGGTAGAGATTTCTACCCCGTTTACTATTGTATCATCATTTTTATAGCTGTCTACTCTCAAACTGGCCATTACCAATAAGTTATCTGTGATATTCAAAACATCAGAGATATAACCACTTATTGTTCTGAATGTGGTGATATCAGATTCGGTAGATTTTCTCTCCTTGTTCATGAATTTGTTTCTTGAGATAGGATCCCACGCTGAAGAGCTGTCCAAATTCACTTTATCATAAGGCATAAAAACATTGCTGTATCCGTTCGCTTCATAATAAGGGAACTGATATTTTGTTCTTTGCTGGAAGTAATCTATTCCTACAACCAGACGGTTTCTTAAGCCTCCTATTTTAAAATCTCCTGTAAAATTCTGCTGAATATTGTCGGTTGTCACCTTAAAACTGTCGAAAGGGCGGATCATTCTTTCGACCTGATTGTTATTCAAATATCTAAGCACTAAAAAGATCGATTCGTTTTCATTGGCTTCTCCTCTTTGGTAAGATGTTCTTGAAGTCCATTGATCATTAAATTTATGGGTAACCTCAGCCATCGTCACAAAATTGGTTCTTTTGGAACCGATATCATTACTTGTAAATGCTCTTTTGTAAGCAACTTCAAGGTCTTTCATGGAATGTAAAGTCAGCTTTTCTGAGTTTCTTACATAAGCATTCAATGTTTTATCCGGAGCATGAAATTCGGTATCAAGCGTTACAGTGGTTTTGTCACTTACTTTGTACAAAACACTTCCTGAGAAAAATAACCCTTTGTTATACCCTGCATCCTGAAAAGAATCCTGAGAATAGGCTGCTACATTGAATCTTGCCAATGCTGTTTTCTCTTTGTTTAAAGGAGTATTTACATCAGCTGTAATCCTGTTCATTCCCCAGCTTCCCGTGGTATAATTGATAATTCCTCCGAAATTTTCCTGTGGTTTTTTAGTCACAATATTTACAACACCTCCATAATTGGCAAGTGTTCCTCCGAATAAGGTTCCGGATGGTCCTTTAATTACTTCTACTCTCTCGATATTAGCGATCTCCGACTGTACTCTTGGGTTTTGAGTCAATCCGTTTCTAAAACTGGCGTTTGAACTGAATCCTCTCATGAAAATATCGTTTCCGCTGTCGTTTACACTATTGCTTACGACTACTCCGGGAGCAGAAGCCATGGCTGTATTGAAGTCCATTGCTCCCATTTCACTGATGATTTCTTTGGGAACAAGGTTGTAAACAGTTGGATTTTCCAGATTTTCCAGAGGAAGTCTTGCGATGGATTCAGATTTTTTTGTTCTGTAATTATGAGTTCCCTGAAGTGATACGGACTGGATCTCAGCCACTTTAATGGTATCTGCTTCCTGGGCACTCAACACAGTTACGGCTAATAGAGCTGCAGAAATAATTGTTTTTTTCATGTTTATAATTAAGTTAGTTCTGCAAAATTATTTTATTTTTATTAATTCTAAATAAAAATATGACACATATCATAAAATTACCTTTACGATATAGCCCATCAATAAAGCATTTACCGAAAATAAACAACAATCAGAATTTAAATTTTTCTTATCTTCATGACTCCAAGTAAAGCTAATAATTGATTATAATTTTTAAAAATGAGTAACAATATCCAAGAAACCATTCAACAATTTCTACAGTTTATGTCGGAAAGAAATCTAACAGAATTAACGGGTCTTTTTTCTGATACTGTAGACTGGTATATCCCTGGTGATGAACAAAAAGCGCCATGGCTGGGAGTAAGAAATACAAAGCAGGAAGTCTCCGAATTTTTTGAGGTATTGTGGAAAAATACGGAACCTGTTTCTGCTAAAATCAATCATATTTTCAACGACGATGAAAATGCGGTTATCACCGGAGAATTTGTAACAAAAATGCTTGAAACAGATCGTATTGTAGAGTCTTTATTCTGTATTCAGATGTGTATTCAGAATAATAAAATTACTCGCTACAGACTGTTGGAAGATAGTTTGGCTGTTTCAAAGGCTTTGGATAATTAGCCTAAATATTATTTATCTTATTGATAACAAAATACATTGGAGTTTCTTCAACTTATCAAAAAATATTGGATATTTCTTAAACCATTAAGAAGAATTTAAGCAGTAAAGCATAGTTAAGTTAAGATAAATCATTCTGATTTTTAAGCTTAAAGCGAAGCTTATCTTAATGCTCTAAAGACCTTAATGCAATCTTAATGTTTCAAAAAAGTTTAAACAAGTTTATTATTAATGAGATTCTTCCTTCGTCAGAATGACAAAAGTCGAATCATCCGACTTTTGAGATAATGATATGTAATAATTTTTATTAAACCTAAAATTATTTTTTATATCACGGCAGAGGCTATCATCGACATATAATAATTAGCACAATGCAATGCGTTGATTAAGACAATTTCTTTTTCGGGAAAGGTTTCAAAGGCATCAGAAGTGGTAATCTGATATTCGTAATTCAGGGAAGTCCATTTCAGATGTGGCTTTATGATCATCAGCTCTACCCCATCCTGATCTGTAAGGACAAATGATTCTTTAAAAATACCTCTGTGTTTAAAAAGATAGCCATTCTTAATTCCATCAAAATAGGTTTGCACTACTATTTCCCCATTCCAGTTCATTCTGAATTTCAGAAGTACCCTTTCGTGATCTTTCAGCTCAATAGTGGTTCCCCAAAAACCTTTTGGCTCTATCTGATAGGTCTGCCCATCTGCAATTTCAATGACAGCATTAAATTTGAACCAACTTGTGTAAGTAAGTTTCCCAATTAATTTTTCTTCTCTTGTGACTTCAAAAGATAAAGAATTACTTGATTTTGCGTAATATTCTGCCATGGTTATATTGTAATTTGGTGGAATTTTTATTAGTTTTTAAAATAATAATAACAGCTTGAATTTTAACGCTCTAATTTATAAATAATTCGGTATAATTTAATAGCTTTTTAATTCAATAAAGTAAAAACCCTGTAAGAAAATACTTACAGGGTGAATTTATAAAGAATTTATCCTAAAAAATCTAATTACTTTGGAATTTTACACCCATTGTTACATTTCCTAAACCGTCTGATTCTCCTGCTAAAGCATTAACTAATGTTGCAAATCTATTTACTAAATCAAGATTGGCAATTGGAATTCTGGTAACATTCAAAATTTTACCTGCCTGCTCAGTGATCACATTTTCTGAAGCTTTTGCCAATATAGAATCTACAATATCACTTATTGGAAAGGAAAGATCGGGGAATGTTCTAAAATGAAAATCATGTCCTTTAATATTTTCTATTTTTGAAATAAAAACAATCTGCTTACTTCCCCAATCTAAATAAATTTTAAAGCTTATATCAAAGGGATCTACCTGTCCATCAAACATAGCTCCCAATGCTTCATACCTAATACAGCCAATTTTTATGCCTGCTCCTGCCTGCCCCGTTACCTCAGTAGGTAAGCTTAGCTTAAATTCAATAGGCCAGCTGCTGGTAAGATCTAAGTTTATTGATTTAACGGCAGCAGTTACAGAATAGTGCCAATAGACGGGTCCAAAACTTCCGTTATCAGAGGCTGTAACAGAGGGTTTAACTACATCAAAATTAACTCTAAGCAAATTAATAGGTGTAAACAGGAAAATATCTCCTGTACTAATTTTTTCAATATTACCATCAACTGGGTAATGCAATGTTTGAGAGTTCTGATCTATTGTAGTCTCAACAATCAGATTACTATGCTCCGGAGCATTCCCAATAGTATAACTTGTGTTATCTCCATTTTTTACTTTTGATACTGAATTAACCTGAGTTCGTCCTGTTGCATTAAAAGTTGGGCAATTATTAAAGTTAATAGATGAATCAGCGGTAAACATTAGTAAATTTCCGGACTGATCAGCGCCTAGTTTTGCATTTTCTCCAAACTTAATTCCAATAAAAGTTTTAAAAATATCCGGAAGTCGAAGAGAGTCAATAAATGCTTCTGCGATATCCCGAGCTGAGAAAAGGGATGTTGCTTTAAAGTAAACGACAAGCTGGTTCCAGTCATCAGCTACAAAATTGTAAGGTTCATTTTCAAAAAATTGCTTCAACTGATCCTCATTTTCCCAGTTTTTTACAAAATTGATCTCATTATGTACTTCATTAAATAATGAAATTTTAATATGCTTATCTAGCAATTGTATTATGCCATTAATTTCAGCATATTCGACTTCAATTTCAACAACTTGTTTTTCTTCCAAAAATCCCTTGATTTTTAATTTTAAACCGCTGAGTTGAACCTGGGGAAAAAATTCATTTGCATCTGCCGGATTAAATACATTTACAAATCTAAATGCTAGCCCTGCAGTATCAAAATCCCCTGTAAATGATACCTTCAAAGTATTTTTGAATCTCTGATTAGATTCAAGATGGCTAAAGTGACCTGATAATCTTTGTAACTGATCATTAATTAATCTTTTGATCAATTCGATTGAAATTCCTATTCCAGCATTCTGTCCGCTGAAATCCAATAAGGATAGGTGTGCATCTTGTACATTCATTTTATTAAGTTTTAATGGTTAAAATATTTGAATACTATTTTTAGTAATCAGTAACTCTCAAAATCATACATTGCTTCAACCTTAGCTGCTTCATCAATAAATGCTTATTATATATCAAAATTATTCTTTGTATGAATAATTATCAATTACCCTTTTGTGGTATTTATTTCATTAGCTTAACTCATAAAAAAAGCCTCATAGATTTTTGAAATCTATGAGGCTTATATCTTTTACAGATTATTTTTTAAACTTCTAATTAATTTTATACACATAATGATTACTGATATACCTGCTTTTATCCTTCAGCTTTTCAGGATAAAAAATTATCCCATCAATTTCAACACTTTTAATCTTATATCTCCAGCTGCCATTATGGCTTTTGTAAATTTTTGTTGTTGAATTTGGATAAAGCTCAAGAACAATGGAAGAATCTCTCACTTCTACTTTTTCAAGAGACTTTGGATTTTTGATTTTATAAAAAGCCCGGGGTGACAGTAATCCATTCTCGTAATTAAACCCAAAACTGCCGGATTCATTATCAATTGCTTTTGATATGGGATAACTGTAATTGATCTTTATTATTTTTTTGGAATCGGTCAGGTTTTGAATATAAAAATCAGTTAACCAAGAACATCCTAAAAGCACTGTTAAGAAAATACAACTTAACAATCCTATCGCAATTGATTTTATACGCATATACTGAAATTTAGATGGTTTTGTAAAAATAATCATATTGCCTTAATTTATAGGTCTTTCGATAAAAAATCCCGTAAGTAAACTTCATTTAAACATAGCTTGTATAAAAACCATAAATAAAGGGTTTCCGCATCCGAAAACCCTATTTGATTTGAATAGCAGTTGTTAGATACTTTTTAAATTATTATCTTTTTAAAGGCTCATATAAATTTTCTTATTTTTTTATAATTTTTGTTGAAAACAGAGCTTTGTTTTTCAATCCATGAACAGTTACTATATAAGCTCCGGAATTCAGCTCTGATAAATTAATCATCCTCTTTTTATCTGAATTAAAATTTAATGTTTTTACATTTTTACCGGAAAAATCAGAAATTGTTACTTTTTCAAAACTTTCAGCAGATTCGACCGTTACCTCGTTTGAAAAAAGAGACGGATAAACCTTGAATTTTTCATCTGACTTTATGGATTCATTGGTATTCAAGGTATAGTTGGCAATATCTATTCTCCAAACATCATTATAACTCAGGTGATCATAAGCTTCTGTCTGCGTACCTCCAAAGAAATATAAATTTCCAAGCGTATCATTCCAGGTAGCAGAATAGCGTCTGTATGGCGGTAGATTCATATTGGAAGGAACATTTAACTCACCATAATTATAAGAAGATGAAGTCTGAGGGCCATACATCCAGGTCCATTTATTTGTATAGATATTATATTTCCATAAATTTTGCTGAGAGGTACTATTTCCGCCAAATAACCACAGATCTCCATTTTTACCGGTCCATGTTAATGCCTTGTTTCTGTCTCCAGGGAAATTGGATGAGCTTTCCGTTCCCATAGTTCCATAGCTTGCATTTCCGTAAGGAGGAGGAGTACCAACCACAGACCAGCTGTTGGTATTGGTTTGATATTTCCACATTTTGGTGTTGGTAAAATACCAGAAGTCTTTGTTTTCGTCGGCCCAGCTGATGCCGGTTCCATAGTCAGCTACAGGATAGCTGGTACTGTTGAAGTTGTTAACGGTTTTATCACCACTCAGCCATACCCATTGATTCTGAGCAACATCATATTTCCATACGTCATTTAAATATCCTTCATTTGAAGAAGTTTCATCAGAACCATAACCGCCGTACAAGTAAAAATTTCCCTGGGCATCTGTCCATGTTTTTCCTCTTACTCTTGCTCCCGGAATATTAGCTGAAGAGTATATCCCCTGGCTTCCATAGCTAGCATGCCTGTTAGAAACAGTATTAGGATTTTTTATTCCTCCTTTCCAAATCCAGTTGTTGGATGCAACGTTGTACATCCATAAATCCTGGTAATAAGAATTTACCAGCGGTACCTGCCCCCCGAACATCCAGAGATTTCCATTATTATCAATCCAGGACATAGCATCAATTCTGCGTCCCGGAGCGTTTCTCTTGTTTTCAACGTTTATTATTCCATAATTGAGCAGATCACCGGTATAAGATTTAAAGAAGCTGTTTTCATTACCGTTGATCCATTGCCATTTCTTTTGAGAGGAATTAAATTTCCATAAATCGACAGAAGAATAGCCTGTACCATTTATTTCATTACCATATTTCCCACAAATTCCGTAAAGCCATAAATTTCCGTCAGTATCTCTCCATTGAGCACCATATTTGGCTGTTCCTCCGGGAGTATTTTCGTTTTCAACAAGCCCTGCCAGTTTTTCATAGGCAGTAAAGTCATACGAATTACCACCGCTTGTGATTCCCGGTCCTTTAACCTGAACCCAGTTATTGGTCATTGTATTATACTTCCAAAGATCAATTGCGTATGTACTTGAAGCATTGGTATTTCCGTTGTACATATACAGATTTCCGTCATTTCCTGTCCAGCAGGCTGAAGAATTTCTGAATCCCGGAAAATTTTGTGCATCTTCCACGTTCAGTGTTCCATAAACAGGCGGTTGACTCACAGGCGGATTCCCATTTTTCTTCATTAGCGTCCAGGAATTAGTAGAAGGTGTGTACTTCCACATATAATAATTTACCTGAATCCAGAAATTTCCGTTTTTATCTGTCCAGTTATTGGGTTTGGGATTGTCATAATTATAGTTAATGATTCCCGGCATATTATTAGTGTTTTCCACTCCTATTCCACCGGCAATATTTTCGGTACTTGTCTGGCTTCCTTTCATCCAGGTCCATAATCCGTTTACAGGATTAAACTTCCATATATCATTGTAATTATAGCTTTGCGGTACGGAATTATGATATCCTCCATAAATAAAGATATTCCCCTGCAAATTTTTAAAACTGCAGCTTCCAAACCTTGCACTTGGAGTATTCAGGGTGTTTTCCTGCCCTATGCTGTTGTATACACCATTTATATTGGGTTGATCTGATCCTCCTATCCAAGACCACATATTGGTAGAAATATTATACTTCCATACCGTATTATATTCGTTCCCATTTGATGTTTTACCTCCGAAGAAATAGAGATTTCCTGACGAATCGGTCCATGTTGTCGTATTGATCAGTGCAGGAGGAATATTGGTAATATTTTCAACTCCTTTTGTTCCGAAATCAGCTTCACCGGTTGATGTTCCGTTTGAAATTTTAGTCCAGTTATTCGTAAGACTGTTGAATTTCCACAGTTCATTTTTTTGTTTGCCAGAAGCATCTGCTCCTCCGAAAATATATAAATTTTTATTTGTTGAAGCCCACATGGAAGACTGCCTTACCGCCCCGGGGACATTTCTATAGCTATCTACGTTTATCCCTTTATTGTAACCATTAAAATCGTGGTAAAGCCAACCTTTTCTGAAAGTAAAATTGTTATTCTGATAGTTGTAGCTCCACAACAGACTGGTTGCATTCCCGACCCATCCGGTGCTGTGCCCGCCAAACATCCAGAAAGTGCCGTCGTTATCTACAACATAGGACATTTCTTTTAGAATATTCGGCCAGTTCTCGTTACTCTCCAGTCCGTATATTCCGAATTCAGCAATTTGTTCAATTTGATTTCCTCCTTGTATCCAGGTAAAATTGGTGCTTTGTGATAAGCACAATGTGCTTATCAAAAGAAAAAATATTTTTCTCATGGTTATGTGTGTTTTTTATTTTTTTAGTATAAAATAATTTTCGACATATCTTATCATGAAAGATATTTGTCATCGAAAAATTATTCTATTAATTTTTAAGCGAATTTATACAAATTATATAAATCAACAAATAATTTATTTATTACGCATTAAAATTGAGCCAGCTTTTCATATATGATTTTTCCTACTAGCTGCCTTTTTATGCTACTGTAAATGATAAAAATAAAAACCCCGTAAGAAAACTTACGGGGTTTGAAATATATTATCTGGTTTGATTATTACATCGTCTCCATTTTGAAGCTCATACTTTCAATTACTTTCAGAATAGCTTCTACTGTATCCATTGAAGTCAAACAAGGAACACCGTTTTCCACACTCATTCTTCTGATCTGGAATCCGTCTCTTTCTGCTTGCTTACCTTTTGTGGTAGTGTTTACAACATACTGAACTTTTCCTTTCTGGATCAGGTCGATAAGATTTACACTTTCTTCTCCGATTTTGTATCCGATTTTGCAAGGGATTCCTTTTTCTTCAAAGAACTTCGCAGTCCCTTCCGTAGCCCAGATTCTGAATCCTACTTCATGGAATCTTGCCGCAAGAGCTGCCGCTTCATCTTTATGCTTATCTGCTACTGTGAACAGGATAGATCCGTGCATTGGAACTTTTCTTCCCGCTGCTACCAATCCTTTGTAAAGTGCTTTTTCAAGAGTAGTATCTTTCCCCATAACTTCTCCTGTAGACTTCATTTCTGGGCCTAAAGAGATGTCAACTTTCGTTAGCTTAGAGAAAGAGAATACCGGTACTTTTACAAATACACCTTCTTTGTTTGGAACCAATCCGTTTTTGTAACCTAAATCTTTCAGTTTTTGTCCCAGGATTGCCTTTGTTGCAAGGTTCGCCATTGGAACTTCTGTGATTTTGGATAAGAAAGGAACTGTTCTTGATGAACGAGGGTTTACTTCGATTACATATACATTTCCTTCGAAAAGAACGTACTGGATGTTCATTAATCCAATAACCTTTAATCCTTTTGCCAGCCTTTGTGTATAATCTACCAAAGTATCAATCTCACTCTGAGAGATATTTTGTGGCGGATATACTGCGATAGAGTCTCCGGAGTGAACTCCTGCTCTTTCGATGTGCTCCATAATTCCTGGAATTACTACTGTTTCTCCGTCACAGATGGCATCTACTTCAATTTCTTTTCCTACCATGTATTTGTCTACCAAAACAGGGTGCTCTGGGCTTGCTTCTACCGCATTTTCCATGTAGTGAGCCAATTCTGCTTCTGCGTATACAATTTCCATTGCTCTACCTCCAAGAACGTAGCTTGGACGCACCAATACCGGATATCCGATTTCGTTAGCGATTTTGATAGCTTCTTCTTTAGATGTTGAAGTTCTTCCTTTTGGTTGGGGAATTCCCATTTCCTGAAGTGCTTTCTCGAATTTATCTCTGTTTTCAGCTCTGTCAAGATCTTCCAATGAAGTTCCTAAGATCTGTACTCCGTGAGAGGCTAATTTATCTGCAAGGTTAATGGCAGTCTGCCCTCCGAATTGTACTACAACTCCTTTTGGTTTTTCAAGCTCGATGATGTTCATTACATCTTCTTCTGTAAGCGGCTCGAAGTATAATTTATCAGAGATAGAGAAGTCAGTAGAAACTGTTTCAGGGTTGTTGTTGATGATAATCGCTTCATAACCCATTTCTTTGATCGCCCATACAGAGTGAACAGTAGCGTAGTCAAACTCAACTCCCTGTCCGATTCTGATAGGTCCGGAACCTAATACTATGATTTTTTCTTTGTCTGAAACAACACTTTCATTCTCTTCTTCGTAAGTTCCGTAGAAGTAAGGCGTTTCACTTTCAAATTCAGCCGCACAAGTGTCTACCATTTTGTAAACCGGCATGATTCCGTTTTCTTTTCTGAAGTTGAAAATCTCACGCTCTTTTACATCCCAAAGAACAGCGATGTTGATGTCTGCAAAACCTAATCTTTTAGCTTCGATTAATGTTTCTTTATCAAATTTGTTTCCAGCGATTACTTTTTCGAAGTCAACTAACTTTTTCAGTTTCCAGATAAAGAATTTGTCGATTTTACTCCATTCTACAATCTGTTCCCAGTCGTATCCTCTTCTTAAAGCATCTCCGATGATGAATAATCTCTCGTCATCACATACTCTGATTCTTCTTTCAATTTCTTCAGCAGTAAGTGCCTGGGCCTGTTTTGTTTTTAATCCTAAATGTTTGATTCCTGTTTCTAATGAACGGATTGCTTTCTGTAAAGATTCTTCAAGGTTTCTTCCGATCGCCATTACTTCACCAGTTGCTTTCATTTGAGTTGAAAGTCTTCTGTCGGCAGTTTCGAATTTATCGAATGGGAATCTTGGGAATTTTGTTACGACATAGTCAAGAGCCGGCTCGAAACATGCATATGTTTTTCCTGTTACAGGGTTCATGATTTCATCCAAAGTCAATCCCACAGCGATTTTTGCTGCAATTTTTGCAATCGGATATCCTGTTGCTTTACTTGCTAAAGCTGATGAACGGGAAACTCTAGGGTTTACCTCGATGATATAATATTCGAATGAATGCGGATCTAAAGCTAACTGTACGTTACATCCACCTTCAATTCCTAACGCTCTGATGATTTTTAATGAAGCATTTCTCAGTAACTGATACTCTCTGTCTGAAAGGGTCTGAGAAGGTGCTACTACGATAGAGTCACCTGTGTGAACTCCTACAGGATCAATATTTTCCATGTTACAAACCACAATGGCGTTGTCGTTTGCATCACGCATTACTTCGTATTCAATTTCTTTGAAACCTGCGATTGATTTTTCAATAAGACACTGAGTAACCGGGCTGTGTTTCAGTCCTAATTCAGCAATCTCTTTCAATTCAACTTCTGTAGAAGCGATACCACCTCCGGTACCTCCCATCGTAAAAGCAGGACGAACAATTACAGGATAACCAATCTCATTTGCGAAAGCAAGTGCTCCTTCAACCGTATTGACGATATCAGATTCTGGTACCGGTTCGTTCAGCTCTCTCATCAACTCGCGGAAAAGGTCTCTGTCTTCTGCTCTGTTGATGGCAGAAAGCTTAGTTCCTAATACTTCCACTTTGCACTCTTCAAGAATTCCTGATTTTTCCAATTCTACCGCCATATTCAGACCTGTTTGTCCTCCTAATGTTGGTAATAATGCATCCGGACGTTCTTTTCTGATGATGTGGCTTACAAACTGTAATGAAATCGGCTCGATATATACTTTATCAGCGATTTCCACATCCGTCATGATCGTTGCAGGGTTTGAGTTGATCAAAATTACCTTGTAGCCTTCTTCCTTCAAAGACAGACAAGCCTGCGTTCCTGCGTAATCGAATTCAGCTGCCTGACCAATGATGATAGGTCCTGAACCGATTACTAAAATTGTTTTTATATCTGTACGTTTTGCCATTTTTCTTTTTTTAGATACAAGATGTTAGATGTCAGATTTCAGACCTCCAACAAGTTGTTTTTACTTTTTTAAATTAGATTTGAATGTATAAATCATTCTTTGAATTTCATTCAGATTTGATATTAAACTATTAACTTTTTCTACTTCGAGCAAATTTAATTCTCTGGTTAAAATTAACTGGGTCTGTAGCTCAAAAGAGGAAGCATTTGTAATTCCTAGAAAATGATAAAACTCTCTGTCATTATTTCTTCCTGCCCCTTCTGCTATATTAGAAGGAATAGAGATTACAGATCTTTTAATTTGAGAAACCAAACCAAACTTTTCATCTTTAGGTAACTCTGCACAAATGACGTAAACCTCTTTTGCAAGTTCAATCGATTTTTGCCAAAAAACTATTTTTTCAAAATTATGCATGATAGAATCTGTTATCTGATGTCTAATATCTGATGTCTTTCTTACTTTTTAAAGTCCTCCATCATTTGAATGAACTCGTCAAACAGGTAGTTTGCATCTTCCGGACCAGGGCTCGCTTCAGGGTGATACTGAACTGAGAAACAAGGGTGGATTTTGTGTTTCAATCCTTCGTTTGTTCTGTCGTTCAAAGCGATATGCGTTTCGATAAGATCTGTTCCTTTTAAGCTTTCCTGATCTACAGCGTATCCATGGTTTTGAGAAGTAATGGCTACTGTATTTTTCTCCAGATCCAACACAGGGTGGTTTCCTCCTCTGTGTCCGAATTTCAGCTTAAACGTTTTCGCTCCACAAGCAAGACCAATCAATTGGTGTCCTAAACAAATTCCGAAAATTGGAACTTTTCCTAATAATCCTCTGATCATATCTAACGCGTGCGGCACATCTTCCGGGTCACCAGGACCGTTTGAAAGCATAATCCCGTCCGGATTCATCAATAAGATTTCTTCTGCTGTTGTATCATGAGAAACCACAATGATATCACAGTTTCTTTGAGACAGTTCTCTGATAATTCCCAGTTTTGCACCGAAGTCTACCAATACTACTTTGAAACCTCTGTTTGGGTTAGCATAAGGTGTTTTTGTGGAAACTTCTTCTACCTGATTAGTTGGGAAACTTGTTGATTTTAACTCAGAAGCTACTGTAGCTTCGTCCGCATCAGCGTTTACAATTTTTCCTTTTACAACTCCGGAGTTACGAAGAATTCTTGTCAGTCTTCTTGTGTCGATTCCTGAAATTCCTGAAAGGTTTTTCTTTTTAAATAATTCATCTAAAGTAATCTGAGTACGGAAATTGGAAGGAAGATCGCAAAGTTCTTTTACGATAAGCCCTTTGATTGCCGGCTCAATACTTTCATAATCATCACGGTTAATACCATAATTTCCGATAAGCGGATAGGTCATACAAACTATCTGACCGCAGTATGATGGGTCAGAAATCAATTCCTGATACCCTGTCATTCCGGTATTGAAAACTACTTCTCCTGCTGTTTCCAATTCTGCTCCGAAACCTTCTCCATGAAACACTTCACCGGACTCCAGTATTAATTTTTTCTTCATTTTAAACTTTTATCTCTATTATTTTACTTATATTTTATTAACAGGCCGCCCTTACAGGGCTCGGATTTTCTATATCCTTTTGTTTCCATGGGTTCTCTCCCATTGCTATTAACAGGCCGCCCCTCTGGGGCTTTTTTAACTTTTAGCTTCTTACTTTTAACCTGGCTCTTTTACCTTGAGTCTTACTTAAAGGTATACCCTTTGCTTACCAATGCTTCTTTCAAAATGGCCATTCTTGCGAATACCCCGTTCTGCATTTGTTTAAAAACTCTTGATCTTTCGCATTCTACAAGATCTGAATCTATCTCCACTCCTCTGTTGATCGGAGCCGGGTGCATGATGATTGCTTCTTTTTTCATAGCTTGTTCTCTTTCTTTGGTCAGACCATATCTTCTGTGATATTCTGAGGCAGTGAAGCTCATTGCATCATCATGTCTTTCATGCTGAATTCTTAATAGCATCAAAACATCCACTTCAGCGATCAGTTCATCTACTGACATATAAGTTCCGTTGATCAGAGCTCCTTCGTCAAACCACTGTTCTGGTCCTGAGAAGTATACTTTAGCTCCTAACCTTCTTAATGCTTCTGCATTTGAGTTGGCAACACGGCTGTGCTTTACATCGCCGACAATTCCTACCTTTAATCCTTCGAACTTTCCAAATTCCTGGTAGATGGTCATCAGATCCAGCATACATTGTGAAGGGTGATTTCCAGTACCGTCTCCTCCGTTGATCACCGGAATTTTGATATTTTTCAGTTCCTCGAAGTATCTGTCTTTCTTATCGCGGATCACCACAAGGTTCACTCCTATACTCTCGATGGTCTTTACAGTGTCATAAAGACTTTCTCCTTTGTTTACCGAACTGTGTGATGCATCAAAAGGAACTACCTGAAGTCCCAGTTTTCTTTCTGCAAGATCAAAACTTGTTTTCGTTCTTGT
Organism: Chryseobacterium sp. IT-36CA2; assembly: GCF_949767875.1. Lineage (NCBI taxonomy): Bacteria > Pseudomonadati > Bacteroidota > Flavobacteriia > Flavobacteriales > Weeksellaceae > Chryseobacterium > Chryseobacterium sp. IT-36CA2. The sequence continues at coordinate 187,880 of NZ_CATKPG010000022.1, read as the reverse complement.
ACTGTCTTCGAAGAAAAGGTTTGAGCAAAAAACTTCTCCTTCAATTTTGGCAGTTTTACCATTTGCAAAAGCCATTGCTTCTGTCAGTATACTGTTGATTCTCTCGGTGCTTAGTTCTGTAATCGTAAACATAATTCTAATTTTTGGGCATAAAAAAAGCGAAGACAACTATCTTCGCTTAATAACAATAAATATCGTAAAGGGCGCTTTCGCCCGGTAAATCTAATGATATAAATGCTTTTTTATTCATTAGGTGCAAAGATACAACAATTTTATGAACCCACAAAAATTATGTTTAAAATAAATTAAAAACTTCAGTCCTTCCTTATTCTCATTTAAAATTAATATTTTTGTTAGCACACAACTTTATTCTATGGATTTAAAAGACAAAATGATTCTCAGTATTATTCAGGAAGACTCTACACTATCGGTAAAAGAAATTTCCGAAAAGATAGGGCTTACCTTTACTCCTACGTATGAGCGAATCAAACAATTGGAGAAACATGGGATCATTGAAAAATACGTTGGTCTTTTAAACCGTGAAAAACTGGGACTGAATATTATCGTTTATTGTAATGTACGTCTTAAGGAACAATCCAAAAAAGTATTGGAGACCTTTGAGGACAATATTTCCAAATACGATGAAGTTCAGGAAATCACCAGCCTTTCCGGAGAATATGATTATATGCTGAAAATTATCGCAAAAGACATCAATTCTTATAATGAGTTTGCGGTGAGTGTGATTTCAAACCTGCCTAACATTGGACAATATCACAGTTCTATCGTACTTCACGAAGTGAAAAAATCTACCAAGTTTAAAATTGATCTGGAATAATCCTTCTATTTTTAAACCATTAAGAGCTTTTAAGGCGTGAAGAATAATTAAGGAATTCGCAAGCGAATTTTAAAATCTTTACTTCCTTAATGGTTCAGTTTATCAATCATCAAATTCAAAGAGCGGAATTACAATCCAGCCATTAAGATCACTTAAGCAATTAAGATTTATTAAAGATTAAGGTTCACAAACGAAAAGACAGCAGGCTAAAAATTACTTTTAGAACTTCTACTGATATTGCCTAAGTTTTGATGACCTTAATGGCTTAGATTCTAACCCAATAATTTATTTTTCAGTTTATTGAACTGATATTCTATTTTGTCCAGACAAAGATTCCCGATACTTCCCTGGTGAGTATGTTCAAGATTTCCGGCCTCAAATTCAAACTCGTTGTTTTCAATTTCCTGCCCTACTTTTACATAAGCATCACGGAATGAACTTCCATTTTTCACTTCTTCATTGATCTTTTCTACGCTGAAAAGATATTTATACTTTTCATCTTCCAGAATTCCGTCTTTTACCTGAATATTCGGTAAAGTATAACTTAAGATTTCCAGACATTCCTTTAAAGAATCTATTGCCGGGAAAAGTATCTCTTTCGTCAATTGTACATCTCTGTGATATCCGGAAGGCAGATTGCTTGTCAAAAGAATCAATTCGTTCGGAAGTGACTGAATTCTGTTGCATCGTGCACGAACAAGCTCAAAGATATCCGGATTCTTTTTATGAGGCATAATACTGCTTCCTGTCGTAAATTCTTTCGGAAAGCTAATGAAGTCAAAATTCTGGCTTAGATATAAACATACATCATAAGAAAACTTCCCCAATGTTCCGGCTAAAGTCGCCATTGCCATTGATAACATTTTTTCCGACTTTCCACGGGTCATCTGAGCATACACCGAGTTATAATTCATCGACTGGAAGCCCAGATTATAAGTAGTACTTTCACGATTGATAGGGAAAGACGAACCATAACCAGCAGCTGATCCCAGTGGGTTTTTATTAATGATATTCTTTACAGAAAACAGCATTTCCACATCATCCAAAAGCGCTTCTGCATAAGCTCCGAACCACAGTCCGAATGATGAAGGCATTGCAATCTGCAAATGGGTATATCCCGGAAGCAGAACATTTTTGTGTTGATCTGCCAATTGAATTAAAATCTGGAAAAACTCATCTGTAAGCGCTGTGATCTCACGAATTTCATCCAATAAGTACAATTTTATATCCAGTAAAACCTGATCATTTCGTGATCTTGCCGTATGAATTTTCTTTCCTGTATCGCCTAATTCTTCAATGAGAATGGCTTCTACCTGAGAATGGATATCCTCAGCATCTTTATCAATTTCAAAACTACCTTCTTCAATTTTATTTAAAATAGTATTCAAAACAAATAACATCTGTTCTGATTCTTCCTGAGTGATAATTCCGGTTTCTGCCAGCATTTTGCAATGTGCCATAGAACCTTTCACATCATATTTCGCTAAACGTTCGTCAAAGTCAAGGTCTTTACCGACTGTAAAGTTATTGACTAATATATTGGTGGCAAGGTCATCCTTCTGCCATATTTTTTTCATAATATTCTGATTTAAAATACTGATGGGTTTTGACATACCCGGCAAGGCAATCCTTATTACTATTAACTATAAAAAAACATTTCCTCATCTAAAGCTTTCATTTCTAATTTTCTTTTTGCATAAATCTTATTAAAAACTAAACTTCAATGCCTGCCGGGCGGAGTCAAAACATATATTGAGCTGGAAGCCTGAGGCTGGAGGCTGGAAGCGAATTACAAACTATAATAACTTCCATCTTCCCGCTTCATTCTTCCATTATTTATAACACTTTTTCTAAAATTCTGATGTAGATTTCTATTCCTTCTTCTATTTCCTGGATATAGATAAATTCATCTGCTGTGTGAGAGCGCCTACTGTCTCCAGGTCCCATTTTTACCGATGTGCATGGAATAATGGCCTGATCCGAAGAAGTCGGTGAACCGTAAGTTGTCCTTCCGATTTCAATTCCTGCTTTTACGAATGGGTGATCCATTTCGATCTTTGAAGAATTCAGCCTGAACGATCTTGCCGTTAATGTAGATTTCATCTGAGACTGAATAATATCGAATGCTTCCTGATTAGAATATTCATCTGTCACTCTTACATCAAGCGTAAAATTACAAGACTCCGGAACAACGTTATGCTGTACTCCTGCATGAATTCCGGATAAAGTAACCTTAACTTCTCCCAGATATTCTGAAACCTTTGGAAATTTAAAGGAAAGAATATTCTGCAGATCCTGCATACATTTTACAATCGAATTATCATCATTAGGATGAGCAGCATGAGAAGGAGTACCTTTCATTTCTCCATCAATCACAAGAAGTCCTTTTTCTGCAATCGCCAGATTCATCTGCGTGGGTTCTCCTACAATAGCGAGTTCTACATTGGGTAGCTGCGGAAACAGGGCTTCTATTCCATCAAATCCTGAGATCTCCTCCTCTGCCGTCAAAGCAATAACTAAATTATATTTTAAATCTTCTTTATCATAAAAATGTAAAAATACCTGTGCCATAGAAACCAAAGAAGCTCCGGCATCATTACTTCCTAATCCAAATAATTTTCCATCTTTTTCAATAGGAACAAACGGATCCAGCGTGTAAGCTTTGTTAGGTTTTACTGTATCATGATGCGTATTCAATAAAATGGAAGGCTTAAAAACATCAAAGTGCTTATTCACTGCCCAGATATTGTTTTTAAAACGTTTGGTAGGAATCTGGTGTTTTTTAAAAAAATTCTCAATTTCTATCGAAGTATTAAATTCATCTTTGCTGAATGAAGGAATCTCAATCAAATTTTTAAGCAATCCGACCGCATTATTCAATAACTCTTCTTTATTATAAACAGATTTCAGTTCCTGCATGATGATTTTCTATATGGTTTTTCAATTCTGTTTCTTTGATCAGAAACACTTTGTCTACATTATTTTTTATGGCTCCAAGAGCATTTTCAAGTTTGGGCAAAATCCCTTTGTGAAGCTTTCCTTCTTCTTTTAATGTGGTGAAATCTTCCTCAGTTACACTTTTAATGACTGATTCAGGATCGTTTACATCTTCCAAAACTCCTTCTTTATCAAAACAATACAACAATTCAACTTCATATTTCTCTGAAAGAGCCTGGGCCATTACAGATGCAATGGTATCTGCATTGGTATTGAAAAGATTTCCTTTTCTATCGTGGGTAATCGCCGAAAACACAGGAATAAGACCAAGCTTGATGAGTTTTGAAACCAGTTTTCTATTTACACTCTTCTTATTGATGTCCCCTACAAATCCGAAATCGATTTCAGGATGTTCTCTTTTTTTAGCCTTGATTAAATTTCCATCTGCTCCGGAAAACCCTATGGCATTGCATTTTTTCTGCTGCAGCTTTTCAACAATATTTTTATTGATTCCTCCTGCATAGACCATCGTTACAATATCCAATGTCTCTTTATCTGTAATCCTCCTTCCGTTGATCATTTTCTGTTCGATGCCCAGTTTATCAGCAAGCGTTGTTGCCAGCTTGCCTCCACCATGTACAAGAATCTTCTTTTCCTGAATTTCAGAAAACTGCTCTAAGAATTGGGTTAATAATTCCTCATCATCAATTAAAGCTCCGCCAATTTTTATGATGTATAACTTTTCTTTCATTTGTCAACATTTTGTGATACTTGCTCTTTCCTGATCCTTGACAAGGATAAAAGCAAAAAACTATTTGGCTAATTCATCTAAAATTTCACTGAATACAGCTTGTGCCGAGAAAATTCGGTTTTTTGCCTGCTGATAAATGATAGAATGATCTCCATCCATCACTTCATCACTCAATTCCACATTACGGCGAACCGGAAGACAGTGCATTACTTTTGCTTCATTGGTATTGGCTAATTTTTCGTTGGTAAGCATCCAGTTGCCTTTTACTTCAGGCATTGCAGCATAATCATCAAAAGAAGACCAGTTTTTTACATAAACAAAATCCGCATCTTTCAACGCTTCATCCTGATCATGGAATACCGTCACATCTTTTGTGAAGTTTTTATCTAAATCATACCCTTCGGGATTAGTAATTACCAATTCCACATCCATTTCCTGCATCCATTCTGCGAAAGAATTTCCCACAGCATGAGCGATAGGTTTGATGTGTGGCGCCCAAGTCAATACCACTTTTGGCTTATGGTCCTTTTTCCAGTTTTCTGTGATCGTGATACAGTCTGCAAGACTTTGCAACGGGTGACGGGTAGCTGATTCCAATGAAATGACAGGAACTTTTGCATGTTTTTCAAACTGACTTAAGATACTTTCATTCACATCATCTTCTTTACTCTTCATTCCTGCAAAACAACGCACTGCAATGATGTCACAATATTGGTTTAAAACCTCAATTGCATCTTTGATATGCTCTACGGTATCTCCGTTCATTACAGCTCCATCTGCAAATTCAAGATTCCAGGCTTCCTGTGCAGCATTTAATGTCAATACATTCAGCCCTAGATTTTGAGCTGCAATCTGACTGCTCAGGCGGGTTCTCAAACTTGAGTTTAAAAATACAAGTCCGATTGTTTTTCCCTTTCCTTTTTGTGTTTCAGTAAGGGGATCTGCTTTTATTTGTAAAGCTTTTTTTATGATTTCCTGTAAGTCTTCTACATCACTTACAGAGGTAAATTTTTTCATTTTGAATTAATTTTAAAGATTTTGTTTTTAAATCGCTTAGATATTTCCCAATACCCCCTTCAGGGCACTGATGAAAAGATCCGTTTCCTCTTTTTTGATATTCAGTGCCGGAAGAATCCTTAACACTGTTTTATCATTAGAGTTTCCAGTGAAAATATGATGATCGAACAGTAATTCTTTCCTTACTTCTGAACAGTCTATATCGAGTTCTATTCCGATCATCAATCCTTTCCTTCGGATGGATTTAATATGTGGTAAATCTTTAATTTCATTTTCAATATACTCACCCATCTGTTGAGCATTTTCAAGAAGATTCTCATCTTTCATGACATCCAGAACAGCAATTGAAGCTGCACAAGCCAGATGATTTCCTCCAAATGTGGTCCCCAGCAAACCGTTGCTTGCCTCGAATTTAGGATGGATTAAAACTCCGCCAACAGGAAAACCATTCCCCATTCCTTTTGCTGTCGTAATAATGTCTGCCTCTACACCAAATTCCTGATGGGCAAAGAAATATCCGCTTCTCCCATACCCGGACTGCACTTCATCCAAAATAAGAACAGCATCATATTTTTCGCACAATTCTTTAATTTTAGATAAAAATTCCGGCGTTGGAATCATAATTCCTCCTACTCCCTGAATTCCTTCGATGATTACGGATGAAATTTCATTTCCAAATTTTTCAAAGGTTTCTTCAAGCTGTTGTACATCATTCCATTCAGATTTGATAAATCTTTCTGAGAAGTTAACCGGAGCAACAATTTTTGGATTATCTGTCACGGAAACTGCAGCGGAAGTTCTTCCGTGAAATGAACCTGAAAAATAAAGTACTTTGCTCTTTCCATTGTGAAAAGAAGCCAGTTTCAATGCATTTTCATTCGCTTCCGCTCCTGAATTACATAAGAAAAGGTTATAATCTTCATATCCTGAAAGCTTTCCTAATTTTTCTGCCAGTTCAGTCTGTAATTCATTCTGAACAGAGTTGGAATAAAAAGATATTTTTTCCAGTTGATCTTTCAGTTTGTTCTGATAATGTGGATGGTTGTGCCCGATAGAAATCACTGCATGACCTCCGTAAAAATCAAGATATTGTTCTCCTTTATCATCCCAAAGAAAAGATCCCTGAGCTTTTACCGGATTTATGTTGAATAATGGATATACGTTGAATAAATTCATGTCTTTTTATAAATGATAATTGATAAATAATAAATGATGTGAGATTCGGGTTTCTAGTTCCCATACATCCATCTACTTTCTATATTAGAATGCTATCGGTTTCAGGTTCAGCCCTGCATTTTCTTCCCAGTTCATGGCCAGATTCATATTCTGTACTGCCTGTCCCGAAGCACCTTTTAACAAATTGTCAATCGCTGAGTGAATAACGACAACATTTCCACTCTTTTCGATCTGAATCACACAGCGATTGGTATTGACAACCTGCTTTAAATCAACTGCCCTGCTACTTACTGTAACAAAAGGCTCCTCCGCATAAAAATCCTGATACAATTGTTCTATTTCCTCCAGCGTCAAGTCTGTCTTCATGGTAGAACTTGTAAAAATCCCTCTCGCAAAATCTCCTCTCCATGGAACAAAATTCAGGTTTACTTCTTTATTATTAAATGAATTCAGTTGCTGTAAAATCTCATCTACATGTTGATGAGCTAGTGTTTTATAGGCTGACACATTATCATTTCTCCAGGTAAAATGAGTGGTTGCCTGCAAAGATTGTCCGGCTCCTGTAGAACCTGTGATCCCTGTAGTAAAAACTTCATTTAATATTCCTTTTTCTGCCAATGGCAATAAAGCCAATTGAATAGCTGTAGCAAAACATCCCGGGTTGGCAATACTTTTTGCACCCGTCAGTTGTTTTTTATTGATTTCTGGCAATCCATAGATAAAATCTCTGTTCCCAAAGTTTCCTTCTAAACGGAAATCGTTTCCAAGATCAATTACCAGCGTTTCATCTTTAACAGGATTCTGAGTTAACCAGTTTTGACTTTCTTTATGGGGAAGACACAGAAAAAGAACATCTACCTCTTCAGGTTTATCCGTCAAAACCATTTCACAAACTGTCGTTAAATCCGGGTACAGATCCGAAATTCTTGTTCCCGAATTCGAACGACTATATAAAAAACTCAATGTCACATGGGGATGAAAAGCTAGTAAGCGTATCAGCTCACTTCCTGTATAACCGTTGGCACCAATTATTCCTACTGTTTTCTTCATTTTGATTCTGACAGAATTTTGTTCTGCCTTTCATTACATTGTCCTTTCGGAACTAGTTGATATTTTGGTTAATCTGGTGGTATATATTTAAAGAATTGCTTACAATCTTTGTGTATCCTTTTACATCATCACCTGTCCAAGCTCTGTTAGCTTCTCCATAGCTTCCGAATTTATCAGACATCAGGTCATGAGCAGATTCAATTCCATTCAAAATAAATCTGTATGGATGAAGAGTGACAAATACTTTTCCGCTCACTGTTTTCTGAGAATCTACTAAGAAAGATTCAATATTTCTCATCACAGGATCTAAGAAAAGTGCCTCATGAAGCCAGTTTCCATACCAATCGGATAACTGAGACTTCATCATCTGCTGATATTTTGAAAGGGTATGCTTTTCTAATAAATGATGCGCTTTGATGATCACCGATGCTGCGGCAGCTTCAAATCCTACTCTTCCTTTAATCCCAACAATGGTATCTCCTACATGGATATCACGACCAATTCCGTATGCTGAAGCTAATTTTTCTATTTTTTGAATAGCGTACACTGAATGTTCAAAACTTTCTCCATTAACTCCAACAACTTCACCATTTTTAAACTCGATCTCCAGTTCTGAAGGCTGAGTTTCTTTGATTTGCGATGGAAAAGCTTCTTCCGGAAGATAATTTCTTGAAGTCAATGTTTCTTTCCCTCCTACAGAAGTTCCCCAAAGTCCTTTATTGACGGAATATTGAGCCTTTTGAAACTCCATTTCGTAACCGTGTTCTTTCAAAAATTCAATTTCTTCTTCACGGGACAAAGCCATATCGCGAATTGGAGTAATAATTTCAATATTCGGACACATCACCTGGAAAATCAAGTCAAAACGAACCTGATCGTTTCCAGCTCCCGTACTTCCGTGAGCAATTGCATCCGCTTTTACCTCAATCGCATATTTTGCAATTTCCTGCGCCTGAATAGTACGTTCAGCACTTACAGAAAGAGGATAGGTATTATTTTTCAGCACATTCCCAAAAATCAAATATTTCACACATGAATTATAATAATCTTCCTGAGCATCTACGCACCTGTATTCTTTTACCCCAAGGTTTAAAGCTTTTCTCTCCAACTCTTTTTCTTCTTCTTTTGAAAAACCTCCGGTATTTACAGTAACTGCATACACCTCATATCCTAGTGTTTCACTAAGATATTTAGCACAGTAGGAAGTATCTAAACCTCCGCTAAACGCTAAGATGACTTTCTTTTTCATCTGGACTCTTTTTATTTTTTTTAGTTGTCAAATGGAACTCACCAAGAGATTTCTGTACAGAATGTTCAAAATCATTTTGGTTTACTTCATTATATTTATTTTCAGGCAGATCATGTACTACCTCATCTTTTTTTTTATCATTTTCAGGAACAAATAACATAGCTGTACACAGACAGTTTTTGCGTTCCTTCATCATTAAAATTTCATAGTTCACGCAGTTTTTGCAGCCATTCCAAAATTCCTCATCCTGAGTCAGTTCAGAATAAATAACCGGCTTATATCCTAAATCACTATTGATTTTCATTACTGCTAAACCTGTTGTCAAACCAAATACTTTCGCATCCGGATATTTGTCTCTAGATAATTGGAAAACTTTCTGCTTAATCTGAGTCGCTACTCCCCCGTTCCTGAATTTCGGTGACACAATCAGCCCCGAGTTAGCCACAAACTTCCCATGTGACCAGGTCTCTATATAACAGAAACCTACCCACTCACCATTTTCAGTGGCTACCACAGCATTGCCCTCTGAAATCTTCTTACTCAAATATTCTATAGAACGTTTTGCGATACCCGTTCCTCTACGCTGTGCAGAATCATACATTTCCTGCTGTATTTCACTCACATACATTAGATGTTCGCATGAGGAAATTTCTATTTCCATTTATTTATCTAATTTTTTTGGCAAATTTAAAATATAATTTCTTTTAAATCCAAATAAAAAAGATATTTTTTTTGTTTTAAAATTTAAAGCAGGTAAAATTATCTTTACAGGAAAATATACATTTGCTAATTTATTATATATTTGCTAAAATAATATAGTTATGGAAAATATCTGTCCTAAATGCAAGAGTATCAAAGTTGTGAAAAGCGGTATCATTAATGAGAAACAGCGCTTTCACTGCAAAGACTGCAACTATTATTTTACCGTTAAAAAGCTGGGAAAACAAATTGATGACTATTATGTCACCAAGGCTCTTCAACTTTATCTTGAAGGTTTAAGCTACCGTGAAATTGAAAGAATTATCGGAGTTTCCCACGTTACGATAAGCTCATGGATCAAAAAATATAATATCACCAGACCTCCTCACTCTGAATTCCATCCTGTTTATAAAATATTAAAGCAGAATGAACTTATAGAATACATTGCACAGGAAGAAAACATTAAGAATTCTGGAATTATCATCACTCAATTTGCTGATAAATACATGCTGATTAAATGGGAAAGATTTAAGAAATAAGTAGAAAAGTGAGTGTATTAAACTAAGAGATAATAGAATGATTGACATATCACTCATATCACAACTATATTATTACCACTAATATATATTAAATTTTCATAAATAAATTATTAATTACAATTTGGCATTCATAAAAAACAACGCCAAAAATTGATAATTTATGAAGAAATTACTTACATTCATTGGATTAGCTTTAATCAGCAGTTCCTTATATTCACAGGGCTCTCCTGATTACGGCAATGGCTTAAAAATAAACCTCAATCAAAACGGTGATAAATTTGTCAGATTTATTTTATGGGATCAGTTTTGGTTAAGAAACACTTCCATGAACCCCGGAACCATGGTAGGAGGCGAACCCACTGACAACTCATGGAGCCTGGGAAACAGAAGATTACGTGCTTTAACCCACGCACAAATCTCTAAAAGATATATGATTCTCCTCCATTTCGGGATCAACAATCAGACTTTCATCAATGGTGGTGCTTCAGGAACTTCAGGTACAGGAGGTTATGGAAACGGAAAGAAGACACAGTTATTTTTTCATGATGCCTGGAACGAATACGCAGTTATTTTACCTGGAGAAGCTGGAAAATTCAGTTTAACTTTAGGGGCAGGTCTTCATTATTACATGGGACTTTCCCGTATGACTATGGCTTCTACGCTTAATTTCTTAACATTAGATTCTCCCGTTTTCTCATGGCCATTGATTGACAATTCAGACCAGTTTGCAAGACAACTGGGAATGTTTGCAAAAGGAAAATACGGAAAACTGGAATATCGTTTCAGTTTAAATAAACCCTTCGCTACAGATCTTACCCCTGTAAATGTAACAGATCCTTCGAAGGCTGTAGCTGTAGACAATAACGGGAACCCAAGCTTTTCAAAGGCAGGATATGTTGAGTATCAATTTCTTGATGAGGAATCCAATACACTCCCTTTCAAAGTGGGATCTTACCTTGGAACGAAAAAGGTTTTCAATGTAGGTGCTGGTTTTTATAATCAGGCTGACGGAACAAGAACTTCCGTCAATTCAAATATTGAAAAACATGACATTACCCTTTTTGCAGTTGATGCTTTTGCAGACATTCCATTAGGTGAAGCAAAAAACAAAATGGCTGTTTCTGCCTATGCAGGATATTATAACTATAATTTCGGGCCAAATTATGTAAGAAACCTGGGAACGATGAACATTGGAGCATCTGATCCTAATTTCATCGGCAATAAAGCCATCGCAGGACCAGGAAATCTACAACCAACCATCGGAACAGGTAATATTATCTACGCACAGGCTGGTTTACTATTACCCAGTCAGGCCGAGAAACCAAAAATCAGAATACAGCCTTTTGCAGCTTATACTCATAAAAGTTTTGAGGCTTTCGATAAATCTTCATCCCAGTTTGATGTAGGTGCCAATTGGTTTATAGACGGACATCATGCAAAAATCACAACACAATATTCAACAAGACCGATTTACACGAGTCCTACGGAAAGTCCTTCTTCTAAAGGAGAATTTATTGTGCAGTTTCAAATCTACCTGTAAAACTTAAACCATTAAGAAGAAAAAAGAAATTAATATGGATCAGGGATACTTTCTCAAAATTCAAATCATTTGACTTTTGTCATTGACTACGTCGAATCTTTGATTTCTGACGAAGGAAGAATCTTACTAACAACCAGACTCACATGAGATTCTTCACTATATTTCATTTCATTCAGAATGGCACTCCCCAATTATTGAACTTAATCATATCTTCAGACATATCTTATTTTTCTTAATTATTTAAAGTTCTTAATGATTCAAAAAATTCAATTTAACACCCTATTCCAATAACATCAAAAACTAATCGATATGAGCGAAAATCATCACGAAACCTACGAAAATATGACCGACAGGCAGAAGAACCGCACCATTTGGAGCGTGATCACAGCCTCATCCCTCGGAACATTGATAGAATGGTATGACTTCTACATTTTTGGAAGTTTGGCCGTTGTTTTAGCAACCAAATTTTTCCCTGCCGATAATCCTACCGCTGCATTTTTATCTACTCTAGCCACTTTTGCTGCCGGATTTGTAGTAAGACCTTTCGGAGCTTTATTTTTTGGGAGACTGGGAGATATTATCGGAAGAAAATACACTTTTCTTGTTACTTTGCTAATCATGGGATTTTCTACGTTCCTGATTGGATGTATTCCAAGTTATAAAACCATTGGTTTTATGGCACCGGTTTTAGTTTTAATCCTGAGATTACTTCAGGGACTTGCTTTAGGAGGTGAATACGGAGGTGCCGCCACTTATGTAGCAGAATATGCTCAACCTCATCGCCGCGGATATTGGACTTCATGGATCCAGACTACTGCTACAGCAGGACTTTTCATTTCATTAATTGTTATTCTCATCACTAAAACAACCCTTTCTGCAGAAGAGTTTGACACCTGGGGCTGGAGAGTTCCTTTCTGGATTTCAATTCTAATGGTAGCTGTATCTTACATCATCAGAAAGAATATGAAAGAGTCTCCTCTTTTTGCGAAAGCTAAAAGCGAGGGTAAAACGTCTAAAAACCCTTTAAAAGAAAGCTTTGGAAACAAATACAATTTCAAGTTTGTCTTACTAGCTTTATTCGGGGCTGCAATGGGACAAGGGGTCATCTGGTACACAGGACAGTTCTATGCGATGAGCTTCCTTCAAAAGGTAATGAATGTAGAATCTGCACAGGTAGATTCACTGATGGCAACGGCTTTATTTTTAGGAACACCTTTCTTCGTATTTTTTGGATGGCTGTCTGATAAAATCGGGCGAAAAGCAGTGATGATGACTGGAATGCTGGTTGCTATTTTAGCCTACAGACCCATTTACGACAGTATGTTCAAGAGTGTAAACCTTGAAAATAAAACGGTTGCAGCAAATGGAATTACAGAAAAAAGAACTGCTAAAATCCACAATGATATTGCAACAGACAGTCTGGTCACTTTTCATAAAGAAACCCTTTATACAGACGGAACTTTAATCAAAAAAGACAGTGTTGTTCACTGGTCGCCTGCAGGTGTCGTGATGAAAGACGGAAAAGCTGAGGAAGCCAAAGTTTCTCAAAGTTTAAAATTAAGTGACAACACCAAATGGTATCTGGTCTTCCTGGTATTCATCCAGGTGATATTTGTAACCATGGTATATGGCCCTATTGCTGCTTTTCTTGTTGAAATGTTCCCTGTGAGAATCCGATACACCTCAATGTCATTGCCTTACCACATCGGAAACGGAGTATTTGGAGGACTTCTTCCGGCAGTAGCAACTTATCTGGTAACAACAGGAAAAGAAGCAGGACATGCGACATGGTATCTGGAAGGACTTTGGTACCCGATTGGGGTTGCTACAGTCTGTTTGATCATCGGATTGTTTTATCTTAAAAATAAGAACAATAATCTTCATGATTAGGCACTGAATCACTCAAATTTTTATTAATTTTAAAACAATTAAAAATGAACGGACTAAAAAAAATATTAGGCATTCTCTGGATCGCCATCGCGGTGATTGTAGGATATTTCGGAATTACGGTATTGGGAATTCCAAAAATCGCTTCCGGAAAACAGGAAGATCTGGTTTTTGGCATCATCATTCTTTTTGTACTGATGCCGATTATCTCAGGCGGAATGGCTATTTTCGGTTATTATGCCTTAAAAGGAGAATATTCTGACGATAAAATTTAAAACCAATAATATAGATAATTGATGGATAGCGCGTCCATCAATTATCTTTTATCAAAATCGTTTATGAAAAAAAGACACGAACAAAAACTTATCATACTGAGCGTAGGGCTTATGATTGCTTTCAGCATTCCTATTTCATTGCTTTTCAACAGTGACAGGGAGGTTTTGGGCTATCCTATGATCCTGATCTATCTGTTCGCGGTCTGGATGATCTCTATTGTGATTTCTTTTGTAATTGTAAAAAGGTACGATGAGTAGTTTCGCATTATTTTTTGTAGTTCTGTTTTATCTTGCCCTTCTTTTCTTAGTTGCTTATCTGGCAGAGAAGAAAAGGAGTAAAATCTGGATCAACAATCCTTACATTTATGCTTTGTCTCTTGCGGTATATTGTACAGCATGGACGTATTACGGAAGTATTGGAGTGGCAGCGACAAGCGGGCTCAACTATCTTCCGATTTACATTGGCCCTATTATGATTATTCCGGCATGGATCTACATTAATACCCGGATTGTAAGAATTTCAAGAGTGAATAAAATAAGCAGCCTTGCCGATTTTATTTCATTGAGATATGGTAACAGCAGAAGCCTGAGTGCTATTATCACCGTGGTCTGCCTTCTGGCGATCGTTCCTTATATCGGGCTGCAGATCAAAGCCATTTCTGAAACCTTTCATCTGGTAACGGAAACACCGATGTCTAAGGATATACTGACCGATAATGCCACTTTTGTTGTTGTTTTAATTGCCTTATTTTCCTCTTATTATGGAACAAGATATGTAGATGCTTCAGAAAAGCGTCTGGGAATTATCTCTGCCATTGCACTGGAAAGCTTTTTAAAACTATTCTTTATTATTATTCTTGGACTTTTCGTGATTTATTATGCTTTTGATGGGTTTTCAGATATTTATGAGAAGGCCAGCAAATTTGAAGATTTTAAAGAAAAAAATACATTCAACGGAATTGAAGGGGCCATGAACTGGATGGTTCTGTGTATGATTTCTGCCACAGCGATCTGCATTCTTCCAAGACAATTTCACACCGCCATTGTTGAGAACAGACAGGAAAAGCACATTAGAACAGCCATTTGGTTTTTCCCGCTTTACCTTTTAATCTTCACCATCTTTATTTTCCCGATTGCATGGGGAGGAAGATTGATTTTTGACGGACAGAAAGTAAATCCTGAGTTCTACTCTATTCTTATTCCACAACATTTCGATAATACTTTGATCACTGTCCTTGTTTTTCTTGGCGGATTAAGCTCTTGTATTTCTATGATTATTATTTCTGCCATCACTTTATCTATCATGCTTTCCAACAACCTGATCATCCCGTATGGATTGCTTGGAAAATTGAAATCTGAAAGTGAAGAAAAAAATACAAGAAGCATTACCAACATCAGAAAATTCAGCATTTTTGCTCTGATCATCATGGCTTTTGCCTTCTACAAATATTTCATTCTGAAAACCTCGCTGGATTCTGTAGGATTGATCTCTTTTGTAGTGATTGCACAGCTTGCCCCTGCATTTTTCGGTGCTTTATTTTGGAGAAGAGGAAGTTATAAAGGTACTGTTACAGGACTTTTAGCCGGGTTAATAATCTGTTATTTCGGATTGATTATTCCACAGTATTATTTTTCGTACAATCAGGAGTTTAAAGGAGTAATCCGGGATATGTATAACGCTTTTGACTTTTTCACCATTCCTTATTTAGAAAGAATTCCTCAGATCTTTTTCTGGTCGATGCTCATAAATACAAGCCTGTTTACCATTGTTTCCGTAAGCTCTAAAGGAAATTACCGGGAAAGAAACTTTGCTGAATTGTATGTGGATATTGACAAGTATATTCAAAATCACGAAAATGCTTTCATCTGGCGCGGAACTGCTTATATTTCAGATATTCAGAATATTTTGGAGCGTTTTTTAGGTAAAAATAAAACAGAGCAGGCCTTAAGGATTTTTAATTTAAAATATAATATTGATTCAAAGACCGAAACTGCTGACTCAAGATTTATCAAATTTTCAGAAAACCTTTTAGCCGGAAGAATTGGAACCGCATCAGCAAAAATATTAATTGAAGGGGTAACCAAAGAAGATAAAATATCTTTAAAAGAGGTTTTGAATATCCTTGAAGAATCACAAGAAAATATCAGTTTAAATAAAAAACTTACAGAACAATCTGAGGAGCTGCAAAAACTTTCTGATGATCTAAGAAATGCCAACGAAAATCTGATTGTCAAAGACCGTCAAAAAGACGACTTCCTTGATTCGGTCGCCCACGAACTGAGAACTCCGATTACAGCCATCCGCTCTGCCGGAGAAATCTTAGCCGATGATGATGATATTCCTTTTGATATCAAACAGGAGTTTTTAAACAACATTGTTACAGAATCTGACCGATTAAGCGAAATCATCAACGATATTCTTTATCTGGACAAATTACAACATGGTGAAATCTCTTTACATATTGAGGAAAATACTATTATTGAAACGTATAAAAAAGCATTAAATCCTCTCCTTCACCTGATACAGCAGAAAAATATTCATTTGAGTGAAGTTAATCTCCTGAATCATTTTATATTTGAATATGATGAAGCAAGAATGATTCAGCTGTTTCAGAATATCTGGGGTAATGCCTTAAAATTTACAGAAGAACAAGGAACAATCCAGACCAAATTATTTGAAAAAGACGGGCAGCTGATCATCTCCATTTTCAATACCGGGAAACATATTCCTGAAGAGGATCTGGAAATGATTTTTGACAAGTTTTATCAATCGAAAAATCAAAACATATTGAAGCCAACAGGAAGCGGATTGGGACTGGCCATTTCCAAAAAAATAGTACAGGCACACGGAGGAAGTATAAAAGCCGAAAACAGTGGATTGGGCGTAACTTTCACCATAAGCATTCCCAAAAAAACTAAAAACGAGATTACAAATGAAGTTGAACACCATTAAAACCTTCTTATGAGAAAGATAATTATTGCGGATGACGAACACAAAATATTAATGTCGCTAGAATACAGTTTTAAGAAAAACGGATACGATGTCTATATTGCCCGTGACGGAACGGAAGTTCTGGATTTCCTTAAAACAATGGTTCCGGACGTGATCCTTCTTGATATTATGATGCCTAATCTTGATGGCTACAGCACCCTTGATCTCATTAAACAGGATGAAAAACTGAAGGGTACCAAAGTCATCTTTCTGAGTGCCAAAAACAATCCAAGGGATATTGAAAAAGGATTGGAAATGGGAGCAGATGCCTATGTCACAAAGCCCTACTCGATTAAAAAGCTGATGCAGCAGATTGAGGAGATGTTTTAATAGGCAAAAACAAACTATTAAGATTTATAAAGAGATTACTTCGCCTTCGCCTCGTAATGACACTTGAATACTAAAACACAACTATTGACCTTGATATGAACACCGATACATTATTTAAACAAAGCATAGAAAACAAAGAAGATTTTTGGAAAGAACAAGCCGGACAAATAAAGTGGTTTGATTTTCCCCAGCAAATCCTTTCCCAAGACGAAAATAATTACCCACAATGGTTTTCCGACGGAAAACTTAATATGTGCTATCTGTGTATTGACAAACATATTGAAGACAGTTTCGGAGAACAGATTGCTATCGTTTATGATTCGCCTGTCACTAATCAGAAGAAAACCTATACTTTCAATCAGGCCAAAGAAGAAATTTCCAGGCTTGCGGGAGGTCTCGTTTCTTTGGGATTGAAAAAAGGAGATACTGCTGTTATTTATATGCCGATGATTCCAC
Organism: Chryseobacterium sp. IT-36CA2; assembly: GCF_949767875.1. Taxonomy (NCBI): domain Bacteria; kingdom Pseudomonadati; phylum Bacteroidota; class Flavobacteriia; order Flavobacteriales; family Weeksellaceae; genus Chryseobacterium; species Chryseobacterium sp. IT-36CA2. Next base: position 170,147 of record NZ_CATKPG010000022.1, on the reverse strand, counting down.
AAACTCTTTTTGCGATGCTGGCATGTGCAAGAATCGGGGTTATTCACAATGTGGTTTTCGGAGGCTTTGCCCCACATGAGCTTGTGGTGAGAATTGACGATTGCAAACCTAAAGTTTTAATCACAGCTACAGCCGGTGTGGAAATTGCCAAAAGAATCCCTTATCTGCCGTTGGTAGAAAAAGCGATTGAACTGGCACAGGATAAAGTAGACAATATCATTGTATACAACAGAAAACTAGTCGATAATAAGGATGAAATGTTCGAAGGGCTGATTGACTATGAAGAATTGGTAGAAAAATCTACCCCGGCAGATTGTATTTCTGTGGAATCTACTCACCCGCTTTATTTGCTTTACACCTCGGGAACTACCGGAAAACCTAAAGGCATTGTTCGTGATACCGGAGGTTATGCTACTGCATTACAATTCTCAATGACGCATGTTTATGGTGTAGAACGAGGAGAAACCTATTGGGCGGCTTCAGACTTTGGATGGGCTGTAGGACATAGTTTTTCTGTGTACGGGCCATTAATCAACAGAAATACAACCATAATTTTTGAAGGGAAACCGATCATGACTCCTGATGCAGGAACTTTCTGGAGAATCATTTCAGAATATAAAGTTTCCGTGATGTTTACAGCTCCTACCGCCATCAGAGCCATTAAAAAAGAAGATCCAAACGGAGAACTGGTAAAAAAATATGATCTGTCACATTTTAAAAAGCAGTTTCTGGCTGGTGAAAGATGTGATGTAGCTACCTTAGACTGGTTTGCAGAGCACATCGGTATTCCGGCAATAGACCATTGGTGGCAGACAGAATCCGGCTGGCCTATGCTCGGATTACTGACGCATGATGAAAACTATCAGATCAAAAGAGCATCTGCGGGAAAACCAATTCCGGGATATGACATTAAAATCTTCGATGAAAACGGATTGGAACTTGATCCTCACCATGAAGGCTATCTGGTGATCAAACTTCCTCTTCCTCCTGGTGCCATGCTTGGAATTTGGAAAGATTATGCACGCTTTGAAAATAGTTACTTGTCTCAGTATAAAGGATATTATTTTTCTGGTGATGGTGCAATACAAGATGAAGACGGTTATATTTTCATTACAGGAAGAGTGGATGATGTAATCAATGTAGCGGGACACAGGCTTTCCACTTCGGAAATGGAAGAAATTGTTTCTTCACATCCTGATGTTGCAGAATGCGCTGTGGTGGGCATTGATGATGATTTAAAAGGACAGGTTCCTTTTGCAACGGTTGTTTTAAAGAATGGTTCAACTATTTCTGAAGAAGAGATTGAAAAAGACATTATCCAAATGGTACGCAATAAAATCGGAGCAGTAGCTTTTCTGAAAAGCGCAATGGTTGTCAATCGCTTACCTAAGACAAGATCCGGCAAGATTTTAAGAAAGCTGATCCGAACGCTGCTTGACGGGAAAGATTTTCAGATTCCATCCACTATTGATGATGAAAAAATCATTGATGAAATTCAGAAAAAAATAAAGGAATACAAGGCTTAAGCCAGAAATTAAACATAAATTTAAAATAAATTCAAATTTCAAAAAACGAAAGGGATATGAGAAATTACTTAATAGAAGATTTACCACAATATTTTGAAGACTATAAAAAGTCTATCAAAAATCCTAAAAAATTCTGGGATAAGGTAGCAGATCAAAACTTTGTGTGGTATCAAAGATGGAGCAAGGTTGTTAAGTACGATATGAATGAAGCGAAGATCACCTGGTTCAAAAATGCTAAACTCAATATTACCAAAAACTGTATCGACAGACATCTTACCATAAGAGGAGAAAAAACAGCGATCATCTGGGAACCCAATGATCCTAAGGAAGAAGCACAGCATATTTCTTACAACGAACTGTATACACGTGTTAATAAAACAGCCAATGTTCTACGTGACATGGGTATTGAAAAAGGAGACAGAGTCTGTATTTATCTTCCCATGATTCCTGAACTGGCAGTAACTATGCTTGCCTGTGCAAAACTGGGAGCTGTACATTCTGTTATATTCGCTGGATTCTCTGCTTCCGCAGTTGCTTCAAGAGTGAATGACTGTGAGGCAAAAATGGTTATCACATCAGACGGAAGCTACAGAGGAAATAAAGTCCTGGATCTGAAAACTATTGTGGATGATGCCCTGGAGAAAACTCCAACCGTTGAGAAAGTTCTTGTTGTAAAGAGAACCCACAACGAAATTACCATGAAAGAAGGACGAGATTACTGGATGGCTGATCTGTATGAAAAAGCTTCTCCTGATTTCGTTACTGTCATTATGGATTCTGAAGATCCTCTTTTCATTTTATATACTTCCGGATCTACTGGAAAACCAAAAGGAATGCTGCATACCTGCGCCGGCTATATGGTATACACCGCCTATACTTTCAAAAATGTATTTAATTATAAAGAAAATGATATTTATTGGTGTACAGCAGATATCGGGTGGATCACTGGACATTCTTACATTCTTTACGGACCATTATTGAATGGAGCTACAACGGTAATTTTCGAAGGAGTACCTACTTACCCTGAACCAGACCGTTTCTGGGAAGTGATTGAAAAGCATAAAATCACTCAGTTTTACACGGCTCCTACAGCCATCCGTTCTTTAGCAAAAGAAAGTACAGAATGGGTAGATAAACATGATCTCAGCTCTTTGAAAGTTATTGGTTCTGTAGGTGAACCTATCAATGATGAAGCATGGCATTGGTTCAATGATCATGTCGGAAAGAAAAAATGTCCGATTGTAGATACATGGTGGCAGACAGAAACAGGAGGAATTATGATTTCACCATTGCCTTTTGTGACACCTACCAAACCAACTTATGCTACTCTTCCTCTTCCAGGTGTACAGCCGGTTCTGATGGATGATAAGCGAAATGAAATTACAGGAAATCAGGTTACAGGAAATCTTTGCATCCGTTTTCCATGGCCGGGAATTGCAAGAACCATCTGGGGTGACCACCAAAGATATAAGGAGACTTATTTCACAGCTTTCCCAGGAAAGTATTTTACAGGTGATGGTGCTTTGAGAGACGAGGTCGGTTATTACAGAATTACAGGTCGTGTAGATGATGTGATCATTGTTTCAGGGCACAATCTAGGGACAGCACCTATCGAAGACAGTATCAACCAGCATCCTGCCGTTGCAGAATCCGCAATTGTTGGCTATCCTCACGATATCAAAGGAAATGCATTGTACGGTTATGTAACGCTTAAAGAAACCGGAGAAGGACGTGATAAGGAAAATCTTAAGAAAGAAATCAATCAACTGATTGCCGATCAGATCGGGCCGATTGCTAAACTGGACAAGATACAGTTTGTTTCCGGGCTTCCAAAAACACGTTCAGGAAAGATTATGCGTAGAATCCTGAGAAAAATTGCGGAGGGTGACTTCAGTAATTTTGGAGACATCAGTACGCTTTTAAATCCTGAAATTGTAGAGGAGATCAAAAACGAAAGAATCTAAAATTTAATCATTTTTTTTAACCAATAGAAACCCTGGAAGTCATTCTCAGGGCTTTTTTATTGTTAAAAAAATACGTCAAGTTCTGTCGCTGCGTGTAAATAATTTTACATCAAAACAAAATGAGTTTTATTACATTTTAAATAGTATTCAATTATTAATAGTATTATTTAAAGCATACCACATTAATTTAATTATCACATCTTAAAAAGTGTTAAATTCGCGCAGTTTTAAATAAACGGATTAATAACTCCAAAAAAACAACATTGAAATGAGAAAACTTTATCTCGGTGCATTTTCTTTATGCGCAGTCTTGGGTCTATCTGCCCAGGAAGTAGTGTGGCAGAAAGATATCAAATCCTCTACCCAGGATTTTTTAAGCCAGGTTACCACGACAATTGATCAGCAATATTTAATCACAGGCAGCTCGATTCAGAGTGACCCTTCGACAGGCTCAGGATTAACAGGCCAAAAACAAAACAACGGTTACGATTTTCATTTGGTTAAACTCAATCAGCAGGGAGAAGAAGTCTGGGAAAAATATTTCTCAGGACAGAATCACGATTATTTATCAGCAACAGTCACTACACAGGATGGCGGATTTTTATTAGCCGGAACCTCTTATTCCGGAAAAGGTCTGGATAAAAAAGAGGATTCCAAAGGAGGATCTGATATCTGGCTCATCAGAATCAATGAATTTGGGGATGAATTATGGCAGAAAACATTGGGAAGTTCTTCAGATGAAGAAGCAAGAGCTGTTATTCAAACAACAGACTTAGGATTCTTTGTTGCAGGTAATGTTACAGCCCTTCGACAAGCTCAGGATTTAAAAGGTTACGGTTCCAAGGATGTTTTGATCACAAAACTAGATAAAGACGGAAAAGAATTATCACAATTAATTTTAGGCGGAAAAGGCTTAGACGAAGTTGAAAAGATGATTCCAACTCGTGATGGCGGAGCATTACTGGGAATTTACTCCAGGAGTTCTGAGGTTCGTGTTTCGGGATCCGACAACACACAAGCGAATAGCCAGGCGTCTGCAAACTCATCAGCCATTAGCCAGATGCCAAAAGCAAGTAGCAATTATGGTGAAGGCGACTATTGGATCGTTAAGCTAGACAAAACCGGAAAAGTAGAATGGGAAAAGAACTTTGGAGGAAAGGGTGACGATCATATCAGAACATTGGCTTTAACTTCAAACGGATTCATCGTTGGCGGAGAATCAAGATCAGAACGATCGGGAAATAAAACTGTAGGAATAGAAGAAGGAACAGATCTTTGGCTGATTGCTTTAAACGAAAGAGGCGATGAACAGTGGCAGAAATCCTACAACTTCAAAAACCGCGATATTTTGATGGGAATGAGTGTTGTAGGCGGGAGGCTGGAAGATGGAAGCGAGAAGTCTAAAGGCATTCTGCTGGGAGGTTACACTCAGGCTGAAGGAAGAGTACAAACCGATGATGAGACTTTCTGGATGTTATATCTCGACCAAAATGGAAATGAACAGTGGAGAAAACACGTAAAAGGAGAATCCAGACAAAAAGAGGAAAGACTTTCCGATTTAAAATTAAATAGAGATGGTTCAATCATTCTTGCCGGAACCAGCGCAGAAGAATTAGGTAAAGAAAACTGGAAGATTGTAAAGCTGGGTGACAAACAGGTTGATCAGTTAATTGAAAAATACGATATCAAAATCTATCCTAACCCTGTCTCAGATTATGCTTACATAGAAATCGGTTTTGACTTCAAAGATGCTGATATTCTCTTATATGATATGAGTGGAAGACAGCTTCAAAGTATAAAAACAAAGAACAGAGTAACGAAGATCAATACCCAGGCTTTAGTTCAGGGAGCTTATCTGGTAGCTATAAAAACTGATACTAATAAAACGGCGAATGCCAAATTAATCAAGAAATAAACACGAGATCATGAAAAAAACAATCATTTCACTGGCAATCCTTATTGCTGGTATGGGGAAGCTTTATGCTCAGCAACAACAGGTTAATTTCGGGGATTCTTCCCGGCCTGTACCCTCCGTTTCTTCCCTTGCAACCTATGCCAATACTCCTGTTTCCAATGCAACGGGGCTTCCTGATATTTCATTTCCTTTGTTAGGAATACCAACCTACAATGACGGGATAAGCTTAAATGTAGGACTGTCTTACAACCCTATGAATGTCTCACAGAATGAACCTGCCAGCCAAACAGGTACGGGATGGACCGTTTTTACAGGAGGAGTTATCTCAAGGAGTATAATGCTTGATATTGATGAGATGTATGATGATCCAGCTAGTGGTAATTATGTTAAAAATAATTTTGATGACATTTATTATTACAATCTTCCTGGCCTTTCTGGAAAATTCAAATTTATTAGGAATCTTACTATTAATACTTTTGAGCTGGTTAATCTTTCTTCCAATAAAGTGAAGATTGAGTATACGAGAACCAGCAATACAGCAACCCTTATCCTTGATTCTTTTACCATAACCGATACAAACGGCACAAAATACTTCTTTAATGATTTCAGCAGGAGCAATCAGGAAAGAAACGTTTATTCATTGGGAGGAAAGGTGTATAGATCTGCTTTCTTTTTATCTCAGATTAAAGATGCCAATAATGTTGAGCTTGCTAATTTTACGTATCAGAAAAACATAAAATACAAGAATAATTCCACCACACTGGTCTATGAAACCTGTAAGTTAAAAACAATTACCTCACCCGGCTTCGGAAAAATTGAATTTGACTATTTGTATGACTCTTTTTTGGAAGGTAGTATGAATGACCCTTATGAGCTTCAGAAAATAAGTTTAAAAGACAATTATAACCATATGATTTCCGGCTACGGTTTTGAATATACGGAAAATCCTTTAAGAACTTTACTGAAACTTAAAAAGCTGGATAAGAATGAATCTGTTTCTGAAACCACAGAATTTGGATATGATGCGTCCGCAGCTCCGCAATCTCCGGGAATGAATCCCCATGATTTATGCGACCAATCTACTTTGCCCACGTTACCTAAAGCAGTTTACGGAGTTTTAAAGAGAATAATAAGTCCAGCCAAAGGAGTGGTGGAATATAATTTTGAGCCGAATCAATATTATAAGGATCGTAATGAGCCAGATTATGCAAATCCTATTTTGAGTGGAAACAGCTTCATAGATCCGGAATTACAATATTTGAGTCCGTTCAAGGATATATTGTATAATACCACTAAACCAATACCCAATTATCCTTTTACGGTTTCAGGAACAACACCAACCAAAAAAGTGTTTATAGTCTTTGGTGTTGATCAATTCTATCCTGTTCCTCTTTATTGGGACACCAATACTCCACCCAAAGTAGATTATACAATTTATAACAGTGACGGAGCCGTTGTAGGGGGAAGCCAGTGCTATTCTTACCAATATTATTCAGTAAGAGAATATGACCTGCCACCCGGAACTTATGTTTTACAGGTAACAGGATCCGGAGGAAGAGGTTTGGCCAATTTATTCGGGATGGAGCATGTTGCTCAGCCTTTCCCTAACAGGGTAACCGGAAAAGGAATAAGAATCGGCAGTATTAATTATTATAACAGCAAAACGGAAACCAATCCTGTAAAATCTACCAGATTTGAGTATAACAGTTTTTCAGACAGCCAGGCTTCATCAGGCGTCTTATTCTCTCCGGAATTAGATGCGAATGCTGACAGCTACCCATTATATAAAAATGTAAAAATAACGGAGGCTGATAACAACAACGGCTATGTAAAGTATTACTATAAAAATCCGGACGATTATCCTAAAACTGTAGACAACTGGCCTTATTATTCTTTAACCAGCGGAGGATTACTGGATAAAAAAGAAGTGTACAATGCACAGAATAAACTTCTGGTTTCAGAGCAGAATAATTACACTTTTGAAGAAATTTTTGGAATCGGGGATTATCAACTTTGGAGCAATAACACGTTAACTACCAAGCCAGGATGGCTGAAAAAATCATCGGTTACCTCTACCAGCTATTTTGATAACGGACAAAGTATAGAAGAGAAATCGGAAACGAATTTCAATGCCTTCAATTTTGGCGTAGAATCTACCAAAAAAGTAGTGGATGGAAATACCGTAGAACAATTCTATACCTATCCGGAAACGGGATATACCAATCTTTCCAACGCTCGTATTTTGGACGTTCCTGTTGTACAGGAAGAAAAAAATGATGGCAAAACACTTTCCAAAATACAGACAAAATATGACAATGCAGGCAGTACATTACCTACTTCAGTGCTAGCCACTAACATGAGTGACGGAACGACAAAAACAACAATGAAATTTGACCTCTATGATGAAAAAGGAAATCTTCTGCAATTAACGTCTTCCGTAGGCATGCCTACAGCTATTGTGTATGGATATGACAAAACACAGCCTATTGCTAAGATAGATGGAGCAACATATGCACAGGTAACCCCTTACATTCAGGCTATTGTAGATGCTTCCAATGCAGATGCTCAAAACCCTGCCAACGAACAGGCACTCCTTACAGCATTGGATAATTTCAGAAAAACAGCCGCATTGAAAGACTTTCAAATCACCACCACCACCTATGATCCACTCATAGGAACCACTACTACTACTCCACCTAACGGAATCAGGGTAATTTACAAGTACGATGCAAATAACCGATTACAAAAAATAGTGGATATGAACGGTGTAACCCTGAAAGAATACCAATACAACTACAAAAACTAAACACAATGAAGAAAATAATACTCCTCCTCAATTTGTTTATGGCAGGTTTTACCTTTGCGCAGACCAGCCTTACACAGACAGAAAATTATATTTATGAAAAAACCTGCTTAACGGAAGACTGTTCCAAAAAAACAGAATCCGTACAATATCTTGACGGGCTGGGAAGAGCTAAGCAAACCATCGCTATAAAAGCAACACCCTCCGGAAAAGACATTGCTGTTCCCATAGAATATGACGCCTATGGAAGACAGGTGAAAAGCTACCTTCCCGTTCCGCAGCCAGGGACGCAAAATGGGGCTTTATATGCCAACCCGCTTTCCAACGCTGCTTCAATATATGGAAATGAAAAAATCTATGCCGAAAAAGTGCTGGAATCTTCTCCTATGGGAAGACCACAACAGCAAAAACAGGTTGGGAATGACTGGTCTGGGCATCCCGTACAGTTTTCTTATGATGCCAACACCTCAGCAGATGCGGTAAAAAAATACACAGTGGTCACAAGCTGGCCGGAAGGAAGAACTAACAGCGAACTGAGTCTTTCAGGAACCTATCCCGAAAACACATTATACAAATCCACGGTTACAGATGAAGACGGTAATATAACCACCCAATTTAAAAATAAAAAAGGACAGACCATCTTAACCAGAAAAAAAGACGGAACCCAGAACGCAGATACGTACTATGTATACAACGAATATGGCGGATTGGCTTATACCCTTCCCCCATTGGCTTCTGCCTCTGCTTTAACCACTGCCATTGTAGATAATCTTTGCTACCAGTACCGCTATGATGGCTGGAACAGGCTCGTGGAAAAGAAAATACCAGGAAAAGGCTGGGAATTTATGGTGTATGATAAGCAAAACAGACTGGTACTGGCGCAAGATGCCAACTTAAGAACAAACACGAATAATTTTGCTGCCAAAGGCTGGATGTTCACCAAATACGATCAGTTTGGAAGAGTGGCTTATACCGGATTTTTTGCCAATACGGCAGCCAGAACAGCTATGCAGACGGCTTTGAATAATATGTCTGCCAATGAGGCAAATAATGAGGCTAGGAGCACAACATCATTTGCTTCAGGTGGAATGGATGTTTATTATACTAAAAGTGCTTTCCCCACAGGAAGTATGAAAGTTGTAAGCATTAATTATTATGATACCTATCCTTCTTACAGTTTCAATCCTGCTTTCCCTAGTGCAATTATGGGAAAAACTTTGCTATCTGATAATTCCACAGCCAATGCGGTAAGCACAAAAAGCCTTCCCGTAATGAGCCTTGTAAAGAATATTGAAGATGATAACTGGACAAAAAATTATAACTACTACGATTCTAAAGGAAGAGTAATCGGAACTCATTCTATTAACCATTTAGGCGGGTATTCCAAAACAGAATCATTACTTGACTTTGCAGGCATGCCCCAACAGAGCAAAGTATGGCACAAAAGACTGGCAACAGATCCTGAAAAAGTAATTACCCAGACTTTTACCTATGACCAGCAAAACAGATTATTGGTGCATAAACATCAGATTGATTCCAATCCTGAAGAAATTCTGATACAAAATGAATACAATGAGCTTTCACAGCTAAAAAACAGAAAACTGGGTGGAACCAGCCCATCACAGCCATTACAGAATATAGACTATACTTATAATATCAGAGGATGGAATACCAAGATCAATGACCCCTCCAATTTGAACGGCAAATTGTTTGGGTATGAAATGAAATATTTCAATCCGGTAAACCCCAATGTAGCTCCTGGAAAATTCTCGGGAATGATCACAGAGGTAGACTGGAAAAATGCTTCCGAAGATGTATTGAAAAGATATAACTACAGTTATGACGGGCTAAACAGGCTAAAGGATGCTGTCTATTCAGAGCCTAATGCAGCAATTCCGTTTAACAATTATTACAATGAACACCTTACTTATGATCTGAACGGAAACATCAAAACTCTAAAAAGAAATGCATTCCCAATTACCGGGAACACAGCTACACAGGCAGATGACTTGGTATATGATTATACTGGAAATCAATTGACTAAAGTAACCGAAAATGCATTGAATGATTCAGGATATGAAGGAGGAAATAACCCTATTACCTATGATCAGAACGGAAACATGAAAGATATGCTGGATAAAGGAATACAGTCTATTCAATACAATTATCTGAATCTTTCCAACCAGTATATCATTCAGCAATCAAGTACATTTGGGCAAATGAGTTACAGCACAATAAACTATCTTTATCGTGCTGACGGAACCAAACTGCGTAAAACTTATTCAAGCGCACCACCAAGAGGATCTACCACTACCCGTATTACAGACTATCTGGATGGCTTCCAGTATACCTACACTGAAGGAGGCGGAATATGTCTTGAATGCAGAACAGAAAGTGCCTTTGAACAGCAGGCGTATAAAAATGCGTCATTTGTGTTTCCTGGAAATCCAACCCCGGAATGGAAGCTGGATTTTGTTTCTACAGCAGCAGGATATTACAGTTTCACAGAAAACCGCTATATTTACCAATATATAGACCACCTTGGAAATGCCAGGGTAAGTTTTGCAAAAAACAGCGAAGGTGTTCCTGAAATTATAGATACCAACAACTACTATCCTTTTGGGCTGAATCATATTTCAAATTCGTTCAGCAATTCAGGTTTCGGAAGCTTCTATAGTTACAAGTATAATGATAAGGAGCTTCAGGAAACAGGATTGTTTGATTATGGCTGGAGACAATATATGCCGGATTTGGGAAGATGGAACGGGATAGACCAGCTTGCAGAAAGCTATCTTTCTACCAGTCCATTTGCTTATGTAGCCAATAATCCTGTATCAAGCTTTGATGTAGACGGAAGATGGTTTAATGAGGATGGAAGCATAGGGCAAGCTCCTCCCACATGGGGACTTCACGGTTCTCAGTATCAACCTATGATGACATTCAGCACGAATGATGGTATGCACACTAATGAAGGTGCGGGTGTTACGGATAATGGAAATAACAGAATTGCACAAGGACCTAAACCTAATATTTTTAAGACAATAGGTAATTTTGTTAAAAAGATATTTGGTAAAAGTAAACGTGCGGTTGCTGGTGTTCTCACTGTCGGAGCTGCTACATTTGAAGGGCTCGCTCCTTCAGTAGAATTTGGCTCAACTGTAGCAGAAATAGCTGGCTATGCAAGATTGGGATTATGGAGTTTACCTTTAATGCTTAATGGAGATAGCTCACATGCCAGTGGTTATGATATACCTCTTACGGGTGCTACTGATATTCCTGTTACAACAACAGCTGATGAACCAACTCCAGGAGAAATGATTACTTTGTATAGAGGAGTTTCATCAAAAGCTAAGGGCTCAATGTATTTTGAAGCATCACAAGGTATTGCTATACCAAATGGTTTTAGACAAGTTGCTACTACATGGGGGCCTCACAGTGATATGGAAGCTCATGCTGGAGGAGATAATTTAAGTATTTGGACCAGTTGGAGTACAAGTAAAGAATCTGCTAGAGATTTTGCTACAGGTGTAGCAATGTATCAAAATAGAATTCCAGGAATTATCATTTCTAAGCAATTTAGAGTGGGTACAGTACTCCCTAATCCACATAATCCACAAGAAGCTGAATGGCTGGTGCCTGGTGTAGTATATGGAGCGAAAGTTGAGTATGTCTTACCCAGATAAAAATAAAAACTTCAAAATATGTTAATGAAAGAAAAAATTTTTAATTTAATTAAAGAAAATAGAAAATTTTTAAAAACTTTTGAAAATTATAAAATTAAGATAAGCGATAGTAATAATTTTGAAAAAGAAAATCTGATTGGAATATATAAAATTAGACAGTATAGTGCTATCCGAACTGGAAATAATAAGTTATCTAATGAAATGGGAACCTTAATCTTAAACTTAGAAAATTATAATGGGGATAGATTGAAATTCGTAACCTTATTAGGAGAAAAATATTATGGAATGTTCTATTTAAATGACAATTTTGATAAAGTGATTGGATATTTAGAAAGAGAAATTGATGATAACGAATTTAATTTAATGAAATAATAATATTTCAAACATATTAGCAACGAAATAAAGTATTGAAAACCAAAATTCTATTTTTAAAGCATCGCAAGCGTTCCTGAAATTATAGATACCAACAACTATTATCCTTTTGGACTGAACCATATTTCAAATTCGTTCAGCAATTCAGGTTTTGGAAGTTTCTACAGCTACAAGTATAATGATAAAGAGCTTCAGGAAACAGGATTGTTTGATTATGGCTGGAGACAATATATGCCGGATTTAGGAAGATGGAGCGGGATAGATCAGCTTGCTGAAAGCTACCTTTCTACAAGTACTTATGCATATGTTGCGAATAATCCTGTTTCACAATTTGATGTAGACGGAAGATGGTTTAATGATGATGGAAACATAGGGCAAGCTCCTCCCACATGGGGGCTTCATGACTCTCAGTATAAACCTCTCTTGTCATTCAGTACGTATGATGGTATGCATACTAATGAAGGTGCCGGGGTACAATACACACCATTTGGAAAGACAGGGGCTTATATAGATTTAATGACCGCACTTCAAAATCGTCAAAAATTTTCGTTAACAACTCGTAACGGATATATGAGTTGGTGGACAGATGGTGATGAGCCAGAATATCGCGGGATTGTAAATGGTGAAATTGAAATAGGGGCACAAGAAATCATAATTCATAAAATGAAACTGTATGAAAGGGATCAATTTTTAGATGGATTTACTAAAAGATTAGGTCCTTTAGGTTTTGCTAATGATGTAAAAATACAATTATTTGAAGCTGGTATTAGAAGAAGTGCCGGATTAACAATAAATGAGTTTAATGCATTAAATAAAACGGCACAAGAATTAAGAACTCTAGGAGCATTAGGTTACACTGGATCTAAATATCTTAGTGTTTTTAAAAATTTAGGTGTAGCCGCGTCAATTGTTACTACAGCTTATTCAGCAAGTAAAGTCTATAATCAATACAAAGAAGGTGGAGCAAGTGAAGTTTTCAGTCATAGAGATGTTGTTGATGCTACTGTAGGTGCAATTGGTCTAGGTACAACAGCTTTAGTTGCGGTGGGACTTGTCTCCAACCCTGTTGGATGGGCTATTGGTATTGGTGTTCTTGCTTATGGTACCGGAACAATGATTTATGATTTAACACAACAACCTTAATAACAAACAATGCAAGAATATAATATCATAATTTTTAGGCAATCAAGAATCTTACTATGTCTTTTTTTATTGCCTATATTTTTTTTAACTGCAATATTTATAGGAGCAGAAACAAATTCATTTATAGTTTCGGTTTTGTTTATAATTATTAGTATTTTTTTAATGTACTACTATATGGTTGGTACTCTCAAAATATCTATTAATGAGAACGAATTGTTTTTTGAGTGGAAAAAAAAGTTTATGTTTAATTATAATCCTATTAAATCTATTAAAATTAATGATATAAAAACTATTGTTTTAGATGAAGAAAGACTTTTAAGAAAAATAAAGACAGAGGATACTGTAATTTATATCAATAATTCTAAAATTAAATCTGAAGCTGCAGAAAAATTTATTAATAGATTGAAAAATGATACTAAAAAAAATGATGTTAAAATAATTGATAGTTGGGATGAATTCGCTGAAAAAGGATATTTAAAGTTAGCATATAGAATAAATTCAATAATACTCATTGTATCAGCTATCATTGTTATAATTTTTACAGTGTTAAAAGGATTTAATCCTGTCTCCTTATCTATTTTGTTATTATTTATACCACAAATGATTTTATATCAAAAACAAATGAAAGATAAAAACTAATAGATAATGTTTCAAACAAAATAGAGTATTGATTTTCAATACTCTATTTTGTTTGAAACATTGGTAAAATTACCTTGGAAATGCCAGGGTAAGTTTTGCGAAAAACAGCGAAGGTGCTCCCGAAATTATCGATACCAACAACTACTATCCTTTTGGACTGAACCATATTTCAAATTCGTTCAGCAATTCAGGTTTTGGAAGTTTCTACAGCTACAAGTACAATGATAAAGAGCTTCAGGAAACAGGATTGTTTGATTATGGATGGAGACAATACATACCGGAACTGGGAAGATGGAACGGGATAGATCAGCTTGCAGAAAGCTATCTTTCTACAAGTACATATGCATATGTAGCTAATAACCCTATTTCTAATACTGACCCAGACGGAAGATGGATTTACGAAGATGGAAGCATGGGGCTACCTCCTGCTACATTCGATCTTCACGGTTCACAGTATAAACCTACGATGTCGTTCAGTACCTATGATGGTATGCATTATAACGAAGGCGGCGGAAGCTATACCCCGTTTGGCAATACACAAACATATGCAGATCTAATGGCTGCATGGAGAAATGGAGGAACATTTGGCTTAACCAATTCTAATGGAACTATGAAATGGTGGACTGATATACCTGATAGTTACGATGAAGAAGGTAATTTTGTGAAGGGAGTTGGTGGGTTTAATATCCTGAAATTTGTAAATAATGGCTTAATAGGACTTACAAATGATATAGAAAGTGCAAGCAACTCTTTAATGAAATATCAAACGGAAGACTTTTTTAAAGATTCAGAAAAACATTTAAATGGACAATTAGGAAATGCTAATATGATAATAGATGAGTATAATAAATTATCTAATATAAACAAAATAAATGCTTCAACGTTTCTTTCAGCAGTTAGTGGTATTAGAGCTGGAAAGATTTTAAGATCAACTGAAGGATTTATGAAATCTGTAGGAAAAGTTGAGAAGAGATTATATGCCAGATTTGAGAAGATGAAAGCATCTGTCAGTTTAGAACATTCAATCATTTTTTTAACCATAGAAGCCCTTGGAAGTTATTTCCAGGGCATTTTTTATTTGCTTTAAAACTTTAAATTCTATTATGGATTAATCTTTTTTTAAAACGATAGATAAATTAGAATTAAAATAGATTAAAACTCACTATTCTTTCTAAAGATCAATAATATACTCGAACTTCCAATCATTAAAATCAACAATTACTTAATTGTTAAAATTAAACACATGTTCAATAATTATTCTTAAATATTATCATTTTCTATTGAAAACAGAATATTAATTAACAAATTATATTACCTTAAATACAATGATAATCGGAAAATTATTACTAACTTTAGTCATAACTTTAAAACCAATTAACTATGTCACATATATTAGCTGGACTATTTGATCATCACAGCGACTACAAAAAACTGGAAAACGATCTGGAGAATTCAGGATTTGAAAATTCAGATTACATTGTATACCTTAATAGTGGTTCTAATAATTCCCAATATCTGGCAAGTGTTACCGTAAATGATATCAATCAGATTGACCTTGCACGGAATGCATTTATTCAGAATGCAGCATTGAAATCATACTTATTTGAAAATATGAACATCAATGAAACGAATTATGATACCATTAAAAAGTATATTGATGCAAGAAACAGAGCTGAAATTCAGAACAGCCCTGATATTAAAATCAAAACGTCAAGCGACGGTATAAATTCTGAAGTGAAATTCTAATCGATATAAAATCTAATAGCCGAAGATCCGCAGTGCATACTGCGGATCTTTTATCTTTGAAAAAACTAAAAAATTTCGTATTTTCGTCTTATTATAGGCATGCGCACAAATGAGTTACGATTTAGAACAAGAGAATAAGGAGATCCTTGCAAGATATAAGGATCTGATTTCTAATACATACAGAACGTTGGATGAGGAAAATAATAAGCTCATCCGAAAGGCATTCGACATTGCTCTGGATGCCCACAAGGATCAAAGGAGAAAATCCGGAGAACCTTACATCTACCACCCTATTGCTGTTGCTAAAATTGTAGCTACAGAGATTGGTCTGGGTGCAACTTCTATTGCCTGTGCACTTTTGCATGACGTGATTGAAGACTCCGATTATACCTACGAAGATCTGAAAAAAATCTTTGGCGAAAAGATTGCCAGTATCGTGAATGGATTGACCAAAATATCCATCATGAATCATCAGAATATTTCTGTACAGTCTGAAAATTACAGAAAACTGTTGTTGACGTTATCTGAGGATTTCAGGGTTATTCTGATCAAAATCGCAGACCGCCTTCACAATATGAGAACGCTGGAAAGCATGGCTCCGGACAAGCAGAAAAAAATCGCCTCAGAAACGGTTTATATCTATGCCCCGATGGCTCACCGTCTTGGGTTGTACAACATCAAATCTGAGCTGGAAGATCTTTCCTTAAAATATAACAGCCCGGAAGTATATAATGAAATCACGGAAAAGTTGGAACTTGCCAAAGAAAGCCGTGAAAGATATATTAATGAATTTACCAAAGAAGTATCAGAAAGGCTTAACGAAGAAGGTTTAAACTTTAAAATCAAAGGCCGTGCAAAAGCTATCTCCTCCATTTACAGAAAGATGCTGAAACAGGGAGTTTCCTTTGAAGAAGTTTTTGATAACTATGCCATCAGAATTATTTATAAATCAGATGCGAAAAATGAAAAGTTCCTGGCCTGGAAAATCTACTCTATCGTTACGGATGTATACCACAGCAACCCTTCAAGAATGCGTGATTGGATTACCCAGCCCCGTTCTACAGGATATGAGAGTTTACACTTAACTGTTCTAGGGCCGGACAGAAAATGGATTGAAGTACAGATTCGTTCGGAAAGAATGGACGAAATTGCTGAAAAAGGAGTTGCCGCTCACTATAAATACAAAGAAGGGTATAAACAGAGTTCTGATGACAGAAACTTTGAAAGATGGGTAACAGAAATCCGTGAAGTACTGGAACAACAGCAAAACCTCTCCACTTCGGAGCTTTTGGATAATATTAAACTTAATTTATATTCCAAAGAGGTATTTGTCTTTACCCCGAAAGGAGAAATTAAAATTCTGCCAACCAATGCTACTGCCCTGGATTTTGCATTCTCCGTCCATTCCGACTTGGGAATGAAATGTTTGGGAGCAAAAATCAACGGAAAACTGGTTCCAATCTCCTATATCCTTCAAAACGGAGATCAGGTAGATATTCTTTCTTCACAAAATCAGAAACCAAAGTCTGACTGGCTGGAATTCGTAGTAACTTCGAAAGCCAAATCCAAGATCAAAAGTTATCTGAACTCTCAGAAAAACCAATTGGTAGAAGAAGGAAAAGAAATTCTGCAGAGAAAGCTTCGTCATGCAAAAATCAATTTCAATGATGAGGAAATTAATAAACTTCAAAAGTTCTTTAATTTAAAATCTTCACAAGAACTCTTCCTTAAGTTCCAAAGTAACGAACTGGACGTAAGCAGCCTGAGAAAATATATTGAAAGTAAAAACGTATTCAACAACTTACTTTCAAGATTCAGAAAATCATCTAATAAGAGTCAGCATTTCGAGGAACATAAAGAAGAAAACCTTGATATGATTGTCTTTGGAAAAGATGAAGAAAAACTGAATTACAGCTATGCAAAATGCTGTACAGTGATTCCTGGAGACAAAATTTTCGGATTCATTACCATCTCAGACGGAATTAAGGTTCACAGTGATACCTGTCCGAATGCCATCAATCTGAGAGCGCAGTATGACTATCGTGTTATCCCTGCCAAATGGGTGAATGCAGAAAGCTTTAAAAACAGAGTAAAAATTGAAATTGAAGGACTTGACAGAATGGGTATGATTAATGATATCACTACTGTCATCAGTGGAAGTATGGGAATGGATATGAAGAGTATGTCTATTGAATCCAACAATGGTGTTTTCACAGGAAATATCAATCTCGAAGTCAAAAACAAAGGTCAGTTGGAAGAGACCTTTAAAAAACTTAAAAGTATTAATGGTGTTTCAAGAGTGAGACGACTACAATCGTAAACATGAATTTATCTTTATATTTTAAAAAATTTTTCAATAACAGTCAGTCCTCAGGAATTATTCTTATTTTCTGTGTGTTTATTTCATTACTTATTGCCAACTCTTCTGCTGCAGAGAATTTTCAGCATTTTTTAGACAAGGAAGTGGGCACTCATCTTTTCGGATTGGAATACCCAGTCAGCATCTGGATCAACGACGGATTAATGGCTATATTTTTCCTTCTGGTAGGCCTTGAAATAAAACGTGAACTCGTGGAAGGTGAACTTTCCTCTTTTAAAAATGCCTCCCTTCCCATTTTTGCTGCAGTAGGCGGAATGCTTGTTCCGGCTGTTATCTACAGTATCTTCAATACAGGAACAGAATACAGCAATGGTTGGGGGATTCCGATGGCTACAGATATTGCTTTCTCGCTGGCTATTATTTCAATGTTGGGTAAAAAAATCCCGAATTCCATTAAGATATTCTTAGCAGCTCTGGCAATTGTAGACGATCTTGGGGCTATCCTTGTAATTGCTATTTTCTACACCGAACAGATTCATTGGACCTATCTTTTATTGTCTTTTGGAGTGACAGCCCTACTGTTTATTTTAAATTTTTTAAAAGTAACCAAAACGATATTTTACATCATTCCGGGATTGTTTCTATGGTATTTCCTTCATCATTCCGGAATTCACGCAACGATAGCAGGTGTTTTATTAGCCTTTTCGATTCCTACCAATGCTTCGAATGTAGAAATTTCGCCACTGGAAAAACTGGAGCACCTACTTCACATTCCGGTAAGTTTTCTGATCATGCCGATATTTGCTTTAACCAATACCAATATCACTTTTTCCAATGATATGGTGGCTGGCCTTACCAGTACATTAGGATTGGGTATTATTTGCGGTTTGATATTAGGAAAGCTGATTGGAATCAACCTTTTCTCACTGATTGCTATTAAATTAAAGCTGAGTTCTCTGCCTCAGAACAGTAACTGGCTTCAAATGATTGGGGTGGGTTTGTTGGCAGGAATCGGATTTACCATGTCCATTTTTATTGCATTGCTTTCCTTTAAAGGTGAACTTCATATTCAGGATGAAGCAAAATTTGCGATTTTGATTGCTTCTTTTGTGGCTGCCATTGCAGGATTTATTATATTGAGTGTAAGTTCAAAAGAAAATCCTGATCTGGAAGAGAATTAATCTTTTTTCCGGTTTTCAAGTTTTCTTCTATGTTCTTCATCGCCATCAAAATCAGGTTCTGTAATCAGACTGTGATAATGCATCGTTTCTTTTTGAATTTCATCAGACAGCAGCTTTTCTATTCTGAGCTTTCTGATGGCCATATTCAATTCGTTCCCGAATAAAAGGAGATATACATTCACATTTACCCAAACCATCAGCAGAATCATACTTCCGATGGATCCATAGAGCACGTTATATCTTGCAATATCTTTTACATAAATGGCAAAGATATAAGTAGTCACCACAAACAGAACAGTCGTTAAAATAGCACCAGGAACTGCCTGACGAAATCTTGTAATTTTCACTGTTCCCAGCCAATAAAATAAGGTCAGGAGTATAAAGTAAAAAAGAGGAAATGAAACGAATCCAATGATACTGGAAAGGTTATCTACAAGCCATGTAATGTCATAAGCCGGTGTAAAGAGCTTCATTACCACCTCCACATAATACACCCCGAAAAGGGCTAGAAAAACAATAGTAATAAAACCTATAGTGATAAAGAACGAAAGAATAAACTCCTTTACATCGCTCAGTTTTTCATCCGAATTTTCATTAAAACCATTAATCAGGGAAAACGTGCCATTGGTAGCAAAAACTAGCGCTAAAACAATCGTCAGATTACTGATCCCTCTCATATTCGGGATAATATTGTTTTCTATATACCCTCTTACATCACCCTCCATATTGGAAGGGAAAACATTATGCATCAATACGTCAAAAATATAGAACTGCAGCTTATCATAATGCGGCATATAAGGCAAAACAGAAAGTAAGAATAGAATAAAAGGAAACAAACTTATGGTAAAGCTCCAGGAAATAGCCGCCGCTTTTCTTCCTATTTTTCCTTTGAAAATCCCTGAAATATAGATCTGAAACATCTGCCAAAGCGATATTCCCAAAACAGGAATATGGATGCTGTCAAAAAACTCTTGAATCTTCAAAATAAATTTAGGAATCTTTACACTCATCGATCTGTTTGTCTTTATACAAATGTAGGGGAATTAAATTAAATAGGGAAAAGATAGGTGGCAGATGTTAGGTAGTAGGTGGCAGGTTTTAGGGATTAGGGGTGAATTTGAGAGTCTGAGAACTCAAGGTTTAAAGTTTAGAGTTTAACGTTATATAGGTAACCAGCAACTAATATAATCTGTAACTCGCAACTCGTAACCCGAAACCAGCAACAAATTCGCCACGAAACCCTATCTTTGCACTCTGAAATTTCTCACACAATGCGAATCAGTTTACTTTGTATCGGTAAAACGGATGATAAGGAAATCACCTCTTTAATCAGTTATTATCTCAACCGTTTACCCAAACACTGGAATTTTGAAATTACCGAAATACCGGATGTTAAAAATGCTAAAAACCTATCTTCTGATCTTCTTAAAAAAGAGGAAGCCAAGTTATTCTTAAACCATATTGATAAAAATGATCTGGTTGTTATTCTTGATGAAAAAGGAAAACAGTTTACCAGTCGTGAATTTTCTCAAAAAATTGATACCTGGATGAATTCTTCTGTGAAAAAAGTACATATTCTGATTGGAGGAGCCTATGGTTTTTCTGAAGAAATTTACAGCAGAGCGAATGAAAAAATGTCTTTATCTAAAATGACTTTTACCCATCAGATGATCCGCCTGTTTATTGTGGAACAGCTCTACCGCGCTGATCAGATTCTACAGGGAAAACCTTATCATAATGATTAAAACAAAAAAGATTGTCCCAAAAGTCAAATAATTGGCTTTTGTCATTCTGACGAAGGAAGAATCTCATTATAACCAAAAGTATGGGATTCTTCATTACATTTCATTTCATTCAGAATGACATTTTTGGGACAACCTCTTTTTTATTTCAGGCCGATCTGTCTCTTTGCCTCCCCTACTACAAAAGCAACGGAATTAGCAATATTGAAACTCCTGATAAGCTTCGACATAGGAATCGTTAAATGATTTTCAAAACGATCCAGCACCTCTTTACTCAATCCTACACTTTCCTTTCCGAAAACCAGCCAATCACCATCTTGAAAATCAGTTTCCAGATATGATTTTTCAGCATGTGAACTCATTAGAAAAACACGCGACAGATCAGGAATGCTGCCAATCCATTCTTCTATGTCCGCATATTCAGTAACATCGAGATGCACCCAATAGTCTAATCCGGAACGTTTCAGGTTTTTATCATTAATTACAAATCCAAATGGATGAATCAGGTGTAATCTGCTTTCGGTTCCTACACATAATCTTCCGATATTTCCTGTATTGTTAGGGATTTCGGGTTCTACAAGAACAATATTCAACATCTCTCTATCTCTTTATTCGTTTTTTTAGTATGGATTTATTTAAATGATCTGGATCGGAATTTTGTAATTTATTTCTTTACACATTTAGCATAAACATCGGTCAATACAGCTTTTTCATAGCCGAGAGCTACAGCTTTATTTAAATTTTCGCAAGCTTCCTTAGGTTTGGAAGTATCGAACAAAATCATAGCTTTACTCACATAGGACTGGGCAAATTTTGGGTCTATGGAAATCGCTTTATTGGCGTCAATCAGTGCTTCCTTATATTTTTTCATTTTAAAATAAACGTCTGCCCGGCCGTTGTAAAGCAGTGATTCCGGTTTTTCTGCAAGAAGTTGATTATAATCTTTTAAAGCTCCGTCAAGGTCACCATTATTTTTTTTAAGATTGGCCAGTCCGGTCTTTGCAAAAAGATTATCAGGAGCAAAAGTCAGAATCTGATTAAGATCTTTGATGGCAAGATCCTTTTTTCCTTGACTATCGTAAATTTTGGAACGCGTAAGATATAAATCCGGAGTTTCAGCATTCACCTGAAGCCCTTTTTCTATATATTCCAGCGCTTTCACCTTATTTCCTTTCTGACTGTACAGTGAAGAAAGATTAGCGTAAACAGAAACCGACAATGGATTTGCTTTCAGGGCAGATTCATAGGATTTAAAAGCCTGAGTGGTCTTCCCAAGTCTTCTCTGAGCCGTACCCAGATAATCGTAATATTCCGATTGAAATTTTTGGATCTGTTCTTTCTCTGCCAGTTTTAAATACTGCTCTTCGGCACATTTATAATCAGCTTTGTTAAAACATTCTTCAGCCAGTTTTTTATCCTGAGCATAGAAATTAAGGGAAATACTGAGGGAAGTTACTAGTAATACAATTTTTTTCATGAGGTTATAGATTGTTTATTGATCACTTTTTTGGCGAGTGCACCAAATATCACTCCCAATAAAGATCCAACAAACGCCCCCACCAAAATATCTATCGGGAAATGCACTCCTAAATATATTCGGCTGTAGGAAACCACTATAGCCCATACAAATATAGCATATGGAAACCATTTAAGTTTATTTTTCAATAAAATACTTAAAAAAGAAGCCAAAAAGAAGGTATTGGAAGCATGGGCAGAATAAAACCCAAACTGTCCACCGCATTTCACGATTCTCATATGATGTTCCAAAGTAGGATCATGACAGGGTCTGAGCCTTGCCACACCATATTTGAAAACACTGGCCAACTGATCAGAAACCGTTGCACCAATAGCCAAAAATATAAGGATAAAAACTAAAGATCTTAGTTTATAACTTTTGTATAAAAAATAAAGAAATATAATATAAAGAGGCACCCAGATCCAGGTACTGGAAATCAGCATCCAAAACTGGTCGAAAGATGAATCGCCCAAATTATTAAGGTAAAGAAATACCTTCTTATCTTCCTGAATAATCTCCTCCATGATTATCTGCTTACAGGTCCTTCGTAAGTATCATCATCTGCCGGCTTCGGTTTTGGAGGCTCATTAGAAGCAACGGAAGAAGGCTCCGTAAGAATATCTTTCTTGATATCATTCATCGGGTTGAAATCTTTTGCAGCATCTTTTACCTTTTCAATCTCACGTTTGATTTCAGAAACAGGGTTATCTGTTTCCTTCATGATTTCAGTTTTGATATCTTCCACTGCCCCACGCATTTTTCTTACGCCTGCACCTAAGTCACGCGCAATCTGTGGCAGTTTATCCGGACCGAATAATACAACGATTGCAATGGCAATGAGTGCCATTTCTCCAATGCTTAATTCCATGGTGTAAAATTACAAAAGATTATTGCATTTACGGACTGTAAACTAAAAATTTAAACAAATTTTAAGATTTTATAAAAGTTGTACAAGTTGAAGAGGTTATTTGTTACGAGTTGCGAGTTTATTTTACTTCGGGGTAAGTGTTGCAGGTTTATTTTGTTGCAGGTTATATTAGTTGCGAGTTACCTACAGCCTTAAACTTTAAAGCCTTCAAACCCTCAAACTCAAAACACCTAATTCCTATTACCTAATTCCTGCTACCTACCACCTCCTACCTATTAATTAACAAATACTTAATTCAAAACAATGAGAATTACATAACAATTCTGTATATTTATGATACACAACTCAATAAATATTTAATATGAAAAAATTAGTGACTACTTTTAAAGTTTTCGCTGTATTATCGGTATTGGCACTTCAAAGCTGCCATAACGAAGACAACGAAATAAACCAACAGGAAACTGTTCAGGCCAAGGTAACCGCAGATGATCTGAAAAAAGAAATTACTCCTCTACCCTCACAGATTATTCCTGATGCTGTTCAACTTCAACTGAATGAATCTCAAAAAAATCTTGAAACGTATCTGAAAAATGATTTACAGATTGCAGGAGTAGCTGTTTTGGGAAAAATTACAACCCCAAAAGGAATTGAGCTTTCCAAAAGCCTGATTACTGATAAAGACCAATTCATTGCATCCGGAAACATTATGGATCCGTCTTCCATAAAAATTGGGAAAATTGGTGATCTGTATAGCGGTGATGATCTGACTACAGCACAGCAGGGATTAAAAGAAGCCATCACTGAAGAAGTGAAATCTGGAACCAATGTGATGGAAGTAACCTGGAACAGCAAAAACGGAAAATTTACCACTTTATGCTTTTACAGCGATTCAGGAATTATCTGGGATAATATCTTCGGAGGTCTTATTATGATGGACACCCGTGGAAATTCGGAGGCCTCTAACAACCAAGCGGCAAAAGTGGTTTCTACATGGTATAAACAATGGTGGACAGCCAACTGGCTATGGGGTTCTAAGAGGGGTGAAACCGGATACCAGATAACTATTTATTATTCCGGTTCTACGGTTTCTAACGCCGATGTAAGCGACTGGGGATATATCAGTTTAGGAAAAGCAAAAAGTGAGAGCAAAATCACAAAGAAAACTGGTGCTTACGGACAATGCCGTTATGCATTAGGACTTTGTACTCCTACAGGTTCTTTAAGTTTTAACTCCAGTAATTTCTCTGTGTCATTCTCAGGATTGGGCAGCAATGTTGTAAGTAATGGGACAAAATCCCTTTATCCATAATTATTTTCATAAAAATCTGATTTTAAAAGAAACGGGAAGCTCGCTGAGCTTCCCGTTTTTTATTGTCAAAGATGATATTCATTAAGTTTTGTCAAATCGCTACTTTTGATTTCAAGGCTTCAATAGCATTTTCCTTTAATCCAAAAGTATTTACCAATATTTCATACAACTGCATGTCATTTTCTATGGATATGGATTCTTTTTCACCATCATTGGACCGTATATTCAAAACACCGTCAGTATAAGTATATCGGGCATTTTCATCTACTTTTGAAAGAATCAGCCTGTTTTTAAAATGAGAATCCGGATGCGTAGACAAATACCAGTTGGAAATATCAAGATCAATAGGTTCTACGTGCTCAATTATGAAGCGATACACCGGAAGCCACTGCTCTTTCCACATCCAGAGTGTATGGGTTTCTTCTTTGTGAGAAACTTTAAATATTCCATTGGGTGTTTGCTGCTGATCTTCTTCGTTTAAAAGTACCGGAGCCGTAAGTGTAGCTGTTCCAAATCCGCAGTCTACCACATATTTTTCCCCTTCAAAATCTACAATAAGCAACAGATGAGTTTGTGCAGCAACGCTATCCTCCTGTCTTCCCCACACTACTCTTCCGAGCTGGAGTTTTACATTGAATCCTAATGTTTTTAAGACTTCACTCAAAAGCAGATTCTGTTCATAGCAATATCCGCCTCTGGATCCAGTAACCAGCTTGTTGAAAATATCATCTAACTTCAAAGAAGGAACTGTTCCTGTATAAGGGTCAATATTCTCAAAAGGAATATATTTGGGATGAAGCTCGTGTATTCTTTTCAGGGTTTCCATATTCAATTCCGGAGTTCCGGAGAAATGAATTCTTTCGAAATACTTTTCCAGTTCTGATGTATTCATAATTTGTTTTTTGGGTTTCAAAAGTAAGTAAAAACTACTTCTGTAAAATTATCGAATAGATCGAACCTGGAACAGCATATATATTCGGAATAGAACAAATCTATTGTTAATGAAGATCTTTTTTCGAGGTTACATCCACTACATCTTTTCCTTTTTTCTGGAAAGCAGAATACGTAATCACAACACTGATTGCCATTAGAACAAACGCTAAAAAGAAAGGTGCTCCGGAAAATTTGAAAGGCGCTTCGTCATGTGTGAAATAGTAAAACAAATTCGTCATCATCGGAGGTCCGATAATGGATGTAGCACTCATTAAACTCGTTAATGCTCCCTGAAGCTCTCCCTGTTCGTTGGAAGGAACACTTTTCGTGATAACAGACTGCAAAGCCGGACCACAAATTCCCCCTAAACAATAGGGCACCAAAAAGACGAACATCATCCATCCTTCAGAAGCAAAAGCAAATAGCAGCATTCCTACAGCATAGAAAGCCAATCCGTAATAAATACTTTTCTGCTCTCCCAGCCTTGGAGTGGTATATCGGATAAGTCCTCCTTGTACAAGACCTACCAATAAACCAACAACTCCCAATGAAATTCCCACCATTCTTTCCGTCCAGCTGAATTTATACATGGTAAAGAAGCTCCAGTTACTCTGTACAGCATGACCTGCAATATAAATTAATATTAATGAAGCTATCAATCCGGAGATTTCAGGGTGTTTACCTAAAAATTTAAATGAACCTATGGGATTGGCACGTTTCCAGTCGAATTCTCTTCTTTTATCTTTATCTAAACTTTCAGGAAGGATAAAATATCCATACAAGAAATTAAGCAAACATAAACCTGCCGCTGCATAGAAAGGAACTCTGGCACCATAATGCCCAAGAACGCCACCCAAAACCGGGCCTATAATAAATCCAAGGCCAAAGGCAGCCCCTATCAGTCCAAAGTTTTTAGCTCTGTCTTCATCTGTGGAAATATCTGCAATATAAGCACTGGCGGTGGTGACACTTGCACCGGTAATTCCTGCAATAACTCTTCCCAAAAACAGCCACCAGATTGTGGGAGCCAATGCAAGGAAAATATAATCTACAGCAAATCCAAAGAGAGAGATTAGAATAATGGGTCTTCGTCCGTATTTATCACTCAGGTTTCCAACAAGTGGAGAGAAAATAAATTGTGTAAATGCATAGGCAAATCCCAACCAGCCGCCATATTTTGCAGCTTCACTGATATCTGCATGAATAAGTTCCTCAATCAATTTAGGAACAACAGGAATGATGATTCCCCATCCCGTAATATCTATCAGTAAAGTAATAAATATGAAGCCTATGGCCGCTTTTTTCTTTGAATTTTCCATGATGGTGCAAAATTAATCAAATCTGGAAAATAATGATTCTAAATTGTAGTGTATTAAAGAAGTATAATATGAAATAATATATTAAGACTCCCAGCAGAACAAAAAACCCTGCTTCATCCTCATTGTTGAAACAGGGTTTATTATTAATTAGAAATCCGTTATACTAATTGCTGTTGAGCTTCGTATAGAGCACCCTGTTTGTGATGATACATTTGATCAGACAGCTTTGCTTTAAGGTCACTTTAACCACATTGCTATATTGATAAGCAGTTGTGTTGCCATTCAATACAGAACGCACTCCTCTACGGTAATAGGTAGTCTGTGTAACTGGTGGAGCATCGTAAGTGGCAGATGTAGCATTTGTAATATTTGTGAATGTTACATTATCCGGTGAACTTTGCCACTGATATTCTGCAGAACCGCTTACCTGTGCTGTTACAGTCTGACTAAACGCTGCAGGATCATTACTGATATCCATACATACCGTCTGATCTGCGGCAATAGCTCCGGGAACATTTACAGAATTTACAAAAAGCCGACCTACAGTAGAAATTGCTTGAAAAGAACAGGTGTGAAAGCTAGAGTTAGCAACTACTCTGTATTGGTTATTATTAAATCCTACGGGAACATTGCTAATGGTGAGGGTTGATGAAGTAACATTACTATAATTGGTACCATTCGTGAGGTTGGTCCATGTGCTGCCGTTAAGAACCTGCCATTGGTACGTAATATTATCCGGCGTTTCATCTGTAGTGGTGTTATTAATCACAGCAGTCATTGTTGTAGACCCACCAGCAGCCACAGTTTTATCAGTAGGCTGAGACAGATAAGTCATTGGAGCAAGGTAATATTCTGAAAGGATATTATATACCCTCATCTGGCTGAATGAGAATCCAATACCTATAGCTTCTCCAAAAGCAAGCTGTACTTCATCCCATGCGGCAGTAGGAATTACTTTAATAATCCGGCGCTCTTGATTGTCTCCAAAATCAAAGAAAAAATGCCCATTAATACCTGTACGGTAGACTTCCTGACCATTGTTATAGAAAACAAAATTTCCACCGTTAAAACTGGGATTAAAATTAAAACCATCTGAAGCAAAGTCAATATAGACGGGTTTATTAGCCTGAAAATCTGCTCCGGTAGTTCCTACCCCTATGTACATACTGCAAAAAAGTCCAGCACCAGTACCGGGTTTCAAAGAGGCAAATGAGTTTACATCCGTATCTGTCATATTATTAGGATTAGCTGCTTCTTTTCCCAACCTGAAACAAAGAAAACCTCCATCACTTGCACTTGAAGTATTGGTATCCAATAATCTTCCGCAGCCGCCGTTGGGCAGAGCTACCATCTCCTGAGCTCTCATTTTATTTGATACAAAAAGACACAATGCTATAAGCAAATAGCTTACTATTGAATTTGTTTTCATCATCAATAATTTTTAAAGTTAGTTATACACGGAAGGATATTCATCCTGGGTAAGAATGATCATAATGACGGTATGTCACTTAAAATTATTTGATTACAAATACAATATTCACGAAAGAACATGCAGTAGCTGTTCCAATCACATCATATCGCAGTATTCCGTTGGCATCAATGCTTACATTGCTTAAGACTGTATTATCAAAATCAGTTACATAATAATACAGATCTGTTGCATTCGCAAAGAACGGGATTGCACCCGGAGCTCCTGTACTTGAGACCTTCGGGGTAGAAAACTGAGCCTTATAAAGCTGAAACAAATCTTTTGTTCTTGCGGTACCTGTAGTAGAAGTATCAATACTAATGGAAGGCATATAGAAAAATTTAACAATATTCCCACTAATCGGCACCCAGTTCGGACTGGCAGATGTTCCAATATTTTGGGCTAATGCCTGTCTTTTAAGATCATAAACCAGCAAACCATTAGCCGGGGTTGGAATTGTTGACAAATCTAAAATTCTTGGGATGAGTACACCCTTATTGGTGTTCGTAACATCTAATGCGGAACTTTTATCGGGATTAGGAATCCCAATCCCTACCTGAGAATAAAGGAAACTGCCAACACCTAATGCTGCAGCAATGAATAATTTTTCGGCTTTCATTTTTGTTTTGTTTTATGTAAATATAAAATAATTTACTACATAAAACTCTTATTTATTAATAATTTTCAATTAAAACAAAAATATTTTTAATAATTCGAAAAAATCCTTTATTATTCAATAATTACACGCAAACAAACTATTATAAAAAAGTAGACTTATTATACATAACTCTACTTTACAATGATTTCCAAAAAGCATAATTAATAAAAATATACAAGAATATTTATTATTAAATACGATAATAAATAATTACCAATAAAAAATATATAATATAACAAGAAATTAAATATAAATATATTCATTCAAGCCAAAAACATACAAATACATGCAGGCAGATCCAAAATCTACCCTTTAAAATATAAATTCATCAAAATAATAATCTCTTAAGGCATGATAGAAATAAAATACAAAATCTGCTTCAAAATATATGAAACAGGCTTATTATTAATTAGAGAACATTTCGTTAATTATTTTTCGGCTTTGTATAAATCATTTTATTAGTAATGATACCTTTAATCAGGTTCACATACAGATTTCCTACATTGGAAACTGCCTGAAAAGCACATGTATGGAAGCTGGAGTTGGCAACAACTCTATACTGATTATTATTAAAACCTACAGGAACATTATTAATCATAAGAGTAGATAAAGTAACATTGCTGTAATTGGCATCATTAACGATATTAGTCCATGTACTTCCGTTAAGAACCTGCCATTGGTAGGTAATATTTTCAGGAGTTTCATCTGTAGGAGTATTATTGATCACGGCAGTCATTGTTGCCGATCCACCAACAGTTACCGTTTGATCAGAAGGCTGAGACAGATAAGTCATGGGAGCAAGATAATATTCAGAAAGGATATTATACACCCTTATTTGACTGAATACAAGGCCAGCGCCTAAAGTGTCATTAAAAACCAGTCTTACTTCATCCCATGCTGCCGGAGGAGTCACTTTAATAATCCTTCGTCCCTGGCTATCTCCAAGGTCTAACAGAAGATGTTCATTAATCCCTGTACGATAGACTTCCTGGCCATTATTGTAGAATACAAAATTTCCTGCATTAAAGCTGATATACAAATTAAAGCCATCCGAAGCAAAGTCAATATAGACAGGTTTATCAGCCTGAAAATCGGTTCCGGAAGTTCCTACTCCTAAAGACATACTACAAAACACTCCAACACCTGTTCCGGGCTTAAGAGAAGCATAGGAATTCACATCCGTATCCGTCATATTATTAGGATTAACAGCCTCTTTACCCAGCCTGACACAAAGAAGACCTCCGTCACTTGAGCTTGAAGTATTGGTGTCCAATAATCTTCCACACCCACCACCGGGTAAGGATACCATCTCCTGAGATATCAATTGACCTGATACAGCAAAGCATATCACTGTAAGGACACATCGTACTATTGAATTTATTTTCATCACCAATAATTTTAAAAGTTAATTGTATACCAGAGAACATTCACCCCTGGGTAAGAATGATTACAATGACAGGATCTCATTTAAAACTATTTGATTACAAATACAATATTAACAAAGGAGCATGCAGTAGCAGATCCTATCACATCATAACTCAATATTCCGTTCGCATCAATACTTACATTACTTAGAACTGTATTATCAAAATCAGTTACATAATAATATAGATCTGATGCATTGGTAAAGAACGGAATGGCAGCCGGAGCTCCTGTACTCGAAACTTTTGGGGTAGAAAACTGGGCTTTATAAAGCTGGAATAAATCTTTTATTCTTCCTGTACCTAAAGTAGATGTGTCAATATTAATAGAAGGCATATAGAAAAACTTAACAATATTACCACTGATTGGAACCCAGTTGGGACTTGCTGATGTTCCGATATTCTGAGTTAAGGCCTGCCTTTTGAGATCATATACCAGTAATCCGTTAGCAGGAGTAGCAATTGTTGACAGATCTAAAATTCTGGGGATCAATACCCCTTTATTAGTGTTGGTGACATCTAACGCAGAACTTATATCAGGATTTGGTATCCCTATTCCGATCTGCGAAAATAGAGAACTAAATGCACCTAATGCCACTGCAATGAATAATTTTTCGGTTTTCATCTTTGTTTTTGGTTTTGGTTTTATTTGCTATAAATATAAAACAATCTACCACATAAATTACTATTCATCAACAATAATTGAACACGCAAACACCTTTATACCAATGAGTTATGAATAAAAAATCAATCAAAATAACTGGAATCATTAAACATAATTCTATCATATGATGATTTTTAAAATTAACTTTAACAAAAACATGCATTATGCAATACATATAGATTAATCAAAAATGAATAATCCACATATGACACAAAAAAAAGACCGTCTCTTTCGAAACGGTCTTTATTAATTTATTGTAGTTTGTATTACTTTGAAGCAAGTTCTTCTTTAGCAGAAGTGGATTTCCCATGTACTTCCTCTTCTTTCCCTGTTTTAAGGAAGTCATAAGCAATTGCAGACGCAATAAAGATGGATGAGTAAGTACCGAACCCAATACCAATTAACATCGCAAACATGAATCCTCTCAAGTTGTCACCACCGAATATGAAAATCGCAAGGATAACCAAAATCGTAGTGAATGAGGTGTTGAATGTTCTACCCAATGTACTTGAAATAGAGTCATCAAACAGACCTGCTAATGTTAAAGATTTTTTCTCTCTCAGGTATTCTCTAATTCTGTCGAAGATAATTACCGTATCGTTAATTGAGTACCCTAATACAGTAAGGATTGCAGCAATGAAATCCTGGTTGATCTCCATATTGAAAGGCATATACTTGTGAAGCAATGAATATGCTCCTAAGATAATTACCGCATCGTGGAATAGAGCTGCAACCGCTCCAAGAGAGAATTGCCATTTTCTAAATCTTATCAAGATATAGACAAAGATCATTGCTAATGCAGCTAATACTGCATAGATACCGTGAGTCTGGATATCATCAGCAACGGAAGGTCCTACTTTCTCTGAAGAAATAATTCCTGCATGGTCTTTATCAGCAGATTTGAAATCTTTCAATGTAGTTCCTGCCGGTAAGTTTGCTTTTAAACCTTCAAATAATTTCTGTTCAATAATTTGGTCAGCTTTTAAAGATTCATCCTCGATAAGGTAATCTGTAGAGATCTTTAATTGTTTGCTGTTTCCAAAAGTTTTAGCTTCTACAGAAGAGTTTTTACCATCTTCAGTTTTGAATAAAGCCACTAATTTTTCTTCAACATCTTCAGCTTTTACATCTTTATCAAATCTTACTACATAGTTTCTACCACCAGTAAAGTCGATACCGTATTTGAAACCGTGAGTTGCGATTGAAATGATACACACTACTGTAAGAACAGCAGAAACGATGTATGCATATTTTCTCTTTCCAATAAAATCAATCCAAGTGTTTCTGAATAGGTTCTTCGTAGCCGGAGTCCAAACAGAAAGACCTTTTCCTTTATTTAATCTTGAGAAGATCATTACTCTGGAAAGCAATACAGAGGTAAATAACGTCATTAAAATACCGATCATCAACGTCAATGCAAAACCTTTAATAGGTCCCGTTCCGAAGAAGAACAATACAACTGCCGTTAAGAAAGTCGTAGTGTGACCGTCAATAATCGCATTCAATGCATGTTTGAAACCATCTTTGTAAGCTTCAAGAATACTTTTCCCTGCGAATAATTCTTCTTTTGTTCTTTCATAAATGATAACGTTCGTATCGACCGCTACTGCCATCGTAAGAACGATACCCGCGATACCTGGAAGCGTAAGCGTAAAATCTCCCGAATCCATAATACCGAAAATATAGAATAAGTTGATCACCATTGCAATTACTGCATATACACCAGCTCCACCGTAGTAGAAAATGATATAAACAATGATAATCGCAAATGCAATAATGAACGACATTAAACCTGAATCAATAGCCTCCTGTCCTAAAGATGGACCTACAACCGTAGCCTGAACTACTTTTGCACCTGCAGGCAATTTACCAGCACCTAAAACGTCTACCAGTTCTTTAGCTTCTTCCTGAGAGAAGTTACCAGAAACTCGAGTTCTACCATTAGGGATAGCATTTGTAACGTTTGGAGCTGTGTATACTCTGTTATCAAGAGTTACAGCAACTGGTTTTCCAACGTTTTTCTCCGTTAAGGTTTTCCATTCTTTTGCTCCTTTAGAGTCCATCTGCATATCTACCACTACTCTGCTTAGTTCATCGTAGCCGATATTTGCATTTTCTACAGCACCGTCTACCGGAGCTTTTTGGTTGATGTTACCTCTGATAGCGTACAATACTAAACTTTCAGCATCTGTAGCTTCAGGTTTGTAACCCCACATGAACTGTGTATATTTAATGTTGGACGGACGTAAAGACTGTCCTACTTTGCTGTTTAAAATTTTGTTTACAACTGCAGTATCAGATAATTTTACGTTGGCAACACCATTCGTTCTTAATTTGTCAAGCTGTAAAAGGTTCATGAAGTTCACATTCTTTGCCACTCCCATAGAATCTCCTTTTGCAGCAACCATAGTTGTCAAAGTTTGGAAATAAGGTGCAATTTCAGGAACCTGCTGCACTTCCCAGAACTGAAGTTTTGCGGAAGTCTGAAGCATTTTCTTCACTTTATCGATGTCCTTCATACCAGGCATTTCCACAGAAATTCTAGCAGTTCCAGGTACTCTCTGAACGTTTGGCTGGATGGCTCCAAGCTTGTCAATTCTCGTTCTGATTACCTCGAAAGCCGTTCCTACAGACGCATCAATTTTTCTTTTAACAATGCTTTTCACCTGCTCATCAGGCGTGTTGTACTTCACCTCAGTAAGGGTTGTATTTCCGAAAATTTCCGGATCTGCCAACTTAAGGTTTGTTCCTTTAGCTTTGTTAACTACATCGAACTGCTCAAAGAAGTTGTCGATGTAAGGTCTTGTAGAATTCTTCTGTGCTTCATCAGTTTTGTTTAAAGCCTCAATAAGAACAGGATTTGTAGAATAATTGGTTAAATCATTCACAAGATCTCTTTGGTTAATTTCCAAAAGAACGTTGATCCCTCCTTTCAAGTCAAGACCAAGTTTCATTTCCTTGTCTTTGGCTTTAGTGTAATAAAGTTTTGTGAATCCTAAATTCAAAGTATCCTTAGAAAGTCTTGCGATTTCTTTTTGATACTTCTCCGGATTGTCTCCTGCAATAGCAGTCGCCTGCTTTTCAATTTTGCTGGCGTACCATGTTGGTAATAGCTCGTTTAAGCAAATCAACCCTAGTACAATAGCGACAATTGTAATAAGTCCTTTTCCTTGCATTTTGTTATAACTACGTTAAATTAAGTCGGCAAATATAATGATTTTCTTGTATTTTATGAATTTTTAACAACAGAAATGGTTTATTTTCAGATATATTGGTATTCTGATTTCTATTTAAGATTTAACAATTTTTTCATACTATCATAGTGAAGTCTTCAAAATATGATTGGTATAAAATTTTCATTCACTTTTCCAACACACTAACCCTCAAAATATTATGAAAAAACTACTTTTTAGCATCAGTATTTTTTCTTCCTTAATTGTTAATTCTCAAAGCATTAATTTGGAAGAATTTGTTACAGGACTTACCAGCCCTGTAGAGATTACGAATGCCAATGACAGCCGGCTTTTTGTTGTTCAGCAGAACGGTATCATTAAAATTATTCAACCTAACGGGACAATTAACGCAACAAATTTTCTGAACATTAGTTCGAAAATTGTTTTTGGCGGTGAAAGAGGCCTTTTGGGACTTGCATTTCATCCACAATACTCTACTAATGGGTATTTTTTTGTGTATTATAACAATCCTGCAGGAAATATTATCGTTGCCAGGTACAGTGTAAACTCAACAGATCCCAATGTGGCCGATCCTAATTCCGAAAAAATCCTGTTGAACATTCCTAAACCCTTCGATAATCATAACGGAGGAAGCATTCATTTCGCCCCTGACGGAAAACTCTGGATTATCACCGGAGACGGAGGAAGTGGCGGAGACCCCAATAATAATGCTCAGAATAAAAATATATTGCTGGGAAAAATGCTGAGAATTGATGTAGACGCCACCGGGCCATATAATATCCCTCCTGATAACCCTTTTGCGGGAGCAGGAGTGGATGGTGCTGATGAAATTTGGGCTTATGGCCTCAGAAATGGATGGAAATTTTCTTTTGACCTGACTACAGGCAATGCTATGATTGCAGATGTAGGACAGGGAGCCATCGAAGAAATCAACAAAATGCCTA
This sequence comes from Chryseobacterium sp. IT-36CA2, assembly GCF_949767875.1. Lineage (NCBI taxonomy): Bacteria > Pseudomonadati > Bacteroidota > Flavobacteriia > Flavobacteriales > Weeksellaceae > Chryseobacterium > Chryseobacterium sp. IT-36CA2. Next base: position 134,819 of record NZ_CATKPG010000022.1, on the reverse strand, counting down.
TTACTATAGCCGGATTAAACTATGGATGGAGATGTTATGAAGGAAATAATCCTTACAATACAACAGGATGTGCAGCACAGGCTACGATGACATTCCCTATTGCTGTATATGATCACTCTGGCGGAAAATGTTCCATTACTGGTGGCTATGTATACCGGGGAACACAATATCCATCGCTTCAGGGGAAATATTTCTTCGCAGACTACTGCTCTACCCAAATCGGAATTCTGGATACTAATAATGTCATCACCTGGATGCCTCCTTCTTCTGGAAATAATTTCTCTACTTTTGGAGAAGATTATCAAAAAGGATTGTATGTAGCCGCAGTAAACAGTGGAAAAATCTTTAAAATATCAACAGGTACCCTAGGTACTCAAGAAAATACTTTAACCCATATTAAGGTATACCCTAACCCTGCTTCAAAAGAGATTTTCATTAATGGTGTGAACGATAAAAAGGCAACATTGGAAATAATCAGTACAGAAGGAAAAAAAGTAATGGAAACAGATCAGATCATGAACGGCAAAGGAATCAATATTTCAGGAATCCCAGCCGGAGTTTATTTTATCAATCTGAAATCCGGAGAATTAAAATCGTATAGTCAGAAATTGGTTATCAAATAAGGGTTTAAAACAATAAAAAAGCGGTTCAGATGTGAACCGCTTTTGTTTTATATTGTCATTGAGAAAATTCTCGTTTCCGGTTTATTTCTCATCATTCTCAGGTCAAAAACCATGGCCACATTTCTTGTAAAAGCTCTTCCTTCTTCTGTAATTTTAATTTCAGTTCCATTGATTTCAACCAAACCGTCATTTTCCATTTCTTTCAGCATTTCCAATGCATTGTCAAGCTCAGGGAACGAATTATTGATGTCAAAGGTTGTTTCAAGCTGGCACATCAGATTCAGAATATGTCTTCTTACAATAAGATCTTCTTCACTCAGTACGTGTCCTTTTACAACAGGGATTTTTCCCTCTTCTACCATTTTCTGGTATTCTTCTACGGTTTTTACATTTTGGGCAAACGCATACCAGGAATCTGAAATAGCAGACATCCCAAGTCCTACCATCAGCTGGGTATTGCTTGAAGTATAACCCATGAAATTTCTGTGAAGTTTTTTGTGAATCAAAGATTGATACAGATCATCGTGCTCAAGAGAAAAGTGATCCATCCCTACTTCAATATATCCTAAATCCTGAAGAAGTCTTTTACCATCTTCATACAAACGGCGTTTTTCTTCTCCGCTTGGAAGATCATTTTCATCAAAACCTCTCTGCCCAACACCTTTTACCCATGGAACATGTGCATAAGAATAAAATGCCAGTCTGTCTGGCTTCAGCTCCATAGTCTTTCTGATGGTGTGTTCCATTGCCTCCCAATTCTGGTGTGGCAATCCGAAAACAAGATCATGACTGATTCCTCTGTAACCAATTTCTTTCGCCCATTCTGTAACATTTTTCACATTTTCAAAAGGCTGGATTCTATTGATTGCTTTTTGGACTTTAGGATCATAATCCTGAACTCCAAAGCTTACTCTTCTGAAACCAAGGTCATATAAAGTCTGAAGATGTTCTTTTGTTGTGTTATTTGGATGTCCTTCAAAAGAGAATTCCGGATGTTCTGCAATGTCTACTGATGAAAAAATACCTTCCAACAATGTTCTTAAATTTTCGGGAGAGAAAAACGTAGGAGTACCTCCTCCAAGGTGTAATTCTTTAAGTTTAGGTCTTTCGTTGAAAAGATCAAGGTAAAGTTTCCACTCTTTTAAAACGCTTTCCAGATAAGGCACTTCCACACTATGTTGTTTGGTAATACGCTTATGACATGCACAAAATGTACACAATGCCTCACAGAAAGGCAAATGGATATAAATAGAAATTCCCTCCTCTGCATTGCTTTCATGAAAAGACCTGATTACGGTTTCCTTCCACTTTTCCGGTGAAAATGTAGATTCATCCCAATATGGAACGGTAGGATAAGAAGTGTAACGCGGTCCAGGAATATTATACTTATCTATTAAAGAGTTCATTTTGAAAATTAAATTTTATAAGGGTATGAAATTTAACATAATTAAAATTTCACCTTACAAAATTAACCATTAGTTATGAATTTTAACCTATGAATTATATTAGGTTCTATTTTATAATGAGTCTAAATACGTATGATCAGGCTTTTGACAAATAGTGATAAATTCTATATCTGATATTTAAAATTTTAATTTCATCACCGCTATTCTGTTATTTCCTGCAAGAACCACATTGCTACCATCAATCCATTGGCAGACAAAAAAGCCTTTTTCATCGGAAATTTTCTTCCATGTCTTCCCAAAATCTGAAGAATAGCTGATGTGCTTGTCTCCTACCGCTACTATTTCTTTTCCTTTGGATCCCGGTTTGATTTTCACACAGGTGGTATATCCCGCATTTTGTCCTGAAGCCTGAATCTGCCAGGTCTTTCCACCATCATTAGTGGTTGCAATATTGTTGACATTAGCATCTTGTTTTGTATAATCACCTCCTGCTGCAATTCCAAAATTGTCATCAAAAAAATCAATAGAATACATTCCCTGAGAAGATTCTCCCTGTATGATTGGAGTATTAAAAACTTTTATTTTTTCATCTTTCAGATTCATTCTTAAGATTCTTGAGGCTTTTCCTCCCGTTGCAATCCACAAGTATTTTTTAGTTGATGAAATATTGGTATTACTGGCAGCAAAAGCAGCTTCGCCTTCATTTAATACTATATTATTTTTAAACATACTCCATGTACCATTTTTGTAGACAGCCAGCTTCAAAAGATGATCTTTATCCGAATCACTAAAAGTATAAGCAAGTTTATCATTCACAAAATGTAAAGCATCATAAAAAGCTGTTTTTGCAGTATCTTTAAAAACAACCTGAGATTTCAGATCTTTTTTATCAATTTTAAAAAAACGGGCCGGACTTTCAATATTGATTGCATAAAAAGACGTTTTGTCTTGTGCTAATGTTCTGAACTGAAGCTTCTCTTCCGAAAGTTTGATCTGCTTTTGATTTTTATAGTCTTTAAGATCAGCAAACCCAAATTTGGAATCCGTACCACTGTACCAAACTTTATGATCGTACACCTCAATAGCTCTGATACTGATCTTATCATTCAAAATTGTTTCAATACTTTCCACCTGTTGGGAAAATGCCGTAAGTCCTAAGGACAGAAATAAAATGGAAAAAAGCTTTTTCATATACATATTTTAAGACAAAAAAACCGCCGAAGCGGTTTATATTATTATTAATCTTGGTTCTGATATTTTTCAGGATTGTTAAGTTTACTATTTGATTTTCCATAAAGGAAATATACCAAACCTCCTAAAAATAACCATACCGCAGAAAGTTCTAATGCATGAGCACTTAGGTTGAATATCAAATAAATATTGATAAATACTCCCAGTGCAACCACTATTTTATAAGCCGGAACTTTGAAAGGTCTGATCAAATTAGGTTCTTTTTTTCTCATTACCCAAACAGCAATACAAACCAGTGTAAATGCAAACAGGGTTCCGAAGCTTGTCATATCAGCCAATGTTGAAATTGGGGTAAATGCCGCAATTAATGCTACAACAATTCCTAACAAAATGATTCCTTTGTAAGGTGTTTTTGTTTTTGGATGAAGATCACCGAAGAATTTAGGAATCAATCCGTCTTTTGCCATTCCAATGAAGATTCTTGACTGTCCCATCATCATTACCATTACTACAGAAATTAATCCTACAGTAGCAGCAATGGTTACTACATTACTAGCCCAGTGTTTTCCTGCAATTTCGAATGCATACGCTACAGGAGCTTTAATTGCATCAGGATATTTACCTTCAGGGTTAAAGTCTGTATAATGCATCATCCCTGTTAATACAAGAGATACACAGATGTATAAAGCAGTACAAACCAACAATGAGGCAATAATCGCGAAAGGCACATCTTTCTTAGGATTAATAGCCTCTCCAGCCTGTGTAGAAACAGCATCAAAACCAATATAAGCAAAGAAAATTGCTGCTGCTCCGGAAATAATTCCTTTAATACCGTAGGCGGAGATCATATCTCCTTCAGAATTTTTAATCTGAACCGGATCCGGGATAAAAGGTTTCCAGTTTTTAACACCGTCTACAGCATTATATAGATCAGTATTAGAGAAAATGATATATACTCCTGCAATAATTACAAAGATAACAGCAGACGTTTTCATCAAAACGATCAGGTTATTAGCTCCTGCTGCTTCTTTCGTTCCCTTTACCAATAGTGCAGTAATCAAAAGAACAAGAATAAATGCAGGCAGGTTCATAGAAAAACCGTCTCCTGTATAACTTGCCGGATCTGATGTAAGATAAGCAGGCAAATGAATATTAAAAATTTTCAAAAATTTGTTAAAATATCCGGACCAACTCACGGAAACAGCCATACTCGCCATAGCATATTCGAGGATGAGACACCATCCCATAGCCCATGCAAAAATTTCTCCTACTGTTCCGTAAGCATAAGCATAAGCTGAACCTTCTACAGGAATAATAGATGCAAACTCTGCATAGCACAAAGCTGCAAAGACACAGGCAATCCCTGCAATAATAAAGGAAATTGCAAGTGCTGGCCCTGCGTGATAATAGGCTCCTGTTCCGGTAAGAACGAAAATCCCTCCACCGATGATAGCACCTACTCCAATTGCTGTTAAACTCCATTTTCCCAGGACTTTTTTCAGCTCACTTTTCTTCATATCTGCCTCATAGGCACTGAGTGGTTTTTTGACCCAAATTTTCGACATAATTTTTTTATTTTAAGAATTTACGAAAGTATAAAAAATTTAGAAACTTTCACTTTAATCGTTAAACTTTCATCATTTATTTTACATTAAAACTTTAAAAACCCAACCAGGGCTTTTCTCGAAGCATTTTAACATGTGACAACTTTTGTATATTTTTGATCATGAATTTGTATGATCTTTTTATAAAGCCTTATGAAAATTATGATACTTTACAGGTTATGCTGGAAACTTTTGGGGCTATTTTTGGCACTTTGAGTGTTTATTTTTCTATAAAAAAGAATATTTGGGTATATCCTACCGGCATTATTTCTACACTGATCTATGTTTATATTCTCTATAATTTTGGTTTGTTGGGAGACTGTCTGATCAATGTTTATTATTCGGTGATGAGTATTTACGGTTGGATTCTTTGGGCCAAAAACTCTAAAGATAACATTCATGTGGATGTTAAATGGGCTACTAAAAAGGAATGGATCTATGCCAATATGCTTTTTATTTTGAGCCTGATATTGGTAACTGTTATTTATTATTACAAACCTTATATAGATAATAAGTTTTCCATGGAAGGAACCAGCTTAGGGTTATATCATCTTGACTGGGCAAATTGGATGGATGTTTTCACCACTTCAATATTTTTAGCAGGAATGTGGTTTATGGCCAAACAGCGCATTGAGAGCTGGATTTTCTGGATTATCGGAGACCTTATTTGCATTCCAATGATGATTTTTAAGGGACTTGGTATCACTTCGGTTCAATATTTGGTATTTACTATAATGGCAATCTTAGGATATGTCAATTGGAAAAAAAGTTTTAAAGAAAAAAAAGTTCAATAAAGTCATGAAAAATTTATTTAAAATAGCAGTCAGTATTTTTGCTATTACCAGTTTAACATCTTGTTTAGCATATACCGATGGATACGGAAGCAATAGTGGGGGTTATGGCTATGGAGACCCTTATTATAACAACGGATATTACTATGCGCCTTCAGGATATTACGGAAGCGGAGGATATTATGGTAATGACGGCTATTATTACAGAAATAACGTTAATTACTACTATGATAGTGGCGTGCCTTATTATTACGATACTTATAACAACTCCAGAAGAAAAGTATATGTAGAGAGAAGATCATCCACTTCTTCAAGACCTGAAAACGGATTCCAGAATACACGTACAACCAACAGTAATGGTTCATACAACAATGGAGGTGGTTTCAATAATAATGGAAACAGAAACAACAACGGCGGATTCAGAAACCAAAACAGTGGTTACCAGAACAACCAAAGCAGCGGTGGTTTCAGAAACTCTAACAGCAATAGTGGATTTAGAAATCAAAGCAGTGAATCTCAGAACAACCAAAACAATAGCGGTTTCAGAAACTCTAACAGCAATAGTGGTTTCAGAAATTCTGAAAGCAGCACAAGATCAGACTCTTCCGGAGGTGGATTCAGAAATAGCTCAAGCAGCCAAAGCAGTGGTTCTACCAGACAGCAGAGCAGCGGAGGCGGCTTTAGATAAAACGATTATAAATAAGGAAACGAACAGCTAACACTGTTCGTTTTTCATTTAAAATATAGTAATTTTGCTTCTTCATTTAACAAAAAAATATGGAATTTTATAAATATCAGGGAACAGGGAATGATTTTGTAATGGTGGATAACCGTGATCTGCAATTTACTAAAGATAAAGACAGTATTGAAAAACTATGTGACAGACGTTTTGGGATAGGAGCCGATGGTCTGATTCTATTGGAAAACGACTCAAACTATGATTTTAAAATGGTTTATTATAATTCTGATGGTGGAGAAAGCACTATGTGTGGAAACGGAGGAAGATGTCTTGTAGCTTTTGCTTTTTTCCTTGACATTTTTGAAGATAAATGCAAATTCATTGCAACAGACGGAGAACATGAAGCAGAAATCCATAACGGGATCATTAAATTAAAAATGATCAATGTAGACACTGTTTCCCATGATGGAAATGACTTTGTTTTGAACACCGGATCTCCTCACTATGTAAAATATGTAGACAACCTGAAGGATTATCACGTATATGACGAAGGATATGCAATCAGAAATTCAGAAAAATATAAAGAAAAAGGAATCAATGTGAACTTTATAGAAAAAATTTCTGATGATGAAATTTTTGTAAGAACCTATGAACGAGGCGTTGAGGACGAAACTTACAGTTGTGGAACAGGAGTTACAGCTTCTGCTTTAACTTTTCTACAAAAACATAATCTAACCTCTGTAAAAGTTAAAACTTTAGGCGGAAACCTTAAAGTATATGCTGAAAAAAGCGGAGACGCATTCCAGAATATATGGCTGGAAGGTCCTGCAAAGCAGGTTTTTAGAGGTAAAACAGATCTTCTTTAAAAACAGAAAACTTTTAATCAACATTTATATAGAATGAAAAAAGCTATTCTCATTATCATTCTGCTGGTTTTTGTAGTCGCAGGATTTTTTGGTTTGAGATTTTATAATAAATATTTAGGAAACAATGTAGAAAAGGAAGGTTATGTTCTGATTCCTCATAGAGCGGGTTTTCAACAGATCCTCGACTCTATTGCTCCTTATATTAAAGACAAAGAATCTTTTGAAGCTGTGGCTAAAGAAAAAGGTCTTGACACCAATTTTAAAGCAGGACGTTATTACATCCAGGGCGGAACAGGAAATAAAAATCTTGTCAATATGATCAAAGCAGGTAATCAGACAGCAAATTCTTACAGAATCGGAGATTTTGGAGATATGTATCAGATGATCGGCAAGGTTTCTAAAAAAACGGAAATTGATTCGTTACATTTTGTAAAAGATCTGGATGTTGTTGCACAAGAGAAAGGCTATAAAAATGTGGAAGATTTAAAAAAGTATTTTTTCATCGATACTTATAAATTTTTCTGGACAGTAAGCCCGAGAGAATTTTTTTCAAAGTTTGAAAATCAGTATAATGATTTCTGGACGAGTGAAAGAAAAAATAAAGAACAGCAGTCTGGTCTTACAAGAGATCAAATCTATGCGCTGGCTTCTATTGTTTATAAAGAATCCGGAGGAAAAAAAGATGAAATGAAAACGATTGCAGGATTATATTTAAACCGTTACAGAAAAGGAATGAAACTTCAGTCTGATCCTACGGTAATCTATGCAATCAATAAGCAGACTAATTTTAAAGAACCTATAAAAAGGGTATTATATAAGCATTTGTCTACACCATCACCTTACAATACTTACGCCAATGCAGGTATTCCTCCGGGACCTATCTGCGTAGTGGATAAGAATTCAATAGATGCTGTTTTAAATGCTGAAAACAACAATTTTATATTTATGTGTGCTGATCCTGCAAGATTTGGATACCATAAGTTTACTGCAAGCGCTGAAGAACATGCTGTGAACGCAAAAGCTTATCAGGACTGGCTCAACTCCAAAAATATAAAATAAGCTTAGAAAGCACCTAAAAATTTATACAGTTAAAAAAAACAATACACAACCATAATGTTTTGATAATCAAATTGATACGGATATTCAAAATATTAAGGGTTATTCTTTCACGATTTTATACAAAAAAATAACCTATGAAGAATAAGACAGAAATTGTCAATATTTTCACAAGAAAAACTTTAGGACTTACGTTAGTACTTTCAGCGGCGGCACTGGCTTTTGCACAGGAGAAAGCAGGAGTTTCCGGGACTATTGTCAACAAAAAAAATCAGCCGGTTCCTTATGCTTCTGTAACTTTCAGTAACAAAACCAACAAAACATTAAGTGATGCTGTATTGACTGATGAAAAGGGACAGTACAAGCTTCAGCTGATGCCGGGAGATTATGATATTACAGTAGAAGCTATTGATTACAAAAAAAGTGTAGTCAGCAAAAATATTGCAGCAGCAGGTAATATCGGGGCACTATCTATTGAAGCAGAATCTACTTCTACAGTTGATGGTAAAACAAAAGAAATACAAGGTGTTGTTATTACCGCTTCAGCAGCCAAACCTTATAAAGTAGAACTTGACAAAAAAACATATGATCCGTCTCAGGATATTGTAAGCAAGGGAGGAAGTCTTCAGGATGTTTTAACCAATGTGCCTTCAGTTTCTGTGGATACTGACGGAACAGTGTCTATGAGAGGGAGCACCAACGTAAAATTTCTGATCAACGGAAAACCATCAGCCCTTCTTGGAATAGATGATGGAGCTAATGCACTACAAAGTATTCCTGCAGATCAGATTGAAAGAATTGAAGTAATCACCAACCCTTCGTCTAAATTTGAAGCAAGTGGAACTTCAGGTATTTTGAATATTATTCTTAAAAAAAGTAAGAAAGTTGGCTTTAATGGTAGCGTTGTAGGATCTCTTGGATATTTCCCGAGAACTTCACTTAATACCAATCTAAGCTGGAGAAAGAACAACTGGACCTGGTTTGTGAACGGCGGCGGCGGCTACACAGAAAACAAAACCAAGAATAATTCGGAAACAACTTATCACAACATTATTTTTCCGGAAATACAGCCCAATAAACAGCCTAATGATGTTCTTGAACATCAGTTGCAAAACTCCACCAATAAGACATATAACAAAAACTATAATGTAAGTGCAGGTTTTGTGTATGATCTATCTGATAAAACCTCTATCAATTTAACAGGATTGGTCAGAACTTTTGAAGGAGACGGAGATGAGCTTCTGGAAACTTATGAGAGTTTTCACAGATTCTTCAAAGATCCATCAAATCCAAGCGGAACAACCGGAACATGGCAGTTATTAAATCCTTATGGACAAAGGGATTCTAAATCTGTATTTAACAACCTTGCATTTCAGGGAGATTTAGGAATAGATCACAAATTTGATGATAATGGTCAGAATTTATCCGTTTCATTAAGTTTGCAGAGAAACAGAAGCAATAACAATGCGAATATTCTTGAAACGAACGATCTCCTTCCGGATGTACAAGACATTACAAGAAGACATTCTGTAAGCAAAACGATTATAGGGAAAGCTGACTATGAATTGCCGTTAGGAGAAAAATCTAAACTTGAAGCAGGATATAGATTGGATGTTAATGATAATACCTATGATAACTTCGTAAGCAGTACTTCCAATAACCCTTATATCCCGAATTATAATAATAATACGGACTACAGAGAAATATTCAATGCTTTCTATTTACAGTTTAAGAGTAAAATTGGAGAAAAATTTGCTTATCAGGTAGGATTGAGAGATGAGCTTTCAAATGTTAAGATCAATTACATCAATCAAAACCCTAATGATCCGGCACTTAATAAAACTAAAAACTACAATAATTTATTTCCAAGTGTATTCTTAAGCTATGATATATCTAAGAACAACCAGATTTTAGTTAATTATTCCCGTAGAATAGACAGACCGAGATCTTTCTTTATGGTTCCTTTCCCAAATTACAGCAACAGCCAGAATATTTTTGAAGGAAATATAGATTTGAACCCATCCTATGTAGATTCATTTGAAGTAGGATATAATATTACAAGAAAAAAGTTCACGGTTAACCCTACTTTGTACTACAGACACGCAACTGACGACACTAAAATGCTGGTATACAGACCTGATGAAAGTCTTGGAGTATTCTATACGAAGCCTGTTAACTTAGGAAGTGATGATCGTTATGGATTGGATCTGAACTTTACTTATGATCCATTTGCATGGTTAAAAATTATGGGTAGCCTTGATATGTTCGGATATAAAACAACAGGAATTCAGTATTATAATGCAATAGACCGTGATAAGCAGCAACAGACCCGCTTCATGGATTTTACAGGAAGTGGTTTCTCTACCAGAGCACGTCTTAATACAACATTCAAGCTAGATAAAACGCTAAGCGTACAACTTCAGGGATTCTATAGAGGAGCTCAGAAATCTGCCAATCAAAATACTCAGGATATGTATGCGCTGAACCTTGGTGCATCCAAGACTATCTGGAAAGGAGATGGAACAATATCTTTCAATATCCAGGATATCTTTAATACAAGAAGTAGAGAAGTATTCAGTTTTAATGAAGATTATACGCGAAGAAACTATATGCAGTGGCAGCCAAGACAGTTTTCTATATCCTTGACTTATAGATTCAAGCAAGGAGAAAAAGTAGATCAACCTAAAAAGAAAAAGGATATCAATTCCAATGCAGCAGGTGATGATCAGCAAGGCGGTCCAATGTAATACAATAAAAAATCAGGAAATAAGCCTATTCAATAGAAAAATCTTTATCAAATTTGATAAAGGTTTTTTTATTAGGAATAATTGTTATTATAATCCACTTGAATGTCAAAATAGATATGGCTACTCAGATGTATCAAAAATTATACGTTATATTCATCAAAAAATATCTTGGGATAATATTTACATTGGTTGTATTTACAGAGTAATCATTAATATCTACCTCGGTTATCATTTTTTTATTCAATAGATTTTTCATAAAAAAGGATAATTCCCAATTCCTATTTACAATATATTTTATTGTATTATCAATAAAGAAATAATTTGCTTGGGATTTGGTATTGGGGTGGAAATAATCAAAACTTGCGATGATTGAAAATTTACTAAACGGCCTGGCAATAATCCTAAAACTATTATTAAATGACCTCAAAGTATTTTTTTCTTTATCTTCTACCTGAGTACTGTTTATATTGTAAGTAAGTTTATTCTCAAAATTAATTTTAAGATCAAAAACTGTTTTCCATGAAAAATCATATGTTTGAGTAACACTGTTTATTTTTCTGGTTTCAGAATTATTTAGAATGTTTTCATAATTTGAAAATGTGAGGTTTGAACTTAGCTTTAATACGCTATCCAGGAATGAAAAATATTTATCATACATAAAATCAGCACCATAAGTAGATCTTACTTTAGGAGAATAAAAATAGGTATAGTGAGTGATATAAGGTGAAATTGTTATATCTGAAAAATAATTCCCTTTATCACTTGTATAATACAATCCAAAGTTAAAATTTAATTGCTTATACAGATCATTGATAACATAACTTACCCTGCCGTTAAAAGTCTTTTGAAAGCTTAAAGAAGGTACATTACTTATTATATTCCTATTACTAATAAAGACAGGATTTACAAATAGCTTATCTTCTGAAAAAGGCTTCTGCCGATAATCTACAATGCTATTTATGAAAGCTACATCATTAATTTTATATTTCAAATAAAGTTTAGGTTCAAATACAACAGTTTTATTTTCAAGGTTTATACTGTTTAAACTTTGTCTCTGATAGTATAAATTAAAAGAAGGCTGTATATATAATCTTGATATATTGAAGTTAGCTTGCCCTGAAAGATATGTAGAAGCTTTTTTATTATTCAATAAATTGGTATAATTATTTTCCTTCGAATTATTTAAACCCAATACTTCCGAAGTATAGGTATTGGTTTCATTACTATTCCCCAAGGAAAGGAAATACTTGATATTTTTATATTTAGCCAAATAAGTTAACTGAAAATCCAATACTGATTTTTTAAAATTACTCAATTGGGTATTAAATGATGTATCATTCTCAATATTTAAATAAGGAAATGAGGACATATTTTGAGGAATATCATTCCAAGCATAGATAGTACTGAATTGAAAAGCAGACTTATCATTTAGCTTATATGTAAATTGTAAGTTTTGTTTTAAAAAAGTGTTTTTGGTTAATAAATTGGTTTCAAAATTCCTGTCACCATTTTGTAGAACCGAGCTATATTGTTGGTTACTCTCATTAGATGCTGATAATTTATATTCTAAAAGAGATCTTTTGGTTGTATTTGTTTTACTATCAATTTCTATCCTAAATAATTCCGGTTTCTTTATTGTATTATAGGTATCTGAAAGATTTATATTATCATCTATAATATAGCTTTCATTATGGATATCCTGCATGAGTTTATCTTTCAAATATGAAAGGTTTATCCTTGTACTATTCTTCTTAAATGCCTTAAATATCAAATTATAACTGCTAAAAAAAGCATTATTGCGGTTAGCTCTGGTATCTTCTAGAAAACTTGAAAATGAGTTATCATTGATGATTTTTGCTGCAGAATAATCTGAGTTTTTCTGTTGATCTATAGAGAGATTATTGGAAAAATAATCGTAGGGAGATTGATTAACTCCGATATTGTTATAAGAAAGATTTAAAAAAGACTTATACCCTTTAGCAACCTGTAATAAAGTTGAGTTGATAGAACTCACCTGTTTTACATCAGAATCAAATCCACTTGCCCAATCTATATTTCCAGAAAAATCAATTTTTCCTTTTTTGATTTTTAAATTTAAGGCAACCTTATCAGAAGATTCTATTCCCTTTAATAAAGGGTTTTCAGAATAATTTTCTATTGCCTCAACTTTTTCAACAATATCAACATTAATATTTTTTGTCCCTACAGTATAATTAGTTCCAAACAAATCATCTCCTTCCAGCTTTACAGCTTCTACTGACTTCCCTTTATATTTTATTTCTCCGGTTTTTTCATTTACCGTGATTCCAGGCATTTTTTTTAATACATCCTGAACCTTTTTGTCAGCCGGATCCTTGTATCTGGACACGTCATATACCACAGTATCTTCCTTTATCTCAAATGATTCTTTTTTTTGATTAATGATGACTTCCTGTATTGTCTTTATTTTTTCGTTCTTTAAAACAAAATCAAGAGAAATTTTTTCTTTATTATCTAATTCTACTTCCTGAACTGATGTTTCAAAATTAGCAGCATTTGCAACTATATAAATCTTTTTATACTTCTTATTGAGAACAAGATTATATACTCCGTTTTTAGTTTGAGTGAATTGATTTATTTTTTCATCACCTGCATTTTCTTTAATGAGAATATTGACAAAAGATAGTTTATTTCCCGCCTCAGAAGTTACAATGCCAGAAATAGTCTGAGAAAAAAAGCAATGAGAAAACAATAAAAAAACAAGGAACATGGTAGGTGTTCCTTTATTCATTATTTTCTCAAAAAAATGTATAATCATACAATTTTATTTTATTTCAGTAAAACCTAAATCTTCTATTGTATTATCCATTTTAATAGATCCTCCATTCCCATCTTCACTGTCTGCACTCCATTTTTTTATCAACTTCTTCAGATATTCTTTATAATTTTCTTTATACTGATCCCAAGTTATTAATTTTTCTTTTTCAAATGGATTATTAATAGGTGTATTTTTCTCTACTATTTTATATTCCTTTAGTTCAAAAGTATATAAATTATCCGTAGTTTTTGCATATACTATTACACCAGGCAATCCATAAAACTTCCATGGAGCAATATTGAATGAGACTTTAGGATCAAAATAAACAATCCAGGTTTTCCCCCGAAATTCTGTTGTTGCCTCATTATATTTTTTTCCATTATAAGTTACTGTCTCATCTGATATCTTCCATGTAAACTGATCCAGATTTTCTTTAATATAACATGCTTTCGTTAAATAAAAATTTCGGGAAAGCATATTATCCGTTTGGGAATCTTTATAATATTCTGGAGGAGAAGGCATTATAATATTTTTATAATCATCAGAAATATGTTCCACAGTTAATCCACTCTCACTAGATGTTTTTTTCGTTTCTGAAGTATCAATTAACAACTCTTGCTTTGTTTCTACAAACCAGGTTTTATTTTGGGAGCTAAGAATACTATTATATGTCTGGGTAGGAACTTTTGAATTAATTTTGAATATATATATTCCTGTAAATGTCTGAGAACTAAGTATACTAAAGCAAAGTACAAATGCCAAAATAAATAATTTATTTTTGTTCATTCCTTTTAAATTAAAAACAAGTTGTTTTTATTTCAAAACAACTTGTTATGTTACATACCAAAAATTGGCTTATTAATTTTTATTCAGTGGCCATTGAAAGATCCAAAACCTTTCTCATTAATTTTTTTGTGCAATTCTGAGAAGCAGTTTCGCAGCTTGTAAAAATACTTCCGGCAGAAGATGTTATAGTAAGGGTATTCATTCCTATCTGAACAGATGTAGAACATGATACAGTACAAAGAGAAGACTTTGCTTTTGCCGAAACTGAATTTGTAATCTTTTTAGGAGATGAAGCCGGTTCTTTAGGAGTGTTTTTAGCGCTAGCTAATCCAGCAATCATAATCGTAGTAGCTAAAATAATCTTTTTCATATATGTACAATATTAGATTTTAATTAAAGTTCATATCCAGTTGGTTCCATACCAAAAGTAGCTTTCATTTTCGTGCTACATTTCTGTTGGGCTGCTCCACAACTAGTGAAAAGATTTCCTGCTGACATAGTGTAAGTTATACTTGATCCGTTGCTATTGCTAACGGTAACGCTACAACTTACAGTACAAGTAGCTTTTTTATTTGTTTTTTTTACTTTTTTTGCTGGTTGATTAGTACCTGCAAAAGCTAAACCTGTCCCCAATGTCATACATAACATGGTTAAAATTGTTTTTTTCATGGTTGTTTTAGTTTTTAATTAATTAACGCTCAAAAAGAGTGAAAAATTATCAAATAAAAAAGTAAAATACCTTTTTTTTTATTATGTTAAGTATCACACACTAACAATTTCACAATATTTAATTCTGATTTTCAGCATATTAAAAGAGCAATATGGATAAAAAAAATCTTCATCACATTGGATAAAGATTTTTTATTTTTCTATTTTACAGGTTCTGCTTTGGCATCTTTTTCTTTTTCAGCTTCATAGATTCTTCTTCTCAGGTCGCTGGTGGAAAACCTATGGTCTCTTTTGTTGTAAAAAAGCTCAATTCCTTTCTCTTCACAGTATTTTTTACCTGTAAAGTCTCTATCCATATAATCATCTCCAATGATTCTTACATCAATCACAAATGATTTTAAAATATCCAACAAGTCTTCCTCTGTATAATAAGGGATGATTTCATCTACAGCATTCACTGCTTTCAATTGAATATACCTTTCAACAATAGTCTGGCTTGGCTTATTTTTGTTGGGACGATCGTGAGACGGGTCGATCTGAAGTCCTACGATTAAATAGTCACATACCGTTTTAGCTTCTTCAAGCATTTTGATGTGCCCTGCATGCAATAAGTCAAATGAGGAAAATGTAATACCTATTCTTTGTGTCTTCATATTAATTGTAATTTAAGACTTCTCTGACAACACACTTGTTTTTGAGGGTAAAAGCTAAGATGTTCAGGGAAGATGTTTTGTAATTTTTTATAATTATTTAAAAATTTTTCTTTCATAAGATAAGGAAAATTTCACAATCACTAAAATTATGAATTCCTTGCATTTAGATAGTGTTGCCATTCCCAAACCGTTCTTAAAGACTCCTCAAGAGACGTTTCAGATTTCCAATTGAGCTCTTTCTCCGCTTTTTCAGGGTTGGCATAAGCAATCGTAATATCTCCATCTCTTCTGGCGGAGATCTGATATGGCACTTCTACATTATTAGCTTTTTCAAATGCTTTTACCACTTCCAATACGGATGAACCTTTTCCTGTTCCTAGATTGTAAATATCTATCACTGCTTCAGATGAAGAGTCTCCTATCAGTTTCTTTAACGCTGCAACATGGGCTTTTGCCAGATCAACAACATAGATATAATCACGAACGGCTGTTCCGTCCACCGTTGGATAATCGTCTCCCCAAATGTTCAGTTTCTCTCGTATTCCTGCAGCAGTCTGCATTACATAAGGCACCAAATTATCAGGAACCCCGATTGGTAACTCTCCCAATTTTGCAGATGGATGGGCGCCAATTGGATTAAAATATCTTAATACCGAAATTTTACGGTGATAAGCTTTTGCAAAATCAATCAGGATTTCTTCTCCCATTTGTTTTGTTTTCCCATATACACTTTCAGGTGTTTTCAACTGAGTATTTTCATCTATCGGCATTACATCAGCTTGTCCGTAAACGGTACATGATGAGCTGAAAATAAAGTTAGAAATTCCTCTTTCTTTAAATTCCTGAAGAATATTAATTAATGAGAACAAATTATTCTCATAATAATCTACTGGCTTCAGCTGACTCTCTCCTACTGCTTTTGAAGCTGCAAAGTTGATACAGCCATCAATCTGATGCGCATCAAAAACCTGAGTAAGAAGTTCTTTCCTCCTCAAATCAAAAGGATAAAAAGCAGGTTTCTTCCCTGTAATTTCCTCAATATTCTTTAAAATAAATCTTTCTGAATTGGATAAATCATCTACAATAACAACTTCAAAGCCATTATTGATAAGTTCTACAACAGTATGAGAACCAATATATCCAAGCCCTCCGGTAACAAGTATTGTCATTATTTCTATTTTAATTCGTTGTGTTTTTCTTAATCTTTGTGTTTTCCTATACTTTCTATTTCATTTATTTCTATGTCTTCTTTCTCGTTAATCTTATTAAGATAAAAGATATAAAAAATGATAAAACCAATAACTCCTGTATTAAAAGTAATTACAAAGTTATAATATGAGTTATTAACATAAGTTTTAGTCAGGGTATATTCGGCATAACAAACCAAAATAAAGATCATTACAGCAAAAAAATTGAGAATAACCTTTGTAAATTTTATTTTGAAATAAATAATTAATCCTGAAATTAAATTTATAACAATATAAAAAGAGTATTTTGCAATGTTTTCAAAAATACTCTCTTTATAATATGTTGAGTAAGATGAGGAATTGTAAGAATTCAATGTATTTATTATATATATTGAATAGAGCCCTACAATAAAAAGGTGAAATCCTAAAAAGAATTTATATTTTCTCCCTTTTAAAAAAAATTCCTTCATGCTTAGTTCTATCCCATAAACTCAAGCACTGCATCCGTAATATACTTCAGCTGCTCTTCGTCTAATTCTGTATGCATTGGTAAAGAAATTACCTGATCCAAAAGCTTATCAGTATTCACAAAGTCTGCAGCATTACTTTCCTGGAAGTAAGCTTTTTGCTTTCTCAATGCTACCGGATAATAGATCATGGCAGGAATTTCTTTTTCCGTTAAAAACTTCTGAAGTTCATTACGTTTTCCGTTCAGGATTCTTAAAGTATACTGGTGGAATACGTGAGTAGAATTCTCAGCTCTTTTTGGGGTAAGAATATTCGGGTTTCCTTCGAATGCTTCATCATAAAAATCTGCTGCTCTTCTTCTTGCTTCGTTGTAAGAATCAAGATGAGGAAGTTTCTTTCTCAAAACAGCGGCCTGAATACTGTCTAGACGGGAGTTTACTCCTACCTCATCATGATAGTATCTTTCGTACATTCCATGGTTTACAATTCCTCTTAAACGGTGTGCAAGCTCGTCATTATTGGTAAAAATAGCTCCTCCGTCTCCGTAGCATCCAAGGTTTTTGGAAGGGAAGAAAGATGTTGTACCTACCGTAGACATGGTTCCTGCCTGCTTTACAGTTCCGTCAGAGAATGTATATTCTGAACCGATTGCCTGGGCGTTGTCTTCAATAACATACAAATTGTGCTCTTCAGCAATTTTCAAAATCTCTTCCATATTCGCACACTGTCCGAAAATGTGTACCGGAATAATCGCTTTTGTTCTTGGTGTAATCGCTTTTTTAATCTGTTCTGTAGAAATCGTGAATGTATCATAATCCACATCTACCAATACAGATTTTAATTTAAGCAAATGAATTACTTCTACTGTTGCAGCAAAAGTAAAATCAGCTGTAATAATTTCGTCTCCTTCTTTCAGATCTAAAGCCATCAGGGCAATCTGTAATGCATCTGTACCATTGGCACATGGGATTACATGTTTTACTTCTAAATAAGACTCCAATTCATTCTGGAAAGACTTTACTTCAGGACCGTTAATAAATGCCGCAGAATCCATTACATTCAAAACCGCATTGTCTACATCATTCTTTATTTTGTAATACTGACTTTGCAAGTCAACCATCTGAATTTTTTTCATATAATAAATATTTCTGTAAAAATAAGGAATTTAATATCCGATCAAAAATTTTATTGATTTTGTTTTTATCTTTATAGAAATTATTCTTATGAAAAAACTTTTACTCTTTTGTTTCCTAACGGGTTATCTTCATGTTTCTGCCCAAACAGAACTCGTTTTTGTTTACTTTACTGATAAGCCCAATAAAGCTGCGTTTTATGCCAACCCGTTGTCAGAACTTAGCCAGAAATCACTCAACAGACGTACTACGCTGGGAATTCCGCTTAATGATCAGGATGCTCCTATTGAACAGGCCTATCTTCAGAATCTTCAAAATTTAGGATTTACGGTTATAGATTATTCAAAATGGCTTAACGGAGCAGCGGTAAATGCCACTCCTGCTCAAAAAACGTTGCTGCAGACACAGCCTTTTGTTTTATCCATAGAAAGTTTTGCAAGAAACAGTTCAACTACTGTAAAAATGACACCCGGAAAATGGAAAGACGACGCCAGTATCAATAAAACACTTACTACTTTTAACTATGGTTCCGGTGCAGGGCAGATTGATCAGGTTAATATACGGCCTCTTCATCTTGCAGGTTTTACCGGAACAGGAATTTCCATTGCCGTGATTGATTCAGGATTTCCAACAGTGAATACCGGAACAGCCTTTTCAAGATTATGGACTGGCAACCATATTAAAGCTACTTATGATTTTGTTACCAAAACCGGAGACGTTTACAATACTTCCCTCAATGGTCATGGTTCTGTTGTTTTAGGAGCTATCGGAGGTTATCTGGAAGATACTTTTGTAGGTGCTGCACCTGATGCTGATTTCTATCTTTACCGTAGTGAGAATGCAGCTGTAGAAGTTCCCGAAGAAGAGTTATACTGGATCGAAGCTGCCGAAGAGGCAGACCGAAAAGGGGTGGAAATCATCACCTCATCATTGGGATACAATGTTTTTGATGACAGCCGTTATAATTATACTTATGCCAATATGAACGGAAATACTTCTTTCATTGCCCGCGGAGCAGGTATTGCTGCTGAAAAAGGCATTTTTGTTCTTGCCGCTGCAGGTAACTCCGGACAACAGCCATGGCATTACCTTATGACCCCTTCTGATAATGCTAAAGTATTTTCTATTGGGTCTGTGGATTCTGCAGGAACTGCCTCCGGATTTTCTTCTTTCGGACCGAATTCTCTTGGAGTGGTAAAGCCTGACGGAAGTGCTCAGGGGACCGGTACAACAACAGTGTATGATAATGCAACTCTTATCGTAAATGGAACTTCCATTGCTACTCCTATTGCTGCCGGAGGTGTAGCTTGTCTTATTCAGGCATTCCCAACGATGAACCGAGAGCAGATGAGAACAAGGTTGAGACAAACTGCTTCTCTTTATCCTGCTTCTTCAGATCAGATAGGATATGGAATTCTTAATTTCGGGAGTTTATATAATCTCGTCCTGAATACTTCTGAGATTGTGAAAAAGGAAAAGTTCTCTATCTTTCCCAATCCAGTTAAAAACATCCTGAACGTAGCATCAGAGCAAGAAATTCAGTTATTGGAAATTTATGATAATCTGGGAAGATTAGTCCGAAAAGCAAACAACCAAAAATCTATAAAAGTGGAGGATTTTGCAAAAGGAACCTATTATCTGAAAATTCAGACGAAGGATAAAGTTTTATATGAAAAATTCTTAAAGGAATAAAATGTATTATCTCTCGCAGATTGAGCATATTTTGATATTGTATTAAACATGTTGAATGTGCGAGAGATATTTTTGTAAAACTGTATAGAATATATTTTGGCTAAAGCCTAATGGATGGGTAAATAAAAAAAGAATGGGCTTCCTTCGACTACGCTCAGGATTATAACCCATTCCTATTGATATATTGATATATTGTTCTACGTTATGTACAAAACATTTTTACAAAAATAGCTTATGCCGAGTTTCTGCTCGCATTAATATTTCCGAATAAAGAACGGGTCACCAGCTTTTCATATGCTTCTTTATTTCCTTCTCCTTTCTGAATTTTCATCAAAGCATACTGCTGAATACTCAGCAATGGAAGAACAATTTTTTCACGAATTTTTACCGATTTTCTGGATAATGGATCTTCTTCCTGAAGCATTTTAAATCCTGTCAGTTCCAGCATAATATCTCTTGAAAGCTCATATTCATCGAAAAGGACATTCCAGAATGCACCGAACTTCGGATTGTTTTTAATATAGTAAGTCAAAGGGAAATAAGACTTGTTCATACTCATCATCGAGTTCAAAACTAAGGTTTTAAAGAAATCTGAACCTTTGTACAATTCTCTTACTTCTTCAAACCTTCCCTGCTCTTTCATTTTCTCCATTGCATATCCAAAACCGAAGAATCCTGGTACGTTCTGCTTTAGCTGTGACCATGACCCAACAAACGGTATCGCTCTTAGATCTTCAAACTTCAGCTCATTTCCGTTTCCTCTTTTTGACGGACGGCTTCCAATATTGGTTTTCCCGTAATATTCCAGCGTACTCATTTCCTGAAGATAAGGTACAAACATTGGGTGTGCCTTTAAATCTGAATATTTTTGATAGCTGATATCTGCCAGCTCAATAATCAAAGCTCTCTCTTTCTCTGTAAGTTCTTTTTTTGCATTTTTGAATACGTCATTTTCTACACCAGCCGTCAGAAGCTGCTCAAAGTTGTATTTTGCCTGTTCTTTATTTCCAAAAATACTGGTAATAGTCTGCCCCTGAATGGTGAGTTCGATCTTATTATTGGCAATCGTTTTTCCCTGAGAAGCATAAAAATCGTGAGTTTTCCCACCTCCTCTTGCTGGCGGGCCACCTCTACCGTCAAAGAATACGACTTTAATATTATTCTGTTCAGAAAGTTTTGTCAGGACTTCTTTTGCTTTATAAATTTCCCAGTTAGCTTTTAAATATCCTCCGTCTTTGGTTCCATCCGAGAATCCAAGCATAATCGTCTGCTGGTTCCCTCTTTTTTCAAGGTGCTTTTTATAGACAGGATTATGATAAAGTTCATTCATTACATTCTCTGCATTGGCAAGACCTTCCATGGTTTCAAAAAGCGGAACAATATCCATGTTGATATCCTCATTTTTATAACCGCAAACTTTAAAGAATGCATAGACATTCATAACGTCTTTTACTGCATCGGAATTGGAAATAATATAACGGTTCATTCCTCGCAGTCCATTCAGGTTTTGAATATCTGTAACCTGTGAAACTGTTAATAATGTATCTTTTACAATATCTTCAAAATCATTGGCATTTATTTTCTCTGAAACCTGAATCAGTTTGTTGAATTTCTGATCATAATCAACCTCTTCATTGCCATACACTTTTGCATACACTTCATCAATCACTTTCTGATGAATTCTGCTGTCCTGGCGGATATCCAACGTTGCAAAGTGAGTTCCGAAGATCATCACACGATCTCTGAAATTAACCAAAAGATCCAGAAATAAAGAGTTATGTTCGTTGATTAATATTTTCTCCGCTTCAGCTGCTTTCTTTAAAATATCTTCTGCTTTAATACTTTTTCCATCAAAAATGGCAGCATACAGTTCTTCACTTAATTCGGTCAACACTTCAGAAACGCCTCTGAAACTCAATCTTCTTCTGATAAACTTCAAATGGCTGTAATATGATTTCAGAATAGCTGAACGAAGTTCTTCCGCAACTCTTTTTGTTACCTCTGCGGTTACAAAAGGATTTCCGTCCCTATCACCTCCCGGCCAGAAACCAAGCTGAATAATATCTTCATGAAGATGAAAATGTCCGTTGCCAAAAGTCTTTTTGATCTTCGTAAACAGTTCACCAATGGTATCGTAATAGACATACCTCAGATAAGAAATAATACTTAAAGCTTCATCTATCGGAGTGGGCTTTTCTTTGTTGACAAAAGGAGTCTTCCCCAACTGCTGCAGAAGCATATCAATCTGCGTCACCGAATCCCCGGTAATAGCTCCTCTCAAATCCTGAATAATTCTTTGTACCGAACTTGGATAAAACTGAGTGGGGTGAGCAGTAAATACGACCTTTACACTAAAATCTTTTAGTTTTTCGCGGACTTTTTCAATCTTATGATCCTGAAAAGAGCGTTCAAAGAGATTTGTTACGGTACCATTATCACTTTCAGAATGGAGGTTGGGAAATGCAGCATCTTCAATACTGTCAAATAAAACGACCTGTCTTTCTATATACTGAATGATCTTGAAAAGAAGTTCCAGCTTCTGCTCTTCGTTTTGGAGATCGGTATGGTTTTTAAAGAATTCTTCAACGATATCTTCAGGAGTTTTTCCTGCTTCATAGCCGGTTCTGCTTTCTTCATAAAGAAACGGAAGCAGCATTCCGATATTCGTCATTTTATCATAAGGCAGGCTCATAAATAATGAATTGTAGATCTGGAACTTATTTTCCACAATCTGCCTGAATTTTTCTGCGCGTTGGTCATGTATCATACTAACAAATGTAAGCGATTTTGACATCAATTTAATTGACAAATGACAAAAATTAAGGCCGAAATGCAAAAAAAATAATATTAATTTTTGTTTTAAATTTGATTAGTTTTGTCCTCCATGTAAACTCTCCTAATGATTAAATTCAACTTCAACGGCAATGTAAATATCAAATCAAACGGAACAAAGGTTGATAAAAAGGGAATTAAAATCATGCTTATCATATTTGGTGTGTTTATATTTATTTGCATTTCTATGTTTATAGGGTTTAGTTCTTTTGTTTTCAACAGTATTAACTCCATGCAGGAAGCAGTAAAAGACCACAATGACCAGCAGGATAAAATTACATCTTTGCCGGTTCTGAAATGTAAAATATATGCCAATAAAACGGTGAACTCACCTATGGCAGGAAAAGAAGCCGCTTTATATCTTCTGCGTATCGGAACCGCTGAAAGAAAGAAACGCCCCATAAGAATTGATGAAGATTTTGATTATAGTGTAATTGCAGGATATTCGGAAGGAACCCAACTTTCTATTAATGGACAATTATATACTATTGATTTTAAATTAGGTATCCCGGATTATCTTGTCAGCATGGGACATTTCACTCAAGACACCTATGGTATCAATTACAAAACTCCTTCTTATTTAAAAGACTATAAACCTATAGAGAATCCTAAGATATCGATTTTAAAAGATCAGCATCCGTGGGTCAATTCATTTCTTGAACCGTATGGTCTCACCAATCTTCTGGTGAAAGAATATGTATTCAATAACGGTGATTCCATCTATATTAAAGGAAAAATTGAAAATGGACGAATTGTTCCGTTTGTAGAACATAGGGTCAACTAATTCAGATTACATTATTTTGAAAATACTCAGGGCTCGTTTTAAGCATTCATGTTTGATATAATTTTGATTACAAAACATTTATGATTAATTTTACTCTTTACACATCCATAATCCATGAAAAAAATATTTACTTTTTTACTCTTAGCAATTCTGTTCATCTCTTGTGAAAAAGATTGTTACAACCCACCACTGCCCATCATTTTTGAGTTCGTAAACTCCAATAATGAAAATATTATTGCCAATGGAACATTGACCACCTATTCGGTACAGGATGAAAATAAT
Source organism: Chryseobacterium sp. IT-36CA2 (assembly GCF_949767875.1). NCBI lineage: Bacteria > Pseudomonadati > Bacteroidota > Flavobacteriia > Flavobacteriales > Weeksellaceae > Chryseobacterium > Chryseobacterium sp. IT-36CA2. Next base: position 110,573 of record NZ_CATKPG010000022.1, on the reverse strand, counting down.
ATTAATATCCAATTAACCAAAACATCAGACAACAAGGTTATTGTAGAAAATGTAGGTGCCTATAACGGAACAAAAAATTATAAATTTTACTCTAATATTAAAAACCTTGATTTTGCAATACAATCATCAGAATTTAAAGGTGCTTGTGATGGGTATCAAATCAATAAAATAACATTTACAGGCATAGGTATTGATGTAACTGATGAAAAAGGATATTATAAAATTGTATTGGAATAATTCTGTTTCTTAAATTTGTCCGGATAATCCATTCCCTATGAAAGTAATCATCGCATTTTCCCTGATTTTCTCTAATCTGCTTTATAGCCAGATCAAGGTGCCTGATGATTATAAAAAAATTCCTGATATCCTTGACAATGTAGAATATCTCTACCCGTTCATTGTACCGGATAAAGATTATGCTTACTGGCGTGTTCTCAGCAATGATATGGATTATGAAAAAGCTGTTATTTATGAAAGTCAGGCTCCTGACTTTATGACGATCAATGAACCTGTTCCCGAAAAAGGTTTTTTCCAGAAATGTATAGGGAATAACTGTTTTTCATACATTCTGGCATGTAAGAATGAAAAATCTGTTTATTTTTCCAATGAACAGCAATTGAGAGATTTTATCGGAACGGTAGACAATCTTCCCGAAGCTATTTTACTGGCAAAAACGTATGGTTATTCTGTGGATACGAGTAACCGATTTACCGGAGCGTATAAAATTGAAGACCGTCATATTTCCATGTATCTTATGCAGTCTAAGGGCTGTCCGGCTGGAAAAGAGTCTTTTTTCGTTAAAATCAATAGAAAAACCGCAAAACTGGAAGCGAAAAGTAATGGTATTTATGCAAAAGATGAAAACTGTACTTCTTTGTAAATGATCCTTTTGAAAAATACCACAATTGAAAATCTTATATTTTAAACCATTAAGATTTTTTAAGCAGATAAGATTAGTTAAGGCAATAGCTAAAGCTATTTTGTTTAGTACTTCGCTTAATTTTTTTATTAAAGATAGAGCTTAATTTTTCTTAAATTCTTCAAAAATCTTAATGGTCTAATTTTGAATATTATTCTTTTATATATTGATTGCTCCCTGTCCGGATGCAATCAGGTAAGCTTCTTTCAGGGTCTCAGAATAAGTAGGATGAGCATAAGAAATACGGAACATATCTTGTGCGGTCACTTCATATTCCTGAGCAATGACACCCTGAGCAATCAAATCAGCAGCTCTGGCACCAATGATGTGAACACCCAGAACTTCACCATACTTCGGATCTACCAATACTTTAGCAAAACCTTCCATATCCATTGAAGCGCGGGCCCTTGCACTGGCAGAAAATGGGAATTTCCCTACATTGTACGCTATATCATTTTGTTTTAGATATTCTTCCGTATACCCTACTGAAGCTACTTCCGGCCATGTATACACCACTGAAGGAATACGGTTGTAATGGATATGTCGTTTTTGTCCATTAATAGTTTCTGCCACAAAAACACCTTCTTCCTCAGCTTTATGAGCAAGCATTGCTCCACCAATAACATCTCCGATTGCATATATATTGGATGCTGAAGTTTGATTATTTTCATTCACTTTAATAAAACCTCTCTCATCAAGCTGTATATCTGTATTTTCAAGACCGAGGCCTTTTACATAAGGACTTCTTCCTACTGCTACCAGAATATAATTTGCTTCCATTTCGCCTTCTTCTCCGTTTTTATCTTTAAAAAATACTTTGGCTGACGAACTTGTATTTTCAGTTTTATAAACGGCATGATTAAGACGGATATCAATTCCTTCTTTTTTCAGAATTTTCTGAAGGCTTTTTCCCAGTTCATGATCCATATTCGCAATCAGGTGACCGGCATATTCCAGAATAGTTACTTTGGTTCCGATACGGTTAAAAATAGAGGCCATTTCTACTCCTATTACTCCACCGCCGATGATTACCATAGATTCCGGCTTTTCCTGCAAAGACAGGGCTTCTGTGGAAGTAATGATTCTTTTTTTATCAATTTCTACTCCCGGAATACTTGAGGGTTTTGAACCCGTAGCAATGATATAATGTTGAGCAGTGATCTCTGTAACCTCAGATTCGTTGACAATTTTTATGGTAGAATTATTGACAAAGGTTGCTGTCCCTTTTAACCTTGTAATGTTGTTTTTATTCATTAAAAAGTTCAGTCCGCCGGTATTTTTTGAAACCACATCTGCTTTTCTTCTGTACATTTTGGAAAAATCAAGTTCTATAGTGTTCAGTTTAATCCCATGCTCATCAAACTTGTGTTGTGCTTCTGAATAATGATGGGTACTGTCCAATAAAGCTTTGGTAGGAATACAGCCCACATTGGTACATGTTCCTCCTAATGCATCATACTTTTCTATAATCACTGTTTTATACCCCAGCTGAGCGCTTCGTATAGCTGCCACATATCCTCCGGGTCCTGAGCCAATTACGGCAATGTCATAATGATCCATTTGATTTATTTATTTTTTATGATTAAATTTACTTGCAAAATAAAAGCAAAATTAAAACAAACACTTTCATTTTGCAAGTGTTATTTTTAAATTAACAAAATGAGTAAAAAAAGATCAGACTGCCCCATCAGCTGTTCACTGGAAATGTGGGGTGACAAATGGTCTCTGCTAATCATAAGAGATCTTATGCTGAAAAAGGAATGTACGTATGGTGACTTCCTGAAGGCAGATGAAAAAATAGCAACCAATATTCTGGCTACAAGGCTTCAAAACCTTTTAGACGATGGAATTATTGGTAAAAAAGATCATCCGGACAGTAAACTGAAAATTCTTTATTTTCTGACTCAGAAAGGGATAGATCTTATTCCTGTGATTGTAGAAATCAATCTTTGGGGTGACCAATACCTCACTATTCCTGATGAAAGAAAAAAACTATTGGAAGAGATTAAAAAAGATAAAGCAGCCTTTATAGAAAGAGCAAAAACCTATCTTTCTTCTGAATTGTAATATTGAGATGAAAAAGGAATAGAAAACAGGAATCAAAACAGCTCAAGGCAATAGCTTTCATAAAAATGAATTATAGCAATTTTAAAATTTCATTAACTCACTTTTCCTTTTTCATTCCGTAAATTTGACTTAAAATAAATTTAGAACAATGCTTAATTTCGAGTTTAAAAACCCAACAAAAATACTTTTCGGGAAAGGTGAAATTGCTAAAATTTCCAATGAAATTCCTAAAGACGCAAGAATATTAATGATTTACGGTGGTGGAAGCATCAAAAGCAATGGCGTTTATGACCAGGTAAAACAGGCTTTGACAGACCATGAAGTATATGAGTTTGGCGGAGTGCCGGCCAATCCGGAATATGAAATCCTGATCAATGCATTAAGCTTTATTAAAGAAAAAAATATCACTTATCTTCTAGCTGTAGGTGGTGGATCTGTGATTGACGGTACCAAATTCCTTTCCGCAGCTGCCAATTACGATGGTGAACCATGGGATATCCTGAGAAAATCGGTAAGAACATTTGAAGGACAAGGAATGCCTTTTGGAAGTATTTTAACACTACCTGCAACAGGTTCGGAAATGAATTCTGGCTATGTAATCTCAAGAAGAGAAACCAATGAGAAATTGTCTTCAGGAGGACCTGGACTTTTCCCTCAGTTTTCCGTACTGGATCCGGAAGTGATCAGATCTATTCCAAAAAATCAAATTGTGAACGGAATTACTGATGCCTATACTCACGTTTTGGAACAGTATATGACAGCTCCTTCTTCTGCTGATCTTCAGGAAAGAATTGCAGAAAGCATTCTGATCAGTCTACAGGAAACAGCTCCTAAAGTACTGGCTGATGACTTCAGCTACGATGCTGCAGGAAACTTCATGTGGTGCTGCACAATGGCGTTGAACGGATTAATCCAGAAAGGAGTAATTACAGACTGGGCAGTACACGCTATGGGACACGAGCTGACAGCTTATTTTGGTATTGACCATGCAAGAACGCTTGCGATTATAGCACCATCTCATTACCGTTATAATTTCGAAGATAAAAAAGGAAAACTGGCTCAGTACGCTGAAAGAGTTTGGGGAATTAAAGACGGAACTATAGAAGAAAAAGCAGAAATAGGAATTAAAAAAATGGAGGAATTCTTCCACAGTCTTCATATCAAAACTAAACTATCCGAATATACAGAGGATTATAACGGAACTGCTGAAAAAGTTGAAAAAGCCTTTACAGATAGAAATTGGTTAGGTCTTGGAGAATATAAAAAACTGACTCCTCAGGATGCTTATAAGATTGTAGAGATGAGTTATTAAAGGATTTGGGGTGAGAGATGCGAGTTTCGGGGTACGCTGTTTCGAGGTTTGGAGGTAAGTGTTTATACTCATTTTCAAACTGAAAAAATATGATCAGAAACTCTCATCTCATATCGCAACATTCATAAAATTATTTAATTTACAAACATTCGTTTAAAAAATCGTTATTTCATTACAAATATTTCAAATTTATTTATATTTTAGCATATTCTTAAATTTGTGAAAATGAAAAAACAGCTACTTTTATTTGCCTTTTCTGCCTTGGCGCTTACTTCTTGTAAAGATGACAATCTTGAAGCTTACGATATGGATATCATGAAGGGAGATTGGAAGGAAGTTAAAAGGGAAGTAATTTCCGGAAAAGATAATAAAACAGTGCTTTATTCTGAAGTTGTAACAGGATGTGCAACCAAAAATACTCTTTTCCTAAGAACAGACTATTATGTAAGCTATACAGCGTATACAGGAAGCGGTGCAGATTGTACTCCATCTCCGAAAACTGAAGGAAGATATACCTACGATGCTGATTCAAAAGTTATTGGAATTAAGCTTGGCGACGATAGCTCAGTAAACTACAGAGTGGATGTTTTGACAGGCAAAGATTTAAAACTGGCTCAGCAATCAGGAATCTTTGATATGAATGGAGATAAAGTTCCTGACATCCTTTACGTTACCTACAAAAGATAAAACATAAAGCTCCCGTTAATCGGGAGTTTTTTATTATTTTTATATCTAATTTAAAACTGAATATAATGAAGAAGATTCTAACAGCATTTCTATTGCTGTGCTTTACTATTGCCTTTTCTCAGGAAAATAAACCTATGTTCTGGCAGGATATCCAGGAATTCAAAAAACTGGATCAGCAAAACCCGCCACAAAAGGATGCTATTCTATTCCTGGGAAGCTCGTCATTCACCAAATGGACTGATATAGCAGATTACTTTCCTGGCAAAACAATTATCAACAGAGGATTCGGGGGATCAAGACTTACAGATCTTAACGATTTTGCGAATGACCTTTTAGCTCCCTACCAGCCTAAGCAAATCATTATTTATTGTGGTGAAAATGACTTTGCAGATAATCACCAGCTTAAAGCAAAAGTGGTAGTTGACCGATATAAAACGTTCTACAAAAAGATTCGTGAGAGATTTCCAACTATTGAAATAGATTATATATCGATCAAATATTCGCCAAGCAGAGAAGTGATCTGGCCTCAAATGAAAATAGCCAACAAAAAGATTGCTGCCTTTATGAAAAAAGAGTCCAATGCAGAATTCATTGATGTTACAAAGGCAATGGAAGATGCTAACGGAAATGTAAGAAAAGATATTTTTGTGGAAGACATGCTTCACTTTAAGCCGGAAGGATATAAAATCTGGACGAAAGTGATTACTCCTTACCTGAAATAAAAATTAATTCCTCATACCATAAAAAAACTCCCGGTTCGCCGGGAGTTTTTTATTTTATTTCTTTCTTTTCGATTTCGAAATTGCTTTCTGCTGAGATCTGTTAGCTCCAAACTTCTTAGGTGCTTTTCTTTTGGAAGGTCCACCCCAGTTTTCTTTTGTATTTTTAGCTTTCTTCTCGTGGAATGCGCCCCCTCCATCATTCAGTTTTACCTGAGCAGGATTTTTCATGACTACCTGATCTTCTTCAGCGGCGATCTTTTTAGGATTAATCTTAACATCTTCAGGGAATTCATTAAACTTCAGTTCTTTATCCATCAATAGCTCAATGTCAAGAATTAAAGGCTCTTCTTTTTTAGTAACAAATGTAATAGCCTTTCCTTCTTTGTCTGCTCTACCCGTTCTACCAATTCTGTGGATATACTGCTCCGGAATATCAGGTGTTTCAAAATTGATTACATGAGTAATATTTGAAATATCAAGACCTCTTGCCATTACATCCGTTGTAATCAAACCTCTGATTTCTTCATTCTCAAAGCTTTTCATAGCCTTCAATCTGTAATTCTGAGATTTATTGGAGTGAATCACATCAAATTGTTCAGGGAAAAGCTCATCAATTTTAGTAAAAAGAAGATCTGCATGCTTTTTATTATTATTAAAAATCAACACTTTAGACATATCTGTATCATTCTTCAGCAAATGTTCCAATAAGTTGACCTTTGTATTGAAGTTTTCTACTTTATAGCCTGTCTGTTCAATTTTTTCAAGCGGTGTACCCGATTTTGCCAATGAAATTTCTATCGGATTTGCAAAATAGACATCCAGCATGTCATCTACAGCTTCTGTCATGGTTGCAGAGAAAAGGATATTCTGTCTCTTCTCTTTCATCATTTCAAAAATATGGGTAAGCTGTGGTCTGAAACCTAAGTTAAGCATCTCATCAAATTCATCAATGATCAATTTCTGAACTTCTTTCAGGGAAATAGCATTGTCTATGGCAAGATCCATCACTCTTCCCGGTGTTCCTACCAAAATATCACAACCATCATTGAACAATAGTTTTTGAGTATTTATATTTTTCCCACCGTATATTCCGATTACTCTTGCAGTAATATTTTCTGTCAGTTTCTCAAGGATTTCAGTTACCTGCACTACCAATTCTCTTGTAGGAACAAGCACCAAAACAGTTGGATTTCCTGTTTTGCTATACTTCCATGTTTTCAGAACGGGTAAAAGGTAAGCTAATGTTTTCCCGGTTCCGGTTTGTGCAATTCCCATAACATCTCTACCCGAAAGAATAGGTTTTATGCTCTTCTCCTGAATCGGTGTAGGTTCAAATAATTCCAAATCCGCTAAAACATCAAGAATTTTAACCGGAAGGTCAAAATCTGCAAAAGTGAGTTTTTCCATTTTGCAAAGATAGGTAATTAATTTGTAGAAGGAAGAATCATGAAAAGCAGAAGAATTTTAAGTAAAAAATATAAAGCACAATACTTCCTTAAATTGTCAATCTAAACATTTCTCATTCCCATTATCCAAATATGAAATAACATGATTAAAATACATAAAAAATATAGTTTAGAATATGGATATTAAAAATCTTACAATGACATTTAAAGTGAATTTCTCAAATTTGGGTTCTGATTCTGAAACAAAAAGATCACAATTCTGATCACACCAATTATACAAATTCTATAAACATTAAAAAAAAAAGAATATAATCAATAATAAATAAAAAAAACAATTAATTATTTAATTAAAAATTAAAATAATTAAAATTTGATAGAAAAAAAAATAAAAAAACCACATAAAAGTAATATTTTAATAACCATAAACAATAAAATTTTAAGATTATGAAAAAATTTACTTTTATATTATTTCTATCTTTAATAACCCCATTTTGTTTTTCCCAAAATCGGGCTCCTTCCTGCTGGTTAAAATACCATGATAGTTTTCAGGGAGATATATTGGTTAACACGATTCGAGTAGATATCCCCTCTCCATTATATACTTATTATTGTGCACTTCAATGGAATGCGGGGCAAGAAGGTGGTGGATATTGCGGTATTCAGGATCATCCAAATGGCCATAATTTTATTTACTCTATATGGAATTCTCCTTCTACCAATCAACCCATAACAGCTGCTTATGTAGCATCCGGCACGAACACGGAAGCATTTGGCGGGGAAGGTACCGGTTTAAAATCCTGGAATTTTAATCTTGGATGGAATACACAGCAATGGTACTCTTTTGTAAGCCGGGCATGGAATAGTAATGGGCATACTATGTTTGGATACTGGATATATAAGCATACAGAAGGACAATGGTTTCACCTTGTTACGATGGATTATCCGGTGCCTAATGTAAAATTTAATGGCGGTACAGGGTCATTTATTGAAGACTGGTTGGGAAATGGTTCAAATGCGAGAACAGTTGGTCATAAATACGGATGGAAGCGAAATACAAACCTATCCTGGAGCTCATTTTCACAGGCTACCTTTGAAAGAGTGAGCCCAGACCCTGGTGCTGCAAATTATATTAATAAATACAACGGAGGTATAGAAACCAATACTCATTATTTTATGAAAACAGGAGGAACAACGACACCTGTTAATAATGTTTCCGGAGCTATTCTTAATTTGAACAGCAATGACGCTGCCCCTAATCTTTATTTCCAAAAGGGAGAAGTATCTAACCTTTCTTTAGTCAATACAGGACCCAATATCAATTTCACATGGACGACCAATATTACTAAAGTACCTCAGTTTTCGTACCATATAGAAGTTTATAATAATCCGGCATTTACCGGAACTCCTATTATGCAAATGAGCGAAAATATTCCGCATAAAAGAAATCATACCCTTAATATTAATTCATTACCTAATAATTCAATCTATTACGTAAAATTTTATATCACGGATATTTTTGGTAACCAGTCAAGCATTCTATTTCAAAATTTCACTAAAGGAACATTAAATGTTAGTGATGTAAGCCACAATAATACGGAAGTTAAATATTTTCCAAATCCAACAGACAGGTATATAAATATAGAGTTCGGTAAATCTCAACGAGATATCGAGTTAGAAATTTTGGATATTTCCGGGAAGCTTTTAAAGAAAGAGTCTTATCAGAATATATCTAAGATAACTGTTGATCTGGCAAAATTCAAACCCGGTGTCTATCTTTTAAAGACAAAAGGGCAAAACGATCAGGTTTTCAAGGTAATCAAAAAATAAAATATAAGTTTTATCTAAATAGATGCAACAGAAAATAAAATAGTCAGGGCAATTCTCGTGCCCTGACTATTTTATTTTCTGTTGACTCTTAGCAAGAGAATTAAAATCAAAAATAGAGAAAAGATAGATCCTAGTATAGCCACCAAAGACAGCTCTCCTATTCTGGGGCCGGATTCTGAAGAAAAAACAATAGCCGTTGCAATAATATTAGCCCCTAAAATCATAGCCAGAATCAGATTAATCACACTAGATTTGATCAATTGGTTGGTTTTGTCTATATTTTTGATCTCACTGGAAACGGTGAACTTGTTTTCATCCAGTTTTTGAAGGACGGAACGAAGCTCTTTCGGGATTTCATCCACATTATCTGTGAAATTCATCATTCGATCCATTCCTGTTTTTAAAAGATTTTTAGGACTAATTTTCTTTGTGAAAATTTTCTTTGTATAGGGATGAAGACTTTTTACAATATCCAGATCCGGATTAATACTCCTTCCAACACCTTCTATCAGACTGATTCCTTTAAATAAAAGATAAAAATAATCCGGCATATAAAGCCTGTTGTCTTTTAAAATATCCTTCATCTTGTTGATGATCACCTGCACATTGATATCCTGTAATGATGAGCTGTGAACGAAATTCAGGATATCATCCACATCATTTTCGAATCTTCTTTCATCCGGAATTTCATAGCTTATCGCCATTTTTTTGAGTGAACGGACTATTTTATGAGAATTTTTGGCAACAAAACTTACAATAAGATTTTCAAGGATTTCCTTATCGTTAGGCTGAATTTTTCCAACCGCACCAAAATCAATGAAAACAATTTTACCGTCTTTTTTTACTAAAATATTCCCGGCGTGAGGATCAGCATGAAAGAATCCGTAATCTAAGATTTGGGAAACAAAAAGCCTTAACCCAGCTTCAGAAACTTTTACAGGATCAATATTATTAGCTAATAGAACTGATTTGTCGGTAACTTTTATTCCATCGATGAATTCCATACAAAGAATATTGTTGTTGGAAAATTCTTCATAGACCTTCGGAACATAAGTTTCTTTATTGTTTTTAAAATTAAGGCGGAACTGCAGAATATTATTTCGTTCATTTGTCAAAGAAACCTCTTCCAGCAATGATTTTTCAAAGGTAGAAATCGCCTGTTTCATATTAAGCTTCTCTCCTATTTCCGAATAAGCAGAGATCAGTTTTTCAATATCTTTGATTAAAAGCAAATCATCTTCAATGACTGACTGGACATCGGGTTTTCTGAGCTTTAAAATAACAAGGCTCCCATCTTTTAAAACAGCTTTATAAACTTGTGCAATGGAAGCTGTAGCCAGAGGTTCTTTCTGAATTTCCAGGAAATAATCTTTAACAGAAATATTGAATTCACTTTCCAATGCTTCTTCCACGTCCATATCAACTGTTTCCACTTTGTCCTGAAGTTTTTGCAGCTCCTGAATCAATTCCGGGGGCAAAAGGTCTTCCCTGTTACTGAATGACTGACCAAGTTTCACAAAAGTAGGTCCCAACTCTTCCAGCGCCAGTCTTATTCTTTCGTAAACGGTTCCTTTTGAAATGATCTCGTCCGAACTGGAAGTTTCTTCCTGCTTATTCCCTCCGTTCATTCTTGCCAGCATATCTTTAAATCCATATTTGCTCAATACGGAAATTAGTCTTGCGGATCTTTTCAGTTTTCTTTGTTGCTTATCAAACATAGTGTATCAATAGTAGGTGCAATTTACTCCAAAAATTGTTCCTTTATGAAAAGAATAATTACACCGCCACCAACATATAAAATTAAAAACAATAACACATAATCAGTATTTTAGAGAATCATATTCATCATAATAACAAAAACACATCACATATTACAAAAATTAATATATTTACAACGTACAAATAAAACAAACCAAAAGTATTAGAACATGAAAAATTTACGTAACAACAAACTTTCAAGAGAGCAATTAAAAGGGATTGCAGGAAGCGGAATCATTATCGGAAACTGCTCTAACCAATGCTGTCCAACAGATGGAAGACCAAGATGTCCAAGACTGATCTGCCCTGCTGTAGTATGTCCTGAGTACATGTAATTCACTCAAAGAAATTTTAGGTAAAATAAAAACAGAATGCTTTCGCATTCTGTTTTGTTATTTAAGATAGGTTTCGTACAAATCTTTTCTGCGGTCTTTCATCACCTGAACAGATCCGTTGTGATGGAGGTCTTTTAACAGATTCAGATCTACGTCTACAATCAAAGTCATTTCAGTATTGGGCGTAGCTTCTCCTTTCACGGCATTGGATGGGAAGGCAAAATCAGAAGGGGTAAATACGGCAGCCTGACCGAACTGGATGTCCATATTATTGACCTTCGGAAGATTTCCTACACAGCCGGCAATGGCAACATAACATTCATTTTCTATAGCTCTTGCGGCAGCACAGTGGCGTACTCTCATATACGCATTTTGAGTGTCTGTCAGATACGGAACAAACAGGATTTTCATCCCTTGATCTGCCAGGATCCTTGGTAATTCCGGGAATTCTACGTCATAGCAGATTACAAGTCCTATCTTACCACAATCAGTATCAAAAACTTTGATTTCATTTCCGCCTTTCATTCCGTAATATCTTTTCTCGTTCGGGGTAATGTGAATTTTTCGGTATTCATCCATACGACCGTCACGGTGAAGAAGGTAGCTTACGTTGTACAAATCATTATTTTCATTATCAAAAACAGGCATACTTCCGGAAATAATATTCACGTTGTAGCTGATGGCCAGTTCTGAAATTTTATTTTTGATCTGTTCCGTAAGTTTAGCCAGTTCTATCATACTGTCTCTTTCGGAAAGATTGTTAAAAGGAGCCAGCAACGGCGTGTTGAACAGTTCCGGGAAAAGGACAAAATCAGATTTATAATCTCCCATCACATTCACGAAGAACTCTACCTGCTCATAAAAGGCTTCTATGTCTTTAAAAGTCCTCATCTGCCATTGTACCAATCCAAGACGGATGATACTGTCCTGCATTGTGTTTGGCTTTCTGCTGTAATAGATGTTATTCCATTGCAAAAGAACTGCGTTTTCTCTGGAAGCTTCATCTTCCGGAAGGTATTTTTTCAGGATCCTTATCGGAAGAAAGTTATTGGAAAGCTGGAAAGACAATACCGGATCATAAATCTCTTTATCTCTTACTTTTCGGATATATTCTCTTGGAGAAAACTCGTGACTGTATTTGTGGTAATTCGGGATTCTGCCGCCCAGGACAATCGATTTCAGGTTTAATAATTCACAAAGTTCTTTTCGCGCATCATACAACCTTCTTCCCAAACGTAATTCACGGAACTCCGGGTCTACAAAAACTTCGATTCCATACAGAACATTTCCCGTGGAAGTATGGGTATTGAACGTATAATTTCCCGTAATATCACTATAGGTATGGTCATCCCCGAATTCATCGTAATTCACAATGATGGAAAGTGCTACAGCAGCCAATTTTCCGTCAACGGTGATACAAATCTGGCCATTAGGGAACATTTTTGTAAGCTTATCAATACTTTTTTTGGACCAAATGGATTCCGACATTTGCGGGTAGGCCCTTTTCATCGTTTCCGCCAGCTCATTATAATCCTGAAGGGTCAGGTTTCTTGTTTCTATTTGCATTTGATGTAATTTTACTTAAATTTAGTGAAAATATTTTACTTACATCCTTATACAAAGTACTTCCCAACTATTTTACACAAAATTTAACAGTGGATATCACCGAAACTTTACAAACAGCAATTCATTCAAATAAGTACTGGAAACATTCTGATTTCAGTACTGTAATCGAGACACTTACACGTCATTATAGTATTGATATAGAAATGGATATAGAAAAAATATCTGTTCTACACCTGGAAAATAAAACCATCGGATATCTCTGTTTAAATTATCCTCTGATTTTTATCGAAAGTCAATATGCTTTACAAGTAAAAAATATTCTTCATTCATTTCATGATATAGAATACATTATTGTTGATACCCTCTCTAATCCATATCTATCTGTAAATCCTGATATTTACAATGTTTATTTTGACTTTATGGAAAATTTGAATGCTTTTTCTGCTGAAGATTTTTATTTTTACAATGTCAATTAAAAATCATTCTCGTCCGATTAAATGAAAAGATAATTAGCAGGCCGCTCCTCTGGAGCTTTATTTTTATGAAAACTTCTTTTTTTCTACTAACAGCAGATCCCAACGGGATCAAATCCAGCTCCACTGGGAGCTAAATTGTTAATAGGAAATATTTGTTTTAAAATTATAACTCCGGAGGAGCGACCTGTTAATTCATGCTGTAAACATTGATATTCCCAATGTATTTATACTTTTTATCGGAGAGTAAGATTATATTAAATTTTTATCAGCTGATGAAACCATACGCAGTAACTTTACTCATAAGTATCACCACTATTTTTATTCTAAGAATTTTTTATTCAGATTCGTCACTCAACATTTCACATAATTTAAACTTGTTTTCAGTATCTGAAATAAAACCTGCGGATGCAAAAAATTTTATTTACTTTTATTTAATGGTGGCAATGTTTGTAAATTATGTTATTTTCCATAAGCATATCCTCTTTAAACTGGTATATTGCTTGTTAATTGTTATCAATATTATCCTGATCGTTTTTTCATTAAAACAGTTTTAACAAAAAATCCCACCCAAAAACGGGTAGGATTTATATTTTAATTCAAGTCAAAGATTATTCCCACTCAATGGTTGCAGGTGGTTTGCTTGAAATATCGTAAGCTACTCTGTTGATTCCTCTTACTTCGTTGATAATTCTGCTTGAAACAGTATCTAAGAATTCATAAGGAAGTCTGCTCCACGTTGCTGTCATAAAGTCGATCGTGTTTGCAGAACGAACTACAGCTGTATATTCATAAGTTCTTTCATCACCCATTACTCCTACAGATTTTACCGGAAGAAGTACTACAAACGCCTGAGATACTTTTTCGTAAAGGTCATTTTTGTATAATTCTTCGATGAAGATATCGTCAGCTTCCTGAAGGATTCTTACTTTCTCAGCATCAACCGCTCCCAATACTCTGATTCCAAGTCCTGGACCTGGGAAAGGGTGTCTGTATACCATGTGGTGAGGAATCCCTAATTCTTCTCCTACTCTTCTTACTTCGTCCTTGAAAAGCTCTCTTAATGGCTCTAATAATTCGAATTCCATATCTTCAGGAAGTCCTCCAACATTGTGGTGAGATTTGATTACTGCAGATGGTCCGTTTACAGACTGGCTTTCGATAACATCAGGATAAATAGTACCTTGAGCAAGGAATTTAGCACCTTCAATTTTGTGAGATTCTTCGTCAAATACATGGATAAATTCGTTTCCGATGATTTTTCTCTTCGCTTCAGGATCATCTACTCCTGCTAATTTTGTAAGGAATCTATCCTGAGCATCTACCATTTTAATGTTCATATGGAAATGTTCTCCATATTGATCCATTACTTTCTTGCCTTCATCTTTTCTCAATAATCCTGTATCTACGAAGATACAAGTCAACTGATCACCGATTGCTTTGTGGATCAAAACAGCCGCTACAGAAGAGTCTACACCACCAGAAAGTCCAAGGATTACTTTGTTGTCTCCTACTTTCTCACGGATTTCTTCAACTGTTTTTTCGATATAGTTGGTCAGTTTCCAGTTTTTCTCTGAGTTACAGATTCCGAAAACGAAATTTTCAAGCATTTTTCCTCCTTCTTCTGTATGAGAAACTTCCGGGTGGAACTGCACACAGTAGATTTTACTTTCTTCATTAGAGATAGAAGCAATTACTCCTGATTTTGCGTTTAATTCAAAACCTGCAGGCAATTCTCCTACTTCGTCAAAGTGGCTCATCCAAACTACAGAGTTCTGAGTAACTCCTTTCAATAAAGAGCTCTCTTTAACGATCTCAAGGTTTGCTTTACCGTATTCTCCTTTTTCTCCTTTGTTTACTTTACCTCCTAAAAGGTGAGCCGTCATCTGCATTCCGTAGCAGATTCCCAACACAGGAACTCCCTGTTCGTATAAAGCTTTTTCAACCAGGTGAGCATTTTCTGCATTTACAGAGCTTGGTCCACCAGAAAGAATGATTCCTTTTGGCTGTTTTGCTAAAATATCTTGTAGTGGCGTATTGTAAGGCAAAATCTCAGAATATACACCCATCTCACGGATTCTTCTTCCGATAAGCTGGTTGTACTGGGATCCGAAATCTAAAATAATAATACCGTTGTTCATTGTTGATAATTGATTTGTTTGAAAGAGATCAGATTTCAGATTTTTGTTCTGATGTCTGGAATCTTGTTCTTAATATTAACTGTTTTACAAAAAAAGACTTGGAATGGCTCCAAATCTTTTTTCGTGATTTTTATTAAAACTTTCCGATGTCTTCTCTGTAGAAGCCGTAATCGAAATGTACATGACTTGCATCTTCGTAAACTTTTTTGCGGGCATCTTCGAAAGTAGCTCCTGTAGCTACAATGTTCAGAACTCTACCACCATTGGAAACCACTTTGTCTCCTTTGCTGATTGCTCCTGCATATAATAGTTTACTATGTTTCAGTTTATCTTCTCCTGTAATTTCGAAACCTGTTTCGATGTTTCTTGGATAACCTCCTGAACACATTACAAGACAAACTGCTTTTTCGTCTTTAAATTTAAGCTGAATATCTTTTCCATCCATACAGTCCTGGATCACATCAAGAAGATTGTTTTCCATAAGTGCCATCAATACCTGAGTTTCAGGATCTCCGAATCTCATGTTATATTCAAGAAGGTAAGCTCCGTTTTTCGTTACCATCAATCCGAAGAAGATAATTCCTTTAAATCCGAAACCTTCAGCTTTAAGACCTTTAATAGTAGGCTCTAAGATATTTTTCTCAAAATCTGCATAGTGCTCCTGAGTAAATTCCGGGCTTGGTGCGATGGAACCCATACCTCCTGTATTAGGTCCTGTATCTCCATTTCCGGCTTTTTTATAGTCTTTCGCTGCTACACATGGGAATAATTTATCTCCATTAGAGAAAGCAATGATAGACGCTTCAAAACCTTGTAAATATTCTTCAATAACTAAACGAATACCAGCATCTCCATAGATTCTTCTGATCATGAAATCATGGATTGTAGCTTCAGCTTCTTCCAGAGTATCACAGATTACCACACCTTTTCCTCCAGCTAAACCACTTGCTTTAACTACTAAAGGATACTGCTGTGTCTTTACATACTCTATAGCTTCGTTATATGAATCAAATACCACAGCTTTAGCTGTTTTGATATCATAGGTCTGCATAAATTTCTTAGAGAAAGCTTTACTTCCTTCCAGGCTTGCTACTTTTTGAGTAGGCCCGAAAACTTTAAGATCATGCTTTTTAAATTCGTCTTTGATACCCGCTACAAGAGGAGCTTCCGGACCTACGATCGTAAGATCAATCTTTTCTTTAATGGCGAAATCTCTAAGTTCTTTGATTTCCGATAAATGAACATTTTTCCCTATTACATCGGTAGTAGCATTCCCGTTGGCAAAAAACATTTTAGAAATTCTTGAGTCATTCTGAAGCTTTGCCGCTAAAGCAGATTCTCTACCGCCTTCACCTATGATTAATATTCTCATACTTTATATTATTATCTAGTCTATTTTACAAATATATAATTTTGAATGCTAAAAATACAATCCCTAATTATTTTTTAATTCTATTTTAATTAGTGGAAAAAGTGTCTAACACCTGTAAACATCATTGGAATATTGTGCTCATTTGCAGCCTCAATACTATCCTGATCTTTTACACTTCCACCTGGCTGAATAATCGCCTTGATACCTTCCTGAGCGCAGAAATCTACCACGTCACGGAATGGAAAAAACGCATCTGAAGCCAATACCAAATCTCCGGAGAATTTTTCTTTAGCTCTTTCGATAGCCTGCTGAGTCGCCCAGATTCTATTTACCTGTCCGCCTCCGATACCGAATGCCTGAATTCCGTTGGAAACTACGATTGCGTTAGACTTCACATATTTTACTACTCTCTGAGAGAAGAGTAATGCTTTTTTCTGTTCTTCTGTAGGCTGTACTTCAGTTACCACTTTGATATCATCTGAAAAGTGAAGGTCATTATCCTGAACAAGGATACCACCGTCTACTTTCACCCAAGTCTGTTTGTCTGAAACCGGGTTTACGATTTTGATGATTCTTAAATTTTTCTTTTTTCTTAAGATTTCAAGAGCTTCTTCATCAAATTCAGGAGCCATTACAATTTCAAGGAAAGTTTTGTTTAATTCTTCAGCTGTAGCTGCATCGATTTTATAGTTCATTGCAACAATTCCGCCAAAGATAGAAACCGGATCACATTCAAATGTTTTCTGGTAAGTCTCCAATGCTGAAGTTCCGATTGCCACTCCACAAGGGGTAGAGTGTTTTACGGCACAACAAGCCATTTCTTCTTTGAACTCCGTTACCACTTTCCAGCAAAGGTCCATATCACGAAGATTGTTGAAAGAAAGTTCTTTACCACCAAGCTGTTCAAAGTCTTTCATTGCTCCATTCTCGAAAGTAGAAACATAGTAAGCTGCTGTCTGGTGAGGATTTTCTCCGTATCTTAAGTCAGCCACTTTTTTGTAAGAAGCATTCAAATAAGTAGGATATTCTTCATCTAAAAGCATTCTTGAAATAGCTGCATCATACGCAGAGGTAAGGTTGAATACTTTTCCCGCAAGCTTTTTACGGGTTTCGATGTAAGTATCCCCGTTTTGTTCCATTTCAATTTTTACTGCTGCATAATCTTCAACATCAGTGATTACTGTTACAGAATCAAAGTTTTTAGCTGCAGAACGAAGCATTGAAGGACCTCCGATATCGATAAACTCTACTTTTTCATGTAAAGAAATGTCTTTGTTTACATTTTCAAAGAAAGGGTAAAGATTTACGATCACCATGTCAATCAGATCAATTCCGTGCTCCTGAACGGTTTTCATGTGCACTTCGTTGTTACGAACAGCCAGCAATCCTCCGTGAACTTTCGGGTGTAAAGTTTTCACTCTTCCGTCCAGCATTTCAGGGAAATTGGTTACCTCATCAATCTGAATAGGATTTAAACCAGCGTCTTTCAAATGTTTGAACGTTCCTCCTGTAGAGATCAACTCATAATTCTGAGCTTCCAAAAACTGCGCGAATTCTATTAATCCACTTTTGTCAGAAACACTGATTAAAACTCTCTTTTTACTCATTTTACTTTCGATTTTTTACTTTTTACAGCTATTTCAAACTGTGTCCGGGTCTTTCACCTCCGAACTTACTTTTATTTTACTTAGATTTTTCTATTTTCCTGTCAAAAATTAAAAATTTTGACACCTTTCCAAAGGAAAGGAATTAGTTTCCCAGGACCTTATTGATCGCTATCGGAAATATTTCATATTCAATCTGGTGAACTTTCTGAGCCAGGGTTTCAGGAGTATCATCGGCGGTTACTTCAAAAGACTTCTGAAGAATAGCTTCTCCCTCATCAATGCCCGGTGTTACAAAATGTACAGTCGCACCACTCTCTACTTCTTTGGCTTCAATAACTGCATTGTGAACGTTCATTCCCCACATTCCTTTTCCTCCGAATTTTGGAAGCAAAGCAGGGTGAATATTGATTATTTTACCATTCCAGTTTTCACAGAATTCAGATTTCAAGATGGATAAAAATCCGGCCAATACGATCAAATCTGTATTTTCAGGGATTACTTTAGCCAGCTCACTGCTGAAATTCTTTCCTCTTGGAATCAATATGTTTTCTATATTGTGATTCTTTGCTCTTTCCAGCCCGAAACATTCTCTGTCTGCTACAACTAAAGTTACTTTTGCATTCTGGATTTCTCCGGAATCAATAGTATCAATGATTCTTTGCAGATTGGTTCCTGAACCAGATACGAGTACAACGATGTTCTTCATTATTCAGATGTTAGATGTCAGATTTAAGATTACAGACTTACCGTCTGATGCCTAGGGTCTGAAATCTGATGTCATTTAAAATTTCAAATCAATTTTCTCTGCTCCTTCAGTGATTTCTCCGATTTCGTAAGCATCATCAAGAAGATTTAATACTTTTTCAGCATGTTCATCATCCACAACGATTACCATACCTACCCCCATATTGAATGTTCCGTACATTTCCTCACGAGCTACTTCACCTCTCTTTTCAAGCTCAAGCATAACACTAGGAATTCTGATTTTT
Organism: Chryseobacterium sp. IT-36CA2; assembly: GCF_949767875.1. Classification (NCBI taxonomy): domain Bacteria; kingdom Pseudomonadati; phylum Bacteroidota; class Flavobacteriia; order Flavobacteriales; family Weeksellaceae; genus Chryseobacterium; species Chryseobacterium sp. IT-36CA2. The sequence continues at coordinate 91,392 of NZ_CATKPG010000022.1, read as the reverse complement.
GATTCGTCAATAGAAGCACAAAGTCCTTCAGGAATAATTCTTGGAACGTTTTCGTAAAGACCGCCTCCTGTGATGTGAGCAATTCCGCTTACTTTTACTTCTTCCAATACCTTGTGAATATCTTTGTAGTATAGTCTTGTAGGAACTAAAAGGGTCTCGTATAAAGGTTTTCCTTCAAATTCTTCTTCGAAGTTCGGGAATACTTTTCTTACTAAAGAGAATCCGTTTGAATGGAATCCTGAGCTTGGTAATGCAATAATTTTGTTACCTGCTTTGATGGTAGAACCATCAATAATCTGATCTTTTTCTACAATTCCTACACAGAATCCTGCAACATCATAATCTCCCGGCTGGTACATTCCCGGCATTTCAGCAGTTTCTCCACCAATCAGAGCACAGTTGTTATCCTTACAAGCGGCAACCATTCCTAAAACGATTTCGGCAGCGATTTCTGAATCAAGCTTTCCGCAAGCCAGATAATCCAGAAAGAATAAAGGTTTTGCTCCGTGACACAGAATATCATTGGCACACATTGCAAAGCAATCAACACCAATAGAATCATATTTTTTAGTATCTAAAGCTACTTTCAGCTTTGTTCCTACTCCATCTGTTCCTGATACAAGAACCGGATTTTTGTATCCACCGATCTCATAGAAAGCACCAAAACTTCCCAAGTGGTTCAGTACATTGGAATTGTGGGTTTCACCGACCGCTTTTTTGATCTTGTCAACCGTTTTGTATCCTTCTTCTTTGTCTACTCCTGCTGATTTGTAAGTGTTGCTCATGTCTGCTTAGATTTTTAGATATCGGATTCAGATTTCAGATGATTAATTGTCTTGCACCTGGTATCTTGTGTCTTCTTATCTTTTAATATTTCAATTACTTTTATACTTGATTTTAGAAAACAAAAAAGCCGACAATCTTTTCAGATTATCGGCCGTTATTTTATCTCAGAATTTCAGAGCCCACAATTTTCCCTTTATGAGAAAAACATTGTTTATAGGAGGTCTGAATTTTCATCTCTTTTCTTTTTGCAAAAATAGTAATTTTAAATGAATATTCAAATTCTATTTTTCAAGGATGGTTTCAATAGCCGCAATCTTCTTTATTTTCTCTTTCAACTCACTGATTTTCTCTTCATTAGAAATTTTTTGAGCTGTTTTATCAAAGTTATCATTAAAGAATGGAAGTGAAAAAGTTTCCACCACATTTCCTCCGTGGAAAGGAAAACGCTTTGATGCAGCTTCTAAAACTCCTGCTCCACCTCTACCTCCCGGAGACGTAGACATCAATAACATTGGCACTTCATTCCAAACTGTTCTGTCTTTGATTCTCGATACCCAGTCGAACACATTTTTAAATGCTGTAGAGTATGTTCCGTTGTGTTCTGCCAAAGCTACCAACAATACATTAGCACCGTCAATTTTAGCGGCAAAATCATGCGCTTCCTGAGGAACACCACCTGCTAATTCTCTTTCATGTTTATAGATTGGCATTTCGAAAGGATTCAAATCCACTACTTCTACTTCTGCATTTTCAAATAATGTTGATGCGTATGCAACCAACTGTTTGTTCATTGAAACTTCTGAGTTGCTTCCTGCTATTGCTAAGATTTTCATATGTGAGGTTTATTTTTAAGATTACAAATTTAGTTTTTTATTTAAGATAAGAAGGCAGTTCCATTGGGACTTCCATTAATAATACTTCGGTATCTTCCACAGCTTCGATATTAAAACTCTGGGTATCCCAGATTCCCAATCCGTCTCTTTCATTCAGAACACGGTCTCCTATTTTAGCACTTCCTTTTAGAACAAATGCATAGACTCCGTTTCCTTTTTTGTTGAGCATATAATTCTTACCGTTTCCTTTTGTAAAATTAGCTAGATTGAACCATGCATCCTGATGAATCCATACTCCGTCATCATTTTTATTGGGAGATAAGATCTGCTGGAATCCATTGATTTTTTCACCTTCTTTGATACTTTTCTGATCATATCTTGGTTCAACATTCTGCTCTTTCGGGAAAACCCAGATCTGAAGGAATTTTACTTCTTCATCTTTGTTTTTATTGTATTCGCTGTGCATTACACCGGTTCCTGCACTCATCACCTGGATTTCGCCTTTTTTGATCACCGCTGTAGTTCCCATTGAATCTTTATGCTCCAGATCTCCTTCCAAAGGAATTGAAATAATTTCCATGTCTCTGTGCGGATGTGTTCCGAAGCCCATTCCTTGCGAAACGGTGTCATCGTTCAATACTCTTAAAACACCAAAATTTGTTCTGTCTCTGTTTTGATAGTTCGCAAAACTGAATGTATGGTAAGAATTTAACCATCCGTGATTGGCATGGCCTCTTGAATCTGCTTTATGATATACTGTTTTCATTTCTGTGATTATTTATAGTACAAATGTACGGGATGTGGATGCTTTAAAAGTTGATGTAGGGTAAGAAAGGAAATCCAGGAAGTAAAAAGGGTGTGAGAGCTCAGAAAATGAAGATTATTTATAAATTGGATACACAAAGGTTTTATCTGCGATAAAATTTTATACTGGATGTTCTTTACTAACAGATTTAAAGGATTGCAGATTATATGAATAAGCATAAACATTTGTGTTATCTGTGAAATTTGTGGGAGACTATCAGATTCTGAATACTAATTATAGATTTAAGTTTTGGCTAAAATCCGCTTCTATTAAATTTTAAAAAGAGTGTTTTTAAGATGCTCTCCTACTCTCAATGCCATTGCAGCAATTGTCAATGCAGGATTTACTGCTCCACTGGAAACAAAAAAACCGCCATCTACAATATAAAGATTTTCAAGATCATGCGCTTTACAATAAGTATCTACTACTGAGTTTGCCGGATCAAGTCCCATTTTTGTTGTTCCATTTTGATGAGCCGGAGAAGCAATATCCATTCCTTTACTGAAATAATATCCTTTAAACAGGAAGCTTTCAAACTTTCCGGATGCTTTTAAAGCTTTAATTAATTCTGATTTAAGAAATTCATGTCCTTTTTGATTGTTATCTGTATAGCTGAGTTTAATCTGTCCGTTTTCTACTGTTACTCTGTTTTCAGGATCCGGCAGATCTTCTGAAGTCATCCAGAAATCGACAGCATGTCTGGCCATTAATTCAAAAGTGAATCCCGGTGCTGCAACCGGACTATCAGCCTTAATCTGATGTTCATCTGATTTTCCCAGCATCTGTATATGTCCTAAAGGAAATTCGTACTGAGTGGTTGCATGGTAGAAATCATTAATTCCAAATGTCTTCCCAAATTTTGTAGGATTGGGTTCTGTGTAGAGTGCAATCAACGCAGTATTCTGATGAAACATATAATTTCTTCCTACCTGATCTGAGGTATTGGCAAGTCCGTTAGGAAATTGCTCGCTTTTACTTTCCAGCAGAATTGCCGCTGAATTGATGGCTCCTGCAGAAAGAATCACAATATCGGAAGTTAATGTTTTAGTTTCACCATTTTGCTCTATAATCACCTCTGTAACTTTCTGTCCTGAACTATCGGCATTGAGTTTTATTACTTTTGAATTGATCATCAACTCCACATTAGGATATTCAAGTGCTTTTGATAATGCACAAATATGAGCATCTCCTTTTCTTTCGGAAGCATCGGGAAAACCATCAAAGCGATCGAGTGCATAGGGAGCATTAGCTGCAGTATGAGGTGTAAAGTTTACTCCGATAGGCAATTCAAAAGGATGTAAGCCATAATTTTTCAGTTCATCAAAAATTTCCTGGATTCTGGGTTCATGTGGTAATGGAGGATTAGGATAGGGTTCCGCATCGAAAGGTTCCGTAGGATCTGAGCCTCTTTTACCATGTACATGGAACAGTTGTTCAGCTTCCAGATAATACTCTTTCAAATCTTCATATTGAATTGGCCATGCCGGTGACAGCCCTCCATAATGCTTTATTTCCTTAAAATCTTCTTCTCTTAACCGGAACAAAGCAGCTCCATAGAACTTGGTATTTCCCCCTACATTATAATGCATTCCGGGTCTAAAGCTCTCTCCATTTTTATCCAGCCAAAGATCAGTAGTTGTATATCTGTTTTTCTCAAAAACCTCCTCAGAGTTCCAATTTTCTTTTTCTACAGGAACATATCCTCCTCTTTCCAAGATCAATATTTTTTTACCGCTGTCGGCCAGTTTATAGGCCATCGTTGAGCCTCCAGCTCCAGTTCCAATAATGATAATATCGTACATTGTTTATTATTTGGTGTATCTAATTTAGAGATTAAAAAAGCAGAATAAGCTTAAAAAAATATTAAATCTCAATTGATAATATAAATAATTGATAAAAAAGTAAAATGGATCTTCCAGGATTTTGAAAGCTGCAAGCCGGGAACCTAAAATTTACAGGAAAGAACGGTTTGGCCAAAGCCAGTTGATGGTTACTTAAAGAGAAAGCGGGCTAAAGCCCGCTCCTATTGAATTTTATGATATTTTTCCAAATTACATTTCAAAACACATCACATTATTAACTTCTAGTTTCTATTAAAAGTGCACCTGTTTGATCTCTTCTTCAATTTCCTTAGGCGTTTCATCTTCAGATTTAACAAAAATCATGGTCAATACAGCTCCAATCAGCATGCAGACACCACCTACAACAACATAATCCATAGCCTGTTTCCCAAAAATACCACTCACAATGGGACCTCCGAATAAACCATTAATGATCTGCGGAATTACGATAAAGAAGTTAAATATTCCCATATAAACTCCCATTTTCCGTTGTGGAATCACCTCAATAAGCATGGCATAAGGCATTGCTAAAATACTTGCCCACGCGAAGCCTAATCCAATCATGGAGATCCATAAGTTATTCACATCTTTAATAAAATACATTGAAACAAGTCCCAAACCTCCACACAATAAAGCTAAGGCATGGGTTTGTTTTTTACCAATTAGTTTAGCAATAGGTGTCAATAAAAAAGCAAACGGAATTGCCCACAGATTGTACATTCCAAAAAGTTTACCTGTAAGGTCCCCTGCATCATTAAATGCTTTGGAATGGGTGTCTTCGGGAGAAAGCCCAAAATGATGAGTTGCCAATGCACTGGTAGTAAATACCCACATGGTAAACAATGCAAACCACGAGAAAAACTGAACAATTCCCAGCTTTTTCATCTGTGCAGGAATCGCAGCAAAATCTTTGAAAATATCTGAAAATTTTGATTCATGCTTTTCACCTTCCTTTCCATCATCAAAATCAGCAAACTCCTGTGGAGAATATTCTCTGGTTGTCATGATCGTATATAAGATAGATATGATTAACAATCCTGCACCAATATAGAAAGAGTAAATTACATTATCTGCTACAAATCCTTCCGGAGCTTCATTAGAGATCCCCATTTTTGTTAACCAATCCGGTAAATAAGAACCTAATACGGCTCCTATTCCAATCAGAATAGTTTGTACTGAAAATCCTATGGTACCCTGATGTTTTGGGAGCATATCTCCTACCAGAGCTCTGAAGGGTTCCATTGCAATATTTACCGAAGCATCCATCATAGCCAGAAATATTACGGCTAATAAAAGAGCATTGGCAGCAAACATCTGAGTAATAGAAGCAGCATTAGGAAGGAGTACCAATCCAATGGCACACAAAACAGCTCCAATTAAAAAGTAAGGTTTTCTTCTTCCCAGCGGACTCCATGTATTATCACCCATGTGGCCGATAATAGGCTGAACAATCAAACCTGTAACAGGGGCCACCAACCAGAACCAGGATAATTCGTGAACATCAGCTCCTAAATTTCCAAGAATACGGCTCGCATTTCCATTCTGTAAGCCAAATGCCATCTGAATTCCCAGGAATCCCATGCTCATATTGATAATCTGGAGCATAGATAAATTGGGCTTTTTTCTTCTTCCAAATGGACCTGTATTATATCTTCCTACCATTTCTGCCATTACGACTTCAGTTTTTGAATTAATGCATCTTCAATTGGTGCTTTTTCAGGAACCACCTTATCTACCACTTCATTAGGAACCGTCATGGAAAGAACGTATTGTTTTACCTTCCAGCTTCCGTTGATCTTTTCTACCACACCAGAACCTCTACAAATTTTCATTTGGGTATCCAATAGTTCATCAAACCATGCCAATTTTCCATCTTTATTGAAATAGATATTTCTTTTAATCGCTTTAAAATTCCAGGTTTTCTTTTTGTCAAAATAAGGTTTTGCCCACACCATGAATTCTTTTTTATTCCAGATTTCGGTAGCATCTGTTCCAATGAAGGTAGACTCATCTGCAAAGAAATTAAAATAAGTATTGTAATCCGCTTTAGCAGCTGCTATGTTGAACTCATCAAGCATCGTACTAATTTCTGCTTTTTCTTTTTCAAATGCATTTTTTGATTGTGCAGTGAATATAGAAAAGCCCAGTACAAATAGGATTAGCGTATAAACTGTTGTTAGTTTTTTCATGTATAATAATTATTTTTCGAGTTCAATAATCAACGGAGTTTTTGCAGAAATATTCATACTGTTTTGTAATGAAATTTCTTTTCCTGAGATAATCTCTTTTCCTTTTGTAAATCCATTAAGAGATTCGGCAAAACGCTTCAAATCTAATGTCTGATCTTTTTCATTATTATTGATCACCACCATTACACTTTCTCTATCATTGTATCTGAAGTAAACAAAAACACCATCCTGAGGAACGAAATTTTTAGTTTTCCCATTATGAATTACATCTTTCCCTTTTCTCCAGTTCAGTAATTTTTGCGTAAACTGGAAAAACTCTTTCTGTTCCGGAGTCTGAGCAGATGGAAGAAAAGCATTTTGTTTATCAGATTTCCAGCCTCCCGGAAAATCTCTGCGGATATCGGCATCTCCTCCGGCATTTTTATCTCCACGCATTCCTATTTCTGATCCGTAATAGATCTGTGGAGTTCCTCTCACCGTTGAAATCAGGGCGAGTGCCATTTTATAAGCATTGGGATTGGCGTTAAAGATTTCGTTCCATCTTTCGGTATCATGATTTTCGAAGAAAACTAAAAGATTTTTAAGATCCGGATATAGGAAATCACTGGTAAAAGAATCGTAAATACGGATCATACCTTTATCCCAGCTTTCTTTTTCTTTAAGAGCTTTAGGCATATTTTCAAACAGCATAAAATCCATTACCGATGGTAAGTTTGAATTGTATCCTGCAATCTCCCCCACTTTGGAATCTTTCTGCCATGCTGCAATTTGTGCGGCTGTATATAACCAGGTTTCGCCTACGATATTGAATTTCGGATATTCATCAGTAATTGCCTTAGCCCATTTTGCCATGGCTTCTTTATCATTGTAAGGGTAAGTGTCCACACGGATGCCGCCCAGATCTGCATATTCTATCCACCAAATAGCATTTTGAGTCAGATATTTTAAAACTAATGGATTTTTCTGATTAATATCCGGCATGGTTTTATCAAACCATCCATCCAACGCATATTTTTTATCAATATCAGAAGCATTGATATCAAACTGTGTGGTCGTTTTATAATTGGAACGTTTAAATCCATTCTCTCCTTCGTCGAACCAGTGTATCCAGTCTTTTGATGGTAGATCTTTAATCATCCAGTGTGAACTTCCCCAATGGTTGGTTACATAATCCATCACCAACATCATTTTTCGTTTGTTCAGCTCCTGAGATAAAGTTTTGTATTCCTCATTGGTTCCATAGCGACCATCTATTTTATACAGATCGGTTTGGGCATAGCCGTGATAAGAATATACTTTTTCGTTGTCCTCATTCACAGGGGTCAGCCAGACCGCCGTTGCACCCAAATTCTGAATATAATCCAGATTATTGATAATACCACGGAGATCTCCACCATGTCTTCCATTAGGGAGACTGCGGTCTACTTTTTCTGTAAGCTCCTGCCTTGAATCATTCTTCTCGTCACCATTAGCAAAGCGGTCAGGCATGATCAGGTACATCACATCTTTTGAAGTAAAAGATTCCCGATTGGCAGAACCAGATTCTCTCTGCTTCAGTTCGTAAGTATAAGCACCGATATTTTTTTTATCTTTTTTAATATTGATGGTAAACTTCGGAACGTTTATTTCATTGGTATTGACCGTAATAAAAACATAATTCGGGTTATCCACTTTCCTGATGTCTTTTATCTGAATTCCATCTGAAAGCATAATCTCGTTGTTGGCAACGTCTTTTCCGTAAACAAGAATCTGTAGTTCTGGGTTTTTCATTCCCTTCCACCAAAAAGCAGGTTCTACTCTTTCCAATGTTTTTTGGGAAAAAGCAACAGAAGCTATTGAAAGGGCTAATGTAGCGTATATTGTCTTCATATTAGTGTTCAATTTAGCATTAAATTTTCATATATACATTCAAAAATAGAGCGTAGAGTATCTTTTTTTGCTGCCGTTAATGTAAAGTTTCAAAATTTAACACCCTTATTTAGATTTTTATTAAAAAAACTTAAATTTTTCATAAAAAATTCATCCTGAAAGTTGATTTTTCATTCTTTTTATTTCTAGTTTTACAGAAAAAAAGAAATGTTTGATTTCAGTAATATGTTCAAAACTGAGGGACCGGATGTTGTTTACAGCTGGACCATTCCTGTATTTGCTGTGATTATTTTTTTAGAGATGGCCTACAGCCACTTTAATAAAGAAAAGATCTATGAAACTAAGGACGTAGCAACCAATGTCCTTTTTGCTTTGCTCAATTATGGTTTAGACATCATTATGAAAGGTTTCTCTTTATTTGTCATGATGTTTTTCTACCATCACCGTATCTTCGACTGGCAGGAAGGCATTTGGTATTGGATTGCTGTATTCCTGGCTCAGGATTTTGCTTATTATGTTCACCATTACGTAGATCATCACTCACGGGTTTTCTGGGCAGTGCATATCACTCACCATAATTCTGATTATTTCAATATCAGTACAGGATTCAGAAGTCCGGTGTTTCAACCATTGTACAGATATTTGTTTTTCTCACCATTAGCTTTTATGGGTTTTCATCCATGGCATATTCTGGTAGCCTATTCTGCCATACAGATTTATGGTACTTTTGTACACACACAATCCATTAAAAGTATGGGATTCCTAGAGTATATTCTGGTTACCCCTTCTCACCACAGGGTACATCATGCATGTAATATTAAATATCTTGACCGCAATATGGGAATGGGGCTGATTATTTGGGATAAAATTTTCGGAACTTTTGAAAAAGAAGACCCTGAAGTACCTGTTAAATATGGGGTTTATCCAAAAATTAAATCCAAAGACCCAGCTACCATGCTTTTCTATGAATGGAGAAGAATAGGAAAAGACATCAGACAGCCGGGATTATCTTTTAAAAACCGTATAAAGTATCTTTTTTATTCACCAGGATGGAGACATGACGGTACCGGAAAAACGGTAAAGCAGTATCAGAAGGAATACAAAGAAAAGATAAAAAGCAGAACCTCATCTGTAAAAGAACCAGCAACAGACACCGAATACCAATTTTCACCATTGAACCAACAGGCAGGAGATAAATAATTTCTCCTAAAAAAATACCCCGGACATCAAAAGTTTGATGAACCGGGGCACCTTAGTGTTTCTTCAAATTAATTATTTTACCGGTTTAATAGAAATTGCGAAACCGCCACTTCTTGCCATTTTAAAATTAATTTTTGACTTGTTTGTAATCTCTTTTTTATAAATGTTATAACTTTGAGGATTATCAATATAATCAGCATCTTTTCCATCTTCATAGATAGTTGCTTCATATTTTTTCCCTTTGTCTAAGAAAGAGAAGTCTACTGTATATTCACGTTTATTTTCATCGGTAATACCTCCTACAAACCAGTTTTCAGTACCTTTTGCTTTTCTTGCTGTAACTACATAATCCCCCGGTTCTGCAGATAAGATTTTCGTATCATCCCAATCTGCTGCTACATCCTTGATAAACTGGAATGCATCCATATGTTTTTTATAGTTTTCAGGAAGATCAGCAGCCATCTGAAGCGGCATATACATTGTTACATAAAGTGCCAGCTGTTTTACTAAAGTAGTTTTCACAGAACGGTTATCTCCAGGGAAATAATAGTCTAGCTTTGTTTGGAAAATTCCCGGTGTATAATCCATAGAACCTCCCATCCATCTTGTAAACGGAAGAACGGTCTGGTGATCCGGTTTATTTCCTCCGAATGCTTCATATTCTGTTCCGCGGGCTGCTTCTGCAGAAATATAGTTCGGGTAAGTACGGCTTTCTCCTGTAGGACGTACAGATTCGTGAGAATTGACCATGATTTTATAGTCATTTGCTTTTTCTGCAATTCTATAATAGTGATTAATCATCCATTGAGAATAATGATGTTCTCCTCTAGGAATAATATCTCCTACATATCCTGTTTTCACAGCATCATAGCCGTACTTATTCATGGTTTGGAATGCTTTGTCCGCCCATCTTTCATAGTTCGTAGCAGAACCTGAAGTTTCATGGTGCATGATTAGCTTAATTCCTTTTGAATGGGCATATTCATTCAACATTTTGATATCAAAATCCGGATAAGGGGTAATGAAATCGAAAACAAATTCTTTAGAATGTCCGAACCAGTCTTCCCAACCGATATTCCAACCTTCAATCAATAATCCCTGGAATCCATTTTCTGCAGCGAAGTCAATATATTCTTTAACTTTTGTATTGTTGGCTGCGTGTTTTCCGTTTGGAGTTAATTTCGCAAAATCAGTTTTACCTAAATGAACATTTTCAGCTGTAGAATAGGCCCATTGTGATTTTCCGATGATCATTTCCCACCAAACTCCCATGTATTTTGTAGGGTGAATGTAAGAAGTATCTGTGTATTTTGTAGGTTCATTAAGGTTGAATATCATTTTAGAATCCATCACCTGCTCTGCTTTTGGTGCTACAATAATAGTTCTCCAAGGCGTTACTGATGGTGTCTGAATATATCCTTTTGCTCCCTGTCTGTCCGCAGTCAAATGCGTTTTGAATTTATAATTCTGCGCATCTACTTCAAGATGTGAAGCCGGATAATCTAACACTGCTGCTTCTGCAACGTTGATATACAAAGGTTCTTTTCCTTCTTTTTTAAGCATCAATGGAGACTGAACTGCATTTTTCACCAATGATTGTGAAGCGTTGGCATCATATGCTTTATCCCATTTTGCCGGAATTTCAGAAACTTTTGTTTCCTGATACTGATATTCCTGAGAGTCATAATCTGCAACGATCCACCATGCCTTCATATCAGTAGGGAAATCAATTTCTGAATCTTCTTCTCTGATTACGAAATAATTAAGATTTTTTTGTTGTGGAAACTCATATCTGAACCCCAGACCATCATTGAATAATCTGAATTTCACTACAATACTTCTGTCTGTAGAAGCCTGATTCAGGGTAACTGCCAGCTCATTGTAGTTATTGATATAGTTTTTCTTTTCTCCTAAAACCGGTTGCCAGGTTTCATTTTTGGAATCTCTTTTTTCATCTGTCTTTGCAAAACCGTTGTTCAGATCGAATTTTGCATCTTCCGGTTTGGCTATTTCGGAAGCAAACTTTATAGCTGTGTCTTTAAATAATCTCAATCCCAATTTAGAATCTTCTACCACTACCGCACCGTTATATTTCAGATTATAGTATGGAACTCCACTTTTCAGCTGAAAATTCATTTCAAATTTTCCGTCCGGAGATTTTAAAGATTGGGCTTTCAAACCTGTAAACATCATTGAGAGCAAAAGCGCTCCAACTGTAATTTTCTTCATAATGACTATTTAATTAACTTAAAAATAGATAAAAAGTGCTGCGATAAAGCAGCACTTTGCTTTTATAAACTCAATATTCTTATAATTTTGTAATCGTAAGCTTATAATACGCTGAATTATGTAAATCCAGCTCAATTTTATAATTACCTGCCTGTGAAACTTTATATGCAGGATCTCCTGTTACAGTGTTCTCTGAACTTAAATAAGACTGAACAGCAGTTCCGGAAACCAAAGTCTGATCTGCATCTTTTGGCTGGAATTTCATCGCCCAATCATCATTAGCTCTGAATTTAAATACTCCTGTAGTAGATAAAGCAATAGAATTAATCACAAAAGTCTTAGTTGCAGGATTATATACAAAATCAGTATCTGATCCCCATCCTGTAGGAGTAGCGTCACCAATCACCCCAAAGTTTGCAATAACTGAAGAATAGGTATTGGCAGCCCAGTTTACTTTAATGTAGTATGTTCCTGCAGCTGGAGCTTTTATATTGTCTCCATCTGCTTTCAATTTTCCAGAATTGCTTCCGTCATCTCCTTTATTTCCTGGCCAGTCCTGATTGATTGCAAATTTATATTTTCCATCTTCAGCACCAGCAACAGTATTGATCCAGATAAATCCTCTGTACTCATCATTCTTTCCAGGAGAAAACAAATTAGGTGAGTTGGCTGGAGTCCAGTCTGCATACCCTGCAGCTCCTGCATAGCTTCCTGGTACATTGATCTTAGGATATACCAAATCCGGGTTTGGAGTATAAGGAGTTACTTTGAGTGCTATTACATTGGAATAAAAAGCTGCAGACCCCACAGAAGTCTTCAATCTTACCTCAATATCATTCACAACATCCGGTGTAGCTCCGATACTGAACATAGCAGCGTTCATAGAAGCATTAGTAACAGGACCAGAAGTCATATCGTTGGAAAAGTCAACAGTCGCACTATTTTTGAAGCCATTCCCTTTAATTCCAAATTCTAATTGTTGACTGGAAACAACGGAAATATTGTATGTAGGTTTTGTCCAGTTAAAAGTGATTACAGCAACATTAGCATTGAGCTCATTAAGAACAACTGCACTTTTATCAGCAGATAACTTACTTGCAGATGTTTCATTAATAACTGCCTGATCCTCGTCTTTTTCACAGGAAAAAACTAATAGTCCGGTAAAAACCAGGGCTAATATTTTGAATAAATTTTTCATTATAATAGTGTTTTTAATTAATAGCCAGGATTCTGAACAAGATTAGGGTTAGCAACGATGTCGTTAGCAGGAATTGGAAATAAGTTTCTATAATCTTCAACTCCTTTACCATCTTTTACACCACCTTTCCAAGGCCATAGATATGAACCTGAAGTAAATTTACCATAACGAATTAGGTCAGTTCTTCTCGTTGCTTCCCAAGACATTTCTCTAGATCTTTCATCTAAGAAAAAATCGATATTAAGTGAAGCAACAGTAGTTCCTCCTGCTCTCATTCTTAAGGCATTTACATATCCTAATGCTGTGGCCGCATCTCCTCCTGATCCACCTCTTGAAACGGCTTCACCATACATAAGATAAATATCTGCTAAACGATATAAAGGAATATCTGCGTCAACGAAATTACCTGATGCATCTGATCCAGGGGCACCATTAGAATACTTTATATTTTTATATTTAACAAATGCATAACCATCTGTAAATGTTGATATATTATTTATTTCTAAATTCTGACCACTTGTATAGAAATTTCCTCTTTGATCATTTGGAGAACCAGTAAATAGATTAACAAAAGATTTCGTAGTTCTTATACCACCCCAACCTCCATTGATTCCGAACTGAGAAGCAGGCATCGAACCTCCAACTGCAGCGTGTACCATAAAAGTTGAACCTCCATAAGTTTTTGTGCTTGTACCATCGTAGTTTACAGATAAAATAACTTCAGGATTATTTACATTATTATCTGCCATAAATAATGATGAATAGTTTGATTTTAATGAATATCCTGCGTTTATTATTTTATTACAGTAGGTAATACAATCCGTATATCTTGCTGTACCCGTATAAACTTGTGCGTTTAAATATAATCTTGCTAATAAAGACCAAGCAGCAGCTTTATCTGCTCTGCCATACTCATTACTTCTTGCATCTTTAAGATCATTTGCACAAGCTAAAAGCTCAGACTCTACATATTTGAATAGCTCTGCTCTGGCAATTCTTGGAGGAGGCGTATTAATAATATCAGTGGTCTCAGTTACCATTGGTACATTTCCAAATAAATCCATTGCATGATAATACGATTGAGCTCTTAGAAAACGAGCTTCTGCACGCATATATTTCGCTTCTGTAAGATTAGTCCCAGTAATTCCGTTTGTAGAAAGTTTTTCGTCAGTCGTATTTTTAATAAATTCATTACTTACCGCAATTACGTTGAATATTCTATAGTATATTGCTGCAACAAACGGATTGGAAGCATTCCAAGTCATATTGTGCATTTCTGGAAGGCCTGAATCAGCCCAAGCAATAACAGCTTCATCTGTTGTTAAAACCTGCATACTGTACATTTGACGAAGATAGTTTGAGAAACCTCCGTCAATTCCGCCTATATCAGTATTTCCGTCTGCATTATTTTGATCTCCTTGACCGCCAATTGCTAATCCTGCATAAATTTTAGCTAGAGCAGGTTTATAATTATTAAAATCTTTGTATAAAACAGAAGCCGTTAATCCTAGACTTGGTTCTCTCTCAAGATCTTGTGTACAAGAACCTGCAAAAAATAGAGTCCCTAGAGTAATAGACCCTATAATTAATTTTTTATATAAATATTTATTTTTCATGTTGATTAAAATTGGAAGTTAAACCCTACTGAATACACTTTTGGTCTTTGATAGAAACCATTATCAATTCCTCCAAATACCTCAGGATCTATACCTTTATATTTTGTAATTACAAAAACATTTTGTGCCATTGCATTTACTCTTAAATTTGTTCCTTTTCCCATAAATTCTCCCGCATTATAAGCAATTGAGAAATTATCCATTCTAAGGAATGATGCATCTTCAATGAACATATCCGAGAAAAGTTGTGTTGCAGCAAACTGTGTTGTTAAAACACTTGAATTTGTATTACTCAAGAAATTATTCGCCTGAATATTTGCAATTGAGCTATTAGAAGCAGAATTATTATAAACGTAATTTCCTAAAACAGCTCTAAGCGATGTGCTAAATTCCCATTTTTTTACACTTACCTTTGTAGAAAAGCCTAAAATTACATCAGGGTTTGGAGATTTGTAGAAATATTTATCATCTTCAGTAGATTTCCCATCACCATTTCTGTCAACATAAACTCCCTCTAGAGGTTTTCCGTTACTATCATAGACTTGTTGATAAACATAAAATGCATTTAGGGGCTGACCAACTGTAATTGCTTGAATATAGTTATTAATACCAGTAAGCGTTCCCACTTGAATTTTATATGATGAATCTACGTATTGAGATAAACTTGTAACCCTAGGATTAAATCTAGTAGCATTAAGATTTACATCCCAAGTTACGTTTTCATTTTTCACCGGAACCAAATTCAAGTTAGCTTCAAAACCTTTATTGGCAATAATTCCAACATTTTTAATATTAAAGTTACTTAAATCGCCTGCCCAAGTGGGTACTTTTGCAATAAGATTTTCAGATTTTTTATCAAAATAATCTATTGAACCACTAATTCTATTATTTAAAATTGCAAAGTCTAAACCTAAGTTTTTAGTAGTTGTTGTTTCCCAAACCAAGTTTGGATTGTAAACATCTGGACGGAGTAAAGTATAGAAACTATTACCAAACTGATACTGCGCCGTGCTACTATTACTATAAGAATAAGAACCAAATGCAGGATAGAAATTACCTGTTTCTTGCTGACCTGTTTTCCCCCAACCTGCTCTTATTTTTAATGATTTAATTGCTGAAATACCCTTTAAGAAGCTTTCTTCATTAATTTTCCATGCAACTGACACTGCTGGAAAATTACCCCATAACTGGCTTTTATCTGCTCCATTCCAGAATGTAGAAGATCCGTCTCTTCTGATAGAACCATTGATAACATACTTATCTGCTATAGTAAAAATACCTCTGGCATAAAAAGACAGTAAAGTTCTCTGTGTATCTCCTGCAGTTGAAAAATCGGTTTTTTGACCATTTCCATAATATGTAGGAGCTTCCGGAGTAATTGATCTTGTATCTTGATAAGAATAACCGCCAATAATATCTACAGTTGTATTAATTGCATTAATCTTTTTTGCATAATTTAGATAAGATTCAAATAATTTACTTTTAATTTCCTGTGAATATGAACGATAAGACCCTAAAGTTCCAATTCCTTGAGCGTACTCTTTATATGTGTTAACAGAGCCATCACTTTTTGCATAATCATAAGATCCTGTTATATTCAGTCTTAAATCAGGTAAGAAATGAAACTTATAATCTAGTTGTAAACTTGGAATGACCCTAAAGACAGATGAAATATCTCTTTTACCATATAATAAACCTAATGGGTTTCTTGTTCCATTTACGTTTAAACCTGTAGCAGTGTTGGCAGGATCTAACCATTCGTAATATCCTCCATATTTAGAATTCCCTGAATATACAGGTTGCGTTGGATCAAAATAAATAGATGCTCCAATAGCTCCAGCATCTGGAAATCTATTCTCAGAAAAAGTTCCTTTTAAATTACCATTAACAGTTAAATGATTATCAAAAAATTTAGGCGAAAAATTTAAACCTAATGAAGTTCTTCTGAATTCATTTGTCCTTACAATCCCGTTTTGCTCGTTGTACCCCAGAGAAACTCTATATGGCAAACCTTTTACACCTCCTGAAAATGCAACATTATTGTCTGTTCCCCAGGCTTGTTGATAAATTTTATCCTGCCAGTTAGTGTCTGCAGTACCGAGATAAGATTTTTGAACATCCGTTCCATAAGTATTCACAAAACTTCTAAACTGATCAGCATCTAAAACATCTACATTACCCATTTTAGTAGAGACAGAAAAATTAGTATTGAAATTTACCTTGAATTTACCTGCAGTACCTTTTTTCGTTGTAATTAATATAACCCCGTTCGAAGCTCTATTACCGTAAATAGCTGCAGAAGATGCATCTTTTAAGATATCAAATGTTTCGATATCATTTGGATTAATCAATGATAACGGATTCGTTGCTCCACTTAAACTGTTAAAATCAATAGGAACACCATCAATAACAATTAGCGGATCATTATTAATGAATGAAGAACCACCTCTTACTCTAATTGTAGAACCTGAACCAGGAGCACCGCTATTGCCGGTAATTTGTACCCCAGGAGTTTTACCAACAATTAGTTGATCAGCAGTGGCTGCTCCACCATTAAAATCTTTGGATGTTATAGAAGAAATAGATCCTGTAAGATCCGTCTTTTTCTGCTTACCATATCCGATCAAAACCACTTCGTCAATTTTCTTCTCTTGAGGAAGGGAATCCTTTTTCTGCGCGTGTATTACTGTACTTGCCAATAAAAAAGCGGGCGCAATTTTCAAAACTGTTGTAAAGTTCTTCACAATCATATTTTTTATAGTTTCGTTTTTTTTCAGTCATTTTTTGGCCTCGAGCCAGACTCGCAATTTATAAAAAAATTGGAATTATCATAAATTTAATATAATTTTATCTAAAATTATGTATATTACGAAACGGGTTTTAGTTAGTTTTTTACAGTCCAATATTTTACAGCATCTTATGCTTTGCATAATATTTGTTTTAATTTAACAATTTGTTAAACGATTGTTTAACTTAATTTCATATTCAACCTTTCAAAATTGCTTTATTCCTCATAATAATACCACCAATAGCGGTATTCAGCAGATATTCCTTATCTTTGCATTTAAACTTTACTATAAATGTCAAACAGAAAGATGATTACGGCAGCTTTGCCTTATGCAAACGGGCCGGTTCATATAGGACATTTGGCAGGTGTTTATATTCCTGCGGATGTTTACGCAAGATTTCAGAGAAGATTAGGAAAAGATGTAGCGTTTATCTGTGGATCAGATGAGCACGGGATTCCTATTACCATAAGAGCTAAAAAAGAAGGAGTTACCCCTCAGGATATCGTTGACAAATATCACGAGATCATTAAAAAATCTTTTTCAGATCTGGGAATTTCATTTGATGAATATTCAAGAACAACGTCTAAAAATCATTATGAAACCAGTCAGGATTTCTTCAAGGTTTTATACGAGAAAGGAAAATTCACAGAAGAAATTTCTGAGCAGTATTTTGATGAGCAGGCAGGAGAATTCCTTGCTGACCGTTATATTGTAGGAACATGTCCTAATTGTGGTAACGAAAACGCTTATGGTGACCAGTGCGAGAAATGCGGTTCTACCCTTTCTCCTTCTGAACTGATCAATCCGAAATCAATGCTTAGCGGAAATGTTCCTATCCTTAAAGAAACAAAAAACTGGTATCTTCCATTAAACGAATACGAAGATTTTTTAAATGATTGGATCATTGAAGGTCATAAAGATGACTGGAAGCCTAACGTGTACGGACAGGTTAAGTCATGGTTGAATGACGGTCTTAAGCCTCGTGCAATGACCAGAGACCTGAACTGGGGAGTTCCTGTTCCTCTTCCGAATGCTGAAGGAAAAGTATTATACGTATGGTTTGATGCTCCTATCGGTTATATCTCTTTCACCAAAGAATGGGCTGAGAAAAACGGAAAAGACTGGAAAGATTACTGGCAGAGTGAAAACAGTGACCTGGTACACTTTATCGGAAAAGATAATATTGTATTCCACTGTATTATTTTCCCGGCCATGATGAAGGCTCATGGAGATTATATTATGCCGGCTAATGTTCCTGCATTTGAATTCCTGAATCTTGAGAATGATAAAATCTCAACATCAAGAAACTGGGCAGTATGGGCTCATGAATATGTGGAAGATTTCCCTGGACAACAGGATGTTTTAAGATATGCTCTTCTTTCATCTGCTCCGGAAACGAAGGATAACAACTTTACATGGAAGGATTTCCAGACTAAGAATAATTCTGAATTGGTAGGGATTTTCGGAAACTTCATCAACAGAGTTGCAGTTCTTATTCATAAATATTACGACGGAGTTGTTCCACAAGGTGATGTAAATAGTCCTGAATTGCAGGAAATAAGTAAGTCTGCGAAAGAAATTTCTGGATTCCTTGAAAATTATGAATTCAGAAATTCATTAACTGCATTAATGAACCTTGCCCGTTTTGGGAACCAATACCTTCAGACAGAGGAACCTTGGAAAACCATTAAAGATAACCCAGAAAAAGCGGCTCAATCTTTATTCGTTGGAGCACAAATAGCTGTTGCATTAGCTCAGTTATGCGAACCTTTCATGCCTTTCAGCTCTGAAAAGTTATTGAACATGTTCAATGTTGAGAAGAAAGATTGGAATACAATTGAAACGCAGTCAATTTTAATTGAAACAGGACATAAAATCAATGAATCATCACTTCTTTTCTCAAAAATTGAGGATAATGTCATTGAAGCTCAGATCCAGAAATTAGAAGATACAAAACAAAACAATAAAAAGACAAACCCTAACGCAAACCCTATGAAAGAAGAGATCACGTTTGATGACTTTACTAAAATAGACCTTAGAACAGCAACCATTACAGAAGCTGAAAAAGTAGAAAAAGCAGACAAATTATTAAAACTTACTGTAGATACAGGTGTAGATGTAAGAACTGTTGTTTCTGGTATTGCAGAAAGTTTCTCTCCTGAAGAAGTAATCGGTAAGCAGGTAATGATCCTTCTGAACCTTGCTCCAAGAAAAATCAGAGGAATTGAATCTCAGGGAATGTTATTATTAACAACAAAACCAGACGGAAAATTATCTTTCGTAACACCGGACGACAGTAATGTTGAAAACGGGATTGAGATTGGATAATTAACCTCAACATAAGATAACAGGCTGTTTCACTAGAAGCAGCCTTTCTTTTTTATGATCCGTTTGCAAGAGTCATCCATCTGTTCAGACCATAATAAGGAGCTGTTTCCCGCTATCCACTTTTACTCCTCGTGCCTGATCAAAAAACCAACCGCAT
Organism: Chryseobacterium sp. IT-36CA2; assembly: GCF_949767875.1. Classification (NCBI taxonomy): domain Bacteria; kingdom Pseudomonadati; phylum Bacteroidota; class Flavobacteriia; order Flavobacteriales; family Weeksellaceae; genus Chryseobacterium; species Chryseobacterium sp. IT-36CA2. Next base: position 71,552 of record NZ_CATKPG010000022.1, on the reverse strand, counting down.
ACTGTGGGGTAACCGTTACTATCGGGGCTAGAAATAGTACAAAAAAAGTCATTCCTGTTTACAGAATGACAATATATTAATTCGTGAGATTGCTTCGCTTTCAGCTCGCAATGACTTGTCGTTAATTATTTCTTAGTTAGTTTTGCCAGATAAGAATCCTCATCTTTCAGAACTCTTTCTATTTTAAAGCCGTTGTTTTGAGCCGCATTTTTCAACGTGTTGAAGTCAAGATATAGCCATGTAATCGGTTCTTCAGATTCCCCTTTATAATGAACCACATACTCCAATTCTCCGTAATATCCACCGGCAGGAATATATACTCCACCATCTTTATCACGGTCGAACATATAAAGGATATCTGTACTGTCAATTAAAACCTGTCCGCCATCATTCAGTAAAGTATGCAGTTTTTGAAGATAGGGATCTATTTTAGCAAGGCTTTCAAAAACTCCGGTACCGTTCATTAATAATAAAATAGTATCGAAAGTTTCTCCTGAGAAATCAAGCATATTTTCACAAACTGCTTTTTTAATACCTCTAAGCTTACAAACCTCAATAGATTTTGGTGAAATATCCAATGCAGTCACCTCAAGATTTCTTTCATTTTGAAGGTATAAAGAATGAGAACCTGCACCCGCTCCGATATCCAAAATTTTTCCTTCGGTTAACTGCAGTGCTTTCTGCTCAATATCATTCATTTCTTCAAAATCTCTGAATAAATAATCTACCGGAAGTTCATCCAGCTCAGAAATTGACGTTTCTGTCTGCAGATCTTCAGGATTGTCATTGTGGTAATAATCCCAGATCGCTCTGCCCATTAAATCTTTCATAATGCAAAGATACGGGTTCAGAGGAATAGTTGCGAGTTTATTTTGTTGCAAGTAGCTGGTTTATTTGCTACGGGATGATAGTTGCAAGGTACGAGTTGCTGGTTATTATTGTTCTTAGTTACCCACAGCTTTAAACTCTAAAATCCATAAACCCTAATCCCTGCTACCTAACTTCTTTAACCTGCTACCTAAATCCGCCATCTACTCCATCGAATCCTTCTCCTTATGTCTGTCCGCCTGAGATTCATTTTCTGCAACACCTGCTTTCCAATAAGAATAGGCATATAATTCCTGGGAAGTCCAGTTTTTTTCTTTTCTCAGATAGGTACGGATTTCTTTCACACTTGAGAATTCACAAGCTACATAACCAAACTTTGTAGTCTCAGGAATCTCAATACTTTTTACTGCATTTGAAATTTCACTGCTGATCTGAGGCTGGGTATTATGTAACCATTTAAAATCAATTTGAGCTTTCGTTTCAAGCAGCTGTTCATCTTCCTTTCCATGAACTTCGATGATACATATTCCTTTTGCCATTGCAGGAAGTGTTTCCAGAATAGCACTGATCACTGGAATGGCCGTAGCATCTCCCACAAGCAGATACCAATCTGCAGCGGGATACAACTCCTTACCTTCCAAACGCATCATCACTCCCAACTTTGAGCCTGCTTCAGCTTCCCTCACCCATTTGGAGGCAGGGCCGCCGTCTCCATGATCTACAAAGTCGATGACTAATTCATTTTTTTCCAGATCAATTCCTCTGTGGGTATAAGTTCTGATGGATGGAGCAACTTCTTTTGGTGGATACACCCACTGATGGTTTTCATCCAGTGTAGGGAAATGAATTTCATTCAGTCCAGTCGGAGGAACGGCAATCTTATTATTATCTCCCATCATCGTATTTTTGAACAAATGAACTTCTGGTGAGTACAAATACACTCTGATAAAATGGTCAGTAATGTATTCTTTTCTGGTTACTTCGGCAACAATCTGCCCTGTTGAAATTTTAGCCATAACTGATTTTTTTTAAAAAAATTAAAATCCGATTTCCGATTAATTTCAGAAACCGGATTTGAAATACAATATGTTTTCAGATTAAGGCATTTTTACCTTCATCTTATTTTTAAAATTCAAAAGTGTAAGAAAGGTTGAATGTTCTTCCTCTTCCTTTATAATTAAACAATTCCGGAAGTCCGTAAGTAGAATACAGAACCTGTGAACGCTTGCTCCATATTGTCTGATAATCTGTATTGAACAGATTCTGGATTCCTAAATTGAATTTTCCAAAATGGAATTTATATCCAACCATCAGATCTGAAGTATTATAGCCTTCCACCACATTATTAAGTTCGTCTTTCTGTTTGAAGTTTTGCAAAGACTGGAATCTGAACGACCAGTTTTGAATGTTATATCCGATATACGTTACCAGTTTTGAAGGAGAAGCGTTGTAAATTTCCTGTTTCTGCCATTCTCCCTTGTTATCAACCTCAGATTTGATCAAAAGACCGCTCGCCCCGAAATAAACGCCATTGTTTAAGGAATAAGAAACCTCAGCTTCTATTCCCATATTTCTTAATTTCAAATCATTTACCAAGATCTGGAATGTTTTTTTGTCTACAGCAACGGTTTTGTCTGAATTACTTAAAAATCCGGCAATCTGAGCTCTTAAACCACCTTTGTTAACACGGTAACCTACCTCAAACTGATTCGTTTTGATAGCCTGTAGCGGCTGTTCTTTTACGTTGATACTGGATACAACATCCCAGTTGGTTCCTACCAGTTTGTATTGTCCGATTCCGTAAAATTTGGCAGGATCGGCTAGACTTGCTCCCTGGGAAAAAGTTCCCCAAACCTGATGCTGCTCATTGAATTTGTACAACAATCCTGCATTGGCCAATGTCACGTTATAAGAACTTTCACCACCAGGAATTGCGGATGCTGAACTTCCATATCCCATGGCAACCTGAGTCTGCTGCTCTGAACCTACGAAGTCATCCATTTTTACGTTGATATGCTGATAACGGATTCCTGCATTCAATTGTAATTTGGGAAGAATATTATATTTTGCCTGAACATATCCCGCATAACTCTGTGAATGATTGGTAGGATATCTTCCCAAGCTGTATCTTGTTTCATTTACCAAACCTCCGCTGGACATTGTCTTTGCAATATCATAAACAGATTGTGTTCCCTCAAATTTTTCAAAATCGAAATCTGCTCCATAGGTAACATTCAGCCCCCGCCATGATTTTGATAATAAAGCTTTAATCCCGGAATAATAGGTATCCTGCTGTGAAGAGGACATATATGGTATTTTACTGGTCTGTAAAGTAACATTTCCGGGGAATGGATAGAATCCTAATTTTTCACCTCGGGTAGCCAATTGTACATACAAATCCTGTCCGCCTAAAATTCCGTTTCCGTTATAGGCTACGGTTGCCATATAACGTTCTGTTCCTACGTTTTTATCAGATGAGAAACCATCTCTCATTTCCAATAACGACGCATTTTTTGTCGTGAATGCACTTAGGTTTTGACCTAAAAATAAACTTCTGTCTCCATTAAATTTAGAGTTGTAATACTGAACAGAAGCTGTTATTTTGTGTTTATTGTTAAACTGATATCCTCCTGTAGCCAAAATATCAATCGACTGATTATACTGAAGATCCGTCTGTGTAATATCTGTGAAAAGCTGTTTCTGATCCGCACCATAGACACCTCCATTTTGCTGATAAGCCACTCCCAATCTTCCGAAAAATTTATCTCCTTTTGCTGCAATAGACTGAGCAGCACGAAAATCATGATCATCTTTTCCCATAAATCCGGTACGTACTCCCAATTCAGTTTCACCACTGATTCCTTTTTTGGAAGGTGTTTTGGTAATGATATTGATAATTCCGCCAGTCGCGTTACCTCCGTAAATTGAGCTTGCCCCTGAAAGCACTTCAATTCTTTCAATATTAAACGGATCAATGGCATCCAGCTGACGGCTTATGGCACGAATACTGTTCAGGGAAACACCGTCGATCATTACCAGTGCCGAACGTCCTCTCATATTCTGTCCGTAATTGGTTCTTCCCTGTGGACCAATATCCATAGAGGGAATCAGAATCGACAACATTTCTTTGATGGGAACTCCACTTTTAGCCTGTTCCTGAATCTTTTCTTTCTGTACGACCCAAACCGTTCCCGGAACTTCTGAGATTTTTGTAGGTTTTCTGGAGGCTACGATTACCACATCTTCAATACCCTTAGAGGCTATAGAATCTTTCGCTGTCTGGGAAAATAATACTCCCGAAGCTAAAAGACCTATGAATGCATACTGCTTTTTCATTCTTTCTACTCAACGTTTTATAATCTCACAAAGATAATTCTTATTTAGAAAGAATAAAAATAACAAAATATGAGATTTAACCTTTTTTATAAAAAAATGGAAGCTGGAAGAAGGGAGCTGGAAGTTATTGATGACCTGTAAATCAATAAAAGTTCTAAGAATCTCTTTTGGAATAAAGAAACAAACAGCTATAAACCGTCTTTCATTACTTCCCTCTTCCAGCATCCGGCTCCTTCATTAAAAACGTAAAATCCCAGCCCAACGAAGAACCAGGATTTTACTGGTAAAAACAAGGTATTTTTTATACTGCAGGCCCTGCTGCATCTTTTATATCTTCTAATAATTTTTTTCTTTCGCGAAGTCTTCTTCTCGCTATGACGGATTTACCACCCAGAACTCTTATAAATCTGAAATATTGGAATCGTTTTGCTCCGAAATGATGGGTTGCAACATAAATCAGCACTCCAAATCCCACCAGAATAATATATCCAAATATCTTTTTGGTGGCTATGATAATAGCATTAAGCTGAATGGCTTTCATATTAGATGCTACATTCTGAGGAGTAATGGTCATTCCGTCCATATAAACAGCAAGATCACCAATTGCAGTAACCTGAAAACGATACTGAAACCATGAATACAGTGTTGAAAAGATTCCTACGGCAAGGAAAGTTCTCCAAACCAATACAAGCCCGATGGCTGCCAGCATTTCATCCATTTCAAGCTTATCCAGCGTATAAAACCATATGGAAATAAACAGTGAACACATTCCATAACCTTTTAAGAACATCGGCAGATACCAGTTGTGATAACTGAATTCCAGTACCATAGAAAAGTACATAATAATGGCATAGCCAATCATTGCGGCAAAACCGGAAAAAATATACATTTTTAAAGGTTTTTCTTTTTTGAACCAGAAAATAGCAATGACTCCGGCCAGAATAATTCCGGGAATCATCAGTAAACTCAGTCTGGTATTTGTCAATTGATCATATCCCAATACTCCGACTGCAAAAGTATTCTGAATGGATGCCGTTCCTAAAAACATTCCCAGCCAGAAAAGCATAAACAAACCATGCTGTACATTATTTTTTTTGAAAATTTTGAACGAAAGATATGGTCGTTTTAAAGTTAACTGACGAATAGAAAGCAGTGCAAAACTTACAAAAGCTGCAATACTTGCATTCATGATATTTTTAGAATTGAACCAATCCTGCTGTCTCCCAAATGAATACACATACGCCGAAAACATAAAAGTGGAGATGAAAAGTAAAATACTCAACCAGTCAATATAATGCAGAGGAACTTTTAGTGCAAAATATTTATCATGCATAAAAATCCAGTGTATTAAAGCTAAAATAAAGCATAAAACTGCTGTGAACAGATAAAACTGCTGCCAGTTGTAGATTAGAGCAAACTCTGCGGCATAATAGGTAGCCACCTGATTCATTACCAAAACGAATGTATAGAAAGCTCCGTAAAACATACCGCGGTTTCCAATCATCACCATTAATGGCAGGAACAGCTCTATAGTAACCATCATTTTCATAAAACCAATCAGTAGAGAAGTAAATATGAAGACCATTGGCTGTAAAGTAGTCCCGTTCACATAGCTGAGCAATCCTAAAAGTACCAGAAGTAAAACCAGTTTATCTCTTACTTTGAATCTCATTTTGATTCTGATAACAACAGGCATGCAGGCTCCCATCCCAATGGTAGTGGCGTAGTTAGCCCACATAAAATATTCTGTCATGGCGCCGGTACCACTTACCAGAGAACTGATATTTCCCGTGTACACCCCACCGATAGGCATTACCACAGCAAGCAGTAATACAATCAGCAGCAGCTGTACGGGTTTTGGTACCCAATCGCTATATAATCCTTTGTTGTACATGTTTTTTAGGTAGTAGATTTCAGATATCAGATGGCAGACTTCCAACATTCACCCTTAGCTTTCCATACGCATAATGTCTGGAATCTGATATCTTCCATCTTTTAGTCTTTATTAATATTCACGTTCATGTTCATTCCGGCACTCAGTTTATCCAGATCTTCTTTCTTGTTGGAAGCTGTAAATTCTATTCTTACAGGAATTCTCTGCTGTACTTTGATGAAGTTTCCCGTAGAGTTATCAGTAGGTACGCTTGAATATCTTGATCCGGTAGCTGCAGAAACCGCTGTTACTACTCCTTCGAATTTTTTACCTCCTAAAGCATCAGCTGTCATGGCAATTTTTTCTCCCACTTTAATATTTGGCATCTGGCTTTCAAGGAAATTGGCGGTTACCCATTTTTGACCATTCAGTACAATGGTTGCCACCTGTTGTCCCGGTTGGATCAACTGCCCTTCAGAAATTGTTCTTCTTCCCATCACTCCATAGTAAGGTGCCGTAATAACAGTATATGAAAGATTGATTCTCGCCATATCCAAAGCAGATTTTGTTCTTTTAATTTCTGCATCATTAATTCCCAGTCTGCTTTTCACTTCTGTAGTGGAAAGATTAGCTGATTGTTTTTGATTCACTAACGTTTCATAAGCTGCCTTTTGAGCATCGTATTCTGTCTTTATCTGATCATATTGCTGTCTTGTAACGGCTTCGGCCGCCAAAAGGTTTTTATATCGGTTTAAATTCTGTTCAGCATTCCATAATCTGGCTTTTGCTCCCGCAATATTGGACTGCATTACATTAATATTGTTGGAAACCGTATTCACGGAAGAACTTGTTGCTGTTTTTTGAGCCATTGCATTCTGATAAGCTGCTTCTGCCTGCCCCAATTGGGTAAGAATTTCACGTTCATCAAGGATTACCAATGTATCTCCTTTTTTTACGTGCTGATGTTCTATGAACTTAATTTCTTTGATATAAGCAGAAACTCTCGTATTGATAGGATTGATAAATTCCTCTACCTGTGCTGCTTCCGTATAGGTTTTGCTTCCGATATGAAAATATTCACGGATTAACCAAAATAATCCGAATCCAATCACCAGAAAAACGATGATATTGGAAATGATGGCTCTGATTTTATTGGTTTTATTTTTCTTTTTCTTGTTTTCTACAGCAGATGTTGCCGGAGTTGGTGTAGTATTTTGAGTAGTTTGTTCCTTGTTTTCCATTGTGTTGATTTTCAGTTTTAAAAATTAAAGTGTTCCTGTAGATTTCAAAAGGTTGTAATACTGATACAAAACATTGATTTCAGCATTGGCATAATCCAGTTCTGATTGTAGCTTCTGGTTCTGTGCATCAATCATTTCTGCCTGTACAGCCAGCTGATTCAGATATTTCGCTTCTGTAATCTTGTAGTTTTCTTCTGCCAGTCTTTTAGAATCATTCAGAATATCAGCTTGCTGAATCGCTTCCTGATATTTTGTATAAGCAGCATTCACTCCCATGTCTACATTCTGCTGTGTCAGGGTCATCACATCATTCGCCTGATTTTTTTGCAGTTCACCTAATTTTACTTTTTCCTTCGTTTTATAAAGGGTATCTATGTTATAACTCAAAGAAACTCCGGTCTGCCAGCCTCCTGAATACATATCCAAAACAGGATTTCTGGTCGTGATCGGTCTTTGCAGTGTATATCCGCCAAATCCGGCCAGTGTAGGTGCATTATCGGTTTTTATAATCTCAATGTTCTTATCTGCGACCGCAATATTTTTTTGAGCAGATTTCAACAGCGGATTGCTTTCATGAGCAAGATCCGTGTAATAATCCATGCCTATTCCGGATTCTTTGTTTTCCAGATTTTCTGTAGGAACAATCTCCGTGTCTGAAGATAAACCTAAAGCAATATTCAGGTTATAATTAAGGATTTTCTTATTATTGGTAAGGGTAAGAATTCCCTGATCCAAATTTTTGATGGCCAATTCTCCACGAATCACTTCATTTCGGGTCACCATTCCCTGCTGATAGAACTTCTGGATATTTTTAAGACGTTCCTGAGCCAGTTTCTTATTATTCTGAAACACCTCTTCCTGATTGATGGTTTTATAGACATCCAGATAATTGGAAATCACTAAAAATTTCACATCCTGCTTGTTTTTCTCTAAATCCAGTTCGGAAAGCTGTTCACGAAGCCCCGCCATTTCAATAGATTTATTCACCAGTCCTCCTTTGAAAATCAGCTGTGTTGCCTGTACTGCATATGAACTTCCATAATGCGGCATCGGAACATTTGTAGAATTCGAAAAGTCTTTGTCAATAGCGACTGCATCTCCTAAATAGAATTGGCTTGTAGAAGCTGTGATGGTAGGAAGTTTCTGAAGCTTAACAACATTCGTATTTTGTTTTGCAATACCAATGTTTTGGGCAGAAACCTTGAGCTGCTGGTGATTCTGAACAGCGAGTTCCGCCACCTCACCTGCGGTCATCTGCTTGATCTGTTGTGAAAAAAACAGCGCAGGAAAGGCCGCTATCAGAACTGATAGTGCTGTTTTTATTTGCTTTGTCATTTTACCTTGTTTTACAGATGCAAAGTTAGGTCAACAACAAAATCAATCAAATGTTTGATTTTTGGAAAAAGATGTTCAAATGTAAGATTCTAACTTTCGAACTGATGTCTGTACTGTGTAGGACTTACCTCCAGATGTTTCTTGAAAAAGTGAGAAAATGAGTATTGATCACTGAATCCTAGAATAGAAGAAACCTCCGAAACCGGTTTATTGGAAGAGTTTAAGAGTACTTTTGCTTCATTGATTACAATTAAAGCAATAATCTGACTTGCAGATTTGCCTGTAATGGTCTTCACCACGGAAGAAAGATGTCTGGTTGTAATGGATTGCCGTTCGGCATAAAATTCAACAGTTCTTTCCGTAAGATGATGTTCTGCAATATCAGTAAGAAATACAAATACAATTTCTTCCTGTCTGGACATCTGATTCATAGAACTGTTATCTTCCTTGGAAATAATTCCGGCCATCTGATAACAAAAAACAGAGAAAAGATGCTCTACCATTTCTTTTTTATAGAGCATTTCCGTCTCAGAATCCAGGATATATTTCAGGAAATTGACACTTTTCCAGACGACTTCCATTTCGTCTTCAGGAAAAGGAACTCCTTTATTCATCTGCTGCCTGAAATAGCGATACGTAATCAGGCGGTTAAATTTCAATGACAAGGCAGAAATAAATTCTCTTTTATAAGAAACCATTCTCGACTGAAAATCATCTGTCACAGAAACTACTTCATAAATGGTTTGCGGATCGGTTACCATAAACATATTAGCAGAAACCTCCAGATCACTAAAGTGCTGACGAAGTTTTATGGTACCTGATTTAATAAAGATAAAAGCAGGATTATCAGGACGGAAAGGTTTATCGACAGCAATTCTCTCGAAAATATTACGTTCCGTAAAAATATCAACTCCAAATTTTTCCAGGGGAGACATAAGACAAATGTAAGCAATCTTACCAGTGATTACAAAATTTTATTATTTTAGCATTAATCCAATTTTCCTTCAGCATGAGAAAGGTTGATCTCTTATTTGCCGAATACAGTAAAAGCCATAGAAATGCGACCAACAAGTTCATTCACTGGATTTGTGTGCCCTTAATTTTCTGGACAATTCTGGGCTTTACCTCCCTTATTCCCTCCCCTCATTTTTGTGCTTCCTATTTCGGATGTGCCAGTATCATAAGCATTGTGGTGATTATTCTGATCACGCTGTTCTATATAAGACTGTCTTTTTTGATCGCTCTCATGATGATTGTGATCATGCTTATTATGGAACATTTTATCTACCTTACCAATATCAGTTTGGGAAGACAATCATGGATCGTTTACCTAAGTGTATTCATCATCACATGGATTTTCCAGTTTATAGGTCATAAAATAGAAGGGGAAAAGCCCACTTTCCTTAAAGATCTACAGTTTCTTCTGATAGGACCGATCTGGCTTTTAGGCTTTATTCTGAAAAAGACAGGGATCAAATATTAATCTTCCAGCGCATATACCGCAAAACTTGCCAGCCAGTGATCTCCACCATAATTTCCCTGGAAAAGTAACGGCAATCCATTATTTAGAAATACATCTGCTGTTTTTCTGAAATCTTTTTTCAATGGATGATTGGCAGGAAGTGCATTGGAAATTCCTTTCATACACCATGCTTTAGAAAAAGACAATCCTACAAGGTGAACCGTCTGATAATCGCTCAGGTCACTCACCACAGGGATTGTTTCAACATTTTCTAAACTTCTTTTTTCGTAGAAAGCATTCAGCCACTGTACAAATTCTTTTTGAGGAAGAACTCTTCGCATCAGATCGGCAATTTCCAGACTTGGCGAAAAGAAATCCGAGCCGTCCGGTTCCAGATAAGCGGGAGTTTTCTGCTCTTTCAAGAAAAAGTATTTTGCCTTTTCCATCAACTGGTTTTCAAACTCTTTATCTTTATTAGCTCTTGCCCAATCTATAGCAAAAACCATGGCAAATGCAGTATTAGGGTGAACTCCGGTTCTGTTGGGGTACGTTTGTTTTGGAAGATACGTTTTCCAGGATTTCAGGATCTGATCTGTAAGAGGTTTCAGGTTTTGATGCCATATTTTAGCTTTTGGGTGATTCCAATTCGTGAGTTCTTCGTCCAGTTTTAAGATCCAGGCCCAGCCGTAGGTTCTTTCAAAAGTTCCCGTTAGCTCATATTTTGTAAAATAATCAGCTTCTGTCTGCAGCTTTTCTTTTTGAAATGATTCATCCAGAATTTTTTCAATCTCTTTGGTATTGGAGAGATTAGGTTTTGTTTTCAAAAGTCTTGTGAGCATCCAATGTCCGTGAACAGAGCTATGCCAGTCAAAACATCCATAAAAACTTGGGTGAAGGTCTTTGGGAGTCAAAGGAACTTCGCCGGCATTATTAATGATATGGGCTGTTTTATTAGGATATTCCTGGTTGATACAGTGAAGAGGTTTATCAGATAATTTCATAGCCATTTCGTCTGTAAGTTTCGGGGCTTCCTGGGCGTACATCAGAAATGGAGAAAACACAAATGCTAAAAGACTTTTTTTCATGAATTAAAAATAAAAATTATTTACCAGTCTCAGCAATTTTTAAGGTGGGTTTTACAGCTAATTTCTCTATTTCTTGAGTTATTTTTAAACATTCTCGTGTTTTAAATGGTAATCAATCTTACAAACAATCATTTTTGAGCACACTTTTTGATCATATCCGTAAAAAACTAATTAACAATTAACCCATGAAAAAAATTATTTTCCTATTATCAGGTCTTATTCTGATCAATTGCAGCAAATCAGGTGGTGAAAAACAGGAAGTGAAAGCCGATCTGATGGAAGTTATAACCGAAGATAAAACACCTTCTTCTGCAGCGGCACCTTTACCTCCACCAGCTTTTGTTTCTGAAAAACTGTCTTCTGATGAGAACGGAACCAACAAAGATGTTTACACCCCAAAGAAAACTGATACAATCTCCAAAAAAATCATCAAAAACGGAGATATGAAGATTCAGGTGGGTGATATCAAAAAGACACAGAATCAGGTCAATGAAATTATCAAAAAGAACAATGCTTATATCCAGAAAGAAGAGTTTCAAAATACGGATATGGATGATAATCTTACTCTGATTATCCGGGTGCCTCATAAAAATTTTGATGCATTGATCAATTCCTTTTCGAATGGTGTAGGAACTGTTTTGTCTAAAAACATTTCATCTAATGATGTCACAGAAGAATATACCGATATCGCTATAAAACTGGCTAATAAAAAGATATATCTTGAAAAATACCGTGACATGCTGAAAAGCGCTGCTACCACGAAGGATATGCTGGAAATTCAGGAAAATATCCGCGAACTGGAAGATGAGATAGATGTGGCTGAAGGCAGACTTCGTTTTATTGATGACCGCGTGAATTACAGTACTCTGAACTTAAACTTATACAAAGAAAAAGTAAGAAGCTCAACCACTTCAAAAATTGGTTTTGGAAGCCGTTTTATGGATTCTCTGACCGAAGGCTGGAATAGTTTTGTAAGCCTTCTTCTGGGAATGGTTTCATTATGGCCTTTCTTTTTGCTGATTCCTGTAATTATTGTTCTTTGGAGAAAATGGAAGTCGAAGAAGAAAGATCAGAATTAATTTATTAAAAATCCGGGCATCTTCGATGCCCGGATTTCTACTGCATTATCAACAATTTATACTGTTTCCAGTACTTGTTTAAAATCAATAACAATGCAATAGTCTTGTTAACAGCTGTTAAATATTTTCGAAAATTTACTTTCTGATGGTTTTAGTAATACTGCTTCCATCTTTATAAAGGATTTTCACAAAATAGATTCCAGACTGAAGTCGGCTGATATTCATGTTGTTTTGTCCCGGATTCACGAAAGTCATAATCTGAAGTCCGTGAGGAGTAATGACATCAACTCTGCTTATTTTATCATAAGAGCTTTCAGGTACAAAATTGATCAGATGCTCAGATACGATGATTAAAAGATCATTTTCTTTATTAGCAAGAGCTGATATTTTACAGCTTTGGCCTTCATTACAGTTACTTACAACTTTCCAAACTGCATTACTTCCCGGTTCCTCACCTGGATTTGCGTACCATTTGTTTTCCCAGATTTTGCATGCATGGAAAACCTTTGTTCCTGCTGTTGGATAAGTTTTTGTTGGGCTATATTCCTGTGCACCGCAATAAGTAACCGGACCACTTGATGCACAACCAGGCCCTTCAGTACATGCACTTACTTCTTCCCATACCATATTGGTTCCCGGCATTTCTCCCGGATTTGCATACCATTTGTTTTTCCAGATTTTGCAAGAATAGAAAACTTTTACTCCTGCTATAGGATATGCATTAGCAGCATTATATTGCTCTGCTCCGCAATAGGATTGTCCATTTCCTGGTGTAACTTTCTTCGTTCTGATTTTTAATTCATTGCTGGCATCAGAGAGTTGATCGTTCATGGCAACAGATCTTACGGTATAACGATATTCTGTATCCTGCGCTAATCCTGTTCTTAAAAAGCTTGTTTGTACGGTTTCTCCTACTTTGATTCCATTTTCAAAGATTTGATAATTTTTGATTCCCTGTGAGTGGGTAGAAGCCATCCACATGAGTGAAACTGAGTTTTCAGTAACTGCCATCGAATGAAGGTTGGACGGTGCTGTAGGTTTTTCAATTGTCCCCTCACTATTTGTTTTCACATTGAGTGGCGTACTTTTTCCTGAAGTAAGTCCTGAAGAGCCCTTCGCCTGTATTTCATACGTATAGATTGTATTAGCAGCTAAACCAGTATCTTCAAATGAAACCCCGCTTACCTGTTGAATATTCTGTCCATTACGGAAAACATTATAGGATAGTGCGTCTGATTGTGGGTTCCAGCTTATTTTTGCAGAAGAACTTGTTACTCCAACCTGAGTTAATCCTGTAGGAGTGGCAGGTGCAGAAACTCCTGTTCCGGAGGTTACATTCACATCAATTACATTATAAAATGCATTGGTGGTATCTGCTACATCCCAAACTGCTAAAATAATATGATAACCTGTACGGTTAACAGGAACGGTAATCTGATGAGAAACATTATCTTGTGGTGGTGTCCCGTTATGTGTGACTGTGCCAATAAGCTCAAGATCCTGTCGGGAAAGAGGTTGATTAGGATTCCAGCCTTGCTTTGTCATGTAATAATGCCATTTTGCAGTCGCATGATACGCCGAGTATTTCCAGATAAAAGCATTCACACCCGTAGAGATATTTGTTTTCTTCCACCTGTCGGCAGTCTGGAGATCCAGTGTAGTGTCTCCCCCTATGCTTCCATTAGCGGAAGCAATCTTTCCGTCTATAGGGCCAGATACAGGAAATCCTTTTGGCGCTTCCAGTGAACCTGGTTCATTAATTACAGAACCATATTTTCCAAACGCTACAGAATAGCCAAGTGCAGCCTTATCCAGGCTTCCCTGATATCCTCGTGAGGCCGGGCTCATAACATATCCGTGTGCAGACAGATGCATTAAAGAAGGTACCAGCATAGCCAACATCAGCAATACCGGAAAAAAAATTTTACGTGTCTTCATATTTAAATATTTAGGGTTGATTGTATCGGATCAATTTTCTATAAAGCTAATTTTTCAAACCCCTGCCCTCTAAATCATTAAAGAAACACAAAAGGGATTAGCTTAAATTCAGTAAAAAATTTAAATTATAAACTTTTTAATAAAAATCAAATTAAACAAAATAAATTAGTTAATATTTCAAATTAAAACATAAAATAATAATTCATAACATATTATTATTAACATATAATCACAACATGTTAAAGCATAAAAATAGTGAAAATTAAATAAATTAATCACTTATTATTGAAATAAATTTTATTTGATTCCACATTTAAAAGAATAAAGAGAGAAAATAAAGAGGTAAAGTATTGTTATTGATATGACTGCTAATGAATTACCGAAAATTCTCTTAAATCAAAAAAAGAAAGGCTGAGAGAATATTTAATTCTCTCAGCCTGTAAATTGTAAAGATTCTTAAGATTACGTTGAATCAAAAAGAATAAAGCTTATTTCCCAAGGACAAATACTGCAGGAATTTTATGAAGTTCCGGCTTTTGTTTTTGCCAGTCTTTTATTGTTTTTGTCTTGATAAATTCATGTTCAGGATCGTTGATATTGGCTGCAATACAAAGCTTTGTATTGGGTGATAAAAACTTACATAAATCTTCAAAAAGCTGATTATTTCTGTAAGGAGTTTCCATGAAAATCTGCGAATATCCGGTTTTCTGAACAAGACTTTCGAGATTCATAATATGTTTCTTTTTCTCTCCTTTATCGATGGGAAGATAGCCATGGAAAGTAAATTCCTGCCCGTTGAATCCACTGGAAATCAAAGCAAGAATAATGGATGAAGGACCTGAAATCGGGATCACCCTGATATTTTTCTCATGACACCATTTCACAATCAGGTTTCCGGGATCTGCAATACATGGCAATCCGGCTTCTGACAACAATCCAAAGTCCTGCCCTTTCAGCATTAGTTCCTGAGCCTCTTTGATATCTGCATTTTCCGTGTATTTATCCAATAAGAACAACTTCAGATCAGCCTGCTTTTTTTCCGGAGCAAAAAACTTAACAACCTTTCGTGCTGTTTTCTCATTTTCCACAAAGAAATAATCTGTTTGCATGATATAATCCTTCAAAACAGGTGAAAAGTGGTTGATAGAAGTATTTTCTGATAAGTAAGCAGGGAGTAAAAAAAGCATTGTATTATTTTTTAGTTCTTTCGTTTAATGTAGGTTGTGGGAAATATTTTGTCAAATCCATAGAAAAGGTAACAGAGGTGATTTTCCAGGTTCCGTTGATCTTCATTAATGTCCAGATCTCCTTTCCCCAGTTTTCCATTTTACCGTCGTACCAAAAGCTGTAATCAAAATTGGCAGAGGCTATTGCTCCATCTTCCACAATCTTAATATTGTCAAATTTTTCTTCAGATTTATCATCCTTAAAACTTTTGATAAAAGCTTTATAATCATCGGCAAAATAGTAATCCGCTTTAGGATTTTTCTCAAGACGTTTGGCCTGTGTTCTGTCTTTATAAATACCGGTCCAGAGCACCGGCTCCTGGAACAATGCAAGATATTTGGCTTCATCTCTGGATTTAATACATCCCATGAAGTCATCCATTACTTTACGGATTTCTGTTTCATCTTTGGTTTGAGCAAAGGAAAAATTAATGCTTAATAAAAGCAGTAAAAACAGCTTTTTCATGATTATTATTTTGAAATTTGGTTTCTGATAGCGTCGCATCCTTTATCCAAAAGCTGGAAAACACTTTCAAAATCTTTCATGTCGCCCCAATACGGGTCCGGAACCTCAGCATTTTTGTGATCTCCCAATGTTTCTAAGAATAATGATACTTTCTGGCGTTCTTCTCCATTTTTAGTTTTTGAAACTACATCTTCCAATACATCAATATCCATACAATAGATCTTATCAAAGATTGCAAAGTCTTTCCTTGTGATAGGTCTTGATCTTTGGCCGGATATATCAATATTATGATTGGCTGCAGTTTTAATGGCTCTTTTATCAGGATGCTCACCTTCATGCATTGAAATGGTTCCCGCTGAATCTACCGTATAACCATCCGGTAATTTTGTTTTCATAATTCCTTCTGCCAGCGGACTTCTGCATATATTCCCCAGACAAACCATTAATATTTTCATATGCTGATATTTAAAAGAGTCTTTTGCCATGACAAAACTAAATAAAAAATGAAGAATAAAACTATCCTTCATTTTAATTTATTTTCAGTTCAAACTGTTTATTGTTTGATTCTTTCTGTAAGATCTTTTACGTACTTTTTGATTTCTTTATCAATTTTCGATACGTCTTTAATAGTATCACAAGCATACATTACTGTAGAGTGATCTTTTCCTCCCATCTCCTCACCGATTTTACTAAATGTAGAATTGGTTAATTCTTTGGAGAAATACATAGCAAGCTGTCTTGGTAATGCAATCTCTCTTTTTCTTGTTTTTGACAGTAACTGCTCTTTTTTGATTCCAAAATAATCACAAACAACTTCCTGAATATAAGGAATGTTAATGACTTTCTTCTGGTTAGCAGCAATTCTGTTGATGGTTTCCTTCAATAATTCAAGACTCAAGTCTCTCTTATATACTGTAGAGTAAGCGATCACCGAATTGATCACTCCGATAAGTTCTCTTACATTGGTTTTTGTTTCAACAGCAAGGAAATCAAGCATATCTCCCGGAAGAATGATACCATCTCTACTTAGTTTATCTTCGATGATCTGTCTTCTTGTGGATAGATCCGGAGATTTTATTTCCGCAGAAAGCCCCCATTTGAAACGGGAAACAATTCTGTCCTGAATATCCATAATATCTGCAGGCGCTTTATCGGAAGTAAGGATGATCTGTTTTCCGTTCTGATGCAGGTGATCAAAAATATGGAAGAAACTATCCTGTGTAGCAGATTTTCCTGACAAGAACTGAATATCATCAATAATCAGAACATCTACCATTTGATAAAAATTAGCAAATTCAGTCTGCTTATGAGCTTTAGCAGCAGAGATAAACTGCTGGATAAACTTTTCCGAAGACAAATAAAGAACTACTTTATCAGGAAACTGATTTTTTACTTCAAGACCTACAGCCTGTCCTAAGTGGGTTTTTCCAACTCCATAACCTCCATATAAAAATAACGGGTTGAAAGCTGTTGCACCAGGTCTTTTTGCAATGGATCTGGCTACAGTGGCTGCAAATTTATTGCTTTCCCCCTCTACATAACTATCAAATGAATAGTCAGGCTTCAGGTTAGAATCTATATTTACTTTTCTAATTCCAGGAACTACAAACGGGTTTACAATATTAGCAGAAAAGCCTTGTGGCATTGTTTCCTGTGTTTTTGGAGTAGGAACGCTTTGTCCCTTGATATTCATGGTAACTGGTTTTTCTTCACCTTTTGGTCTGTTTTCCATCACAGAATACCATAATTTCACTCCTTTTCCAATATTTTTCTTCAGGGCAGCAGAAAGTAAGGACAGGTAATTGTCCTCTATATATTCCTTGTAAAAATCACTCGGTACGATCAACGTAAGGTTGTTAGCTACTAATGAAAGTGGCTGAACCTTGTCGAATAACATATCGAAAGATTTTTCAAGTTTTTTCAGGTCAGAATTGTCTTCAGCTGCGTTCAGGTTATCACGCATAAACTGAAGGCATTTCTGCCATATCATCATTAAATTGTCATCCATTTTTATGCCCCGATTATTCTTTGTTTGTACTGTGTTTAGAAGGAAGACAAAGGTCCAATTTTTTCTTTTCAAAAAAAAATATTGCAGGTATTGATTATTTAAAAATATATTTGTATGTATAATTTAAGACCTAAAATGATACACACAACACACTCAATACGAGTACGTTACGCAGAAACAGACCCGATGAAATATGTATACTATGGTAATTACGCAACGTACTTCGAAGTAGCGAGAGTTGAGCTCTTCAGAACCATAGGAATTTCATACGATGAAATTGAAAACCAAGGAATTTGGCTCCCTGTTTCAGACTACAAAATTAAATATATCCGTCCGGCTTTGTATGACCAAAAATTAGAAATTCATACTTATGTAAAAAAAATTCCGGGTGTAAGAATTGAATTTGAATATGAAATTTACAATGAAGAGCATATTAAAATAACAGAAGCTTCTACTACTCTCTTCTTTTTGGATGCGAAAACCAACAAAGTTATCAAGTGTCCGGAATTCCTCATGGAAATGATTGAGAAGAACTGGGTTGAAAGGGAGTAGTTAGTAGGTGGCAGGGATTAGGGATTTGTGAGGTGTTCAACAAAATACAGGTAGAGGCTATTAAAGTCAATAGTGAATTTTGCTTCGCAAGTGTAGAGTGAATTCTTTAATACAGTTAAAATACCTATCTCTACTTAACCCATAACAAAATAAACCAGCAACTCGCAACCCATAACAAAACAAAATCGCAACACATACTCTATTTATGAATTAATTCGCACCTTTGTACCTTTATTTTAATCATCCCTTATATATTATATTATGAAGATTGCATTTTTGGGACCTCATGCCAGTTTCACCCAGCTTGCCACCGCACAGCTTTTTCCTAATGACGAGCTATTACCACAAGCCAGTATTCTGGATTGTTTTAATGTTGTTGAAAATGGAGAGGCAGTAAAAGCGGTCGTACCTTTGGAAAACTCTATCGAAGGAACCGTTTCTATGACGTTGGATTATTTATATAAAACCCCGTCTATTAAAATTGAAGCAGAAGCAGTAATGCCTATTGCCCATCACCTGATGATTCACCCGGAAAACTCCATTGAGAATATTGAAAGAATATATTCACATCCGCAGGCACTAGCACAGAGCTTTCACTTTCTGGATACTCATTATAAAGAGATCCCTAAACAAGACTTCTCCTCTACAGCCGCGGCGGCAAAATTTGTTTCAGAAAATCCAGCCACTACTATTGCAGCAGTAGCCAATCAATTTGCAGCTAATTTATACGGATTAAAGATCATCAACCGTGATATTCAGGATTTTGAACAGAATCACACCCGATTTATCATCATCTCCAAACAACAGAACAAGTACCAAAATGACAAACTGGAAACTTTAGGGGAAAAATCAGGAATGCTGATTACGCTGCCAGAAGATCATCCCGGTGGGCTACACCAGGTTTTATCTGTTTTCGCATGGAGAAAGATGAACCTTAGCAAAATTGAATCCAGAACATTAAAAACCGGACTGGGAAATTATTTCTTCTTCATCAATGTAGAAGGACCCTGGGAAGATATCCTGCACGGAAACGCCCTTAAAGAGCTCGAATCTATTGAAGCTAATATTGATTTTCTTGGAAATTATAAAGAATTCCTCCTGGAAAGCTAATCGAAGTCACCAAAAAATGATAAAAAAACACTGCCATCAGGCGGTGTTTTTTCTTTTATATCCATTAAAAACACAAAAAAATCACAAAATTTTAAGAGAAGCTATTCAAGGGATAACAACTTCATTTCACATCACAATAACCCACCACCTAGGGAGAATTACTTTTTATTAAAACCCTTATAAACAGGATATTAATTAAAAAAGAAATATAATAACTCGTAATTAAATTATGAAGATAAATCAATGTAAATACAAACATATGTTTAAATATATTACATCATATTAATATTAAAAATACAAATATCACAACGGTGGGTATAATTTTTATTGTATATTTGCTAAGCAACTAATTAAAATCTTGATCATGAAAACTAAACTTTACAGCTTAATGTTAGCGTGTGCCACTCTACCATTATTTTCACAAGTCGGTATCAATACGGCTACTCCAACCGCAACGCTGGATGTTAACGGAACATTGAAAGTTAGAGACGTACCAGCAGCCACAGCACTACCAGGATATCAGGTTTTAGCAGTTAACCAGGGAACCACTCAGGTCTTTTCTATGGATCCGGCAATATTAATAGCTGCCTCCGGAACCAATACCACAGTGTATAATGCAAGAAAAACTACAGGTATCAATATCCTGAATTTAGGAGTTTTACCTTCAGATTTCCAGCCTGTCAACTTTTTACAAGCTGACAGAACAATAGGAAGTGCAGCTTTATTTACAAATGCTGACGGTTCTTATAATATTCCATCTACTGGTGTGTATGCTGTTGGCTTTGCATTCAGATATGGAACAGGATTACAGGCTTCATTGCTATCAGGTGCTCCAGGTATCGGAATAGCCAGAACCAGATCTGCAGTAACAACTCTGATAGATACACGCCCATTCAGCGGTATCAACCTTGCATTAGCTATTAACATTACATTTTCCGACTCTAGTATCAACTCCTTATATTCTTTTCAGGCGGGTGATAAAATTTCATTCGGACTTGTTGATACAGGAAATATCAGTGTAGGCTTATTAGGTTCAAGTGTTGCTTCCTTCTATATCTACAAAGTATCAAACTAGTAAAAACATATTGTTAGTTATCTATACCGTTAACCCATCGCTTATACTGTGATGGGTTAATTTTTTTAAATAGCTTTTCAAACATTTCTTTATATTTGATAAAACGAATGAAATGAATGAATTTGTTGCTGTCATAATCCTTATCATAATCTTCATCATTTTCAATAATCTGAATACTAAAATCAGAAAACTTGAAAAGGAAATCTCGGATCTTAATTATAAAATAAATAAGACTCCAGCTCCGGCTGAAGCTATTCATAAAAAAACTTCCACAGAAGAGGCTATGATCCAGCAGCAAATACAACCTCATCAAGTTATTCATGAAGATATAAAACAAAAAGAAAGAACGGAAGAACTCCCTACGCCTGAACAAAAAGACTGGCTTACTCCTGTTTTCGATTTTTTAAAACAAAATGCCTTGACCATTGTTGGTATTTTCACCCTTGTTCTTGGAATAGGTTATTTTGTAAAATATGCTATTGATAAAAACTGGATCGGAGAAACAGCAAGAGCTGCTATTGGATTGTGTACCGGAGCAGGAATTATCATTACGGGACATTTCCTCCGAAAAAACTACACCACATTTGCTTCTATCATAACCGGTGGAGGCATTGCCGTTTTGTATTTCACAGCTACGATTGCTTTCCGGGAATATCATCTTTTCACACAGAATACTGCATTTTTCATTACTGCTTTGATTACCGCAGCTTCTATCCTCCTATCCTATTATTATAAGAGCGAGGTTTTGATTATTTTTTCATTAATAGGCGGTTTCGCTGCTCCATTGATGATCAGCACCGGACAAAGCAACTATCTTTTCCTTTTTATTTACCTCACTCTCTTAAATATAGGTATGCTGACAGCTTCTTTTCTTCAGCATTGGAAAAGCGTAGGATGGACAGCCTATCTTTTCACAACGGCCTATCTTTTTTACTGGACGAATGAGAGTACAGAATTACTAAGCATTACTTTTTACCTGATCAGCTATGTGATTTTCTACGTTTTTGCCCTGCATGATTATTTCAGGAAAAATGTACTCTCGACTTCTGATATTTTAATACTTGCTTTAGCTAATTTTTCGAGTGTCCTCGGACTGCTTTACATTTTTGATACCCTGAATTACGAGCCGCCAATCATCTTCCCTCTTATTTTTGCAGCCGTAAATTCCATTCTGCTATTTAGAGAATATGGTCAAAAAAGCTTCGGTATTCCTTATTCTGTATTTGCTGGACTGGTTACCAGCCTTATCACAACAGCTATAGCTATTCAATTCAAAACACATCTCATCACCAGTATTTGGGCCATAGAAACCACCCTGCTTCTTTTCATCTGGAAAAAAACAGGACATAACATTTTCAGGATTTTCTTTTATATTCTTTTTCCAATGGTCATGATTGCTCAGATTGTAACCTGGACAGAATATTTCGGAACCAATGACTTTACCATTGTTTTTAATCCACCTTTTATCACGAGTTCGTTTACCATAGCTTCTATTATTGCCAATTTATATTTATTAAGAAATACCAAGCAGGAATCAAAACCCAATAACTTCGTTGAAGATCTTATTACCGTTGTCAGCTATGGAGTTATTTATATTACTTTCCTTCTTGAGATTACATACCATATTTCAGACATGCCATGGGAAGCGATTACCAGCATAGGATTATTATTTACGATTTACTATATTTTCATCTTATTACTTTTCAGAAAAACATTAAATATCAGCAGTGATATCCAGACCGTTCTTATCTATCTGCTTTTTATTTTGGCAACCCTTAATTTATCGGTTTCCGTTTCTTCAATTGTTCCCGCTATTTTAACAAAGAGGTTACATTTAAGTTTTTATTTACTGCATTTGCTTCAGTGGATACCTTTTATATATGTATGTTTCAGGATCATTCCTACTTCGGAGTTTCATAAACGTCCGATTTCTTACTGGATCATGTCTTTGGCCGTTATTATTTGTATTAGTTATGAATTCCATCATTCTTATGTTTTAATGGTGTCTAATGATATTCCTCATTCTTATGAAACAAGTGAGCATTTCAATATTCTTTATCTTCCAATCCTATGGACTATCCTTGCCAGTGTTTTTATTTATATCGGTTTGAAGAAAGATATTCAGGAATACAACAAAATTGGTTTTGCACTGGTAGGACTTATGGTATTAAAACTTTATGGTTATGATGTATGGCAAATGGACAATATTTCAAGAATCAGCGCTTTCATTGCACTTGGAATCATATTATTATTAAGTTCTTTTGCTTTTCAACGTTTAAAAAACATTATAAGAAATATGGTTGATAAAAAAGATAAAACCGAAGAAACCACAGACTAACAATCAGGATAAAAGTTTTTATTTCTAAATAAAACGTAAAACAATTCAAGAATTCATTCACATTTTATAAAAAATAACTATATTTATCACGTTTTTAACAGTTACATATTCTGATTATGAAAAAATTACTCTATTCTTTTTTAATACTATCTTCTGCTACTTTATTTGGACAGCAAAAAAATCCTGCTGTGAAGTTTGCAGTTGCTGATAACGCTATTGGAACAGTAGAATTATTCAATGCAAAGAAAAACGTATTACAGGTTTCGAAAGTATACAATTCTCCGGCAAATCTTCCCCAGAGTTTAAAAAAATACAGCTCTGTTTTTACAAAAGGGGTAACTGAATATAAATTCAAAAACGGAGAAAATGTATTTGACAGAATGGCGCTATCCAATATGAATGCCCAATATAATCTTCCGGCAGATAACCCGGTATTTATTGAAGGATATGAATTTACGGACACGAGCACAATGATCTATCCTGAAATCACGAAAAGAGCAGAAACAAAAGATTACAACGGTAAGAAAACATTGTTTATCTACACTACCGAATAATTTGAATCATACAAAAAAGGATGCCGTTTTTCAGCATCCTTTTTTACTTCTAATATTTATTGTTCCATTTTTTCTTAAGCTCTTCGTAAATCTTCTTTTCCGTTGAATTATTACCGGGCTCATAGAGTTTTACATTCCTGATTTCTTCGGGAAGAAAATCCTGTTCCACAAAGTTTCCTTCATAAGAATGGGCATACTTATATTCTTTTCCGTAATCCAGATCTTTCATCAGTTTTGTAGGAGCGTTCCTCAAATGAAGCGGCACCGGAAGGTTTCCTGTTTGTTTCACCAAGGCCAATGCCTCATTAATGGCCATATAAGCAGAATTACTTTTAGGTGAAACCGCAAGATAGACTGCTGTTTCACTTAATATGATCCTCGCCTCAGGATTTCCAATGACATTGATCGCCTGAAAACAATTATTAGCGACCACCAAAGCGTTTGGATTTGCCAGCCCTACATCCTCAGCAGCCAGAATAAGCATCCTCCTTGCAATAAACTTAATATCTTCTCCTCCGGCAATCATTCTTGCCAGCCAATATACCGCTCCGTTCGGATCCCCACCACGCATGGATTTGATAAAAGCAGAAATGATATCGTAATGCTGCTCTCCATTTTTATCATAAAGAGCCATTGTCTCCTGAAGAACTTCCAACACATCGGAATTAATAATTTCCGTTGTATCTGAATTTTTATACTGATTCAAAACCAATTCTACAGAATTGATCAGTTTTCTGGCATCACCACCGGAATATTGGATGAAAGCTTCTTTCTCAAGAATTTTAAAATCGGTTCCTTCATCTTTATTATACCTTTCGGAAGCAATATCGATCAATTCCTCTAGCTTGTCATAACTTAAAGCTTTTAAAATATACACCTGACTTCTTGACAGCAGAGCCGAAACCACTTCAAAACTTGGATTTTCTGTAGTCGCTCCAATCAGGACAATCCAACCTTTCTCTACCGCATGAAGCAATGAATCCTGCTGAGACTTGTTGAACCGGTGAATCTCATCAATAAATAAAATAGGTGACTTTCCTGAAAACAAATTCTGTTTCTTAGCATCATCAATCACATCTCTCACATCTTTCACTCCTGAAGAAACTGCAGAAAGTTTATAGAACTTCCTTCCTGACTGCTCTGAAATAATTTCCGCCAAAGTAGTTTTCCCGGTTCCCGGAGGTCCCCAGAGAATCAGTGAATTCAGGGTATTATTTTCGATCATTTTTCGGATCGTTCCTTTGTCGCCGGTAAGATGTTCCTGCCCCAATACATCGCTCAGGGTTTTGGGTCTCAGTTTTTCGGCTAGTGGAATATTTTGATTCAAAGTAATTCTTTTTTTAAGATCAATGTTCCGGATTTTTGATCACCGAAACTTATAACAAATTTAAACTAATTTTCATTTTTTTACCCTATTTTTGCATTGTTTTGAAACTTACATTCAATAAAATCATTACATTTCCACTGGTAATTTTGATAAAATTCTACCAATGGTTTATCTCGCCTTTACTTCCCAAAAACTGCCGCTATGAACCTACCTGCTCTCACTATATGATTGAGTCACTTCGCGTTCATGGGATCTTTAAAGGTTTCTGGCTGGGATTTAAAAGAATTTTAAGATGCCACCCTTGGGGAGGAAGCGGTTATGATCCCGTTCCACCCAAACATAAATGTCAATAATCAAACTATTAAATCAATAGAAAATGAATACTATTTTTTTCAGAATTTATCTTGTGCTGTTTGCGTTCACCACGCAGCTTCTTTTTGCACAGGAATACCCTGGAGGTTTATCTGACGGAACTTTAGATGTCAACGGAAACAATATCCCAGTAAAAATCTATTCTACTACAGAAATGGGTGACCTGACAGCTTTTCCGGACAGAGAATCAAATAAGAGCTATTCTTTTGTTGTGATCCTTAACGGATCCAGCCTTGAACCAGCTTATTATAATTATGCAGCTTCGGCATTAGGAAGATTCAAGGATTCTAAGTATCAGTTTTTTGATAAAAATTTTAAGCTGATAGATGCTTCTGCTACCCCTGAGAATGTTACCACCTTCAAATATGCAGTAAAATCTGTAAAACCGATCACAGATTCAGATAAAGTAGAACTTAAAACATCCTTTAAAATATGGGATCCTTCAAAAGGAATTCATATCGGTTCATTTACGCTTCACTTTTATAGTCTGATGTTTGTATTTGCATTTGGCTTCGGATATATTTTAATGACCAGAATCTTTAAGATTGATAATATCAACCAGAGATATCTTGAACCTCTTTTCACATGGACATTGATCGGGACTATTTTGGGAGCAAGATTAGGACATGTTATTTTCTATCAGCCGGAATTATTCAAAGAGGATTTCTGGAGTGTATTTTTACCAATCAGCACAAAAAATGGTTTTAAATTCACAGGATTTTCAGGATTGGCAAGTCACGGAGCTACCATTGCTTTGATTTTCACTACGCTTTATTATTCATTTAAAATCATTAAGAAAAATCCTTTCTGGGTATATGACAGATTGGGGATTGTCGTAGCTTTAGGAGGTGCATTTGTAAGAATGGGGAACTTCTTCAACTCTGAAATCGTTGGTAAACCAGCTGATCCCAACTCTCCGTTTGCTCTTCTTTTCCCACAGCAAAGCAGTGAGTATGGTCTTACTGTACCTCGTTATCCCAGCCAGCTATTCGAAGCTGTAGGATATGTTTTGCTATTCATTTTATTATGGATTCTATATAGAAAAACGGATAAAAAATATCAACAAGGATGGTTATTCGGGTTGTTCTTTATTATTCTTTGGGCGATCAGATTCTTTGTTGAGTTCCTAAAAGAGCCACAGGGAGATGAGTTCATCCAGATAGGTGGTTTGAACACAGGTCAGGTTCTTTCTATTCCTTTTATGATTGCAGGAGTAATTATCATGATCGTTTCTAAAAAATTCAAGATCACTCAGGCAGAAAACGAAAAGCCTGAATATATTGAAAAAGCTAAGTAAACCACCGGAAATTGAAAAACCCCGGTTTTAAGATAAAAAAAGGCAAGTTTGTATTATGACAGACTTGCCTTTTTAAATTTATTTTTATTACAAACTTCCCTCTACTTTCCTGTTCAGTTCCTCAAAAACACTTCCGAATTCATCAATAACATCCGTAGGAAGCATAGATTCTTTTGAACATTTTCCAGAAGTAAAATCTGCAGCTCTTCCATGAAGCCATACGCCTAAAATACAAGTTTGTTCCTGAGAATATCCCTGTGCTAACAGTGAGGTAAGAATTCCGGTAAGAATATCTCCACTGCCTCCTTTTGCCAGTCCGGAATTCCCTGTTATATTATAAAATACCTTTCCTTGCGGAGTAATAACTTGGGTATGATGATCTTTGAGCACAATATAAATATCCAGTTCTTTTGCCTTATCCCTTGCCAATTCAAGCCTTTTAAAAGAATTTTCCGTACTTCCGAAAAGTCTTTCAAATTCTTTCGGATGAGGAGTAATAATGGATCCTTTAGGTATTAATTTCAGGTTCTTTGGATCTTTTGAAATAATATTCAAGGCATCAGCATCCAGAATTAATGGTTTTGTATAGTTTTTCAGAAAATTCAAAAAACTTTTCCCTGTTTCCGGATGAGTTCCCAGCCCGGGTCCAATGCCACAGGAAAAATCTTTTTCAATCTCAAAATTTGTAATAAACTCCTCTCCTCCTTTTATAAACATGGCTTCCGGACATGAAGTCTGCAAAATTTGATAACCGCATTCAGGTGCCAGAATAAACGTTAAACCCGCCCCGGTTTTTAAGGCTGATTTTGTTGCCAGCACTGCAGCTCCTATCTTTCCATAGCTTCCACCTATGATGGCTGCCTTACCAAAACTTCCTTTATGGGAAAATTCAGATCTAGGTTTAAAAATAGATTCCACCAGAGAATCATTTATTACAAAATATACTGTTTCAGTATTTTCTGAATAAGATTTACTTAAATCTATGTCCAAAACTTCTACTTTTCCGGTATATTTTCCGGTTTCAGGATGGAGAAATGTTCTTTTCCAAGACTGGAAAGTTAATGTGTAATCTGCCTTCAAAATAACAGAATCATGATCAAACATATTATCAGCAGACAATCCGGACGGAATATCAATGGAAATCTTACTATTCTTTTTAGCATTCAATTGTTCTACAAGCATTTTATAGTCTCCTTCCAGCGGCCTGGACAATCCAGTCCCAAAAAGAGCATCAATAATGATTGTTTTATCATCAAAATTGTACTGTTCAATTTGATCAAATTTCCTTACGGATATTCCTGACAAATCCCTAAGTCTTTTCAGATTTATCGAAGCATCTTCTGAAAATTTCCCTTTTGGATCTCCTACAAATACATCCACATCAAAACCTTTCAGATAAAGGATTCTTGCCACTGCCAAGCCATCTCCTCCATTATTTCCGCTTCCGCAAAATACAGCCAGTTTTTTATGATTTTTACAATGTTCTGAAATCCAGTGTGCCAATACTGCTGAGGCTCTTTCCATCAATTGAATGGAAGAAACCGGCTCGTGGGAAATTGTAAACTGATCCCAACTGCGGATCTGTTCTGCAGTAAAAATTTTCATAGGTAAATCAAACTTTTAAGCAAATTACAAAAGATTTTTCATTATGATGCCACGTCAACAACAAAAATAATGAGACCTCATTAATGAGATAAAGTATCTGTAAAAAGCTGAAATATTCATTAAATCAAATTCTATAAATCCCTCATAAAATTCAATGTTTTGGGAATAAAAAACCATAAAAAGTAGTGTTTTTTACATTTTTAAATTATATTTTTGTGTATATACTAATTAAAAAAAATATAAATTATGGGATTTGTTAAAGAATTTAAAGAGTTTGCCTTTAAGGGAAATGTTCTCGACCTGGCTGTCGGTGTGATCATTGGTGCAGCATTTGGTAAAATTGTTTCGTCATTGGTGGAAGATGTAATCACTCCTCTGATCCTGAACCCAGCATTGAAAGCAGCAGGTGCAGAAAACGTTGCCAAACTTACATGGAATGGCGTTGCTTATGGAAACTTCCTTTCTGCTGTCATCAATTTCCTTTGTATTGCTATGGTTCTTTTCTGGATCATCAAATTAGCAAATAAGGTTAACAAAAAAGAAGCTTCAGCTCCTGCAGGCCCTACAGACGACCAAAAATTACTGACAGAGATCAGAGATTTGTTGAAAAGCAAAAATATCTAATCTGTAACAACAGTTTAAAAATAAAAAGCACCTATGTAGGTGCTTTTATTGTATTATATCATTTCAAATTATTGAATCTGTAAGATACTAGAAATCTGCTCTGCCAGAGAAAGCCCGATTCTATCCTGTGCTTCAAGAGTAGAAGCTCCGGTGTGAGGCGTAAGTGAGATTTTAGAATGATTAAGAATTTCCTTAGACGGAGTTGGCTCATTAATGAAAACATCCAGTCCGGCAAATCTTACTTTTCCGGAATCCAAAGCCTGAATTAAAGCAGCCTCATCAATAACGCCACCTCTTGAACAGTTGACAACAGCTACTCCATTTTTCATCATTTCAAACTCATTCTGACCGATCATATACCCATCTTTCTGAGCCGGAACATGTAAAGTAATGAAGTCTGAATGTTTCAGCACTTCCTGTAATGGCTCCGTTTCGATATCAACATTGATAAACTGATTGTTGTAAAACTTCACTTTGATACTTGCTTTTCCTACATTATTATCAGCGGCTACAACTCTCATTCCAAGGCCTAAAGCAATTCTTGCTACTTCCTGACCGATTCTTCCCATTCCTACGATACCAATGGTCTTTCCTCTCAATTCAATACCAGCAGCATACGCTTTTTTAAGGCCTCCAAATTCAGTATCTCCTACTAAAGGCATTTTTCTGTTGGAATCCTGCAGAAATCTTGCACCGGAAAATAAATGAGCAAAGACAAGTTCAGCCACAGATTCTGAAGAAGCTGAAGGCGTATTGATCACGTGAATCCCTTTTTCTCTTGCATAATCTACATCAATATTATCCATACCTACTCCACCTCTACCAATAATGTCGATGGACGGGCATCCGTCAATAATATCTTTTCTTACCTGTGTCGCACTTCTTACCAACAGGGTACGAATCTTATGTTCATTAATATAATCTACCAAAAACTCCTGTGGAACTTTTGTAGTAATCACCTCAAAGCCTTTTTCTGTTAATGCATCTATTCCAGATTGATCCAGGCCGTCGTTTGCTAAAACTTTCATAAAATATCAAGTATATTAAAAAATGAAAGATTTAAAAATTAAAGGAACTGGTTCACATTTAATTTTTAAATCTTTGAATTATATTTTTATTCTCCGTCTTCTTTGAATACTTCAATGGTCACTTGCTTTTCAACCAAATCCGTAAATCTTCCTTTATATCTTGTAGCTCTTACCAGGTGGTTGTCTATCCAGTGATAATTTCCTCCTCTTGGTTTTCCGCAAAGCACGCTGTGGTATTTGAAGCCATGCTTATCCAGCCAGTCGATCGTGATTTGTTTAAGATTTTCGGTTCTTGAAGTAAAAAAGCAGATCTGGTGCCCTTCGTCATACCATTTGTTAATAGTTTCCAGTGCATCAGGATAAGGTTCGCAGGTAACCATCCTTTCTGGTTCTTCGTTGGGAACGTCATCAGTAATGGTTCCGTCGATATCTATTAAGTAATTTTTTATTCCATCCTTTAGAATAGGACTAATGTGTTCAATGTATTCTAATTCCATTACTAAATATTAAAAAACAAAGTTAGCGTTTTTACAGGTACCAGACCTATCAATCTTCATTAATGTTAATATTTTACTACAAAAACTATTATTTAAAGAATAATATTAATATTTTATTAATCATTTTATCACAAATGGTTAAAATTTTTCGTTTCGATTTTTATCTTTAAACAAATAAATCTAATAATATAAAGAAAGTCAGCTAACGAATTTGCCAATTTACTTCGAAGCCTTCACTACTTCTTCCCCCTCATTAACGGTATTACAAAAAGCATGATGTTTATCTAAAAATTTCCAAAATACATTTATAACTCTTACATTTGTAGGAATGGAAGAATTTGTCGTTTTAGTAAATACTGAAGATGAAGTTTTAGGGCTGATGGAAAAACAACAGGCACACATCAATGGCTTGTTACATCGTGCTTTTTCTGTGTTCTTGTTCAATAGTAAAGGAGAAATGCTTCTTCAGAAAAGGGCGTCAGGAAAATATCATTCTCCCAATCAATGGACCAATGCGGTATGCTCACACCCGAGAGAAGGGGAAACTTATAAAGAGGGAGCAGTACGCAGACTGAAGGAAGAACTGGGAATTGAGGCAGAACTTTCAGAAAAATTCAATTTTATTTACAAAGCAGATGTAGGCGGTGGTCTTTGGGAACACGAGCTGGATCATGTATTTGTAGGAAATCACGAAGCTGATTTCAATCTGAATAAAGACGAAGTGGAAGAAGTACGATTCATTGCTCCGGAAGATCTGGATAAAGAAATCGCTGAAACTCCTGAAAATTTTACAGAATGGTTCAAAATCATCCTGGAAGAATATAAACACCATTTTTAATGATGAAGAAAATCTTGTTTTTTTCTGCTCTTATAACGGGAAACCTGTTCTTTGCCCAAAAAGCAAAAGTATACGAAAGCCCCAACTACTCTATTAATGTGCCTGAAGGATGGAAGTCTACTAATGATAGTGAGATTGTGAACATCTTTCCAACAAGCGAAATTGGAGCCATCACCATTTCCGAGTATCACGGACTGGAACTTCCGAAAGAACAAATGAAAAAATTTGTTCTGGATCTTAATAAATCTGCCGATCCGGAAAATAAAGTAAAAGAAAGCAGAAGCAAAAAAGGATATACAGAATATTTCTACGAATATTTTGATGAAAAAGGAAAGCTGTATTGGATTACCAAAGCTTTCCAAAAAGATAAAGATCTGTATCTGATTACCATCAACTGCGGTCAGAAATTCTGGAACGGAAATTATATGACCCAATTCAATGAGACTTTTAACAGTTTTAAAATAAAGAAATAAAAATTAAATATGAAGAAAACAGCCTTGTACGACAAACATGTTTCTTTGGGAGCGAAGATCGTACCTTTCGCAGGTTTTGAAATGCCTGTTCAATATTCAGGGGTTACAGAAGAGCATTTTGCCGTAAGAGAAAAAGCAGGATTATTTGATGTTTCCCACATGGGACAGTTTTTCATCGAAGGACCAGGTTCAAAAGATCTTTTACAGTTCGTAACGACCAATAATGTAGATGCGCTTGAAAACGGAAAAGCTCAGTATTCTTGTCTTCCTAACGAAAACGGAGGAATTGTAGATGACCTTATCGTTTACAAAATGGAAGATGACAAATATTTTGTAGTGGTAAATGCTTCTAACATTGACAAAGACTGGAATCATATTTCAAAATACAATACTTTCGGGGCTAAAATGACCAATGCTTCTGATGAGATGTCTTTATTGGCAGTTCAGGGGCCGAAAGCTACTGAAATTCTTCAAAAACTTACGGAAGTAAACCTTTCAGAAATTCCTTACTATCATTTCACTGTAGGAAGTGTTGCAGGAGAAAATGATGTGATCATTTCAAACACAGGATACACAGGAAGTGGAGGTTTTGAGATCTATTTCAACAACGGGAGTGCTGAAAAACTTTGGGACGCAGTAATAGAAGCTGGTAAAGAAGAGGGAATTATTCCTTGCGGATTGGCTGCCAGAGATACTTTAAGATTAGAAAAAGGATTCTGCCTTTACGGAAATGATATTGATGATACCACTTCTCCTATTGAAGCTGGTTTAGGATGGATCACCAAGTTTGATAAAGATTTTGTTTCTAAAGATGTTTTCGCAAAACAGAAAGAAGAAGGTGTTACTAAAAAATTAGTAGCTTTTGAATTGACAGATAAAGGAGTTCCAAGACACGACTATCCTGTAGTAGATGCTGAAGGAAATGTGATCGGAAAAGTAACTTCGGGAACACAGTCTCCAATGAAGAAAGTAGGTTTAGGTCTTGCATATGTAGACAAGCCTCATTTCAAATTAGGATCTGAGATCTTCATTCAGGTAAGAAATAAAAATATTCCGGCAAAAGTGGTGAAAGCTCCTTTCGTATAGTTGGAAAAAATAGTAAAAAGAGAAGAGGCTGTGAAAATCACAGCCTCTTTTTTTGTCTAATAACAGATACAGCAGATTTTTCTGTCGGGAGAACAGGCATCACCTACTCCGGGTGTATTGGAAATCACTCCGCCTGCAGGCCAGCATAATGTATTACAGTTAACCGGAAGGGTTTTTCCTCCACCACTGATTTCCTTTAAAGCTGATCTGTTAAGATTCTTTGTTTTTGAAAAGTTTGTTTTCATATTATTAATTTTGGTAATACAAATATAATCATTCACTCCATAAAACTAACTAATATACAAATACTTACAAAAAAATAATTTTTGGAGTATGATATAAAAATATCCGGCTTAATAATAAAAATCATTAAGCCGGACAGATCAACTATATAAAGTTGTATTTATTCATGTACGCCAAAGAATTTCTGCAATTCTTCAACATTTTTCTTATCATTTCCTACAAAAATCTCCTTGTCTGTAATAAAGACAGGTCTTTTCAGGAAAGTATAATGATCCAGCAGTAATTCTTTAAAATCTTTCTCGGTTAAAGACTTCACATCCAATCCTCTCAATTTAATCTGAGTAGATTTTTTACTGAACAATGCTTCGTATGATTTTGTTTTTTTATGCATTTCAGCCAATTCTTCTTTCGTGATCGGCTCTTTTTTAATTTCTCGAAGTTCCCAGCCTGTAAGATCAAATTGGGCTAAAATTTTTCTGCAGGTATCACATGTGTTGAGATAAAATACTTTCTTCATTACTGTTTCTAAATCTGTTATTGGTTAAAATTCCCTTTCATTGAAAGTTTCGTCTTTCAAAAGTAGGATTTAATCTAAAACTTTGGAAATTATTAAATAACTTTATTCAAATTTTATAAAGATGCAGAACAAACCTATTACTTTTCAGTTTATTTCGGAGCCTTCAGATGTTAATTACGGAGGAAATGTACATGGAGGAAGTGTTATGAAATGGATTGACCAGGCTGGTTATGCATGTGCAACCACCTGGAGTGGTAATTATTCTGTCACAGTATATGTAGGTGGAATTCGTTTTTATGATCCCATTAAAATCGGGGAAGTGGTAAAGGTAGACGCTCAGGTGATCTTTACCGGAACATCCAGCATGCATATCGCCATTAATGTCTTTTCGAGAAACCTGAAACAGCCTAATTTTGAGAAAAAAACCCACTGTATTATTGTTTTTGTTGCAGTAGACGAAAATGGAAAAAAACTACCTGTACCGAAATGGATCCCAGAAACAGAAGAAGAAAAGCAGCAGGAATTATATGCTAAACGCCTGATGGAGCTGAGAACACAGATTGAGGATGAAATGAAACCATTTTTGTAGAGACGAGGTACAGGGGTAAGGTGATGCGAGAATTTAAAGTTTAAAGTTTAGAGTTTAAGGTTGTGGGCAAATAACAACCAGTAACTAGTTACAAAACTAACCACATTATATGAAAAGTATTTTCACCTTCGTGGCATTGCTTATTATAGCTTTGATCCAGGCTCAGACGCATCGGTTTATTTATGAACTGCAATATAAGATGGACTCTACAGAGACCACTTATGAAAAACTTCATATGATACTGGACATTACCCCAAAAGAGGTAAAATTTTACGGAAGAAATCTGATCACAACAGATTCTTTAAATAAAAAATTCGGCATGAATACCAGTCATACCGATATGTCCGGACAGGTAGTGAAAAGAAAAGTCAATTCTTTTGATAATGAAAACTATATCAATATTAAAAACGGATATTATTCCTTTAAAACCACTGATAAAGTAAACTGGATTATTTCTAATGAAACTAAAAAAGTAGAAAATTATACGTTACAAAAAGCCACTACCCGATTCGGAGGACGAGATTGGACAGCTTGGTTTTGTAAAGATATTCCTTTTAATGAAGGTCCGTTTAAACTCCGTGGATTACCTGGTTTAATCTTTGAGCTGTCTGATACAAAGAAAAATTTTATGTATCATCTTATCAAAAGCCAGGAACTCAAACAAATCTATCCTACCAATGATTTTCTTGAATCTAATTTTGGAAATAAAGCTGTTCCCATTAATGAAAAGCAAAAATATAAACTGATCATTGATTTTTATAATGATCCCTTTGCTTTTGAAAGGAACAATTTCAGCAAATCCAACAATGATCTTAAAATTAATATCAATGGAAAAGAAATTCATAATGTGGATGAGTTGAATACCCAAACCAAAAGCATGCAGGAAGTCATACGAAAATACAACAATCCGCTTGAGATTGATAAGGCTATTCATTATAAAGAATAAAATTTCAGCACAAAACAAACTAAAATTCAATGTAAGATTTGTATTTATTTTTTTGAAAAATAAATTCTTTTTATATTTGCACTATCAAAGGAAATGGTGTTCTTCCTTACCCAACCGCTTTACAAAAGCTGATGACGCCTGATTAAAAGATTATTAACAAATAACTAATCAGGATTATTATGTCAAAAAGTCAAAGAACACTAGCTAAAAAAGCAGTTTTTCACACCCAATTTTTCTTCAGAAAATTTCCGGCTCTGCCCTATATTTTAAAATGGCTGTGTATCAGTATTCTTATTGGGACTTTAGTTGGAACAGCTTCTGCAGGTTTTCTTCAATCCTTAGAATGGGCAACGAACTTCAGAGAAAATCATCTCTGGCTGATTGCTTTACTTCCTATAGCCGGGTTCCTGATAGGGCTTCTTTATTATTACTTCGGGAAAGACGTGGAAGCAGGAAATAACCTGTTGATTGATACTATTCATGAGCCCAAGGGAATTATTCCTTTTAAGATGGCTCCTTTTGTATATCTGGGAACGATTGTCACTCATTTTTTCGGAGGTTCTGCAGGCCGTGAAGGAACAGCACTTCAAATGGCGGGAGCTATCGCAGACCAGCTTACAAAACCTTTTAAACTTGACAGAAACGAAAGAAAGATACTGATTATTGCTGCTATTGCTGCCGGATTTGGCTCTATTTTCGGAACTCCACTGGCCGGAGCTGTTTTTGGTATTGAAGTTTTTCTGATCGGAAGAATTCGTTATAATG
Organism: Chryseobacterium sp. IT-36CA2; assembly: GCF_949767875.1. Taxonomy (NCBI): domain Bacteria; kingdom Pseudomonadati; phylum Bacteroidota; class Flavobacteriia; order Flavobacteriales; family Weeksellaceae; genus Chryseobacterium; species Chryseobacterium sp. IT-36CA2. The sequence goes on along the minus strand of NZ_CATKPG010000022.1, from coordinate 35,839 downwards.
CCATCTTTCCTGCATTTGCTTCCGCAATTCTGGCAGATTGGGCTACCAACCTCTGGAATGTAAAACATACTCATTATCATATTGATTTTATTCCAAAACTTGAATTCCTCCCAATTCTATATAGTATTTTAGCTGGAATAGCCTTCGGAATATGTGCTGCTGCTTTCAGCAAAATGATCCATTGGATGGGCTCTTTTTTCAAATCAAAAATCAAATACCCTCCACTTCGCCCTGTTGTGGGAGGAATTATTATTGCGCTTGCTGTTTTTGCCATAGGTACAACCCGCTATATTGGATTAGGAGTACCTGTGATTCTAGAATCTTTTGATAAACAGCTTCCACTGTATGATTTTGCTTTAAAAATGATTTTTACCATCATTACCCTTTCAGCGGGGTTTAAAGGTGGGGAGGTTACTCCTTTATTCTTTATCGGAGCTACTTTAGGCAGTGCTTTATCTCTATTTATTCCTTTACCGTTTGGTTTACTGGCTGGAATGGGATTTGTAGCCGTATTTGCCGGAGCCACCAATACTCCTTTAGCCTGTATGCTGATGGGAGTTGAATTATTCGGGACAGAATGTGGAGTGTATGTAGCTATTGCCTGTGTTGTATCTTATCTCCTTTCCGGCCACAACAGTATTTATTCGAAACAGAAAATCGGGGAAGCGAAGAACAGAAGATTTGAAAGTCAGCAGGACAGATCTATTTCGGATTTTTTATAAGTTTATTGTTACTAGTTATTTTTTGGTTGCTAGTTGCTAATTATTTTTGTTGGTAGTTACTGGTTAGCTATAACCTTAAACTTTAAATTCCCGAACCACAAAACCCGAATCTTGTATCACATCTCCCTCCCACACTCAAGCTCCCTAACTCTACCTCGCCATTTCCAACTATAATTCGTAATTTTACCCCATGTTCGATTACAGATTAAAAGTTTTCCATACGGTAGCTACCCGACTCAGCTTTACCAAAGCTTCAGAGGAACTTCACATTTCCCAACCTGCTGTTACCAAACACATTAAAGAAATTGAAACTCAGGTAGGAGCCAAATTATTTAACCGTAAAGGAACTTCTATTCAGCTGACTCAAAGCGGAAAAATTCTATTTGAACATGCAGAGAAGATCAGAAATATCTACCGTGACATGGAATTTGAGATTAGCCAGATCAGTCAGCAGCATAAAGGAAAACTGATTATCGGGGCAAGTACAACGGTTGCACAGTATATTTTACCGGAAATTTTGGCCAAATTCAATTCTTATTATAAAGACATTAAGATTGAACTTCTTACTGGAAATACGGAAACCATCTCTACCCTTTTAAAGGAAGAAAAGATTGATCTGGGTATTATTGAAGGAGAGTCACAGTCTTCTTATTTTGAGTATAAAACTTTTAAGCCCGATGAAATTGTTCTGGCTGCAAAATCAGATCATCCGCTTGCCCATAAAATCTTACACTTAAAAGATCTTTATCAACTGGATATGATCTTCAGGGAGCAAGGTTCCGGAACGCTGGAATTTATCCAAAACAGGCTTAAAGAAAAGGAAATCAATCTCCATGACCTGAATACTGTCATGCAGCTGGGAAGCAGTGAAAGTATTAAAAATTACCTTCTCCACTCGGAATGTATGGCATTTCTTTCCATCAGTACCATTTTGAATGAGCTTAAAAATAATGTACTGACCGTTATTGATATTAAAAATTTCAGTATTGAAAGAGATTTTCATTTTATTCTTCCTAAAGGAGAACAATCTGAACTGATTAAGCTTTTCCTGAGATTTGCAGAGTAACTGATTTGTACAATGTATAAAGTATTTAATGTCCTGGCAGATCCTTTAGTTGATTATCCGAAATACATTTTACATTATAACTTTTAGTTATCCAATATAACAAAATACAATTTACTTTGTAATAGTATTTTCCGGAATTTTGATGCAGATTTTAAAAGTTCGCATTATGAAAGATTTCATTCAAAATGAAATGACACGGAAAGTATTTTTTATTATATTGGCAGTTTTGTGTCTTACACCGCTTATATCTTCACCTATAGCCCTTACTTTGGGATTTGGGCTAGCTGTTCTGATAGGAAACCCTTTTGAAAAGCATCTCCATCATTATATTCATTTGCTTTTGCAGATATCAATTGTAGGCTTGGGATTCGGATTGAAACTGGATGAAGCACTTCATGCCGGGAAAACAGGTTTAATGCTAACAATTGTAAGTATTGTTACAGTAATGGTTTTGGGATATTTCCTGGGAAAAGTATTTAAACTGGAAAGACCTTTATCTTATCTTCTCTCTGCGGGAACAGCTATTTGCGGCGGAAGTGCGATTGCAGCCGTTTCTCCTATCATTAAACCCAATACAAAACAGATTTCTCTTGCATTGGCCATTGTATTTACATTAAATTCTATTGCACTGTTTGTATATCCTGCTATAGGACATCTTTTAAATCTTTCTCAGGAGCAGTTTGGACTTTGGTGTGCCGTGGGAATTCACGATACAAGTTCTGTAGTAGGTGCTGCCAGCAAATATGGAGATGAAGCCTTAAAAATAGCAACTACGGTAAAATTGGCCCGTGCTTTATGGATCATTCCTGTTTCTCTGATTACCATGTTTATTTTTAAAAACAAAGATTCAAAAATAAAAATTCCGTGGTTTATCGGTTATTTTATTGTTGCGATTCTACTGAATACTTATTTCCCTATTCTTGACCGTTTCAGTACTTCAATCACTGTTTTGGCAAAATCCGGATTGAATCTGACTTTATTTTTCATCGGTTCTACCCTTTCTATTCAGACGCTGAAGTCTATTGGATTAAAACCTCTAGCAATGGCAATTATCCTGTGGGTAACGATAAGCATTGGAAGCCTTCTTTACATTATCCATTAAAAAGAGCAGAACCCTTTTGAAATCAAAAGGGTTCTGCATATTAAATGTGGAAATGTTTATTTCGTATTGAAATAATTTTCTTTAGATTGCGGCTTCACCACAAGTATATACCTGCGGACAACCGATATACTGTACACAATACCAAGGTCCTGTTACAGATCCTGAGCAGCTGCATCCGCAAAGAGATAAGTCCGGATTACCGCTTACTCCTCCTGTAATATTTTTCAAGTCTTGTTTTCTCAGTTTTTTAGCATTTTTCATAATGTTCATGTGGTTTAGTTTTGATTAAACAATATAGTTTTAGTTACGTTCCAAAGTTAAACAAATATTAAATACTCGCAACAAAAACCAGAATAAAAATTAATAATTTATTGATTATAACTTAATTATTACATTCAAAATAAGGAATACTAGTGTATTATTTATTAAACAATTTAAATTATTCAGTAAATTCAAGATCCTTGTCATGCGTTTCCGAAATGGTAAGTGAGGAATAAAATGCAAGCCCGAATACCACCACTCCTACTATGGCTGCACTTTCTACTACAGGGAAATGACCTTTAAGAGAATCAAAAGCAAAAATCATCACCGGCACAAGTCCTCTTACCATGTTGGGAACGGTAGTTGTTGCTGTATTTCTGATATTCGTTCCGAACTGTTCTGCAGCCAGCGTCACAAACATAGCCCAGTATCCAGTTCCAAAGCCCAGCCATACACAAAACAGATAATATTTTGTTTCCGTATTCGTATTACCAAATAACATTATTGCTACTCCAATCAGGGTAAAGATCAGCATATAAAATATGGCCATTTTACGGGATTTTAAAGCATGGGATATAAAACCACTCAATAAATCACCGACAGAAATTCCTATATACGCCCACATAATTGCTTTTCCGGGGTTAAGATCCTTGATTCTCATTTCAGGAGCAAACTGATTGGCTAAAACAGCCAGAATCCCAATACAGTACCACGTAGGCAATCCTACAGCAATGCATTTTAAATATCTTATCAATCGGTCTTTATTCGTAAAAAAGGATAGAAAATTCCCTTTTGACACATTTTTATGGACAATATTCTTATAAATTCCGGATTCGGATACGCTTATTCTCAGCACTAATAGCAAAATTCCCATTATTCCTCCGATAATGTAAGAGATATTCCACCCTCCGGCCAGTTCTACGGTAAGCTGAGCGACTACAGCACCCATTAATCCGAAACCAGCAACCACGGAGGTTCCGATGGCTCTTAAATTCTTTGGCAGACTTTCAGAAACCAGCGTAATTCCTGCTCCAAGCTCTCCGGCAAGACCAATCCCCGCAATAAACCTTAAACCGGCATATTGATATACTAAATGCTCTTTAGGGAAATAAGGAAGAAAACCACAGGCAATGTTGGCCAAGGAATACACCAGAATAGAACCAAACAAAACGGAAAGTCTCCCTTTTTTATCGCCAAAAATCCCCCAGAAAACCCCTCCAACAAGAAGTCCTACCATCTGGCAGTTCAGAATAAAGGTTCCGTCTGCATCAGGATTCAGCCCCAATGCTTTTAAACTGGGTATTCTAACGATCCCAAATAAAAGGAGATCATAGATATCTACAAAATAGCCTAAGGCAGAAATAATAACAGGAATAGAAAAAATGTACTTCAGCTTTGAAGACAGGGACAGTTCTTGCATTTTTAAGTTTTGATAAAAATAAAAAACCTTTCAATTTCTTGAAAGGTTTTTATCAAATATCTTTTTCTGATTATTATCTGGCAATATTCACAGCTCTCGTTTCTCTGATTACTGTTACTTTTACCTGCCCCGGATAAGTCAGTTCATTCTGAATTTTCTCTGAGATATCGTAAGAAAGCTGAGAAGCTACTTCATCATTTACTTTTCCGCTCTCTACCATTACTCTCAGTTCTCTACCTGCCTGAATTGCATAAGCGCTTGATACTCCATCAAAGCTTAATGCTGCAGATTCAAGATCTTTTAATCTCTGGATGTATGATTCCAATACCTGTCTTCTTGCTCCCGGTCTTGCTCCTGAAATCGCATCGGCAACCTGAATGATCGGAGATAGTAATGATTTCATTTCAATTTCGTCGTGGTGAGCTCCGATAGCATTTACTACTTCAGGGTTTTCACCGTATTTCTCAGCCCACTGCATTCCTAAAAGGGCGTGTGGCAATTCTGATTCCTGCTCAGGAACTTTACCGATATCGTGTAAAAGACCTGCTCTTTTGGCTAATTTTACGTTTAATCCTAACTCAGCAGCCATCGTTGCAGCAATGTTTGCTACTTCTCTTGAGTGCTGTAGTAAGTTTTGTCCGTAAGAAGAACGGTATTTCATTCTACCTACGATTTTGATCAATTCTGGGTGTAATCCGTGGATTCCTAAATCAATGATGGTTCTCTTACCTACTTCAATGATTTCCTCTTCAATCTGTTTTCTTGTTTTTTCTACTACCTCTTCAATTCTCGCCGGGTGAATTCTACCATCGGTTACCAATCTGTGAAGGGATAGTCTTGCAATCTCTCTTCTTACAGGGTCAAAACATGAAAGAAGAATAGCTTCCGGAGTATCATCAACGATGATTTCTACGCCCGTTACTGCTTCTAAAGCACGGATATTTCTACCTTCTCTACCGATAATTCTACCTTTTACTTCATCAGATTCAATATTGAAAACTGATACTGAGTTTTCGATAGCCTGCTCAGTTCCGATTCTCTGAATCGTTTGGATAACGATTTTTCTAGCTTCGTTTTTGGCATTCATCTGAGCTTCCTCCATGATGCTCTGAACGTGTGCCTGTGCTCTTGTTTTAGCTTCCGCTCTCATGGTTTCTACCAATTCTGCTTTAGCTTCATCAGCTGTATAATTAGAAATTTTCTCAAGTATTTCTACTTTCTTGGCGTTAGCTGTATCTAATTCCTGTTGTTTTCTTTCAAGAATTTCGGTCTTCTTAGCATAGTCTCCAATCTGCTTGTCTAAATCTTTTTCAAGTTTTCCGGTCTTGCTAAGTTCATCATTCAGCTTATGCTCCTTGTCTTTCGTTCTCTTTTCAACTTCCTGCATTTTCTTTTCACGGGACTGAATGTCTGCATCATGCTGAGATTTCAGTTCCAGGAATTTTTCTTTTGCCTGAAGGTTCTTTTCTTTCTTTATGGATTCAGCTTGTACGTTAGCTTTTTCTATAAGGTTTTCGGCGTTTTTCTTAGCATCATCTATGATGAATTTTGCCTTAGTATTCAGAGAACTTCTGGAGAAAAACATCCCCACTACAGCTCCAATTACTAAACAAACAACACCGACTATAACTTCTATCATAATTTATATTGAGTTTTAATTGTATTCATATCCTTGTTAAATAAAAAAAGCCCACAATAATCCAGAGATTGAGAGTAAACTCCTAATCAACACGATTTGAACTGATTTCCACTGTCTGTAATCCGGAAATCCGGCACGCCATTCGATGGACATTTGTTCGGTAATTGTTTAGCGTTGAGTTTACCTTTAATGTGTTAGAATTATTGTAGGCAGTAATTTTTCAGGAAAAAAAATCTATTTCCCGATTTCATTCAACGACTGGTTAATCTGCGTTAACCTTTCGTTGGTAGAATTAATATTTTTTTCGTAGTTCACAGAAACTACTTCTGCATTGGTTCCCAGTTTCAGGGCACACATTGCCAAAGCATCCTGTTTATCTCTTACATCGAAGTTCTGTTCAAAATCTTTAATCATATTCTCGATCTGCTTCCCTACTTTACGCAAAGTTTCTTCCTCTGCTGCCGGTACGTTCAGCGGATATACTCTTCCTGCAATGTTGACGGTTATTCTCCTTATCTCCATTATAATCCACTGTTTTGAAGCTGAGCAATACAGAAATCAATTTCTTTCACCAACCTGTTGATATGGTTTTTCATTAATCTATTGTGTTCAGGATTTCCTGATATTGCTGAATAAAGTTTTATATTTTTTTGTTCTTCTGCTAATACCTGATTTTTTCTTCTTTCCTCATCATATTTCTTCTTCAATTCTTCATGCTCAATATTTAATTCTTTTAAATTTTCCGTAAGATTTTTATAGTTCTTTTGCAGAGTCGAAATCTTTCTCTCTAATTCTGAAAAATTGTTTTCTAAATCTTGAAGCATTTCAGGTTTGTATATTCTAACTAAAAGCAAAAATAAAAAAATAATAACACTAACAAAAATAAAACGCTCTATATTTTGATATAACAATAAAAAAGGAGGTGCTAATGCACCTCCCGTCTATTTTTGAATGAAATATTTTTTACTCAAATTTCAGAACAAACATTACGGCTCTTGTCTGTAATGTAGAAATAGCAGATGCCCAGTAAGGAGGTGTAGTAGCATTATCCGCCACTTTCTCATTGTTCATAAAGAAGGTTCCTCTTACCGCAGGAGTCAGTTTAAATTTGTTGAAATAAAACTGAATTCCCATTTCTGCAGACCACGCAAAGTTGTGCGTTGTAGATCTGTAGATTCCCTGCATGTTATCATCTGTAGAAGTTGCATTAGACTGAAGGTTTACTACATAGTTCACCCCAGCGGCAACGTAAGGCCTTGAATTGTACCATCTCTGACCGTGAAGTTCCAAAAGTACCGGAATATCAATCAAAGTAGATTTAATTTCTCTTACTCTATCCTTCTCCTGTAAAGGGATTGGCATAAAAGGAGGATTGGTCAAAGACCCACCTGCATAAATGTCATTGGATTGAGTATTAAAAGTCAACTGTCTTTGTGCAAACTGTAAACCTGGTTCTATTCTTACGTCAAGATAGTCATTCAGTCTCCATTTTGCAATAAGCCCGGCACCGAAACTATAACTTTCCTTAGAGGTAACAAGGTTTTCATTATCATTCATCCCGTACTTCGGATGTAGAACAATGCGGTAATCCAGTCTGTTCCCGTTCAAATAAAACCCCCAACTGAATTTCTGTTCGTCGAAATCTTCCAACTTATCCATTCTGTTTCGGGTTCTGAATTGCGCGTTTGCAAAGACGGCAACATTTACTGAGGTTAAAACCAGTGCTTTTAATAGAAATTTATTCATAGGTTACTTTGTTGCTTTATAAATTGTGGCTATACCTAAACTTAATTTTTTATATTCAACTTTCTTAAATCCCGTATCTAAAAGAATTTGCTTCATCTTCTCCCCGAAAGGAAAAGCATTTACAGAATCCGGAAGGTATGTATACGCCCTATTATCCTTAGAAACCAATCTGCCGATGGCAGGTAATATATTTTTAAAATAAAACATATAAAATGGTCCCATGAAACCCTCTACCTTTGAAAACTCCAGTATATAAACACTTTTGTTATCTTTAACTACTCTTCTTAACTCTGCCAAACCTTTGGTAAGGTTTTCAAAATTCCTTACTCCAAATGCAACGGAAACAGCATCAAATCTATTGTCCTCGAAAGGTAAATTTTCTGCATCTCCTTTTTGCATGGAAATTTTGCCGTCTAATTTAAGTTTTTTTATTTTAATAACGCCAACATTCAGCATTTGTTGTGATAAATCTAATCCAACTACTTTAGAACCGGTTCCTTTTTCAATCGTAATTGCCAGATCTCCCGTTCCTGTAGCCACATCCAGCACTTCCTGCGGATTATCATTTTTCATCCATTTTACCAGTTTATTTCTCCACAAAATGTCAATTTTCATGGATAAAACACGGTTCAGAAGGTCGTACTTCGGTGCAATATTGTCGAACATATCCTCTACCTGGCTCTTTTTTGTAGCCTCTGAATTGTAGGGAGTAACTTTGGTGATATCTTTTGTCAAAACTTAAAACTTGTAATATTCTTTATAATAATTTAGGTAATCCTGCTTTCTGAAGATTTTGGATCTTGATTCCACTTGCTGGATATTCTTGATCACTTGGTCATAGTCTTCATCTACATTGTAATAAAAATCTTCTGTGTAAAGCTTATTGAAGCGTTTCGCTCCTCCGTAATAATCCTTTCCGTCAATAACGGTTTTATCAAGTGCTGACAGCAACGAATCTTTTTTAAGATTGTATCCGTAATACTGATCATTCACATAGTAATCCTGGTGGGTAATATTAATCAGGCCACGAAGTTTATTTACTTCAAATGCTGAATCATAAAGCATTTTTTTGTTCTGATCAAAAACCTGAATAGAGTTTTTCCCTTTATTCAAATCCACATGCACATACTGCCCCGCTGAAATAATTCCTTCAGATCCGTTATTGATCTTAAAGTAATACGTATTCGGGGTAGGATTATCTACCACATAATAATTCTTCTTGGCTAAAAAAAGGAAGTAGATCCCAAAGGCAACGATAAACGCCACAGCTGCAATAAGTAAGCCTTTTAAGGATGAGTTGTTTTTCATAGATTGTAAAGTACAATTTTTGCAAATTTAATAATATTTTTAATTCTCTGTTATTAATATTAATTATTAACTTTGCATCTTTAAAAAAATCATATAAACGAATGCCGAATACGATCATTATTGGCTCTGGATCTTATATTCCGAACAGAGTTATTGGTAGAGATTACTTCATGAATTCCGAGTTCTATACTGAAGACGGAGTAAAGATTGAAAAGCCTGTGGAAGAGACCATTGCGAAATTTGTAGAGATTACAGAAATCGAAAACAGGAGATTCATTGAGGATGATCTTTCCAACTCTCAAATCGGTTATGAAGCTGCAAAAGTTGCCCTTGAAGATGCAAAAGTAGACGGCGAGGAATTAGATTATATCATCTACGCAAGTAATTTTGGGGAAGTTACTGAAAACGGATACGCTGATTTCATGCCAACTATGGCAGCGAGAGTAAAGAATAAGCTGGGAATCAAAAACAGAAAATGCGTAACATATGATATGGTTTTCGGATGTCCTGGGTGGGTAGAAGCTATGATTTTGTCTGATAATTTAATTAAAGCTAAGGTTGCTAAAACTATTCTTGTGATTGGGGCTGAAACATTAAGCAGAGTAACAGATCCATATGACAGAAACAGAATGATCTTTGCTGATGGTGCCGGAGCTGTAGTAGTAAAAGCAACTGACGAAGAAAATGTTGGAATTATTGCCCACAACACTATCTGTGACAACGGACCAGAACTAAACTACCTTGAAAATCAACCATCTATCAACAAAGAAGCAGATCAAAAGCGCCTTTATGTAAGAATGCTAGGAAGAAAGATTTATGAATATGCTCTTAAAAATGTACCTGATGCTATCAAGGATACTATTACAGATGCAGGTCTTTCTATTGAAGACATAGATAAAATCTTAATTCACCAGGCAAACGCTAAAATGGATTATGCTATGATTGAGAGACTTCACAGGCTTTACGATGTGAAAGAATATGATCACGCAATCTCTCCTATGACCATTCAGGATCTTGGAAACACTTCTGTAGCAACAATTCCTACAATGTATGATATCATAATTAAAGGAAAAATGGAGGGTCAATCGTTTAAAGATAATGGTAACATTGTGATGACTTCGGTAGGTGCCGGAATGAATATCAATGCTATCGTTTATAGATTTCCTAAAAAATAATATTTAAACAATTAAAATATAAAAGCACAGGGAAGTTATTCTTTGTGCTTTTTTTGATCAGAACATGCAAAAGAATCTTTTAATCATCGCCGGAATCTTCCTGTTTTTGGAAGTGTACATTTATCAGGCTATCAGAACGCTTACCGATAATTTCTGGATCAGAATCGGATATTGGGTAATATCATTAACCGTTTACGCCATTTTCGCGTATGAGGTCACTCATTACCAAAGGTCAGACCGAAGTATGGTAAGGGCTCAGATCATGATTTCATTATTTTTGATTTTCATCATGCCTAAAATTTTCGTGGTTCTGTTTTTATTAATTGATGATCTTATCAGAATCGGAGGTTATCTGATAGGCTTTGCCAAACCTTCAGAAAATTTCTTCCCGGAAAGGCGAAAGTTCCTGAGCCTTGTTGGACTGGGGATGAGTGGCGTTCTTTCTGCTCTTTTCATAGACGGAATTACGTTTGGAAAATACAGGCATAAGGTAAGAAGAGTAAGAGTCAACTTTGCCAATCTTCCCAAAAGCTTTAAAGGGTACAAAATCATCCAGATTTCCGATGTTCACAGTGGAAGCTTCTCAGATCCGAGTAAGTTACAGCACGCTATCGAACTAATCAACGAACAGAAGCCTGATCTGGTATTATTTACCGGAGATATGGTCAATAACGTGGCGGATGAATTCAAACCTTTCATTCCTTTATTTTCAAAAATTCAGGCAAAAGATGGCAAATTGGCCGTATTAGGAAACCATGATTACGGAGATTACGTAACCTGGGAATCACCTGCAGCCAAAAAAGAAAACCTTGACACCCTGATCGACTATGAAAAACAGGCCGGTTTTGATATGTTGAGAAATGAACACAGAGTCATTGAGAAAAACGGAGAGAAACTCTACATTCTGGGTGTTGAAAACTGGGGATTGAAGCCATTTCCTCAATTCGGAAAAATAGATGATGCATTAAAGAACGTACCAGAATCTGCAACTAAAATTTTAATGAGCCACGACCCTACCCATTTTGATTATGTGGTTAAAAAACACCCTTCCAACATCCATTTGACCCTTTCGGGACACACACACGGAATGCAGTTTGGTCTGGATCTTAAAAATGTAAAATGGTCACCAGTACAATACAGATACCCAAAATGGGCCGATTTATACGAAAGCGAAGGAAAACTACTGTACGTTAACAGAGGATTTGGGGTATTAGGATATCCGGGAAGAGTGGGCGTATTGCCGGAGATTACTCTTTTTGAACTGAGCTAGAAGTGCGGGATACGGGTTGTTAGTTGTTTAGTTGCGAGTTTATTTTATTACGGGTTTCAAGATGCGAGTTGCTTGCCGTGAGTTTATTTTGTTTCGAGTTGCAGGTTGTTTTTGTTCCTGATTACCCACAACGCTAAACCCTCAGATACTCCCACTCTCAAACTCCCTAATCCCTAAAACCTGCTACCTAATATCTACAACCTTTCACCTAAAAAATATAATCTTTCATGCGGGAAGTAGCCATTTCCCTGTCATTAAGAAAAGTAAGGAGGGCATCTAATTTGTCCTCCATTTTTTTGCCCGAAAATAAGCTTCGGTAGAATGGTATTTCAAAGCGGTATTTCTTGAAATCGGTAAACTGCCATGTATTTAAATAGATCAACACAAACTCTTCATTCTGCAGAGTCTCCAGCACCATATTCTGATAATACTTCATCGGCAGGATCTGAAATACAAAATCATTGTAAGGGAGCTGACTGTACGGGGAAATACTTTCCGGGACAATACTCAGTCCGTCTTCTTCGGTAATCACTGTATCTCTTTTGAGTCTTTTGAAAGGAAAAAGAATATTGGCATTATCAATATTGGAGACGTAATTAAATTCCATCAGCTTCAAAATCTCCTGCGAAACTTTTACATCTTTCTGACGAATTCCCCTGATCTGTTTTTCCAAAAGTTCCTGAATATTCTTCTTGGCATTTTCAATTTCTTCCGGATTGGACCCTTTATTATAAAAAGCAATTTCATGCCCTTTGGATGAAATTGCTTTTATTAAATTCTGAAGTTTTCCGGTAAGAGAAACCTCTACAAAAAAACTTGATTTGATATCATGAATATCTAAAATTCTAAGAATTGCTCTGGTATTATCTTCTGTAATTTTCAGTCTTTCATCAGCGGTAATTTGAACACCGTTTTTTACTTCAGCTTCAATTTCCGTGATGTTAAAAGTTAATAATACCATTTAAATTAAATTTTATATAAATACTTTAAAATATTAAAAATCAGATGTTAAATCAATTATTAATTAAAGTAATACTTCACATTATTAATCCTTTCCTAATTTTACCTTCAGATTCTTAATCATATCTCTTGTCATTTCAGAAATTCCGAAATCATAAGACAGACCCCAGTCTTTTTTTGCTACAGAATCATCAATCGAAGCCGGCCATGAATCCGCAATTGCCTGTCTGAAATCCGGGTTGTAATCAATCGTAAAATCTGGAATTTCTTTCTTGATTTCATCTGACAATTCTTTCGGAGTAAATGACATTCCACCCAAATTATAAGAAGAACGAACCGTTACACTTTCTTTGGGAGCTTCCATTAATTTCAGAGTTGCATTGATGGCATCATCCATATACAACATTGGCATTCCTGTATTCTCGGAAATGAAACTTGTATACTTTCCATCTTCAATTGCTTTGTAGAAAATCTCAACCGCGTAGTCAGTAGTTCCACCTCCTGCCGGAGTTTTCCATGAGATCAATCCAGGGTATCTGATACTTCTTACATCTACCCCATATTTGTCGAAATAGTATTCGCACCACTTCTCCCCTGCCATTTTTGAGATCCCATAAACAGTTGTTGGGTTCAACACCACATCCTGCCCTACATCATGTTTTGGAATTCCTTTTCCAAATACAGCAATAGAACTTGGCCAGAAGATCTTTTTAAGAAGCCCTTCTTTCGCCATTTCACAAAAATGAAGCAGTGGTTCAAGATTCAGTTTCCACGCAAAAATAGGCTGCTTTTCCGAAGTTCCGGATAAAAGTGAGGCAAGGTGATACACTGTGGTGATGTCGTAATCTTTAATTACCTGTCTTACCAATTGGGTATTGGTAACATCCATTCTTTCATAGTGTCCGGCAGAAGTAATTCCTTCCTGCCATCTGTCTAATCCTGAAGCAACCACGTTTTCAGCTCCGTGAATTTCAACAAGTCTGTTCGTAAGTTCGGTACCAATTTGTCCCAAGGCACCTGTAATCAGTATTCTTTCCGTATAGGATTCCATTTTCACATTTTTTTAGGATTGTACAAAAGTAAAAAAAACATGCCAACCATAATAAAAAAGGTGTAGTTAAAAATATCCTCCTGATAAACGACATATATCTTCAATTTAGATAACCTCAATGAAAGAAAAAATCAAATGCTATAATCATCAGGCTGTGATTAACTGAAAATTCAATAATTTTGTTTCAAAGAAAAACAATCATATGAAGAAGATTTTAATTGCTTCGATGCTGTTGGCGGCTCAGCTTAGCTGGGCTCAGTATACAGATATCAATATTATCAAAGAGGTACAGGTAAAGAATAAAGGTGTTGTAGTTTCTGCACATCCATTAGCCAGTGAAGCAGGAGCCAAAATCTTAAAAATGGGAGGAAATGCCTACGATGCAGTTACCGCGACACAATATGCTCTTGCTGTAGTATATCCTCAGGCAGGAAACATCGGAGGTGGCGGATTTTTGGTAGGCGTGAAAAGTAATGGTGAAAAATTCACACTGGATTATAGAGAAACCGCTCCCAAAAAGGCCTCCAGAGACATGTACATTGATAAAAAAGGAAAAGCAGATACGGATCTTTCTCAAAACGGAAGACTGGCTGTAGGCATCCCCGGAAGCGTAGCTGGATTCTTTGCCACTCTGAAATACTGTAAACTTCCTATGGAAAAGATTATTCAGCCTGCTATTGATCTTGCTGAAAAAGGATTTGCTATCACCGATAAGGAAGCAGACATGCTGAATAATCAAAGGGAGAAATTCCAAAAACACAATAAATCTTCTATCCTATTTGTAAAAGATGCTCCATGGAAAGCCGGAGATCTTTTGGTTCAAAAAGACTTAGCCGAAACACTGAAACTTATCCAGAAATTAGGTGCTAAAGGTTTTTATGAAGGAAAAACAGCTGATCTTCTGGTTGCCGAAATGAAAAGAGGCAACGGAATCATCACGCTGGAAGATCTTAAAAATTACAAAGTTGCAGAAAGAAAAGCACTGGAATTTGATTATAAAGGAAACGATGTTGTCACCATGCCTTTACCCTCAAGCGGCGGGGTTCTTCTTGCTCAAATGCTAAGAATGGCCAGTTTTGAAAATCTTGAAAAATACCAGCAAAACTCTACAAAAGCTGTTCAGATTATGACTGAAGCAGAAAGAAGAGCCTATGCAGACAGAGCAGAATATATGGGTGATCCGGATTTTATTCAGGATAAAACCTCTTACCTGATCTCTGATGACTATCTGAAAGGAAGATGGAAAAGCTTCAGTTTTGATAAAGCTACTCCAAGTGCTGAAGTAGGAAAAATCATAGAACAACCCAAAGAATCTATGCAGACTACTCATATTTCAGTATTGGATAAGGACGGAAACGCAGCTTCTGTAACCACAACTCTTAATGGTTATTACGGAAGTAAAGTTTTAGTTTCAGGAGCCGGATTCTTTTTAAATAATGAAATGGATGATTTCTCTATAAAACCGGGTGTACCGAATATGTTTGGAGCTGTGGGCGGAGAAGCCAATTCTATCCAGCCTAATAAGAGAATGCTTTCCTCTATGACTCCTACCATTATTCTTAAAAACGGAAAACCTTATATGGTAGTGGGAACACCTGGAGGTACTACAATTCCAACATCAGTATATCAGTCTATCGTAAATGTGGTAGATTTTAAACTGAATGCCAATACCTCAGTGAATGCACCAAAGTTTCACCATCAATGGCTGCCCGAAACCATTACCGTGGAAAATAATTTCCCGGAAAGTACTATTTCTGAGCTGAAAAGCAAGAATTATGTGATTGAAAAGACCAAATACATCGGCAAAACAGAAATGATTGTCCTTGATGAAAAAGGAAATATTCATGCTGTAGCAGACGGTCGTGGAGATGATTCTGTAGCTGTGGAATAATAACATTTACGATTAATCAGAATTATATATAGCTCCGGGTTGATTTTTAAAGGATAAAACCTTTAAAAATCAACCCGGAGCTTTTGTATATAAAGCCAGTGTAAAAGATTCTTTTCAATGACTTTTGTCATGTTTTTAGATAAATTTTCTTAATTTTCGCCCTTAAAAAAACAAAACGACTGTTCTTTGAAAGCAAAAAAAATATACAATCAGCTTTATTTTCAAGTAATTATAGCCATTGTTGCAGGTATTCTTCTTGGAAAATTTTACCCTGAATTGGGAGAAAAGATGAAACCATTAGGAGACGGATTCATCAAATTGGTGAAAATGATTATCGCTCCGGTCATTTTTATTACCCTTACTTTAGGAATCGCCCATATGACCGATTTGAAAAAAGTAGGAAGAATTGCCATCAAAGCAATGATCTACTTTTTTACTTTTTCAACCCTTGCTCTGATCATCGGATTAATAGTTGGAAATATCTTACAGCCAGGTCATGGTTTAAATATTGATCCTTCTACCCTTTCGGGTGATGTTTCGCAGTATCAGGCAAAAGCTCATGAATCAACGCTTACGGGCTTCATTATGAATATCATTCCTGAAACTTTGTTCAGTCCTTTGGTAGGTGAAAATATTCTTCAGGTTCTTTTGGTGGCTATTTTGATGGGAGTTGCTTTGGTTTTAACAAAAGAAAAAAGCCAGAAAGTCACAGATTTTTTACAGGATCTGTCTACTCCGGTATTTAAAATTGTTCATATGCTCATGAAGTTGGCTCCAATTGGAGCTTTCGGAGCTATGGCATTTACGATTGGAAAATATGGGCTTCATTCTGTGCTGAACCTTATATTTTTGGTAGCCACATTCTATATTACCTCTATTCTTTTTGTTGTTCTGGTGTTGGGAGCGGTAGCATGGTATAATGGATTTAATATTTTTAAACTCCTTTTCTACCTTAAAGAAGAACTTCTTCTTGTTTTGGGTACAAGCTCTTCAGAGTCTGCCCTGCCGGGAATCATGGAAAAACTTGAAAAAGCAGGCTGTTCAAGAGCTATTGTAGGTCTTGTGGTTCCTACGGGATATTCTTTTAATCTCGACGGAACCAATATTTATATGACGCTCGCTTCTCTTTTTATTGCGCAAGCTTTAAACATCCATCTTCCGATTGAAAAGCAACTGATGCTTCTTTTAGTGGCTATGTTAAGTTCAAAAGGCGCTGCAGGAGTTACAGGTGCAGGATTTGTTACATTAGCAGCAACGTTGGCAGTAGTTCCTGAAATTCCGATTGCCGGAATGACTTTGATTCTTGGAATTGACAAGTTTATGAGTGAATGCAGAGCTCTGACCAATGTAATTGGGAATTCTGTGGCCACTGTAGTGGTTGCCAATTGGGAAAAACAGCTTGATAAAAAGCAACTTCAATACTGCCTGGATCATCCGGCTGAAGTTGAGAAAAAGCTGGAGATGTAAATAGGATGCAGATGACAGGTTTTAGGTTGCAGGAATTAGGGAGATAATTCAATGTTTAAAGTTTAATGTTAACTAGAAACAAAACTAACTCGCAACTCGCAACCTTAAACCAAAATATTCAAACTCGCCGGCTGTACTTTCACATGAATAGGTGATTTGATTTTATTGAATTCACCATCCAGATGCCAGTTTTTAGTATTCACTTTAAATGATATTTCGGAAACCGGAAGATAGGTTACATACTCATCATCTTTTAGCCTTTTGGTAAACATTCTGAAAGCAAAGAGTGCGGAATAAGTCAATGGAAACTTTTTCACCAAAACCATATCAACCAATCCATCGCTTTTACTTGCTTTTGGGGCAATATAGGCATTGTTTCCAAACTGACGTGTATTCGCGATGTTCATCATCAGATAACGACCGTTGTACTGCTGATACTCTTCATCTATAAACTTCACTTTGATTGGTTTATAATTAAAGAATGTTTTCAGAGAAACTTTGATGTAATTTTTGAATCCACGACTAGTTTTTTCAAATTCTTTGACTACTTTACCGTCAAATCCTGTTCCTGAAACATTAATTGACAGCCTATCGTTCACCGTAAATGTATCAATCTTTCTGGAGTTTTTGACTTTTATTTTTTCTAAAAGTTCGTCCAGATTTTTACTGAATTGTGTTTCATTGGAAAATCCGTTTCCTGAACCTGCCGGAAAAATCGCCAGAATTTTATCGGTATTAATAAGGTTTTTTGCCACCGTGGAAATGGTCCCATCTCCTCCTATCGCTACAAAGATATCTACTTCATCAAAATGATCTTTGATAAACTCATCGGTTCCCAGAATAGATTCTGAAACGTAATATAATGGATCTTCAACCTTATTTTTAAGCTCATTCAAGAATGGCTGATAATTTTTTTTGGCTGAAAATGGATTGATAATAAATGCTACTTTTTTCATCAACGCAAAAATAGAAAATGCTTCCTGAACTGGAAGCATTAATTTACTTAATTTTCATTCTTTCTTTAAATTCTGTATTTAAAGTTCCTTTTAGGTCCTCCCACGAAACAGGAATGGTAATATCTCCTGCTGCAAATGCTGCAATTTCATATGGGCTGTAGTGGAAATACAGGTTCTTATTATCAAAATAAAAGTTATCCGATGCCGGAATTTTCTCTACCAACAACATCTCCGAGTTTTTCACTTCACCGTCCCCATCCATTGTTCCGCTGTTCATTTTATCAATATTTTTCATCAGAATGACCTCAATTTTATTTTTAGGCATTGAAGTGATTTCCTTCAGTTCTAATTTTTTGCTGTTTTTAAGATCAAAAACCCTTTCAGAGAAACCATAATTATCATGTGCTCCTCCCTCATATCCGCTTCCTACATATTGTATGTGCATATATCCATTCGTATTAGAAATCAAATTCATGTATGAGCTTGAATACCAATTCTGTGCATAAGTGATATCTGAAACCCAGTCTTTATTATTACTTTTCACAGATTGGAAATAATTATTCTTTTCGCTATCGAGATATGCCTGAAGTCCGGCTTTAGAGAAATCCGTAATTTTTTCATTCTGGAAATAGATACTATCTAACAACTTCCTATCTTTTAAAGCAGGGAAAACCAATAGCTTAGAAGTAAAAGAAAGCTTTAATGAATCTGTTATCTTCACAGAATCATTTACTTTTACAGAGTCTACAACCAATTCTTCGGTAGTTTTATTTTCTGTTTTTTCCGCAAGGACTGCCTTTTCATTTTTTTTACAGGCAATAACAGCTAAGAAAGAAGATAATGCTATAACAGCAATTGTATTTTTCATAAATCTAATTTTAGAATATCATATACAAAAACCATTCAAAAAATTGAATGGTTATATAAATACACTTCTTAATAATGAAAATTATATCATTATCAAAACACAAGAATGAAAACTAATGATCTGGGACCATTATTCTCTCCAGCCTTTACCATTACAAATTCGAGGATTTGTCTGATCATTTTTTCCAAATATGGAGGCCGTTATTTTTTTATAAAATATTTTTAAAGTTCAAATTGAAACTGTTCTTCATTGTTTTCCATCTGCAAATACGTTTGTAAAAATTTCATATTGTAAATTGACAAAAAATAACTTTATCTTCAAAAAATTCATCTATCACAAATATGCTACAAAAAACACAACATACTGAAAATCAATACAAAATAAAACAATTCATAAGTTTATCAAATCATATTAATTAAAACTTATACATATAAATTCAAACAGCCAATAGCCGTTTGTACTCTATCCTCTATTGCAGGCTTATATCAGAATTATTGGATTTTGGAAATAATGCAAAGGGTAAATCATACTTTTAAAATAATCAATCTATTATAGATCTGATTTTTAAAACAGGATATAAAAAACCATTTAAAAAATTTAAATGGCTTAAGAAAACATTCCCATTATTAAGAATAAAACTATTGATCTGAGACCATTATTCTTTTCACTTTTTCCAGATACATTACTATATAAAGATTATACAGCAAAGGACTTTTATTAACTCTTTATCTTAGTATTTAATAGTTCTCGCAAATCTGAGAGATATAAAAGTTATTATCTTTTTGTATTCTCGTCACTTCATAGCGATAATATTTATTTGAAGTGGTATCAAGGATTCTGATCACAGCTACCATTTTCGCTGTATCACTACCATAGGTGTTCCCTGGTATTGCAGTAAATTTGATACTCTCGGCAATTCCATCTGTAGCACCTGTAGTGGAATAATTAGGGGTAACACCTGGTTCCCATTGAATATTAGTTAATGTCAAATAGCTTCTGGTTCCTGTTCCGGTAAACCGGATATCAGCATACATTGTTCCTGCTGCTATTGACCTTACACGAAACTCAAAATCTCCTATACTTAAGGTAGACGTATTAGTATTGGTATTTTTAGCAAGTATCTCTACAGGCCGCTTAGCTACTGTACTTCCTGTAGTTGCACTTTGGGTTACTAGTTTATTCCAATCAGTTCCATTAAATATATAGTAACCGGGACTTGTCACACTGATCGTTTGCCCTGCCGGTGCCGTATCTGCAGCTGTAACATATACTGTAGCACCTGTTTGTGCTGCTGTATAAGTTTTTGCTCTCAATTGTACTCCTGTAATTCTTGGAGGGATAAGACCATCCAGAACTGACGTTGTTGTTGGCTTACCTGTTACATCTAATGTTGCAGCGGGAGAAATTGTATTTACGCCCACTTGGGCATTAGCCCAAACCGCACTTACCGATAAGGCAAGGGTAATAATTATTTTTTTCATCTGTTTAATGTTTTTAAATTTTTTATTATTCTTTTCTAACCTTTTCCAGAACACATTACTAGTAAAGTTTACGGAAGGATTTTATTAATTCCCTATCTTATTAATAGTTCTCGCAGATCTGAGAGATATAAAAGTTAGTACCATTTTGTATTCTCGTCACTTCATAACGATAATATTTATTTGAAGTGGTATCAAGGATTCTTATCACAGCCACCATTTTGGCAGTATTACTTCCATAGACATTCCCTGGTATAGCAGTAAAGGTGCTAGTAGCGATTCCATCTGTAGCACCTGTAGTGGAATAATTTGGTGTACTTCCTGGTTCCCATTGTAGATTTGTTAATGTTAAATAACTTCTATCTCCTGTTCCGGTGAATCGTATCTCAGGATTCATTTGCCCTCCATTCACAGTATCTGAATTAATACGAAATTCAAAATCCCCTATACTTAATACAGAAGAATAAGCATCAACACCTTTAGCAATTGTTTCTACCGGTCTTTTAGCTACTGTACTGCCACTCGTTGCGCTTTGAGTTACGAGTTTATTCCAGTCTGTTCCATTAAATATATAGTAACCGGGACTTGTTACACTGATCGTTTGCCCTGCCGGTGCCGTATCAGCAGCTGTAACATATACCGTAGCACCCGTTTGTGCCGCTGTATAAATTTTTGCTCTCAATTGTACTCCTGTAATTCTTGGGGGAATAAGACCATCCAGAACTGAAGCTATTGTTGGCTTACCTGTTACATCTAATGTTGCAGCGGGAGAAGTTGTATTTACACCCACCTGAGCGTTAACCCAAATAGCACCTGCCATTAAGGCAAGGGTAATAATTTTTTTCATTTGCTTAGCGTGTTTTTAAATTTTGTACTGCAAAGTGACAGAAAACCTCTTTATCTTCAAAAAAAACGACTACAACAAATTTACATCATGAAAATAAACTATTGAAAATCAATTATTTAATAATCAATCAAGGAATTATATAGATTTAAATAAATTGTATCAAGTAAATCATTTACCATTTAAAGATTAATTCCTTTTCTTCAATTAGGATTTTTTGATCTTTTTTATAAATGTATTAATAAAAAAACCGGAAAACTTTTCCTTCCGGTTTCTTTAATTTAAAATAATTGCTTCATTAGGGACTAAATTAATTCCAACATAAATAAGAATAAGTTATTCTGTCATTATTATCTATTTTAGAAGTAGTACCAGCCTGCACTCTTATAGTATGATTTCCGGCCGTTAGACCAACAGGTGTCACATAACTATAAGGTACTACTATGTGTAAATTATTTGGAGAAGTCGTTGCCGTCACAACTGTAGCTACAGGTGTACTGTTGGTATCTACATAATCCACATACAGCCTTGTTCCTACACCGGTATTTGTACTGGCCCAAGTACTTGGATAGATATCAAGTTTACATTTTGCGGCTGAAGGTAGGTTAAATGAAAACTGAAAATAGCCAGTTCCATCAACTGTACTACCAGGAACTGTTGCGGCACCAATCTTTTGTGGTGCTTCAGCATCTACAGAACCTCCTGCCAATACAATATTTGAAGATGCTGCAGTAGCAGTTACGGGAGACTTCCATGTTGGAGAAGCGGGAGTACCATAATTAAATTCCAAACCAGCGGTTGTGGTATTAAAAATAACAGCCCCTGTTGGTGGTGCTAAAAGAAGGTTTCTTTGTGCGGTAGTCATTCTGGGTGGGATAAATGTACCGGAAGTACTTACGACATCCAGAGCTCCCTGAGGGCTTGTTGTATTGATCCCCACTTGTGAATAGGCCAACGATGAAACAAGCAAAAAACATCCAAAAATTAGATTTTTTTTCATTATAAAGGATTTTTTTAAGGTTAATTGATTTTCAAAGATTTTGTAATCTTAATCTGATTATATAACAGTAACATCTGAAGAGCAAATGATGCCTGTCTGGAAAATGTATTCGAGAAACTGTAATGTTAATTTATATATTATTTAAACGTAAAATGTTTTCATTTTTCTACCAGTAAGATATTGCTGCAGATAACTACATTTCTACGTCTGTATATATCTGTACCTATTTGTAGAGGTGGTTTGGGAAATCATATATTCGCTGATCACTTCCGATTTTGTCATTTCACCATTCATGATCCTTTCCAGGATAAATTCAATGATATCTTTCTTGTTTAGACTTTTGCGGAAACAGGACGTGCAGACTGCATTTTTCCTTTTTGGATATATCCCAACAATTCATCAGTATTTCTGTATCTAAAGATTGAGATTTATAAATTGTCACAACCTCTTCTTCAGTACTCATTAAAAAATTACAGATACACTGCATCTTTATCCTGCTTTTGCCTGCGATATCTTTAATAACTGATCTGATATTCAGATTTTTGAGATTCATACTTAGATCATTTTTAACTATGTGGTAAAGTGACAAAAAAACGAACTCATTTTCAAAAAAAATATCTACAACAAATTTACAACACGAGCATAAGCAATTGATAATCAGATAAAAATTATCAAACCTACAAATTCATCAAGTTTAACAATATTATTAACTGTACTTAATTAAAAAACCTCCTGCTACCTCAATATCGAAGTCAGCAGGAGGAATTTTATTATTTATGTTAAAAAGTTTAAATCCGAATCAAAAAAAGAGATTCAACTCATAAGCATGGACAAAATTATAATTTAAAGATTCATCATCCATTTATTAAGATCTTCAGAAGATGAAATATTCAATTGCTTACGAAGGCGGCCTTTTTTTATTTCTACACTTCTGTTCGCTATATTATTATAATAGGCAATTTCTTTAGTAGAAAAATTGAGCCTTAATAAGGCACAGAATTTTAGTTGCCCGGGCGTAAGATCCGGGTAAGCCAGATTGAGTTTCCGGATAAAGTCAGGATACACTTCACTAAATCTTGTGAGGAAAGAAGAATCATCTTTTTTAGCCAGCTCCAATACTTCTTCAAAGGCATTGTTTACCTTTTGTTTCAGTTCTGTAAGCTGGGACTCTTTTTCTTCAATGATAATTTCTTTATGTTCGATTTTTTTTCTTTCCTGTCTGTAACTAACTAATGATTTATAACCAAAATACCCTATAAGAACTGACAGCAAACAGATCCCTGCAATAAGGAGATAAAGTTTTTCTTTTTCATCAATGAATCTTTCCTGTCTTTCCAGTGCTATTTTTTGAACAGAGGTCTCTCTCAGAGACTTGTCATTCCTTGACAAACTATCAGTAAGGGCATCATATTTATTGATATATTCCAGTTCTTTTTCTTTATTCCCCAGCTCCTTGTATGCCATTTGTATCCTCTTATAGGAAGATTGCAAAATATTAACCTCGTTCGATTTTTTAGAAAGAGGAATAAGTTTTTCCAAATAAATAATAACTTCCTCGTATTTTTTCTGCTTTCTTGATGTGTATGCTAAATTATGAAGTGCAATACATTCATTGTGAAGACTTCCATCATTCTTAGCCATTTCTAAAGCTTTATTCGAATAATAATATGCAGAATCATACATTTTTTTTTCAGTATAAAACTGGCCTAAGGTTGAATATGCAAAGCTTAAATAATTATTTCTGATTTTGGTATTTTTAATTTTTGAAAATGCATTTGCTGTTTTTTTAGCATAATCTAAATATTCAGGAAGAGTCATAGGATTTGTTGCACTATAAAGAGACATCTCTATTCTTGTATTGTACAAATTTCCTTTGGTTTCATAAAAATCATCAGAATCAGTTATTTTATCTAAAACAGAAAAGGCTTTCGCGAACATTTCCTTTGCATCCGAATGTAATCCCAGCAAGGAATATATCAGTGCTGATACTCGCAGCCCATTAGAAATATTCTTGTAATCATCTATTTCTGAAGCTTGTTTCTCAGTCTGCTGGGCATAAGAAAGACCTGTCTGATAATGCCCCACACTTAAGTGTGATATAGAAAGCATGTACAGACTTTCTATCATGCCTTTAGAATAACCTGCTTTTTTAAATATTTTATAATTTTTTTCATTCAGCGGAACAGCATTATTCGGAGTTTTCATAAAAAAATCCTGGGCATGAGCAAGCAAGCTATCCAATTGTATTTTATTGTATTCCTGCGATTTATAAAAGGATAGGCTTATTACAAAAAAAACAATAAAAAGGATTTTCTTTTTCATAATCAAATTCAATATTGAATAATTGTAAACTTTATCAAAAATTAATTATTCATTAAACAAATAAATATCCATAATAAAATTAGTCAATTTTATCAACAACAAATAAGTTTTATAGTAAAATAATTATTAATGTTTAACAAAAAAAGCAAGCAGAAAGGTTTATCTGCTTTTAAGTATCGAAGGATTAAGAATATAAGTCTGTATGAGAAACCCGAGGAATAGCAGAATGCTGACAGTAAAGTTGTTGTTTGTGTTCATTAATGTGTTTTTAAAGTTTTGCGATGCAAAATGACAACAAAAAATTAATTATAAAACAAAAAACAGATACAACATATATACAACATTGCGTTATCAACTGAAAAACAGCACATTATTAATCTTTTTTATATTTAATCAGAGCTAAAACAACAGAACAGTAAAGTTTTCAATACTATAAATAAAAAAAGACTTCATTTCTAAAGTCTTTTTTTATTTTTTTAGAATTTACTTAGATGGTATGAGATATTTACATTTACGAATCTACTCTACTTTTCAAGCGATTAATTTCCTATATTTTCTGAGATTGAGCGGCTATTTTGCTTCATTACAGGTGATACTAACAGTAATGGTATTTTTCATAATTCTGATTTTAGAATATGAAATACAAAAAAAACCATTCAAAAAGATGAATGGTTAAACATAACAAAAAGACTCTACATCTAATAATAGATATTTTTCTTATTATTAGAATAAAATCAATGACTTTAGGTCATCACTCTTTTTCTAATCATTCTCAGCAAAAACTACTGGAATCGGGATATTTATTAATGATTATTTAAATCTATATAGAGTTTTAAAAACTGTGTTTACTTCAAACGCTTAACAGAGAAAAAAGTCATTGGAGACGGAGATCCTGAAATTGTGTTTACTCCTCTCATTAGCAAGATTCCTGTGTTACTAGATTGAAAAGCAACATACAATGAATAATTTTTACCGCTCAATAAATCGATACCTGCCAGATAGGCAATATTTTTTAGCTGCCCTACAGATAAATTATTAATTGTATCCAAACTATAAGCTTCCCATTTGTTATCAGTTATATTATATACACCATAATAAAAGTTACCAGATAAAGGTCCCCCTGAAGAGCATTGCAATGGGAAATTCATATTCACCAGATAAGTTCCGCTTGCGTTTACAGTAAATGAGTTCGATCCACCTATTGAATATGTGTCAGGTGCCGTAACCGTCCCATCTGTTCCCGTAAAAGCATTAAAATTATCTATATACTCATCAGTCAAATTTCCAATCGCCTGTTTATTAGTAGACGCTGCCGGATTTGAATTATTAAAAGGAACTTTCCAGTCATTACTTAATTTCGCAGATATTTCCTGAGCAATCTGCTGCTGCCCGTTCACATAAATAACGGTACCAGTGCCAACAGGAGAAGAAGGAGGAGGAGTACTAACAACCCGCCAAACACTCCCATCAAAAGAAAAAAGCCCTGTGGATGTTACATTTACAGTCTGTAATGCAGGTGCTGTATCAGCAGCTGTTACATATACCACAGCTCCTGTTTGAGCAGCGGTATAATTTTTAGCTCTCAATTGTGCTCCGGTAATTCTTGGAGGAATGATACCGTCTAACGTTGAGGTAACCGTAGGTTTTCCTACTACGTCTAATGTTGTTGCCGGACTTGAAGTATTAACACCGACCTGAGCACTAACCCATATAACGGTTGATAATAAAAAGAGGGAAATTATTTTTTTTTTCATAATCCTGAATTTTTTTAATTCATTCACCAAAGTGACACAAAACTTATCTTATTTCAAAAAAAACAATTACAACAAAACCACATCGCACAACTACAACAAATCTACAACACACAGTTAACAATTTAAAAATCAACTAATTTGCACCAATCATTTATTATCTAATCTAAAAGATTCATCCATTTATTGAGATCTTCGGAGGATGCTATATTCAATTGTTTACGCAGGCGTCCTTTTTTTATCTCAACGCTTCTGACAGAAATATTAGTATAATCAGCAATATCTTTAGTAGAGAAATTAAGTTTTAATAAGGCACAGAATTTTAGCTGTCCGGGAGTAAGATCTGGATACGCAAGGTTTAGTTTCCGCATAAAGTCAGGGTATACCTGACTAAATCTTATTAGAAAAGTCGGATCATTTTTTTTAGCCAGCTCCAATACTTCCTCAAAGGCATTATTTATTTTTTCTTTTAGATCAGTAAGTTGAGATTCTTTTTCCTGAATAATATTCTCTTTATATTGTTTTTCTTTTTTCTCCCGCTTATAATTTCTGAAAACCAGATATCCAAAATAAAAAACCAAAAAAGAGAATAAACAAATGACAGTAATTAGTAAATAAAGGTCTTTTTTTTCATCAACATATTTCTTTTCCTTTTCTTTTACAAGCTTTTGAACAGCTATGTCATTTTTTAGATTGGTAACTTTGACCAGACTATCATTTAATTTAGCATATTTAGCAAAATACTCTAACTTTTTTTCTTCATTTCCAATTGCCTCATAAGCTTTCCCCGCACCGCGATAAGAAGAAATTAACATAAATTTTTCATTAATTTTTTTGGAAAGCGGTATCAATAGTTCCAAATAACTGATTGCTTGTTGATAATCTTTCTTCCCTTTTAATGCTGCAATCAGAGTATTTAATGCAACACACTCATGATATGTACTACGATCCTTTCTAGCCAGTTCTAAAGATTTATTTGCATAATAAAATGCTGAATCATACATTTTCTTTTTATTGTATGCATATCCTAAATTTGAATTGGCAAGTGCCAAAAATTGATTGCGTTTTTTAATTTTTTTAATTTTTGAAAACTCATTGATTGATTTTTTAGCAAATTCAAAAACTTCAGATGGAGAGGTAACACTTTTATTAGTATAAGCCAGCATATCTATTTTGATACAATATATATTCCCCCTTACTTCATAAAAGTCGTCCGGATCTTTTATTTTATCTGCAATAGAAAAGACATTTTTTATTGCTACCTGTGCATCTTCATCAAATCCCAATAAAGAATTGATCATTGCATAGGTAAGCAACCCTTTGCACATGCCTTTATAATCATTGATTTCCGATGCTTTTTCTTCAGCTTTTTGAGCATAATAAAGAGCCTCATCCAGGTTGTTCATATTCAAATGACTTACAGCCAGCAAATTCAAACTTATGACTTCTCCTTCAGGATAATTAGCTTCCTCCGCTATTTTATAGTTCTTTTCATTAAGCGGAACCGCATTATTTGGAGCTTTTCGTGAAAAATCTACAGCATAGCCAATTAAGCTATCTATCTGTTTTATAGTATAATTTTGCGACTTGTAAAATGACAAACTTATCACAAAATAAGTAATAAAAAGGAAATATCTTCTCATAATCGATCCTAAATTGAATAATTATTAATTTCATTACAAATCCATCCTTCTACCGAACAAATAGACAACTATAATAAAATTAACAATTTATTTCAGTGATAAATAAAGTTTATTATTAAATAATCATTGATTTTTTAACAAATAAGCAATTAAGTCTATTTATATATCAGTATTGCATGACTTGCCAACGGGCCTTATATAAGGACATGGGATATAGCATAATGCTAATAGTAAAGTTATTGTTTATCATTGTGTATTTAAAAATTGCAAGTACAAAGTGATAGCAAAAAAAATGAATTAAAAACAAAAAACACCTACATCAAATCTACATCATTAAATTATCGCTTGAAAAACAGACAGTTAGTATTGTTATTTTTTATTCAATTAGAGCTTAAACAACAGAATAGTAAACTTTCTAATGGAATTAGTATAAAAAAAAGACTTCATTTCTGAAGTCTTTTAAGATTATTTGTTAGAATTTATTTAAATTATGTAACTCTTGCTTAAAATAACATGGATTGAAAATCATTTTCCTTCCTGCTCTATCCATAAGGTTTGAGGAAGAGAATTACATACTGCTTTCAAAATCTTCATTTTTCAATACTACTGAATTTATATCTGAGAAATCCGTTGAGAAGTTTTCCTTGTATATAATCAATATTAAATCATTTAAAAATTCATCATCCAGGTATTAAGATCTTCTGACGATGAAATTCCTAATTGCTTACGAAGACGGTTTTTCTTTATTTCAACACCTCTCGTAGTAATACTGGTATAATATGCAATTTCCTTAGTAGAAAAATTAAGTTTAAGTAATCCACAAAATTTTAATTGCCCAGAAGTAAGAACAGGACATGTAGTAATTAGTTTCTCAATAAAATCCGGATAAACCTCAGTAAATCTTGCAAGGAATGAAGGATCATTTTTTCTAGCTAATTCTATAACCTCCTCAAAAGCATTGTTTACTTTTTTGTTCATCTCCGTAAGCCTGGATTCTTTTTCTGCAATTACATTTTCTTTCTGCAATTTTTCTTTTTTTTCTTCATTATACTTTCGCAATGCTTTATAGGCAAAGTACGAAATCAAAACTAATAATAAAAAAATAGAAACAATTAGAAAATAAAGGTTCTTTTTTTCACCAATAAACCCCTTTTCATTTTCTGTTATAATCTTCTGAACAGATCTGTCTTTTGTTAATTCTTCAGATTTAACCAGACTATCATTTAACTTGGTATATTTTAATAAATATTCATATTTTTTTTCATTATTCCCTAAATGTTCATAGCATTCTTGCATGGTTTTGTATGCCAGTTTCAAAAGAAATTGTTCATTAATTTTTTTACAAACTGGTATAACTATTTCAAGATAACCGATTGCTTTTTGATATTCTTTATTCTCGCAAGCAATAGATGCTAAGCCATATAACGCAATACTCTTATTAACTGTATTACCGGAAATTTCAGCTAAATCTAAAGATTCTTTCATAAAGTAATTTGCTGAATCAGGCATTTTTTTTATTCTATAAAAAAGTCCAAGATTCGCATAAGCTACACTCAAAGTATTATTCCGGGTTTTATTATTTTTTATAGGGATAAACTCACCAATTGCATTTTTAGATTGTTTAAAAAATTCAGAAAGTCTTAAATTTTTACCGTAAAATATGATATCTGCTTTGGCTAAATATAAATTTCCCTTTGTTTCATAAAAATCATCCGGATCAGCTATTTTATCAGCAAAATAAAAAGCCTTACTCATTTTTTCTTCAGATAACCGATCAAGCCCTAAGTGTAAATAACACACTGCGGAAATACGCAGTCCTGTGCACATGCTTTTATAATCCTTGATCTCCAGGGCATCTTTTTCAGTTTGCTTTGCATATTGAAGCGCTTTTTCATAATTTCCACGAGACAAATAACATACAGAGAGCGCACTCAGGCTTTTTACCATTCCGATAGGATAATTTGCTCTTTGAGCAATTTTATAATTCTTCTCATTGAGTTGAATACCATTAGCCGGAGCTTTCTCTGAAAAATCTGTACCGTAAGAAACTAAGCTATCTATCTGTTTTATACTATACTCCTGTGCTTTGAAGAATGAAAGACTTATTCCCCAAAAAATAATAATAAGAAAAAATTTCATAATGGGTTAATAGTTGTCATGTAAATATACCACATCTATTATAATATTTCACAGATAAATCAATAATGGCTTATTATATTCCAAAATAAACCATAAAACATGCATTATAATCAAACACACAATAATTATTACAAAATATTTAATTTACGAATGGTGTCTTACCAATGTTTCTATTATTACTAAAAAGTAATACAAAGCCCGTAGATGAAATTACGGGCCTGCAATTAATGGTTTATTTTAATATGACTATTGAAGAAGCTTAACCACTAATGTTGAATAATTAGCCTGAGTAGCAAGAGAAGGATTAGGGAAAATATTAGATAAATAGACACTTATCTTGTCACCCGCAGCTAAATCAGCAAAACGAGTAACAGATGTACTTGTACCTAGATTTGCAGAAGGGGAGACATAATGAGGAGGCGATGCAAATAGAGCAACATCATTTTTCCTAATATCCCATGTCGTTAAATAATTATTTGCAGTACCGTTTGACCAAACACTAATTGTAATTTCATAGAGACCGTTTGCAGGAACAGTGATCTCATCCGTTGTCGCATTTGCAGAACCTCCTACTCCAATTACTGTCCCGGATGTAAAGTTAAGAATGCTTGGATTTACAGTTGTTTTTCCATCTCTTAACATAGCAGTCCATCCAGCTGTTGGGTTCTGCCAAGATGCTAATCCGTTTGCATCACTGGTAAGCACTTTATTTGCACCTTGAGAACCATCTTTTATTTTTATGGTTCCGGCTA
Source organism: Chryseobacterium sp. IT-36CA2 (assembly GCF_949767875.1). NCBI lineage: Bacteria > Pseudomonadati > Bacteroidota > Flavobacteriia > Flavobacteriales > Weeksellaceae > Chryseobacterium > Chryseobacterium sp. IT-36CA2. Next base: position 5,008 of record NZ_CATKPG010000022.1, on the reverse strand, counting down.
AATCCAGTTTTGCTGAAGGAGCAGTTGTACCTATCCCAACATTACCAGTATTTGTAACAGTAAAATCATTTGATTGCTGGGCAGCATTAGGAACTCCAGTTGTAGGATTATCCTTAGCTCCATCAACGTTGAAAACACCTTGAGGATTTACTGTATTAACTCCGACCTGGGAATGCGCTAAAGCTGAAATAACAATAAGACACAATAGGGTAAGATTTTTTTTCATTTTGTTAGTATTTAATTAATTTTATTAATAAGTCTTAGACCGCAAATTTTTAAAAACAATTCTTAAAAAAGAAAAAAAACACTACGACAAAATTACCACACGGCACCTAATCAACTAGAAATCAACAACATTAATTTCACACATTTGAAAATCTATTTATAATTTTTTAAAATCTATTACACCAAAAATTATATTTTGCTTCATGAAAGGTCAAAAAAAAGACTTCATTTCTGAAGTCTTTTACTATTATCTTACGTTATCGTAAGCATTATTTTTTAATAAGGCTGATCACCTGATTTTCAAATTTCGATGCTACTCCCCAGATCTGTTTGAATGCAGGATAGTATTCTTTTGGATAATCTGAGCTGCCAATTTTTGTAGTCGTGGTAATTTCCAGTTTATTTCCTTTTTGTTCAATAGAATAGCTATATGATATTTCTTTATCTTCTGTAACGATCTTTTTTTCTTTAGGCATTTCCTCAATCACATATCCTTCCGGAATTTCAAGTGTGACTTTTTTAACTTTGGTGGTAGGTGACCCAAAATCAATTGGATACCTTCTGACTTCAGTCTGATCAAACTCATTGGAACTCTTGCTTAAAAATAGCATAGGATTGATAATCATTTTCTTTCCTACCCTGTCAATAAGGTTTGAAGAGGAGAATTTCATACTGCTTTCAAAATCTCCATTTTCTAATACTTTTGAATTGATATCCGTAAAATCCATGGAGAAGTTTTCCTTGTACTGTTTTTTATATTTTTCTGCATTATCATCATAGCTATCTTTCACATACATTGCATAAGCACCAGTATCTCGGTCTGAATATGTACCTGAAATACTTCCGTCATCATTAATTTTAGCATTAGCTGTAAGGAAGGTATTGCTTGATTTTAAATTAGACATTTGAATCTGCAGGGTCTTTTCTTTAGTCACCAGAATTCCAAATTGATTCCAGTTTTTAAGAGGAATTTCATCCAGTGAAGACTGTTTCGAGGTTGCATCATAAATATGCAGCTGATTATCAAGGTTAACAGCAGCTAATACAAAATTCATGTTGGAAATATTGGGTGACACCAGATTAATTATCCCGTTTTCCACCGTAGAAATAACTAGCGGATCAGCTTTAAGACCTGCTTCACGAAGCATCATCACCAAAAAAAGATTGATTTCTGCCGCATTTCCAATTTTCGTTTCCACTAATTTTTTAATTCCATCTTCAGTGTAAACTCCTCTGTCTTTATTCCATGTAAAAGTTTTCTGAACATATGAAAAAATAGCATTTGCTTTTTCAAGATCGGTTTTCATTCCTGAAACTGCTGCCGGCATGTTTTCCTTTGCCAGTTTTGTTCTTTTCAGTTCTCCACCAAAATCATCACTTTCATAAAGTCTTTTACCAATCTGATCCCACGAAGATGAATAGAGCTTAAGCTCTCCAAAGTTGGTAGAGTTCAGCTCCGCCCCTATCTTCGTTCTGAAATTCCTATCATTTCTTACAAATTTTTCAGTTTTAAAACCTTTTATATTTTCAAAGGCAAATCTGTATGTTCTATACTGAGCTCCATATAGATTCCTTTCTTCCATTTCCCTGTATTTAGGGGTCATTTCACCGGTATAGTTTACATTATAGGACATATTTATAGGAGCATCCAACACATATTCTGTATTGAGTGAAGGGGTATCGGATTCTATTAATACTTCCGGAATAATGAATCGGAACGGAGATACAATTTCATATTGATACTCTAAGACAGATCCGTTTTTCACACTTGGAAAAGCAAATTTGGTCAGCGTAACATATTTATTCTCTTTACTTTTATACTGGGAACTCTTCTCTACTTTTACGGGAACTACGTTTCCATTTTCAAGATTATAGGTAAAAGCCTTAAATTTACCGAGAGACTCCCTATTAGTTCCTACATTGTAAATTGGAATTTCAAGATTCAACCAATCTTCAGCTTTATCTTTATCGTAAATTTTAACTCTGTAATAATATCTTTTATGAAGATTACCCGTATTGGCGTCCACCATAAAGTACGCTGATTTATACAAAATCTCAGCTGGAGCGTTTTCATCTAATAATGATTTCACTTTAGACAGATCCGCATCATTGAATTTAGGGGGATTCAGAAATTCGTACTTTTTCTGAGCATTCAGCATGATTGCATTGGCAGCGCAAAGCACCAATACTATTATTTTTTTCATGGTTATATTTTAGTTATTAAGATTTTTGAGTTATCCATGTTCAGAATTTTTTTTCTGAAACTTATGTAATCATTATATTTTTCTTTTGGATACAATCCTTTATTAATCTGCATTTTTCTGATCACTTTTACCTGATCATCACTTTTAACGAAGCTTAGCTTATAAGATCCAAATTCTGAAGTGATATTGGAATTATCAGGAGTTTCGTCAATTTTGTAACCTTGAGGAAGAATAAATGCAATTTCATATTCATCTTCATAAGACATCCCTACCTCAAAAGGAAGTTCCCGGCTTTCATCGGTTTTAAAAACAGCATCCGTAAAAATAGGGACAGATCTGAACAAAAGACTGTTTCCTGCTTTTTTAGAAAAATTATTTGTCTTAAAATCCAGATCATAGGTAATGGCAGCATTGTCTCTGTCATTATTAAAGTTTTTCATTTCAACCTTTTCAAAGTTCAAAATATCAAATATCCTTTTTACTGCATCATTTTTTTCTTTAGGGTTAAGATTAGCCAATCTTAAATTATAATCATACTGATTTCCCGTATAGTAAAAATTTCCAGTTCCTATAATACTGTTATCCTCATGAAGGTTAATTTTCAATGTCTGTTTTTCTTTATTCTGTTCTGCTTTATATACAGGTGTATTGATCAGCTCTATTCCTTTTTGAGTCACAGCCAGTACATTTCTATCAGTTGTACTGTAACTTAAATGGTTAAAAGCTATTTGCTGAGACGTGTTTTCAAGCCAGATATTTCCTTTTTCAGTAGGAACCATCAGAATAACATGGTTTCCACCCATAGATGGAAATTCAGGATCAAAAGAAACCTGTGAACGGCTAGAATTGATAATACAATACGTGGATGGAATTCCTGCCTCGGTCAAAAGAATTCTCATATAATTGGTAAGCCCTTTACAGTCTCCATATCCTTTTTTCTGAACCTCATCCGGCAACATAGGCTGCCAGCCTCCTATTCCTAGAGATACAGCTATATAACGGCTTTTATTCTGCATGTATTGGTAAATTTTCTTTACTTTATTCTCTACCGATCCCTGCAGTTGTAAAGAGGCTACTTCAGCTTTAATAGCAGGAGTAGATCCTGAAACGGGTATCAAAAGATCATTATAAATCCACGTTCCGAAATCTGTCCAGTTATTCAAAGTTCCCTGTTTTCCTGCCAGGCTGAATCTTGCCAGAGCAAAATCTACTGCAGGCAAAATCTTAACAGGCTGTGGTATCATAAAGGCATCATCAATAGCAGGCACATTTTTGTATGCATAAGTCTTATCATTTCCGCTACCGCTTTCTATTACTGATGCATAATTATATTTTGAAGGATAAATCTTGGTTCTCAATTCAATTCCTGAATTATTAATGATTTTGAACTGTGCTTCTTCCAAAGATGTTTTCACAGAGTTAAAAGGCACAAAATCAGGAATAAAAACTGTATTTTCATCATTCGTTTCATAAGAAAAATCTACAGTATAAGGATACTGAACCGGTGTATATGAATATACCAATGTTCTGTTGTCAGAATAAAAAACTCCCTGAGAGTTATTTGATATATCCTGAAAATCAGATTTCGATACACTCTTGATCTTTTTCCCGGCTTCATCATAAATTGTAACTTTTATGTTTGAAATACGTCTTTGTTTATCATAGGGAATATAAATGACAGCCTGTTCGTTACCATCTTTATTTAAAACTGTAGTAACGGTATTATACTGGTATTTTATTTCATCAACTTTATTGATCTGAGCAGTCGTGAAATCCTTTCTTACAACGACGTTAGCATTTTTCTTTAAATTCTCAGGAATAGCAGAGGCAGGATAGCTCTGTGCAAAATGTAATGAGGCGATAGATAAAGCCCCTAAAACTAATATTTTCATCATAGTCATTAAGATTATGCAAAAATAATAAAATCTTAATAACTGTTAAAAAAAATATAAAAGGCTTCAACATGTGAAGCCTTAACCTAATACTTAAAAAAGTACTATCCTAAATGCACCTATAAGGTTATGAACACATTACCAACTTTTCATCATCAAATTCTGAAAAGTTAAAACAGAATATTTATACTCATTCTATATTGGGAGAAGGAAATATTTATTCTGTGTTATGAAGGGATAAACTTCATATTGTCTGCGTTTCAAATTTAAAATAAATTATAATTCAGATATTTTAGTTGCTGTAGAATTAATAATAAGGGGAAGTACAATAAATTCTACAATTAAAAAGACATCGTAAAAAAAGAGCTCATTTCTGAAGTCTATAAGATTTCACATACAAATATTTGGAATCTTATAGCATTGCCTATTTAAACAAATCTCTTTTTCCAACTCGCAATTGTATTTCTGCTTATTTTAAAATATCGGGCAACCTCACTGTTGCTATAATTATGTTCCTTTTGGTAATCAAGTATTTTCAGGATAGATTCCTTATCAAAAGAATGAAGTTTTTGATTAAATACAAAAGTATCTTCATCTTCTTTACCCACAAGCATCTTACTGCAGTTCATCACATCAAGTAAGGAAAAGTCTTTTTTAGAGAATATAATTTTAAATTTTTCTTTTTTT
>NZ_CATKPG010000021.1:0-743985 GCF_949767875.1 Chryseobacterium sp. IT-36CA2 | reverse complement strand
GCGTTCATCCTGAGCCAGGATCAAACTCTCCATTGTATGTTTGTCTGACTCACTCAAAGTTTTTTAACGCTTTAGTTTTTCCTTACTTGGTTGTTATATTGTATGTCAATGATCTTTATATCTTCCGCTTTTTAACGTAGCAATCTTTATGTCAGTGTCGCTCCGTATTTGCGAGTGCAAAAGTAAAACTTTATTTCTTAATGACCAAATGTTTTGAAAGAAAATTTTAAAGTTTTTTAAGTAACCTTAACCTCTCTCCTAAACCCTAAGTCATCCACTCCTGCGCTCCCTGTAATTGGGACTGCAAAGATACAAACTCTTTTTTAACTGGCAACTTTTTTTTACAAAAGTTTTAAAGTTTTTTCGTCCGTCTCTTTTTGAAGTATCTAATGTTTTTGCCTATCTAAAGGCTCTTCTGCGCTGCTGAATGTCTTTCGTTTTTCAGTGGGGCAAAGATAGAAACTTAACTCACTCTACGCAAATTTATTTAACATAAATGTTACATTTTATTCATATTTAATCCTAAAACACTGGAACGCAGTGAGAAAAATTTTAAACATTTGTTTGGGAGGTTCGGGGAGAGGGGTTGAAAGCTGGAGAGTTTGGGTGTGAAAGGGGTTTTCATGAGTAATGAAAGGTATACCTATATATAATAATAGATATCTTTCTAGAAATATTCTTTTTCCAGGTTGGAGATAAAGCCGCTGAATGATTTGTGTTCATCAAACAGGCTTCCTTGGTCTAAGCTCAGGATTATAGCCCGCTTCTATTGAATCGCCAGGTACAATTAACCATAGACTGCACAGATTTGCACAGAGGATAACCAGTACAATATATATAAGAGAGGTTATAATAGCAGAAATATTATGCATCGTAAGTAAAATACTTCGACTCTGCTCAGCATGACACCGCTAATACTAACTGCTAAAAAAACTTTTGACATTATTCTATCATTTTACTTCCTTTACAATTCTCATCAATAAGTCTGAATTCCTGCAGAATGACATAATGGGAATAGCCGGATATCTCTACACTGGTTATTATATAGGAATTATAGATTTAAAAACTTCAACCTGATTACCGAAACCCGGCAACCAGGAACCCGCAACTTTATAACCCATCATTCATCATTCATAATTTATAATTTTCTTCTAGCCCTGATAGAAATGGTTACCCCGCAGCATTGATGGTGGGAGGGTTTGAGCGTGGGGTGCGCTGGCGCGAGGAGTAGGAATGGATAGCAGGATGAAGCTCCTGAGAATGTTGGAGACTGAGAAAGTCTGAGAGTTGGAGGGTTTGGAAAGGTTATAGCTATTCCTTATATATATGATGAATGTTGGGAGCAATCTCACTATCAAAGATCATTAATATAGTAATGTTGAAAAAGGATTTTACTTATACTATATAATATATGTAGAATCTCTTCATAAATTATGATTAATCAAACAATCTTAGTTGCTGATCACGGGTTCCGGTGAAGTTGGAGGTTGAAAGCTTTGGAAATTCTTTGCCTTCAAAAAACTTCTTTCTGCCAATCTTAAAGGTGGTATGAATCATTTCTGCGATATTCCCTTCTCCTCTCTGTCTTTCAAAATATCTTTTATCACCCAATTTTCCACCTCTCATAGAGCGGATGAGATTTAAGACTTTCTGTGCTCTGTCCGGAAAATGGGATTCAATCCAATTCACAAAAACAGGCTCAACGGTATCATTTAATCTTACCAGGGTATATCCGAATCCTAAAGCTCCAGCATCGGAAATGGCTTTCAATATATTTAAGGGTTCATCACTGTTTAGTCCGGGAATAATAGGCGCTACCATTACATGTACAGGAATATTATTTTCTGAAAGGATTTCTACGGCTTTTAATTTATTTTTTGCAGAGCTTGTTCTAGGCTCCATCTTTCGTCTCAGATCTTCATTGATTGTTGGGATACTTAGAGAGACTGACACCAGATTTTGTTCTGCCATGGGTTTTAAAATATCCAGATCTCTTAAGACCAGTGCGTTTTTTGTCAGAATATTGACAGGATGTCTGTAATCCAGACAAAGCTGCAGTAGTTTTCTGGTGATTTCAAATTGTCTTTCGGCGGGCTGATAACAGTCTGTATTTCCGGATAACAGAATCGGGGCTGCTTTATAGCCTCTTTTTTGAAAAAACTTCTCCAGCAATTCGGGAGCATTCTTTTTTACCATGATTTTTCTTTCAAAATCAATTCCTGCACTATAGCCCCAATATTCGTGGGTAGGTCTTGCAAAGCAGTAAGAGCATCCATGTTCACATCCCTGATAAGGATTCATGGAATATTCCATGGGTAGGTCTTCACTTTTGACCTGATTGACAATGGTTTTGGGGAATACTTCAGTGAAAGAAGTCTTTACTGTTTCGAAATCTTCATCTTCAGGCTCATAGGTATACCTGTCGAAACGATTAACAACGTTTCGCTGAGCTCCCTGACCTTTTATGAAATTTTCGTTTTGCATTCTTGTGTAAAATTAGAATGGAATTTTTATAAAATAATGAGTTTTAACATTAAAGTTTTCCACAAAAAAATCCAACACTTTCAAAAGCGTTGGATTTAAACATAATTAAATATATTTTTTTACTACTTCAGCGCGTAAAATTCCACTCCGTGTGTTTCGTCGTCGTGGTTCTTTTCATCAAAGTGTCTGTGATAATCCGAATAGGAATCACTATATTTTTTATCTTTTTTTGTTAAAATTTTTTTAATACTAATTAAGCTTAATACTGCCAAAAGACCAACTCCCCCTGCAAGTAAAACTCCAACTTCTTTTTTCATATTTTCTCTGATTTATTATTGATACCATTGCAAAAAGTATACCTCTTTTATTTTTTCAAATTATAAATTTTGTTAACATTAAACTTTATTTTTAAGAAAATTATAATCTGCTATTTTCTTATATTTAGAAAATGCAATGGTTTAATTATTGTATTTAACAACAAAAATAGTATTATGGAAAATTCAGGGAATTTTGATGCGATGACTACCTTAAGCGAAGTCATGAAAACGCTTTCTGAGAGAGGAATACAAAGAGAATTCAGAATGAATGAAAAGTGCGAAATGAAGTTTGAAAATTCGGACAAAGTTTATCAGCCAGCAGAATTGGTCATTTTAAAGACATATCGTTTTGAAGGAGATAGTAATCCTGATGATAATGCGGTGCTTTATGTGGTAAAAGATAATGCGGGAAACCGTGGAATGATCATAGATTCTTATGGGGCTGACAGCAATTATCCTGGTGAAGAGTTTGATAAATTTCTGAGAGATATTCCTGTATTGGAAAGTGATGAATTCAATTTCTAGCTAAACCTATTGTTCTTTATATTGATTTTTTAAACCATTAAGGTTGTTTTAATTAAAATCTGTTTACTTTTATAGACTCAGTAATCAATGATTCTGTCTCAATGGTTTAAAGAATTATTCTTCAGTTTTTTCCTTTTTTCTGAATATGTTGTTCAGAAAACCTTTCTTTTCTTTTTTCTCTTCTTCCGGTTTTGAGGTTTTATTTTTAATCTCCTGTTTTATTTCTTTTACAGACTGCTTCATTTCTTTCACAGATGAAACGGCTTTTTTGACTTTCTTCTCTGTCTTCTCAACGTTTGCACCAATCAATGTTTTCTTTAATCCCTGCTCAATTCCTTTCCAGAAAAGATTAAAGAAAGACTTTGTAGGATCACGCTCTACATTTTCTACAGCAACAGATTCCGGGTAACTTCCTGAATTTGATTTTATGAAAATATTGGCAACAGCTGTCAGGAATCCTTTTTTCTCATGATTATTCTTATTTAAAACAGCAATTTTCAGATCTTTATGTTTAAGATTAAAAGTTCCGTGTAATCCGGCAGGGTTTCCTTTAAAATTAAAGAGCATTTCCTGAATAATTCCCGCAGTTGCTGTGACATGAAGGTAAGGTCTGATAAAAGGATTGATTCCGCTGGCCGGAAGATTGGTGGTTTTTCCGGAGATTGCAAATGCGTCATTCTGATCGCCCACATCAAAGTTCCAGTTGACAGAAAGAGGCGACAGGTTCATGAAAGAACAATTAATTTTAATATCCACTTTTGTGGGTTTTCCTTTTATTTTAGCAGAATTCAGGTTTTTGACATTCATATTAAAGTTACTGAAGGTCAGTTTTCCCGGCCCCATACTTTCCGGAGTATCTTCTTCGTATACCAATACTGAGTTTTTCAGATCAAGATTATTAATTGTCATCGGAATTTTGATGGATCTCAGCATTTTTGAATACAAAGCTTTAATTTTCGGATCGTCTTTAGGGATTTTACTTCTGAAAATATTAGCATTCGCTGACTCAATGCCTACGTGGGAAGCATTTATTATTTTATTTCGAGAAAACAGATCCCACTCTCCTTCCGCAGTTATTTGTGCAGCTTTCAAATCATACAAATCCCTCTCAACGGGTATCATTTTGATAAATTGGGCTCTCGAAAAAAGAGGTTTCATGGCAAAATTGTTGATCTGTACTTTATTCTTATTGAGCTTCAGAAGCCCAAGGCTCATGTTGTAAAATTGTGTTTTGTAGGAGAGATTTCTGGTGGTAATATAATAATCTTTCACTTTAAAGGAAAGACCCGGCTGGCTAGATCTTGATGATAATTCAATATTATTTGCCCTGGCACTCAAATCATGAAAAGCTAAAGGCTGTTTTCCGTTGTCATAAACGATATTTGAATTTTTCAAAGATATTTTCCTTACAATAACAGATTGTATAACCCCAGGTTCAGAAGTTTTATTCTGTTTCTTCTCTCCTGCTTTGATCGTTCCGTTTATGTTATTTACAAGAACATCTTTGATATCCAGATTCAGTTTTTTATCAACAAATTCTAGTTTATTGATATTAAATGCAATATGATTTGTCTTTAAATTCATTATTGTTTTTCCCACAGCGGAAGCGCCCGGTGTCAATACAACATCCAGAATTTCACCATTTGTAGGCTTCAGTGCAATATTTCTTATCGAAATATTCTGATGATTAGAATACAAAACATCTCTTCCGGAAAGCAGAAAGTCTTTATACCCGAAAGGAATAACCTGTTCTGAAGTTTCCTTATTAAACATCAGCTGGCTAATATTTAAACTCAATGCTCCGACGGCCAAGAGTTTGTTTCCGTCCGGTTTGTTGATCTGAACTACAGCATTATTGAGCTTAAAACTTTTTAAATCAATCTCAAAATCTGATTTTTTTTCTTTCTTTTTGGATTTTATGCCTGTATTATATATTGTAAAAGCTGGATTTTGAAAATCTACATTATTAAGTGATACTTTATTTTTTTTAAGCATCACATCTTTGAATTCCATTTTTGGAATACTGCATTCAAGCAGCTGAGATTTTCTAGGGTAAAACTTTTTAAACTGAGCAAAAGAAAGAAGCGGAGTCAGTCTGAAGTTCTCAAAAGACATTTGCCCGTCTGCAGTATTAATAGAATTTATGGTAATTGCATACGTTTCATTGGGACGGACAAAGAACTTTTCTCCTTTGATGCTGTAGCTGTCAAATTCGATGGGTAATTTATCTTCTACAGATTCATCTGTCATCTGCAGGTTTTCTACCAGCAGATTAAGCTTCTGTACGGATACAAATTTCTGTTTAGTATGTTTGAAAACGGCAAATTTACCGTCATTGATCCTGATATTCTCAATTAAGAAGGGATTTTTTTTCTTTCCGGTTTTCTGATCACGTGGTTTTGCAAGAATAATATTTAGATCAGGTTTTCCCAGCAATACATCTGATGAGCTGATTTTTTTATTAAAAACAGCATCATAAATTCCAAAGCGGCTTATCTTTAAAGTGTCAACAGTTCCCTGTAAACCGATAACGTCTGTATTTTGCGGATCTTTACTATTGACTGAAATTCCTGTTGCTAAGATATTTCCTGTTCCCAGATCAACATCCAGGGTTTTGTAAGAAACTTTATAATTTGTATTTTTTTTTATATAATCCGGAAGCTGGGTTTTAAGCCATATATTCAGTCCGAAGTTCGCAGCAAGAAGAATTCCTGCCAGGATCCCGAAACTTATTAATAGTCTTTTAACCCATTTCCTCATATTCTGTGATTTGGTGTTTACCTATTGTATAGATCAATTCTTTATTTCAAGCTCAATTACATATCCTTCATGCCCTCTTACATTCATGAAATTTCCTCCTTCAAATCCCAGATACTGCCCTTTGATCCCTGTAAGTTTTCCTATAAATTCAGGTTTTTTGTCTAAAGTAAATGAATTTACTTTCTCAGGCTTTTCAAAAGGATAATCGAACGCCCACAATTCTTCACCTTCACTATAGAACTTCTGAAAATCTTCAGGAAAATATTCTTTTATCTTTTGTCTGAAGTCTGCAAGGTCTATTTCTCCTTCAAAATCATCCTGCAGCATTTTTCTCCAGTTCGTTTTATCTGCCAGATGTTCTTTTAAAGCCACTTCTATCATTCCTGCTTCATAGCGGTTCTCTGTTCGTGCAATGGGTAATGCAAAAGTTGCTCCCTGATCAATCCATCTTGTAGGAATCTGTGTATTTCTGGTAACACCTACCTTCACATCTCCAGTGTATGCCAGATAAACAGTGTGTGGCTGCAGCTGAATTTGTTTTTCCACTTCAAGATCACGTTCTGCAACTCCTAAATGTGCAGTAGAAAGTTCCGGACGGATAATGGTATCACTGGCATAAGGGCTCTCAAAAAAACAGCTTTTGCAGAATCCCATTCTGTAAATAGGCTTATTGAGTCCACAATTTACACATTGAAATCCTGTATGTTTGATGCTTAACCCCTTTCCAAACAGCTCATTCATGTGGATCAGATCTCCAGAAAGGTTGAGATAATACTGAATGGGTTTTGCGTCGAAGCTTGTCATTTTTAAAATTTGCCCTTGAAACTGCATATTATATTTATATTACTTTTTTAAGTAAATTTAATGATTATATTTTTCAAAAAGTAAAATTTATATTTTTGCACTAATAAAAAATACAAATGGTTTATCTCATAACAGGCGGCAGTGGGTTCATCGGTTCCCATTTAATTGAGCGATTATTAGGAAATGGACATTCTGTCATAAACATTGACAATTTTGATGATTTCTATGACTATCAGGTAAAAATTAAAAATACTTTAGAGTCAATCGGTAAAAATTCGGATTTTGAATTCTCGGATAAAGAGACTGATATCCCGCGTTTGGTTTCCCTCACTCATTCTGATCAATACTCCCTCTATTGGCAGGATATAAGGGATAAAACAGGTTTAGAAAATATCTTTAAAAATCACCATATTGACATGGTTGTTCATCTGGCAGCGCTTGCAGGCGTGCGGCCTTCTATTGAACATCCTCTGGAGTACGAAGAAGTGAATGTACGTGGTACTATGAATCTTTGGGAGCTATGTAAAGATTTTAATATTAAAAAATTTATCTGCGCCTCTTCTTCAAGTGTTTATGGAAACAATGAAAAAATTCCTTTTTCAGAAACGGATAATGTAGATAATCCTATTTCTCCCTATGCAGCTACCAAGAAAAGCGGAGAGGTTATAGGACATGTTTATCACAGCCTATATCATATAGATATGATCCAGCTTAGATTCTTCACCGTATATGGACCAAGACAGAGGCCAGACCTCGCCATACACAAATTTGTAAAGCTTATTTCGGAGGATAAGGAAATCCCTTTCTATGGGAATGGAAGCACAGCCAGAGATTATACTTATATAGATGATATTATTGATGGTATTACCAAGTCTATCCTTTATCTGGAAACTCATTCCGGAGTTTATGAAATCCTTAATCTGGGCGAAAACCAAGTGATCAATTTATCTGAGATGGTGGCCACTATAGAAAATTCACTTGGAAAAACTGCCAACAAAAAAATTCTGCCAATGCAGCCGGGAGATGTCACAAAAACAAATGCCGATATTACCAAAGCTAAGGATTTAATAGGATATAAACCGGCCACAGACTTCCAAAATGGCATAAAAAAATTTGTGGAATGGTTTTTGAGAAAACGACATTAAGTAAATTGCTGACACAGCTGCCAACCAGTTTGTGACAGACATTTATAAGAAAATATTATAAAAAGAATTGAAAATCAAGTATAAAAAAGTTTATTATACAACCTATTTTTATACTTTTGCAAAAAATTAGAAAATTATGTACTGGACATTAGAATTAGCTTCATATTTAAGTGACGCACCTTGGCCAATGACAAAAGCAGAGCTTATCGACTACGCAATCAGAACTGGTGCACCTATGGAAGTAGTAGAAAACCTTCAGGCAATCGAGGACGAAGGAGAAATTTATGAATCTATCGAAGAAGTATGGAGTGACTATCCTACTGACGAGGATTTCCTTTGGAACGAGGACGAATATTAATAAAGCGATAAGCTTTAGGCTGCGTGCTTAGAGCTTTTTTGCCCTTTTTATATATTAATTTACACGATAAGTGTTATTTAAAACGCTTAAAGCATTTTGCATTAAGCATAAAGCAAAAAATTTATGAGTTTTTTAAACAAAGTTCTTAAAGGGTTTTTGGGAGACAAGAAAGCGCAGGACCTAAAAGAAGTAAAAAAAGTTGTAACAAAAATCAGAGCTGTAGAACCTAACATTCAACAATTGTCGGATGATGGGTTGAGACAAAAGACGGCTGAGTTTAAAGAGAATATAAAATCTGCAACCAGCAAGATCACAGCTCAAATAGAACAGATAAAAGAGCAGATAAAAAATTCAACCAATGTTGATGAAAAAGAAGCTCTTTTCTCAAAAATTGAGTCTTTAAAGAAAGAATCATACGAAATTGAAGAAAAAGTTCTGATTCAGGTTCTTCCCGAAGCTTTTGCATTGATCAAAGAAACGGCAAGAAGATGGGCTCAGAATGGAGAAATCCGTGTAACTGCAAGTGATTGGGACAGAGAACTTGCTGCTGCAGGAAAAGATTTCGTTAGCATTCAGGGAGACACAGCTGTTTGGAAAAACTCATGGGACGCTGCCGGAACTCCTGTAGTTTGGGATATGGTCCACTATGATGTTCAGTTTATCGGAGGGGTTATTCTTCACAGTGGTAAAATTGCCGAGATGGCAACCGGTGAAGGTAAAACTTTGGTAGGAACATTACCTATTTACTTAAATTCACTTCCGGAAAGAGGAGTACACGTTGTAACCGTGAATGACTACCTTGCAAAAAGAGACTCCGCATGGATGGGTCCTCTTTATCAGTTCCACGGAATGTCTATCGATTGTATCGATAACCACCAACCGAACTCAGACGGAAGAAGAAAAGCATATAACTCAGATATTACTTACGGAACAAATAACGAATTCGGTTTCGATTATCTGAGAGATAACATGGTGACCTCACCTTCAGAACTGGTACAAAGAGAATTAAACTTTGCGATCGTGGATGAAGTTGACTCTGTATTGGTAGATGACGCCAGAACACCTTTGATCATCTCTGGTCCGGTTCCTCAGGGAGACAGACAGGAATTTGATGTTCTAAAGCCTTCTATCGACAGAATCGTTGAAGTACAAAAGAAAACTGTTTCTACTATTTTTAATGAAGCGAAAAAATTAATCGCTGCAGGAAATACAAAAGAAGGAGGATTCAAATTACTTCAGGCGTACAGAGGTCTTCCAAAAAACAGACAATTAATCAAATTCTTATCGGAAAGCGGAAACAGAGCATTGCTTCAGAAAGTTGAAGCACAGTACATGCAGGATAACAACCGTGATATGCCGATCGTAGATAAAGATCTTTACTTCGTAATTGAAGAAAAAAACAATCAGGTAGACCTTACAGACAAAGGTGTTGAATACATGTCTCAAGGAAACTCAGATTCAAACTTCTTTGTACTTCCGGATATCGGAACTGAAATTGCTGAATTAGAAGCTAAAAACTTATCTAAAGAAGAAGAGTTTGAAGCTAAAGAAAGACTTTTCTCTGATTTTGCTGAAAAATCTGAGCGTGTTCACACAATGAGCCAACTATTGAAAGCATACACATTATTTGAAAAAGATGATGAGTATGTAGTGATTGATGGTGAAGTAAAAATCGTTGATGAACAGACAGGTCGTATTATGGAGGGACGTCGTTATTCAGACGGTCTTCACCAGGCGATTGAAGCGAAAGAGAATGTAAAAATTGAGGCAGCGACTCAAACTTTTGCAACGGTTACGCTTCAGAACTATTTCCGTATGTACAACAAACTTGCGGGGATGACAGGTACTGCAGAAACAGAAGCAGGGGAACTTTGGGAAATCTACAAATTAGATGTTGTGGTAATTCCTACCAACCGTGTTATTTTAAGAGATGATAAGCAAGATTTGGTTTTCAAAACCAATAGAGAAAAATACAATGCTGTAATTGAAGAAATTGAAAGATTAACGGCAGCAAAAAGACCTGTTCTAGTAGGTACTACTTCTGTTGAAATTTCTCAATTATTATCAAAAGCACTTCAGTTAAGAAAAATCCCACACCAGGTATTGAACGCGAAACTTCACAAGAAGGAAGCAGAAATTGTGGCAGGAGCAGGACAGCCGGGAGTTGTAACCATTGCAACAAACATGGCAGGTCGTGGTACGGATATTAAGCTTTCTAAAGAAGTAAAAGAAGCTGGAGGTTTAGCCATCATTGGTACAGAAAGACACGATTCAAGACGTGTTGACAGACAGTTAAGAGGTAGAGCGGGACGTCAGGGAGACCCGGGAAGTTCTCAGTTCTATGTATCTCTTGAAGATAACTTAATGCGTTTGTTTGGTTCTGAGAGAATTGCTAAAATGATGGACAGAATGGGTCATAAAGAAGGTGAAGTAATTCAGCACTCTATGATCAGTAAGTCTATTGAAAGAGCTCAGAAGAAAGTAGAAGAAAACAACTTCGGAACAAGAAAGAGACTTCTTGAATATGATGACGTAATGAACAAACAACGTGACGTAATCTACAAGAGAAGAAAGAACGCTCTATTCGGAGACCACTTGAAATATGACATCACAAATATGATTTTCGATGTTGCCAATTCTATCGTTGCGAAAGGAAAAGCATCAGGAAATTATAAAGATTTTGAATACGAAATCATTAAAACATTTACGATGGAATCTCCGGTTTCCCAAAGTGATTTTAATAATAAAAGTGTTCAGGATCTGACCAATATCTTATTCCAGGCAGCTCAGGAAGATTACAAAATGAAGCTGAACCTATTGAAAGAAAAATCATTCCCTATTATTGAGAATGTATACCAAAATCAAGGTTCTATGTTCAAAATGATCCAGGTTCCTTTCACAGACGGACACAAAACAATGACTATTGTAGCTGATCTTAAAGAAGCTTACGATACTCAGTGTGAAAGTTTAGTGAACGATTTTGAAAAGAATATCACTTTATCAATTATCGACGAAAACTGGAAGCTTCACCTTCGTGAGATGGACGACTTAAGAAGATCTTCACAAGGAGCTGTTTACGAGCAGAAAGATCCACTGGTAATTTACAAGCAGGAATCTTTCCACTTATTCAGTGAGATGATCGACAAACTAAACAAAGAGATTATTTCTTTCTTATACAAAGGAGAAATCCCGGCTTAAGAAAATTTTAATAAAATCACATAAAAACCGCTCTGGCAATGGCTAGAGCGGTTTTTTGTTATTCATTATATACTATTTCATGATAAATATCAATCTCATTATTTATTTAGAATACTTAAAAATAATATATTTGCAGAAAATTTGACTTTCATGAAAAATGTACTCATCTGTGCTTCGCTGCTTGGACCAATTATGTCCTTTGCTCAGAAGAAGGATTCTACCAATACCAAAAGCATTGATGAAGTAATACTTATAAACACGTATATTAAAAAGGATAGCGAATACTCAAACAAAATGCCGCTAAAGGCTATTGAGAACCCGCAAGTCTATTCAAGTGTTGATAAGAGCATTTTAGAAAATCAAGGAATTTATACGGTAGATGATGCCTTTAAAAACATTCCTGGTCTGCAGCCAATGTGGACTTCAAACGGAAGAGCTGGAGATGGAGGTGCATATGTAAGTTTAAGAGGTTTCGTATCTGCCAATTCTTTAAGAAACGGAGTTCTTGGATCCGTAACAGGAACTATTGACGCCATAAATCTTGAAAAAATGGAAGTTCTGAAAGGTCCTTCAGGAACTTTATTCGGAAGTCTTCTTTCAAGCTATGGCGGTGTCATCAACAGAGTAACCAAAAAGCCCTATGAAACATTCGCAGGAAATGTGAGTCTGGCTGGTGGCAGCTATGATACCTACAGAGCGGCAGTAGATATTAATACTCCTCTAACAAAGGATAAAAAATTATTGTTCCGTTTAAATTCTGCTTATACGAATGAAGGAACTTTTCAGACCGAAGGATTTAGAAGAAATCTTGCAATTGCTCCAAGTTTAAGCTACAAACCAACTGATCGTTTAAGCATTAATTTAGACATGGAACTCTTCCAGATGAAAAATATGAGTGATCAGACTTTCTTCTTCTACTCAGGTAGTTATCTTCAAAAAGTAAACAATATCAAGGATTTAAATCTTGATTATAAAAATTCATATTTAGGAAAAGATCTTACTAATAGCGGAAGAAGTATCAACTTTTTCGGACAGGTTAATTATAAGATTTCAAATTCTATTACTTCATCAACTAATTTCAGCACATCTTCCAGCTATTCTAATGGGTTTATGCCTTATCTCTATTTTATGGGTGACAGTGCAGACAGTATGTACAGAAGTGATCAGTCAACAAGAGACAGCAGAAAAAAATCCCATAATTTTCAACAGAACTTTAACGGAGATTTCAAAATTGGAAATCTGAGAAACAGAGTTGTATTAGGTTTTGATTATTTAAGAGTAAATAATGATCAAAACTTCTATGATGTGAACGGATTTGATAGAGATGCCCAAGGAAACTCAATTCCTGTTCCTTTACATCAGGCTGGTTTTGACTACACCAATTTCAATGGTACGGCTTTACAGGAAAAGTATAATGCTATGGCAGGGAATGAAAACCCTTATATCATTAAAGGAATTCAGGAAAACTACGCTGTTTATATTTCAAACGTATTAAATATTACTAATAGTCTTAATGTTTTAATGGCATTAAGGGTAGACAATTTCACGAATAAACCAGGTATTACTGGCGCTGCAAGTTCTGAAGAAAGCAAAAAGCTAAATCAGACTTTCTTTTCTCCAAAATTAGGGATTGTGTATGAGATTATTAAAGACAAAGTTTCTGTTTTTGGAAACTATCAGAACAGTTTTAAGAACCTTTCATACTATGTGGATGGGTCAGGGGTTACAAGAACACCTCTTCCAGAGCAGGCTAACCAAATGGAAGGAGGAATAAAAACAAACCTTTTTAACGGAAAAGTATCTTCTACGTTAAGTTACTACAATATTAAAGTAAAAGATGTTTTAAGAAACTTACAGCTTGCATCCAATCCACAGGCTCAGATTCAGGATGGAACGATTGTAAGTAAAGGGGTTGAGCTTGAGATCAATGCTTATCTGTTGAAAGGTTTCACAGCCATTGCAGGATTCAGTTATAATGATTCAAAATACACAAAAGCAGACCCTTCTGTAGCAGACAGAAGACCGAATACATCCGGTTCACCTTACCTGGCCAATTTATATGCGAGCTATCAATTTCTTGACGGAAGGTTTAAAGGGTTAGGATTCGGACTTGGAGGAAACTATGCGAGTGAAAATAAAATTTATAATTCCGCAGACGGAGTATTTTCTTTACCATCTTATGTTGTTTTGAATGCCAGCGCTTATTATGATGCTAAAAAATTCAGAATTGGAGTAAAGGTAGACAACTTCACCAATCAGCATTACTGGATTGGGTACACAACTGCAAATCCACAAAGGCTGATCAATGCTGTAGGAACATTAACATACAAATTTTAAGTACGATACGTACATTATTCATACACATTAAGGACTTTATAAACAATGAAAAAAATAACAATAGGAGCTGCATTATTAACTTCCATGTTAAGTTTTGCACAGGAAAAAAAAGACACCATCAAATCCAACGATATTGAAGAAGTAGTTGTTAGTGGAAGATATTATCAGAAGTATAAACTGAATGAAGTTTCGGGTTCACTGAGAATTCAGACTCCGATTCTTGAGCTTCCTCAGAATGTACAGTCTATAAGTTCTCAGGTTCTTGCGGACCAGCTTACATTGAACATGTCTGAAGGAATTGTTCGTAACGTAAGTGGGGCAAGAAAAGTAGAACACTGGGATAATGTGTATTCCAATGTATTCATGAGGGGTGCCAGTATTGCCACTTTTATGAACGGAATGAATGTTTCTTCTACGTGGGGGCCAATCAACCCTGATGCTTCTATCATAGACAGAATAGAATTTGTAAAAGGTCCTGCCGGATTTATGGGTTCTATGGGAGATCCTGCCGGATTTTATAATGTGGTAACTAAAAAGCCAACAGGAAAATTTGCCAACAGTGTACGTTTCACAACAGGAAGCTATAATCTTTTCAGAGGAGAGGCAGATCTTGACGGAGTTCTTGTGAAAGACGGAGTCTTAGACTACCGTATCAACCTGATGGGAAGTTCCAACAAATCGTGGGTGGAAAATGATAAAACAAGCAAAATTATTGTTGCTCCGTCTATTACTTTCAGACCTACAAAGACGACTACATTTACAGCTCAATACAATTATCAGTATTTAAAATTCAATCAGCCGGGAGCTTACCTGATGTCTAACGACGGGTATGCTTCACTGAATGTACATACCAACTTTAATGATCCTAATTTCAAGCAGACTGAAGTAAAAGATCAGAGTTTATTCTTGAGCTTAGATCAAAAACTTTTCAAAGATTGGGTTTGGAGCACGCAATATGCATATATGGACCTTAATTATGACGGAGGTTCATGGTGGGGAACTTTTGATCCAGCCAATAAGAATGTTTTAAACAGAACATTAAGCAACTGGCAGGCAAAAGGAAAAAACCACATCTTCCAGACCTATTTGAGAGGAAAGCTTAATACAGGAAATATTGTTCATAAAATTATTGCAGGATTTGATTACGGAGATAGAAAATACAATGCTGATTTTTCATCTTTTGCAGGAGGACCTTTTCCAATTGATATTTATAATGTGAATTATGGAGTGGATCCTTCAAAACTTCCATCTTCTGATTTTTATACTTTAAATACTTCTGCCCCATTCTATAATGACCAGGGAGTAAAATATACTTCTTATTATGCTCAGGATCAAATTGAAATGTTTGATAATAAATTAAGATTAACCTTAGCAGGAAGATATACAAGCGGTAAAACTTATTCCGCATATCCTAATCTGAGCCCGGGAACTCCTATTGTACCTGATACAGCAGGTGAGTTTACACCAAGAGTCGGAATAAGCTATTCTATTAATGAAAACTTCTCTGCTTATGGTATCTATGACAAAACTTTTACACCACAGTCCGGTACCGGGATTAATCAAACGAAGATTACAGATCCTTTCAGAGGTCAGAATATTGAATTTGGATTGAAAAAAGACTGGTTCGGTGGAAAATGGAATACAACTTTTGCTGTTTACGAAATCAGAAGACAAAATATTCTTGTTGCCGGAAATTCAAATGAAAACGGAGGTGTTGCTTTTCAGGTTCCTACCGGAGAACAAAGAGCAAGAGGTTTTGAAACTGATATCAAGGGAGAAATCATCAAAGGGCTGAACCTTATTATCAACTACGCTTATACTGATGCGAAAACCGTTAAAGACACAGATCCTTCAAGAATTGGAGTTCAGTCTCCCGGAAATGCAAAAAATGTTCAAAATACATGGATAAGCTATAGATTTGAAAATGGACTTATGAAAGGTTTCGGTATTTCAGCAGGATATCAGTATCAGGGAGGAAGACAGTCCTGGTTTGGGGTGAGCGCTAAAAAAGACCAAAGCTTACCAGATTACTTTGATACCAACTTTGGGGTTTCCTATGTTGCTAAAAAATTCGATGTTAACTTTATGCTGAATAACGTTCTTAACAGAAAGCTTTATAGCGGATATAGAGGAGACGGAGGAGAGTACGCATGGATCTACAATGCTCCGCGTAACTGGAGAGTATCAATAGGATATAAATTTTAAAAATTCAAAGGTTAGCCCCTCACGGGGTTAACTTTTTGCTATGAGAAAAAAGCATCATCATACAAAAAAAGCTTCTTCAAAAAAGTGGTCCGCCAAACTGCATTTGTGGTTTGGTTTATCTGTTGGCATCATTGTATTTATAGTCTCTCTTTCAGGGACTTTATATGTTTTTAAGGATGAAATACAGAATAACTTACGTAAAGAAGCCATTTATCTGAAAAAAGAGGATATTGGGAAAAAAGCTTTGTCTATCAATTTGCTTCGCGAAAAAGTATCCTTAGAGCTTAATGAAAAGTATCCTGTCAGTGCTGTAGAAATTCCGTTGGACAAAACGAAATCCTATCAGTTTGAGTACTATGATAAAAGCAAAAAAGGATGGAATTATTTTCAGCAGGTACGCATTAACAAACTGGTTTATGTGAATCAGTATACCGGGCAAATCCTCGCTGTTTACAATGAAAAATATGATGTCTTCAGTATTCTGAAATATCTCCACTGGGGACTTTTGCTCAACTCAGAATGGGGACCTTATACCGTAGGAATCCCAACCGTTCTCTTTATCGTTATGCTGATTACAGGGATCATTTTATGGTGGCCTAAAAATAAAAATGCCAGAAAAGGACGTTTCTGGTTCAATTGGGAAAATGTAAAAAACTGGAAACGCAAAAATTATGACCTTCATAATATCTTAGGATTTTATGCATCATTTATTGCTTTACTCTTAAGTGTTACAGGACTCTATTTTGCTTATCCTTACGTAAAAAATACATTCACATTTGCCCTATCCGGCTCATGGGAGCTTCCAAAGGAAAAAGAAAGAAAATCTCCGGACTCTCTGATGGCTAAAAATGAAGCTGTTTTCGATTTGGCTGCTGCACAAACAGAAAAATTGTACACAAAGTCATCCAGCTTCAGAATTACCTTAAATGGAAAGAATAAGAAAGGAAAAGAGCTGAAAACCCTTCCGATAACAGTTTACGGACTGGAAGGAAGATACAGTGAAAGAAACATCCTGACCTTTGACAAATACTCCGGAAAACTACTGGCCAACAAACCTCATCACAATCTCAGTACCGCCGAGAAATATTCCAACGCCAATTATGATATCCATACCGGATCCTATTTCGGAATCATTGGAAAAATCATCTGGTTTATGGCAGGTCTCACATGTACATCACTCCCTGTAACCGGATTTCTGGTTTGGTGGGGAAAAAGAAAGAAAAAAGGAAAGAAAATATAATGAAAAAAGCGCTTTTATCAGCTGCCTGCTTAGGAACCACTACCGTTTTTGCTCAGGTAAAAGATACCCTACAAACTAAAAATGTAGACGAGGTTGTCATGACTGCCTCCAGAAAAAAGGAAAACATCAAAGAAGTTCCAAGCTCTATCACGGTGGTAGGAGAAAAACAGATCCAGTCTCAGCTGACTGTTAATTCTGATATTACAAGCATCCTACAGTATACCGTTCCCAGTTTAGGAACTAATTCAGGGCAGACTTCCAACTCGGGACAAACGTTAAGAGGGCGCCAGGTTTTAGTTTTGATTGACGGGATTCCACAGTCTACCCCACTTCGTAACGGAGCAAGAGATTTAAGGACTATTGACCCTTCAGCCATCGAAAGAATCGAGGTGATCAAAGGCGCATCTTCCATCTATGGTAACGGTGCAGACGGAGGGATCATCAATTATATTACGAAAAGAAACAAATCAGATAAAAAAATCTCCGGAATTTCACAAATTGGTCTTACTGGGCAGTCTTACGGTGGTACTTTAGGAGTAAGAGCCAGCCAGCTTTTATCCGGAAAAATCAATAAATTTGACTATACCCTTTCATTAGCTTACGAAAGAACAGGATATACAAAAGATGGTGACGGTGTTTTGATAAGTCCAACTTACAGCATTGCCAAAATGGACAATTATAATGGATTGCTGAAAGTAGGGTATGACATCAACGAAAATCAAAGAATTGAAGCGTCTTATATTGGTTATTCTTCAAGATCAGACCTGAATGTAGGTTTAAAAACAGGAAAATACGGCATCACCCCTACCATTGGGGAAGGAATTGGAAAAGGATTGGAAACAACGCCTCAGGGAACTCCGAAAAACCACAATATCAGAGTAAGCTATGACAATAAAAACCTGTTTGCAGGAACTTCTTTGAATATCAACATTTATTATCAGGATTTCAAAACCGTTTACGGATACAGCGATACCTTTTTCAATGGTGGTCAGTCTAATGTCATTTCAAAAAAGGCAGGAGCAAGATTCAATTTTGATACCCAGCTCTGGAATTCAGCCAACTCTCAGGGAGAAATCATCTACGGAGCTGATATTCTGAATGATGAAACGGTTCAAAAGCTGGAAGACGGACGTTTCTGGACTCCGAACATGAGCATGACCAATATCGCACCTTTCGTGTTGGCAAAAATTGATCTGTTTAAAAAATTAACCATCAAAGGAGGGCTTCGCTACGAAAACATTAAAGTAAATGTAGATGACTTCAATACACTTTCTACCCTGAAAAGTGACGGAACTTTCACCAAAAGTATTCCTGTAGCCGGCGGAAAACTGAACTACAATGCATTGGTAGGAAATATCGGTATCCGTTATAATATTGAACCTTATATCAATCTTTTCGGAAGCTTCTCTCAGGCTTACTCTATCAATGAGTTAGGAAGAATCTTAAGAACCTCAACTTCTGAAACAATCAATAGCCTGGAAACAAAACCAATTATCGTTAACAATTACGAATTGGGAGCAACTGGACAGCTTTCAAGTTGGTTAAATTATGAATTAACTTCTTATGTGAGTACATCTAAATTAGGAGCATCATTCGTGCAAAGCCCGGACAGAGCATTAATGATTCAGAGATCACCAGAAATTGTATACGGGGTGGAAGGATTTTTACACTTTACTCCTACAAAATGGATTCAGTTTGGCGGAAGCTACAGCTGGATGGAAGGAATTACCTCTGTAAAAGATGACGGTGATTATTCTGCAAAGATCAACAACAGCAGAATTTCTGCCCCTAAAGTATTGGCTTATGTTCAGGCAAGACCTGTTCCTGCTCTATCCATTGGTCTTGATATGCTTCACTCTTTCCAGCAAAACAGATTCGAGCCAAATGCTAAAACTGGACAGTATGCCTACGGTGAAGGATTTGTTCCAGAGTATACTGTTTTTAACTTCAAATCAAGTTATGAGGTTAGCAACAACTGGAGACTGTCATTAGGTATTGAAAACCTGTTCAACAAAGTATACCAACCTGCTATTTCATGGTGGACTGCAAGAGACAGCGACTTCACAAATGCTCTTGGACTGAGAGGAACATTCATGATTGAATACAAATTTTAATTAAACTAAATAAAAAGTAAAACATATCTTTGCTTTACTTTTTACTGCCATATGAAGAAAAATCATCATCATAAAAAGAAACCTGGATTTTTTAAGAAATGGTCTGCCAAGCTGCACTTGTGGTTCGGACTGGGAATAGGTTTTCTGATCTTTATTATCTCTATTACCGGAGCACTGTACGTTTTTAAGGATGAAGTGGAAAACATCACCCGAAAAGATGTCATATACCATCATGAGCAAAATATCGAGCAGAAACAGGTCCTTCCTATCCGAGTGATGGAAAAAGCTGTTGCGGAACAGGTAAAAGAGAAATATCCGATCCACTGGGTGAATGTTCCTATTGACAAGACACAGTCTTATATGTTCTTCTGGTATGAACATAATACAGATGCCTGGAACTATTTTGATGAATTTCCTATCTACAAACAGGCTTATGTAAACCCATACACCGGGAAAGTACTGAGAGTGTATGATGAGAAAAACGGATTCTTCAACATTGTAAAAATGATCCACTGGAGCTACCTTCTAAAGCAGGACTGGGGAACATATGTAGTAGGAATTCCGGTTATTATTTTTATCATTATGCTGATCTCCGGGATTATTCTTTGGTGGCCTAAAAACAAGGCAGCAAGAAAACAACGTTTTGCCTTCAAGTGGAAAAACATTAAAAGCTGGAAACGAAAAAACTATGACCTTCATAATGTCTTAGGATTTTATGCCTCAATCTTTGCTTTAATCTTCTCTATTACAGGACTTTTTTATGCATTTTTTGTAGTTCAGGCCATGATTTATGTGATATTTTCCGGTGGAGAAACCAAATATCCAGACTTTTCGCATATTAAAACAAAAGCTCCTATTGAGCTGAGAACAGAAGGAACACTTGATAAAATCATCAATACGGTACAGACAAAGTATCCAGATTCTTACGGTTTTGCAATAGACTTAGGCCATCCACACATGGATGATCATGAACATCCCAACTTTGAGGTATATGTAAAACACTTATCTTATTCTTATCATAAAAGCAGCAGCTTAATCTTTGATGAAAATTCGGGAGAACTGCTTCATACTCATGATCCAAAGGATAAAAACTTCGGAGAAAAAGTAGTGAGTGCCAATTATGATATTCACGTAGGGGCTATTTTAGGGCTTCCAACAAAGATCATTGCTTTTGTTGTAAGTATTATCTGCGCCTCCCTTCCGGTAACAGGATTTATGATCTGGTGGGGAAGAAAAAAGAAAAAAACGGCAAAACCAGTTTAACATATTAAATAAAACGGAGTTATTCATCTATTAATACAATCTTTTTTATAATTTTAGCCCCTAGAATTTAATAATAGAAATGTCATTAATAGATTTATCAAAACAAGTTGCCCTTGGAGTTGACATCGGCGGAACCAATACTAAATTCGGAATCGTAAACCATCGTGGAGAAGTTCTGGATAAAGGAAATCTTAGAACTGATGCTTACGATAAAGTAGAAGATTTCATTGATGCTTTATATGAACATGTTCGTCCAATGATGGAAAAGTATGGTACAGAAGCGCACTTTGACGGAATCGGGGTAGGCGCGCCGAACGCCAATTATTACAAAGGAACCATAGAACTGGCTCCAAACCTTCCGTGGAAAGGAGTAATTCCTTTCACTGAGTTGATGACAGCGAAATTCGGACTTCCTTGTACAGTGACCAATGATGCGAATGCTGCAGCACTTGGAGAAATGCTTTTCGGAGCAGCTAGAGGAATGAAGGATTTCATCATGATTACCCTGGGAACAGGAGTAGGAAGTGGAATTATCGCTAACGGAAGCTTAATCTATGGACACGACGGATTTGCCGGAGAATTAGGACATACAATTGTAAAACCAGGCGGAAGAAAGCACTGGAGTACTGGTTCTGAAGGAAGTCTGGAGGCCTATGCTTCTGCTACAGGAATTACCATTACGGCAAAGAAAATGAGAGCTGAGTTCCCGGAATCTATGCTGAACCAATACCCTGAAGACGAAATCAATTCTAAAACAGTATACGAATGTGCTATCAAGGAAGACCCGATTGCTATTGAGGTTTTCAGATACACAGGTCAGAAACTAGGTGAAGCATTAGCTAATTTTGTAATGTTTTCTTCTCCTGAAGCTATTCTTCTTTTCGGAGGGGTAATTAAAGCTGGAGATTTTATTTTAAAGCCGGCTAAACTTCATATGGAAAGAAATCTTCTTCCAATTTTCAGAAATAAAGTGAAACTGGTTTTCAGTGAACTTGACGAAGCAGATGCTGCTATTCTTGGAGCCAGTGCTTTGGTTTGGGAAAAATAACTGAACACTTTTTTAATAATATAGAGCATCCTTTTTAGGGTGCTTTCTTTTTTTCCCGCAGATTGCACAGATGATTATGTTGCATTTTTTTGTGTTCATTTGTGAAAACATTGGTGTTATTTGTGTTTAAAATTAAAATGGGTGAATATTATTCATCATAATTGAGATGCTTCGACCATGCTCAGCATGACACTGCTAATACTAACTGCTTTAAAAACTTTTCAGAGATTAAATGCGAGAAATTGCATGCTATTTTCCTAGTGTTATTTGTGTTTAAAATTAAAATAGGTGAATATTATTCATCATAATTGAGATGCTTCTACCATGCTCAGCATGACACTGCTAATACTAACTGCTTTAAAAGACATTTCAGAGATTAAATGCGAGAAATTGCATGCTATTTTCCTAGTGTTATTTGTGAAAGCATTGGTGCTATTTGTGTTAAAAATGATTTGTCACATCTATCACCGTAATTTAAGTTTAAGAAGTAAAACGGTGTTCAAATGAAAAACTTTTTCCTATTTTTGATCAGCTTTTTCCGGATCTGGAAAAGATAACACAACAATATAATTACCAAAAATGGATAACAATAATTTAGACCAGATTACTTTCGGTGGCGGATGCTTCTGGTGTGTAGAAAGCTGTTTCAACATGCTGAAAGGAGTAAAGTCTGCTATTTCAGGATATTCTGGAGGACATAAAGATAATCCGACATATCAGGAAGTTTGTACAGGAGAAACAGGACATGCAGAAGTGGTACAGATCACTTATGATCCTGCTGTTATTTCTTATGAACAGTTGATGGATGTATTTTTCTTCCTTCATGATCCTACTCAGCTTAACAGACAGGGGAATGATATCGGAACTCAATACCGTTCTGTAATTTATTATAAAGACGATGCTGAGAAAGCAAAAGCTGAAGAAGCGATCAAAGTGTCTCAGGAATCAGGAAGATGGGCAGGAACTTACGTGACAGAATTAACGAAATTCGATAAATTCTGGGCTGCAGAACAATATCATCAGGGATATTATAATGAAAACCCGACACAGCCTTATTGCAGTGCTGTTGTAGGGCCTAAAATTCAGAAGTTTAAAAAGCATTTCGGAGAATTGGGAATGTTGAATGCAGAATAAAACGTGATATTTTAAGTTTCGGCTAAAGCCGAATGAATGGCAGACATTGTGTTCAACGGGCTAAAGCCCGTTCCTATTGATGTTTAATATCATTATCAGAATTTTAGCAGGATATTTTTAAACCCATATAAAAATAACAGAAGCGAAGAGGAAATCTCTTCGCTTCTTGTTTGACGCAAAAATAATTGTTTATAAAAAGAAACTAATATCCTGGATTCTGTGTAAAATCTTTTGAGGCATCAATAGTTGCCTGAGGAATAGGAAAAATCCTTCTGTAAGGCTGAGAAGCTGGTTTTGCTGTTCCCGGCAAATCAAATTTCCCAAATCGGATCATCGCCTTTCTTCTGTACATTTCCCAATACAATTCATATCCTGATTCTTTAAAAAGGGTATTCTGATCTAAAGAAGCAAGAGCAACTCCCGGCGTATTGTTCTTTAAAGCATCATTCGTTCGGCTTGTTCTCAGTTTATTCACATCTGCTAAAGCCCCCGACATATTTCCACTTCTTAAGTAAGCTTCCGCCCTCATCATGTAGATGGTTCCTAATCTGTACAAGGGCACATCCATTCCGCTGGTTCCATTGTTTCCATATCCTGGATCGAATTCAAATTTGAAATTTCTTACCCCTCGGTTAATCTGAGCCTGTGTAAATACAGATTCAGAAGGGTTATCAAAATTCAGTTCAGGAGTAAAGTCTGCAGCAAGAGTGGTATTTTTTTCTGTAAATAACTTGTAGACTTTAATTCTTCCGTCTGATGTCATATCAAAGTTTCCGTCTGCAAGAAGCTTAGGACCATATTGCTGTCCCACCTGCAACCCTCTGTTGAAATGAAACCAAGGTTTTCCTGTTCCTTCTACTTTGCTGGATGAAGGCACACTTACATCTGTTCCGTCATTTCTGAACCAGGTTCCGTCTGCATACTGGTAAGATCTTTGAAAACGCGGATCATCATGATTTCCGTTCCAGGAATAATAGAATTCCGGGGTGATACACGACGCGTTGGTTCCTCTGTTATCTGGGGAAGGTTTCTGGATTCTTTCCATAGACATGTACGCAAGGTCATTATCTGAAGTTTTGTCTGTATTTTTCTTCTGAACAATAGAGAAGATCATTTCCTTACTTGTATCATTATTGATATCAAAATTGTGGAAATAGTTAGACTCCAGACTGAAGTTCGGATTGTTGATCAACAAATTCGAATATTCAATTACTTTATCCATATCTGTTCCAGAACCACTCACAGCCTGCTCCAGAAAGTTGAAAGATCCTGCCGTTTTATTCTTCAAAACAGCCCTGTTAAGGTACATATCTGCCAGAAATGCATAAGCTGCCTGTTTAGTAAATCTTCCAGCGTGAGTATTCTGTGTTTTAATATCTGCCAGATTAGGAATAAGCCCTTCTACTTCAGTAATCAGAGCATCAATGGTAGTTTCTGCTTTTCTGATCTGAATAGGAGCATTAATATTATTGGGATCTCTGTAAGGAGCCTGTCCGAAAAGATCAATCGTTGTATACGTATAATAAGCCAGTAATCCTTTTGCTTCTGCTAAAAATAAAGCCCGGTTTGTACTGTTGCTTTTTTCAATACTTGAAATAGCTGTCAAAGACTTTGTAATACCAAAATTCAGGGAGTTCCAGGTCGTTTTTACTACGTCACTGCTTGCATCCCATGAGAATTCGTGCATCGCTCTCCATTTTCCACCATCACCCCAGTCACTTCCTCTTGTAGGTAATAATGCCTCATCAGTAGAATATTCCTGCAGAGCAAAAACGTTTCCGTGATCTACAAAAGTTCCGTCTCCCAGCTGGCTGTATGCAGCAGAAAGAGCCGCTTCAGGATCTGCCGTTTCAGAACCCAGTACCTCATCGATCACTTTTTCATCCAGATTAGTGCATCCCATTAAAGAAAATACAGCAATGGATAATACAATTTTATTAATATTTAAAAATTTAGATTTCATGATTTCTTTTCAATTAAAATTTAACAGTAGCTCCCAAAATGAAAGTCTTTGCAGATGGATATGTGGTGTAATCAATTCCCAGAGACTGGTTTCCACTCACCTGTTTGTTGGTATCCACCAAAGGATCATACCCTGAATAGCTTGTAAGGGTAAACAGATTTTGTGCGCTTACATAAAGATTGATACTTCTCAAAAACTTCAGCTGGCTGGTATCAAAGGTGTATCCTAATTTTACGTTATTTAATCTGATAAAATCTGACTTTTCAAGATAAAGGGATGATAATTGAGGCTGGTTGGTGAAGTTGGCTCCTGATTCGTAGAAGTTTTTCAACACGTTTCTATCTGAAGCTAAGTTGTTGATATTTAGATCCAATGCAGTATTATTCACAAGGTAACCGCCCGTTTGTCCGATGAAAGAGAATGAGAAATCAAACTTCTTGTATTTCATATAAGAATTGATTCCAAAAGTGAAGTTCGGAATCGCTCCTTCAAAGATCTTTCTGTCATTCTGATCAATTCTTCCATCACCATTTACGTCTTCATAGATATATTTTCCGTTGGCATCTACTCCCAGATAATTCAACATGTAGAAAGATCCTGCTTCATAGCCATTCTTGTAAATATTGGCTGTCACTCCGGAAAGCCCAGGTCCTGAAACTTCCCCTGAATAGATCGCTGAAACTGGAAGGTCTTTCACTACGTTATTAACTGTAGCTCCGTTGACATCAAAGTTCCATGTGAAATTTTCAGTTTTGATGATTTCTGAGCCTAAAGAGAATTCAAAACCTTTATTGACAATCTTTGCATCAACATTTTTCCACACCGTGCTTGTAGGGCTTAATGGTCTGGAAGGAATATTCAGGATTGGATCTCTCGTTGTTTTGTTATAGTATTCCAATGATCCGTACAATTTGTTTCTCCATAAGCTGAAGTCTGCTCCAATATTGGTCTGTTCCACAACTTCCCATTTCAGATCAGGATTA
This sequence comes from Chryseobacterium sp. IT-36CA2, assembly GCF_949767875.1. Classification (NCBI taxonomy): domain Bacteria; kingdom Pseudomonadati; phylum Bacteroidota; class Flavobacteriia; order Flavobacteriales; family Weeksellaceae; genus Chryseobacterium; species Chryseobacterium sp. IT-36CA2. Next base: position 718,107 of record NZ_CATKPG010000021.1, on the reverse strand, counting down.
GGGGTTCTGTTAATTACTACTCCATTGATCAGGTTCAAATTATCATACAAATAATATCCTCCTGATGGCGACAGTGAAGAACTCGCCTGAGTGATCTTGTTTGGAACTTCCTGGTTACCGGTTTGTCCCCAGCTACCTCTTAATTTTAATTCATTAATGATTTGAGAATCTTTCAGAAAATTTTCATTAGAAATTGTCCAGCCCACTGCGACAGAAGGGAAATATCCGTATTTATTGTTTTGACCGAAACGGGTAGACCCATCGGCTCTCAATGAAGCTGTTAATAAATATTTTTTATCAAAATTATAATTTACCCTTCCGAAATAAGATTGCAGTTCGTTTTCCTGAGCATATCCCGCAGCCGGAATAAAGGCTTCTCCGGAATATCCGGGATTAATTTCCGGAGAAATTCCTGCTCCCTGATTCGCAATATTTTTTACTCCGAAATACGTCCCTGTAGTTTTGAATTTCTGATATGAAAAACCACCTAACAAGCTGAAGTTGTGTTTATTTAAACTAAGATCATAGGTTAAATAATGTTCCAAAAGTACATTATAAGAATCAAGATTAGCCTGAACGTACATTCCTTTCGGAGTTCTGTCTGTAATATTAGGATACATCGTGGTATTTCTTTCAGACATCGTTTTGTCAATTCCTAAATTGAACTTATAATTCAAGCCCGGTAAGATTCTCAATGTGGCTTCTGTGTTCCCTAATACTCTGAATGTATTGGTTTTATCATTGTAAACGCTCAATAGATACAATGGATTGTAATGAGCATTCATATTGAAGTTGGTAAAGTTTCCGTTCTCATCATATACAGAACGTGTAGGATTCGCCATCAAAGCATGGATAATCACCTGACCATCAGAACCTGCATTAGCTCCGTTCGGGATTCCGGTTTCTTTAATGTCACTCGCCGTAAGGTTGAGTTTAACCTTTAATCTTTTATTGTCAAAGAAAGACTCTTCTGCATTCAAACGGGCTGTTGTTCTTTTGAAACCACTATTCAGAATAATCCCGTCCTGATCCATGTGAGAAATGGATGCAAAGTAATTTCCGGTTTCCGTAGATTTTGAAAATGATACTGAGTGGTTGGAAGACACTGCATTTCTGAATATTTCATCCTGCCAGTCTGTATTTCCTCCGTGGTCGTATAACTTGTTGATTCCTGCTGATCTGTATTCATCAGCACTCATCAGGTCTAATTTTTTAATGACTGAAGAAAAACCTAAATACGTATCATACGTAAACAATGGCTCTCCTTTTCTTCCTCTTTTTGTTGTTACTAAAACAACACCGTTGGAACCTCTTGCACCGTAGATGGCTGCGGCAGAAGCATCTTTTAAAACAGTGATGGATTCAATATCACTCGTATTTAAGAAGTTTAACGGGTTTTTTGCCTGAGCATTTCCCAAACCAATATTCGGACCTGTAGCACTTACAGCATCGTTGCTCAAAGGAACTCCATCTACAACGAATAAAGGAGTACTTCCGCTTCGGATGGAACCGATACCTCTGATGGAAACATTCACCCCAGCTCCTGGTTCTCCACTCGACTGAACGATACGAACACCTGCGATTTTTCCCTGCATCAGGTTGTCAACGGAAATGTTCATTCCTTCTTTGAAATTCTCGGCTTTCAGCTGGCTTACTGCTCCCGTTAAGTCTGACTTCTTCTGAGAACCATATCCTACCAGGGTAACTTCTTCAATGGAAGTAGATCCTTTTTGGGGTTCTAATTGTATGGAAACCGAAGTACTTGAGATTTTCACCATCTGGATGCCGTATCCTTCATAAGAAATAGACAAGGTCTGCCCGATATTGGCCGAAATGGTAAATTTTCCTGAAGCATCGGTAGAAGCTGTATCTCCGGTTTCTACCACCGTGACTTTGGCGCCTTCAATGGCCGCTCCTTTCTGATCCGTTATGGTTCCGGAAATGGTTTCGTTTACCTGCGAAAACACAGGATAGTTTGAAGTAAATCCTTTAGCATCAGCTTGGCTCGCCACCAAAAAAATTAATGCAATCGGAATTAGCTTTTTAAACTTAAAAAAATTAATTTTGTGGTACATATCAATAAGTAAAGTAATTGCAAGACGTTACATTGCTTATTTAAAAGCCGCTGTTGTTCCCGCAACAGTGGTTTTTTTTTCAAGCAACGGTTAGTTTTTATTTCGGCATACAAAGTAAAAGGATCTACCACAATTCTATTTTAACATAATATTATCTTAAAGTCAACAAAATATAAATATCTCAATTTGGGATAATGTAAACAGACTAAATATCAAATATTTATAATCCCCTATTTTTCCAATATTTACAAAATTTTAAAAATTACTTAACATAATATATAAATCATTACTGTACAGCTTGATTAATTTCGCATGTAAAATGTATCGAAATGAAAAAGGCTGTTCTTCTTAGCATGTTTTTATCTTCTTTCCACCTTTATTGGTCACAATCTCATCCTCTCGAGGATTTAAAGATTAATGAAATTCAGGTGATTGGATCTCACAACTCTTATAAAAAAGCAATTCTTCCTGCAGTGTACAGCTATTTATTTCAAAAAGATACTCTGAAACTTTTACCAAGAATTCAGTATGAGCATATCCCTATTCCTCAGCAGTTGGATCTGGGGCTTAGAAATCTCGAAATTGACGTATATGCCGACAGCAAAGGAGGAAAGTATGCTCATCCGAAAATTCTGGATCTGGTAAAGACTACAGAACCTTTTGATCCGGAAGGTAAAATGAAAAAACCGGGTTATAAGATGATTCATATTACAGATATTGATTATCAAACCTGGTATTATACATTAGAAGACTGCCTGAAGGACCTGAAAAAATGGTCGGACAAACATCCTGATCACGATCCGGTTTTTATAACCCTTGAACCTAAAGATGGAAAAGCCAATCAGTTTGGAACAGAGCCGGAACATTATACTCCAAAACTTCTTGACGATCTAGACAATGAATTGAAAAAGTTTCTGGGAAAAGATAAAATAATCGCTCCCGATGATATTCGCGGTTCTTACAAAACTCTGAACGAAGCTGTTTTAAACAAAAACTGGCCAAAAGTAAAAGACGTAAAGGGAAAATTCCTTTTTGTAATGGATAATAATGGGGAAAACAGAGATTTGTATAGTAAAGATCATCCTTCTCTGAAGGGCAGAATGATTTTCACGAACTCTATTCCGGGGACTCCCGAATCTGCTGTTTTATTCATGAATGAACCTCAGAAAGATGCTGCAGCCATAAAAGATCTGGTTAAAAAAGGATACATCATCCGTACCAGAGCCGATGCTGATACTATGGAAGCACGAAGTGAAGACTATTCAAGGTTTGAGAAAGCCAAAGAAAGTGGAGCGCAGATCATTACAACAGATTATTATTATCCCAGCCAATTATTCAAATCCAATTATAAGGTAAGTTTTGACAACAACTCTTATGAAAGAAAGAATCCTTTAACAGGAAAATAGTCCTGTTTTGCTATTAGATTTATAATTGAGGAGGCTGTCTGAATGGGCAGCCTTTCTGTTTTTTAAACACTAATGACGCTAATATTTTTCACAAATAACACAGGAAAATAGAATGCAATTTCTTGTATTTAATCACCGCAAAATATTTTAAAGCAGTTAGTATTAGCAATGTCACGCTGAACGGAGTAGAAGCATTTTAATTTTAAACATGAATAATACTAATACTTTTTACGAATGACCACAAACATTCTACTGGCATAAACCGAATCTTTACAGAGCAATATGACTTATAGCTTTCTTATTTCTTTCCTCTTCAAATCTATTTCAAAATGATCTGAAGGATCTCCATGGGAAAGCAGGGAAAGAATTTTAAAAACAGATTTCAACTGCTGAACAAATGGGTCATCTTTCGAGTCGTGTTCCTTGTACAATCTTTCCAATAACAGGTACTGCCTAAGTTTTTCCTCAGAAATATCCTTTTCTGCGAGTTCATCAGCCGATTGAAATTTGTACAGATCCAGCAACAGATCATCAAAAGACCATTTTTTAAAGTCTTCAGAAGTGATTCTTTTTTCTTTTAGTTGATTTTTATTTTGAACGAATAACAAAAGATCTTCTCCATTTAAATTTTTAGTTTTTTCAATAAAATCTTTTGGCCAGTCATCCGGAATCATCCGCAGACGAACCAGTTCTTTTAAATGAAAGAGCATGAAATCGTGATAGGATTTTGTCTTTAGAATATCCTTATTCCATAGTATTTTACCTGTGCTGCTTTGCAAAGCCTCATATTCTTTTTCATACAAAGGAAACAATTCATCGAAACGGGGAACTTCATTTAAAACTTCGGTGGTCACTTCCATTTTATCAGGAGATTGAATGGTCAGAATTTTATATGCAGGCAGATAGGCCGCCAATGATGGTACCTGAACATTCACTAAAATGTTATCTCCTTCCCTTCTGATTCCTGTATCATTAATATGCATATGACCTGCAAAATGAATCTGTAAACCTGCTTCAGCAAATACTTTTGCTACTTCTTCCTGAGGAACACGTTCCAATTGCCACTTTTTATCACCTAACAAACTTTTAATCTCCTGCGTTGCTCCATCATTGAAATCAATCATAGGGTAATGGGTAAATGCAATCAGGGTTTTATTGTTTTTCTTTGCTTCAACAGCCAGTTGTTTTACCCATTGGATTAAATGCTGTTTGTTCGTCAATACATTATTATAGCCAATGCTTGCTCCTTTATAGTTGGAAACATTTCCAGAACTTTCATTGATATTTTTAGGGATGTAGGTATTACCGTCAATTGCAATCATCCAAACATCTTTCACAGGTTCAACAACATAACTTAAATCCGGAACAGAAAAGCCTTTGGCAACTTCATACATTCTTTGATGATAATCCGCCGACTCTAACGCTTTTTTATACGTATAGTTATTAAAAGAATCATGATCAAAAGGGGTACTCCAGTACAAATCCTCTGCTTTAGGATAGAAACCGAAATCTTTCAATTCATTTAAAATTTCAAGATACCCGGATTCGGCAATATCTTTTGTGATCACTTTATTCGCTGATTTTCCGACATTTCCATTACTGTAAATCCCCATCGCTTTTCCATCCTTTCCAAGAAAATCATCTTTTCCCCCTTCATTTCTGAAAGGCCCTACCGGATCATGATTCCCTGTTGTCAAATAAAAACGAATTCCATATTTCTGATGATACTGTCCTAAAATAGCATGCAGTCCGCGAAGATTATAAGCCTGCCCGTCATCTGAAAAATCGCCGGGCATGGCTACAATTTTAATTCCTTTTGCCGCAATATCATCCAGCGCCTTGAGAAAAGCAAAATAATTCTCATTGAAAATCCTTGTAGAATGCAGTTGAGAATCCATCGTTCTCAGAATAGTACGCTTTCCTGTTTTAGGATTTATAATTCCTTTAAAATCATGATCCGAAAAATTCCCGTAGAGATCCTGGAAATGAACATCAGAAAGAAATGCTATCTTAACAGGTTTCTGTGCCGATAGAAACGCAGCTATAAAAATGAAACAGGAAAATATTATTTTATTCATCTTAAAATAAGACGAAATTACAGGAATAGCGAGGGAGTTATTTTAATTGAATTTTAAATAATTGTGAAGGAAATCACTTTCCTTTACCATAAGTATTAATCATATGATCAGTTGCCAGTTTTAATTCTTTATTATTGTCTGGATTAACTCCGTCCATTGTAAAAAAATTAACCTCATTATTATATTTAGAACACCATACCTTTCTTGAGGAATTTCCAAGGGTTAATGTATCAGGTCTTGTAATCTTCTTAAAATGATTAAACAAATCCTTATCCATTGCTATACTTTGATAAGTTGGCCCAATAAAATTTTCATCTGTTGCAATATATCTTTCCCCGTTCCAATACATATATTTTTTATCAATATCCAACTTTCCTCCTATTATTCCCCTAACTACATTTCCAAAACCAGAAATATCTTTTTTGCTATTAGAAAAAGCAACACTTCCTGTAAGAAGAAGAAATATAAATGCAAATTCTGCAATTCCAAAACCATTTTTAACTGCAGATGGCCAAGTAATTACCGGTTTATTGGTAATATTAATAACTATTTTAGAAACAGTATGATTAATTGCATATTCTATCGTCTTCCATTCTAAGCAATAATTCAAAAAGCTATCATAATCAATATACTTGCAAAGGTCATCTAATATTGCTCTTTTTATATTATAATCTTCTTCATTCTCAACAATTGATTTATAGTATGTTTCAAAAGACTTATAAGTTAATGTGATGTTATAATCATCTTTTAAAGATCTTTCAATATGTTTTGCAATTCCTGTAAATGAAGTTTCTACAGCTTCTTGTGTTCCTTTTTCATAAACTTCCTCCAATAGCTTTTTCTTCTGTGGTAAAAATTTAGACATAACTGTGACTATTATTGGACCAAAGTAGGAAAAAAAAAGTAGGAAAAAATGCGGAAACCCGTAATAATCAAATAAATAAACTTTCCAAAAACTTTCCAAAAACTTTCTCACCCTTACCTTCCTTTCTGCTGCATCTTTGCATCAGAGATCAGTGAGATACTAAAAAAATAAACAAAAAATCAAAACTCTGATTTCAAAAATCACCAGATAAAACGGAGGAAAACTCCGGGTTGGGAAGCAGATGTTTCTCCTCCGTTTTTGAAGGTTCACTTCCCAAAAAATTTAGAAGCGCTTCAATTTTTTTAAACGTATAACACTATCTGCGATCTGCTTCGCAGGGAAGAATACGAATGCTTTAACAATAAATTTTTTGAAAAATGATCGAAATTATATTGATGCTATTCGGATTAGCATTCTCAAACAATACTGCCAACGCAACAACAACCAGTGATAATAACCCAACAACTGTAACAACACAATCTCAAGGAGAGTCTTCAGATACAGGAGAGACAGGGGGAAGTGACACGGGAGGAGATACAGGCCCTGTTCTACCACCTAAAAAATAGAAAAACAAACCGTTCTTTATTAGAGCGGTTTTTTTTATTTTAGTGAGATGATACGATATCTATTTTTTATTCTGTTATTTTTTATTTCTTGTGAAAAGAAAACAGCAATTCATAATGCTCCAGAAGCAGATAAATTATATGATGAGGGAATCAATCTTCTCCTCAAAGATAATGTTGAAGCTTATAAAAAGTTTCAGGAAGCTTTAAATTATTATTATAAAACAAGAGATTCTTCTAATATTTCTAAAAGTTTGATATGCCAAGCCATAGCTCAAAAATATACTGGTGATATATTTGGAGCAGAAGCTACCTTAGTAGATGCACTAACTTTTATGAAAAAAGGAGATGAAAGTCTTTATTCTGCATATAGTACTCTTGGAGAGATAAAATATGCCCAAAAAGAATATGCTTCTTCGGAAGAATGGTACGCTAAAGGCCTTTCTGAAAAAAATACGTCTCAAAAGGATAAATTTGATATGCTTAATAATAAAGGAGCGGCTGAATATAGACAAAAGAAATATTCAGAGGCTTTAAAAACACTACAAAGTATAGACCTTAAAAAGGTAAATAATATCAATCTAAAAAACAGGATAAAAGAAAATATTGTATATACTCAATGGCTTCAAGATAAAAATTACCCTGCCCAATCAGAATTTGAAGACCTCCTAAAACTCAAGTTAAAAAACAATGACAATTGGGGAGCAAATTCTAGCTATTCTCATCTAGCTGAAATAAATCAGGATAGCAATCCTAAAAGCTCTTTATATTATGCATTGCAAATGCTTAATACAGCTGAAAAAATAAAAAGCCCTGACGATAGACTTGAAGCAATAGAAAAAATATCATTAGTTGACAATCCTTCTAATGCTATTAAAAACTTTAAACAATACAAACATCTATCAGACAGTATTCAAAGCTATAAAAATGACAATAGAAACAGATTTGCTTATATAAAATATGATGGTGAAAAGAAAGAGATAGAAAACCAAAGATTAAAGGGTGAAAAGATTGAGAAGGAAGTTCAGCTATTATGGCAATATTTTATTTCAGGGTTACTTGTTGCTCTACTAATCATTATTATCATTTTATATAAGAAAAGACAAAAAAAGCTTCAACAAGAAAAAGAAATCGAAATAAAAAACACCCAGCTCAAGATGTCTAAAAAGGTTCATGATGTAGTTGCCAATGGGATTTATCAGGTGATGGCAAAGATTGAAAACCAAGAAGATTTTGACCGGGATAAAGCACTTGACGAACTGGAATTTGTGTATGAAAAATCAAGGGATATATCCTATGATAAAATTGGCGAAGAAAAAGAGTTCAGTAAAGTAATTTCAGAACTTATTGCCTCCTTCAATAGTGAAACAGTAAAAACATTTACAGCAGGAAATAGCCCTGCAATTTGGGAACCTATTTCTTCTACAGCTAAAGAGGAAGTTTATCAAATGATTCGCGAACTAATGGTGAATATGAAAAAGCACAGCCATGCCAGCCATGTGGCCGTGAAGTTTGAAAAAATAAACAACCTTCTTGAAATTCAATACAAAGACAATGGAATAGGAATTTCCGGAGATCTTATTTACAAAAATGGACTGCGCAATACGGCATCCCGCATAGAAACGATTAACGGAACGATTACTTTTGACACAAAAATTGAAAAAGGGCTGAAAGTAAATCTTTCATTTCCGGCTTCCTAATCCTATACCCATGTTCAAAAAAGTTTTAATCGTTGAAGACCAGGAAATAATGAACCAGGGAATCCTGAATACGATAAAGGAATTAAATATCCCTGATTTTGATTACGTAATGTATTGTGACGAAGCTTTAAGCAGGATAAAAACAGCTTTAGAAAAGAAAAGCCCTTATGATCTTCTTATTGCTGATCTGTCGTTTGAAAAAGATCATATTCCTCAGCAGCTTCGTTCCGGGCAGGAGCTTATTTATGAGGCAAAAAAGGTTCAGCCTGAGTTAAAAACAGTCGTATTTTCTGTAGAAAAGAAAGCCAAAATAATTGATGATCTTTACAAAACATATAAAGTTGATGGATTTGTAAGCAAGGCAAGACGTGATGGGCAAGACCTGAAAAGCACAATACGGAAAATCTTTAATGGAGAGATTGTAATTCCTCAGGAAGTTATCAATACAATGCGTCATATTTCTTCTGAATTTGATGTGTATGATATGAAATTAATTGAGCTGCTTGCTAAAGGACACAAACAAAGTGAAATAAGTACCTATTTGAAAGAACACCGAATGGCACCTTACGGCATCAGATCTATTGAAAAAAGATTGAATGAACTCCGTGACAGTCTTGGCGCAAAAAACAATATTGAGATGATCGTAACCTGTAAAGATATTGGCCTCATCTGATCAAATCTGATGAAAAGGTTATTTTTTCGCTTTATTTACGGGATCACGTAATGATGAAAAAATAAATGAATATACTTTTGAGGTCTTAACCTATTTTTTTTAATTAAATCGTATAACCATGTTCAAAAAAGTTTTAATTGCCGAAGACCATGAAAGCATCAATATTTCCGTTCAGAAAACCCTTGAAGAACTGAACATTCCCAACGTAGATTATGTATACTATTGTGATGATGCCATAGGAAAAATACAGAAAGCGTTACGGGAAGAAAACCCCTATGACTTGTTGATTACAGATCTTTATTATGAGGAGGATCATCATGAACAGAATCTTAAAGATGGAAAAGACCTCATCAGAAAAGCAAAAGAGATACAACCCAACCTTAAAGTCATTGTATTTTCGGCGGAACATAAAACGGGGGTAATAGAAAATCTTTTTTCAGATTATCAAATTAACGGTTATGTTCGTAAAGCCAGAAACGATTCAAAAGACTTAAAAAAGTCAATTACCTCTGTATACATTGGCGAAGACTATTTATCTTTTGATCTGAAACAGGATATGAAAAAGTTCAATAGCTACGAGTTTTCTACGTTTGACATTACTCTTGTTTCCCTCCTTTCTAAAGGAGTCTTACAGAAAAATATCCCTATACATCTCGAAGAGAGAAATATTAAACCGGCCAGCCTCAGCAGTGTGGAAAAAAGATTAAACAGTCTGAAAGAAGACCTGCAAATAAATAGCAATGAGCAGCTGGTGGCTTTCTGCAAGGATATTGGGATTATATAAAAACATTTCATTTCACATACAACCTTTCAAATTTTTTGAAAGGTTTTTTTATTTTTTGCCCATTTTACGGTTTTCCGTAATGAACCAGAATTTAATGCTCATATTTTTGGAATGTTAAAACAATAAACAATTTTTATTATGAAAAAGTACTATGTAAACAAAAAAGCTCAAGCAAATGGAGACCATGAAGTACATCATGAAAACTGTATATATCTCCCGAGCATTGATAACAGAAAATATTTAGGTCAGTTTTCGTCTTGTAAAGATGCAGTAAGAGAAGCAAAAAGAGATTATTCGAAAGCGAATGGCTGCAAAACGTGTTCTAACGAATGTCACACAAGTTAAAATAGTAATCATGGGAAAATTTATCATCACACAAAGAATCAACAACGAGTATCAGTTTAATCTGAAAGCCGGAAATGGCGAAATTATTTTAACGAGCGAAGGATATGTCCAGAAAGCATCTTGTCAAAAAGGAATTGAATCTGTAAAAATAAATTCACAAGACCTTTCGAGATACGACAAAAGAGTGGCTAAAAACGGAAAAGATTATTTCGTGTTAAAAGCAAGAAACGGAGAAATCATTGGGAACAGTCAAATGTACAGTTCAAAATCCGGACTGGAAAATGGTATTGCATCCGTAAAATCAAATGCTCCAACGGCAGAAATCGTTGACGAAACTTTAAAAAAATAATACTATGGATCTCAAAATTAAACTTGATCAGTTACATCAGAAAGTAATTGGACTGAAGGAACAGATAGGAACAGAAGAAGCTACAAAAAATGCCTTTGTAATGCCTTTCATACAAATTCTGGGTTATGATATTTTCAATCCCACGGAAGTTGTCCCTGAATACATTTGCGACATTGGGACGAAAAAAGGAGAAAAAGTTGATTATGTTATCAAAAATAACGATGAACCCATCTTCATTATCGAATGTAAACATTGGAAAGAAAGTGCAGATGCTCACAATTCGCAGCTACACAGATATTATCATGTTTCGAAAACGAGATTTGGTGTTTTGACCAATGGTATAGTATATAACTTTTATACAGATCTTGAGAAACCTAATATTATGGATGAAAAACCATTCTTCACCATTAATATTGAGGATTTAAAAGACAGTTCCATTAAAATTCTGGAAAGCTTCACGAAGAAAGATTATAATCTGGAGAGTATCCTTGATTCTGCAGAAGCATTAAAGTATATCAAGGCCATCAGAAAAGAATTCGAAAAAGAGATAGAAAACCCATCTGATGAATTGGTAAAACTATTGGTGAACCGTTTCTTTGAAAAGCCTTTAACAGCCAACAGAATGCTTTCCTTTAAAGAATATGCTAAAAAAGCTTTAACGACTTCTATTAATGAATCTATCAGCTTTCGATTAAAATCTGCATTAAGCATTAATGAACAAATAGAAAAAAGAGAAGACGATATAAAAACATCACAACCCGTTGATGAGAATAATGATTCTAAGATTGTAACAACTGAAGAAGAGTTGGAAGGTTTTCAAATTATAAAAGCGATTCTGAGAGAAAAGATTCCTTCTTCCAGAATTGCTTACAGAGATACCCTTTCATATTTCGGAGTTTTGTTGGATGATAACAATAGAAAGCCGATTTGCAGACTACACTTTAATACAGCTAATAAATATTTAGAAACTTTCCATAACGGAAAAGAGGCAGGAGAAAAGATTTTATTGAACACTCTCGATGAAATTTATAATTACAGGAATCAGCTTCATCAGACCCTGGAAAACTACAATTAACCATGAAAAAGCTAGTACCTTTCATTATATTGACCTTCAGTTTATTTTTTTTAAATTCTTGTCTGAAGGCCAATGACAATGTAGAACATGGTGGAAGATGTACAGGTTCTTCCTATTGCACGGCTTGTTCCAACTGTTCAAGATGTGCGCACTGCAGTGGTGGTGGAACCTGTGGCGTTTGTGGAGGCGGATCTTCCGGAAGAAGCTCATCATCTGGCAGTTCTGGTAAAAAAAGTAAGTCTGGAAAATACAAACCTTCTGATTCTTATAAATCCTCCAAAACAAAATCAAGTAAACCACCAAAAGTATTTATTGATGAAGTTAATTTCAATATTAATTCCAACAACAGATACATTGCAGGAATAGAAGCAACAAATATTTACGAGAAACCCTCTCTAAAATCTAAAATAATAGCAACGGTGCCTAAAAAAGCCAAGCTAATTCAACTTTCCAAAGAAGGCTCGTGGTACAAAGTACAAGTCAAATCAAGTGGAAAAACAGGATATGTTTATTATAAAGATGTAAAATAATCAAAACGAAATAGTATGAACTTAAAGAATTTTTTAAATGAGGAACAGGATCCTCAGGCTGTTGAAAAGCTTTTAGGAAGGATCAACAGTCTTCTTACCTCACAAGAAGTTGTAGAATACATAGCTGTTCAGAAAAAACCTGTAATCAATTTATCTCCAGATTGTATTGCTCTAACCAATAGAAGAATTATTTTCTGTAGGCCTAAAAATTTCGGCTTATCAATGGATTTTCAGGATTACAGCTGGGTAGATATAGCTGATTGCCACATCAAGGAAGGAATTGTGGGCGCTACGTTTATCATGAGAACAACAAACGGTTTCACCAATATGATGGATTATCTACCTAAAAACCAAGCCAGAAAACTATACCAGTTTGCACAGGAAGTAGAAGAAAGAATGCGCGGTCTGAGAAGAGAAAAAAATCTTGAAACTTTGAGAGCATCAGCAGGAGGAGTTACTGTGAACAATGCTACTCCTATCATCGCACAACCTCAACAATTTCAGGAAGAGAAAAAGCCATTGTTAATAGAAAATGAAGATCCTTTTGCATTATTGCAGAAGCTAAAAGACCTAAAGGAGAACGGAATAATTTCTCCTGAAGAATTTGAAACAAAAAAGAACGAAGTTTTATCAAGAGTTTAAATTATGAAATCAAAATCTACCGCCGCATTACTTGCTTTTTTCCTGGGAGGATTAGGCATTCACAGATTTTACTTAGGTCAAAATGGTATGGGAATACTTTATCTGGTATTTTGCTGGACTTTCATTCCCGCATTAGTTGCTTTTTTTGATTTCTTCGTACTTATTTTTATGTCTGAAAACCGTTTCAATTGTAAATATAATTTCAAAACAGGATTTTAAACAGCATTATGAAACCATTTCTCACCTTCTGTGCGTTATGTTGTTTCATCGGTATTTTCAGACTTCCTATAGAATATTATACTTTCCTCAGAATTCTCATTTCCATCGGAGCTTTATTAGTTTTATATAATACTTTAAGCTTTAAACAACACTATTTCAGTATAATTTTTCTGATCATTCTTATTCTTTTCAACCCTGTTTTCCCCATTTATCTGTATCGAAAAAGTATTTGGATCCCCATTGATACCATAACGGGAATTCTGTTCTTACTGATCAATTTCATAGAAAGAAAAGGACAAAAAAAGGAAGAAGAAACTACCGAAGAAACCACAGAACCTTCAATGCCCATTCATCAAAGAACTGTTTCAAGAGACAGAATAATCAATCCTAGAAAAACAAAAGAAGAATAATCACCATGGAAAACAGTCAAATAACAGAAAATCTCAAAGCTCATTTCTTAAGATTGTATCAAATGGCAATCTGTGATGACGACTTCAGTTCATTAGAGCTCAAAATGCTTTATAGATGCGCTGAAGAAAGAGGAATACCCTCAAAAAACTTAGATGAAATTCTTTTAAATCCGATCAATTTTAAATCATCAGTTCCGCAAACTATCGAAGAAAAAGTAGATTATTTATATGATCTCACAGTCATGATCTGGGCAGACGGAGTTGTTTCTCCCAATGAATATTCTACGATGCAGAAATATGTTGTGATGTTTGGATTTTTGGAAGAAAATGTAACGGCAATTGTAGATTATCTCATTGAAGCCGTAAGAATCGGAAAGAACAAAAGTGAAATTTTATATGAATTAAAAAACTAACTCATCATGGACACTACAAGTATAAAAAATTTATTTAAACTCAAATCTGTTCCGATAGAATCTAAACCGGAACCGCTTCCTCAAAATAATGACAATCTGAACGGTGAATCTCTGGAAGAAACCCGAAAAAGAACTTATCATGAATCAGGGTATAGAGATAGCTCACGAACCAACGGAAATCATTCTACCCTATCCATATGTCTTGATGCTGTTTATTCCAAATTTCAGAATGAAGAAAAGGAAATGGTAGAAAAGCAACAAAAGCTCAAAGAAGCATATGTGAATGAACAGAAAAATAGGGAAACCGAGATCAAAGCTTTATTTGTTTCACAAGAGACCAAAGATGAACAGCTAAAAACCAAAGACTCTGAAGTCAAAAGTCACCAACATACTATTGAAAATTTAAAAGCTGAAATCCTTGACCTTCCCAGAAACCCAGAAAAATATAATGTAAAAGCTTCAAAAGGAGCATCTGCAAAATTCTGGATAGGTTTTATTCTTTTAATCCCTATAAGTTTATATTTATTGACATTTTATATTTCAACTTCATATTCTGCATTTTTTAAAAGCTTTGATGCAAAAAGTACGGTTATTCAAAGTGTTTTAGATGCACAAGCTTTCAGCAAAGCCTGGAATGAAGGAGCTATTGAAGGAGCTTTTGTCACCCTAATTCCATTTGTCTTTCTAGGATTGGGATTTTTGATTCACATGTTTAATGAAAATAAAACTAGTGCCAATTACATTAAATTAGGTTTATTATTTATTGTAACCTTTGTTTTTGATTCTATTCTAGCTTATGAAATTGAATCAAAATTATATGAACTCAATAAAACGTTTGATTCTCCTCCTTTCGATCTCAAAATAGCTTTCACTAAAATTCAGTTTTGGGGAATTATTTTTGCCGGATTTATTGTATACATTATTTGGGGTGTAGTTTTCGATTTTGTCATGAAAGAACTTCGTGAAAAGGATAAGATTAAAAACGAACAGGAAATCAGACAAAAAAGAATTGAATTCTTTCAGGAAAAGATCAATCTTTTGAAAAAAGAAATCGAAGAAATCCTTGCCAGTATCGGAACAATAAAAGAAACCGTTATCAAAACACGAGGAAGAATTGAAGAGCTTCAAAATATTATTGACGGGGTTATTATTCCGACCAAAGATTACAAATTGTATGCTTCGGAATATGTTCAGGGCTGGATCACTTTTATCGGTGAAAAAATAGCAGTATCAAGAACTGAAAAACAAACGTTGATTGATGACTGCATTGCTACTTACAATACCAATTTAGAAACCGTAGGTGCTAATTCCGACAATCAGAATTTAGTGTATTTATCATCTTTATAACTGAAAAATTATGAAAAAGGTATTCTATTTATTTTTTATTATTTCTTTGCTTTCTTGCTGTAAAGAACCACCTCCACCGCCTTGTACAAATTGTCCACCGCCAGTTGATTCTAATAATATTAATCTTAGTATTTTAATTGATTTATCAGACAGAATTGATCCCGTAACCAATCCCAATCCTACAATGCAGTATTTTCAACGGGATGCAGAATATATTAAAGCTATTGAAAAAGGATTTTTAAACCATATTAAATCCAAAAAAATCATCACCTACGATGATCAGATGCAGGTTTTCTTCAACCCGGAACCTTCTGACCCTAAGATAAATGATTTCACAAAAGAGCTTAAAGTTTCTTTTAATAAAGATATTCCCAAAAGTTATTTCGATTCCGTAGATAAAAAATATTCTGAATTACCTTTAAACATTTATCAGTCAGCTATAAAAGACGGAAAATTTGTAGGCTCGGATATCTGGGAATTCTTTAAAAATAAAGTCAATGATTATTGTATAAAACAAGACAAAAGAAATATTCTGTTCATTTTGACGGATGGATATATGTACCATGAAAACACCAAGTTTGAAGAAAAAAAGGAAAACTCACACAAAACGTCCTATCTAACAACTAAACTTGTAAAAACTAACAACCTAACTACCTC
The DNA here is from genome assembly GCF_949767875.1 of Chryseobacterium sp. IT-36CA2. Lineage (NCBI taxonomy): Bacteria > Pseudomonadati > Bacteroidota > Flavobacteriia > Flavobacteriales > Weeksellaceae > Chryseobacterium > Chryseobacterium sp. IT-36CA2. The sequence goes on along the minus strand of NZ_CATKPG010000021.1, from coordinate 701,976 downwards.
AGGCTTCAAAGATACCATTGAAAAAAACGGCTATGGCTTTGTAAAAGCAAATGAAAACCTTAGTAATCTCGAAGTCATCGTTTTAGGAATCAATCCCGAAAAGGGAAATCCTTTTGAAGAAGCGGTTATTAAAGAATATTGGCAAAATTGGTTTAAAGAAATGAAAATCAAAAGGTATCAGATCAAATCTGCCGACCTTCCTTCCAATCTGGAGCCGATCATCTTAAAAGCGATCTCAGGAAAGTAAAAGCACATCCAATCTATATTTAATTATCAAAAAAAGCGAAGAAATTTATTCTTCGCTTTTCTTATTTTCTTATCATTTCCGTATGCGGAATATCGTCTTCAAGATATTTTTTGCCCGTATCTTCAAATCCGAAACCACTGTAAAATCTCAATAAATAATCCTGTGCGGATATTTTGATTTCAGAAGTATGAAAACGGTTTTCTATTGTTTCTATAGCGTATTGTATCAGCTGTTTTCCCAAACTTTTTCCTCTCGCCTGTTCTGTCGTTAGAACCCGGCCGAAAGAAGTTTCATCATATTTTATCCCCTTGTCAAATACACGGCAGTAAGCCAGTACCTGCCCGTCTTCTTCCGCCCAGATATGAATTCCTTTCTGATCATAATTATCCAGATCAGGATAAGGACAGTTCTGTTCAATAACAAAAACATCAATACGCGCCTTCAGTACTGCATATAGTTCAGGAACCGTAAACTCATCAAATGTTTTAATTTTCCAGACCATATTACTCATCGAAGCTTATATTATTATTTGTTAAAAACTCGTTTGTCTTTTGGATAAAATCAAGAATTTTATCTCCACCCTCTTTCTTTTCCGCTGAAGTAATATATAGTTCAGGAAGATCTTCCCAGCTTTTATGAAGCTCGGTTTTATAATCTTCAACATTTTTGATCACAACATTTGGCTTTAGCTTATCCGCTTTTGTGAAAACAATTGAAAATGGAATCCCACTCTCTCCACACCATTGGATAAATTCAAGGTCGATTTTCTGCGGATTATGTCTCGAATCTACCAATACAAATAGATTCACCAGATTTCTTCTGTTTAGAATATAATTGGTGATCAGCTTTTCAAAATCCTTTCGCTGAACTTTTGAAACTTTTGCATACCCATATCCTGGTAAATCAGTAAGGTACCAGTTTTCATTTACCAAAAAATGATTGATCAGCTGGGTTTTCCCCGGAGTTCCCGAAGTTTTAGCCAAATCTTTATGATTCATCATGGCATTAATCAGTGATGATTTTCCTACGTTCGACCTTCCGATAAAAGCATATTCGGGAATACTTGGTTCAGGGCATTCCTGCCATTTTCCACTACTCTTTACAAACTCTGCTGTCTTGATAATCATTTTTGAATGTATTTTAGAAAAATAAACCATTAAGAAAAGCTCTTAATGGTCATTTATATGTTTTTAAACTTTATCTTTTATCCAGTTGTACAGGATCTCATTGAATTCATCTGGTTTTTCCATCATGGCGGCATGGCCACATTTATCAATCCAGAATAATTCGGAATTAGGAATAAACTTATGCATATCTTCTGCCACTTCCGGAGGAGTTACATTATCCTGCTTACCCCAGATCAGACACGTAGGTGTCACAATCTTCGGAAGATCATTCAACATATTGTGTTTGATGGCACTTCTTGCCAACATTACTGTTTTTATTCCTTTCATTCTATCATTTACCACCCCGAAAACTTCATCTACAAGATCTTCTGTTGCAATCTTTGGATCATAGAAAACTTCTTCAGTCTTCTTTCTGATATAAGATCGGTCATTTTTTCTCGGGAAACTGTCTCCAAAAGTTCTTTCATACAATCCGGAACTTCCTGTAAGAACAAGATTCTTTACCAAATCCGGTCTTGCCAAAGTCAAGATAAGCCCTACATGCCCTCCCATTGAGTTTCCTACAATAGAAACAGGTCCCTCAATATGACTTTCTATAAACTTGATAATATATTTTGCGATAGTGGTAAGATTCGTATTGAGTACCGGCAGATCATAGATCGGCAACTGAGGAACATATACTTTGAAGCCTCTATCCGAAAAAAAATCTACCATTTTATCGAAATTACTCAAACCACCCATTAACCCGTGCAACAGCACTAATGGATGTCCTTCTCCCGCTTCTACATAGGAATATTTCTTTTCTTTTTTCGTACTAAATATCATAAAACGCCTTAATAAAGCCCTGCAAAAATACAAATTAAACCTCAAAAAAATTTTGATTATCCTAATTTAAGATAAAAATAATATAATATTCTCCTTTTTAACCTTTTTTTTCAAAACCGCTTTATTATGGCTTAAATAACACTTTTAGCAAACGTCTTCATATCAGCATTTTACATTATTGAAATTCAATCTTTAATAAAACTTATTAACATTGAGTCAAAAAGTGGGAAAAAGTGGGAAATTTTGGAAATTATTATATAAATTTGTCCCAAATGAAAAATTTCATTGGGACATATGAGTGCAAAATTGACGACAAAGGCCGCTTGAAAGTTCCTTCATCTTTAATCAAACAGATGGAAAACTTCGAAGACAAGGCATTTGTAGTCAAAAGATCTGTGTTCCAACCTTGTCTGGAAGTCTATCCTATGAATGCATGGGACAAACTGATGGGCAAAATTAATAAACTGAACAGATTCATAAAAAAGAATGCTGATTTCATACGAATGTTTACAGCAGGAGTAAAGACAGTAGAATTGGATAATGCAGGAAGATTACAGATCTCAAAAGACCTGACGATTTTTGCAAGTCTTCAAAAAGATATTGTGATTACCAGTGCTGGAGAGCTCTTCGAAATTTGGGATAAAGATGCCTATGAAAAGGTAATCTCCACCAATGAAGCTGATTTTGCAAGCCTGGCCGAAGATGTAATGGGCTCTTTCGATGAAGAATAACTGTAGGTTATTAATTGATTATAGTATTAAATAAAAAACACAATTAAGCATGTATCATAACCCCGTTTTGTTGAAGCAGAGTGTTGATGATTTGGTGACGAATCCTGACGGAATATATGTGGACTGCACCTTTGGAGGCGGAGGCCATTCAAGAGAAATCTTGAGCAGACTTTCCGACAAAGGGAGATTGTTCAGTTTTGATCAGGACCTGGATGCACTTAAAAATACAATTGATGATCCCAGATTTACATTGGTTAATCAGAATTTCAGGTTTCTGGAAAACTCATTACTGATGTACGGAGCTCCTCAGGTGGATGGTGTTTTGGCTGACCTGGGTGTTTCATCCCATCAGTTTGATGAAGCAGACAGAGGCTTTTCCACAAGAAGCAATGCTCCTTTGGATATGAGAATGAATGTGATGCAGAATCTGGATGCCAAAAGAGTAATTAATGAATATGAAGAAAGTGAACTTGCAGACCTTTTCTACCATTACGGAGAATTAAGAGAAGCAAGAAAACTGGCAAGAGAAATCGTTCATCACAGAAAAACGAAAAGTATAGATACTACGGAAGATCTGAAAAAATTGTTCAGCTATATTCCGCCTCACAAAGTGAATAAGTTCTATGCTCAGCTTTTTCAGGCGATAAGAATTGAAGTAAACCAGGAACTTGAAGTATTAAAAGAAATGCTGGTTCAGGCTTATAATGTTTTAAAACCGGAAGGAAGATTAGTCGTTATTTCTTACCACTCTCTGGAAGACCGTTTGGTAAAAAGATTCCTGAAAAACGGAATGTTCGAAGGAGAACCGGAAAGAGATATCTACGGAAATTATAAAAAGGCATTCGAATTGATAAAGAGTAAAGCAATCATTCCTGATGATCAGGAGATCGAAGAAAACTCAAGAGCAAGAAGTGCCAAGATGAGAACAGGAATTAAAGTATAAACGATAAATCATAAGTGATAAGTGATATCAATTATCTTTTATCATTAATCAATTATAAAAAAAGCTGTGGCTAAAAGAACAACAAATCGCCCCCAGAAAAGACTCACTTTTATAGATATTATAAAAGGAAACTTTCTGAATCGTGATGAGATCAAAATACATTACAGGTATTTTCTCCTCTTGTTTGTTCTGATGATGGCCATGATTTATACGAACCATCTCGTCAATAAAAAGATAAAAATTGTAAACGCCTTAAAGGAAGAAACAGAAGAATATAAATCGAGAAATGCTTACGCCCAGAGTAAGCTGATCAAAGTAAAAATGGAATCAGAGCTGGGGAAAGAGGTCGCCCGGGATTCGTTAATGACCCTGGAAAACCACCCTCATAAATTGCTAATAAAACTGGACAGTACAGATGCAAAAGCAAAATGAATACGACAATAAACGTAAGAAAACGTTACGATGGGGCTACCTCTTTGCAGTGGTAGCTTTGTGCGTGTTTGTCATGTTCCTGGCAAGAATTGTTATCCTACAGAACACTAATGTTCAGGAAATAAAAGATGATTACATTAATAAAAACTATCGTGAGGCTACTTTGAAAGCTGCCCGCGGGAACCTTTTTGCGTCTGACGGTTCTATTCTCGCTACAACAGTGATGAGATATGACATCTATCTTGACTTCAAAACAATGAAAGATACGGTGTATACGAACAACATTGGAGCACTGACTGATTCCCTGAGCAAAATGTTTGGAAAATCCAGAGGAGAATTCAGACAGAAGTTTGATGAGCAGAAGAAAAAGAAAAACCAGTATTATACTCTGGTAAAAGGACTGGATTTCGATCAATACGACAGAATCCGAAAGTTCCCGATCTTCAAAAGAGGAAAAAATAAAGGAGGATTTATCGTTGACAGAAACTATAAAAGAGAATTGGCCACTTCAGAAATCGGAGCCGGAACCATCGGTATGGATAACGGAGAGCTTAGATCAGGACTGGAAGGTGCTTTCTCAAAATATTTAACCGGAACAGACGGAAAAAGATTAGAACAGAGAATCAATTCTTCCCAGTGGAAACCTATTGACTTCTGGAAAGTTCAGGAACCTGTAGATGGAGAAGATGTGTATACTACCTTAGACCTTAGAATTCAAGACATTGCACACTCCGCATTGGAGAAGCAACTGATTAATTTCGAAGCTAAACACGGAACTGTAATCGTCATGGAAGTGGAAACCGGAAAAGTACGTGCTCTTGTTAACCTAAGAAGAACAGAAGAAGGAGAATACGAAGACTCTTACAACTACGCTTTGAAAGATAATATTGAGCCCGGATCTACCTTTAAAACCATTTCGCTTCTGGCGGCAATGGATGATGGATTTATCGATGAAAACACAACGGTAAACGTAGGAAACGGAGTTTGGGTATATGCAAAACAGAGAATCTCTGACGGCCACGGAGGAGGAACTTATGACATCAGTGATGTATTGGCAAAGTCCAGCAACGTAGGAACTTCAAAGCTGATCACAAAATATTATGCAGAAAAGCCTCAGATTTTCCTTGACCATCTGAAACGTTGGAAATTATTCGATAAAATGGACATCGAACTTCCGGGAATTACAAAACCAAAGATCGTAACACCACAAAATAAAAGATGGAATGCCGCAACATTAGCTTCTATCTCTTACGGATACTCTTCTAACATCAACCTGTTGCAATTAACAACCTTCTACAACGGAGTTGCCAACGGAGGTAAAATGCTTAAGCCTTTATTCATTGATAAAATCATGAAAGACGGAAAAGTAATGTACAGCGCCAAGCCTGAAGTAATGGTGAACAAAATGGCTTCTGAAAAAGCCATTAAAATGATGACCAGCGCTTTAACCAAAGCCGTAGAAAAAGGAACAGGGCGAAGCATCTTTACCCCTAACCTGAAAATGGCAGGGAAAACAGGTACCGCAAGATTTGAATACTGGCTGCCTGGCCCAATGAAGTATAGAGCATCCTTTGCAGGATTTTATCCGGCAGATGCACCAAAATATACGTGCTATGTGATGATCAGTGAACCCAATACCGCAAAAGGATTTTATGGAGGTTCCGTTTCAGCACCGGTGTTTAAAGAAATTGCAGGAAAGACCTTCCTGAAAACACCTCAGAATATTGAAAAAGAAATGCTGGTAGACAAAAAGGTAAACCTGAGCAAAATGGTGGAACCTAATGTGAAAGTAGCAGTCAATGATAAGCAAATGCCTAATGTAGTAGGATTAATCGGGAAAAACGTAATTCCGCAGTTAGAAAACTTAGGCTACCGTGTTGATTATAAAGGAGTAGGAAGAATTAAAGAACAATTCCCTCTGGAAGGCACAACGATTAGTAAGAACCAGAGAATTTATTTGTCTCTGCAAAATTAAAACAAGGTTTCGAAAGGAACATTTAAACCAAAATAGGGCAAAGCCTTATTGATAAAGATGATTATAACAGAATTAGTAAACAGAATCCCAGTACTGGAAATTCACGGTGACAACAACCGTGACGTGACTGAATTGGTGATCGACAGCAGAAAGGTTACAGAAAACTCTCTTTACATTGCAATGAGAGGAACAGTGGTGGATGGGCATTCATTCATTGCATCTGCTATTGAAAAAGGTGCTGCCGCAATTGTTTGCGAAGAATTCCCTGAGACATTGGTGGAAAATGTGACCTATGTTCAGGTAAAAGACTCATCTAAAACCTTAGGTCACCTTGCCTCTAATTTCTATGGAAATCCTTCTCAGAAACTGAAACTGATTGGAGTTACAGGAACTAATGGAAAAACATCCGTTTCTACCCTACTTTTTGACGTTTTCAAAAATCTGGGATATGAATCAGCTTTACTATCTACTGTAGAGATCAGAATTGGTGAAGAAATAATTCCGGCAACCCACACTACTCCTGATGTAATTACGATCAACAGGATTTTAGCTGAAGCCGTAGAAAAAGGATGTGAATTTGCTTTCATGGAAGTAAGCTCACACGGAATTGCCCAAAACAGAATTGAAGGATTACACTTCAAAATAGCAGGCTTTACCAACCTTACTCATGATCATTTAGATTATCATAAAACATTCGAAGAATATTTAAAAACAAAGAAAAGATTCTTCGATCAGTTAGAAGATACAGCCATCGCCATCACCAATGTAGATGACAAAAATGGTAATGTCATGCTTCAGAACACGAAGGCTACCAAAAAGTCTTATGCTTTGAAAACCATGGCAGATTATCACGGAAAATTGTTGGAAGTAGACTTCAACGGAATGCTGTTGAACTTCAACGGAAAAGAATTCTGGACAACGATTACCGGGAAATTCAATGTATATAATCTGTTGCTTGTATTCGGGATTGCTGAAGAACTGGGTTTCGAGCAAGATGAAATTCTTCAGGCTATCAGCAAATTAAAAAGAGTATCCGGAAGATTTGAAACCTTCAAATCCGATGGTGGAATTTTCTTTATCGTAGACTATGCACATACTCCGGATGCCTTGGAAAATATTCTGGACAGCATCAACGATATCAGAACCAAAAACGAAAGATTAATCACCGTTTTCGGATGCGGAGGAGACAGAGATCACTCCAAAAGACCTGAAATGGGAAATATTGCCACCAAAAAATCAACGCTGGCGATCATCACTTCAGATAATCCGAGAACAGAAGATCCTGCACAGATCATCAAAGAAATTGAAGCAGGTGTTGAACCTCAAAACTTCAGCAAATACACTTCAATTCCGGACAGAAAAGAGGCTATAAAAATGGCTATAAAGTTTGCAGAACCTAAAGATATTGTCTTAGTTGCCGGAAAAGGCCACGAGGCTTATCAGGACATAAATGGTGTGAAACATCATTTTGATGACAAAGAAGTAATTAATGAGCTTTGGAAATTAATGAGCAAGTAAATTATAAACGATAATTGATCAATAATAACTGATTGTATCATTCATCAATTATCAATGATTATTTATTAACAATTGAAACTATGCTATACTATCTATACGAATATCTAACCGACCATGGAATTCACGTTCCGGGATTAGGAATGTTGAAATACATCTCCTTCCGTGCCGGAATGGCTGTATTATTCTCACTCATTATTGCTCTTGTCTACGGAAAAAGAGTAATCAATTACCTGAGAACAAAACAAATGGGTGAATTGGTGCGTGATCTTGGATTGGATGGTCAAAAACAAAAAGAAGGAACTCCTACTATGGGAGGGCTTATCATTATTTTGGCAACCATCATTCCGGTATTGCTGTTTACAAGAATCACCAATGTGTACATTGTACTACTGTTGGTTTCTATGTTTTGGATGGGTGCTATTGGTTTCCTTGACGATTATTTAAAGAAAATCAAAAAAAATAAAGACGGTTTAAGTGGTAAATTCAAAATTGTAGGACAGGTCGGATTAGGGCTAATTGTCGGAATTACAATGTATTTCCACCCGGATATTACGGTTAAAAGAAAATATGCAGATGCTAAAGTAGTGAATAGAAACAATGTAGAGCAAAACTTTATGCCTACAGAAAAAATTACTGTTTCTACCGTTCCTTTTGCCAAAAATAATGAGTTTGATTATAGTGGAATTTTATTTTGGATGAATGATAAAGATGCCCATGAGTGGGCATGGATTGTCTTTATTCCCATTGTGATCTTCATTGTAACAGCCGTTTCAAATGGCGCCAATATCACAGATGGAATTGATGGTCTCGCCGCAGGAACAAGTGCAATTATATTGCTTACACTAGCTCTTTTCGCATATCTTTCAGGGAATATCATCTTTGCAGATTATCTGAATATCATGTTCCTTCCGAATATGGGAGAAACCACCATTTTTGCCGTGGCAATGGTAGGTGCCGTGATCGGATTCTTCTGGTACAATACCTATCCTGCGCAGGTTTTCATGGGAGACACCGGGAGTTTGATGCTGGGAGGAGTAATTGCCGTTTTAGCCATTATTTTAAGAAAAGAATTGTTGATTCCTGTATTATGCGGAATCTTCTTAATTGAAAACGTATCTGTAATGCTTCAGGTCGTAGTTTTCAAATACAGAAAAAGAAAATTCGGGCTGGAATATGCCCAAAACAATAGACTGTTCAAAATGTCACCATTACACCATCATTATCAGAAAGAAGGATTTCACGAAAGTAAAATTGTAAACAGAATGATCATCATCGGGGTAATACTGGCTATTGTATGTCTGATCACATTAAAAATGAGATAAAAAATCAATTTAAAAATTAAAAGATTGAAACATTGAATAATTTTTTTAATCATTAAATCTTTTAATCATTAAATCAAAATAATATGAAAATAGTTGTTTTAGGAGGTGGAGAAAGCGGATGCGGAGCTGCTTATTTGGCTAAAAAGAAAGGTCTGGAAGTATTTCTTTCAGATAAAGGAGCCATTAAGGATAACTATAAGCAGTTTCTTACCGATAATGAAATTGAATTTGAAGAAGGAAACCACGATGAAGAAAGGATTTTAAATGCGGACTGGATCGTAAAAAGCCCGGGAATTCCGAAAAAGGCAGACATCATCAATAAAATTCATGAAAAAGGAATCAGACTTTCCTCTGAAATTGAATTTGCTTCTGAATTTACAGACGCTAAGATCATTGCCATTACCGGAAGCAACGGAAAAACAACCACTACTTCCCTGATCTACTACATCCTGAAAAATGACGGATTGAATGTAGGTTTAGGAGGAAATATAGGATACAGCTTTGCCAAGCAGGTTGCAGATGAAAATCACGAATATTATGTATTGGAAGTAAGCTCTTTCCAACTGGATGATATTCAGAATTTCAGACCCTATATTTCATTATTGTTGAATCTGTCTCAGGACCACCTGGATCAGTACAACTACAATTATGAGGAATATGCTTTGGCTAAATTCAGAATCACTGAAAATCAAGAGAATGACAACTTCTTTATCTACAACAAAGATGACGAAATGAGTAAGAATCTTCTTGAAAAACTTGAAATAAAGGCTAAAATGATTCCTTTCTCCATCAAGGAGAAGTTACTGGAAGGAGGTTTCATCAATGAAGATGAAATTGTGGTAAAAATGAAGGACGAATTCGCAATGAAAGTTGAAGAATTGTCTCTATTGGGAAATCACAATGTAGCCAACAGTTTAGCTGCTTCTATAGCAGGTAAAATATTAAAAATCAACAATGAAAGCATCAGACATTCATTGATGACATTCCAGGCCGTAGAACACAGATTGGAGTTTGTTACTGAAATTGATAATGTAAAATACATCAACGACAGTAAAGCAACCAATGTAAATGCTACTTACTACGCCTTAGAAAGTATGAAAACACCAACCGTATGGATTGTTGGTGGATTAGATAAAGGAAATGACTATACCGAAATTGAAGATTTAGTCAAAAGAAAAGTAAAGGCAATTGTTTGCCTTGGAGTAGACAACGAAAAGATTATAAATTTCTTTAAAGATAAAAAAGAAGTTATTTATGATACTTCAAGCATGGAAGAAGCAGTGAGAATTTCAAAATCACTGGCCAAAAAGGGTGATACCGTTTTATTATCTCCATGCTGCGCAAGCTTTGATTTATTCAAAAGCTATGAAGACAGAGGACGCCAGTTTAAAGAACAGGTATTAAAGTAAAATGTTTATTGTACAAAGTACATTATACATCAATACAAAATTATGGACGAACAGAACACAGAAAGCAGATTTGAATTTCTAAAGGGCGATAAAGTACTTTGGATGGTCATCCTTGTGATCTCCATTTTCTCTATTTTCCCTGTATACTCTGCCAGTTCAAATCTGGAATACATTGTTAATAACGGGACCACAACAGGTCACGTTATTAAACATATGTTCTTTGTAGTCTTGGGATTAGCCATTATGAGACTGGTAGGAACCATAAAATATGAATACATCGGAAAGCTCAGCAGCATCCTGCTCGGCCTTATGATTGTTCTGCTGATTGTTACCATGTTTACCGGACAAACCATTGATGGAGCCAGTGCTTCCAGATGGCTGAAAATTCCGGGAACACCCATCTCTTTCCAGCCTTCATCATTTGCTTTTTTAATGCTCATCATCTATCTGTGTAGATATTTGACCAAAAAGATCACCAGAGAAAGGCTTCCGATAGAGAATATCATGTATATTTTCGGGCCTATCCTGCTTGTTTTTGTATTGGTAGCAAAAGATAACGGATCTACAGCATTAATGATTTTAATGGTTTCCGTAGTGGTTCTTATCATAGGACAGCTTCACTGGAAATACATTGCAGGATTCATTTCCGCATCATTTGTAGCCATTGTCTTATTCTTACTGATTGCTTTAAATACCAATATGATTGGTGGAAATCGTGTGCATACATGGATGAGCCGTGTAGAAACATTTACCTCGAGCAAAGCAAAATCGGCTGATGTAGATGATGAAAGTATCAAAGCGAAAAACTATCAGGTAATGCAGGCCAAAGCAGCCATTGTACATGGCGGAATTACCGGAATGGGGCCAGGGAAAAGTGCATTGAAACAAATGCTGCCACAATCTGCCTCCGACTTTATTTTTGCGGTTATTGTAGAAGAATACGGAGTAATAGGAGCTGCTTTTCTGATCAGTTTATACCTGATCATGATGATAAGGATTGTAATGATCGCTAGTAAAATGCCGGCGTTTTTCGGATCGTTGCTCGTGCTCAGTCTCGGGGTAATGATTTTCATCCAGCTTTCGGTCAACATAGCCGTTGCCGTGAATCTGATCCCGGTAACAGGGCAGCCTCTTCCTTTGATCAGTTATGGAGGAACCTCAATGCTGGTTACCTATTTGCAGTTAGGCATTATTTTAAATATAAGCTCAAGAATCCAGATTTATGATGAAGAAGGAATGGGCAAAAAACAAAGTATAGCAGAAATAAACGATATCGCTTAAAATGGACAAAAAATTGAAAATAATATTATCAGGCGGCGGAACAGGAGGTCATATCTTCCCGGCCATTGCCATTGCTGATGAGATCAGAAAAAGATTTCCTGATGCAGAATTTTTGTTCATTGGTGCCAACGGGAAAATGGAAATGGAAAAAGTTCCCCAGGCAGGCTATAAAATTGAAGGAATTGATATTGCAGGAATCGACAGAGGGAATCTGTTATCCAACCTGGGGCTTCCTTTCAAGATTCTGAAAAGTTTATCAAAATCTAAAAGGATTATCAAAAACTTCGCCCCCGATTTTGCGGTAGGAACTGGAGGATTTGCCAGCGGACCAGCGCTTTATGAAGCAAGTAAAATGGGAATTCCGATTTTTATACAGGAACAGAATGCCCATGCTGGGGTAACCAATAAAATTTTAAGCAAGAAAGCCAAAGCCGTTTTCACAGCGTATCCAAAAGTAGAAGGTTTTCCGGCAGAGAAAATAAAATTCCTCGGAAATCCGATTCGTGAAAATATTATTTCAGGAATGCAGGAAACCGCTCAGGCAAAAGAAAAAATGGGATTAAATAAAGACAAACTTACGATTCTGTCTGTAGGAGGTTCTTTAGGATCCAGAACATTGAATAATGCCTGGAAATCTCATTTAAAACAAATTGTAGATAAAGATTATCAGCTGATCTGGCAGACAGGAAAGCTTGATTATAAAGATATTTTAGAAGAAACAAAAGATTCAGATACCAGAAATATTCAGATTCTTGAATTTATCAAAGATATGGAGCTGGCTTATTCTGCAGCTGATATCATTGTTTCCAGAGCCGGAGCTATTGCCATTTCAGAGTTGGCTGTAGCACAAAAACCAGTGCTTTTGGTACCTTTCCCTTTTGCAGCGGAAGATCATCAAACCAAAAATGCTATGAATCTTGTTGAAAAAAATGCAGCAAGAATGGTGAAAGACTCTGAAATGCAGGAAAAATTCTGGAATACATTATCAGAAATCTGCGAAAATGAAAACGTAAGAAAAGAAATGTCGGACAATCTTACCTATTTTGCCAAGCCAAACGCCGCAAAAGAGATTGTAGATGAGATTTTTAAAGTGATAAAATAATTAAGAAAGGCTTCGACAAGCTCAGCCTGACACCGTTAAAATTTAATCCATTAACGAGTTATTGGTGTTAGTTGATTAATGCCTTATAAAATATTAATAATAAAAACTCTGAACTGGTTAAAGAGTTATTAAAGATTAAAGTATAAATGAGTAATTTACAAACATATCAAACTTTTTACTTCGTTGGTATCGGAGGTATCGGAATGAGTGCATTAGCACGCTATTTCAACGCGTCCGGGAAAAAGGTATTGGGCTACGATAAAACCAATACAAAATTGACCCAAAACCTGATGAATGAAGGTATTGATATTGTTTTTGAAGACCTTATTGATGAAAGGATTACTGCCCTTCAGAAAGAAGATACTCTCGTAATTTATACTCCTGCTATTAAAACGCTTGGAATACTGGATTACTTTAACCAAAATCAGTTTGAAATCCTAAAACGCGCTAAAGTTTTAGGCTTAATTACTGAAAATACAGACTGTATTGCTGTTGCAGGAACTCATGGAAAGACCACCACATCTACCCTTGTGGCTCATTTATGCAAAGAAGCAGATCTTCCTTTCTCATGCTTTTTAGGTGGAATTTCTGAAAACTTTAAATCCAACTTCCTATACAACGGTTCCAAATATTCCGTGGTAGAGGCAGATGAATATGACAGAAGCTTCCTGAACCTGTCTCCGGACTGGGCAGTTGTGACTTCTACAGACGCAGATCACCTGGATATTTATGGAGACAAAAGCCATATTGAAGAAGGTTTCAGACAGTTTGCTGCTTTGGTTCCTAAGGATCAACAGCTTTTTGTAAGAAAAGGCTTAGAAATAGGCAGAGGGCATCAAACCTATGCGGTGAATGAGCCTGCAGACTATTATTCGGACAATCTGAGAATGGAGCATGATAAAATTTATTTTGATTTCCATACCCCTACTGAAAAGATTAAAGATTTTGTTTGGGAAATTCCAGGGATCCATAATGTCGAAAATGCTACTGTAGCACTGGCTATTCTGCATAATTTAGGCGCAGATTTTGATACGCTGAAAAAGGCAATTGCTAATTTTAAAGGAATTAAAAGAAGATATACGAAACATATTTATCAAAACGGTAAGATTTATATTGATGATTATGCCCACCACCCTACAGAAATTAATGCTGTAATGGGCTCAATCAAAACATTTTACCCTGATAAAAAACTATTGGTAGCCTTCCAGCCACACCTTTTCAGCAGAACAAGAGATTTCGCAGATGGATTTGCAGAAAGTTTAAGCAAAGCAGATGAGCTTATCCTGCTAGATATTTACCCTGCAAGAGAACTTCAGGAGAATTTTGAAGGAATTACTTCAAGCTGGCTGCTGGATAAAGTAACATTAGATAAAAAAGAAGTATCCACATTATCGGATGCTTTTGAAAAAATAAAAGATAAAGATTTTGATATCCTTCTTACGGTAGGAGCAGGAAATATAGACACCCTGTATGATCCTATTTGTGAATGGATTGAGAAAATTTGAGTATAAACGCAATGCTCGCAAAGAAAAAATATGAAAAATAAATACAGAATATTAAAAATTGTTGTCACTGTAATCATCCTTGGATTGTTACTGAGTTTCTCATTGAAGAGATTCAGCCACCAACAGATTACGGACAATAAGATTTCTGTAAAAATGAATGAGAAAACTCCGGTCTATTTCGTAGATGAAAAAGACATCAGAGAGATTGTAAAAAAAGAAAACCCATCAGGAAAAGTAGGTGATCTTAATATCCCATCTTTAGAGAAAAGAATAAATTCTCTTCCTGCTGTTGACAGTGCCAATGTCTACCTGAATTTGAACGGAAAGCTGAATCTGGACATCAAGCAGAGAGTTCCTGTTTTCAGACTCAATAAAGATGGAAAAGACTTTTATGTAGACGAAAAAGGAATTGAATTCCCTATCTCCAGGACGTATTCACATCCCTGTATGCTTGTAACAGGAAATGTAAAGCCGGATGAATATGAAAAATTGGCAGAACTCGTAGAAAAGATCGACAAAGATGATTTCAGTAAGAAATATTTTATTGGAATCTCAAAAAATAAAGAGAGTTATAGCCTTCTGACAAGCGAAGGAAATTACCGGGTAGAAATCGGAGACCTTGATAATATTGATTTTAAAGTAAAAGGATTTAAGACTTTTGTAGAAAAATACCTGGTATATCAAGACCCTCAGAAATACAGCATGGTCTCTGTAAAATATCAGAACCAGATTGTCACTACTTTAAATCCATATTTTAAAGAAAATGACAGTATTTTAAAAGCAGGAAAAATGGAATTGGCAAAAGCCCCTACAATAGCGGCAAAAAAAACAGAGACTAAACCAAAAATAGCGGAAGCAAAAAAAGCAGGTTCCACACCAGCCAAACCGAAAGAGGCTACAAAGACAAAAACACATACAAAGGAAACGAAAAAAACAGAGAAAAAACCAACTGCCCCGGCAAAACCCAAGCCCAAGGCAAAAGTAAAAATAGAATAAGTCTTTCAGGACATTTAATACACAAATAGGATAATATCCTTACAGAAAAAAGGAAAAAAGTAGAAAAAATCAAATCGATATAAAAATGGAAAATCAAGAGTATTCAGTAGGTCTGGACATCGGGACAACGAAGATAGTCGCGATTGTCGGAAGAAGGAATGCACACGGGAAGATAGAAGTTCTCGGTGTAGGAAAAGCTAAAAGTCTTGGTGTTCATAAAGGGATTGTGAATAATATTTCACAAACCATCAATTCAATCAAGGCTGCAGTATCCGAAGCACAGTCCAGTGCTGGCGTTCCTATCCGCAAAGTCACGGTAGGTATTGCAGGAAAACACATACGTTCTCTGCAGCACTCCGATTATATTATGCGTGAACATCCTGATAAATTTATTACAGACGATGACATTGAAGCATTAAAAGATCAGGTAAAAAAGCTGGTCATGCTTCCTGGAGAAGAAATTATCCACGTACTTCCTCAAGAATATAAAGTGGATTCCGAGGGGGAAATTCAAGAACCCGTCGGGATGCACGGAAAGCGTTTAGAAGCTAACTTCCATGTTGTAGTAGGCCAAATGGGAAGCATCAGAAATATTGCAAGATGCGTTCGTGAAGCAGGATTAGAAATGGAAGCTCTGACATTAGAGCCATTAGCATCTTCAGAAGCTGTCCTTACAAAAGAAGAAAAAGAAGCCGGTGTAGCCATTGTTGACATTGGTGGTGGAACTACAGATATTGCTATATTTAAAGATAATATCATCCGTCATACCTGTGTGATCCCATACGGTGGCGGAATTATTACCGAAGATATCAAAGAAGGATGTTCTATTATTGAGAAACATGCAGAACAACTGAAAGTAAAGTTTGGTTCGGCTGTTCCCGAATTAGAAAAAGACAGTACTTTTGTAACTATTCCGGGGCTTCACGGAAGACCAGACAAAGAGATTTCTTTAAAAACTTTAGCACAGATCATCAATGCGAGAGTAGAAGAAGTTTTGGAAATGGTGAATACAGAACTGAAGGCTTACGGTGCTTTTGAACAAAAGAAAAAACTGATTGCCGGAATCGTTCTTACCGGCGGTGGTTCAAACCTGAAACACCTTCGTCAGCTGGCCAATTATACCACAGGTTTTGACAGTAGAATCGGTTTTGCGAATGAATATATAGCCAACGATAAGAATCAGTACCTGAAAGGCCCTGAATTTGCTACTTCTATCGGGTTACTGATGGAGAGTTTAAAGATCAGAGACAAAAAACAGACTGCTGATGAAATCATAGAAGTTGTTGCAGAGCAGCCAAAACAGGAAACTGCTGCAACACAGGCAGAAACGGTTCAACCTGTTCAACAGGCAGCGCCAGTTCAGGAGCAGCATTCTTTTGAAAATGAAAAGCAAGAGAACAGAAAAGCGAAACTCACCTTCGGGCAGTCGCTTATGGAAAAAGTAAAAAAATTCTTTGAAGAAGTAGAGTAAATTATAAATGATGAATGATAAGCGATAAACGATTTTTTCCTTATCAATTATCATTGATCAATTATCAATTATCAATTATAATTATTAAAAGTATAGTTATGGAAAATATAGGTACACAAGGATTTTCATTTGATTTGCCAAAAGGAAATTCATCCATCATAAAAGTAATCGGTGTAGGAGGCGGTGGAAACAATGCGCTGAAGCACATGTACGAGAAAGGAATTCACGGAGTAGACTTCGTGATCTGTAATACGGATGCTCAAACTCTAGATAATAATCCTGTTGCCAATAAAGTACAATTGGGGACTACCATTACCGAAGGTCTTGGAGCAGGAGCTGATCCTGAAGTAGGAGAAAAATCAGCCATCGAAAGTATTGAAGACATCAAGGCTGCTATGGGCCAAAACACCAAAATGGTGTTCATCACTGCCGGAATGGGTGGTGGTACAGGTACCGGAGCCGCTCCAGTCATTGCTAAAGTAGCAAAAGACATGGGAATTTTAACGGTAGGTATTGTTACCGTTCCTTTTAGCTTTGAAGGTAAAAGGAGATTAGATCAGGCCGAAAACGGGCTTGACAAACTAAAGAATAATGTTGATTCATTAATTGTTATCAATAACGATAAATTAAGACAACAATTTGGGAACCTTGGATTTAAACAGGGATTCTCAAAAGCTGATGAAGTTCTAGCCAATGCAGCAAAAGGAATGGCAGAAGTTATTACGGGTTACTTTGATGTAAACATTGACTTTAGAGATGCTAAATCTGTGCTTCAGAATTCTGGTACAGCATTGATGTCTACAGGAACTGCTTCAGGTGAAAATAAAGCTGAAGAAGCAGTAAGAAAAGCCCTTGATTCCCCATTATTGAATGATAATAAGATTACAGGAGCTAAAAACGTTCTGTTATTGATCAGAAGTGGTGCTGAAGAAGTTACCATGGACGAAATCGGTATCATTATGGACCATATCCAGAAAGAAGCAGGAAACACTGCAGATATTATCTTCGGGGTGGGTGCAGATGAAGAATTAGGAGATGCAGTAAGCGTTCTTGTTATTGCTACAGGATTCTCAAACGACAATAAGAAATTTGCAGGACCTACAGAGAAAATCAGAATCAGCCTTAACGATAGTTTTGAAGCTCAAAAAAACTCTCCTTTCAAAACAAGAGAGGAAAGAGAATCAGCTCCTGAAACAACACATGATTTTGGCGGTAAAAACCTTTTCAGACTAGATGACGAAGATCATAACACTCCCTTCAATGCAGCATCTACGGAAAAAAAAATGATTATTGAAGAAGAGCAGCCAAGAACTGAAATAAAATTCTTTGATAAAGAGGAAGATACCTTAAATACTCCTGAACAAAATTGGAGAAATGAAGAAGAAGAACAGGAATACAGCTTGCTTTCAATTGATGAAGAGAATGAAGATCCAAATGATCTTGAAATCCAGTCTTTTTCATTTGATTTTGAAAATAAAAAAGATGAGCCACAGTCTGGAACTACCTTTAACAACTCTTTTTCTGAGGAAAAACCTGTTGAATTCAGTTTCTTTGTAAACGAGCCTGTAAGAAATGAGCCGAATACTGATTTCGGACAGCCAAAAGCAGAGTTTAATGTGCCTACCAATGCTGCGGTAGCAGAGCCTGCTCAAAAGATTGAAACATTCTACCAAAAACAGGAAGAGCCAAAAGCAGAAACAAAACCTGCATTTGAAAACAAAACAGAAATTGAAACTCCAAAAACTGAAGAATCAGAATTCACGTTTGTGAATAAAACGATGGATCAGGAAAGAGTCATTGAAAGAAGAAATAAATTAAAAGAATTCAACTCACGCTACCAGAGCTTTGACAGCACAAGTGAGTTTGAATCTATTCCTGCTTTCAAAAGAAAAAATATCTCGATTGACGGAAACAATGCTTCAGATCAGAACATCAACACCTATCTGTCTGACAACAACGGATCTATACAGATCAGAGAAAACAGATTTTTAAATAAAGACGTAGACTAAAACTAATTTGAAAATGGAATAATTTGAGAATTTGAAAATTATCCAACTGGTAGAAATTATGAATTCGGTGTATTAGTTAATTATTTTAATTAATAATATAAAGTCCAATCATTTACCATTGTTTTTATTATTTTTCAAATTATTTCATTCTCAAATTCTCAAATTATAAACTTATGAGTTTAGAAAATACAATAAGCGAAGCTATAAAAACAGCCATGAGAGAAAAAGACAGAGTAGCTCTGGATTCTCTGCGTGCTGTAAAATCTCAGATTCTTCTTTTAAAAACAGAAGCAAGAGGCGCTGAAGTTTCTGCTGAGCAGGAAATTGCCATTCTGCAGAGAATGATCAAGCAGCGTAAAGATTCTTTTGAGCAGTTCACTGCTCAGGGCAGACAGGATCTTGCAGAAGTAGAAGAAGCTCAAAGTAAAGTCATTGAAAAGTTTTTACCTCAACAGCTTTCAACAGAAGAATTAGAAACAGAAATCAAAAATATTATTTCTGAAACCGGAGCTGAATCTATCAAAGATTTAGGGAAGGTAATGGGAGCTGCTTCAAAAGCTTTAGCCGGAAAATCAGACGGAAAAAGCATTTCCGAGATGGCTAAAAAGCTTCTTTCATAGTGTGATCCGGGTTCGGGATTTAAGTTTATTTTAAAGCCCGCAAAACGTATCTCATTCCATAACTAAGGATATACAACCTTTGCATATCGATTTGATTAGAAGCCCGGAACTCTTCAGTTCCGGGCTTCACTTTGTTTGGATATTAAAGTTTGTTAATCAGTTTGATTCTAAACTGAAAAAAGAATTAAGATACTACCATATTTCAGAAAGTATTTAAGTGATTGATTGCTTGAGGGAAAGCTTTTAAATGTTTTTTCACGGTCGTTTGTTTTTCAGAATCATTTCAAATTTAATAATAATATTTTATTATTCCTAGCATTATTTCATGTTTTTCATAATATTATTACAATATTAATATTTGATTAATTTTTTATGACTAAACGATTGATAGTTTTTATATATTGAAGAAAAGCAAAGAATTGCTTAACTTTGTACAGATAAAAAACAATAATATATGTATCCAACAGATTTGGTAATGCCTATGAAGGCAGAGCTTACAGATAAAGGTTTCCAGGATTTAACAACTCCAACTCAGGTAGAAGAGGCTTTGAAGCAGTCAGGAACTACTTTATTGGTCATCAATTCCGTATGTGGCTGTGCTGCAGGAGCTGCAAGACCAGGAGTAGTGTACTCTTTGACAGGAGATAAGAAACCTGATCATTTAACAACTGTTTTTGCAGGTTTCGATACTGAGGCTGTAGTAGAAGCAAGAAAACACCTTGCTCCATTTCCTCCAAGTTCTCCATGTGTAGCCCTTTTCAAAGATGGTGAATTGGTTCACATGCTGGAAAGACATCACATCGAAGGAAACCCTGCAGGAGCTATCGCAGCAAACCTTCAGGCTGCATACGATGAGTATTGCTAGTAAACAATAAACTAAATATCAAACCGTTACAGATTTTGTAACGGTTTTTTTATTTAATCACTTAAAAAATTTTCTGAAAATTCAAATATCATTATATTTGTTGGAATGGCAACCAAAGCACTTTTCAACACCGTAGTCAACTGGTTTATCCGACAAAGGATAGATCAGATACAGAATTTCATGGACCATCCCATTGAAACACAGAAAGGTATACTCTTTTCCCAGCTGTTTCATGCAGAGGACACAGAATATGGTAAGCTGTACGGATTCAATTCTATATCAAGTTATCAGGATTTTAAAAACAAGGTTCCTATTGTTACCTATGAAGAAATGGAGCCTTATATTGAAAAAGCAAGACAGGGACAGAAGGATGTAAGCTGGCCCGGACTTATTAAACATTTTGCCAAATCATCGGGAACCACCAATGCCAAGAGCAAATTTATCCCTATCTCTGCGGAAAGCCTTGAATACTGCCATATGAAGGCAGGAAAGGATATGGTTTCCATTTATGCCAATAATCATCCCGAAAATCAGCTTTTTAATTATAAAAATTTACGGCTTGGGGGAAGTTCAGAATTATATGCAGATTTCAATACAAAATTTGGAGACTTATCAGCTATTTTGATTGACAATCTTCCGTTTTGGGTAGAAATTACCACGACTCCCAGCAAGAAGGTTTCTTTAATGGGAGAATGGGAAAGCAAATTGAAAGCAATCACTTCTGAAGTAAAAAATGAAGATGTGGGAAGTATCCTTGGGGTACCAAGCTGGATGATGGTTCTTCTGCAAAGAGTAGTAAAGGAATCCAACATTGAAAGTATTTCGGAGCTATGGCCTAATTTGGAGGTGTTTTTTCACGGCGGAATTAGTTTTAAGCCCTACAAGGAACAATTCAGACAGATCATCGGAAAAAACATCAATTACTACGAAATTTACAATGCTTCTGAAGGGTTCTTTGGTATACAGGATAGATCAGACAGTGATGAGATGCTTCTGATGCTGGACTATGGTATTTTTTACGAATTCATTCCTATGGATCAGTTCCATTTTTCAAATCCAAAGGTTGTAAGCCTGGAAGACGTGGAAGTTGGGAAAAACTATGCAATGGTGATCACAACCAACGGAGGACTTTGGAGATACCTGATTGGAGACACTGTGGTCTTTACCTCTACCAATCCTTTCAGGATAAAAATAACGGGAAGAACAAAACATTATATCAACGCTTTTGGGGAAGAATTGATGATTACCAATGTGGAATCCGCCCTTTCAAAAGCCTGTGAAGCAACAGGTGCACAGATCACAGATTTTACTGGAGCACCAGTTTTCATGAAAGGAAACGAAGGAGGTGCCCATGAATGGATCTTTGAATTCAGTCAGTACCCGGATAATCTGGACAGTTTTATTGATACTTTTGATAAGCATTTAAAGACCATTAACTCAGATTATGAAGCCAAGAGATACAATAATATAACACTTAAGAGACCTATTGTTCATATTGCTAAAAGCAACCTGTTTTATCATTGGCTGGAGGCTAAAGGAAAGCTTGGCGGGCAAAATAAAGTCCCTAGATTAAGCAATGACAGGGAATACATTGACCCATTGCTGGAAATGAATAAATAAACATTATTTCTTAAACGTTCTATTTAAAGATAACAAATAAAAAAGCCGCAATTCTAATTGAATTACGGCTTTTGCTTTATTTACTTAAGTCTTCTTTCATTTTTTTGGCAGCTTCCTCTACTTTTGAAGCTCCTTTTTTAGCTGCTTCCTTCGCATCCTTTCCGGCTTCCTGTGCTCCGGTTTTAATATCTTTTCCTACTTTAGTAGCTTCAGTTTTGATATCTTGACCTGCTTTATGAAGATCTTGTTTCGTTTTATCTGCAGTGGCATCAATTTTATCTTTAGCCTTCTGAGCAGCATCATCTATCTTATTTCCAGCAGCGTCTACTTTAGCCTTCACATCTTCTTTAGCATCGTTGATCTTCGCCGTATCAACGGTGTTTGGAGTTTCTGTAACGGTAGTTGTTGTAGTGGTAACTGATCCGTCAGAATTTTCTACCTGCTCTGTTTTTGTTGTTGATTTTGTGCATGCTACAGTGAATACTGAGATCACTACAGCTGCCAGGATTTGTTTTTTCATATTGTATATTGTTTAATGATGTTGGATTTATTGTGTTTTAGTGTCTGATGCTGAAGGTGTTTCAGAAGCTTTCTGTTTCTTTTCGGCCTCTGCTTTCTTCTTTTCCTCTTCCTGTTTTGCTTTATTTTCTTTTTCCAGCTCTGCTTTTATCTTATTCTCTTCTTCCTGAAGCTTTTTAGCCTGCTTTACTGAATCAAGATATTGAGGGGAAGACATTCTTATCTTTCGGGCAACATCTACAGAAACGGCTCCTGTAGAAAAGGAATCAACAGCTGCTGTATCATACTTGATCATCACTTCCTGTTCGGCACCAAATCCCGGAGATTCTTTCTTCGAGCAGGCAGTAAAGAGGAGTATAAAGACGAAAATAGCAGACAATATATTTTTCATGGAACTAATTTAGCAGAAATTCTGCAATTACGGGATAATGATCCGATAATTTCACAGACTGATCTACTTTATAGCTAAGAGGAATAATGGATTTTGAACTGAAGATATAATCAATTCTCAGAGGAACTTTATAGTCATGAAAACTGCTTGCACTTCCTTTTCCCGCTACCAGAAAGGCATCCTGAAGATCCTTACCAAGATTATAATATTCATAAGAATTAGGAACAGAATTAAAATCTCCCGCCAGGATAACCGGGTAAGGGGATAAATCTACCATTTTTCTGATTCTTTTTACTTGATCTTCATGCGCCTGAAATGTTGGAGTCATATGAGACAGCAGTGTAGAAACGTTTCCCAAGCCCAACCCGTCCAGTTTGGTAAACATAGATTTATGAAGCCTAAACGGCTCAAGATAAACATTAATGATTCTGATTACTTTTCCATTGATATCAATATCAGCATAGAATGAATTTCCACGAGCTTTCTCATCAATCAACTCTGCCTGTCTCACAATTTTATGTTTTGTTTTCAGAATAACGGAAGGATACTTTATAAGATCCCTCTTTATAGCGCGGTTAGTATCTTTTTCCTGTACAAGAATGATATCAGCATCTTGTTCTTTGATATAATTTTTTACTTTATCCCAACCATACTCTCCATATTTTACATTAAATGTCAATACTTTAATATCCCGTATTGTTTTTCCATTTTCTGTTTTGGGGGAAAAATTGATCCATCGTCTGATGGGGTTATAGAAAATAAGTGTACCTAATGCAAAAGCGATCGCTATTTTTTGTTTTTTAAAGATCCATATCAGCGTAAAAATCACGTGCGTCAATATCAGATAAGGAAAACCAAGCGAGAGCAGATTAAGGTTACCTAAAAGATTAGGCGGAACCCACGCATTCCCTAATGTGCACAACAGCAAAATAGCAACAGCGATATGTAAAAATAGTAATATCTGGTTCGACTTCATGAAAAAACGGTCTTGGTACTGTTTTCTTTCAACAAAAATCCTACCAAGCAGATAATTTTAACTCTTTTTATGATTACTTTCTCTCCTTAGAAAACCTCACGATGATAGGATAATGATCTGAAACATGTATAGAACGGTCAACTTCGTAAGATATTGCCTTTAATGATTTTGAAGAAAAAGCATAATCAATTCTGATAGGAAATTTATAGTCATGAAAACTGGTTGCGCTCCCTTTTCCGGCTGTTAAAAAGGCATCTTCAAGTCCTTCTGACAAATGATAATATTCATAAGAATTGGGAACAGAATTGAAATCTCCGGCAAGGATAACAGGATATGGCGAGTTTTCAACAGCCTGCCGAATAAAACCAACTTGTTCCTGATGCTTTTTAAACGTAGGAATTAGTCTTTTGACAACGTCTTTTATTTTTTGTTCATTAGCATCGGTATTCCCATTAAGCCTTACCATATCTTTATCAAAACGGAATGGATGAAGGTATACATCAATAAAACGATACACTCTGCCATTGATTTCTATATCAGCCTGTAGACCGGGGACTCTTACACTTTCATCCTGTGGATCTATTGATTTCTGGCTAATGATTTTATGTTTGGTTAAAATAGCAAAACCTCCAGATGGATTTGTTTTTTGGTAGCCTTCAAATTTATATGATATTCCGGAATCTTCCTGTAAAAAAATAACGTCTGCATTCTGAGACTTCAGATAAATCCCTATTTCTGAGACTCCTCCTCCTCCTGCTCTGGTATTGAAGGAAACTATTTTTATATCAGAATCTCCATTTTTAGGTGAAGAATAATTTACCCATCTTTTTACCGGATTAATAAAAGCCAGCCCTATAAACATGAATATAAAAGCTCTCTTTTTCCAGCTGAATACCCAGAATATTGTTAGGATGATATAAGAGATCATCAGTATCGGAAACCCTAAAGAAAGTAAATTAAACCACGGAAAAATTTTAGGTGGAATATAGGCATTCAGTAATGTTCCCAGCAAAAGAAACAAAATTCCAAGATGCAGGATGAATAGTATGAGTCGGAAAATTTTCACAAAATAATTTTAATTGAATCTGTACAAATGTTTTTTCCAAATTCGTGCCAAGAGCCAGCCAACCAAAGCACCTCCCACATGAGCAAGATGAGCAACACCGCCGCCGTTACCTGAAACTCCAAGATATATAGAAACCACCACAATAATTGGCAGCAGGTATTTTACCTTAATCGGAACAGGAATAAACATGATTCCGATTTTAGAATCAGGATATAAGGTTGCAAATGCAGCTACTACTCCGAAAATTGCTCCGGAAGCTCCAAGCATAGGTGTTTTTAATAAAGTATAATATTGACTGGATAATTCCAGCCCTTCAGCTGTTGTAGCACTAATCTTCAAACTTCCCACATAATCAAGAGCTGCTTTCGGATAAATTTCTGAAGCATTTAGTCCTAAGCTTTGTAAGCCAGAAATAATTTGTTGAGCTTCCACAAAATTCCAAAGATTGAATAAGAAAAATGAACCCAAGCCACTTGCAAAATATAATATCAAATATTTTTTGTCTCCTAATGTCTGCTCCAAAATGGGTCCGAAACTGAATAATGTAAACATATTGAATAAAATATGCATTATACCCCCAGACTCTCTAAGTGGAGCATGCATAAACATATGGGTAATGATCTGCCACGATTTGAAATTAGGAGAAAAAGGATAAAACCCCGAAAGTGTATTGTATAAGTTCGGAAGCAGAAAATTAGCAACCAAATAAACAATCACATTGATGATAATGATATTCCTTGTAATCGGTGGTATATTGTTAAACATAATCTTTTAAAATTTGTTTTTAAAGTCGTTAAACGGAACTTCATAAAAACATCTTTTGCCGTCCGGTAAAAATTCCGGGAAGCCTAATGCTGTAAAATCTTTAATAAGCTGTTCCGCATCTTTTTTATAAATAAAGTCAAATCTTGACTTCGACTGCATTTTATTCCATTGGTTATGGTAATACTGCAAAAATTCTTCTTCTGTCTTATAGTCCAGAATCTCAAAAAGGTTTTCTAAGAACTTCATTGCCTGGGTTTCTTTCAGTCCTTCGGGAAGAGAATCTATTCGAAGTACACTTTCATGAGCAATTTTCATGTCAAACCCTAATTCTGGAAGATATTTTTTTATCGAATTGTATTTTGTCTTTTCGATTTCATTCATATGATACTCCAGAGAGAAAAGAAGAGCATGGCTGTTTGTACTTGATTTTCTGGTAGATTTGTTCCCTTCAGAAACCAATAATCTGTGCATCCTTCCAAGATCCAGCATTAATGTGACATCTCCTTTATTGAAAAGCCAGTAGCCATTCGGGAGTCTCATCAAATCTTCGTCAAAGTCTTCATCTTCAAATAAATTAATCTTTGAAGGTTCTGCTGTAATATTCTGATGATACATTTCCGTAAGGTTCTGAATTTCCTCCGGGTGTACTACATTTTTCTCCTCCAGAAACGGATTGTAATCTTTATCTACAATGATTTCAGGCATTTTGATAATCCCTCCGCTTCTTCCCCCTCCGTTTCCTTTGCTTGGAATAGGTTTGTTCATCATCTCATCCAGTTCCGGATCTCTGTCGAAGTCCAGGCTTGGGGAAACATTATAAATTCCTAAAGACCTTTTAATCGTTGAACGAAGCAAAGCAAAAATAAGGTGTTCATCCTCAAATTTCACTTCTGTTTTCTGCGGATGGATATTGACATCTATCTTTTCCGGATCAAGTTCCAGAAAAAGGAAAAACGAAGGCACATATCCCGGTTGAAGCAGTCCTTCAAAAGCTTCCTGTACTGCCTTATTGAAATAAGGGCTTCTGAAATATCTTCCGTTTACAAAAAGAAACTGCTCTCCTCTTGCTTTCTTAGCTCCTTCCGGCTTGGCAACGAAACCATGAAGCTTACACCAGATAATATCTTCTTTAATGGGAATCAAAAGCGGCTGGAGTTTTCTGCCGAAAACATCTACAATACGCTGCATCTGGCTTCCTTTTCTCAGTCTGAAAACAGCTTCATCATCATGGAACAAGGAGAATTCCAAATTCTCATGAGCCAAAGCAACACGCTGGAATTCATCAATAACGTGTCTGAATTCAATATTATTATTTTTCAAAAACTTCCTTCTTGCAGGAACGTTATAGAAAAGATTTTTCACTAAAAAATTTGATCCGTCTGCTGTCTGAATCGGGTCCTGAAACTGGAAAACTCCACCTTCTATATAAATATTGGTGCCGATGGAAGTATCATTTTGTTTCGTTCTCAATTCCACCTGAGAAACTGCCGCAATAGAAGCCAGAGCTTCACCACGGAACCCTTTTGTGGCAATCTTAAAGATATCTTCTGTTCCTTTGATTTTGGAAGTAGCATGTCTTTCAAACGCCATGCGGGCATCTGTTTCGGACATTCCTTTCCCGTCGTCTACCACCTGAATAAGATTCTTTCCGGCATCCCTGATGATCAATTCAATCTTCGTTGCATCTGCATCTATAGCGTTTTCCAAAAGTTCTTTCACGATGGATGCAGGCCGCTGCACCACCTCTCCTGCTGCAATTTGGTTGGCTACATGATCCGGTAAAAGCTGAATAATATCTGACATAAAAACGTAAATCAACTTACAAAAATAGTCAATGAAAACGGGAATTAAAATACCAAAACCGTGATTTAATATTTAATTATCAACATTTTTACCTATTTATCCCCAACTGTTTTTTTTAATGTTTGTAATGAAGGGCTTTAGCAAGTTTATTGATTCGATCAGGAAATTTTCATTTTAACAACCATTAATAACAGGATAAAAAACAAGAAATTTATAGATTTTTAGTTTAATTGTTAACAAAAACACCCCTATTCTATAATAAAATAAGGGCATTTACAGCTAGTTTATACAAAAAATTAATAGTGTGTTTTATATTTTTAATCCTCAAAGACAAGCTTTGGTTTCTTCTCTTTTTTAGGAATTCCATGGATTTTCTCATACAGATAAGCAAAAATATTGGCCTTTCTGTAAATTCTGTTGTATCTGTACTTCGTGTTGAAATGACGGATATGAATTTTATACGCATCGTAGCCGATGACAATCAGCAGACATATACTGATCACATAGAACACTCTGAACTCCAGATAATAATACGTCAACCCAGAAAATACCGCTCCCATTACATATGCAAGCATAATACTCATCAGAAGTTTGGCTCTACCAATCAACTCTCCATTTCTTCTGTATTTTTTCTGTGTAAACATCGATGCCAGGATTCCTAAATCGGTGGTTGTTCCGGTAAGGTGGGTGGTTTTCACAGAGAAATTGGAGATACTTGCCGTTAATCCGTTTTGAAGTCCGGTAGCAAAAAGCATCAATGCAACCAAATATTCTGTTTCTTCTAATGTTTTCTGGTAATAAAACTGCCCATATACTCCTACAAAAAGCAGACATATAATTTCCAGCACAATAGGCATGGAATGGGCAAAATATTTACTTTTCTTATTAAAATTGATCACAATAAAGTTGGATAGGAAACTTCCGAAGAAGAACAGGAAGATCCACCCTCCTACGACTCCTACCTGCGTCCAGTTTCCTTTACTGATCTCTGCAGCTAAAATAGCATAGTGTCCCGTTACGTTCGACGTAAAAGAGAGAAATATCAATAGGGAAGCAATGTTTATAGTACCCGCCGTGAAGGCAGTCAGCGTCCCCAACCTGATATTGTCTCCCAGTGTCCTGCTGTTACTATAATTTCTTAACATTTTTTATCGTTTTTAAAATAGTTTAATTTTTAGACCTCTACAAAGATCTCTGCCAGTCTTCCTCTTTCGGGAAGTCTTTCTCTCACTTCAACTGTAATTTCATGAGATTTCAGTTCTTTGCATTTTTTGATGTAAGGAATCAGATCGAATTTGCCTTTTCCTTTGCTTTTGATAGATGGAGAATAATAAGCCTCCTCAATATTTTCCGCCTTTACATACTGGTTGAATGTTCTTTGGAAACTTCCTGTAAAGACATCACAGATGATTTTGTTAACAAGGTGAGGATATTTATTACTGATAATTCCAAAGGCATCACAGAACTCTGTTGGTCTGATTTTATTAAAAACAGATGTTTTGGTACTGAACAAAAGATCCCTGATAGAATCCCCGGAATCATACCCGGAAGTCAGAAGAATATTGTATTGGTTCTGATCTTCTGCTGCATCTTTCTCTTTAAGTACTTTTTTCAATATATTCAATGACTCAAGAGAGTAATCTGTTGCAATTAAAATTGTTTTAGCCATGTTCTTATTATTTTGTATTATGTTGATCTTTTTTGATGATACAAAACTAGAACGACCAAATTAGAAGGTCTTTGGAATGGAATTAAAATGTGATTAAAGAGATTAAAATGAGATTAGAAAATTGTTAAGAGGATTTAATATAGCAATAAAGCAAAATCGAAAAGGATCGAGATTACTAACACAATACGCTGTATATCAAGATTAAATACACTAAAGAATAAGTAAACAAACGCCAAAATGGAGTTTCTTACTTATTTATCTCTTCGTTTTTCTGCGTACTATAGAAATTTGGAAAACGCATTTGTACGGTTGTTCCCTGATTTTCATGCGAGCTTACGATCAGCTCGCCATTGTGCATTCTTACGATGTTTCTTGCCAGCGGAAGTCCGATTCCATAACCTTCATAATTATTGGTATTAGAAGCTCTGAAGAACGGATCATAGATTTTGTTCATTTCTACTTCCGGAATTCCGATACCATTATCTTTTACAATGATATACACATCCGTATTAGTGGCTCCCAGAGAAACTTTAACCTGTTGGAAATTAGAATATTTACAACCATTGCTGATGATATTGGCCACTGCAAGATGCAGTAACTGCTCATTCCCCTGTACTTTCAGTTTTTTTGGATTATCGGGAAGCATGCTGATATCCAGATAGATATTATTTCGGGAATCAATTTTTCTAAGAGTTTCAATAACATCCCAAAGCAATTGATCAATTCTTACCTTATCCATTTTCTGGATTTTTCCATCGAATCCGGTTTGGGCAATCATTAGTAATGCCTTGATCTTTTTATCCAGTTTTTCGGCTTCATCCAGAATGATTCCGAGAGTTTCTTTGTACTCATCAGCTGTTCTGCTAATGGAAAGAGCAACATCAGCCTCGCCCATAATGGATGTAAGAGGGGTTCTCAACTCGTGGGAAACATTTCCAATCAGGTGATTCTGGGTTTCGAAAGAGGTTTCAATACGGTTGAGCATATCATTGAAAGTATCTACCAGCTCATTAAGCTCTTTATTATCAGGCTGAGATTCAAGTCTTAAATGAAGGTTTTCAGAACTGATTTCCTTTACTTTCCCTGTAATTTTTAAGATCGGTCTGAATAATGTTTTAGACAGATAAAAAGAGAAAATCATACTAAAGAAAAGTGATAGCACAATACAGGTAAGCAGTGTTCTTTTCAAAAAGCCCAGATAATAAACAACATAGTGGTTTTTAGCAGAAGCAATGGCTATATAATCTTTATCATCATATCTGAAACTTTGCCCTATATAATAGAATTCTTCATCATTATAATTGGACTCTCCTTCTTTGATGATATTTTTAAAGAAATACGAAGGAATATGAACCTCCTGAGATATTTTTTTGAAATTGGAATCCGTTGGAACTGCAAAAACATAGTCTTTTTCCATCGGAAGCTCTTCGTCATTTAAACTGCTGAGAACATAGTTTTCCGGAAGGTCAAGATGGTCTTTGCTTTTTTCGATCTGAACAATAGTTGCTGTTCTGATCTTCAGCAGCTCATAAAATCTCTGGTGCGAAAAATTAACGATAGAAAAGTACACCAAACCACTGAACAGCAAAATGATGGCGGTAAAAACCAACATCAAAAGTACCATCGTTTTGGTCTGATTTGTAATGACTTTATTAAACATTCATTATGTCTTTTTCAGCACATACCCCATTCCTATCACGGTATGAATCAACTTATTATCGTCGTGACTATCCAGTTTTTTTCTTAAATAATTTACATATACATCTACCACATTGGTTCCCAGCTCATAGTTTACACCCCAGACTGCATCCAGAATTTCGGCTCTTGAAATTACTTTTTCAGGGTTATTTAAAAAATACAGCAGGAGTTTATATTCTGTGGAAGTAAGAGAAATATCTTCTCCGGCACGGGTTACTTTTTTGGTATAATCGTTCACCATCAGGTCCGAAAACTGAAATACATGCTCATTATCCGGTTCCGGTTCAGCAATTTCCTGAGGACCGTTGTTATTGCTTCTTCTTAGCAAAGACTTCACACGGGCTACCAGTTCAATGAATTTAAAAGGTTTCACCAGATAATCGTCTCCACCGCTTTCTAATCCGAGAACAATGTTTTCTGAAGTTCCCAAGGCAGTTAGAAACAGAATAGGAACACTCTGATTGGTTTTTCTTATTTCTTTACACACATCCAGACCATTCATTTCCGGAAGCATAATATCTAAAATTACCAGATCGAAATCGTTAGCCTGCACCAGCTGCACTCCTGTACGCCCGTCAAAAGCAACAGAAATTTCATATCCATTTTCCTGAAGTCCTTTTTTAATAAAGGAAACTACACTGGTTTCGTCTTCGATAAGAATAATTTTTTTCATAGATGAAATAAGGAGTTTTACAAAAATAGGGAAATTTTCTTGGGGAGAAAAGACGAAAGAATCTGAGCAAGCCGAGAAAGCAAATAATAATTTTCAATGAATTGATTACCTCTCATATCCAAACTCTATAGAATAATATTACCTTTGTTTTCAATATAATGATGAAAAAATAATCAGGTTAAATTACACACAGTATGAATGACTTTTTAATAGGTATCGGCAAGAGATTAAAGGATATTAGAAAAAAGAATAATTTAACCATTAATGAACTGGCTTTCAAAGCCAATGTGAGCAACGGTCTTGTTTCCAGGATTGAAAACGGAAGAACGATTCCTTCGCTTCCTGTGTTATTGGATCTGATTCAGTCTCTTGAAATAGATGCCAGCTATTTTTTCGAAGGAGTTGAGAAAAAATCCAACGCCAAGTTCATTTATGTTCCGAAAGAAAGCCAGCAAGTCATTGAAAAGGAGGTGGAAGCTGAAGGATTCAAATACATGCATATTTTTAGCAAAAGTCTTCATTCTTTAGGGTTTGAAGCTGTTCTACTGACTCTCGAACCGAATTCTAAAAGAGAAAAGGTCATTACGGATGCCTGGGAATTTAAATATATCCTGAAAGGAGAAGTAAAATATGTAATTGATAACGAAGAAATCATCCTAAAAGAAGGTGATTCCCTTTATTTCAATGGGAAGTTTCCTCACGTTCCGGTAAGCATTAGTGATGAGAGCTGTGTGATGCTTGTTCTTTATTTTTATACGGCTTAACTACCTTTTTTTAACGCAAAGTTTTTTTATTGTTAAACCTTATAGTTTTAAGGGTGCAAAGCATGGAATCAATTTCATTGATTCTTTCTAAGGGTATGCATAATAATCATACTTCATCAGCGACAACGTCGCCACCTTTGCATCCTTGGTAATTTGCATTATAGTAAATGAACTTTGCGTTTAAATAATTGTCACTTTACATATTACTATTCAATTTTGGGTTCCTACACCAATACAAAAGTTTACAAATATGCAACTTTTGATTTTCTGTTTTCTTCCAAAATGAACGAAATATGAACAAAAACACAGCTATCTTCGGTAGATTTCTATTCTTATTATTTCTTTGAAATTTTTATATAAAACGTTGAAACAGGCAATTTAAATCCTATTTTACTAAATTTTCAAAAGATAGTTTTTATTCTTTTTAAAGTAAAAATAACGTAACAAATCAGACTTATTTGTTAAACAATACTTAATACAAAATATTTATATATATTAAAATTATTGGCGTGATTTGCATAAAAAATTTAATATATGTAAAAATGAAAACAAAATTAGAGAAATTACTTACCCTTGTTTTTGTCTGTTTCATGGTCTTTGTTTCAGCGCAAAAACAGTTAATTATAGGAACTGTTCTTGACGACAGCCAGCCTCTTCCCGGGGCTACAGTCAAAATAAAAGGCTTATCTAAAAATACAACGACTGATATTGAAGGAAAATTTACCATCAATGATATCAAAGAAGGCCAATATACTTTACAAATCAGCTATATAGGATATGAATCTTCAGATATCAATGTAGATCTAAAACCAGAGCAAACGATTGACCTGGGAATCATCAAACTTTCTCAGCCCCGAAAAAACATTGATGAAGTTGTCGTTACCGGAACCTTGAAAAATACAGAAGCAAGAGCTTTAAACCTTCAAAAAAATGCCATCAATATTACCAATGTAATCGCCTCAGATGGGATTGGGAAATTACCGGACAGAAATGCAGCAGAGACCGTACAACGTGTACAAGGAGTTTCTATTGAAAGAGACCAGGGAGAAGGAAGATTCGTTTCCCTGAGAGGACTTCCGCCATTCTGGGCATCCACAACCATCAATGGAAACAGACTTCCCACTGCCGAGGAAGAAACGACTTCCAGAGCAACAGCATTCGACTTCTTTCCTACGGAACTGATCTCCTATGTACATGTAAACAAGTCTTTTACCCCAGATATGGAAGCAGACGGAATAGGTGGTGGTGTCAATTTTATTACCAAAACTCCGCCGATGAAAACAGAATTCAAAGCAACCGTAGGAAGCGGTTATAATGCAAAGTCTGATAAGGGAGTTTACAACCTTGGATTTTTATATGGAGGAAGAACGAAGGATAAAAAATTCGGGTATTTATTCAATTTTGCGCACTTCATCAGAAACTGGTCTACAGATAATTTTGAGGCAAGGAGAAGTGGTGACGAAGGGGTTTTCAGACTGGAACTCCGTGATTATAATGGTGTAAGAAAAACAACAGGAATCAATACCGCTTTTGAATATGTACTTTCTCCAAAAACGACATTTTATTTAAAAGGAATGTATGGTACCTTATCGGATGACGAAACCCATTATAAACACAGAATCCGTTTTGATAAATTCAGCAGTACTAATAATACGGCAAGAGTAGAGCTTCAGAATATCCACAATTTACTGATTACGGAACTTACTTCTGTTTCTTTGGGAGCGGTTCATCAATTAAATAAAGGAAAAATCGACTGGGATTTATCCTATTATGATAACAAGTTCAAGTATGGAAATATTCCTGATAAACAGAACAATTCTTATTATGTCATCAAGTACACTCAATCTGGTGTAGGCATCAATCCTGATTATATTTCAAATCACGGAAATGGTCCTAGAGCCTACTGGAAAGCTGATGGTGGGAAGTTAGATTATAAAAATCCAGATGCTTTATTTGGCTTTTACAGTGATCCGAACTTTAAAATGGATGCTTCGCAGATGAGATTTACAGATCTTGAATTTTATAAAGTTTTTGTAGAGGAAAAGGATAAAATTGTTGCCGCTTTCAACCATGAAATCAATGCTTCTGATAAACTGACTTTAAAATATGGTTTTAAATACAGAGATAAAGAACGTAATGCAAGATTCTCTGATATTTTCTACAACTGGAGCAATGGTACAGCACCTCTTCTGTCTGATTATTCTCAATATATCACAACACAGCCCAACGGCCCGAAATATTTAAGTGAAATGAATGCCCATATCGGAAACACTTTCGGGCCTGTACTTTCTACTGCAGGAATGAATCAGTTCTGGTATCAGAATCAAGGAAATTTAAAAATAAACACTGCTGATTCTGAAGCCCTTGAGTATAATAAAGCATTAGGAAGAAATTTTGATGTTTTTGAAAAACATGCAGATGCTTATGGGATGGCAACGTATAAACTGAATGATAAAATCATCATTTTAGGAGGAATCAGATTATCAAATACCAATACAAAAGTAAGAGGATACAGCGTGAATGATAACGTATTGACACCAGTAGAAAATACCAAAAACTATCTGGCTGTTCTTCCGATGATCCATTTAAAATATACGTTGAATGATAAAACCAACCTCCGTTTTGCAGCAACAAGAACTTTCTCAAGACCGAATTTTGGTGATCTGACTCCAGGAGGAACTTATATTGAAGCAGACAATGAATTCAAAGGAGGAAACCCCAATCTTAATCCTACCTATTCTTTGAATTTTGATCTGATGGGAGAATATTATTTCTCAAACGTAGGGATTCTGAGTGGCGGCGTTTTCTATAAATCCATTACTGATCCTATTTTCCAGGACTCATTTATCGGAAACTATAATGGAATTACAGGCGTGCAGTTTACAGCCCCAAACAACGGAAAAGCAGCATGGTTAGGAGGGATTGAATTGGGAATTAATAAAAGATTTGATTTCCTTCCGGGAATTTTACAGTACTTCGGAGTACAGTTGAATGCCACCTTCATGACTTCTGAAATGGAAAAACCAAGCGGAAGAACAGTTGCTCTACCCTACCAGGCAAAGGAACTGTATAACGCACAACTTTTCTTTGAGAAAAAAGGATTCAATGCCAGATTGGCTTACAACTACAAAGGAAAATATGCTGTAGAATATGCTGAAGAGGACATCAATGATTCTTATTATGGTAAATACAGTAATCTGGACTTCGGAGGTTCTTATCAATTTACAAAATATCTGACTTTGTATGCGGATGTAAACAATATTCTGAACAAACCTCTGATCTACCACTTTGGTAAAAGTGAAGACCGTCCGGAGCAGGTAGAATATTATGGTGTACGATTCAATCTTGGAATAAAACTGAACTTCTAACCCATTACCATGGCCAGAACCATCAATAAAAAAACACTGGTAACACTGAAGGCCGCTTTTGCTGCTTTCGGTGTTTACTTCTGCATGTACGGTTTCAGGAAACCTTTTACCGTAGCTTCTTTCGAAGGACTTTCCTATTTTGGAGTTGATTATAAGATTCTGATTATCATTGCACAGGCTGTAGGCTATTTTATCTCAAAATTCATCGGGATCAAATTTATTTCGGAATTGAAACCTCAGAAAAGAATCACTTATCTCTTTACTTTCATTGTTATTGCTGAGCTTGCATTATTAGGCTTTGCTGTGGTTCCTGCTCCTTATAATATCCTGTTTATGTTCATCAATGGTATTCCGTTGGGAATGATTTGGGGAATTGTTTTCTCTTATATTGAAGGGCGAAAAACCACAGAAATCATCGGCCTGTTTTTATGTTCAAGCTTTGTAGTTTCTTCAGGGTTTACAAAATCTGTAGGGAAATTTTTAATGGATAATTTTTCCGTTTCCGAATTCTGGATGCCTTTTTCAGCCGGACTTGTTTTCATTATTCCATTGATTCTCTTCGGTCTGTTACTTGAAAGAATTCCCAAACCTTCGAAAGAAGATATTTTGCTTAAAAATAAGCGACAGCCATTGAATGGTTCAGAAAGAAAAGCATTGATTCAGCAGTTTTTTGTACCCATTGTTTGTATCATATTTTTATACATCAGCTTAACGGTTTTAAGGGATTTCAGAGATAATTTCAACCGTGAGATCTGGGACGGATTGCATTTTACTTTTGACAGCTCTATTTTCACCTTAACAGAAATTCCTATTGCAGTAATGGTTCTGGTGATTTTAAGCTTTATGGTAAAAGTCAAAAACAATAAAAAGGCATTTGCCTATTATCATTACATCCTTTTTGCAGGTATTCTTACGGTAGGACTTTCTACTTATCTGTTTCAGCAGGGTTCTCTGTCTCCTTTTTTATGGATGACTATTTCTGGTTTTGGAATGTACATCTGCTATATTCCTTTCAACGGAATTTATTTTGACCGAATGATTGCTGCATTTGAAATCAAAGGAAATGTAGGTTTTCTGATCTATATTGTGGATTCCTTTGGTTATCTGGGAAGTGTTCTGATTCTTTTGTATAAAAACTTCGGTTCAGCTCAGACTTCCTGGCTTAATTTCTATATCAATTTAAATTATATCATCACCATAACGGTTTTGGTTCTTTCAGTGATTGCTTTTATAGCTTTCAGAAAAAAGTCAAAACCGAAATCAAACTCAAACTCTAATCAATTCATCAATTTCGATACGTCGAAAATTTTATAAATTATAGTACAATGACAACAAAATTTGATTTACTCGTTGTAGGAGGTGGAATTTTAGGAACATTCCACGCCTATCATGCGCTGAAGAAAAATCTTAAAGTAGCTTTACTGGAAAGAAATTCTGTTCCTCAGGGTGCCACCGTAAGGAATTTCGGACAGGTAGTACCCTCCGGAATGGATCTTAACTGGCAGAATTTCGGAAGAGAAAGCCTTGCTATATACAATGAACTTCATGATCAGGCAGACCTTACCATCAGACAAAACGGTTCCATCTATATTGCTTCAAATGACGAAGAACTTCAGCTGATTGAAGAACTTTATGAAATCAATAGAAATAATGATTATGAATCTGTTTTATTATCAAAAAATGACTGCATCAAGAAATTTGACGGACTTCGTTCCGACTACTGCAAAGGAGGTCTGTTTTTCCCACAGGAACTTTCTGTAGATTCTGCAGATATGATTGTAAAGCTCCACAAGCTACTTCAGGAAAAAATGGGATTACAGATTTATTACAATACAACAGTTCTTGAAACCCATGAAGATGATCAGAAATGTATAGCGGTAACAGCTGAGGGAATGGAATTTAACGCTTCTAAAATCATTATATGCGGTGGCCATGAGTTCAAAACTTTATACCCTAAAGTATTCAATGACAGCGATCTGGAAGTAAGTAAACTGCAGATGCTTCAGACTAAACCACAAGGAATCTATTCACTTCAGGGAAATATTCTTACAGGACTTTCTGTGAGAAGATATGAATCCTTCAGCGAATGCCCTTCTTTTCAGAAAATCAAGGCTTTAGAAGATCCTAACTCGTTTGAGAAGAAATACGGAGTTCATATTTTATTCAAACAGGCTCTTGACGGTTCTGTAATCATAGGAGATTCTCATGAATACGCAGATGCCAAAAATGCCGATGATTTGGGGTATGATCTTAATATGGAAATTGATGAATTCATGATTCATGAGGCTAAGAAAATTATTGATCTTCCTACGTATGAAATTCAGAGAAGATGGTTCGGAATTTACTCCCAGTGCAAAACAAAGGATATTTTTGAACATAGTCCATCTGCCAATATTCATATTGTAACAGGTATCGGAGGAAAAGGAATGACGGGAAGCGGAGGCTTTTCCCAATTTAATATTGAAAAAATTTACGCATAACATTGACATGAAAAATATAGAGTTATTGGTTCTGGATATGGCCGGAACAACGATTGATGAAGATAATGTAGTCTACAAAACACTTACGAATGCTGTGAATGATTACGG
This sequence comes from Chryseobacterium sp. IT-36CA2, assembly GCF_949767875.1. NCBI lineage: Bacteria > Pseudomonadati > Bacteroidota > Flavobacteriia > Flavobacteriales > Weeksellaceae > Chryseobacterium > Chryseobacterium sp. IT-36CA2. The sequence continues at coordinate 663,698 of NZ_CATKPG010000021.1, read as the reverse complement.
CTATGTAGTAAGCCTGGAAAAAGTATTATCCAGCTGTGCCGGAATGGAAAAACTGGAAGCCATTACAAGTCTTTTAAAAGAAATTAATGGAAATGAAGAGGATGCTCCTGCTATTTTTGAGAATTTTTCCGACCAGCTAAAGGAATCCTATAAAAAACTTGAGGTAAAACCCATCAATGGAACGGAAAATTTCCTGCTCACCATGAAGTCTCAAAACAAAAAGATCGTTTTAAATACAGGCTATACATCAGAGATCGCTCATCAACTTTTAAATAAGCTGAACTGGAAGGAAAGTGTTCACTTTGATGCTTTGATTACCGCAGATGATGTTTCTGAAAGCCGCCCAAGCCCTGAGATGATTCATCTTGCGATGAAGAAATTCAATATTACGGAAGCCAGTAAAGTTTTAAAAGCAGGCGATTCTGTGATTGATATTGAAGAGGGAAAAAATGCAGGCTGTGGATTAACAGTAGCAGTACTTTCCGGAGCTCAGAGTAAATCAGAGCTTGAAAAAGCAGCTCCGGATTATATTCTGAATACGATTTCTGAAGCTGAAGGAATTCTTTAACCCCTTTTTTCATCATATTTTTAATACTTCTTGACACAAATGTTTTCAGGGTAATCCATTGGAAATATTTGTGTTTTTACCACCCCGTCAAATTTCCAATTTGACACCCCTCCAGAGGAGGGGAATATCGTACGCTCGATTGAATATTTGTCAAAACCGGAGATTTTCGGATGCTTTTATGAACTTAATTTTCGCAAAGACTATTACTTAAAATAAAGTCATTTCTCTTTTGTGACTTTTGTGGTTAAGATCTAACCTTTTTGAGTGAACTTTTTAATTATCAATTAATTAACTTTCTGTTCATAAATGTTTACAAATAGTAAACTAATTTTACAATAGTTAAAAATAAATTACTATTTGTAAACTTTTGTAATTCAAAAAACCTATTTCCCAATGAAAACAAAACTATTCTCAATGGCTGTTGTAATGAGCTGTTTCCTTGGAGCTCAGACCAAAAAAGTTCTTTTTATCGGTATTGACGGATGTCGGGCAGACGTAATGATGTCAACCCCTACTCCTAACATCCAAAACCTTATCAGTCAGTCGATATATTCTATCGATGGGCTCTGCGCTGCCACTACCTGGAGCGGAAACGGATGGAGCACCATGCTTACAGGTGTATGGCATACCAAACATAATGTACAGGACAATAACTTTACCAGCCCAAACTATGTCAATTACCCTGACTTTTTAACAAGAGCAGAAACTTATAATCCTAATTTGAGAACCATTTCTCTCGCACATTGGTCACCCATCAATGACAAAATTATTCAAACTGCTGATGTAAAAAGTAATCTGGCAACAGATCTTGCTGTAAAAAATGCAGCGATAAACGCTTTGCAGAACGACAATCCTGATATTCTCTTTGTAGATTTTGATGATGTAGACCACGCAGGACATTCTTATGGTTTTGCTTCAACGGTTCCTCAGTATGTTTCTTCTATTCAGACTACAGACTCTTATATTGGAGAAATTGTAACAGCCATGAAAAACAGGTCTTCTTACAACAATGAAGACTGGTTGGTAGTTCTGACAACAGATCATGGAGCTATTGAAAGTTCTCATGGAGGTGGTAATCTTACGGAGAGAAATATTTTTACAGTCTATTCTAATCCCGGATTTACTCCGCAACAGATCAGCAAAACCGTTCTGGAATCCAATAAAACATTTAATCAATTGAATTTTCCGGCAGGAACTTATGCAAAGCCGGCTAACCAGACTCCTTTTAACTTTGGAGCGAATCAGGATTTTACTATTGAATTTTGGGTAAAACCTAATGCTGCTTATTCCAGTGATCCGGTGATGATCAGTAATAAAAACTGGGCTAACGGAAAAAATAAAGGATTTGTTTTCTCAGGATATTCCGGCCAGACTTTTAAAATGAATATTGGTGATGGAACTAACAGAATTGACCTTGTTGGCGGAAAAGTAGAAACCAACAAGTGGAAGCATATTGCAGCAAGCTTTGACAGAGATGGCGTTGTAACGTTATACGAAGATGGTGTTCCGGTAACTTTTGCTAAAATGAATACCATCGGAAATATTGATTCCGGACTTCCTTTAACTTTAAATCAGGATGGAACAAATGCTTACGGAATCAATCTTGCAGCTTCTTATAAAGATGTCAGAATCTGGAAATCTGCTCTTCCAAACGATGTGATTGCGAATTGGGCTAACCAGGATATTACATCTTCACATCCCTATTATTCTCAATTATTAGCTAATTGGAAATGTGATGGAACTTCAGGAAATACGTTGGCAGATTCCGGTCCGAATGCCAATAATATGACGGTAACGGGTTCTCCGACTTATAATGCGGGTACAGTGAATAATTTTAAAGTGTATGATTATACCTCAACAACAAGAGAAACTGATCACTTCCCAACGGTATTGAACTGGCTTTGTATTCCTGTGCAATCTTCGTGGGGAATTGATGGAGTCAACAGAATTCCGGAATGTTCAAAGGGAGTATTAGGCACAAAAGAAACGAAAGTAATTTCTGATGATTTTAAAATCTATCCCAATCCTGTTTCAACATTCATTGGAATCCAGTATAAGTCTGAGGATAAAGAAATTAAAGCCGAAATCATCGACAGTAAAGGAGTTCTTGTTTCAACATCACACTTACAGTCTCCAAGAGGTTTTTATGATGAAAAAATAAGCATTGGAAATCTTCCGGCAGGAGTATATTTCATTAAAATCAGCGGAAGCAAAAATTCAATGACCAAGACATTTATCAAGAAATAAAACAGTAAAGCAATTAGATTTAATTTTAATATTAGAACAAGGATATTCCTATCCGAGTTCTAATATTTTTTTTGTTTATCTATTGAAAATCAGCTCCATCTGTACATCTGCACGCTCATATTCAGCATTACTGACAGGAGTATGGATAAAACCAAGTTTTTCATAAAGTTTAATCGCAGGAACCAAAATAGAATTGGTGACTAAAAAGACTTTTTCTGCATGTAATTCTTTCGCTTTTTCTACTAAAGCATTTCCCAGCAGATAACCCAATTTTTTCCCTTGCGCTTTAGGACTTACCGCCATCTTTGATAGCTCAAAAGTAAGAGGATTATCCTCCGTTTTTACTAATGCACAGGTTCCTACGACTTCTCCATCCAATAAAGCAAAGACAATATGCCCATCTTTATTTAAAATATGTTCTTCAGGATTATCCAGCAGCTTATAATCGCCTGCTTCCATTACAAAAAATGTTTTGATCCATTCTTCATTCAAAGCTTTGAAGGCTTCTTTATACTGAGGTTCGTAGGCTACAATTTTTACTTCATTCTTATTATCATTCATCACTATAAGGTTTATTAAATTCTATTTTTTATCATTTTTCCCAGCTTTTCCAGATCACTTTCCACCCTGTCTGTCCATTCTAATGCATAATTCAGACGCATACAGTTCTGATACTGATTGTATTGTGAAAACATTCTTCCGGGGGCAAAGTTTACTTTCTGACTGACAGCCAAATCATAAAGGTCTTCCGTGCAGATCCGCTTATCCAATTCCAGCCAGAGCATAAAACCGCCTTTTGGTTCTGAAATTTTGGTATTATCCGGAAAATATTCTATCACCGATTTTTGGATCTGAAGGTAGTTGGCGTACAGTTTCTTTCTGAACATTCTCAAATGATGGTCATAGCGACCGTGAGCAAGAAAATCTGTAATCACATCTGAAAACAAAGAAGGACCACTTACCGTCTGAACCAATTTCTGACGAATAATTTTTTCTTTAAATTTCCCCGGAGCCACCCATCCTACTCTAAAACCCGGAGCCAATGTTTTGGACACCGAACCTACCCACATTACAATCCCTGCTTCGTCATAATACTTACATGGTTTTGGTCTTCCTGCCCCGAAATAGATGTTTCCATACACATCATCTTCCACAAGAGGAACATTGTGCTCAGTAAGCATTTTTACCAGCTCTTTTTTGTTCTCATCAGGCATCTGAAACCCAAGCGGGTTATTATAGTTCACCACAAAACAACATGCAGAAAGCTTTGGAAGAACCTTTTTTAAAGCATCCAGATCCACTCCCGTAATGGGATGGGTAGGAATTTCTACTGCCTTTAATCCCAATAGCTGAATCGCCTGAAGAATTCCAAAATACACAGGACTTTCCACCGCAACTGAATCTCCCGGTTGTGTCACAGCCATTAAACAGTTGTAAACAGCATTCATCGCTCCGGAAGTAATAACCAGATCATCTTCTGTAATCCTTCCTTCCATCACCATCGACCATTTGGCAATTTCCCGACGAAGTTCCTCACTTCCCTGTACAGGCTCATAATTGGTTCCACTGTCATTTTTTCTCTTGATCACATCAATCATACATTTCTTCATCTTGGCCACCGGAAGAAGGCTTTTACCCGGAATTCCCAATCCAAATTGTGTAATATCTGTTCCACTAATTACTCCAAATACTTTATCAATAAGGTCTTGAGGTGTATTCTTTTTTTCTGAAACCTTCATCTGAGCTACGGACGGCAATGCTAGTTTTCTCTGGGAGGTCTGGCTTACATAATATCCGTATTTAGGACGTGATTCTACCAGAGAACGGCTTTCCAGTTCCATATAAGCCTGTTTTATGGTATTCAGACTCACATTATATAACTTTTGGGCACTTCTCAATGAAGGCAGCCTTTCTCCAAACTGCAGGGTTTCACTTTTAATCTGCTCTGTGACAGAATTGGCTATTTTAAGGTACAGAACATCTTTAGACATAGAATCGGGGTTTTACGTAAATGTACAATTTTATCCTTTCTTTATTCAGGATTCAGCCAGCTGATCATACTGCTGATACTGCTTTTTAATTGTTCCGGATCCTTGAAATTGGGTGTATTATTATTCTTAAAATATCTTTCAGCACGGGAAAAGAAATTTCTCTTTTCAGCTTCTGTCATTTTCTTTTTATCATAAATTTTAAAAGAGATTTCATCATTTTCATTCACGATAAGACTGGCAAAAGCAATAGTTTCCCTTCCATTTTTAGCCACAAGAAAAGGAAGTCCGAAATTTTGGTCTGCTATCTTCAGATTTTGTTTTTCCAGAAAAATGTTTTTCAGCAACAACATGTCTGATATATAAGCCTCAGCATATTGAAACTGTTTCTGATGTTGAGTGATTGTTTCCATATTTTCTTCTTTAGCTAAACAAAATTATGGAGTATTTAATTTTGGATACAGATACAGAACTATAGAATATTATGGGTACAGAATTTTTATTCAATGAATTCTCCTCCATCAGATAGTGATAAAAAGAATGCTTCTACCCGAAATAGCAGCATACAAATATCTTCAACATCAATTCATATTTTCTACTTTTGCAAAAATGATTAGACAAAATGAGCTTTTTTGGAGCTAATATTAAAAAAATAAGACAGGTAAAGGGACTAAGCCAAAAAGCTTTTGCAGATTTATTTGATTTAAACAGAGGAGTAATAAGCTCTTATGAAGAAGGACGCGCCGAACCGAAAATTGAAACTCTATTAAAAGTAGCAAATCATTTTGATCTTAATCTTGATCAATTACTGACTGAAACTCTTCAGGTAAATCAGCTGGTAAACGTTTCTGAAATCAACCAGCATGTTCTTTTCCCGGAATTGGCTATTCTGAACAACAAAGAAACAGAAGGAGAAACAGAGAAAAATAATCCTAGCGCCGCAATATTGCAGAAAATATTATCAACCGTTGATCTCATATATGAATTTACTCCTGAAGTACACTTATTATCACAGTATCAATATGGGGATATTCTCTTTTTGAATAAAGCAGATCTGGGAACGGATCCTATCAATAATCTATTAGTTTACCTCAATGGAAATATAAAATATCTGACTGAAAATCAATCTACTAACAAAAACAGCCAGGACTATTATAAGATTGTAGGATATGTTTCGACTGCTGAGAAAAACATTTTTACAGGCATCTTTGAAAGACTGAAGAAACTGGAAAATAAAAAAGAATACAATTAAAAAACAAAAAGCCCTCCGTAATAACTTACAGAGGGCTTTGTACCCCAGACGGGACTTGAACCCGTACGTCCTTGCGGACACAGGATTTTAAGTCCTGCGTGTCTACCAGTTCCACCACCAGGGCATGGTGTGGATAAAAAAAAAGATTCGAACCAGAGGTTCCAACCTTCTCAATAATTCTAAAAAGACTCTTTTAGAATAGTGCGGATGAAGGGACTCGAACCCCCACGCCTCACGGCACCAGATCCTAAGTCTGGCGTGGCTACCAATTACACCACATCCGCAGATTTACCATTCTCTTTTTACAGATTCCGGCTATATTTCTTACAAATATAAAATATTTTATTTAAAGAACTCTCTCTATTAAAACAAAAAACCCTCCGTAAGATATTACAGAGGGTCTTGTACCCCAGACGGGACTTGAACCCGTACGTCCTTGCGGACACAGGATTTTAAGTCCTGCGTGTCTACCAGTTCCACCACCAGGGCATGGTGTGGAGCGAAAAACGGGATTCGAACCCGCGACCCCAACCTTGGCAAGGTTGTGCTCTACCAGCTGAGCTATTTTCGCATAGTGCGGATGAAGGGACTCGAACCCCCACGCCTCACGGCACCAGATCCTAAGTCTGGCGTGGCTACCAATTACACCACATCCGCTGGTTTTTTTATACTGTAAGTTTTAAAGAGCTTGCTTCGTTTTTGTGAGTGCAAATATAGGACAATTTCCTTTAGCACCAAACTTTTCAGAAAAAAAAATTAAATTTTCTACATTTTTTTTTCACGGCACCTTTTATTACATTTCATTTTCTTACTTTTACATCGTTAATATTTACGATATGGAATTACAAGGAACGGTAAAGAAACTTTTTGATGCTCAAACATTTGCGAGCGGGTTTCAAAAAAGAGAAATGGTTATTTTGACCCAGGAACAGTATCCACAGCCGATAAACATAGAATTTTTGTCTGATAAAATCAGTTTATTAGATAACCTTAGAGAAGGAGAAAACGTAAAGGTAGGAATCAACATCAGAGGTAGAGAATGGGTTTCTCCTCAGGGTGAAACGAAATACTTCAACTCTATTACAGGGTGGAGAGTAGAGAAAGTTTCTGAAAATGCTTCGGAACCTACTCAGGCAATGCCTCAACAATCAGCATCTCCTGTTTCTAACGAAAATCCGTTTGCCGGAGACGATGATGATGATTTACCTTTCTAATTAAAGAATAAAGATCAAATATAAATCCTACTTTTTGAAGTGGGATTTTTTTTCTAAAAAATGGTTCGATTAGACGAAAACGAGATTTCATTTCCCGACCCTGAGTTGTATGAGGGGCATGAGGGAGTAGTTGCTTTTGGGGGCGACCTGTCTGTAGAACGTATTTGGTTTGCCTACCAATTGGGTATTTTTCCCTGGTACAATCCTGGAGAAGAAATTCTCTGGTGGTGCCCAGATCCAAGGTTTGTTTTGATTCCGGAAGAATTAAAGGTTTCAAAATCTATGAGAAAGATACTGAACAAAAATGTATTTACTTTCTCAGAAAATCAAAATTTCAGGGAAGTAATCAGAAATTGTCAGCAGGCAACCCGAAAAGGACAGTCAGGAACCTGGCTTTCTGATGAACTGATGGATTCTTTTATCCAGCTTCATGAATATGGTCTTGCCAAAAGCATTGAAGTGTGGAAAGAAGGAGAGCTTGTAGGTGGCTTTTATGGGTTACAAATCGGGAATGTTTTTTGTGGAGAAAGTATGTTTGCTAAGGTAAGCAATGCTTCCAAAGCAGGATTTATTCATTTTGTAGAAAGCAACAAAGACAAATTTGAATTAATTGACTGCCAATCACATACCGAGCATCTTGAAAGCCTCGGTGCAAAAATGATTCCTAAAAAAGAGTTTCTAAAAATCTTACACGAAAATAATGAACGCAGATAAAGAAAAATGGGTTCTTCTGATTATCCTGAGTATTATCTGGGGATCATCTTTTATTTTGATCAAAAAGTCTCTGGAGCATTTTAATCCGTATCAGGTAGGATCTTTAAGAGTTCTTATTGCCGGGATTATTTTACTTCCGGTTGCTATTTCCAATTATAAGCTTTTCCCTAAAAAACACCTGAAGTGGCTCATTCTGGCTGCTTTTACAGGGAATTTTATCCCAATGTTCCTGTTTCCGATTGCAGAAACTGAAGTGAGCAGCAGCATTGCGGGGATTATCAATTCAATGATGCCTATTTTCGTGATTATTGTAGGGGCTTTGGTATGGAAATTCGAAACGACCAGAAAACAGATTATAGGGACGTTAATAAGCTTCACAGGAGTTTGTATTCTGGCTTTTGGTGGTGGTGACAGTGGAGAATTGAAAATGATTCCGATTTTGCTGCTGTTATTGGCAACTTTATGCTATGCAATGAGTACAACAACTGTAAAATCAAAGCTTATGGAAGTTTCCTCCACAGTCTTATCTGCTTTTGTATTCTCATTTGTTTTATTATTTCCGTCCGTTATAGCATTGACAAGTACAGGATTCTTTTCGGAATTCAGCTTTTCAAAAGATAACCTGATGGGGCTTATGTTTGTGAGTCTCCTATCTGTTTTCGGAACCGGCCTTGCAATGACAATGAATTATCGTTTGCTGAAGGTTTCCTCACCCCTTTTTGCATCCACAGTTACTTTAATAATGCCTATTGTTGCTATTATTTGGGGAATTCTAGACGGTGAAAAACTGACGTATTTACAGTTTATAGGAGCCGGTATTATCATTGGTGGTCTCATATTTTTAAGAACAAATCCGAAAAAGTAAAATTATATTATAAATTAAATTATATTTGGGTGATTTAACTTATAACTATGAAAAAAACTTTACTTTTTGGCATTTTAGCCTTATCTGCAGTTTCATGCTACAGTTCTGATGACACTCCTTTTGATAATAGTGATCCATCTGCTCAAAACGTCATTCTTCCTACAAAAATGACAAAGGACGGTATTGTCATGAAGATCAATTATAACGGGACTAAAATTATCAGCATGATTAACAATATTAATCATGGACAGAGAATTGAATTCTCCTATACTGATGATTATGTGACCGGTATTAAAAATTACGAAAATAATGTTCTTGAAAGCACTGTTGAATACGGATATAACAATGGCCGTATGGCAACAGCGGTTACGAAGGAATTTTCTACCACCGGAGCGATAGAGAATACAGTTACATTTACCTATACTTATACCAGTACGACTGAAATCAGTGTAAAAAGACTAACGAATTCGGGAACAGCAGGTTCTTCTACCATCAATAGTATATTCACCTACAACAATGGAAATATGGTGAGCAACGTAGGCTCAGGAACAGGAACAGTTAATGGAAATACGGTTAATTATACTGAGAAGGAGACTTATACCTACACGGATAAAAACTATCCTTTTAAAAATGTAAAAGGTTTTGACAAAATTATATTCAATGGGAATGAAAGCGATGGAGTAAGCATGTTATTTTCGAATATAAAGAACAGCTTAAGCAGCTATAAAGGAGAGTTCACCAATACTACGGCCGGGGGAGGAACCGGAAACGGAACCAGTGCGCATAAGTATACAACTACATTTAATACTGCCGGTTATCCTTCTGTAGAAGACAGACAAGCTCTAGATATCAATGGAAACCCAACCAGCAGCGCTCCGGATAAATTTGTTTATGAATACAATTTTCAATAAAAAAAACCTGCGTTTCAGCAGGTTTTTCTTTTATTTTAGATTATTCTAGTTCTTTTTCTTCACTTTACTGGCTTTTACTTTTTTCACCTCATCTTTAATGAAAGGATATTTTTTCTGCATATCCTTAGCTAAAGATGGATCAAGTTCTAATGCCTTTTGAAGTGATTCCATTCCTTTATCCTGATCTTTCAGGTTGTAAAAACAATTGCTCAACTGATAAAAAAGCTCAGCTCTGTGATGTTTTTTCAGGGCACTATTCAAAACAGTGACTGCATCTTCGTACTCTCCTACCAACATTAAAACTTCTGAATAAGCATACCAGTTGTAGAATCTTGAAGGCTCTGCATCTACCAGTTTTTTAAGACAGGCAAGGCTTTCTTCAAACTTCCCTGAATCAATGAATAAAAATGCAAGCCTTTTCTGATAGTCAAGGTTGTTTTCATTCAATTGGGTTGCTTCTTTGGCATAATGCAATGCTTCAGACATTCCGCCCATTTCTTCGTAAAGATAAGACTGCTCCATCATGGCAAGATAAAACTGAGGGTCTTCTCTCAATGATTTCTGGAATGCATTTAAAGCTAAAATAGGCTGTTTCAATGCCTTGTTGCATAATCCGATCTTATAAAAAGTAAATGCTTTTGTATATTCCAGCTCCAGCATTTCCTCATAAGTTTCGATCGCCTTCTGGTATTGTCCCAAAGCTTCATAACAAGCCGATTTATTAGCATATACTCCCACAGAGTTTGAGTTGATTGCTAACAGATAATCGTATCCTCTTATGGCTTCATCATAATTTTTTCTGTTGAAGTAGAATTGTCCGTATTCAAACCAAGCGGTTTCAGAATAAGGGAATTCGTCTAAATATTCATTAAGAAAGGCAATCGCCTCCTCACTCTTATTCAGGTCACTGAAACACACCATAGCGTTTTCCAGCGAATATTCATCCGTAGGATCTTCCTTCAGTGCTTTTCTGTAATGTTTAAGAGCGTTAAAAGGATCTCCGAGATTCACATATTCATCCGCAATAAAGTTGTGGAGAAAGTTTTCTTCTTCCTCTAATGTCAAAGCTTTTTTGCAGATTTCAATGGATTTTCTGGGATTTCCTAAGTTCGAATAATACTTGGCGTAGCAAACCAAAAAGTCTGTATGCTCCATAGAAGCACCTTTCAGTTCGTCAATAAGTTCTTTCGCCGTATTATACTCTTCCCATTCCAGAAGGATTTCAAGTCTTTTGATCTTAATATCCAACGAATTGGGATGAAGCTTCAGACCATAATTTACCGCCATATCAGCGTAATTAAAGTCACCAAGCTCCAAATAATAAACGATGATGTCTTCTAACTCTTCGGTATCGAAGTAGAATTCGTCATTGTTTTCCATCATTTCCTCGAACTTTTTTACAAGTTCATTTCCAAAATACTCTTCCAATAGTGTCCTCTTTGTCGGCCCAACGCTTGAATTTGCTTACAAACCTCGGCAAACGTTTAGTTAATAATACATCTGAAACTGATATTCAAATATTTATGCAAAGTTGCAACTTTTTTTTGAATTTTCCATTTCATTAATTTCTATTATAAAAATAGTAAAAAAAGAAAACCGATAAAAGGATTGTGGATAAAAAAATGGAAATTGGGGTTAAATTCTTATAACAAGGCGTTTTCCACTTTGTATCTCAGTATTCCACACAGCTTCGATATTTTTTATATCAACATCCTGAGTTTCCATTGTAATTTTTCCGTCTACAGCCGCCTGAAACATTTCCGGAATGATTTCTGAAAAAAGAAATGCAGATTCCTCTTTCGTCCAGCTACCCAATCCCGATCCTGAAATCTGAATATCTGTACCTCTGAGAATCTGTGAAGACAACTGGATGGTATCTCCGCTCATTCCTCCTACGTTTACCAGTTGGGTTTTGTGAGAAAAGGTACCGTCACCTTTAAAAGCAGACAAGATCATTTCTACAGAATGTCCCCAGATATAATCCAAAACAATATCTATAGGGGTTTCTTTGTGAATTTCTTTTATTTTTTGCTTAAAATCATCGTCATCAAGCTTGAGAGAAACAGCCTCATCAGCCCCCAGCTCAAGTAAAGACTGCAGGGAGTCTTCATTTCTTCCGGTAACGATAATCTTTTGAGCTCCGTATAATCTGGCAACCTGAACGGCAATTCTGCCTGTAATGCCCGTTGCTCCGTTAATCAGGATAGTATTTCCCTTTTGTATTCCAGCCCTGAATTTTAATGCCATTACTGATCCCATAACGGCATTGGGCAGTGCAGCAGCTAGGGAAAAATCCAGTTCTTCAGGGATTGGAATGATCATTTTCTTATCTGCAGCAGCTTTTTCGGATACGGTTCCTTTTTTGCTGAAAAAATAGACTTTATTTCCATTTTCCAGATATCCCGCTCCATCTGTTCCGATAATGGTTGGCTGATGTTCCTGATTTTCTGTGGAATAATGATTTCCGCCTGCTCTGGCTCTGTCCAGATTTTTAATAGAGGCTGCTTTTACAGAAACCAAAAATTCATTTTCCTGTATTTCAGGATCCGGAAAATCTGTGTATTGAGGAATACTTCCTTTTTCAAATATTATTGCTGCTTTCATTCTTTTAATTTTTATACAAAATTATGAGGGATGAATGTTTTGGAGCGATAACATTTGTTATCAGTTTGAGGAAATGAAGTTGGAAGATGGAAGCTCGAAGTTTATAACCCTGATAACGCCTTTGCGATTGTATTCAACAATACCTATTATTCTTTGCAGGCCTCGCGTTTAAGATGATCTCGAAGTTATACAGTATCTTTTTAAACTTCCTGCTTCCACCTTCCAGCCTATTCCAACCTCTCTTTCAATATTTTGCTCTTGATTCTGCTGAGATGCACCGTTGTAATTCCGAGATAGGAAGCAATATAATGCTGAGGAACCCTTTTGATGATCTCCGGTTTTTGTTTAACCAGATTCAGATATCGCTGCTGAGGAGTATCTTTAATGAATGAAAAGAAGTGTTTCATATAGTCGAAGACTCTTTCGAAAAGGGCATCCATAAAGAGGCTTCTGAGCTCCGGATTTTCATAGACTTCTTCCAGGAAAGCTTCTACATCAGGTTTGTTGATTTTGTATAAAACACAAGGTTCTATGGTCTCAAATGACACCATACTTGGCAGTCCTTTTTTAAAACTTTCAAGGGATGAGAACATTGTATTTTCAAGAAAAAACTGGAATGTAACGTCTTTTCCATCATTGTTATACCATGCTCTGACAATACCCTTTTCAATATAATAGGCATTATAGGAAACCTCATCTTCTTTTAAAAGCAAGGTTTTGGCAGGAACTTCCATACGTTCAAAGCTGGCCAGAAATTTCCTCCATTTTTCTTTAGGAAAGGGAAACCTGTTTTTGATATGTTCAAACATTCCTGATATAAAAAAGAACGGACAATGTGTCCGTTCTTCGTCTATTTTTAGATTAAACTCTTGATTTTAGCAATGATATCATCTCCTAACTGATCTGCTTCCTCCTGAGATTTCGCTTCAGTATAAATTCTGATAATCGGCTCTGTATTGGATTTTCTAAGGTGAACCCAATTGTTTTCAAAGTCTATTTTCACACCATCTACTGTAGAAACGTCTTCATTCTGATATTCCTGCTCCATTTTACTTAAGATTGCATCTACATCAATTTCCGGTGTAAGTTCTATCTTCTTTTTACCCATGAAATAGCTTGGATATCCTGCTCTTAATTCGGAAACCGTTTTATTTTCTTTGGCTAAATGCGTTAAAAATAAGGCTACACCTACTAAAGAGTCTCTTCCGTAGTGTAATTCAGGGTAGATAATTCCTCCGTTTCCTTCTCCTCCGATCACTGCATTTTTCTCTTTCATCAAAGTAACAACGTTTACTTCTCCTACAGCACTTGCAAAGTATTCTGAATCGTGGGCATTTGCTACATCTCTCAATGCGCGGCTTGAAGAAAGGTTGGAAATTGCAGCCCCTTTTTTATTTTTCAACAGGTAATCTGCAACAGCCACCAAGGTGTATTCTTCCCCGAACATTTCGCCTTTTTCGTCAATCAAAGCCAGTCTGTCTACATCTGGATCTACTACCACTCCTAAATCAGCTTTTTCTTTCTTCACCAATTCACAAATGTCTCCCAAATGTTCTTTCAACGGTTCAGGATTATGTGGGAAGTGACCTGTTGGTTCACAGTATAATTTAATGGTTTCACAACCTAATTTATCCAAAAGCATAGGAATAGCTATTCCTCCGGTAGAATTTACCGCATCAAGAACAATTTTAAAGTTTTTCGCTTTGATTGCTTCCACATCTACCATTGGCAGATCCAGGATCTGCTGAATATGGATATCAAAAGCATCGTCTCTTGTTTCGTATTTTCCAAGATCATCTACTTCTGCATAGTTGAAGTCTTCGTTTTCTGCTAAAGCCAGTACTTCCGCTCCGTTTTCACCACTGATGAATTCTCCTTTTTCGTTTAATAACTTAAGGGCATTCCATTGTTTTGGGTTGTGAGAAGCGGTAAGGATGATTCCTCCGTCTGCATTAAGCTCAGGAACCATTACTTCTACTGTAGGCGTTGTAGAAAGCCCTAAGTCTACCACATTGATTCCCAATCCCTGCAAAGTAGCCGTTACCAGGGAAGAAACCATTTGGCCAGAAATTCTGGCATCTCTTCCGATGATAAGGGTAAGGTCTTTTTTATTTTTATTATTCTGAAGCCAGGTTCCGAATGCGGATGCGAATTTTACCACATCCAGTGGTGTTAAGTTATCATTTACTTTCCCACCAATGGTTCCGCGAATTCCGGAAATAGATTTTATTAACGACATTATGTTTTTAATTTATAGTTTTTCTAAATTTTCCTGAGCAAAGATACTTAAAAGACCTTTCAACTTATAGAATGGGAATCTTTTTTTGGATTTTATCATAGGTATTTTTCACAACTTTCGGTGGTGCAAAACGATATCCTATGTATAAAAGGCCATAGAGGTTATTATTCTCTACGGTCTGGTTGTTTTTCTGATCGTAGGAATTGGCGTTAAAATTCATTTTACCCCCGAACAAAAAACGATCTGTATTATAACCTACGTGCAGACCTCCCTGCATTCTTATAGTAGCGTACTGCGCATTTTCTTTTACTCCTCCATTTTCAAAATCCCTGTAACTAGAGAATTTTCCTCCAATTCCAACAGCCAGGTAGGGAGAGATATTTACTTTTGTCCCAAGTACCCAATTATAGAAATATCCGATATTACCTCCAATATTGTATTGGGTTTCTTTGTCTTTTACTCCATCAATGGTATTTCTGAAAATAGTAAGATCATAATCTACAAAAGGAACCCAGCTTCCACGGCTTTTCTTTTGCCATTCACCCTGAGTATAGATTGTTCTTGCTGAAAAATTTTTATTGAGAATATAGGACGTAGAACCTCCAAAACTTTGCACTCTAAGATCAGGAAACTGAAGATATGGATCTCTTCCTTCCTCCCACTGTGGGAAAAGGTCTTTCATATTTTCCACATAAAAGCCTCTTACATTTTTATAATATAGATTCTGGATGATTCTTCCGGGAAAAAACCTGAAGCTGAAATCGGTATACGAACTTTTCCCTTTCATATTGTCATCATTATTTCCATCTAAAAATCTGGGAGCAAATGACAATGTTGCACTTATGATTCTATAATCTACTGAAACGGATGTTTTTGTTTTATTATTGATGGACAAGACGGTCTTATTGGCATTTTTGCCTTCTCCTTCTGTAAAGACATAACTCTCAATATTGGTATCAAGGTTCACACGAATCATTACCTGGTCTGCATAAGACTTGGTATTTGCGGTATCCGACTGTGCTTTTACCTGAAGGGCAAATAAAGAAAATAATACAGGTAATCCTGCTTTTAAAAAATTCAAATCGAATAATTTTCGTTAGAAAAATGAATTTACTACATTTTTTTCAATTATCCGATGAATGCAATATTAAGAACAGCCGCAGTCTTTGTCGCAGTTGGTTCTTTTGGAGCTGAATTTCTTGGGTGCGAAATTCTTTTTAAGTACTTTAAATAATGAATAACAGGCGAATGTTACAATTAATGCAATAAGTACGTACTGAATAATTAATGATGAGTCCATTACTTTAAAATCTGGTATACTATCATCGACACAAAATATGCCAAACCTGTCATCATGACTACCTGAAAGCCGGTCCATTTCCAGCTTTTGGTTTCTCTGTAGACTACTGCAAGTGTAGAAACACACTGCATTGCAAATGCGTAGAAAAGAAGAACCGAAATTCCGGTTGCAAAACTGAAGACTTTTTCTCCGTTGGGTTTTACATCTCTTCTCATTTTATCAATTACTTTTACTTCCGGAGCATCATCTTCCAGACTGTAAAGGGTAGACATTGTTCCCACGAAAACTTCTCTCGCTACGAAACTTGTAAGGATTCCTACACCCATTTTCCAGTCGTAACCAAGCGGAGCGATTACAGGTTCTATTCCTTTACCCATTTTAGCAAGGTAAGAATGATCCAGGTGAACGTCTGCAGCTACAAATTCATTTGTTTTCTGGCTCGGCCCGAAATAGCTCAGGAACCAGATGATGATACTTACGATGAAAATTATTTTTCCGGCCCCGGTAATGAAGTCCCAGACTTTTCCTAAAACCATTTTCAAATCATATCCGAAAAGTGGTTTTTTATAGGTAGGAAGGTCCATTACCAGATATGTTTTTCCTTTGCTTTTAATAAATCTTTTAAGGATTGCGGCTGAGAATAAAGCAACCAGGAAACCAAGGAGATACATTCCCATCAAGACCAGTGCTTTGTATTTTATTCCCAGAAATGTTCCTTCTGAGATAATCAGTCCGATGATAATACTGTATACCGGAAGTCTTGCAGAACACGTCATAAAGGGTGTTACCAATATGGTCAGCAATCTTTCTTTTACATTTTCAATATTTCTTGTAGAGATTACGGCGGGGATTGCACAGGCAGTTCCTGAAACCAACGGAACGATACTTTTTCCGTTAAGTCCGAACGGACGCAGTAATCTGTCCATCAGAAATACAACTCTCGCCATATAACCCGAATCTTCTAACAGATAAAGGAAATACAACAGAATTCCGATCTGTGGGGCAAAAACTACGATACCTCCTATTCCGGGAACGATTCCGTTTGAGATCAATGAATTAATGGGTCCTTCGGGAAGATGTTCGCTGGTGAATGCTGCCAACCATGAGAAGGAACTTTCAATCCAGTTCATTGGATATTCTGCAAGGAAGAAAACACTTTGGAAAATTACCAGAAGAATGAGTAAAAAGACTACATATCCCCAGAATTTATGAACTAATACTTTATCCAGTTTTTCAGTTAACAATTCTTTGAACTGGGCTTTTTTAGAAATGACATCCGCCAGTATCTTGTCTACATTCTGATATCTTCTAACGGTCTCCTGAACCTGTAACCTTTTCGGAACCAAACTTTTAGAATCGGATTCGTTTAGTTGTTCCATCACAGAGCCAATTCTTCCAAGATCTGTTCCCAGTGAAAGGCTCATCCAGGCTTTATATTCATTGTCGAAACCTTTGTGTGCCGCCAGTTTCTGAATAAAATCTCTGTGTTCGTTAGGGGTTTCAAAAGAAAGGGTATTTGTTTTTACAAACTCGTTATTATAAACCGCTTCCCTTACTTCGTCAATTCCTATATGTTCTTTGGCATTGGTCTGAATAATTTTAATGCCCAATGCTTCAGAAAACTTTTGAATATCTATGGTAATTCCTCTTCTTTCTGCCTGATCAATCTGATTGACGATCAAAATCATTGGAATACCAAGGTCCTGAATCTGCTGAAACAGAAGCAATCCTCTTTTTAAACTTAATGCTTCAAGAATGTAAACAACCCCCGCATAGTTTTTCTGCTCATCGATAAGATATTTGGAAAAAATAGCCTCATCTTCTGAGCTCGGATATACGCTGTAAGAACCTGGAAGGTCAATCACTTCCACTTCTTCGTTTTTATAAGTATAATTCCCTGAATGGCTTGCAACGGTAACGCCGGCATAGTTTCCGGTCTTCTGCTTTTTGTTGCAAAGCGTATTAAAAACCGTTGACTTTCCTACATTAGGATTTCCGACTAAAAGTATCTGTTTTTTCTTGTTTTCCTGCATTAATTCAATTCTTCAACAATGATGTAATCTCCTTCTTCCTCACGAAGAGCAATCCGGCTTTTTTCAGCTCCAAACTCCACATACATAGGCCCATTGAAAGGCGCCTGATACAAAATTCTGAAAACGGTCTCCGGAAGGAGCCCCATTTCAATGATTTTATTGGGCATTTTAAGATGGTCGTTATCATATCCCAATATCTTCCCCATTCTATTTTTAGGGAATCCACTTAATTTATGTAATCCTTTCTCTCTCAAAGCCTAATTTTTAGTCCTGCAAATATACGCTATTTAAATTTAATCTAAATAACGTTTGGATATAAAAGAAATCAACCCAAACACATTACTGTATCTGGGTTGATTCAAAATATAATTTAGTTGATATGAATGCTTATTTTTTCTTCTTGTCAGAAGCTTGTTCTTTTTCTATCGGATTATCATTAGCACTGAAAAAATCTTTAGCCATTTTTTCTTGCTTTTTTGCCATTTCTCCAATTGTTATATCAGATCCTGGCATTTTCATATTCATCATTTCTGGAGTAACTTTTTGACGAAATTCAGCCATAGGATCTTGTTTAAAGCTAGCATAAGCCTTTTCAAACTTATCTTTTGTTGTAGGAGTTACAGTTTGAGGAACTCCATACTTTGCATTGATCTTATCTGAATTGGACATTTCTTCATAGTTTTCAATCTTCTTATTTCCACTTAGTTTCCAAGAATAGTTTTTCTCTGAATCTTCAATTTTAACAATTAACCCAGGAAGCCCGTAAAATTTATATGGCCCATCTTGAAAAGGAATATCTGTACTAAACCAGGCAGTCCATTTTCTTCCTCCAAATTCTGTAGTTGCTTTCTGCGTATTATATTCCCCTACTTTTTCTTTTTCTGATAAAATGTTCCAATTGAATTTAATATCATCATCATAACCAAATAAATTCATACTCACTCTATCAACATACTTCTCCTTCATTTCAGGATAAGTTTTAATAATCTTATATGAAAATTTAGGCATTTTAATAAGCTTCGTTATATCCTTCCAGCTTTTTGTTTTTTCCATTTCGTCAACTGCAACTTTAATAATGGAATCCTGAGCTGGAATTGTATAATCCTGATAGATTGATTTTTTGGGGGTAATATCAAGAATGGTGATAATTTTATCCAGTTTTGCCGAGTCTTTCTTCGGCTTAAAAGTCAGTTCATAAAAGAAACGGTTAGCGGTTTCTTTTGATTCCTGAGCTCCTGCAAATGCAAAAAGAGCAATAAGAAATATGGAGAATAATTTTTTCATTATTTCAAGTTTTATATAATTAGTTATCACATGTCTTCTTTTGTTACACTTTTTTTAAAATTTTATTTTTTAGAAAAATATTCATCTCCTCCAGATTATATGAAGATTAAAAAAATTATGATTCTCTTAAAACAGTTTCATTTTTAAAACACTTACCTTTAAGTTTATAAAAATCAAAATATTATGGACACGTTATCTCAATTAAAATCCGAACTGGAGGGAGAATTCCAAACCACAAAAAAATTTATTGAACTGTTCCCAGAAGGAAAAAATGACTTCGCTCCTCATGAAAAAAGCATGAAAATGATGCCTCTTGCTACCCACCTTGTGGAAGTTTTTGAATGGCCTAACACTATTTTGAAAACTTCTGAACTGGATTTTGCTAAAGGCGATTACAAACCGACCGTTCTTTCTACAAAAGATGACCTTATGAAAAAACTGGAAGACGATTATCAGTCAGCAAAAACTGCATTGGAAAACAGCACTGAAGATGATCTCAATCCCAGCTGGACGATTAAAAATGATGGTCATGAACTGGCAAGCTGGAGCAAATACGGAGCAATCCGCCATGCTCTAAACCAGATTACCCATCACAGAGCTCAACTGGGTGTATATTACAGACTGAACAATATTCCTTTGCCGGGAAGCTATGGGCCTTCAGCAGACCAGCAAAGTTTTTAATTTTAATACATCATTATATCTCAACAAAAAACCAATCCGGATGGATTGGTTTTTATTTTATTTAAAGTTGAATTTTACGGTAAACATGACTTGGCTTGGGCGGAGCTGATATCTCGTATATGTAATATTCGTAGTATTAATATCATACGTTTCAAAAACTTTTTTGTTCGCGATGTTCATCCATTTCAGTTCAAAATCAATTTTCTTTTTAGCCCAAGTAAACTGATATGATATATCATAGAATCCATTATGATATTTTTGATCCGCTGCATTTGTATTTACCTGATCCCAATTAAATCCGACAGTATGATTTTCCATTGGATAGAAGAAAACTCCTAGATTATGAGTAAAACCTGTTCTCGTAGCATTAGAGTTTAATTCTCCAACACTTGTTTGTTTTGTTCTGGTAAGACTTGCATTATAATCAACGCTCATCCAGCTGAAATAGGTATTATTAAATTTAATTCCAAATGACTGGCCGTTGTTTTTATTGGTATATGATTTATCATTCAAAAAGGCATCGGATTCTGTTGTATTGTTGCTATAGCTAAGTGATGCGTTCGTTTTAAACTTTGGAAAATATTTTCCAACCTCTACACTATATCCATTACTTAATACATGATTGTCCTGCTCTTTATATTTCATTATGGTATATCCCCCACCGTTGATCTCCGGATTTGAAATTAAGTTTCTCTTTGCATCAGAATATCTGTAATTAGCATTGAAGAATAAATTATTTAATGGATTTCTATATTCTATTCTTGTTCCTGCAGATTTATTGTTATTCTGAGGAATTGGATTGTTAATATCCATTGCTCTAATTCCCTCAGGTGACGTCATTAAGAACCCTGAATATGCTGTATTTATTTCTCCAAAATTATTATTAATATTAGCATTTACGGATGCTTTCCAGAATGAAGCAAATGAATATTGTGCAAAAATATTAGGTTCAAAAGTTACTTTATTTACAGATTTTGAAACGAGTCTTAATGGATCATCCGCTTTAATATTGTTTGAGTTTACCGGAAGATTGGCATAGATCATCCATGATTCACTTTTATAATTTATCCCTAAACTTCCGTATGGTGTAGCTATGGTGTAATTTAAATCATTACTATATGCCTCTGATTTGGGATCTTTATCAGGATTGGTAGACGGAATTGCTTTCACATTTGACAAATCAGACATCAGCCCCGTACTTTTAAAATTAAATCCAACTTCAGGAGTAAATGTCCATCCTTTAGCAGAAAAACCAATATTAGCAGAATGATTAGCTTCAAAAGTTTTAAGTCTTAAACTCTGTGTAGCAAACTCTGTATCAGGTACCGGCTTAAATCCAGGGATATCCAAATAAGATGACGGAGACACTTCCAAAGTCTGTCTATCTGTTTGGTAACTTACATAGGATAATAGATTTACCATTTTTTCCTTCCATGGAATAATTGTACTCAATGAGTTCTGGAATGATGTTGTAGGAGATTCAACACCTTCGTTAGCGTTTCTTAGTATACCGGTTTTTGCATCTGTTCTATCAACAATTCCTCTATCTGCATTCCAATATTGAGAGAAGCTTGTGGTGTTTTTAAAGAATCCTTTTTTGGCATTCTTTGTAAATATTAATTCTCCTTTTGCTTTATCTGTATAAAATTTATTCAAGGTTTTTATAATAGTAGAAGCTCCTCCAAAATAATCTGTCTGACTATAAGACTCTCTTTCTACTGCATTGTTGGTATAGTTTGCGTTAGCTTTAAGTTCCCATTCTTTTTTCTTATCAATATTGGTAAGGTAGTTGGCTGATAAATAATGGACATTATTCATCAAATATCTTTTTACCGGAAGATTAGGTGTGCTTGCATTTTCTACATTCAGCCAGTCATTTTGAGAAGCATTGATTCTCTTACCTTCATACCTATTACCAAAAGCCAGAATATTCCCTTCATTCTCCACCTGTTCACCCATATTATTGGTTTTGTAATTGACTACCCATTGGCTTTTCTGTCCGAAAAACATTGGGGTCAGTTTTACATTCCAAAGCCATGGATCTCCGAAGCCTGTTCCTACTTCTCCTCTCCCCGTCATGGTAACAGAGTTTTTCAGCTTAATATTAATGGCTGCCTGATCTGAAGGCACTTTATCCTGAAGAATTTTTACCGGCTGGTGATTCTCAAGAACTTCTACTTTCTGTACAGCATCCTTTGGAAGAGAGTTGTTGATCGTTCCATAGCCACCTTCCATAAGGTCTTTTCCGTTTACATAGAATTTATTGATGGCATTTCCCTGATAAAGAATTGTTCCGTCTGTATTTACTTCAATTCCCGGGATCTTCTTCATAACATCCGCAAGGGTTCTGTCATTTTTGCTGTTGAATGCTTTAAGATCGTAAGAAATGGTATCACCTCTTGCTGTAATCATTTTGGTTTTCAGCTGTACTTCTTTAATTTCAGTGGCTTCAGACTGCATTTTGAAACTTAAGGTCTGATCACTATTGCTGATTTGTCTTGTAAGAGGTTTCTGATTGAATGCTTTCACTTTAAGATCCACATTAGCTTCAGCGGAAGTGAAAGTTACTTTATATTCTCCTTTAGAATTGGTAATTCCGTAAGCCAGAATAGCATCTTTGCCAGGTTCTTCTATGGTTACACTGGCACTTGGTATGGCAACCCCGTCATCATCAGTGATCTTTCCTGATACCGTTTTCTGTGCAAAAGTAAGCACAGTAAAGAAAAGCATCAGAAATAAAGAAATATTTTTTTTCATACCTATTATTTGCTCAATTAGTTAATCATTCTCGTTTTTTGTTACACTTTTTATAAAGATGAATTTTAAAGATAAAAGTTAAATCAATATCACTACAAACATAGTGATATTTTTTTTACTCTTGATTTATTTTTTAAAAAGGATGTTATCTTCAGACTAATTTTCATTCAAATTGCCATTTATTATACAGTTGATTACTTTCATTTAAAAATTATATTTGGCATACAAAATCTTCAAAATTTTTCATCATTTATTTTTCAAAATTCTGTAACAAAACCAGCATTAACATTATCATATTGAGTATAATAACAACAATTTTCAGCAGAAGAAAAAATTTTAATATCCTTATTTAGACTAGATAGTAAAATCTGATTTGAATCATAGATTAAAAAAAAATTAAACACGATTATCTAAATATATATTTAATAATTTTGTAACATAAAATTTATAAAATGGGAATTATTTTAAAGCCTATAGATGTTGTAGAAGACATTTCAAAAGAAGAATTTTACGAAAAATATCTGAAGCCAAGAAGGCCCGTTGTCATCAGGAATATGGCAAAAAACTGGCCGGCTTACCAAAAATGGACGATGGAATATATGAAGGAGGTTGTAGGAGATGTGGAAGTTCCGCTATATGACAGCTCAAAGGCAGATCCTTCTGCTCCCATTAATGCTGCTGCTGCAAAAATGAAGTTTGGAGATTATATAGATCTTATACAGAAAGAGCCTACTGATCTCAGAATATTTCTTTTCGATCCCATAAAATATGCTCCTAAGCTTTTGGAAGATTATATTTCTCCTAAAAAATTAATGGGAGGCTTTCTGGATAAATATCCCAATATGTTTTTTGGTGGAAAAGGATCTGTAACGTTCCTTCACTTTGATATTGATATGGCTCATATCTTCCACACTCACTTTAACGGAAGAAAACATATTCTTCTTTTTGATTACAAGTGGAGAGAAAGACTTTACCAGATTCCTTATGCAACATATGCACTGGAAGATTATGATATTGAAAATCCAGATTTCACAAAATTCCCGGCACTAGATGGTGTAGAAGGAATTGAATGTTACCTTGAGCACGGAGATACTTTGTTTATGCCTACCGGATGGTGGCACTGGATGAAATATCTGGACGGAAGTTTTTCTATTTCTTTAAGAGCCTGGGACAAATCATGGGCAGTAAAAGCACATTCTCTGTGGAACCTTACGGTACAGCGAAAATTTGACGACATTATGAAGTCCAATTTCAAAAACAGTTATATGGATTGGAAAGAGAAGATGGCTGTTAAAAGAGCAGAAATGGCCTTGAAAAGAGGCTTACCAAGATAATTAAAAGGCGTTTTTTTGAAACGCCTTTTTTTAGTTTATTTATTCAATATCAATAATTTACAATACTCTATAAACAGGATATTGCCTGAACGTTTTTTCTTCAAAATAGGGAGAATGTCTGTATACCCAGTCTAACTGTGCATCTCCATCTTCAGACAATTTTTTATCTGATGCTTTAGCTGCTTCAAAAGCTTCTTTCAGTTTTTTGTCTTTTTTCAACAGTTCTGCAGCCGTATCTTCAAAAATATAGGCGGAATAATATTCTTTCTGAGCCAGAATCCCATCAAAAAAGTTCCAGTTGAAAAATGAGTCTAATGCTTCAGGTTCAAGGGTTTCTATCATATATTTTACACCATTCTGGTTGGTAGAAATAAGATAGTCTCCCGCAGCAAATGTCATATTTTTATGGGAAGTATCAACCATAGTTTCAAAATGCAGATAATGCCCTTCGTAAGGGTTTTTAACGGTTTTAAAATCTTTGATTTTATAGGACTCTACCGCTATCGTACTGTCTTTCAGTATCGGTTTCATCTGAATTTTATTTCTTTTAAATTCTTCAATCACACGATACTGCGACTGTGGAATCACATAAAACTTTGGAATGGTAATATATCCTGTAGGAACTGCTGTTGTAAACAGTTTTATATTCTTTGTAAAGGGTTTGTTTCTATCATAATACAGTCTTGGTTTCCCTGAAACTTCACTGGGTTTATATTTTCCTTCATATCCTTTAAAATCCATGGTAGAAAATTTCGTAGAGTCTATTTTCCAACGGATTCCGTATTGCTTTCCGGCTTGGTATTGCTTTAAGTTTTCTATGCGGAGCTGCTTTATCTTTTGATAATCTTTATCTAAATTCTGCAGGTTGACTAACATATATTTGTAAGTGGCATCTACTCTTTTGTCATAAGGCTTCAGCATATGAGTTTCGGGGACGGTGCCTAAAGAGTTGAAAAGGGAAATATATCCTGTAGAATATCTTGGAGAGTCTTCAAATGAAGCAAATCCTACTTCGGGAACATCTCCGTGAATATTGACATAAGGAGTGCTTTCATAGCCAAGTTTTTTCATATCCTCAAGGTTTTTAGCCTGATAGTCATTATAGAAATAATTTCCGAGGGTATTTCCCAGACGTTCTTTAAAGGTAGAAATATAGGTGAATGTATATTGATAATCTGCTCCGTTGCTTACATGGTTGTCAATGAAAACATCCGGTTTTAACCATTGATAGATTTCCTGAAAGCTTCGGGCATTTTTAGAGTCTGTCTTGATAAAATCTCTGTTTAGGTCATAATTCCTTGCATTTCCTCTGAAACCATACTGTTCCGGACCATTTTGATTGGCTCTGGAATAGGAACCTCTGTTTAGCATTCCACTGACATTATAAGCAGAAATGGCGGCAATGATAAAATTTTGTGGAGTTTTAATCTTTTTAGTCGCCAAGTCCCTCATCATCATCATCGTAGCATCTATTCCGTCCGGTTCTCCAGGATGAATGCCGTTGTTGACGAAAAGAATAGCTTTCTCTTTTCTTAGTTTCTCAAGATCTTTCTCAGGAAAAGGGTTATAAACTACTACATAAATTGGTTTCCCGTTGTCATCTTCTCCTTTTTTAAGATATTGAATGGTATTGAAATTTTTGGACAGATCCTGATAGTAGCTGTTCATTTCATCATAGGTAACCGTCTGGTTGCCATTTCCTTTTTCAAAAGGGGTCTGAAATGATTTTTGAGCTAGAAACAAGGTAGAACTCAGGGTGAATAAAAGATATTTCAGTTTCATTGAAGTCATATTTTCAGACTTTAAAATTAATCATCTTTTGTGAAAGGGCGAATAAGTGAAATTGTTTTAAAATAAAAATCTCACAGGTATTATAACTCTGTGAGGTTTGTTTCTCTCGTCTTTTAATTTCTTCCATTTTCATTGGGGTACAAGGATGGAAGTGGATCACTTTGCCAGAATTGTTTGGTATCAATATCCATGATGGATAAAGATCCGGTATAAGCAGCTCCCGTATCCATATTCCAGATGTTGGCTTTATTGGCCGGTATTTTAATTCCAATTTCAATAGTGGGAGTATGCCCGATGAATATTTCTTTATACAAAAGCAGTCTTTTAGGATATAATTCGGAATTCTTATTCAGTTTTTTATCCATTGCAACAGCGGTTTCCCAGAGGGTTCTGTCCCAGCGGTAATTGCTTGAATAAACTTCTTTTTCCGGACCGTGCATAGAAGCATATCCTGCATGAATAAACAGCCTGTTCTGCTCATCAATATGATAATTTTTCATCCTTTGAAAGAATTCGAGGTGAATATCCAAGTCTTCAAGAGAATAACCCGCATAGCTTTCTACCGTTTTTTTTCCTCCATTAAAAAGCCATACATCAGGATTTTGTCCAAATGCCAGCCAGTCTTCACACCATGCATCATGATTTCCTTTGATGAAAATACATTTTTGCTTCTCGGAAAGTTCGATTAAGAACTGTATAATTTGTGAAGACTCACTCCACCCGTCTACATAATCTCCTAGAAAAATCAGTTGGTCATTTTCTGTGACTACTGCTCTTTCAAGAATCTGTTTTAAAGCTTTAAACCCTCCGTGGATGTCTCCTATGACTAATGTTCTGCTCATTTTACTTTGAAATATATTTTGCATCTACAAAATCTGTCAGCCATACTCCGTTCGCAGACTGATAGAAAGATAATCCTTCCTGATGCATTGTTCCGGTTCTGATGGTCAAAATCACAGGTTTGCCGTGTCTCATTCCGACCTTTGCAGCAGTCTCTTTATCAGCACTTAAGTGTACATGCTGGCGGGTTCTTTTTTCAATTCCTTTTTCTAAAATGGAAGAAATATTGGCTTCTGCTGTTCCGTGGTAAAGAAACTCAGGGGGTTGTTTGGCTTCCAAATCCAGATCTATATCAATAGAATGTCCCTGACTTGCCCTGATCATAGTTTTGTCTTCGTTAAAAGCAAAACGTTTTTTATTGTTGGTTTCTACTACCTCATCTAATTCTTCGGGAGTAAAATATATTCTTCTTTTGGCTGATTTCGTTCTCAGCTCTTCAATATCTGCCCAACCGTTTTCATCCAGCATAAGTCCAATACTTTCTGGCTGATGACGTAAAATCAGGCTTAAAAATTTACTTATTTTTTTCTTTTCTATTTCGTTCATGGTTTGTTTTTTAATTGTTCAATAAGATTCCTGATCGTAAAATAATCCTGTTTTATCTGATCATAGACTGATTTTTCCTCATCGGATATTCCGGCCAGAATTCTTTTCTGTTCATAATAATAGTGTTCAAAATCTTCATCATTATTTTCCATTTTATTTTCCATTTCTAGATAATCTCTGATCATTGCATCATCTAGATTGTATGAAAATAATTGTTCTTTTATATAGTTAGACCAAAAAGCATCTTCATCATATTGTTCTTTTCTCAGATCAGCAATCTTCTTTTTGCTTTCATCTGTTATCCGGTAGTGATTCAGTTTTCTCCACAACAGATCATCAATAATACCTTCTCCAAATTCTCCCCGGTCAACTATATATTGAGGGTCATAGATCTTTAAATATTGTAGGAAGTCTTCATTTTTATTCGGATAAATAAATATATTCCGAAGATACATTCCTAAGCCGAAAAATCCACCCAGCTGGTCAAATTTTTCTGCTAATGACTTGTTCTTGATTTCATTGATATTTTCTTCGTTTAATTCTTCGTTTATTAAAAAATTAACGGCTTCTTCAACTGTATTTATTTTTGATCTTTTTTCATCATAATATTTTGCTGAAATTTCTTTTTCCTTTTCAGTAGGTTCTGATATGTTATTATCAGAATCAACCCGTTGTTCAAAATAATCATACGGAATAATTTCTCTATTATTTGTATTCAAATATATCTTTAACCTGAATTCAAAAAATCTTTTTTCTTTTTCCAATATATCTCTAATATCCTGTCTGAGTTCTTGACTTTTACCAGAAATTCCAATCACCTTAATTTTATCATCAATCAAAGTATTAAGGCAATTTAATTCCTCAATATCGTTAATAATCAAAGCCCTATTATCCAGTCTGGTAAAATGAGATATTTTTTCCTCATTTATTTCAAATTTTACAAGAAACTGTATCCGTTCTTCAGAAGTTTCCGGAATCTTTCCAATAATAAAGTACAGTGGAAAATGAGAAGGAAATTCTTTAAAGTTCATCATCATCATTTCTGATAATTCTTTTTCTGAAATAAATCTATACAGGTTTATCAATGTTGTACAGTTTTGTATTTAGCTTCTCACACAATTTCTCAATATCATCCTTCCTCACGAGTTCTGCAATCCATTCCTCAGGAATATTTTCATATCCATAATAAATTCCGGCAATTCCTCCGGTAATGGCTCCTGTTGTATCTGTATCTTCTCCGAGATTTACCGCTTTCAAAGCAGCTTCAGAATAGCTTTCTGCGTTTAAAAAACACCATAGAGAGGCTTCCAGGCTGTGAAGGACATATCCGCCACTCTTGATTTCATCTTCAGGATATTGAGAAATATCATTTTTTAGAATTCTTCCGAAAAGTTCAATTTCATTTGGATTAAATTCCTGTTCTTCAGCATAATCTAATGCAATTTTTTGTGTATAAGCGTATGCTTCTTTTTTGCTTTTCTCTTTCAACAATTGAATGGCAAAAATAACATAGATGAAACAGGCAAAAACAGAACGGAAATGCCCGTGAGTTATTGCTGAAACCTCTTTTACAGTCAGATAGAGTTTCTGAATATCATTTTCTTTCTCAAGATAAAAGGCAAGGGGAAGGATTCTCATTAAAGAACCATTCCCGTTATCTTCTTCAAAAATATTTCCTGAAAATCTGGCACTTTCACCTTTGATTAATCTTGCCAGAGCATGTCTTGTTGTTCCTCCTATATCGAAAAGCCTTCCGTGGGCAGTCCAGTGACCGTATTTATTCCATTTTACAAAACTCTGCCCGATTTTTTCCAGATCATAGCCTTTTGTAAGCTCATCCGCTAAACAAAGAGTAAGAGAACTGTCATCACTCCAAGTTCCTTTTGGTTGGTTCCAGGACATGTATTCCAGCATCTTTGTTACAGGAAAACGTTTTAAATCTTCTCTTTTTTTGAATTCTACAGGAACACCAAGAGCATCGCCAATGCAAACGCCCATGATTCCTGCTTTTACTTTGTTTTTCATCAGGCTAAATTGACTAATTTATCAAACAATAATTTCATTCCCTGTGTAGCTGTTTCTTTCATCACTACGGCTCTTTGTCCATAGCCAAATCCTGTTTCATTAGGATTGATGACGATTAGAAGGCTGTCGTCTTTAATATCATGAATCAATCCAGCTGCCGGATATACCTGCAAAGAAGTTCCGATTACCAATAAAATATCGGATTCTTTCACAATTTCTCTCGCTGTCTGATACAAAGGAACATCTTCTCCAAACCAAACGATAAATGGTCTTAATTGCGCCCCATCTTCTGCTTTGTCTCCGATATTGATATCCTCTTTTTGTTCATAAATTAAACCTTTATTATTACAAGAACAGGATTTGAACAATTCTCCATGAATATGAAGGATATTAGTAGATCCTGCTCTTTCGTGAAGATCATCAATGTTCTGGGTAATAATCTGAACTTCGAAATGTTTTTCCAGCTCTGCCAATAAGTGATGCGCATCGTTGGGCTGTACTTCATGAAGCTGGCGTCTTCTCTGGTTGTAAAATTCCAGGACTAAGGCTCTGTCTTTTCTCCATCCTTCCGGACTTGCCACATCCGTTACATTATGATTTTCCCAAAGACCATCTCCGTCTCTGAAGGTTTTTATTCCGCTTTCGGCACTGATTCCTGCGCCGCTTAATATGGTTAGTTTTTTCATTGGTTTTTAATTTTTTCTATTAAAACTTGGAATGCAACAATAAGCAGCACGATGATAATAAAAGGCGCCAATAGGATTCCTAAAATGATATTTCCTATTTTTTCAAGTAGTTTTGGTCCAAATTTCTTTTTCGTTTTGTCATTGATAAAATCTACAAAATTTTCTTTATTTGTAAGCTCTTTAGCATATCCCTGCCAGTCATAATTTGTGATGAAATCTCCAAAAACATAAAGATCAGGAGATTTAGGATCTGATAAATTAAAAAAATAAAATATTTCAAAATCCCGACAAACAAGAGGTTCGTAATTAATATTATACAGGAAACAAAAAAGACTTTCTGAACTTAACAAGTCTCTTTTCTTCAAAGCCTCTTTCAATTGACTTTGGTATTTTTTCAGCTTTATAACATCATTTTCCACAGGAAAAACGTTTGATTTTTTTCCTGCATTCTTAAGATAATAAATATAGGTTTCAGGAAACTGCAGATTCAATTCTTTCTGAAGAAAGGCAATCTCTTCAATCGTCAGTCCAATATTAGGATCTTCAGGTTGATCTACGAATCTGAAATTATATTTTTTCACTTTTTTAAAAATTCTTTTATCTTAAATTGAGTTTTTTATTTAAAACCTCATCATCAAATAATAGCGGCCTTTCTTCGGGAATAATGAGATTATCTAGATCATCGTTCAATACAAACTGATATTGCTCTGTTACAAAATCTGAAATATTTTCGATAAAAAGAATATCATCCTTAGCAAAAGACCTAATAAATTCATTCCTCAAACCAATCTGTATGGCTCTCCGTTCCAGTTTATTTCCAAAAGGATCATGATCCGGATCCCACTGCAATCTCACTGAAGATTCTTTTATCTGCTTCTGCCACTCATCTCTGGACATCCCAAAACTTGTATTGTAAGAAGAATATACCGAATTTTCCAGATATTTTATAAAAGCTTCTTTCTTCAAATGAATTGCCAAAACACTTTCCTGACCTTCTTTTTTACCCCATCCATTTCTGTACATCATCCAAAGAAAATTTGGCTTTATCCATGTCATTCTTTCAAGGCTGAAACCTCCACCGAAGAATTGATTCTTTACTGCAAATTCTCCAATTTCTTTTCTATAAGACTGATACACTATAATTTTCTCATCATCATATTGAGCCATGATGTGATATCCTTGTTCAGGCCAAACCTGTAGTTGTTCTTTATATTTTTTTAATTTGATTTTCATTGTATTTCTTCAAATGGTTTCAGCATTTCTTCTTTTTTCGTAAGCACCGCGAAAACCACTCTTTTAAATTTATTTTTATATTTCCCCTCGATATATTTTCTGAATAATCCGGCAATCTCTTTTGGGTCATTTTTGAAAACACCACATCCCCAGGCTCCTAAAATAAGCACTTCATTTCCTTTGTGCAAAGCCAGCGAAAGCATTTTATCCATTCTGACATCCATGGCAGGTAGAATTTCATGTTCTCTTTCCGGTTCCCGGCGTTTTACAACCCCAGCATTGACTGCCGGAGAGGTGATGAAATTGCACAGAACGGGTTTAAGCAGCAATTCTCCTTTATCTTTCCTAAAAACGGGAACTTTAGGACTATAAATCATTGTATCAGTATAAAAACAAGATTCCATTGCACGGTGAATCGTATAATAATCCCAAGCCTGAAGTAAGCTTTCATATAAACCTGAAGTTCTTGCCAGACTTTCTTCCTGTGCTTCTGCACCATTGATAAATCCTCCTCCGGGATTTTTTGCTGATGCAAAGTTCAGACACATGATCTTTTCCTGGTTTTCTTCTTCGGCTAATTGTAAAATTGCTTTTAAAGAACTGCATTTCCAGGTTTCAATTTTGGTTTCAAAACTGGTTTCCGGCATCGGAGATTCTTTTATTTCAGAAAGTTGTTCCGGAGTGAAAAGAACGGTTTCTTTTTTACTGATTTCCTGTTCGTTTTCTATATTTATTTTTTCGTTATGTTCGTTTATGTAATATTTTTTGGCAAGGATATCTAAGGTATCTTTTGCCATTCCTTTATTTGTCATTGTTTAATTTTTTTATTTTCAACATCAAGTCTTCCAATTCAGTATTTCCAGCTTTCTTAAAATCATCTCCTATGAATACTTTTATTACTTTGATGTCTCCTACAATTGCATTATTAAAGCTGTTCAGCTCTTCGGAAGGAACCCATAGTTCGTTGTGGTTTCTAGCTCCTACATTCTGTGCAGGATATTGATCTGCCACTTCTTCCTGCACGTCAAATTGGGTTACAAAACCAAGATAGTTTCCTGCTTCGTCTCTGGTGTTCCATTTTTCTGCAATCTCAGAAGCATATTCTTCATTAAGAACAGGATAAAAAATGGGTTGCCATTCCAGTCTTGGAGGAAATTTTTTAAATCCGCTTTCTATAATTAAGATCATTTCCTTTTCTCCTACTGGTCTATATAATGTTGTTGTTTTCATGGCTTTCGTTGTTTATTCAAAATCATACACATATACTTCCACATCACTTGCAAGCAATGTTCTTTCAATTAGGGGTTCTATTTCTTCCCATTTTCCTCCTGCTAATCCACATCCTATTCTCGGCATATGTACTGAAGCTTTTTTTTGTGAAGCTTCATGAGTTAGTTTCAATAAACAATCTTCCACTGCATCATACCTTATTGGTGGAACATCTGAATGTGTAATAATCTTATGCTGAGCAATCATATTGCAGATCCAAATATCCTCTTCCGTCTGAACTAGTTGGATTTCTCCAAGGTTAAAATGTTCTTTACTTTTAAACCACTCTCTGTATTCTTTTTCCGGCTGTTTCCATCTTTTTGAAATGGCAGTTACAAATCCTTTTCCCCAACATCCAATGTCATTACAGATATGAGCAATTATTTTATTCCCTTCAGCGTCAGGACGGGTAGCATCACCCTTTATATAGTGTATTGTTTTCATGGTTATTATTTTCTATCATTAAATATAAAATTAAAGCTTTTATCCTATGCCTGATTTCTTCTTTTGAAATTAAAAAATCTGTTTAAAATCTATTGAATACGGAGAATAAGATCCGTAAGCGTTATTAAATTCAACCTCAAGGTTTTCCAGTTTAAATTGTTCATCAATCTGATCCAGACAGGTAACAACTAAATTCTTTTTAGTCGGGAATACATAAGCTCTATCCAGCTTTAAGGCATAATTCAGCAGTTTGTAATCTATTTGCCCAGTTCTGAATTCTTTCTGATACTCATTAAATGTACAGGTTTCTTCTTCATTATTTTTCAGATTCATTTGTTTTTCATTGCTCATCCAGCCGTTTCCGTGGCGGGTTGAGTAGCTTCTGGTCACATAATACATTTCAATGTCTTCAATTTTTAAAAGCTTACAGATCTCACAGGCATTTTTTGATGTAGTATGTGCATAGGTCACATTGGGAAAAACGCCGTGATCCATATCGAGTAAAATACCCTGACTTCCTTCAAAAATAAGGTCATCAAACGAAGCAAGGTAGTTATAATCATTTATTTTCCAGTCAATTGCTTCCACAGCATTTAAAAAAGGCTGTAAAAGTTCTGTGATCTCATTTTCATCTGCAAAACCATAGTAATAGGCAATTCCTTTCAGCTTTTCTATCAACATTTCTTTGGGTGCTATGAGGTCTACGGCAAATAGTTTATAGGGACTTTCGTTTCTTTTCATCGTGGCTCCTACTCCTTTTCCGCAGGTTCCGTGTTCCAGATTACGGGCATTTGTTCTGTTTTGCCATACATCAAAAGGAGTTGTGATTTTCGCCAAGGGATGAATATGAAGCTCCACATTTCCATTCTTTGTCTTTAGCTCTTCTCTTTCATTCAATAGAAAAACCGGATGAATGGTACAATGCTCTGTAAAATAAGAAGGCAGGCCGCGAAGTGCTCCACTCGCAAAGCTGGAATGCACATGCTTTTTTTCATCAATCATAACGGTATGCGCCGCCTGCTGTCCACCTGAAAACCTAATTACAACAGCCTCCGGATTCTGAGAAGCCAGAAAATCTGTGGTAATGCCTTTTCCTTCATCACCAAAACCAAGTCCTATTACTATTTGCGCCTTTTTCATTTCTTTTTATTTTTTAATCCTTAATCGCAACATCTTCTGATGATAATCCCAGATTTCTAAAGCATTTGAAACTGATCTAAACCTCCTGTTTCTGTTGTTCCGAAACTTTGATTTTTAAACTTATCACAGATGATATTTTTAATAACATTAGGAATCTCCCTGTGATCTGCTATGGATACACAGTTTTGTCCTAATAATTCTTTCCATCCTCTATCTGCCCTCAATGCCTGATCGGAATGCAGAACACTGATATGGTATATTTCATATTTTTTCTTTGCTTCTTCCAGCAGTTCAAAATAAGTATAAGTTTGCTGCCCTTTTCCCATAATTTCTCTGATGGCTGATGCAGAAAGTGTTTTTAAGCAAGGTTCATCACCTACGGTAAACAGTAATCCTTTTTGTCCTCTTTTTTCAAAAGCATCTGTTCTGGTGTGAAATGCTGCAAAATACCACGCTAAAAGATAGCTTTCACCCGCATTTCCGCCGCCTCCGGATTCAATATAAGTCCTAGTAAGCCACATATCCAGTTCTTCATCTCCTGACTCAAATTGTCCTACCTGAAGCGGATAGCCATCACATTCATGATCTCCAATTCCAAGAAATAATAAGGCTGGATCAGGAACACCTCCCTGGATAATACCTCCCATTAATTTTGGTAGTCCATCTCTAATTAACTCATGGGGAATATGTCCCATACTTCCTGTAACATCCAGTCCTAAAATAATAGGAACTGAATTGGGATGAACTTCTGAGTCTCTGGATTCTCTGAACGAAATTCCGTGAGGATTCATGGATTCGTGGGCCATTCTTTTGGCATTCTGGGTGAAAATTTCTCCCGCGGATTTTGTTCCGTAACCTGCTTTGCTTGCTCTGTCATAACGAGCGTCTAAATCGTATCTTGTACTTCCCATGACTACAGTGTTTTTCCAAATAAATATTCAAATCTTTTTTGGGTTACTTCGAGCTGAATATTCAGATTTCTGATTGTTAATGATAATTCCATGTCTTTCTGAACGAATGCTTCTGGATTAAAATCCGCAAAAGTCAGACTGTTTCTGTCTAAAGGACTGATATCAATAAGCCCTTCCTGTTCACGCTCGAGTCTTTTGATTTTTAGTTCGATATCTTCAACTCTGCGCCTGTAAATCAGTTCGGAATCTGCTCCGATGATCTTTGCTCTATCTTCTCTGATCTGATCATTATTTCTTTGTAATGATTCGATAAATCTGGGTTTTAATTCATCTTCCATGATCAAATATTTTTATTTGTGTTAATATTACGCTAATTAAATAAGACATAGCAATGCCTTCCTTTTTAATGGATTCTTTATACTTTTGAGTACATTATGTCTGTTCTTAAAACATACTTCTGTCCGCTGATCAGGGTTTTTCCTTCATGTCTTAAAGGATGATGAAAAATAAGAGCTGTTCCCTTCTTTGGAGCGACTGTAAATAAATTTTCAAATTCTGTTTCTCCTCCTTCAAAATCATCATTCAAATAAATCATAAAAGTGTAGAAGCTTTTCTCTTTCTCATTTCTGATGTAGCTCCCGTCTCTGTGCATTTTGAATTGCTGCCCGGAAGCATATTTATAAATCCTTAGCATTTCATTAAAGTTAATAATCTGATATCCATCGTGTTCCTGCGGCAGAAATTCTGCAGCCTTTTTGAAAAGCTCTTCAGCTAGTGTAGTATCGAAAATCATCAGTCGGTCATTATTTCTGATTCCTTTATTCATCTGCTGGCGTCCGAATACATTAATTTTTGCTTCTTCAAAAACCTTTTCCTGAGAAAGACTGATGTAATGATCACATTCCGTTTCAGTCAGAAAATCTTCAATCAGAAATATCTGTGGGTGCAATTCTGTTTTTTCCATAATACTATTCTGTGTTTGGTTTGTGTTTTTACCTTCTTAATTCATCCCTTACTTCCATCAAAGCAAACCCTAAAAGGTTTTCTCCATTCCATAATAAAGGATTTTCTGCTCTGCTATCTGTTTCCAGCATCCCGATTCCCCAGATTTTATCATAAGGACTTGCTTCTACGAGGATTTTGTCTCCGGTTGATAAAAGAAAGTCTTTAAATTTTTGATTTTGAGAGAATTTCAGGAAATTTCCCTGGGTTACAATTTGATATTTATGCTCATCCCAAAGTTTTGGATCAAAGTTTTTCACTTTTCTACCAAGGGCTTTTGCCTGATTAGGAGTATTTGCACTTAAGATTTCCTTTTCTGTTTCAGGATCATTAAATAATCTGGCTTTTCCTGCCATCATATAATGTTCTGCTGTTTTGTAAGTAATCCCATTTTCTTCAAAACTTCCTGGAAACCATTGGCTGAAACACGATTTGGTAACCATATCTTTTGCTGTATGCCCCCAGAAAAAGAGAAACTTGATTCTTTCCTTCTTCTGAAAACGTTCTGTAATATTTTGTATAGTGTATTTCATGATTGCGTTATTTTGACACAAATTTAAAAGAATATGATTTTATGAACCAAATTTATTTGTGTTAATTTCACACTAATTAATTTAACAAACTGATTATCAAGGATAAAAATTTAATTTATATAAACACGAATAACACAAATTTTGATCACAAATGGCACCAATTTGATAAATTTTGGCTAAAGCCGATGGAATTTGGCCATAAAAAAAACGGGCTAAAGCCCGTTCCTATTGAATATATTGTGATATTTTTTGCTCCAAGATATTTGTGAACATTAGTGCTAAATTATTCGTGAAATTTGTGTTTAAAACAAACTACTTAATTTCAAAATAAAAGCCCTGTTCTTCAAGCTCTTTATATTTTTCCTTGTTGAATGTAAAAAGTTTTCCGGGTCTGCCGCTGCCTTCTTTTTTTACGTTATTGGTTTCGTTAAGGAGTCCGTAGCTCATGATTTTCTTTCGGAAATTTCTCCTGTCGATTTCCTGTCCGACAATCGTTTTATAAAGATTTTCAAGATCTGAAAAAGGGAATTCTTCATTGAGAAGATTGAAGCCGATCGGCTGGTACTGAATTTTCGTGCGAAGTCTTTTTAAAGCAGTCTCAATGATTTTTTTGTGATCAAAAGCTACTGAAGGAAGCTTGTTAATACTGAACCATTGAGCATCTTCCGCATCTGAATCAGCAAACAGTTCATGATAAGATGGGTTTACAAGCCCTAAATAAGCCACAGAAACCACTCTGTTCCTTGGGTCACGGCCAAGATTACCAAAAGTATACAGTTGCTCCAAAAAATCGGGCTTTATGCCTGCCTCTTCATAGAGTTCTCTTTTTACCGCATCATCTACACTTTCATCATCAAGAACAAGTCCACCTGGTAGTGCCCAGCCTCCTTTAAAAGGTTCAATATTTCTTTTAATCAGAAGGATCTGAAGATCTTTTTTGTCAAAATATCCGAAAATAACGGCATCTACAGCCACTTTTATATCCTGTAATTTTTTTGGAGACTCCATAAATTGATTTGCGTTACGAATACACAAAACTACGATTTATGCCTGTATTAAAAAATAATTTTGATTACAATAAAAGTTCTTATCTTTAAGTTATCATTATAACATTCTTAAAACTAAACAATTATGAAAAATTTATTAACAATTCTTTCTGCAGTTTTTTTATTAATAGCTTGTGAGAAAGGAAAAACAACAGCTTCCGCTGGATCTGATAAAACAGATTCTACGGCTTCAAATTCTGAATGGAAACCTGTAGATTCTGCAACAGCCATGAAATCCTGGATGGAATACTCAACTCCAGGAGAAATGCAAAAAATGCTGGCAAAGTCTGATGGAACCTGGAACGGAGAAACTACCATGTGGATGGAAAACGGAGCAAAACCTATGATAAGTAAATCTGAGGCCACTAATAAAATGATATTTGGCGGCCGTTATCAGATGACTAATCACAAAGGTGATTTTATGGGAATGCCTTTTGAAGGGATGAGCATTGTAGGATATGATAATTCAAAGAAGAAGTTTGTCAGTACATGGATTGACAATATGGGAACGGGAATCATGCATTCAGAAGGTGACTGGAACCCTGCCACAAAGTCAGTTGAATTCAAAGGAAAAATGACAGATCCTTCAAGACCTGGAAAAGATTGTGATTTCAGAGAAGTATTCACCTTTATAGATGACAATACTCAAAAACTGGAAATGTACGGCCCTGATTCCAAGACGGGAAAAGAGTATAAAACAATGGAAATAAAGTATAACCGTAAAAAATAGATCAATAAAAAACCGCTTCTGACGAAGCGGTTTTTGTTTTATAATGAATTAAAAATTAATCATTTAGCTTTAATACAGCCATGAATGCTGATTGTGGTACTTCTACTCTACCAATCTGCTTCATTTTCTTCTTACCCTCTTTCTGCTTTTCCAATAGCTTACGCTTTCTGGAAATATCTCCTCCATAACATTTTGCGGTAACGTCTTTTCTTAGAGCTTTAATAGTTTCTCTTGCGATAACTTTCGTTCCTAATGCAGCCTGAACAGCAATATCAAACTGTTGTCTCGGGATCAGCTCACGAAGCTTCTCACACATTCTTTTACCGATGTAATAAGCATTAGAATCGTGAATCAATGAAGATAAAGCATCTACCATATCACCATTGATCAGGATATCCATTTTTACAAGCTTGGAAGCTCTGAATCCGATTGGGTGATAATCGAATGAAGCATATCCTTTAGAGATTGATTTTAGTCTGTCATAAAAGTCGAATACAACCTCAGCAAGCGGCATATTGAAAATCAATTCTACTCTTTCTGATGTCAGATAACTCTGATTAACAATTTCTCCTCTCTTTTCGATACATAAAGTCATTACAGCTCCTACGAAGTCAGATTTTGTAATGATAGAAGCCTTAATGAAAGGTTCTTCTACTCTGTCCATCGTTGAAGGATCCATCATTTCAGACGGGTTGTTGATCAAAATAGGAACTTCAGGTTCTTTTTTAGTATATCCAAAATAAGAAACGTTCGGTACTGTTGTGATCACGTTCATATTGAACTCTCTGTCAAGACGTTCCTGAACAATTTCCATGTGAAGCATTCCTAAGAATCCGCAACGGAAACCAAATCCAAGTGCTGCAGAACTTTCCGGCTCGAAAACCAGAGAAGCATCATTCAGTCTTAATTTTTCAAGAGAGAATCTTAATTCTTCAAAGTCTTCGGAATCAATTGGGTAAATCCCGGCAAATACCATTGGTTTTACTTCTTCGAACCCATCAATTGGTCCATCAGCAGGGTTTTCAAAAGAAGTGATGGTATCTCCTACTTTTACTTCACGGGCATCTTTAATACCGGAAACCAGATATCCTACATCTCCACACTGGATAGTTTTCTTTGGAACCTGCTTCAGTTTCAGAGTACCTACTTCATCGGCACCATATTCTTTTCCTGTAGCAAAGAATTTGATCTTTTCATTTTTAGTAATACTTCCGTTCACAATTTTAAAATAAGCTTCAATTCCTCTGAACGGGTTGTATACAGAGTCAAAAATCAAAGCCTGAAGCGGACCATCAGGATTTCCTACCGGTGCAGGAATTCTATCTACGATCTGCTCAAGAAGATGGTGAACACCTTCTCCTGTTTTTCCGGAAACTCTCAATACATCTTCATATTCGCATCCGATAAGATTCATAATCTCGTCGGTTACTTCTTCAGGATTCGCAGATGGAAGGTCAATTTTATTCAAAATCGGAATGATTGTCAAATCATTTTCCAATGCCAGATACAGGTTACTGATGGTTTGCGCCTGAATACTTTGTGCAGCATCTACAATAAGAAGAGCACCTTCGCAGGCAGCAATAGAACGGGAAACTTCATAAGAAAAGTCAACGTGTCCCGGTGTATCAATAAGGTTTAAGATATATTTTTCTCCTTTATACTCATAATCCATCTGGATAGCGTGCGACTTGATTGTAATCCCACGTTCTTTCTCCAAATCCATATCATCAAGCGTCTGAGACTGTAATTCTCTTTGGGTAACGGTATTCGTATACTCCAATAGACGGTCTGCCAGGGTACTTTTACCGTGGTCGATATGAGCGATTATGCAAAAATTTCGTATGTTTTTCATTTAAGAATCTTGTAATTTGCAAAGATAAAAAAAAGCGAGAGATTATTGTCTTTCATTATCTTATTGTATCAATTTATTTATTTTCTGACAAGGAATACTTTATTTTCCAGCCAATAAATCTGTAACCATTTTATTTTTCAAAAATATATCCTCCTGTTAAAGAATCAAGATAGACATTAGACTCCATGGTAGATCTGAATCCAACACCCTGAACTGCTCCAGCGTTAGCATCAGACGAAGAATCAATTGCAGCACCAATTAACGCTCCTACTAATCCTCCGGCTACTGCTCCTACAAATAATCCTCCGGTTTGGGAAGCAGCAAAAAGATTAGCTCTGGAAGAATAGATGTAAAAACCTTTGGCGTCTTTATTCATTTCGTCAAAACCTACTGGTGTAGTTTTATATGCCTTTCCATCTTCTACATAACAGTACATTTTATAAAGAGAAGTTTCAAGGTCATTATAGATTAGCTGTACCACTTTTCCTTTTTTATTCTTTTTTACAGAATAATCCGGATCAGGTTCCTGACTATGAAATTTCTGAAAACTAGTATAGACCCCATCTTTAAGAACATCATTATGAAGTGCTTTATACCCTTTATTTAAATATTCTTCATATCTATTGATTTCACTTTCAGGGATATAATACCCAGGAGCAATATTCGGATAATAAGAAGCTTTTACAAATTGAGTGAATATCTCCGAAATCTCCCCTGCGAGAAAGATGGAAGGATGTGTGGTTACATTTGGATTGGAAACAATCACATTATTATATCTCCCGATAAAGTAATACTTATCATTTCTTTTAATAAAACTTGAAAGTTTAATTCTGGCTTTCACATAGGGAAATGTCCTGTTATTATCCTGCTCTTCATAAATCTTCAGATCTTCAAGCATAAGAACAATATCACTATTTCCTAATACCTTATTATTATCTCCTTTAAACCAGTTTTCAACAAGCCCTTTAAGATCGTCACTGGCAAATCTAAACTCAACAATATTTTTTTTATCCTGAACAGTTCCTATGTTTTTATCCGGTCTGTTATCGATAAAAGTAAGAGATCTTGTAAGCCCTTTTCTATCTTTGATATTATCTTTAAGTTCTATTATTTCTGTCTTTTGAGCTGACCATAAAGCTGAAAGCAAAAAGAAGAAAAATATTTTTTTCATTTCTTAATTTTTGGCAAAAATAGAAATTTAGAATAAAAATTAAACGGCTCTCACAGAAAGATCTGTAAGAGCCGTCCAACATTAAAAAAATAAACTATTATGGGTTCTGTTTAGGCCCTGAAGTATTATTATCATTTCCGTGAGGTTTTCTTTCATTCATTTTATCCCTCAT
Source organism: Chryseobacterium sp. IT-36CA2 (assembly GCF_949767875.1). Taxonomy (NCBI): domain Bacteria; kingdom Pseudomonadati; phylum Bacteroidota; class Flavobacteriia; order Flavobacteriales; family Weeksellaceae; genus Chryseobacterium; species Chryseobacterium sp. IT-36CA2. The sequence goes on along the minus strand of NZ_CATKPG010000021.1, from coordinate 622,316 downwards.
CATTTTTTCGGAATTAAATAGCTTCAAGACTTTCTGACAGGGAATTACCTGCTGCATTTTATCCGCATATTTTTTTCTATCTTCTAATAGTCTTTTCCCCAACTCAAAACTTTGTTGTAATTTTTGTTTAGCTTCATCATCTGATAATGTTTCAGGATCAATGTCAAAATTAAACTGTTTCTTAATTTGTCTCTGACTTTCCAGATATTCATTGTATAACTGTGTAAATTCAGCTTTATCACTAGGAGCTATATTCAGATTTTCTATAATCATTTCATTTCTGAATTTCTTAAGGAGCTCTTTTCTTTCTTCCGGAGAAAGACTATTAATGACTTCTTTCCTTTGCTTAGGATCCATTTTTTTCCAGTCATAATCCGTCCTCTGGGCATTTAAGCCAAAGCCATAAATTATCAAAAACGCCAATAATATCTTTTTCATCTTTTATTAATTATATATATCCAAATAAACGTCCTGAGTCGAATTACTTGCTAACTCTGCAATTTCAGAATTAGAAAACGAATCCAGGTAGTCATTCATTTGTATTTCTTCTTTTTTTGTTACTTTTTTTACCGATTTTGGAGTTTCTGATATTTTATCAGATTCATCTTCACCTTTAAAAACGTAAACATCTTTACCTTTTTGATTCTCAACTGTTTGATTATTATTTTCAACAGAAGTTAAATCAGATTTTAAAGTTTCATAGGCCTTCTCGCTTTCTGTCTTTGGTTCTTCATTATTGGAAGTATATTCTGTTTTAGCGCTCAGTGTTTGTTCCGTAGAATCATTATCTGAATTGAAAACATACATTGATCCAAAGACCAAAGCCAGTGATGCCGCTGCAGCATACATCCAGTTCAGCTTAAAGACAGGTGCTTTTTTACTTGTCTTTATATCATTCATAACGTTCTCCTGAATATTTTCAAACATATTATCAGGAACTGTGTAAATGTTTTTACGCTCTAGTTTTTCTATGTCGAACTCTTTCATCTCTGTTGGATCAAAAATTATCTTTCGTAATTTTCTTTAATATATTCTTCTATTTTCTGTTTAGCATAATGATAATTTGTTTTCAGTGTTCCTACAGACATATCTACAATTTTTGATATCTCTTCATAGGGCAAATCATCATAATACCTCATCATAAATACCAGTTTCTGCTTTTCGGGCAGGCTCTGTATAGCATTCTGCAGTAAAATCTGTATTTCCTCAGCATCTCCTTCTGTATTATCAGCAACAAGATTCTGCATGTGATACTCCGGATCTTCATCAGTTTTCTGCATTTTCTTCATTTTATTAACCTGCTGTAAGGCTTCGTTGGTAGCGATTCTGTACAACCAGGTATATAGCTGGCTATCATTTTTAAACTGATGAAAATTCTGATAAGCTTTAATAAAAGTCTCCTGCAAGGTATCTTGTGCAAGATCTCCGTCCACAATAATTCTTCTTATGTGCCAATACAATCTGCTTTGATAGGCATCCATCAAGGCCCGGACTCCCTTATCCTGGGTCCGTGGATTCTGCATCAACGAAATAATCTCCGCGTCCTTAATCTTCATAAGATGCTTTCACTGTTTTGGATTACAAAAATAACTGAAAGTTAAATTAAAAATTCAATTTTCAGATTAAAAATTAAATATTATGAGACACTTACGCAATAAACGTGCCTATATAGAGGAATCATATTTCTAAAACCTCTTCCTTTTCAGGCTCATCTTAAAATCTTATATTTGTTATATGCAAATTGTAATAATCGGTTCCGGAAATGTTGCCTATCACATGGCAAAAGCTTTCACTTTGAAAAGTATTCCCCTGGCCCAGATTTTTGGCAGGAACGAAAAAGAATTAAGTAAAATTTCTGAAGAATTGCACATTCCTTGTTCCACAGAGCATCTGGAAGAGGCAGATCTTTATATCATCTGTGTGAGCGACAATTCTGTAGAAGAAGTTTCGAAGATCATTACCAAAAAAAACAGTTTGGTAGCCCATACATCCGGATCTCTTCCAAAAGAAGCGCTAGCCGGTGAATACAGAAAATCCAGCTTCTACCCTTTACAGACTTTTTCAAAATCCAAAGAACTGGAATATGAAAAAATTCCGTTTTTTGTAGAGGCAGAAAATGAGGAAGATCAGAAAATATTATTCGATCTTGCTTCGCAGGTTTCAGAAAAGGTAATGGAAAGCAGCCATGAAAAGAGAAAATATATTCATTTGACAGCAGTTTTCGCCTGTAATTTTGTGAATCATCTTTTTTCAAGAGCTAAAGAAATTTCAGATTCTCAGGAAATTCCTTTTGATTATTTTTTACCATTGATTGATGAAACAGTGCAAAAAATTTATGAAATTGAACCTAAGCAGGCACAAACAGGACCAGCAGTAAGAAATGATGTAAGAATTTTGCAGCTGCATGAACAGTTACTAAAAGATGAAAGTCTTGAAATTTATAAAACAATGAATCATTCTATTCAGAAAATGTATGAGTTATAAAGAGAAATTAAAAGATATTAAGGCATTTGTATTTGATGTAGACGGAGTTTTCACAGACGGAAGTGTTTATCTTCTTCCGGGAGGAAATATGTGCAGGGTAATGAATGTTCTGGATGGCTATGCAGTAGTAAAAGCATTAAAAAATAATTATCTGATCGGTGTTATTACGGGAGGAAATGATGAAATGGTAAAGCACAGAATCAATTATCTGGGAATCCAGGATTATTATCCGAAGTCTCACAACAAAATTGAAGATTTTGAGGATTTTAAGAAGAAATATAATCTTAAGAATGAAGAGATTCTGACTATGGGTGATGATCTTCCGGATATTCATATTATGGAAAGTTCAGCTATTGCAGCGTGTCCTGAAAATGCAGTTCCAGAGGTAAAAGGAATCTCCGATTATATTTCCCCGAAAAAAGGAGGAACGGGTGCAGTGCGTGATGTCATTGAACAGGTGATGAAGGTTCAGGGGAACTGGCATGACGATAATACTCAATCTGTATAATGAACGATATGAAATTACTTTTAGCATCGCAATCGCCAAGAAGAAAAGAACTACTTTCCAGCCTGGGTTTTGAATTTGAAGTGGTAAAAATTGACTGTGAAGAAATTATTCCGGAAAATATCAAGATAGAGGAAGCTGCCGCTTATCTTTCTGATTTAAAAGCTGATGCTTTTAGAAGTTTGGAAGCTGATGAAGTTCTTTTAACCGCGGATACAGTAGTAGCTGTTGACGGTCTGATCCTTGGAAAACCTAAAGATGAGGACGACGCATTGAAGATGCTTCGGAGTCTTTCCGGAAGAATCCACCAGGTTTATACAGGAATTACCATCAAAACTGCAAATAAAATTTTTACAGAAACTGATGTAGCAGCTGTTACCCTTGATGAACTTTCGGACGAAGAAATCAAGTATTACATTCAAAACTATAAACCTTTCGACAAAGCGGGCAGTTATGGTATTCAGGAGTGGCTGGGAATGGCAAAAATCACCAACATGACAGGAAGTTTTTATACTATTATGGGACTTCCTACGCATCTTGTTTACAAAATATTGAAAGAAATCTCTCCGATATAATCAATTATTGAAGTTTAGAATGTCTGTTAAAGTAAAAATAAAATATTTCCACAAGAAATATAAATATTATTCATTATAAAATTTTATTATTTTTACAAAATCATCAAACAGCTGATAATAAATAGAAGATTAGCGAGTTATATTGAATAATGAAAAAGAATATATTATTCCTTTTAGTGATATGTCTTGTTGCTTCCTGTGCTACCAAAACAAAAAAGCCGGAGCAGCGATCAAAACTATTGAAAGGATTTTCCACATACTACAACACCCTTTTTAATGCAAAAGACGCATTGAACAGTGAGTTTACAACCAGAGATAAAGGGCATAAAGATAATTTTTATGCACCTTATATTCCTATTCTGACCTATGAAGATCAACCTTTAGGAAGTGATCTTGGACAGTCCGAGGCTTTTGCCGAAAACTCTATGAGAATGGCTGAAGTAGCCAATAAGCCTTCTGGCAGAGGTGATTCCGGAGCACCCAACAGACCTGGAGGACCTTCAGGAAATGGTCCTGCCAGACCTGATGGTGAACAGGGCAAAGGAGCCACTACCCTTGAAATTGCAGAAGCAAAAGCTTTAAAAGCGATCAATAAATATTCTGTAACCAGAAATGGTGAAGAAAAAAACAAGACCATTTTTGATGCTTATATGATCCTTGCCCAGGCAAGAATTTATCGTGGTAAATCTCTGGAAGCACTGGATGCTCTTAATTATGTTTTCACCCACATGAAAGATGATAAGAGGATTCCATTGGCAAGAATTTATCAGGGTCTTGCTTATGATAAAATCAAGGATTATCACAGAGCGCATGAAACTTTTGCCAAACTGAAAGGAGAAGACATTAGTAAAAGCTATGCTAAGCTGCTAAGTATTTATTACTCTGAATCTCTACTTGATGCTGGTAAAAAAGAAGAAGCTGCCAAAGAACTTGATAACGCTTTCGAACTGAACAGCAACAGAAAGCTTAAGAGCAGAATTGCTTACCTGAGAGGACAGGTTCTTGAAAATCTTGGTCAGAATGATAAAGCCAGAGAAAGCTATACTTCAGCTTACAAATACGCTAACGATTTTGAATTTGAAGTAAAATCTCAGATTGCCATTGCCAAGACTTTTAATGGTAAAGGTGATTATGCCGGAGCAAAAAACTATCTGGAAGGTATCAGTAAAAAAGGAACTTACGGATCCCGAAAAAATGAATTTTACTATGCTTTAGGCTTAATGGCCAATAAAGCAGGAAAAAAAGATGAAGCACAACAGTTCTTCAGAAAATCCCTTTTTGAAAAGGTTTCTGACCCTCAGGTTCGTGGATTGGCCTATTACGAAATTGGAAAAAGCTACCTGGAAAAAAATGATTACATCGGTGCAGGAAGTTATTATGATTCTGCACTTGCAGTAATGACTTATGAGCCTTCAAAAATCTTATTAAAAGACCAGTCTGAATACATCAAAAAGATATCCAAAAACTATTATCTGATTAAAAAGAATGACAGTATTCTTTCTTTGGCTAAAATGGATAATACACAGAAAACAGATTATTTTACGAAATATATCGCCAAACTAAAAATTAAAGAAGAGAAAGAAGAACAGGAAAGAAGACGCGCTGAAAGAAACAAAGGATTTGATACCGGAGATTACAGTGCCAATTCTATTTTTGCCAATGGATCTGCTAATGCTTTTGAAGATTTTGGAGTAACGACAAAATCATTTTACTTCAGCAACACCGGAACAGTAAGTAAAGGAACATCCACATTTAAGCAAGTATGGGGAGATCGTGCACTTGCCGATAACTGGCGTTTTTCAAAGAAAATGTCTTCTATTGAGGATATGAAAGATGAAGCATTAGGAATAACTTCTGCGCCTAATCCAAGACGTTTTGAGCCTGCTTATTACATTGAGCAGATTCCTACAGATCAAGGTAAATTATCTCAGCTAAAAAAAGACAGAGACACCGCTTCTTTAGGTTTGGGAATCATGTATCAGAACTATTTTACCAACACTCCCCTAGCTACGAAAACATTATATGATCTTGTAGACGTAAAACCGGAAGAAAAGGTAATGCTTCAGGCTTTGTATGAGATTTTTGCGATGAATTATGAAAAAAATCCTCAAGCTTCTGAAAGAGCAAAACAAATTCTACTAACCGATTATCCATATACTTCCTATGCTGAATTTGCCAGAAATCCTAAAAACAAATCTTTCGTAAAGTCAACTGAAGAAGTTGAAAATGAATATAAAAAGGCCTATGCTCTGTTTGAATCCGAAAAATTTGCGGAAAGTAAGAATATCATAGATCAGACTATTCAAAAGTTTCCTAAAGATGCACTGGTTCCTAAATTGTATCTGCTCAATGCATTCAATGCAGGAAAATCCAGTGGAAAAGAAGTCATGATTCTGCAGCTTGAACAGATTGCCCTGAATTATTCTAAAACTACTGAAGGTGTTAGAGCTAAAGAAATGCTGAATTACCTGAAGAGTGACCTCAGCTTCCAGGCAACCGATACTAAAGGAAATCCTGTACCGCAACGGCCTGATGGCAGACCAGCTCAGCCTAATAGCCCGAATGGAACAGGTGTTCCACAAATGAACAACGATAAAGTACAGAAACTGGAAAATGTAGATCTACTGCCCCAGACGGGTACTGCCCCACCGCAGACAAATCCGTCACAACAGATGCAAAAGGATAAAAAACCAAACGAAAATAAACCACCATCTAAGTCTCCACCAAGACCTCAGTAAAGAAAAAGAAAAGCGAAGATTTACTCTTCGCTTTTCTTTTTCTTTACACCATGGAAATCTTTGAGATAAAAAGGCTCAAAATAAGCCATATCTTCAAATTCCCTGTTTTCTATTTTTTTCAGTGTCTTGCGGATAAGATATTGGGAAGATGGATAGACATTTTCATTAAAAACGGCATCTGGAAGATTCAGTATCTCTTTTGCTTTCTTAGCCCCGTCTCCTACAAACAATACTCTTTTGTCTTTGAATTCTTCAAAAGAAGTTTCATCCAGAATTTTCGCTTCGGTCTGTGACAATTCTTTTCCTGTATGACCGTCGTAAATGGCTGTATATACCTCCATTCTCCTCGCATCAACTAAAGGTACTACAAAGTCATAGTTACCCCCTAAAAAAGGCTCTATCATGCTTTCAAGAGAGTTTACTGCTACCAAAGGAACTTTCAGTCCATAACAGAACCCTTTTGCCGATGCTGCACCAATTCTCAAACCGGTGTAAGATCCGGGTCCCTTTCCTAAAGAAACCGCTTCGATATCTTTAAGTGAAATTCCTGATCCTTCCAAAGCCCATTCTACATAGGTATGAAGACTTTCAGACTGTTTATAGTTTTCAGAAACTTCTTCGCATAAACACAGTAATTTCTCATTGTCTGATACAGCTACCGAACAGTTCTTGGAAGAGGTTTCCAGATATAGAATTTTCATTTTTTTGTTTTAAGCTAAACTGCAACATTGCAAAAGGCAAGATTGCTTTTAATTTTCTGCAAATTTAATCCATTATTTTGGACTATTTTCTATAAATCGTTCTTGGCTCTGCCTGTGCACTCGGATAGATTGTCATATCTGAAATGGTAACGTGCTTCGGGGCATTTACGCAATAAGCAATGGCATCAGCAATGTCTTCTGCCTTCAAAGGTTCATAACCTGCATATACCGTTGAAGCTTTATCACTATCACCTTTGAATCTTACCAAAGAGAAATCTGTCTCCACAGCTCCCGGCTGAATGTTGGTTACTTTGATACCAAATTCAGTGAGTTCCAGTCTCATCCCTTCCGAAATAACGTCTACTGCTTTTTTCGTTGCACAGTACACTACTCCATTGGCATAGGTTTGCCTGGCTGCTACAGAACTGATATTTACAATATGACCTAAATTTTTAGTTTTCATAATTGGAATAATCATTTTGGAAACATAGAGTAGTCCCTTTACATTTCCGTCAATCATAGAATCCCAGTCATCTGTCTTACCTGCTGAAAGAGGATCTAATCCGTGGGCATTCCCTGCGTTATTAATCAGAACATCAATCTCTTTCCAGTTTTCAGGAAGTGAATTGATGGCGGTTTCTACTTCTTCAAGATTCCTTACATCAAACATTAAACTAAACACTTCGGTATATTGAGATAACTCAGATTTTACAGCTTCCAGCACCTCATTTCTTCTTCCACAGATAATAATTCTGTTTCCTTGTTTTGCCAAAAGCTTTGCAGTGGATTTTCCTATTCCGGAAGTTGCTCCGGTAATTAATATTGTCTTCATAATATTGATTTATTAATTGGCATCAAAGGCCTGAAAAGCATCTTTGATATGTTCAATAATTAAGTTCTTATTTTCATCAGGAAGAATGGAGATAATATCAAATCTGACTTCGTTTTCTTTATTAAATTCTTCCAGATAATGATTGGCTGCAGAAACAATAGATTTTATCTTGATTTTGGTAACGGCTTCCTGAGGAAGAATGAAAAAATCCGTAGATCTGGCTTTCACTTCCACTACAATAATAAGATTATCTTTTTCAGCAATGATATCTATCTCAGCTTTTTGAAAACGGAAATTTCTGATCAGGATTTTATAACCGTTTTTTTGAAGATAATCAGCGGCCATATCTTCTGCTATTTTTCCAAAATCGTTATGATGAGCCATTATTTCCTTTATTAAGTTTAACTGCTTTACCTTCTGATACTATTTCAAATTCTTCATCAATCCAGGCTTTCAATTTAGTATGAAAATCAAAAAACAGTTCTACATCTTTTCCCTCAATCAAAGCATCAGAAAAATGATAGGGGATATTGATATGCTTTTCTTCATTTTGAATATTCAATTTATAATATTCATTTGAAGCATGTACTGAAGTGGTATATTCAACCTTATCAGTTTTGGTCTCTATAGGTACGATTACTCTTATATCAGACTTCTGTATTTTTTCAAGTATTATCTGCAGTGCTTCCGGTAATTTATCTTTTACAGTGGTAAATCGTCTCTGTTGACGTCTCTCCTCATCGTTATCAGGAAAGTAACCGAGATCAAAATACCAAAAAAACTTAAGTTGCGTTTCAGATGTTCGCGAAATCAATAAATCCTTACATATAAATTCACCATAAAATCCGGGAGAATAAGAATATTTAAGAATTATATCATTCATTTTTAAAAATCGATCTTTACTTTAGTCCCAATATTCATTTTAATATTTGCACCAATTAAAAGGGGCCTATTGTCCTTAATATGTCCATTCGGGAAACCAAATATCGCAGGAAATTTGTACTTTGAAATTCTGTCTGAGATCAGCTTGTAAGCAAATTCATCAAAGCTTTCTTCATAGCTTTTATTTTCTTTTTCATCTCCCATATTGGTCATGCCACCAACGATCAATCCTTTGATTTTATTGAAAACTCCAGCCAGTTCCAGACTCATGATCATACGGTCCAGTGCATAGAAGTTTTCTCCGATATCTTCGATAAACAAGATTTTATCTTTAAAGTCGAAAGAATATTGGGTTCCTAAAAGGGCATAAATAAGGGCTAAATTACCTCCAATCAATTCTCCTTCAATATTCCCTTCTTTATTCAATTGATGAGATTCTAAAGTATATTTTGGCTTTTTACCTTTCAGAATATCAAAAATCAGATCATAGCTTTCATCTGTAACCCCAAAACTGGATGTTTTGATGGTTTGCCCGTGGATGGATACAAAACCTTTTTTCAACAAATAACTTTGTATCACTGTATTATCGGAATATCCGATGTACCATTTCGGGTTTTCTGTAAAGTTTTTCAATTTCAGATGCTGAATCAGATGCTGGCAACCGTAACCTCCTCTGGAAGCCCATACAGCACTGATCTCTTTATCATTTAAAGCCCAGTTGATATCTTTTATTCTTTCCTTTTCTGTTCCGGCATAATTGTATCCGTTTGAAAATTTGGTATAAAGGTGCTCTCCGAGAATGGGTTCAAAACCTCTATTTTTAATCATTTCAATTCCATTATCCAATTGAGAGGCATCTACCGCTCCTGCAGGGGAAATAACAGCTATTTTGTCTCCTTTTTTAAGAGACTTTGGAAAGATCATTTTTTTCATTTTGTTTTTTGATATTTTACTTCTTTCTTTTCTGCTTCCTCCAGCTGTTTTTCAAACTGATTGAACTTTTTGAAACTCTGCAGAAAAATAGCGAAACTGAAGATAATAAGAATACAGCCAACAACTCTTCTTATCTGGTTGGCCAGTTTTTGTGTTAATTTATCGTGAAATTGCTTGGCAAGAAATATCTTGGCAAGATCTATTGAAAGGTAAGTGGCCAGTACGATGCCTATGTATAAAATAAAACTGCTGGTGTCCGGATATTGATTCCTTACGGAAATTACCGTTACCAGCCAGAAAAGGATGACTCCAACATTTAGAAGATTAAAGAAAAAACCATTGAAAAATGTTTTAAAATAGTTTTGACCAATGATCCTTTCTTCACCCGGCATGTGCATCTTTGTTTTGGTAACCAGCATCACAATTCCATAGATAAAAATAAGAATAGAGGTGATCCTGTAGAACCCGGGATGTTTATCAATTAAACTTACAATATCCGTACTGGCATAATACGCTGCAACAATACATAATAAATCTGCAGTAATGACTCCAAGATCCAGTGATAGGGCATGCTTCGGTCCTCTGGAAAAGCTGGTTTCAATTAAAAGGAAGAAGATGGGTCCTATAAAAACCAGGCTCAGCATAAATCCTAATAGGATGGCAGATAGTACAAGTTCTAGCATTAAGTGGGGTTTAAAAATGAATAAAAATTCATTTCGTTTTATACAAAGTTAGACTTTATGATTTAATTATTCAATAAAGTTGTGATATATCAAGTAGATTTTAAGGAGAGTTTAATGTAAAATTTTTAATGAAATAGGAGAGGAGAGTGTATTCAAAAGTTTTTGCAACAAAAAAACAAAAGCTGAAATGTTCATGAACATTTCAGCTTTTTTATAAATTTATTCTGTTTACTTCACAATCTGGAAATCAAGTTGTTTCTGAATAAGATTAGCTTTCACAACTTTGATCTGAACTTCATCACCCAGTTGGTATTTGTTTCCGTGTCTTATTCCGTATACTGCGTGACTTTTTGCGTCATACATATAAGAATCATCTACAAGATCTCTAAGCTTGATAAGACCTTCAGCTCCGTTTTCAGGAATTTCTACCCAGAAACCGAATTCTGCCACTCCGGAAATCACTCCTTTGAAAGTTTCCCCAAGATGTTTTTCCATGAATTTCACCTGCATAAATTTGATAGAGTCTCTTTCCGCATCTGCTGCCAGTCTTTCCATGGCGCTGCAGTGTTTTGCTTTATCTTCAAGCTCACCTCTGTTTGGAGATTTTCCTCCATCCAGATAATGCTGAAGAAGACGGTGTGCCAATAAATCCGGATAACGACGGATAGGAGAGGTAAAGTGGCTGTAATATTCAAAACCAAGACCGTAGTGGCCAATCGGTTCTGTAGAATATACTGCTTTACTCATACTTCTCATCGCAAGAGTTTCAATCATATTCTCTTCCCCTTTTCCTTTTACATCATGAAGAAGTTTATTCAAAGATTCTGCTACCTTTTTGGTATTGGCAAGATTCATTTTATATCCAAAAGTTGCTACAAAATCTCTCAATGATTCTAATTTTGCAGGATCCGGATCATCGTGAACCCTGTAAATAAATGTATTGTTGGTGATCTCACCTTTTCTTGAAAGAGATACAAATTCCGATACTTTTTTATTGGCCAAAAGCATGAATTCTTCGATCAGGTGATTGGAGTCTTTGCTTATTTTAAAGTAAACACCAATCGGCTCATTATTTTCATCAAGATTGAATCTTACTTCGCTTCTGTCGAAAGTAATGGCTCCTTTTCTGATACGTTCATGACGCAAAATTTTAGCTAACTTATCAAGTGTATTGATTTCTTCCGCAAGATCTCCCTGCCCGGATTCGATACGTTCCTGAGCTTCCTCATAGGTAAATCTTCTGTCTGAATGGATAACCGTTCTTCCAAACCACTGTTTCTGAATTTCTGCATTATCATTCAGTTCAAAAACAGCAGAAAAGGTATATTTATCTTCGTTTGGACGAAGAGAACATACATCATTACTCAAAACTTCCGGAAGCATCGGTACCACCCTGTCTACAAGATATACCGAAGTTGCTCTCTTATAAGCTTCATCATCCAGGATTGTTCCCGGAACTACATAATGAGATACATCTGCAATATGAACCCCGATTTCCCAGTTTCCATTTTCCAGTTTTCTTATCGATAAAGCATCATCAAAATCTTTCGCATCCTTAGGGTCAATGGTAAATGTACAGATGTTACGCATATCCCAACGCTTTGTAACCTCTTCATCCGTAATACTTCTGTCGATTTTATCTGCATCTGCTTCCACTTCTGATGGAAATTCATAAGGTAGACCATATTCTGCAAGAATAGAGTGAATTTCCGTTTCATGTTCTCCCGGTGCACCCAGTACCTGAATGATTTCACCTTCCGGGTTTTTATCTCCTGGTCTCCATTCTGTCATTTTTACAATGACCTTATCTCCATCTTCCGCGGTGCTGAATTTTCCTTTCGGAATAAAGATATCTGTGTTGATTGATTTTTTATCACATACAACAAACCCAAATTCTTTATGAGCAACCTTCTGAAATGTTCCTACAAATTCAGTTCTGTTACGTTCCAAAACCTCCAAAACGGAGCCTTCTAATTTCTTTCCTTTATAATGATAAGTTATAATAAGAACCTTATCTCCCTGCAGGGCATCCTTCACATTTTTGGCATGAACGAAGACATCATCTTCCAATCCTTCCACTTTTACATAAGCATTCCCACTTTGGTTGAAATCAATAATTCCGGTAAGCGTTCCTGCAATTTTCAGGTTCACGATATATTTTCCTTTTTCTACTTCTTTGATCTTTTCAGATCCCTGAAGTTTATGCAGTGCCTGGATAACAAGTTCCCTTTGTCTTGGATTTTTGTAATCTATTCCATCAGCGATCTGCTTATAATTATAAATTTTGGATGAATTTGCATTCATAAAACGGAGAATCAATCTTCCGATCTCCATCATTTTTAAATCATTTTTATGACTTATATATTTTCTTTTTTTTGGCATGTTAATTTTCTTTTTAATTGTTTTGGTCTTATTTCAAATAAAACCTTTTCCTAAATCTTTCCCCATTCATTCCTTTATATAGGTTATTCAATTTCATCATTAGATTCTTTCCGTACATCATCAGAAATTATCTTTCAGTTTACTTAGAACGGGAGCTTTAGTTTTGTATAAATTTAATACAATTCTTGAGAAGAAAAGAGAAAAACCTTCTATTAAATATATTTCAAATATAAGAAAGGCTTTGGAGAATAATAGAGTGTAATTTCTATTGGACACTGCAAATGTACGAATAAAAAATAAATAAGGCTTGTAATATGATTTACAAGCCTTATTATATTTAGCAAACTGCAATTTTGTCAACTCTGTTCTGGTGTCTTCCACCTTCGAAGTCTGTTGAAAGAAATTTATCTACAATTTCAATCGCCAGTTCTTTTGAGATAAATCTTGCAGGCATTGAAATCATGTTGGCATCATTATGTTGTCTTGCCAGTGTTGCAATTTCCGGCATCCAGCATAATGCACATCTTATTTTCTGGTGTTTGTTCGCAGTGATCTGAACCCCGTTTCCGCTTCCACAGATCAGAATTCCCAGCTCATTTTCTCCGTTTTCCACAGAGGTTGCAGCAGGGTGTACAAAGTCCGGATAATCCACACTGTTTGTGGAAAACGTGCCAAAATCCTGAACTTCAAAACGTTCTGAAAGGTAGTTCTTAACAATCTCCTTATATTCATAGCCTGCATGGTCCGCTGCGATAGCAATTTTTCTTTTCATAATACTCTTATTAAGCTTTATTAGATTCTATTTCCTTACAAAGGTAAGAATAATAACAATTCGTGTTAGTAAACCCTGAGTTAATTGTGAAAAGCTATGTTAATAAGTGTGGAAAACTTTTATCAACTTTCTATTTTTAAAGACCAATTTATTTCGTAATAGAAATTCTTTCCTCAATTTTTTACCACAACTTTCCAGATGTTTTCTTCAGCTATCCCCAGCTTTTTCCATAATAAAATAACTAATAATGATTTCTCTTCAAAGTTACCAACATTTGTTAATAAGTATGTGAAATAGCGGGTTTACAAGGATTTATATTGTGAGTTAAATATGAGTTTAGTAAAAGTTGAGTGTTATCAATTATTAGCTTAAAACTTATCCCCGAAACTAACAACACTCAACAACAACTACATTATTCTTTTTTTTAAAAGAGAAAAAATTGTTGATTAGTGGGTGATTGGGTTCGGGGAAAGTTTTTGAAAACTTTTATTTTAATCAAAGTGTTGAAAAAGTTTAAAACCTTACATTTGTGAAACGAAAATTCAATGAGTTGCATGAAATTAACCTGCCGGGATTTGCGGAAATGCAATCAGGAATCTGGCTCAAGAGATTTCATAAGACTTGGAAAAAAATAGATCTACGTATGAAAACAATCAATGATTTCAATTTTAAAGACAAGAAGGCTCTGGTAAGAGTGGACTTCAATGTTCCTCAGGACGATCAGCTGAAGGTGACAGACAATACAAGAATTGTTGCTGTGAAACCAACAGTGGAAAAGATCCTTAATGATGGTGGTTCTGTCATCTTAATTACACACCTTGGAAGACCAAAAGGAGAAGTGAAAGATGAATTTTCTCTTCAACATATTCTTGGCGAAGTTTCTTCCGTTTTAGGACGTGAAGTAAAGTTTGTAGATGAGTGTATCGGTGAGAAAGCAGAGCAGGCTGCTGCAGATCTGAAGCCAGGGGAAATCTTATTATTGGAAAATGTACGTTTTCATAATGAAGAAGAAAAAGGAGATGCTGCATTCGCTGAGAAACTTTCTAAGCTTGGAGATGCTTATGTAAACGATGCATTTGGTACAGCTCACAGAGCTCATGCTTCCACAGCAGTAATTGCTCAATACTTTCCATCAACTAAATATTTCGGTTTACTGATGGCTAAAGAGCTTCAAGCTATTGATAAAGTATTAAAAAGTGGCGAAAGACCTGTTACAGCTATTCTGGGGGGGTCTAAAGTTTCAACTAAAATTACCATTATAGAAAATATTCTTCCTGCAGTAGATAATCTGATTATCGGAGGAGGTATGGCATTTACCTTTATTAAGGCTCTTGGAGGGAAAATTGGTAATTCTTTGGTAGAAGAAGATAAAATTCCTTTAGCTCTTGAGATTTTAGGAAAAGCAAAGGAGCATAAAGTAAAAGTATATCTTCCGTCTGATGCAATCATTGCTGAAAGCTTTAGTAATGATGTGGAGAGAAAAGAAGTTGATATCTATGCAATCCCTGAAGGATGGATGGGACTTGATGCAGGTCACAAATCAAGAGATCAGTTCAATGATGTATTGTTAAATTCAAGAACAATTCTTTGGAATGGCCCAATCGGAGTTTTTGAAATGTCAAACTTTGCTGGTGGAACTGTTGCTTTGGGAGAGAGTATTGCTGAAGCAACAAGACTAGGAGCTTTCTCTTTAGTAGGAGGAGGAGACAGTGTTGCTTTCGTTAAGCAATTCGGATATGCTGATCAGGTAAGTTATGTGTCTACCGGTGGTGGAGCAATGCTTGAAAGTCTTGAAGGACTTGAGTTACCAGGAGTAGCTGCAATCAACAATTAATAGATATAAAAGAAATATTTTGAAGCCTGCTAATTATATTAGCAGGCTTTTTTCCACCTATAAATTTAATAAAATCCTTTATTGATGGGAGTTTTTAATGTATTTTAGATATAACTAAAAGTTATATATAGTTGGGGTATATTATCTTTCAGATACTTATATTTTCAGTAAACCTATTATCAGGATATTCGCTTTTTGAATTTAGAATTCCGGGAGATTTTATTCCTGTTTTATTTTAAGGTTTATAGGGTAAAAGACGTTACTTTTTGTCATAAAATTCTGGATTTATAAGTAACCTAAACAGGCTTTTTTATATCAATTATAAGCTTTATTTTGGAAGATGCAGGCTGGTTAATTGGTACGATTTTTACAAAAATTATAAAGAGAAGTAAGTTCTAATATTTTTTTCTGGTTTAAAAAGGACAGAGTTACCTTTTTTAAATATAATTCTTGGGGCATAGATTTGATATCTTCTCTTATGTTTTAGTTCTTTTTTTGTTAGATTTAAACTGCGCTCTCTATTTTTTTATTTGGAAAGTATTTAAAGCTTACATTTATATAGAGTAAGGATATAATTTTAATATTTTATTTATTTCACATATTTGTGATAGTATTGTATTTAATTGTAAATCAATGTTTAAACTTATTTTTTTTATCTAAATTAATGCTATTTTCACGTGATAAAAGTATTGAAATATTAAAAAGAATCAATTCAGTAGTATTAAAATGATTGATTTAATTGTTTTTTAAAAAAATTTCTTTCTGAGAAATTTTCAGAACAAATTTTAGTCAGTATTTGTTTTCTATTTTTGAAGGTTTAAAAAATGATTAGACCTTTTTCTTTTTGTGATTCTATTTATTATGATTTTTAGATTACAGTTAATTTTTATTTGCCTTGAATTTCTTTGACATTTAAAATTCTCCGGAGAAATTTTTGTTAATTCTATTTTCCACGACCTGTTGAATTTATTTTTAAAGAAATATATAAGTAGGGTAGGGGAGTTTTTCTTGATTGATAAAAGACATTTTAAGGTTGCTTGATATTTTTAATTTTTCAATTGATCAAACATATATTTGAGGAAGATCTTAAATTTCTATTTTTTAAAGAAAATGCTAAAAATTGACCTTCATAAATAGGTTAAAAATTGACTTTTTATCTTTTTTCGAGTATTTCTATCTCGAATCATTTTGAATAAAAATAAGTAGTGTTTCTGTGGTAATTTATTCTTTAAAACCGTTTTTTTGACGTTTTGTAGTCTACTTTGATGTTTTTTTTAAAAAACTGAACTTATAGTATATTGAAGGAAAGCTTTAAGTTAGTCAATTTAAAAACGACTAATTTTTTTTAATTTGTAAAATGGGGTAGGGGAGATATTTCTGAAATTAAAAATAAAAATTGTGAAGTTTTAATCTTAATTATATAAAATTGAAGCAGAATTAAAAATAGGTTTAATTAAAAAAAAGAAAACTCAGGAAAAAATAATCCTGAGTTTTTATATTTAAAAGCTTAAAATGATAAAAATTGACCTTCATAAATGGCTCAAAAATCAACTTTCTATGTTTTTTCGATAATGTATATCAAACTTGAAAATTCGTTGGAAAATAACGCCTTTACGTTAGAAATTGTTCCGTAGATTACTGCTTTTACCCAAAATAGGGGAGATTTTTTGTATTTTTCGCTCAACATGGAGATATAGTATGAATCCAGCACCAAAGGTTTGATCTTCCTCATTTTCCAATCTGGATTTTTGGAAATTAAATTTTCCATACCATTTTTAGAAAAATGATAAATATGTCTTGGTACATCATAAGCCGCCCAATATTCTTTATAATGTTTGGCATCATAAGAAGTAGGGTTGGGAACTGCAATAACAAGAATTCCATTTTCTTTTAATTTCCCGTGAAAAGCATTAAGCATTTCATCCTGGTTTTCGATGTGTTCAAAAACATGCCATAGTGTAATGGCATCTAAGCTGTTTTCTTCAATTTTATTGATATCATCCAAAATGGAAGCTTTATTTATTTTGCTCGCCGCAGCCTTTCTTGCATCTGAATCTGGTTCAAAACCGAACGTTTCAAAATCATTTTCTATATATTTTACAAACTCTCCGGCACCACATCCGTAATCAAGAACTTTTGATCCTTTTTTTATTCTATCTATCAATATATTTTTTTTGTACTGTAGATTGAAAGACTGAAGGAATTTATAAAGCTTTTCTTTCAGACTTCCGGAATCCTGATGATGAGAAATGTAATCTTCACTTTCATAATATTTTGAAATATTGGATGGGATAGGGGTGGTTTTAAAAATTCCTTTGATTTCTGTTTCTTTTATTTCAAATATTTCATTGGAAAGAAAATGATCCTTTATTCTCATTATTTTGGAAGTATTAGGTAATTAATTTTATCAATTGTTTTTACAAATTTATAATCAATTTCGTTAACCAGATCTACATAATCTTGAAACGTAGTGCCAAAATTTTGTTGAAATTGTTCTTCATATTCAAATATAATAGCCATTTTGTGCCGTTTTATGGTATTCAATGCACCTCTTAGTGCAAATAAATCTGCTCCCTGTATATCAATTTTCATAAAACTTATCTTTTTTTCAAATTTTATGGAGTCAATTGAAATAGTATCTAATTGAGGGTTTTTATTATTATTAATGTCAATTCCAAAAGAACCAAGACTTGAAAATCTTGCAAGATTTATTTCCTGAAAATTTACTTTTTTATTTGATACATCATACACAGCATTGTAAAAGGTTTTTATATTTTTTACATTATTTGTACCAATATTTAAATTTAGTATATCAAATACTTTTTTTTGTGCTTCAAATGAATAGACTGATCCGTTTTCACCTACATATTTTGAAAATTCCAATGACATCTGTCCATAGTTTGAACCTATATCCAAAGCAATAGTATCTTTTTTAATATATTCTTTTGCTATGCGAATTATATTCTCATCATAAAATAAACCTCGTTTCATTTTTTCTGCTACTGCATCTTTAGGTATATCTTTAGGTACAAAGTAATTACCAATGGGAGTAGGGTGATAGCTTAAATAATTAAAGGCAGATTTTCCTGTAATTATTTTCTTTTGCTCTGCTTTTGTTAAATTATATCCTAAATAATTAATAAATGATAGGATCTTTCTTTTCATATTTGCATTCTATTATGTTTGGATGCTTAAATGTTTCACGTGAAACATTTTTTTTAACGTCCTAAATAAACCAGTAGAACGTTAATATCTGCTGGTGAAACGCCGCTTATTCTTCCTGCTTGCGCAATGGTCTTCGGACGTACGCTAGACATCTTCTGTTTTGCTTCTGTAGAAAGGCTTGAAAGCTTTGCATAATCGAAATCTTCAGGAATTTTGATGTTTTCCAGACGGTTTAGTTTAGCTACATTTTCTTTTTCTTTCTCAATATATCCTTTATACTTAATATTGATTTCTGCCTGTTCTCTTACTTCTTCGCTGTATTGAGAAGAAACTTCTTTAATAGAATCAATTTCATCCAGCTTTTCTAACGTTATATTAGGTCTGGTAAGAAACTGTGCTGCTCTGTATGCCTGATCTACAGGATTACTCTCAATAGATTCAAGAATAGGGTTGATCACTCCTGGTTTTAAAGAAGTTTCGCGAAGAAACTCTTCAAGTGATTGACTTTCAGATATTTTTGTTTCTACTCTTCTTAATCTGTCTTCTTTTGCAAGTCCTAATTGGTATGCTTTTTCAGTAAGTCTGATATCTGCATTATCCTGTCTTAAAAGAAGTCTGTATTCTGCACGGGAAGTAAACATTCTATAAGGTTCTTCCGTTCCTTTGGTAATTAGATCGTCAATCAATACTCCAATATATGCTTCATCTCTGTTTAAGATAAAGTCTCCTTTATCATGAACTTTGTTGTGTGCATTGATACCGGCAATTAATCCTTGTCCGGCAGCTTCTTCGTATCCGGTTGTTCCATTGATCTGACCTGCAAAATATAAATTGTCAATTAATTTTGTTTCCAGGGTATGTTTTAATTGGGTAGGAGGGAAGTAATCGTATTCAATAGCATAACCCGGACGGAAAACTTTTACGTTTTCAAATCCTGGAATCTGTTTCATTGCTTTGATCTGTACATCCTCTGGAAGAGAAGAACTAAATCCGTTTACATAGATTTCTACCGTTTTCCATCCTTCCGGCTCTACGAAAAGCTGGTGTCTGTTTCTTTCTGCAAAACGATTAATTTTATCTTCAATACTTGGACAGTATCTTGGACCTAAACTTTGAATCGTTCCATTGAACATTGGACTTCTGTCAAAACCTTCTCTTAAAATATCGTGTACCGTTTCGTTGGTGTATACAATATGACAGCTTAGTTGTTTTGTTAGTTTTGGTGTATCAAGATAGCTGAACTTTTGAGGATTTTCATCTCCTTTCTGTTCTTCCATTTTTGAATAATCCAAACTTCTTCCGTCTACTCTCGGTGGAGTACCGGTTTTCATTCTTCCTGCTTCGAAACCTAAAGTGACCAATTGTTCTGTAATTCCAAATGCTCTTGGTTCACCCATTCTTCCTCCACCTAATTGTTTATCTCCAACGTGAATTAATCCGTTAAGAAAAGTACCGTTGGTAAGAACTACGGATTTTGCTTTAATCTCAATTCCTAAAGAAGTAACCACTCCGGTTACTTTATTATTTTCAACAATCAGTTGTTTTACCATATCCTGAAAGAAATCAAGATTGGGAGTATTCTCTAATGCTAAACGCCATTCTTCGGCAAAAAGCATTCTGTCATTTTGGGTTCTCGGAGACCACATCGCAGGACCTTTCGAAAGATTTAGCATCTTGAATTGGATAGCAGATTTGTCTGCCACAATTCCGGAATAACCACCCATTGCATCAATCTCTCTTACGATTTGTCCTTTTGCGATTCCGCCCATTGCCGGGTTGCAACTCATCTGTCCGATGGTCTGCATATTCATTGTAACAAGTAGTGTTTTTGAACCTAGGTTGGCTGCTGCGGCAGCGGCTTCACAACCTGCGTGTCCGGCACCTACTACTATTACATCATATATTTCTGAAATCATTTTTATCTCGCTTGTTTTAAGCTTTAAACCTTATCTTTATAACCAATGTTTCACGTGAAACATTTTTGAAGAATGCACTCTAGATAAACTTATATTGTTACTAGAATAGAGTACTTTAGGTATAGGACTTTAAGTGATTGTTCAATTTAAAATTTTAAATTCCTGTATTTGTCTAAGTACAAATCTTCCATTCTCCGCATCTCTTTTTCTTCCTCTTCTGTCTTGTCTTTATAGCCTGCAAGGTGCAAAATACCATGGGCTAAAACCCTTCTTAATTCTTCTTCATAATCTCGGGAAAGGGTAGAGGCGTTATCAGAAATGCGCTGCAAAGATACGAAAATCTCAGCGCTTATTGTCTTGCCTTTTACATAATCAAAAGTGATAATATCTGTATAATAATCATGCTGCAAATAATCCTGATTGATCTTAAGAAGGTATTCATCATCACAGAAAATGTAATTGATTTCTCCTAGTTTTTTTCCTTCTGAAAGAATAAGATCTTCCAGCCATTTTTTGTAATCTGTACTTACCGATTCTGGTAAGCTTTCGTAAAAGAACTGTATCATTTTTTTTAAAACCAGTGTCCTAAAATAACACTGAATATACCTTTTTGGTTATTTTTAAGTGAATGGCTGAAGTTTACTTTTATCTGCCCGAAAGGAGATTTGTAACCTGCCGTTATTCCCAGTGAACTATAATTTACTTTAACTGCATCTTCAAACTTGATATCGTTTGATAAGTTAGCAAAGCTGAAGTTTCCACTGATAAAATAGTTTTTGTTAAATTTAAATTGGATATCATTAGATGCCAATATCACATTATTTGTATAAAGCTGGGCAAAATAAAACCCTCCGAAGCTCTTGAAATTAATCAGATTCTGTTCAAAAATTCCACCTAATCTGAATTGGTAATAGGCTGGAAGGTTTTCTCCAATGGTAAGACCTCCGAATAAATTCAGACGGTAAGTGAATTGTTTACCCAGAGGAATATTAAGCCTAAGATCTGCCTTAATCTGAATGATTCTTTTGTCTACTTCAGATTTTAAAAGATCTATTACCTTTCCTTCTGCAGCAAAATAAACTCCTTTTGTAGGGAATTCTTTATCATCCTGTGTATCGGTTTTAATGAAGATATAAGGGTTTAAAAAGCGACTGTAACGTCTGTTGTCACCATTGCTGTTTTCTGCTTTGAAATAGTCGTGGCTGATACCTCCGCCAATGGCAAATTTATCTTTCCATACAGACTGTATATAAGCTTCATTTCTGAGCCATTCCCAGCGGTCTACGGCGTAGTTGTCTACGTTCTTTATATCAAAGCTCATTCCGGATGAATAGAGGCCAAATCCGGGAATATATCCGTTGTCTATAAAATAGTTCAGATAATATCTCAAACGGTCTCCCACAACGACATCCAGAGAAAGATTTGAATTTTTGAATAAAAGCCTCTTAGCAGAATAATTCAAAAGAAGCCCTGTTTTAAAAACTTCATCATAATGAAGGCCGAATTTTAAGAAGTGACGGGTATCATCTTCTGTAACGTAAAGCTTCAGATAGTTGGCATCATTCTCCTGAACGATATCATAATTAATAAATTTATAGTTGTTGGTTGCAACCAATTTATCAATCATTTTATTAATGCTTCCATAAGTCTGTAAAGAGGGTAGACGGAGTCCCATTTTTCCCAGGGTATAGTTTTTTCCGTAGATCTTACTTCCTTCAATAGAAATACTGTCTATTTTATATACATTGGAATAAATAGGGTTTATACGCTGTCTGAGACGGTCAAACGGACGTTTCGGGAGCTGATCTAGTACCTGGGTATATTTTAATCCTTCCACATAACCGCTGTCAAGAATTTTCTTTTTATCATCGTAGCTTGTAGCAGACATTCCTTTAAGATTAGGTTTTATATTGATGTCTGTATATTTATACTGCTTTCTGGTATCTTTTTTTATTCCGAAATCAATGACCTGATTCAGGATGGATATAATATTGTTTAAGTCTTCTCTTTTTGATAGATCCTGATTAAGGTCTACACCAATAACGATGTCAATTCCTTTATCCTTCAAAGGCTTTGAGGGATAGTTTACTGTCATAGCTCCATCAATATAAATACTGTCACCAATTTTTACAGGATCCATTAAAGAAGGAAATGCGGAACTTGCCATGATAGACTGTACCAGATCTCCTTTTTCAAAAATCTGCATATTACCACTTTCAAGATTGGTAGCAACACATAGGAAGGGGATTGGCATTTTGGAGAAATCCTCAATATTGGAAACGTTCTTAAAAAGTTCTTTCAGGAGATAAACATTTCTCTGTCCGGTACTGATAGAAGAGGGAAGTGTGATTTTTCCGTTTTTAAGCGGAATAGATAAAAGGTATTTGTCTACAGATTTATTGAAAAAACTGGCTTCCTGTCTTGACTTTGGATCCATAATCAGAGAATAGAAATCCGTATCCATGACTATTTTTTCAATTTCCTTTCCGGAATAGCCTGCAGCATACAATCCGCCCACGATAGCTCCCATACTTGTTCCGGAGATATAGTCCACTTTCACTCCCAATGAATCTAAAACCTTAAGAACTCCGACATGTGAAAAACCTTTGGCTCCACCACCGGCAAGTGACAGTCCTATCTTTGGATTTTTCGGAATCACCAAATCTTTTTTTACCTGAGAATGGATCAATAATATTGGGAATATGAAAAGCAGAATCAGGAGTTTTCTCATAATTAATCTTTTATATAAATCCGTTTCACCCGCGGCGAAATGGAGGTTAATACTTCATAGGTTATCGTTTTGCAGTATTCTGCGAATTCTTTTAAGCTTGGTTTGGCATTGAAAACAGTTACGGTATCACCTTCTTTTACATTCGGAATATGGTCTACATTGATCATCATCATATCCATACAGATATTTCCAACGATGGGAGCCAATGTTTTATTAATCCCTACATTTCCAACCTGGTTGCCAATCAGCCTTGGTATTCCGTCTGCATATCCCACGGGAATAGTCGCAATTCTTGTAGGGTGATCTGCTTTATACTTTCTGCTGTAACCAACAGATTCACCGTTTTCAACGGTTGATATCTGTGAAATTACGGTTTTAAAGCTTACAACAGATCTTAATTGTTTCTGAATTTCAGGATCTGCAGATTCTCCAAGCATACCAATACCAATTCTCACCATGTCATACTGATGTTCTTTATAACTTGTTATACCTGCAGAATTCAGAATATGACGAATAGGAGTATAGCCTAACTTTTCAATAAGGTAACTGGAGTTTCTGTCGAAGACCTCCAGTTGTTTCAAAGTGAATTCCTTTTCTTCAGGCATATCCGAAGAAGATAAATGGCTAAATAGACTTTGTACTTTTACATTTTTCTGGCTTAAAGTTTCACTTAACTGATCCAGTTCAAAATCTTTGAAACCAAGACGATGCATTCCGGTTTCCAGCTTGATGTGAATAGGGTATTTTTTGTCATAGCCTGATCTCTGAACGGCTTCATAGAATAATTCCAGGACTCTGAAACTGTAAATTTCTGGCTCAAGGTTGTATTCTATAATAGTCTGATAGCTGTGCTGCTCAGGGTTCATAACAATAATAGGTGTTGTAATCCCTTTTTTGCGAAGTTCTACACCTTCATCCACATATGCCACCCCAAGGTAATCTATGTGATGATGTTGTAGGAATTCTGAAACCTCATAGCTTCCTAGACCATAGGCATTGGCTTTTACCATGGCCATCATTTTTGTCCCTGGTTTCAGAATAGATTTATGATAATTGATATTATGAAGAATTGCATTAAGGTTTACTTCTAATACTGTATCATGTTTTCTGAGTTCAAGAATATCTTTTAATCTTTCTATCTCAAATTTTCTGGCTCCTTTCAGCAGTATGATCTGATTTTCTAATTCAGTAAGATACTTACTTTCAATTAACTCTTTAGTGTCAATGAAAGTATAAGTTTTAGCTTTAAATAATTCACTAAACTTTGAAATTTCATCACCGATTAAGAAGAGAGAATCAAAATGCTGTTCATTCACAAGTTCAGAAACTTCTTCGTACAATTCTTTGGCATTGGAATTCACTCCTACAATATCTGTTAAGACCAGAGATTTTTTAGATTTGTTGTATTCATTTAAAAACTGGAGGGCAGTCTTTAAAGAATCGAGGTCAAGATTAAAAGAATCATTGATGACAATATTGCCCTTAATTCCTTCAATTGCTTCAAGCCTCATTTCAACGGCCTTTAAAAGGTTGATTTTTTCAACGATCTTTTTATTTTCGATATTCAGTTCCTTAAGGACTGTGATAAGCGCCATAGCATTGGTTAATGTCGCTTCGTCTCTCTGATGAGCCGGAAAACTGATTTCTTCGCCAAAATATTCAACAATAATGTTTTCATCTTTAGAAATATTGTTTTTGATGAATACCTGGTTCTCTTTTTTAAAACCGTAAGAAATTAATTTTTTATCAGCATAGGATTTTTTAATTTTTTGATCAACTAAAGAATGGTCTCCATTATAAATGATGACTTCAGAATTTTTAAAAAGTATGATTTTTTCATCAATCAATTCTTCTTCGGAAGAAAAGTTAGCAGCATGGGCAGTTCCAATATGAGTCAATAATCCGATTTGAGGATGAAAAATATTTTCAAGCTTTTCCATTTCATGCGGTTTTGAAATTCCCACTTCAAAAATTCCCAGCTGATAGGAGTTGTTAATCTGAAGAAGAGAGAGTGGAAGACCGATCTGAGAATTGAAACTTTTAGGACTTTTTACCGTAGGAAATTCATTCCATAAACATTGATACAACCATTCTTTTAAAATAGTTTTACCATTACTTCCTGTGATTCCGATAGATTGTAAGTGAGAATTTTCGAAATGATACTTTGCTAATTTTTGAAGAAACTCTACGGAATTTTTAACAATGATCCAGGTTATATTTTCAAAATCCGGATAATGGTGTTCAGAAATAATGACATTGATACCCCTGTCGATTGCAGATTCAATAAATTTTTCACCGGAATTTTTATGAGTATTGATTGCTATAAATGCAGTATTCTTGGTAGAATAAATAATCCTGCTGTCGTAGGCTATATTTTTGATCAATATATTTCCGTCTCCAATGACCTGTGCATTGGCGATCTCTGCAATGTGTTGTACTGTATAGTTCATTGGTACCCTTTCTGCTTTATTTTGTGCGAAACTGCAAAAAGGTAAAATTGCAAAAAGTAACCAACCGTTTATTTTAAACTGATTCTTTTTTCAGATTTTACAATAGAGCGTTTTCGCTTTTCATTTTATATTAAGTGAATATGTCTTAACGGTTTGGTACAGACAATTATTTTATAATTTTTCTGTTTTCCTTTTACCCTTTTATTTTCTTTTTGAAAGAACTTCGTCAATAAAAACACGTCGGCTTACTGCTTCATAGCTTTCAGTTTCTCCCAATTCTACCAGATTATCTCCCTGTGAAGTTCTCATAGAATAGTTGGCAAGATTACCAGTTCTTTTGCAAATAGCATGCACTTTTGTCACATACTCTGCCGTAGCCATTAGATTAGGCATCGGCCCGAACGGACGGCCTAAAAAATCCATATCCAATCCGGCAATGACCACTCTGATACCACTATTGGCAAGCTGATTGGCAACATCTACAATACTTTCATCGAAAAACTGAGCTTCATCAATGGCTACTACATCACAATTGGAAGCCAACAGAAGAATTTCATTAGGATTTTCCACTGCGGTACTACGGATTTTATTCTGATTATGAGACACTACATCCTCTTCAGAATACCGTATATCCATTTTTGGTTTAAAAATTTCCACATTCTGTCCTGCCATTTCCGCTCTTCGCAATCTACGGATCAGTTCTTCGGTTTTCCCCGAAAACATAGAGCCACAAATTACTTCCATCCAACCACTTTGTTTGGAATGATTAATTGTATTTTCTAAAAACATTTGTTAAATTAGCCGTATATTTTTAACATCAAAAGTAAGCAATTTTAATAAGAATCTTATTATGCAGAATATCCAAGATTTAAAGGAAAAGATTTTTTTTGAATCCATGAATATCATTGATAATCTGGACAAAATAAGCAATATAGACGAATTACTTTCCAAGCAAGATCTTGTAGATGAGCTTGCTAACAGGATTTCTTTTTTGAAACTGCTGGAAAAGAATATTGAATATTTCGTTGCAGATGATTCGGGACAAAATCAGGATCATCAGCACCTCTCTTTTGTATCAGGAGAAACAGATCATCATGATAAAGGAAATGAAGTGACAGAAGAGGAAGCTATTTTTAATAATGAGCTGAACGAAATTGATGAAAATGAATTTTCCCCGGGCGGATCTGAAGAAGAGGCCGTTTTCAATAACCAGTTGAATGACATTGTTGAAAACGAATTCCATGAAAATATTGTAAACTTTGTAGACGAAAATATCCAGGAGCAGGCTCCTGATCATGAAGTTCTTGAAGAAGAGGCAGTTTTCAATAATCAGCTGAATGAAATTGATGAAAATGAAATTTCAGAAGAACAGAGAGCTGTTCTGAGTTTCGTAGATGAAGAAAAAATTCTTGCTGATTCTGCACCAGAGTCTGATGAAGATCTCAATGAAGACCTGTTTCATAATGAGATAACAGAGGAAGAAGTTATTTTTAACAACCAGTTGAATGAGATTGAAGAAGAGGAAGAAGAATTCTTGGAGGCGGAGTCCAAAAAAGAAACCGATTTTGCTGTTGTAAATGATACTAATGTTCCTGTAACAGAAACTATTCCAAGTATTTTTGATACAGAAACTCTTGATGATGAAATATTGATTGAAGAAAACGAAGAACAGTTTGTAGCTTCCAATATTTCCATAGAACAAGGAGAAATGGCTACAGAAACTTCCAATGTAGAAAATATTCTGAGTGAGATAAAAAATGACCATTCCGAAGAAGAAACGGTGGAAGAAAGCATTCTTGCTGAAGTTTATGACAGAAGAAAAATTGTTGAAATTGACAGACCTGTTCCCGAAGAAACAGATAAACATCCTTCTGATGAGAGCTTTGAAAATTTAGAAGAATACCATCAGGAGAAAAAAATAAAATTAGCCAATATCAAAGGATTGAAAGCCGTTCAATCACTTTTTGATGATGATCATCTGGAAACAGAATTTCCTAAAGAGAAAGAACCGGCGGTAGTAAAAGAAGATACAGGAAGTATTCTGAAATCTAATATTCCTACCCAATTTATGGAAGCAGACAAGCAGAAGCCAGAGTTTAAGCTGGATCTGAATGACAGAATTGCTTTCTCAAAAATGCTGTTCGAAGGAAGCCAGTCTGACCTGAATGACACCATATATCAGCTGAACCAATTCAAAACTCTGGAAGAAGCCAAAGAATATCTTAGCGATCTTTATTACGACAGAAAATGGAATAGGGTGGATGAATATGCACAGAGACTTTGGATATTGGTGGAAAATAAATTCTTATAATTTTGAGCGGAATCCTATATTTTGTTCCCACACCCGTTGGGAACCTGGAAGATATGACATTCAGGGCGGTAAATGTCCTGAAAGAAGTAGACTATATTTTATGCGAAGACACCAGAACTTCCGGAATACTTTTAAAGCATTTTGAGATCTCCAAGCCTTTGAAATCTTATCATTTGCACAATGAACACCAGGCAACAGAGAAAGTGATTGCAGACCTTAAAAACGGCCAGAATATCGCAATTATTACTGATGCCGGAACACCCGGTATTTCAGATCCCGGATATTTGCTTGCAAAAGCAGGAGCAGACAATAATATTGATATGATCTGCCTTCCTGGAGCAACAGCTCTGATTCCTGCATTAGTGGTTTCCGGACTTCCTAATAACGAATTTTTATTTGCAGGATTTTTACCACAAAAGAAAGGCAGACAAACAAAGCTGAAGCAGCTTGCAGAAGAAAAAAAGACTATCGTTCTTTACGAAAGTCCTCATAAAATCAATACTACACTTGAGCAGATCAAAGAATTCTTTGGAGAAGAAACCAAAGCAAGCTTAAGCCGTGAGATCTCTAAAAAATTTGAAGAAACCAAACGTGGAACAATCAATGAATTAATTGAATTTTCCAAGAGTAAAACTTTAAAAGGAGAGATCGTTCTTATTGTCAACAATTCTATTTAATTTTCCTTGAAGAAATTAATTTTTGTATTGAGTTCTGTAGTCTGTACAGCACAGACTAACCAATATATGAAAGTGATCCTGTCTAAAAAGACAGAGAGGGAGGTAAGTTCCTATTCTGAGGGATATGGAACATTCTATGATGCCGGCTATAAGAAGCCGGGAATTGTGGATTCTTTGGGTACTATCACCTTTGAATCTCCTTATAAAGGAGGTATTTTACATATTTTTAAAAACAGATTTATTCTTTATTCTGAAGAAGGAAACAGTAGAAAATCTGCCGTTATAGATGAAAAAGGAAAAGAAATTATTCCTTTGGATGATCATGAGTTTAATACTCCCTGGTGGAGTGAAGAATGCATTATTTCTACAAAACAGGATAGAGAGGCTGTATATGATTTTAATGGTAAAGAAATCATTCCCTATGCAGAAAAGATTCGTTTTTCCGGGAAGAACAGGTTATTTGTTTTAAAAGATAAAAAATGGTTTCTGTTTGACCTTAATGGAAAACAGCTCAGCGCCCGCGAATTTAAAGAAGATTATAACTTCGATAATGATAAAGCACTCATCATTAATGAAGATAATCAGAATGAAATCATTGGAAATAATGGCCAGCCGCTGCATAAGTTTTCAAAAAGGATAGTCAATATCAATGCCTATCCTTACCTGATTACCCAAAATAAAAACACAGGGAAATATGGATTGATTGATACGGAAGAAAATACTATTACCGAAGAAATCTTCAACGATATTACGCCGGAATACTTTGGCAAAAAAGAATATATCTATCTTACAAAAAATGGAAAAACAACCGTTTTCAATAAGAAAGATAAGAAGCTGTATGCACAGACTTTTAAGTATTTGGACCCTTTATTGAATAATCTTTTCAGTGTTTATAATGATAAGCTAAAAAAATCAGGTATTGTAGATCTTCATGGAAATATGATTCTTCCTTTGGAATATGATTTTATCAAGAGTTTTACGATTTCCGGCAAAGATTTTATTTATCTTAAAAAAGGAAATGAAGAGGAATTCCTTGATAAAGATCTTAAAAATATTGTAGGTGATGGAGTTCAGATTTTAGGGTTCTATCCGGATAATTTAATCATTGGAAAGCAGAATCGTTACTACAGATTTTCTGTGGAGGATCAATCGATATCTGAGTTGAAAAATATCAGCCAAATCAAAAATGAAGGCATAGACTATTTTAATATTCTAAATCATTATTCAAAACCGTTGGTTTGTAGAAATACAACCAATTTTTATGGTATTCTGGACGGAAAAGGAACAGAAATTGTACCCTTTATCTATGAAGATATTATAACATTTGGGAATGCTGAAAATGAAATTGTGGTAAAAAAAGAAGGTAAATTCGGGGTTTCCAACTTCCAGAATGAACCGCTTAAAGAAATAATTTATGATAAATATTTTTGGCAGAAAGAAGTACTGAAGCTGGATAAAAGCAAAAAAACAGATTTTATTTATTTCACCAGATTTAAAAATAACGCTGCTCAGCTTTAAATAAATATCCAGAAAATTGTCAAAAAAATCCAGTATTTTAACAATTTAAATGGCTTGAATAACATTTTATAATATCTTTGCAAACCGTTTAATTCCGGAGAGGAATTGTAGAAGCAACAAGAGGCAGCTGTCACAAGCTGAACGAGTTATAAAAGAAAATAATTATCAATAGATATGAAAATATTAGAAGGAAAAGTAGCATTAATTACCGGAGCTACAAGAGGAATCGGTAAAGGTATCGCTGAAATGTTTGCTCAGCAAGGGGCAAAAGTAGCATTTACCTACGCTGGTTCTGTAGACAAAGCAAAAGAATTAGAAGCAGCTTTAAGTTCTGTAACCCAAATTAAGGGATATCAGTCTGACGCATCAGATTACGATGCTGCTCAGAAATTGGTGGAAGATGTAATGGCAGAATTCGGACAGATTGATATTCTGATCAACAATGCAGGGATTACAAAAGATAACCTGTTATTGAGAATGTCTAAAGACGATTGGGATAAAGTAATCAAAGTAAACTTAGACTCAGTTTTTAACCTTACAAAAGCAGTAATCAAGCCGATGATGAAGGCAAGATCCGGATCTATTATCAATATGACTTCTGTAGTAGGAGTAAAAGGTAATGCAGGACAGGCTAACTACGCAGCATCTAAAGCTGGAGTTATCGGATTTACAAAATCTGTGGCACTAGAACTTGGATCAAGAAATATCAGATGTAATGCTATTGCTCCTGGATTTATTGAAACTGAAATGACTGCTGTTTTGGACGAAAAAACAGTTCAGGGATGGAGAGAAGAAATTCCAATGAAGAGAGGAGGGCAGCCAGTAGATATCGCAAATGCTTGCGTATTCTTAGGAAGTGAAATGTCAGCATACATTACCGGACAAACGTTAAACGTTGACGGTGGAATGTTAACTTAAAAAATGAAAAAAGTACAGAATATAGTATTATTCTTGTCGATTATAATAGGTATCGGTCTGGCGTACATTAGTTTTTTTAATGTATATCAGACCGATGATTATTTCTGGTCCTATACAACCAGAAAAGTAGGACTACTGCAAAGCTTTATAGAAACCTATACAACTTGGGGCGGGAGGTATTTTGGTTATTCTATCAATATGTTTAATCCTGTCTTTTATGATAAAAGTAATATTCTTCCGAAGATATATCCTATCTTTTTGATGCTATCCTTTATTGGAGTGTCGGCGTTAAATTTTAAAGAATATTTCATTTATTCTCCGAAAGAGTCCCTCAAAAAGGGATTTCTTCTGTTTTTCTTTTATACCGCACTTCTGGTAAGTCTGCCTGAGCACTACTTTTGGATCACAGGGTCTAATGTTTATTTCGTTCCTGCAATTTTATCGGGTATCTTACTCTATTTTCTCAAAAAAAATGAAGATACAGGGAAGAATATATGGTTTTATCTTTCCAGTTTACTGATCATAATTCTGATGGGGTCTAATGAAATTCTGGCATTAATTGTTAAGGGAATTCTGCTAGTATCTTATTATCAGAATCGCAATAAGAAAAGTCTGATTTTATTAGGGATAGGAAGCTCTTTTTTATTGATAAGCTTTCTTGCACCAGGAAATTTCAACAGAATGGGAGAGACAGAAACAGGAATCATAAAATGGTTGAAAAGAATTACCCTTTTTGGAGCTAATACAATGTATGTTGCAGTTAAAGTTCTTTTAGTATTACCATTATTTATCAAAATTTTTGAAGAAGAGCTTAAAAACATAAGTACAAAAATAACATTCAAAAAAGCGGTCCTATTTTGGTCAGTTTCTCTACTTCCGTTATTATTTACAAGCTATATTCTCAATTCTGTTGCAAGACAGTTTGAGAGTATTATCTTCTATTTCTTAATCACTTTTTCATTAATTATCTTTTTTAAATTTGAAAAAATTAAAAAAATTTGGTGGATTTCCCTTTTCATTATTTTCTTTCCCGAACTGAAAATTTTTCCTGAAAAATATGCCTATTTTAATCTTAATTTTAATGGAGAAAATATAATAATGGAAATTTTGACTACAAATTTGAAAGAATATGAAAAACAGATAAATGGAAGAGTAGAAACCATTAGAAATTCATCTAAAGACTCTGTTGTAGTGGATAGAATAAAAGAGGTTCCTAGAGTTTTGTATTTTGTTGAAATGGCTTCTGTAAATGAAAAAGAAACCTTTATAAACGATCAGCTTCAAAAATATTTCAATAAAAAATACATCAGAACAGAAAAATAAATAAAGGCTTTAGATAATAACTCTAAAGCCTTTTATTTTTAGTCCTTAAAAACCTGATTTTCCTGTTCCTGAACTCTTATAAAAGTAGTTCTTTTGGAAAGTTCTTTAAGCTTCGAAGCTCCTACATAAGTGCAGGTAGATCTTACTCCCCCTAAAATATCCTTTACCGTTTCTGAAACGGGACCTTTATAAGCTACTTTTACTGTTTTTCCTTCTGAAGCACGATATTCTGCTACACCTCCGGAATGCTTATCCATAGCTGTTTTGGAGCTCATTCCATAGAAAGAACGATATTTTTTACCGTTTTCTTCAATCATTTCTCCGCCACTCTCATCATGTCCGGCAAACATTCCGCCCAACATTACGAAATCAGCCCCACCTCCGAAGGCTTTTGCAACATCTCCGGGTACTTTACAGCCGCCATCGGCAATGATGTGTCCTCCTAAACCATGAGCGGCATCTGCACACTCAATAATAGCAGAAAGCTGCGGATATCCTACCCCTGTTTTTACTCTCGTTGTACAAACAGATCCGGGACCGATACCTACTTTTATAATATCTGCACCTACCAGAAGAAGCTCTTCTACCATTTCTCCAGTAACCACATTTCCGGCCATAATAATTTTATCCGGAAAATTAGCCCTTGCTTTCTTCACAAATTCAACGAAATGCTCAGAATATCCATTGGCTACATCTATACAGAGAAACTCAATTTTTGGGTGTTTTTCGAGGATTTGTCTTATTTTTTCCTCATCAGCCTTTCCTGTCCCTGTGCTTAAAGCAATATACTGATGAATACTTTCCGGCTGGCTGTCGAGAAACTGGCTCCATTCTTCGGGAGTATAATGTTTGTGAACTGCTGTAATAATCTTTTCTTTGGCAAGTTCTACAGCCATTTCAAAAGTTCCTACCGTATCCATATTGGCTGCAATTACGGGAACTCCTGTCCATTTTTTTTGAGTATGCTTAAAGATAAATTCTCTTTGTAAATCAACTTCCGAACGGGATTTTAAAGTAGAACGTTTTGGGCGGAACATTACATCCTTAAAACCCAGTTTTATGTCATATTCTATACGCATTTTGTAATTATTTGTCAGAATAAAGGTAGTAAATAATATCAAAGGAACACGTCCATAATGATGGTTTTACCATTGTTAACATAAAAAATCCCGGTATGAAAACTTTATTTCATACCGGGGTTTATTTTTTAAAAAAAAGAATACTTTCTATTTTACATTTTCAAAAGTCATCACTTCTTCCAATGTTTTCATGTATTCATACGCTGTAAGGTCAAATTTTACTGGAACAATTGAAATATATCCGTTTGCCAATGCTGTTTCATCAGCATCTTCAGAATCATCCATATTGTTGAAATAACCAGTCAACCAGTAATATTTTTTACCATGTGGATTTATTCTTTCATCAAAGCTTTCTTCCCATTTGGCATTAGCCTGCTTACAAACCTTTACTCCTTTTATTTCCTCAGCCGGAAGTTTAGGAATGTTGACATTCAGTACAACTCCTTTAGGCATTGGGTTTTCCAGTGTTCTTCTTACAATATTCTGAATGAATTCTTTAGCCTGGGTAAAATCGGCTTCCCAGCTGAAATCCAATAATGAGAATCCAATAGCAGGAATGCCCTCAACACCAGCTTCCACAGCCGCAGACATCGTCCCGGAATAGATCACATTGATGGAAGAATTCGCTCCGTGATTGATTCCTGAAACCACAATGTCAGGCCTTCTTGTCAGAATTTTGTCAAGAGCCATTTTTACACAGTCTACAGGAGTTCCGCTGCATGAGAAATCAGTCTGCGGGCCATCCAAAGTAACTTCTTCATAGCTCAGCGTAGAATTGATGGTAATAGCGTGGCCTTTTCCACTTTGAGGAGAATTTGGTGCAACAACAACTACTTCTCCGATTTCATTCATAAAATTGATAAGATTTCTGATACCAGGAGCTGTAATTCCATCATCATTAGTCACCAGAATAAGTGGTCTTTCCATAAATTATCTTTATTTTTTATTTAAATAGGGTGAGTTTGTTCATTTTCAGAATTGAACAAGTAGATTTTCAACACATCAAATGTAGTTAAAAATAAGACGCAATAAAATACCGGATTTGTTATTGATGATTGCAAATCAGGAATTGTAAGTGTAGAATTTTAAAGGCGAAACATGGTTGAAAGAAGGAATTGAGAAGATTTTTAAATATAGAAAGTCAAACTGAGATGAAGGAAAATTAATACATTGAACCTGACTAGACCTTTACAGGTGCTTTTCCAGAAGGAGAGCACCTGATAAGAGGGTCTTAATGTAAATGTTTAACAAAATAATAAACTAATCGAGGGGTTTTCTTCCGGAGATAATGTTATAAAGAATAACAATAATAGCAATGACCAATAAAATGTGAATTAAATAACCCGTACTAATACCCGGAACTATCCCTAACATTCCTAAAAGCCAAACAACGATGCAGATGACTGCGACTAACCATAGTAAACTTTTCATAACTTAATATTTTTAACTTGTATGATTAATTATCTGCATATTTTATGCCTTTTTGAGTTGAAATTAGTTTTTGTGGTATCTGTTTTATATTTTGAATATAAATAAAATTCCCCTCAGGTTTAGCCTGAAGGGAATAATTAAAAATTAAAATAAGTAATACTTTATTTTGCAATTCTATTTGCTCCACCAGGGTTTCCAGGGTTTCCAGGATTGGTAGGAATAGTAGTAGAAGTACAAGATTTTGAAGAAACTGTTCTGGTAGTCCCTAATGGGCAGCAAAGAAAATACTTAGTTACAACTTTATAAGTAACAGTACAAGAACCTTCTTGTCTGGTCTCATAACAAACTTTAAACCAACAGCAGAGTGTTTTTTCACTGTTAGCATTAGTTCTAAGCTCTTTTGTGTTTGCACTCATAAGTGAAGAAGTGCTAAATGTTGCAAGTAATAAACCTGCCAAAATTGTCTTTTTCATCGTGAATTTAATTTAAAATTAAGGTTAAAATATTTTTTGTAAAAAGAATTATTAGTAAATGGCTATTGCCTGAAATCTGGCTCCGGATAAATTGCCACCCTGTTCACAGGATATATATGGGTTGCATGTTCCTTCCAATTTAATTGTATGGGTTCCTGCAGCTAGTTTTATGAAGAAACTACCGGTGTTATAAAAAATACCAGTTAAAGCAGGAGGTGGAGTAGGCTCATCTGGGTTTACATAATTAGTAACGGTGTTTGTTGATTTTGTAACGATGTTACCATCCACGACCAAATTGGTTCTGAGCATTTTCATTCTTCCATCTTTTGGAGGTTGGGTAGTGCCATGTTCATAAACCTTATTGAGAGGAACAGAAAAGTTAATCTGCACCAGAGCATCTTTTGCAAGAGTTAAGGAATTGTTTTGAATTTCAACAGGAGTTCTGGTATTGCTTGCACTGGTATCAGCATCATCAATAGCAGCAATTCCTAAAGAAGTTTGGTCAAATAAAATATTATAGGAAAGAGGGGTAGAAATAGCACTTTCAGGGACAGATTTTAATACTCCGGATGCATTTGCTACTACTATTTTGTCAACACCAGAAACATAAGTATTGGGAACTAAAGTTCTTACTCGGGCGGTTCCATTAACGTCTAATGTATTGGTGGGAGCATTGGTATTTATGCCCACAGCACTGGTTTGTGCATTAAGCATCGCTGAAGCAGCAATTGCTACAGCAATTGAATAATTTTTTTTCATATTTATGAGTTTTAAAAAAATGTGTTTTCTTGAAATGTTTATCAGGTACAAATAGAACGTAATATTTTAGTATTGATTATTTCACTTTTGGTAGAAGTGAAATCGTTATACAAAATGAATTTGATCTATGAATCTTCAAACTTTTCGACTGTGAAACTATATATTTATCACTTCTTTTTGATAAACAATGTGTACTACACATATACGACACTTGCATAACTGTTTTGTTTACAGTTATATAAATTTGCATAAAGTGGGTTTTTTAAAATTTTATATCTATGTTAAGGGAGAAATTTTTTAAAAAGTAATTTTTTTTTAAATTTTCTCTTAATTTTTATGAATTTTAATCTCAATAAATCGTCAAATAGACCTTTCTTTTTAAAATATCATATTTGTGTCTTATATTTTTATTTTATTATAAATTTTTAGTAAGTATATTTTTCTTACCTAATTATGTGTGTAAAAAAAGAATAGTATTTCTGATCAAGCATTTTTATATGAGATTATCTCTGTATAAAGAGAATTTGTATTCCTTTAATAAAAAAATATTTAAAACTGTCTGATAATTGCAAATAAGGTATTAAATTTGATCATTTGTAACAGTACCAAACTTACTGCTACTAATTACTATACTTATTTAAAAATTAATAAATAAAGACAGTTTATGTGGAAAAATTTCAAACTGAATAAATTCTTACTTCTTATTCCATTAACCAGTCTGATGTTTTGTTTCAACTCGCCAAAGAATGACGATGAAAAGATGCAGACGATTATGGTGAGTGTAAAAAACACACTTTCTTATCTGCATTATAGCCCAAAGACTATCAATGACGCCTATTCGAAGGACGTTTATAAGCATTATTTCGAATTAGTAGATCCTGCAAAAAGATATTTTCTGCAATCTGATATGGATGAATTCAACAAGCACGAAACAAAACTTGATGATTATATCGGCCAGGGAGATCTTACATTCTATAAGCTTACGATTGACAGGCTATATCAAAGGGTGGATGAGATTGATAAAATCACACAGGATATTTTCAGCAAGCCAATCAATCTTCAGGAAGATGAAAATCTTACTTTAGAACCAAAACTTAAAAAAGTACCTGCCAACAAACAGGAACAATATAATGAGTGGAAAAAGTTCATCAAATACAATATCCTTCAGGAAGTTGAATCGATGAACAGTAAAGAAGAAGCTCAAAAAGAAAAGAAAGACTCTGTTCAGAAGTATAAACTGAAAGATACCATCAAATTTAAGCCGCTTACTCAGGATGAAAAGATCAAAAAAGCGACTGATGAAGTAAAAGATCTTGTGAAAGATACCTTTACCAGATTCAAAAAGAGAAAGAAAATGGATTGGTTTACAGTGTATATGAATGCTTATACAGAAGTATTTGATCCGCATACCAACTATTATTCTCCAAAAGATAAAGAAGATTTTGATACCCAGTTTACCGGAAAAGTAATTGGGATCGGAGCTCTTATTCAAGAGAAAAAAGGAAACCTTTATCTGGGGGCTCTTACAATAGGTGCACCTGCATGGAAATCTAAGCAGCTTTCAGAAGGAGATAAGATTCTGAAAGTAAGATCTAAACCTAAAGAAGATGCAGTAAATGTAGTGGGAATGCTTTCTGATGAAGCTGTACGATTGATCAGAGGAGAGAAAGGAACACCTGTTACACTGACTGTTCAGAAAAAAGACGGTACAATCAAAGATGTAACAATGATCCGTGAAGAAGTTGCTATTGAAGATACTTTTGCAAGAAGTATTGTAGTGAATACTCCAAATGGCAAGAAATACGGATTTATCAATCTTCCAAGCTTTAATGCTGATTTTGAAAATGCCAAAGGAAGAAATGCTTCTGACGACATCAAAAATGAGATCGTTAAACTGAAAGAACAGAACATTGAAGGAATTATTCTTGACCTAAGAAACAACGGAGGAGGGTCATTAACTGAAGTAGGTGACATTATGGGACTTTTCATGGAAGCAGGTCCTTACGTTCAGGTAAAAGACGGAAACGGAAAAATACAGACGCTTAAGAATAAAAATGAAGCACCAATCTGGACAGGTCCGCTTGTGATCATGCAGAATGAACTTTCGGCTTCAGCTTCAGAGATCCTTGCAGGAGTAATGCAGGATAACGGAAGAGCAATGATCATTGGATCTCCACAGTCTTTTGGAAAAGGAACTGTTCAGACGTTTGTTGACCTGAACAGATTCCTGAACACGGAAGATGATTTCGGTTCTTTAAAACTGACGATCCAGAAATTCTACAGAATTACAGGAGAATCTACTCAGAGAAAAGGGATCGTTTCTGATATCCAGATGAAGGATTTCTTTACTTATGCTGAAGTAGGAGAGAGATATGATGATTATGCCTTAGCTTGGGATAAAATTCCACCTACAAAATTCCAGAAACTGAACTATTTCAATATTCAGGCTCTTGAGAAAGCAAGTGCAGACAGAATGGCTAAAAACAGCAATTATCAGTTGTTATTAGAATCTGCTCAGTGGAGAGAAAAACTGGATAAAGAAGAAAATATCACTTTGAATATAACCAAGTTTAATGAGCTGATGAAGAATAGAAAATCTCAGATTGAAAAGTTCAAAGCTTTGACTAAATTTGAGAACGGACTTCAGTTTATGATGTATCCAAGTGAGATTGAAAGAGAGAAAAAAGATGAAGCTTTCAAGAAAAAATCTGAAATGTGGATCAAGAATCTGAAAAAAGATCTTTACCTGCAGGAAGCAATGAATATTGTATCAGATATGGGAGCTAAATCCTAAACATAAAAAAACCGCTAATGAAAATTAGCGGTTTTTTTATTGAGTAATAAGATTACTTAATTTCTACACATCCCACTCTTCCTCCGGCATTTCCGGTAGGCTGGGTATGGAAATCATCAGCAGCAGCGTGCACGATAAGACCTTTTCCGATGATGTTCTTAGACTCATCTGTACAGCCCAGACACCACTTGTCTGTCTTGAAAGTCAATGTTGCAGTTCCGCTCTGATCAGCAACCAGGTTTCCTATATCTCCCATATGGAAATGTTCGGCACCCCATTTACCGTGATCATTCTTGGAAGGATTCCAGTGACCTCCGGTAGAAGTTCCGTCTGCTGCAGAGCAGTCTCCTTTTTCATGAATGTGTACTGCATGGATTCCAGGAGTAAGGTTGGTAATATCCAGCTTCATTGTTACTTCATTTCCGTTTTGAGTAAACTTCGCAGTTCCTCCTGTCTGTGTTCCGCTTTTGGCATTTACAGAGTACATTTTTGTTGTTCCGCATGAAACTGCTAAAAATGCAAATCCAGCCAATAATGCTAATGTTTGTACTTTCATTTTTTAAATGATTTATAGTGATTTTACGATAAATTTAAAAAAGATTTTCCAAAGCGCTTTATGATCTTAATCTTTTTTAAAAAGTTACTTTGATTGGAAACCTTATTCTGGCTTTTTTTTAACCTTAAATTCTGAAACGTTGTATATTGGCTAACTTCTTTAAAAAGAGGCGAAAAAAAGCTTATTTTAGTGGTTAGAAAGCAATTTATAAATCAGGCTTCTCTACAGGAAAAAAAATGATTATTCTGTATACATTCATCAGTGAAGAAAAACACCAGTTTATCCTTGACCGGTACCTGAGAACATTTACCCAGGAAATTCAACAGGAAATTCTGAGGTACAGGAGGTGGCAGGATGCACAGCTTTCTTTACTGGGGAAGGTGCTCTTACAATATGGATTGAAAACGTATTACAACATCTTTGAAGCAGAAATAGGGATTCTACCCAACAAAAAACCTTATTTAAAAGGATCTGATCTTTATTTTAATATATCGCATTCTAAAGATCTTGTGGTTTGTGCAATTGCAGAGTATCCTTTGGGAATAGATGTAGAATTCAGTGATCCTAAAATCAGTTATCTGGATTTTACATTTCAGATGACAACTAACGAGTTTAAGGAAATACATGATTCTGATGATAAAACAAAGGGATTCTTTACCTATTGGACAAGAAAAGAAGCTGTCATAAAAGCCCATGGAGCAGGAATGATGCTTCCTTTGGAATCCTTTGAAGTGTTGAACAATGAATGCGTTATTGAAGGTGAAAAATTTTTTACCAAAGAGATTTTTATTCATGAAGGTTACTACAGTTATATTGCTTCAACAGATCAGAGTATTAAAGATACCATACCGCTTATTAAACATTTTAAAGAAGAAGTTTAGAGTAAAAAAATGGAGTAAATTTCTCATAATAGCAATAATAAACAACAGAATTTGGTTCCGGAAAAATATCTTTGCGAATTAACAACTTTGAAGTGGAAGAGTATAAAAAACGGATTGTAAAAACAATTCAATATATTGATAACCATATTGATGCTGACCTGTCTCTGGAAAAAGTTTCAGAGGTAAGTGCCTATTCACCATTTCATTTTCACAGAATATTTAAGCTGGTCACAGGAGAAACGCTTCAAAACTATATTATCAGGAAGAAAATAGAGAAAAGCGCACTTCATTTGGCGCTGCATAAACACATGGAGATTAAAGATATCTATTGGGATCTTGGATTCTCCAATCATTCAGTTTTCTGCAAAACATTCAAGAAATATTACGGTCTGGCACCCACGGAATTCCGCAGATTGGCTCCGGAAAAATTTCACAAGATTTTACAAACACAAAGCAATAACGGACAAATTGATACAGTTTTCAGCCAATACATTTGCAATATTGAAAACCTATTAAATTGGACCAATATGAATTTAAAAATCGAAGTAAAAGAAATGCCTGAAATGAATCTGGCAGCAGTAATGAGTCTGGGAATTGCCAATGTGGAGCCCTCTTTTAATATTTTAATAGACTGGGCCAGCAGAAAGAGTCTTTTTCCGCGGGAGAATGTCAAAATGATTTCCGTTTATCATGACAGCTGCAAAATAACACCTCTTGACAAAGTAAGAATTCATGCGTGTATGCTTTTAAATGAAAGGCTGGCACATCAGGAAGGTGAAGTATTTGCAGAAACTATTGAAGCCGGAAGATTTATTGTAGGAACGGGAGAAGTTACCCTAAATGACTTCGAGCAGTGCTGGGTTTCTTTGTTTTTGTGGATGAATGAAAATAAATATTCCATAAGAAGAACCTTTCCTTTCGAAATCTATCACACAAATTTTAAAGAGCATCCTGAAGGAAAAATGATCGTGGATTTTTGTATTCCGATTCATTAATTACCATTCGGTAGCAAAAGAATGCCTTTCGGTAATAAAATTTTTACAGAAAGGCATTTCTCGTGCTATTTTTGACCCAGAAAACAATAAAAATGAAAACACAAGGACAAAACATACTCTTTCTAATTCTCCTTCTCATTTCCATCATGGGATATTCTCAGGTGAAAATATCAGGAAAAGTTTCCTTCAAAAATAAAGGGGTGGCAGAAGTAAACGTGACGTTGAAAGATACCTACGATGGGTCTACAACGGACGCTCAGGGTAATTTTACATTTGAGACTTCAGAAAAAGGAACCCACGTCATAACTTTTACCCATCCAAAATATGAAAATATAGAAAGAACAGTTTCTATTGAGAATCAAGATGTTTCTTTGAATGTAGATCTTAAAGAACAAATTAGTGAGATTGATGCAGTAGTAGTTTCTGCAGGATCTATTGAAGCCAGTGATAAGAAAAGAGCAACAGCATTACTAAGTCCAATTGATATTTATACCACAGCAGGAGCAGATGGACAGATCTCTTCGGCATTGACCTATCTTCCGGGAGTACAGAAAGTAGGAGGAACAGAAGGTCTATTCATTCGTGGAGGTACCGGAACGGAATCTAAGATTTTTATGGATGGAAGCCTTATCAACAATTACTTTTCTAATTCTGTTCCGGGAATTGCAGGGAGAGATCAGTTCAATACTTCTCTTTTTAAAGGAAATATCTTCTCAAGTGGTGGCTATTCTGCATTGTATGGACAGGCTCTTTCTGGAGCCCTGATGCTGGAAAGTGTTGATCTTCCTGATGAAAGTTCATACAGCGTAGGAATATCACCTATTTTCGTGAATGCTGGCTTTCAGAAGCTGGGAGACAATAAAAACTATTCCTATGGAGCTACAGCTGGCTATTCTCTTTTAAGTCTGATGCAGAAAGTTTTTAATTTTAATACAGACTTTGTTGAAGCACCACAAGGGCTTAACGGGGATCTGAATTTCAGATTTAAAACAAAATCAGGAGGCTTTTTTAAATATTACGGAATGTTCAATTCCAATAAAATGGGCGTGAGATCAGAAA
The DNA here is from genome assembly GCF_949767875.1 of Chryseobacterium sp. IT-36CA2. NCBI lineage: Bacteria > Pseudomonadati > Bacteroidota > Flavobacteriia > Flavobacteriales > Weeksellaceae > Chryseobacterium > Chryseobacterium sp. IT-36CA2. The sequence goes on along the minus strand of NZ_CATKPG010000021.1, from coordinate 579,959 downwards.
GTCTGGAGCCGGGATATGATTTCAGCCTCGTAAAGCTAAACGGGAAGAATACTTTTCATAACCTGTCTTTTAGACAGAAATTTGGAAAATATCTACTGAATGTAGGTGGTTCTTATTCCTACAATAGATCTGATCTTCATTTTTCTACAGAAACCAATGATATTGAATCCAATAGAAGCCAGTTGCTAACCGATGGAAATTATCTGAATTTCAAAGCGGTTCTCGAAAGAAAAATCAACAGAATCAGTGCTGTGAGAGGGGGAATTGAATTAAATAATACCAATGAAAACCTGAATTTTGAATCAGTACAGAAGCATTATAAAGACTTAATTTCTTCCGCTTTCGTGGAAACGGATCTTGGATTCAGCAATGCATTATCAGCAAAAATAGGAGTAAGGGCAGAGCATTCTTCTTTTTTAGGAAAGAATAATATTGCCCCACGTTTTGCCATTGCTTACCGACTTGCAAAAGACTGGACCACTTCATTAGCTTACGGACTTTTTTATCAGAATCCTGAAAGTAAATATATCAATGGACCTGCAAATCTTGATTTCCAGAAATCCCAGCATTATATTTTCCAGGTTCAGAGAGCTTCTGAGGGGAGAACTTTACGTTTCGAAGCATTTTATAAAAAATATGATCAGCTTATCAAGACATTTAATGTTACACCGGATAAGGAACAAAATCAACAAACCCAGACCGCTTTAAACAATAATGGATACGGTTATGCAAAAGGAGTGGAGTTTTTCTGGAGAGATAATAAAAAGACCTTTGAAAATATCGACTATTGGATCAGTTACTCGTACCTGGATTCAAAAAGAGATTTCCTGAATTATCCTGTAAGCCTGCAGCCAAGTTTTGCCGCTCAACACACACTTTCAGCAGTGGCAAAAAGATTTATTCCGGAATGGAAACTGGGTGTAAACTTATCTTATACTTACGCAAAAGGACGTCCTTATTATGATATTGCCTCTACATTAGAGAATGGAAAAGCCATTAATTATACCCGAAATGAAGGAAGATTAAAAGATTACAACGCCTTGAATTTCAGCCTTAATTATTTGCCCAACATCGGCAAAAAAAATGCAAAAGCTTTTCCTGTATTTGTATTGAGTATCAGTAATATTTTAGGATCAAAGAATGTATATGGCTATAATTTCTCCGCAGATGGTTCCAGAAGTTCTGCAATCGTTCCACCAGTCAATACTTTTGTCTTTATAGGGGCATTCATAAGTTTTGGAGTAGACAAAACAGATGATGCTATCAATAATAATTTATAAAAAACATATCTTAGAACAACCAAACATAACTAACTTTTAAAATTTGACTTCATGAAAAAATACATTTTAAGCTTTGCTTTAGCTTTTGTAAGCTTAACCGCTTTTGCACAGGCAGATTATGACAAAATAATGTCTGAAAAAATAGGAAGAATAGAAACCTGTAAAACATCTGAAGATTTCCAGACGCTGGCCAATGATTTTCAGAGGATAGGGAGTAAGGAAAGTACAAAATGGCTTCCGGCATATTACGCAGCATTTTCTTATATTCAAAAAGGAAGAACCCTGATGAGAGACGGAAAAATGCAGGAACTGGATGTCATTGCAGATCAGGCAGAGAAACACCTTTCTATGGCTCAGAATCTGGCCGGTGCAGATAATGCGGAAATTCATCTGTTAAGAAAAATGTCTTACTCTCTGAGAATGATGGTAAATCCTGCACAGCGTTATATGACAGATGGGGCAAGAGCTGCTGAGGAGATGAATACTGCAGAAAAATTAGACCCTTCAAACCCAAGAGTTGCCCTTATCAAAGCGGAAGACGTATATTTTACTCCTGAACAATATGGAGGAAGTAAAACAAAAGGGCTGGAAATGTTTAAAGACGCTCAGGCAAAATTTAATGCGTACAAACCCAAAACAGCATTAGATCCTAACTGGGGGAAAGGAGAATTAAATTATTTACTAAGCCTGCCCGCAGAAAAAGCTAAATAATTTTATTAATATTTTACTTTAAAAACCAACCTTCATTCGTGAAGGTTTTTTTATACTGTTCAGGGAGAAAAAATAGCCTTTCGGTAAGAATTAATTTTTGATACCTTTAATAAAAACTAATTTTGAGTCAAGAAAATAGATCATGAAACGGAAAAATTTTATCATATTATTCTGGGTATCACTTGCAGTCTCCATGTTTTTCTTTTTTGTCTTTACAGAAGAAAAGAATCTTGAGAACTTTTTATATACCATACTCATCTCATTTATTTATTCCTTCGTGCTGGGAGGAGGAAACGGAATGCTGAACAGCTTTCTGAATAAAAAAATTCCATGGTCTGAAGCTACCACCAAAAGAGCAGTTATAAGTATCATTTCAATTATTGTAGCCAATTTTGTACTGGTCTATTTTTGTAATTACATCAACTTTGTAGTCATTCAGAAAGCGGCCACTACAGAAGAGTTTTTCCTTGGAAAATATAATTTCCTCAATTGGTTTACGATCAATATCGCATTATTGATATCAGCTTTTCTTCATGCCAGAAGCTTCATGGAAGAACTGAAGAAAACTTCCAGAAAAGAAGTGGTGGAACAGAAGCTTATTGCCAAGTCTGCCAATGCTCAGTTTGAAAGTTTAAAAAATCAGCTGGATCCGCATTTCCTTTTCAATTCATTGAATGTTTTAAGCTCTCTGATTGATGAAAACCCTCTTCAGGCACAAAAGTTTACGGCTTCAATGTCAAAGATTTACCGGTATGTACTTGAGCAGAAAGATAAGGAGCTGGTAACGGTAGAAGATGAAATAGAATTTGCCAAAACCTATTGTGATCTTTTAAAAACAAGATTTGAAGACAGTGTAGATTTTACTTTTGATGTTGGTAAAGAAGACTATCAGAAATATGTTGTTCCGCTGGCTTTGCAATTACTACTGGAGAATTGTATCAAGCACAATTTTGCAACGTCATCAAAACCTTTAATCATCAGAATTTTTTCGGACGGAAATACCCTTTGTATTGAAAATAATCTTCAGGTGAGAGAACAGATCAAAGAAAGCTCTGGGATCGGGCTTGCTAATATTGTACAGCGTTATTCGCTACTTACTGAACGAAATGTATTCATAGAAAAGTCTGAAGATCACTTTAAAGTAAAACTGCCGATGCTTTTGGCTAAGCCGCATATTTCCAGCACAAAACCAGAAGATGAAACGGCTGCCTACAAACGTGCACAAAAAAGAGTAAAAGAAATAAAAAGCTTTTATATGAATCTGATTTCTTACTGTACCGTATGCTCCTTTTTGATCTTTATCAATCTTTATACAAGTAGCAGAAATCAATGGTTTTGGTTTCCGGTATTGGGATGGGGAATAGGAGTTGCATCGCACGCTTTTCAGGTTTTTGGAGTGGGAGAGTCATGGCAGGAAAAGAAGATTCGTGAAATTATGAACAAACAAAAAAAATAGAAATATGGAAAGGTTTGACGAAAACGATATTGAATACCAACGCGCCAGAAGACAGGTAGAAAGACTGCGTGGATTTTACGGACATTTATTCGCGTATATCGCAGTGAATGCAATGATTGTTGTATACAATTGTATGCATCTGAAACCTGGAGAAAGCTATTTTCAGTTTAAAAACTTTTTTACGGCTACTTTTTGGGGAATAGGATTGGCGGCTCACGCTGTTACCGTTTTCCTGCCTCGTATTAATTTTATCAGAAAATGGGAGGATAATAAGATTAAAGAACTGATGGATAAACAGAAAGACCATTAGAAGAAAAACACTTTTAACCTTGAAAACTTATTGAAAATGAACATCTTATCAACTGTGTTTTACATTTCAATGGCCGCCTGGTTTCTCACAGAATTCCTTTACAAGAACATTTTAAAATCTGGAAAGGAAGATCAAAAGAACAAAGATAAATCTACTCTGAATATCTTATGGCTTGCCATTCCTTTTTCCATCGTTACCTCTATCAGCATATCTTATAATACTCATTTTCCAATTGTCGATGATGTCTGGATTCTTTATTTGGGTGAGCTTTTCATTCTTGTTGGGATTATTGTAAGGTATACTATCATCAGATCGCTAGGGAAATATTTTACTGTAGATGTCACCATCAGACAGGATCATAAAATCAAAAAAGAAGGGTTTTACAAATACCTGAGACATCCTTCTTATGCTTTCTCTCTTTTAACCTCTCTTGGGCTTGGTTTGTATTTAAATAACTGGCTGTCATTAATCTTTGCTTTTGTACCTCCGTTTTTAGCTTTTGTATACAGGATTAAAATCGAAGAGCAGGCTTTGGTAGAAAAGTTCGGAGATGAGTATATTGAATATAGAAAAAGCACCAAGAAACTGATCCCGTTTATCTATTAAATACAGTTTTTTACGGTTCGGATAGCATAATCTACCATTCGGTAATATAAAATTGATTGAAGGCCTTTTCCTGACTTACCTTTGATTCAAGAAAAAACAAATCAATCTTTAAAACAAAACATTATGGAAATTTTACCAAATAAAGAGACGATTGCTTACAGAAAAGCTTCAAGAAGAGTAAAAGAATTAAAAGAGTTTTACGGAAACCTTACTTCATATTGTGTAGTAATTCCCTTTTTAGCAATACTGAACCTTGTGACTGCCCCAGGATATTTATGGTTTTTATGGCCTGCACTGGGATGGGGAATAGGAATTACATTCCATGCAATAAGTGTATTTGGAATTGGAAAAAGCTGGGAAGAAAGAAAAATAAAAGAACTGATGGAGAAAGAAGAAAAGCCGAAAATAAAAACTTTTTAAATAATAACCATAACAAAAAACAGATACAATCATGGATTACGAAACTGCCTCTGCAAGAACAAACAGCATCAGAAGATTCTATAAAAACCTTTTTATCTTTGCCATCTTTGCCGTTCTTCTCATCCCGGATGATATTTTTGGTGAACATATTGTGCAATTCAGATTGTTTGATAGATATACTATCCTTGGAATCTGGGCATTTATCATTCTTGTAAAAGCTACAAAACTATTTCTTTTTGATTCCGAATGGGAAAGAAATATGATTGAAAAAGAACTTAGAAAAGAGAAAAAACGAATAGATTATTAAAATTTGCCCTCTTTTATCTAACTTTATTTCCCAAAATCTGAAAACCAAAATTAAAGCTCAATGATCAAAACTGTCATTATAGAAGACGAAAAACCTGCTTCAAGGAAATTAGAAAGAATGCTGAGTAATTTCCCTGAAATAGAAGTAGTTGCTAAAATAGAATCTGTAGAGGAAGGAGTAGCCTGGTTTTCTGAAAACGAACACCCGCAGCTGATCTTTTCTGACATTGTTTTAGGTGACGGATTGTCTTTTGATATCTTTGAGAAAGTGCCTACAAAAGGTTTTATTATCTATACAACAGCCTTTGATCAGTATACACTGAAAGCTTTTAAACTGAACAGCATTGATTACCTTTTAAAACCTATTCTTGATGAAGACCTGCAAGGTGCCGTGGAAAAGTTTAAATCTTTCATCCCAGCCAATGATACCAATGGCTCTCAGGATATTAAACAGCTGATCAGAAAAGAAAAATCTACGCTTTCCAGGGTTCTGGTAAAAATAGGGTATAATCTTAAAATCATACAGACTCCTGAAATAAGCTGTTTTTTCAGTGAAAATAAAATAGTTTACCTTCAGACTGAAGACCGTACTTATCCGTCAGATTTTACGTTGGACGAGCTGGAAGATGTTCTGGATCAGAAAAAATTTTTCCGTGTCAACAGACAGTTTATTATAAGCTCAGATTATATCAAAAACATTCACACCTCACCTTATTATAAAGTGGATCTGGAATTTCAGCCGGAAGAGGAAATTACTGTAAGCAGAGACCGTGTGAAAGATTTCAAAGACTGGCTGGTCAGTTGATAAATAAGGAAGATATATGTTTAAATGTACTTCCTCATAATCTAAAAATGAACACCATGGACCTTATATTATTGATTTTTAAACTATTCCTTTCTCTTTTTTATACCTGAACATGATCAGGTGTTATAAAAGTCACTGGCAGATTGTACAAAATGGTTAAAAGCTTCCGTAACCTCATTCTTATGCTTGTGAGTAAGCGGAAACGGAACCATATGGGAATAATCAAACGGAAAGTCTTTGATTTCAACATCCACATTGATATTCCTGTAACCTCCTTGCAACGTATTTAATGCTTCCATTGGAGGAGCTACGCTATCTTTTTCAAGCACATATGCTTTGATCTGAGACTGAATTTCCTGGATTCTTTCTTCCCTTTCTTTTTGAAAATAATTGTAACGAAGCATCTTTTTGAACCAGCTTTCCTGAGGATGTAAGTCTTCGTTCTGATAATGTTTTAATCTCTTATCTGATTTAAAATCAGAGCTCAGTAATTCTGTAAAAACAGACTGCATTTTAACTGTTGCCTGAGTATCCATGATGTATTTGGAAATCGGAAACATCCTGTCGATCGTCATTCCACCACAAAAACAAAAAACTTTAGAGTGGGTAAAATAATGATGAGGATCTGCCATTTTGATAATCATTGAAAGAAAAGAGCCTATAGAATATCCAAATAAATCCAGATCTGCCTCTGTGGAAATACTCTTGATTTTACCGTTTTTAATCTCTTTTACTACTTCTGTAATATCAGAATAGGTCTGTAGCCCGGACCAGAAAATTCTTTGAGGATGCGCTTCCAATCTGGAACTTATAGCAGCATTCACGTAGGAATAATTCATATTTTCCGGATATTTTTTCTTCCTGAAATTGACAACTTCCATCATATGGTGGCGGTCACTCCAGATGGGTTCTGCGCGATCCATGTGAAATGCAATAGGGAACAAAATAATGGCTTTCTGTGTTCTTTGAGCCAGTTCATACGCCCAAGGAAGATATTTATCCCATTTCTTTTCATTCAGGCCATGGAAGAAAAATAGAGCTCCTTGAGCTATTTCAATATCTGCGCGTTTCAGGATATGGTATTCAAACCTTTTATTACATTCAATATCAAAATCTTTGATATCTACAGCTGGCTGATCGTAAATGAGATAACTATTTTTGTTGACTTCGAGGAGTTGCTGATGTCTGCTGCAATGTTGATGTCCTGAACCGTAAAGCAGGTCAGAAACTTTAGATTCAAAAGGAATGGATTCAATGGTTACATTCAGTTCTTTGAGTTCAACCTTGCCTCTTCCGGAATCAAAATGATTTTTCAAAACTTCATACAATTCATAATATTCCATAGCAACACGATTGAAGGGTTCATATTTAGAACTATCAAGTTAGAGAATTATTGTAGTAATGTGTTGATTTTTAAGGGTTAAATGTATTCTAAACATAACAGAAATAAAAACAAACCCCGGAATTGTTTTATTCCGGGGCAGTAGATATATAAATTGATAAGGATCTTTACTATTCTCCCATTTTAGTCCGGTATTTTTGTACCGTAAAAGTCGTAAGAGCAATGATAATAAGACATAAGGTAAGATCTGCCTTTTCAGGATGATAAATTTCCTGGTAGAGATTATAGCCTAAAAGCATTGATGAAAAAAAGATAAGAGTATTCTTCTCAGAAGCATATTGATTTTTTGTAGTTGTTTTCATAGTCCTGTTTTTTATTATTATTTATCTAGTAAGTATTATAAATTCAAATACGTTACATTCATTTTCAAAAAAAATCAGTTCTTCCAGTTACTATAAAAAATTTTACTTAACTATCTGTAATCAATTCTGTTAGATTCAATGTCTTCAAGCTGTTTAAGAATTGATTCAGGTATCTCATCACTATCAATCGGGAAACTGATAGAGTCTGAAATAAAGTTTTTTCTGTCTGCTTTCCGGAAGATTTCAAACAAAGCAATCGGTTCCTGATTGAAGCTGATACAAGTGCTTATAAAGTGGATTTCTAGGAGTTTATAGTCTGGGTTTTTAAGTTTTTCTTTAATATCTTTTATTCTTGAAATAAAATGCCTTTGGCGGATAAATGTATTACTGTTCATGATAATAAATACATAATCCGAATACGCCGTTACTTTACCGAAATACTTATGATGATCGCCGCCGCTTCTTTCAATGAAATATTCTCCGGTAGTTTCAGACTTATAAATTTCCATAGCAGAACGCCATATACGATCTTCTTTTGCCATCAATGGATTGTCTGGAAGGTTTCTGTTATAAGAATACCAACAACCCACCAAACGATCTAAAAGAGACGTATTCTGGGTTACATTATTCATATCAATTCTGAGATCATTAAAATTAAACGATTCCGTATTGGAATTAATGAAATCTATGTAGTTGGAGTATCCCAAAACTTTAACAATCTGACTCAGTTTGGCAAGGTTTGGTCTGCTGAGAACTGAATTTTCATTGTGTTTGAACTTCTTTAGTTTGTTGATAATCAAATGTTCATACAGATAATTGTTTCCCAGAAGATCAGGATCTTTTTTGATCTCTTTGTCTGAATAATCACTGATAATCAGCTCATTCAGTTCAGCACTTATATAAGACCATTCGGTTTTGGTAACATCTTCCCAATGGTTTTTCTTTAAAAACTGGCGGCTTAGGAAATTCATCAGCTTCTCAAGATGCAGAATGTCTTCTTTTTTCATGGTGTTTATTTATAAGACTAATTTAAGATTTTTATAAAACCAAAAAAGACTTTTTGAAGACTTTTATATTGTAAAATCCATTGATATTTGAGTAGAAAACAAAAATCAAAACAATGGAAACAAAAATGGTATTAAAAGACGAGTCCCTTTGGAACCGAATACAGGAGTTTTCTCTGGATGCTCCCGGCGCTGATTTCCCGTTCACAAAAAAACTGGCAAAAGAAGAACGCTGGAGCCTTGATTTCGCAAGAAAAGCAATAGAAGAGTATAAAAAGTTTGTTTATCTCTGTTGTGTTCTTCCTAATGGAGCCTCTCCCAGTGAGATTGTAGATAAAGTATGGCATATGCACCTGATTTACACTCAGAATTATTGGGAGGAATTCTGCCCTCACATTTTAAAAAGACCGCTTCATCATCATCCATCTAAAGGAGGAAATGTAGAGAAAGAAAAACATCAAAACTGGTTTGAAGATACCTTAACGAGCTATCAAAAAGTTTTCTGTCAGGAAGCTCCTGAAGAAATATGGAAAGAGCTGAAGAAAAAATCCAGACTGCAATCCTGGTTGAGAAAGATGGCTTTTTTTGCTCCGATCTTTGTGTTGCTGCTTTTATTTTCATGCACAGAAGGAGATGGTTTCGCTGGATTAATGGTGACAGGGGTAGTATTTGGGATTATTTTCATCCTGGGAGCGATAGGAGCAATAGTGGGAGATAACGAGATCTCTGATCCTAACAGAAAAGACAAGCAGAATAATGATGGAGGAGGAAGCTGTGGCGGCGCTAGTTGCAGTGGCGGCGGAGGTGGCTGTGGAGGAGGTTGCGGCGGTTGTGGTGGATGCGGTGGCTGTGGTGGATAATAAAAGCTAATCATTATGAAGAAACTCATCATACACTCAGTTCCGGTTGTGATAAGCTTTATGTGGCTTATGGCAATACACCAGACATTTAATCCGATTATTCTTAAAGGACCAGATTTTCTGAAGTTTTATCTCATTCTGATCCTCGGATTTTACGCTTCGGTTTTCATTTTAAATTCATTAAAAGAAACGGTTTCGAAAGTAACACTTTATTTTGCAATCCTTATTTTTCTACTGGGAGCAGTAAAACTGATCAGAGGAATTATGCTGGGAAAGCCTATCGGTTTTTTAGTTATGATTTTAATCGTAGAAAGTATTGTTACAGTGTTTTTTATATCGAATTATGTCAATAAAAAGATGAACTAATTCCGTTTAAAAAAAATAAAAAACCCGAGACAAAAATGTTCCGGGCTTTATAATATTTATTGATACTAAATATCTTTCTTTTTTTCGTTAACGGGCTTATAACCATATTTTCTAACCATAACGGAAGTAATAACAACCAATATAAGACTGATCGCGATATTGGATTTTTCCGGATGTACAATGGCCTGATAAAAATTATAACCGAAAATAGCGGATACAATAACAATCAGAATATTGTTTACATAAGCATACTGGTTTCTTGTAGATGTTTTCATAGTAGTATTTTTATTATTAATTACTCAGTAAGTATAGCAATCTGAAATTCGTTACAGAAAAATCTTTTTTATTCTATTTTAATCAAAACACCTTATTTGTATTGAAAAACATTTTTTTTATTGATGGTGGGTAAAACTTTAATTTTCAAGAAACACTCTTCATAGAGGTTTTAAGCCGGGTTTTCAGAATACAGCTTGCTTGTGCTGAAGTAGGGTTTTATATTATTTTTTCAAATGCGTTAAAAAAATTAACGAATGATGGATGTGGAAATAGGAAGGAGTTAAATTATTGTTAATTAATTAATATAACAAATATGTTGGCTAATCGTTAAAAGTGAATTTGAATGTAATTTGAAATAAAATCTCATTTTTTTTGATTAAAAAAAATACATTTAATGTTCTTTTTGGCTAAAAAAATATCGTTTTTGCTAAAAAAGATGATTTTTTACCACCGATATAAACTTTTTGAAATTTAAATATATTTTTGCGCAAAAATGACGAAAAATGATTCGAATCACCACTTCTACTATTTTATTGTCTGCTTTTTCCTATGCTCAAAATACGTATCCCGTCAGCGGGGTAGTAAAGGATAGGGATACAGGAGAATTAATTTCCGGAGCAGTAATTAAAATTAAAGATAAATCTGAAATTAATGTACAGTCCAATGAGTATGGTTTTTATTCCCTATCATTGCCTGAAGGCGATTATACACTGCAGATAAGCTATTCTAACCGTAAGAACGACAGCAAAGAAATCCATCTGCATGAAACCTTAAAATTGGACTGGAATCTGGGAAAAGACGAAACTCAGATTCAAGAAATACAGATTACAAAAAATAAAACAGTTGTCTCCACAAAATCTAAAACAGGCGCTGAGGTTCTGGATGTGGAAAGTATTTCTAAACTGCCGGTTTTGCTGGGAGAGAAAGATATTCTTAAAACAATACAATATCTACCGGGAGTAAGCTCTCAGGAAGGAAGATCTGGCTTTAGTGTACGCGGAGGAAGTCCAGATCAGAATCTTGTACTTATAGATGAAGCCCCGGTTTTTAACAATTCTCATCTTCTGGGATTCTTTAGTACATTCAATAGCGACGCCTTAAGAAATGTGACGGTTTATAAAGGAAATATACCTTCTCAATACGGAGGTAGGCTGTCATCAGTTATTGATGTTAAGATGAAAGAAGGCAATAACCAGGCATTTAATGTCAGCGGAGGGCTAGGTCTGGTAAGCAGCAGATTGAATGTTGAAGGACCTATTCAGAAAGGGAAATCGTCTTTCATTATATCTGGAAGACGTACTTATGCAGATCTATTCATACCACCACAGGATGGCTCAAAAGTTAAGCTCTACTTCTATGATCTTAATGCAAAAGCCAATTTCCAGCTGAATAAAAATAACAGTATTCATTTATCCAGCTATTTTGGTAAAGATATTTTAGCTTTCAAAGAATTCCATAATGATTGGGGAAATACAGCCGCAACCCTCAGATGGAACAGCATTATCAGCAGCAAATTGTTCTCAAATACCTCTTTGATTTACAGTAATTACGGGTATAAAACAACGGTTCAGAATAGTGATGATGAATTTTTAGAAATAAAACCCAACATTAGAAATATTGGACTTAAGCAGGATTTCACTCATTATGTTGGTCTAAAGCATACTTTGCGCTATGGCTTCCAGACCTCTCAATATCTTTTCTCTACACGGGATCTTCCTGAATCCATAACCTCCAGCTTTCTGAGGAATAATAGAACAATGTGGGAAAACGCATTGTATATTAATGATGATTATAAGCCTAATGATAAGCTATTCATCAACTATGGTCTGAGAGCATCATTGTTTTCTTCAGATAGAAAAAAGACGGATGATGCAGGGAATGTTTTTAATAAAAGCTATTTCAATATTGAGCCTCGAATTGTTGTCGGGTATAATTTTAATGAAAACAATACATTAACCTTAGGATACAATAGAAATACCCAGAATATATACACGCTGAACAGTCTCAATGGAGCTCTTAATAATGATTTGTGGATGGATGTGAGAAAACCTCAGGTTGCTGATCAAATCAACGTTGGGTTTACTAAAAAGTTCAGCAATGGATATGAATTGAGTACCGATGTTTTTTACAAGAAAATGTCAAATCTTGTTGATTATAAAGATGGTGCCGAAATTAATATTCTGGATAATGTAGAGCAAAATCTGGCTTATAATGGAAAAGGAAGGGCTTACGGATTGGAAATTATGGCTAAGAAAACGACAGGAAAACTTACAGGTTGGTTTTCATACACCCTATCCAAAACTCAAAGGCAAAATGATGAGATCAATAATGGGGGATGGTATAATGCTTCCTATGACAGAACACACAATTTATCACTGGTGGCCAACTATCAATTAACTCCGAAATGGACACTATCAGGAGCATTTGTCTATGCTACGGGTAATGCGATGACCTATCCGGGAGCAAAATATGTGATTGATGGCCGGGAATATCTACAGTATGGAGAAAGAAACGGAGGACGTATACCGGCTTCACACAGACTGGATATCAACGCAACTTACGAACCGAAAACCGATAAAAAGTTCAAAAGCTCATGGTCATTCGGGATTTATAATGTTTATGGGAAACGTAATCCATACAGCATTTCCTTTGAAGGTAACCAAGGTATTGTTAGGCCGAAGCAAACCTCTTTTGTTTCATGGGTTCCCAATATAACATACAATTTCAAATTCTAAATTTTACCGATGAAAAATATAAAATACCTGGCAGTCTTTCCGATTGCATTTTCTCTGTTAAGCTGTTTTGATGAAAGATATATAGACCTTCCTTTAAAAGACCTAAGCGGGACTATAGTGATTGAAGGAGATGTTACGGATAAAACCGGACCTTACAGCGTGAAGATCACCAGATCTGATAAAATTAATGCTACATCATATCCAAAACCGGTTACAGATGCTATTGTTGTTATCAGTGATAACCACGGGCAATCCGATACTTTAAAATATACTGAAGGAGAATACAGAACGACTAATCTTACTACCAAGTATGGTGACGTTTATACTCTGTCTGTAACTGTAGATGGTGTTACCTACAAAGCGGTAAGCAAAATGCCAGAATATGTAGAGTTTACAACTTTAAAACAAAAGGATGTCCCTAGCGAATATTATATTGAGAAAAAAGTGATTCCTGTTTTTACAGATCCCGAGGTACAAGGAAATTATTATTTGTTTACATCCCAAGGATATAATGGCAGAAAAGAGATTACTCTGTTTTCTGATTATTCCGTAAACGGACAGGTAAATAATAGAACGCTTAATAGTTCAGGATACAGTAAGAACAGTAAAGTGAAAGTAGAAATGCAGTGTATTGATGAGGCCGTTTACAACTATCTCAAAGCTCAGAATAACCTGGATAATCCTGATTATAATACCACTGTTTCTGCAAATCCGCCAAGTAATATCAGCAATGGAGCACTCGGATATTTTTCAGCTCATACAACAAGCGAAAAAGAAATTATTATTCAATAAAAAGTATTGAGACTAAACATAAAGAGACCTGAAAATTATTTTCAGGTCTCTTTTTATTCTGATATGTTTATTGCTATTTTTTAAGCAATTACTCCGCTGCCAATCAATTCATCATCAATATACCATGACGCAAACTGTCCTTCTGCAATCGCAGACTGAAGCTCATCAAATTCAACATACAAAGAATTTTCAAATTGATAAAGAGTTGCTTTCTGCAAAGATTGTCTGTATCTGAATCTGGCCAATACTTCCATAGATTCTCCATTCTGAAGTTTCATATCCTCACGTACCCAGTGAAGTTCAGAATTGTCTACTTTCAAGGCTTTTTTGTGAAGTCCCGGGAAGTGGCTTCCTTCGCCCACAAAAATGATATTGTTTTCCATGTCTCTGGAGACAATAAAGCAGCTTTCTTTATGGCCGCCTATCCCAAGACCTCTACTTTGTCCGATGGTAAAAAACTGGGCTCCCTGATGTTTCCCGATTACTTTTCCGTCAGCTTTTTTATAATTGATTTTTCTTGATAAAAACTCAAGTTCTTCTTCTTTTGATGAAAAATCAGGTTTTTCTTCCGAAAATAAAGGTGAATCTTTGAAAATTTCTACAATTTCACCTTCATTAGGTTTTAATTGTTGCTGTAAAAACTGTGGAAGGCTTACTTTTCCAATAAAACATAATCCCTGAGAATCTTTTTTGTCTGCCGTTACTAATCCGATTTCTTTCGCAATTTCTCTTACCTGAGGTTTTGTAAGTTCTCCAATAGGGAATAAAGCTTTAGAAAGCTGATCCTGGCTTAGCTGACAAAGGAAATAAGATTGGTCTTTATTATTGTCTTTCCCGGCCAGAAGATGAAAGATTTCTTTGCCATTTTCATCAAAAGTAGAATTTACCCTTGCATAATGTCCTGTAGCCACTTTATCAGCACCTAAAGACATTGCGGTCTTCATAAACACATCGAATTTTACTTCTCTGTTACACAAAACATCAGGGTTGGGAGTTCTTCCTTTTTGATATTCGTCAAACATATAATCAACAATACGTTCTTTGTAAAGTTCACTCATGTCTATCACCTGAAAAGGAATTCCAAGTTTTTGTGCCACCATAAGGGCATCATTACTGTCCTCAATCCAAGGACATTCATCTTCTAATGTCACGGAAGCATCGTTCCAGTTTCTCATAAATAAAGCCACTACTTCATGGCCTTGCTGCTGCAGCAAATAAGCTGTAACACTAGAATCTACACCTCCGGAGAGGCCTACTACTACTTTCATTGTATTTCAATTTTACGAAACTCTTAACGGGAGTTCTTAGTTTGATGCGGCAAAAATACGATTAATAAAGTCGTAAAAAAACCATAATTTTAAACATTGATAAAAACGATAGAATAACCAATCACATTTTTATCAGTCTCTCTGCAGATGGAAACAGATGAGAGTATACTTTAATACAAATAAATAGGACATATGAAAAAGTTTATTATTTCTATGATGCTGATAGGCTCAGGATCACTTTTTTCCCAGGTTTCAGTAGGTACACAGGTACAGGAAAACAGCAAATGGACGTTCGGAGGAGGCATCGGATTAGGATTTGGGAGTAACAGTTCATTTAATTTACAGGCTTCACCAAGAGTAGGTTACAAGCTTACGGAAGATCTTGAAGGCGGAGTTATAGGAAGTGTATCATGGCAGACTTCCAATTCTTATAAATCTACAATGTTCGGAGTAGGTCCGTTTTTGAATTACTATTTTGGCAGATCGTTTTATGTAGGGGCTAATTATCAGCATTTTTTCATCAATTATAAAGACAAATATTACGATTATAAATACAATACAGAAGAAAATGCACTGTATCTGGGAGGCGGATATATGCAGAGAATTGGAAATAATTCCTTTATGCAGCTGGGGCTGATGTACAATGTACTTTGGAAACAGAATTCCAGTGTGTTTACAAGCGGTCTGATCCCTAATATTGGTTTTGTAGTGGGACTTTAATTTTATCAATAGGAACGAGCTTTATCCAAAACATATAAAGAAACACCCCGGAAAATTTTCCAGGGTGTTTCTATTTAAATTAAATTATTTATTTCTTAAGATTGAGAAGATTTCTCAGCAGCAGATTTCTTTGCTTTCTGTGTTTTCCCAATCAATGCATCTTTTGCCTCATTTACGTCAAGAACTACGGTTTCTCCTTCATTCAATTGTTTGTTTACCAGCATTTCTGCCAATAAATCTTCAATATATTTCTGGATTGCACGTTTCAATGGTCTTGCACCGAAATCTTTATCCCATCCTTTTTCAGAAATAAAGTCTTTCGCTTCTTCAGTAAGATCCACTTTATATCCTAATTTTTCAAGTCTGCCATAAAGCTTATTCAGTTCAATATCAATGATTTTCTTGATATCATCCTGTACAAGAGAGTTGAAGATTACAATATCATCAATTCTGTTCAGGAATTCTGGAGCAAATGCTTTTTTAAGTGCACTTTCAATGGTACTTCTTGCTCTGGTATCTGAGCTGGTCTTCTTAGCAGAAGTTCCAAATCCTACACCATCTCCAAAGTCTTTAAGATCTCTTGTTCCAATGTTTGAAGTAAGAATAATGATGGTATTTCTGAAATCAATCTTTCTTCCTAAACTATCTGTAACGTGTCCTTCATCCAAAATCTGCAACAGAATATTGAATACATCAGGGTGAGCCTTTTCAATCTCATCCAAAAGAACCACTGCATAAGGCTTTCTTCTTACTGCTTCTGTCAGCTGACCACCTTCTTCATATCCTACATATCCTGGAGGCGCACCAACCAATCTTGAAACAGCGAATTTTTCCATGTATTCACTCATGTCAATTCTGATCAGCGATTCATCGGATTCAAAAAGCTCTCTTGCCATTACTTTCGCCAATTCGGTTTTACCAACCCCGGTTGTTCCAAGGAAAATAAAGGTACCGATCGGACGGTTAGGATCTTTAAGACCTGCTCTGTTTCTTTGAATAGCTTTCACAACTTTCTTCACAGCCTCTTCCTGACCAATCACTTTTCCGTTCAGTTTCTCATCCATTTGGGCCAGTTTGTCAAGCTCGTTCTTACCAACTTTCGTTACCGGAACACCGCTCATCATAGAAACCACTTCCGCTACATTTTCTTCTGTTACGGTTTCTTTTTTCTCTTTTACATCTTTATCCCATTTTTCCTGAGCAGCATTCAGTTCCATCTGAAGACGTTCTTCTTCATCTTTAAGCTTTCTTGCTTCAAGGTAGTCCTGAGCTTTTACAGCTTTCTGTTTCAGTTCTTTGATATCTTCGATTTTCTTTTCAAAATCAATGATTTCTGTAGGAACTTTCATATTTTTGATGTAAACACGGGATCCTGCTTCATCCATCGCATCAATAGCTTTGTCTGGTAGGAAACGGTCTGTAATATATCTTGATGTCAAATTGACACAAGCCAGAATAGCTTCCGGAGTATATATTACATTATGATGTTCTTCATATTTGTCTTTGATTTGATTCAAGATCTGAACAGTTTCATCAATAGAAGTAGGTTCCACCATTACTTTCTGGAATCTTCTTTCTAAAGCCCCGTCTTTTTCAATATATTGACGGTACTCATCAAGAGTAGTTGCTCCGATGCATTGAATTTCACCCCTTGCCAAAGCAGGTTTGAACATGTTGGAAGCATCTAAACTTCCTGTAGAGCTTCCAGCTCCTACAATCGTATGAAGCTCATCAATAAATAAGATGACATCTCTGTTTTTCTCCAGCTCTGTCATAATCGCCTTCATTCTTTCTTCAAACTGACCACGGTACTTAGTTCCGGCAACTAAACTTGCCAAATCTAGAGTGATCACACGTTTTCCGTAAAGAACTCTTGACACTTTTTTCTGTTGAATTCTTAATGCAAGACCTTCAGCAATAGCAGATTTACCAACCCCAGGCTCCCCAATAAGAAGAGGGTTGTTTTTCTTTCTACGTGATAAAATCTGAGATACTCTCTCAATTTCTTTTTCACGTCCGATCACTGGGTCTAGTTTTCCATCTCTAGCCAAAGAAGTAAGGTCTCTACCAAAGTTATCCAATGTAGGAGTTTTACTTTTCGCAGAACCTAGATTTCCTGCAGGCTTTCTCATTTGCTCAAATTCTTCTCTCTCATCATCATCATCGTAAGCACTCATCTGAGGAGACTGGCCTGAATTTTTAAGCATAGTCTGGTATTCTCTTGAAACTCCTTCATAGTCGATGTCATAAGCTCCCAGAATATTTGAAGTAGGATCCTCATATTTATAAAGAATACCTAAAAGCAGGTGAACGGTATTAATTTCATTGCTTTTATATTGACGGCATTCTAACTCTGCACGTTTAATGGCATGGTCTGCCATCTTGGTGAAAGAAATATTGGTAACCTCTTCAGAAATAGGATTAAGACTTGCTGTATTTAAAGTTTCAATTTTTCTTCTGATTTGTGTTAAATCCGCATTAAGGTTTTGAAGGATTTCTTTTGCAGAGTTTTCCGTTTTTATAATACCTAAAAGTAGATGTTCTGTATTAAGAAATTCACTTTTCAGCCTTTTAGCTTCGCTTTTGCTTTGTTTGAACACCTGGCTCAAACCTTGTGAAAACTTATAATCCATAATATATCTCATTAGAACAAAGGCAACATTACCTTTTATTCATTATCTAAATTACAAATATTTTACCAAAAATCAATTAATGACTTTATGGCAGTAAAAAATTTTATTATCTTATTGAAAATGATTAAGTTTGTTATCCTTAAAAATGTCTCATGAGCCCTGAAATTACTACTTACATCGGATATTCCGCCTCAGTTTTTATCGTGCTGAGTTTCATACTGAAAGATGTAAGAAAAATTAGAATTGTCAACATGATTGGCTGTTTTTGTTTTGTCATTTATGGTTTTTTTAGCGGGCCTTTATGGCCGGTTATTATTCCAAACGGGCTGATTTGTTTCATTCAGATCTATCATTTAATACTTGGTAAGAAAGATTGATGAAGAAAAAAATAATAGTATCTGCCTTTAGTAATCTGTATACCGATCAGCGGATTGAAAAGGTATGCAAAACCCTTTTTGATAACGGATATCCTATAGAACTGATCGGAAACGACTGGGATGGAAATGAGAAAATGGATCGTCCTTATCCTTTTTCCAGAATAGGATTGAAATCTAAAAGCTTAAAAACTGCTTACTTTGAGTTCAACTGGAAATTATACAAAGAACTGAAGAAAAAAGCGGACAAAGATACTATCCTTCATGCCAATGACATCGATGCACTTCTGCCAAATTATCTCATTGCCAAAAAATTGAATATTCCTTTGGTGTTTGACAGCCATGAAATTTTCACGGAAATGCCCTCGGTACAAAACAGGTTTTCGCAGAAATTTTGGAGAGTACTGGAGAGAAATTTAGTTCCTCATGTGAAATTCATGATGACGGAGAGTGAAAGTTATGCAGAGTGGTTCCATGAAAAATACAATGTGAACCCAATCGTTGTAAGAAATATCCCGAGAAAAATACTTTCTGTTCCTGAAATTCCGAGCAATGAGCCTAAGATTATTCTGTATCAGGGAGCAATCAATCAATCCCGAGGGATTGAGAAAATGATTGTTGCCATGCACCATATTAAAGATGCTGTTTTGAAAATTGCAGGTGACGGGCCGAAGAAAAAAGAATACGAAGAGCTTGTTATTCATGAAAAATTACAGGATAAAATTTTTTTCCTGGGTAAACTGAAGCCGGAAAATCTTAGAGAAATTACCAAAACAGCTGATGTAGGGTTTAGTCTTGAAGAAAATAACGGAGTGAGTTATTATTATTCTCTTCCTAATAAAGTTTGTGACTATATTCAGAGCAGAGTTCCGCTGGTCATGATTAATTTTCCTGAAATGCAGCGCATACGAAATCAGTTCAATGTGGGAGAAATTATCACCAATCATAATCCTGAAACAATTGAGAAAGCAATTAATATTGTTCTTGAAAGAGGAAGATTGCATTATCAGAGTGAACTGAATAAGGCTGCAGATGTATTTTGCTGGGAGAATGAGGAAACAAAAATCCTACAGCTTTTTGAAAAAGCATCTCATTAATAAATTTTACAAAAATGGTTATCTTTGCACAAAGAAATTTGATTTAAAATGACCATTAAAGAAAAACAGCAGGAAATAATCGAGGAATTCGCTTTTCTTGAAGACTGGGAGCAAAAGTATGAGTACATCATTGATCTTGGAAAAGAACTGAAAGGCTTACCGGAAGAAAGAAAAACCGAAGAAAATTTGATTAAAGGCTGCCAGAGTAAAGTTTGGATTGATGCTGAATTTAAAGATGGAAAGCTTTTCTTTAATGCTGATTCTGATGGTATTTTGCCGAAAGGTATCGTATCTCTTTTAGTAAGTATTTATAGTGGGCATTCCACTCAGGAAATTCTGGATTCTGATTTCGATTTTATTGCAGAAATAGGATTACAGGAATTTCTCTCTCCGTCCAGAGCCAACGGATTGATGGCGATGACGAAGCAGATCAAGTTTTATGCAGTTGCTTATCAACTGAAATCGTAATTGTGACCAGAATTTTAGCATATCGTTTTTCCGCATTCGGAGATGTTGCGATGACGGTACCTGTCTTCAGAGAATTTCTGGAGCAGAACCCCGGTGTGGAAATTATTATGGTTTCCAGGAAAAATTTTGAAGCTCTGTTTGCCGGAATTCCACATGTAACCTTTAAAGGAATTGATCTGGATGATTATAAAGGTCTGTTTGGATTAAGTAAACTGAGTAATGAACTGATTAAAGAGTTCCGTCCGGACTGTGTCGCAAATCTTCACGATGTAATCCGAACCAAAATTTTAGACAGAATATACCGAAGAAAAGGACTTAAGGTTTTCAAAATAGATAAAGGAAAAGAGGAAAAAGAACATCTTACAGACGTTTGGAATCTGGAAAAAGAACAACTTAAAAAAACGGTAGAACGTTACGCGGATGTCTTTCGAAAAATGGGATTCAAAGTAGAGCTTTCGCACACCTTAAGACCTCTTTCTGAGAATAAATCAGGAATTGGTTTTGCTCCTTTTGCTCAGCATAAAGGGAAAATGCTTCCTTTAGAAAAATCTTATGAATTAGTGAAAATTTTGGCTAAGAAACATACTATATATTTCTTTGGAGGAGGTAAAAAAGAAAAAGAAACTCTTGAAAGGTGGGAACATGAAATTCCTAATACAAAAAACCTTGCAGGAACATTAAATCTTACAGAAGAACTTAATCATATTGCAGAGTTGGAGTTGATGATTTCCATGGATTCTGCCAATATGCACCTGGCGAGTCTTGTAGGAACGAGATGTATTTCTATTTGGGGAGCTACCCATCCTTATGCCGGATTTTTAGGATTTGGTCAGAGTGAAGAAGATGTTGTTCAGGTGAAAGATCTTAGCTGCAGGCCATGTTCTGTTTTTGGAGATAAAGAATGTTATCGAGGTGATTGGGCTTGTCTTGAAGAATTTAATATTCAAGGCGTTATAGATAGGGTTAATTCTTAAAAAGAACCTTTATTATTTCTTCGGCTTTAGTTTTATCCGAGTGCGTATGATCCAGAATATTCTTTCTGTTTTCGGCATCTTCGTAATCTTTTTCTGCTGAGGTGATAATGTGTTGGCGGATTTCGTTCATATCGGCTCCATACAGGCATAAATTTTTCAAAACAGGATCGTCTGTGATATTTCCATTGATAATAACAAAACGGCTGTTGTAAAGGGTGTTAAATAGCTTCACTTTTGTGCCTGAATTCTGATAAGATATCAAAATATTACCTTGAGCATTTTCCAGAAGATCATGAAGCTTTTCTGTAGTTTGAATAGGAGTGAGGCTAATGTTCTCAACTTCAGAAATTTTTCTTTTAATATCTTCGCTGGCACGGTCGGAAGCGACCACTAATTTGTATTGTGGAAGAGTTTTAAATAGATCAATAGTCTCGTTCAGTGCTCTTTTGTTGTCAGCAGTCGTAAGATCTCCGTGAAAGAGAAAATAATTTCCTTTTTTATCCAGTTGCTTTACTGATCCGTTACCATGAAAAATGTGAATCAATTGCGCATTTCCTGAATACGTTTCTACTTCTTTATATTCCTTTTCAGACAGACAGAAAACGGTTTCAAATTTCTTTAACAGTTTTTTCTGATATTCGGTGTACTTTAAAGATTCAATCTTGTAAATAACCTTTTTGAATATATTCTTTTCTGACAAAGAGAGCCCTTTATAATACTCTGTTTCGTTATTGTGGTAACGAAGATAGAGCTTTTGGTCATTGTCTCTCAGAAACCGGATAATAGAGGTTGTCTGTAAGCCTTCAAACAAAATAGGAGCCTTTATCTTTTCGAGATTTTTAACAAGAGTTTCAGAATCTCTGATGGCTGCAGCGAAAGGTGTTCCTGAAAAATAAAGTAGTGGATTCTTTTTCTTTTCATAAAAAAAAACATTTTCCGTAATCTCTTTTACCTCCGGATCAATATTTTCAGGAATCTGATCTATAAAACAATGAAGCTGAATTTTTATTCCCAAGTCAGATAAAGCCTTAATTTTATAATACACATCAATAATACCACCGTAAGAAGGAGGGTAGGGGTAATTGAATGATATGATATGGAGCTGCTTCACGTAGGAAAATTCAAATGAAAGCAAAGGTAGATAAATATAAGGAAACGTGGAGGAGAAGCTATAAATTACTTAAGGATAAAATAAAAAAATCTCCCAGTTTCCTGAGAGATTTTGTGGGCCCTGAGGGATTCGAACCCCCGACCCTCTGGGTGTAAACCAGATGCTCTGAACCAACTGAGCTAAGAGCCCTGAAATTTTTTGAAAGGCTTCAGTATCCTTTTTGTGGGCCCTGAGGGATTCGAACCCCCGACCCTCTGGGTGTAAACCAGATGCTCTGAACCAACTGAGCTAAGAGCCCCTACAACTTGTTTCCTCGTTTAGAGTGGTGCAAATATACGACTTATTCGGAAATCTCCAAATTTTTTTCTAAAAAATCTCCCACTACAAAGTTGCTTCCGCCGATAAAAATCATTTCTTCGTTTGTACATCGTTCTTTTGCAGCCAGATACGCTTCCTGTACAGAATCAAAAATTTTATAAAAAATTTTCGCTCCCTGAAGCAGATTTTCATAATCTTCCGGGTATCTTCCCCTGTTGACGGATGGTTTTGCAAAATAAAACTCAGAATTTTCAGGAAGTACATTCATTACTTCATCTATTTTTTTGTCATTTACAAATCCCAAAATGACATGCTTGTGGCGGTTAATCGAATTTAATTGTGAAAAAACATACTCCAAACCTGCCTGATTGTGCCCCGTATCACAAATTGTAAGTGGATTTTGTGAAAACTCAAACCAGCGGCCAATAAATCCGGTATTCTGATGAACATGGAGTAATCCATTTTCAAGGGCTTCATCGGAAATAGGTACTTTCAGTTTTTTTAACTCTTCAATTGCAGCCAATACCACCCGGATATTTTTCTTCTGATAATTTCCTTTCAGATCAGATTCAAGGTTTGTATTAATAAGAGTAGCATCTATAAACGGAGCATTTTCTTTAATTGCTTTCTCAATGATGATATTTTTGACCGTTTCATTCTCGTCTCCGGAAATAATTGGGATATCTTGCTTAATAATTCCTGCTTTCTCTGTTGCTATTTCTTCAATAGTGTCTCCCAGAATATTCTGGTGATCCAACTGAACATTCGTAATCGCAGAAATCAAAGGTTTAATAATATTTGTTGAGTCCAGTCTTCCTCCCAATCCGACTTCAATAATAGCAAAATCTACCTGCTGCTGATAGAAATATTCAAAAGCCATGATCGTAGTAAACTCAAAGAAAGAAGGGCGTATGTCTTCGGGAATAGTTTTCAATTTTTGAATAAAATCAAAGACAAACTCTTTATTACAGTTTTTTCCGTCGACTTTAATACGCTCTGTGAAGTCTATAAGATGTGGAGAATTGTATAATCCGGTTTTATATCCAGCTTCCTGAAGTACGGACGCCAGCATATTGCTTGAAGAACCCTTTCCGTTGGTACCTCCAATGTGGATGCATTTGATCTTATCCTGAGGATTTCCAAAGAAAGCACAAAGCTTTGTAATATTGTCTAATCCTGGTTTATAAGCCTTCTGACCATCTATCTGGTAGTTGGGCATCTGTACGAAAAGCCAGTCGATAGCTTCCTGATATTGTTCGTTTGTCATGATACAAAATTCTCAAAAGTTTTTTTAAAATAAAATATAATTTTTCAATCTGTAACTTTTTTATATTTAATTCGTCTAATATTGAAAAATCTTAATATAGAATTGCTCTCATTTGCAAGTACAAATACTGATGAAGATGACGCGATTCTATATTACATACCATTAAAAAACAAATAAACATATACAATATGAAAAAAGTTTGGATCATCGTTTTTGGATTAGGTTATCTGGGTTTAAGTGCTCAGAAGAAATGGTCCTTAAAAGAATGTGTAAGCTATGCAGTGGAGCATAATCTTCAGGTTATCCAAAATCAGTATAACAAACAAAATCAAGAATACAATCTTAAAGCAGCCAAAAAAGAATATTTGCCTTCCGTAACTGGGAATGTTACGAGTGGGGTGAGTTTCGGACAAGGGTCATTAGGAGCAGGAAGTTATAGAAACGATAGATTCAATAACAGTGTGGGGCTGGGCGCCGATATGTTGGTCTATAATAATGGGAGATTGGAGAAGAGTGTAAGGAAGGCTCAGTTTGATGTAGAAGCAAGCCAATATGATATTGAAACCATTAAAAATGATATTTCTCTTCAGATTGCTCAACAGTATCTGACTACTTTGTTGAATAAAGAGATTGTAAAAATTTCTCAAAGTGCAGTAGGAAATGCTCAGAAACAGTACGACAGAGCTAAAATTACAACACAAGTTGGAACAACTGCCCAGACGGTTCTGGCAGAGGCAGAAGCAGCGTTGGCAAGAGAAAAACAAAATCTTAAAACAGCAGAAGTAAATGTTGGGCGTGCTTTGTTTGCCATTGCTCAGCTTTTACAACTGTCAGATTATAAAGGTTTTGATGTGGAAGATGTAAATGTTCCGGAAAAGCTTGATTTACAACTTACGACCGCAGATGAAGTGCTTGCAACTGCGTATGAGACACAACCCCAGATAAAAGCCGCGGAAAGCCGGATAAGATCTGCCGAAGC
The DNA here is from genome assembly GCF_949767875.1 of Chryseobacterium sp. IT-36CA2. Classification (NCBI taxonomy): domain Bacteria; kingdom Pseudomonadati; phylum Bacteroidota; class Flavobacteriia; order Flavobacteriales; family Weeksellaceae; genus Chryseobacterium; species Chryseobacterium sp. IT-36CA2. The sequence goes on along the minus strand of NZ_CATKPG010000021.1, from coordinate 555,119 downwards.
ACAAACTGAGGTAAGCAAAACAGCATTCTGGCCAACATTAACAGCCAGTGCTGGTCTTAACACGTTCTACAATAAACAATTTAATGTTTTGCCAGGTGTTGTGCAGGGAACTTTTTTTGAACAATATAAAGATCAGTTTGGACAAAATGTAGGTTTATCACTTAATGTACCTATCTTCAATAAAGGGAAAACAAAATTACAGGTAGAACAGTCCAAATTAAACGAAAGTCTTGCTAAAAATACGTTGGAACAGCAAAAACAGACTGTAAGACAGAATGTTCAGAAAGCTCAGTTTGATGCAGATGCCAATTATGAAAATTATCGGGCTGCTGTAGAAGCAGAAAAAAGCTCTAAACTGGCTCTTGATTTTGCTGACAAAAGCTTTGCTGCAGGAAGAACAACCATTTATGACGTCAATGTGGCAAGAAATAATTATGCAAATGCACAGGGATCAGTAGCGCAGGCAAAATATAATTATCTTTTTAGTCTTAAACTATTGAATTTCTATGCAGGAATTCCATTAAGTTTGTAAAATGCCAATCAAATCTTTAGAAAAATATTTACCTCAAAATACTCTTGAATATTTAAGAATCTGGTTTTCAGATTACTATATACATATAAAAGTTACAAGAAACAGGAATTCAAAACTGGGAGATTATAGAAAGCTTCCAGACAATTCTCATGAAATAACGGTAAACTCTACGCTTACTCCACAGCTTTTCTTCTTTGTGCTGACCCATGAGCTGGCACATCTGATTGCATTTGAAAAATATGGACGAAGAATCTCACCTCATGGCAATGAATGGAAAGAAACGTTCAGAAATATGCTCATGGAAAGTCTTGAAATTTATGATGAAGAGCTAAAACCTATCATTATAAAGTTTTCAAAATCACCTAAAGCTAATTTTATGGCCAGCCCTGATCTGGTAAGATATTTTCATACTGAAAAACAAGATGATACTCTTCACTTTATTGAAGAACTTCAGAAAGGTGAGTTTTTTATGTACCGTAACGAAAAGTATTTATTAGAAGGTTTGGTTAAAAAAAACTATCTTTGTAAGAACCTAGCTACTGGAAGAAAGTATTCTTTCAAGCCTCTAGCAAGGGTAGAAAAATGTAGCTAAGAATGTTAAAGTCAGATAGATACTGCGTTATAATGGCAGGAGGAATCGGAAGCCGGTTCTGGCCGATGAGCACACAGAAATTTCCCAAACAATTTCAGGATATTTTAGGGACCGGACGTACCATGATTCAGCAGACATATGACAGAATCAGCAAGGTAATTCCTAAGGAGCAGATATTCGTGATTACGAATAAAGAGTATGTAGCTCTTTCCCATCAGCAACTTCCGGAGATTCCTGAGGAAAACATTGTAGGTGAACCGCTTATGAAGAATACTGCGGCTTGTAATCTGTATATGGCCAACAAGATTGCTGAGATCAATCCGGATGCAACAATGATTGTCCTTCCGGCGGATCATCTGATCCTTAAAGAGAATGTCTTTTTGGAAAAAGTGGAGCTGGCATTTGAGGTAGCCTCAAAACATGACTACCTGGTGACGTTAGGGATTACCCCAACAAGACCTGATACAGGCTACGGATATATTCAGTTTGTAGAAAAGAAAGGCTCTGAATATTTTAAAGTGAAAACATTCACAGAAAAACCTATTTTGGAGATTGCCCAAAGTTTCCTTGAAAGTGGTGATTTCCTCTGGAATGCAGGGATTTTTGTATGGAATGTGAAGAGCATTCACCATGCTTTTGATCTTTATCTTCCGGAGATGATGCAACACTTTATGGCTTGCGAATACAATTCGGAAAAAGAAAACAGCTGTATTGAAACCATTTATCCGAAAGTTCAGAAAATTTCTATTGATAACGGGATTTTAGAAAAAGCAAAGAATGTATATGTAATTCCATCAGACTTAGGGTGGAGTGATCTTGGTACCTGGACGTCTGTCTATGAAAATACTGAAAAAGATAAAAACGGAAATGCTGTAAAACTAAAGCATCTGCTTTCTTATAATTCAAAAGGAAATATTATCCGCTTAAGAAATAATAACAAGGCTGTAATCATTGATGGGCTTGAAAATTACATTGTTGTAGACACAGATAAAGCTCTTCTTATATGTCCGAGGGATAACGACCAGCTTATTAAGGATTATGTCCTTGACTTAAAAAACTTTAAGAAAGGAGAAAAGTTTATGTAATATTTGGTACATTTTCTGCTGATTTTTAAAATTATGATTAAAACTGCAACCCGATTTACACTTCTTATATTTTTACTTTTGGGAATCTTAGGATATTCTCAGGAGAAGAAAAAATTTTCAAACATTCCCAATATTTTACAGCAAATCAACCCAGGCAATAAGGTAGATTCATGGGTATTGGTATACAACAGTTATGGAAAAGGGCAAGAAATAAAGATTTCGGGGAAGGTAGATTATACCCCTCAGTTTTCAGGATTCAATCTTTTTCCTAACGAAGACAGCTTTTACTACATCGCTTATTCGGAAGGAGGTAAAGTGAACTACGTTACTGATGTTGAAGGGCTTAAAAAGTTTATTGACCGAATTGATAATGCTCAGGAAGCTGCTGTAATGATGGCTGCTGAAGGTTATATGGTAGATGAGGAGTTCAAGGATCTTGCTGGGAACTATCATGAAGATAAATCGAATTATTATCTTGACCTTGGAAAGCTGACTTCAAAGGAGTGTCCTTACCAAAAAACACATTATACCGTGACTGTCAATAAATCGACAGGAACTGTAAGCAATGTAAAGGACAATGGAACCTATATTGAGCTTTACAATAAAAAATGTGCTAATAACCCGAGACTTTTAAAAATCGAAAAAAAAGAAGAACCAAAGAAAGATGAGCTCAAAAAAACACCCAAGCGCAAGTAATACCTATGAGACTGAACGATTAATCCTTCGTCCAATGTCCCGTGAAGACAAAGATTTTGTCTTTGAACTTTATAACAGGCCAAAATTTATTCAACATATTGGCAATCGAAATGTTAACTCCATTGAAGATGCTGAAAATTATATCCTAAACAGGTTCGCTCCCCAAATTGAAAGACTGGGATTTGGAAACTATCTTTTAGTGACCAAAGAGGGAAATGAAAAAGTAGGAGCAGTAGGAATATTCGAAAGAGAAGGACTTGATATCGTAGACATAGGATATTCTCTGTTGGAGGAGTTTGAAGGAAAAGGGTATGCTTTTGAAGCTGCTCAGAAGGTTAAATCTATTGGGATGGATGATTTTGGGTTAACAAAAATATCTGCTATCATTTCAAAAGATAATATTTCTTCCCAAAAACTGATTGAAAAACTAGGATTAAGGTTTAAAAAACATGTAACACTTCCTGGCGAAACCGAAGAGTTAAACTATTACGAAACCGAATAAATAACAATAAAAAAACACTTTCACAAATAACATATAGATTTTAAATCGTGTTATTTGTGAAAGCATTTGTGATATTTTTTCAAAAAGAATTAACCTTCCAGGATCTGCTCAGCAGCAGTCTTTGATGTTACTTTTTCAATCACTCTTGTACAAACACCATTTTCATCAAAAATAAAAGTGGTTCTTACAATTCCCATATAGGTTTTTCCAAAGGTTTTTTTCTCCTGCCATACCCCGAATTTTTCAATAATATCACGGTTTTCGTCCGCGATAAGATCATAAGGGAAAGCAAATTTGCTATGGAAGTTTTTCTGTTTTTTTACAGTATCACCACTTACACCCAGTAATTGAAATCCCGCTTTTTTAAGCTTAGTATAATTATCACTCAGGTTGCAGGCTTCCACTGTACAGGTTGGCGTATTGGCTTGTGGGTAAAAGAAAACCACCAGTTTTTTTCCAATTAATTTTGATGAAGTTACTGTTTCTCCATCTTGATTGAATCCTTCAAATTCAGGTAATTTATCTCCAACTTTCAGCATAATGATTTAATTTTGTTCAAATTTAAGGCATACATGACAAAAAAACAAAGAGCTGAGCTCGTTCAGATAGAACTGGATAAATTATATCCCACTACACCCATTCCGTTGGATCACACCGATCCCTATACATTAATGGTAGCTGTAGCCCTTTCTGCGCAGACTACAGATAAAAAAGTAAACCAGGTTACTCCCGATCTTTTTGCTGTAGCAGGAACGCCGCAAAGAATGGCCAAGTTGGAAGAATTTGAAATCAAAGAACTGATCAAAGAAATAGGACTGTCTAATACGAAGGCCAAAAATCTGAAAAGAATGGCAGAACTTCTTTTAGAAAGGCACAACGGTATTGTCCCCCAGACTTATGAAGAATTGGAAGCTCTTCCGGGAGTAGGACATAAGACTGCTTCAGTAGTGATGAGCCAGGGATTCGGATTTCAGGCATTTCCTGTGGACACCCACATTCATCGTCTGATGACACAGTGGAAACTTACCTCCGGAAAGAATGTAGTGGAAACAGAACGTGATGCAAAGAATTTATTTCCGGAAGAAGTATGGAATAAGCTTCACCTGCAGATCATTTTCTATGGAAGAGAATATTCTCCGGCGAGAGGAAAAGGAGAGAAGGACTTTATTACGAAAATGATGTTTAAGAAATAATTCAGTTATTTTAGCGCTATGTATGCTAAGGTTTTATGAAAATACATTGAAATACCCCGCAAAGGCACTTCGTTCAGCAAAGGCAATATTTTCCTAACTGAGTGAAACGCCCTTGCGAGCTAAAAATAAAACGCAACAATTACTATGTGATCGTTGCGTTTTTTTATATGTATAGATTATTCTAAGATTGCTAATGGAAATTAAATATCCAACAACCTTCTGTGATAATTAATCTGTCCTAAATGATAATCCAGATGAGCAACCAGATGAATCAAGAAGTAATCTGTGGTCATTTTGCTTTCAAAAACAACCAGAGGATATTCTTTTTTAAGATCATCTTCAGACAATTGCGGCAGAACAGAATCTATCATAGCAATTGTAGCTTCCACCTTTTCAATAAGATCAGCTCTTGAAATATCTTTTAGTGAAAATTCCAGCTCACGGTGTCTGATGTAACCTGTATTTCCAAGCTGTGCTCCTATAAAATGATTGATGTTTCCGATTAAATGAAGACAAAGATTGCCCGCAGAATTAGCGATACTTTTATCAATTATCCAAAGATTTTCTTCATTTTGATAGGCTTCTATCTCTGTTTTTAATTTATTTAAATCCCTGTTGAAAAGAGATCTTATACTTTCTGTGATCATATCAATTTTGTTTATTTAGAAGGATGAAATAAAAAAGGGTACTTTATTAATCGGTACCCTTTTTATTACTATAATTTTATTTTTGTTTTTTCGCCCAAAGCTCCATTTTTCTGTTCAGAACATCCAAAGGAAGACATCCCTGGCTCAATACTTCATCGTGGAAGCTTGCCAGATTGAATTTGTTGCCAAGTTCTTTCTGATATTTTTCTCTCAGCTCACGGATTCTTAAAGATCCTATTTTGTAGCCTAAAGCCTGTCCCGGCATTGCCATATATCTTTCTACTTCCGCAGTGGCAGATCCTTCGTCGTAAGAAATATTGCTTAGGAAATATTTGATGGCTTCTTCACGTGATATTTTTCCGGTATGAAGACCTGTGTCTACTACCAATCTTACTGCTCTTAGCATCTGGTCGCTCAGATATCCCATTTTCTGATAAGGATCTGTATATAAACCGAACTCAGGGCCTAATGTCTCACAATAATGGGCCCATCCTTCTCCATACGCTCCAAACCATCCGAATCTCATGAATTTAGGAAGTTTAGTATTTTCCTGTTGCAGAGAAACCTGATAATGATGCCCAGGAATTGCTTCATGAAGGAAAAGAGACTCCATTCCTGAAGTAACATTGAATTTGGTAGGGTCAGGAAGGGGAACATAAAATATACCCGCTCTTTTACTATCCGGAGTTCCCGGAATGTACTCTGCACTGGCACTTGCTTCTCTGAATTTCTCCGTTTGTCTGATCTCAAACTTTGTTTTTGGCGTTACATTGAACATAGTCTTCAGTTTCGGAGTGATTTTCGTTAAAATACCATTGAATGCATTCAAAACCTCTTTAGAAGTCTTATAAGGCATTGCTTTGGGATCCGTTTTTACAAAAGTGATAAACTCTTCCAATGTTCCGGAGAAGCCTACCTGCTGCTTTACTTTTTCCATCTCTGCACGAAGCATAGCCACCTGTTGTAATCCGATTTTATTGATTTCTTCGGGAGATTTCTTAGTGGTTGTCCAGCTTTTTACATAATAACTGTAAATTTCATTTCCATTAGGAAGGCTGTTATACCCGTCTGTATCTCTTGCTTTTGGAAGATAATCCTTTTCAAGAAAAGCGCCCATTTTAGTATAGGCAGGAATAATTTTCTTTGTAATCGCGTCCTTATAAAGTGCTGAAAATTTATCTTTCTGATCCTGGGTGAAGTTTTTCGGGAAGTTTCTGATAGGTCCGTAGAAAATATTTTTTTCCATATCAGCTGTTGTGATTTCTTCCGCTTTCATCTGAGGAATCATTTTGATTACCAGTTTTTTAGGAAGTACTACTTTATTGTTAATCCCTTCCCGGAAGTTATCTGCTGCTGCATTCATCCATTCCGGGAACTTTTCCATTCTTTTCAGCCAGTCGCTGTAATCTTTTTCCGTTTTAAAAGGCTGGCTGCCCTGTCCGCTTCCATACAGCGGAAAAGTAAGCGGAAGACCACCGAATTGGGTAAAAGGAATATATTCCGGATGATAGGCATAGGCTTCAATTTTATCTTTTAAAGTATAATCCAGTACATCATATACCACTTTATCTTCATCAGAAAGAGTTTTGTAATCTACATGCTCCAGCTGCTTCTGTACAGAATTGTAAAAAGCTATTTCTCCTGAAATAAAATCCTTGTCAATATTGATAGGAAGCTGGTCGTTGTACCTTGTATCTCCCTGAGAAGTAGCGTCTAAAGGGTATAGTTTAAGGTATTGCTCATAATAGTTGGAAGCAATAGAATCCAGGTTGCTGGGAGTCACTTTCGTAAGAGGAGAGTCCGATTTTTTGCACGAAGCAAGACCAATCATCAATCCTAACCCGAGAATACTCTTCGATAAAATATTTTTCATTTTCAGAATCTTTATGAAAACAAAAGTAAGTATTATTGGGATATTCAGTATTATTGTATAAGCCGATTTTAAAAAATTATTTTCAAAATCCTTTCAACTTTGAATCAATTTTTTATCTTTGTCTAAAACGTTTAACAATCATATTATTACAGTTCTTTTTTAAGAAAAAATGAAAGGGATTTTAAAAATTTACCATCCGGAGGAGACGCTAAAATACAATATCAGAAATACTTATTGTAAGGCAGTTTACAGCAACCAGCAACATTTTTTAGAGGTTGAGGTTATTACGGATGACAGTTTGGATCACGTAGACGATGATTCACTACAGTACAACTTTCCACAGCTTTCACTTGAAGTGTTCGATTTCCCTATCGAGTCTACGGAAATTGAAGGAAAATTAATCAAAATCAATGATTCTGATGAAGAAACTTACACAGAAGTAGATCTTTTCGATGATGAAGAGGCCTATATCTATGACAATGAGCTTCTTTTTGAAAGAAATGAAGAAGGGGAGCTTCAGGTCATCTGGAAAGGGACCATTGATGATTTCTATACCGGATCAGATACACCGATCCCCTTTAGATTAAAATGCGAATTTAAGCAAGATGATATTGAGGTAGGGGAAGACTAAGAGAAGCTTCTGCCTTTTTAACTGTAAATTTCTTTTCAAGATTATTTTTGGAAAGAAATTTGCTATTTATAAAATTGTAACAAATTTTAAGTTGTTTTTAAGCAATTTTTAAGAGTTCAATTCACAATATTCTACTACATTTGTCGTTGAAAATTTAATAAAATTCACATTTAATGCTGTTAACGGAACTTTCTCAGATTTTATTTGCACAAATCGCTACACCCGCAGTTGCTACAGACAATTTAGAATTTTCCTTTTGGAAGATCATGTTCCACGGAGGAGCTTTCGCTAAAATAGTGATGGTCACCGTATTGCTGTTGGGAGTATTTTCTCTATATCTGTTTTTTGAAAGATTTTTCTTTATCAAAAGACTCACTTCAAAAACAGATTCCAACTTTATGAATAATATCGAAGACTTTATCAAAGCTGGAAAAATAGAGGCAGCAGCAGATTACTGCAAAACACAGAACTCTCCGGAAGGAAGAATTTTAGAAAAAGGAATTTCAAGATTGGGACGTCCTGTGTCTGATATTGTAAGTGCTATGGAATCACAAGCTCAGGTAGAGGTTGCCAATATGGAGAAAAACCTGAACCTTTTGGCCGTAGTACCCAGTATTGCACCAATGTTAGGACTTTTAGGAACGGTAATAGGGATGATTATCGCTTTCTTCAACTTATCCCATGCCACAGGATCTTTCTCTCCGAAAACACTTTCGGAAGGTATTTATACCGCTTTGGGACAGACCGCTGTAGGTTTGGCAGTAGCAATTCCTGCTAACTTCTGTTACAACATCCTTTTGACAAGGATTGATAAATTTGTACTGAAGGCGCAGAATATGTCAGGAGAATTTTTAGACCTTATCAACAAACCTTTATAAATCTTTCTTACGATGAAAATTCAAAGAAGAAATAAAGCAAACCCGGAATTCAGTTTAGCAGCGATGACAGACGTTATCCTGTTGATGCTGATTTTCTTTATGATCACCTCTTCAGCAGCCAATCAAAGTGCTATTGATGTGAATCTGCCGAAAGCCGGAGCTGTTGACGACAATATACCTAATCCTGTGACAGTAAGCATCAAGCCGGATGGATCATTCTTTGTAGATGATAATCCTGTAAATAAAGGAGAACTGGAGAAGACTATTGTAGATAAATTGGCCAGCCAGACCAATCAATCATTCACAATTAGAGCAGACGAAAATACATTACATAAAGATGTTGTTTTTGTCATGGAAATTGCTGAGAAACATAAATTTAACATTGCTATTGCAACCGTTAAAGATAAATAACAAATCCGGGTTCCCGGAAAGAATTACTTTTTAAGATGAGAAGCTATACAGCAAACAAAAACGAAGAAAACAAAGATAGGATAAAGAGCGCTCTGCTTTCTATTCTTATTTGGGCTGCTATTCTGCTTTTTGTTTTTTTGTATAAATTAAAACCTGAGCTGGATAAAGATCCTGAAGTGGTTACTACAATGCTGGTCAACTTTGGGGACAACAGAAATGGGAAAGGAATTGAAGAACCTGCTGAACAGCCGGGAAGTCTTGCAGCAGCAACAGAAGAAGTAACTCCTGAGCCTGCTGAAACCCCTGTTCCGGAAACAAAAACTGTTGTAAAACCAGAACCGGCACCTACTCCGGAACCAAAGAAAGTAGAAGTTAAGGAGAAGGTTATCACAGGAAAAAACTCAAAAGCAACCGTTCCTAAAAAGGAAGAATCAAAAAAAGCTGAGAAAAAAGAAGCGACCAGTACAACAGCTTCAAAAAATGCGAGGAAATCAGGAGCTACCACCGCCAACTCAAAAACAGGAAATGGAGACGGAAAAGGAAATGCTGCGATCGGAAACCTGATCAAAGGAAGAGGAACAAAGGCCGGAAGCCAGGGAACTGGTGATGGCATCGGAAATGCAGGAGATCCTTTAGGCGGAGACGGAAATGGTGACAGCAAAGTAGGAATAGACAGAAAGCTGATTGGGTATATCCCCGGAACGATGGGAAGAGGAGGAGCACAGCCCTCTCACAGCTGTACAGCAAGTGGGTCAATTACCGTTGCCTATACTGTAGATAAAGCTGGAAATGTGGTGTCTGCAAGAAGGTCAGGAGGTGTTTCAGATCCTTGTGTATCTTCTACATCAGTAGCCTGGGTTAAGAAATATGTAAAGGCAGAGAAAGCCAGCACATCTTCTACCGGAACTTATAAAATTACATTCTAAAAATACAAAAGCACTTTATTCAAGTGCTTTTTTTAATTCATTTATTCTGTTGATAATGGGAAGTGCAAAAATTCCGCTGGTCTGAAGATACAGCTCATAGAATGTTTTTGCTTTATCCTGAAAATCTTTGTTTTGATCATGTCTGCTGTTGAAGTAGAAAAGATTTCCAAGCATTTCATAATAATCCTTGTGGTCTCTTTCTTGTCTTTCGTTAACAATAGCAATCATTTCTTCCTTCGTTTTAGAAGATACTTCTGTAAAACTCATCTTGAAAATATCTCTCATCAAAGTATCAAAATCCAATTCTTTCTGCATTAAACTTTCTTCAGGTTTGTCCAGAATCAGTTTTTCCAATGCCTGGGTTAATTGACGGATGAGTCTTAGGGTGAATTCTTTATCTGTAATCATAATGGATTTAAGGTTTTGAGTTTAATGTTTAAAGTTAATAGCATCTGATTGAATCAACAACTGTTTTATTAAGCAAAGAACAAATATGCCAACGCAATGGCAGTAATAACACCTACTAAATCGGCCAGAAGCATGGCAATTACCGTATATCTTGTATTCTTAACGGCTACGGCACCAAAATAGACTGCGATCACGTAGAACGTCGTATCTGAACTCCCCTGAAGTACGGCTGCCAATTTCCCTTGAAAACTATCAGCTCCAAATGTTGACATTGTATCCACCATCATTCCTCTTGCTCCGGAACCGGATAAAGGTTTGATTAATGCTGTCGGAAGTCCGTCCACAAATCTTGGATCCATATTGGCGACGTTGGCTACCCATTTCATTCCATCAATGATGACATCAAAAACACCAGAAGTTCTTAATAATGAGATAGCAATCAACATTCCAACCAGATAAGGAATAATCTTAACGCAGGTAGTGAAACCTTCTTTTGCTCCTTCAATAAAGGCATCAAAAACGTTGATTTTTTTATAAACGGCTCCCAATACAATTGCAAGGAAAATAAATAGGATTAAACCATTACTTAATACTTTACTGAAGTCATCCAGTTCATCTTTACTCAATTGCACAAGGTATACTACCAATAATGCTATTACTGCTGAAATTCCACCTACATAAGCAATAACTACCGGACGGAGAAGATTGATTTTCTGATATAAAGAAACAATAATCATAGCTGCCAGTGTAGCCGCAAAAGTAGCAATCATACAAGGCAGAAAAATATCGGTAGGCGTTTTGGAGCCCATAGATGCCCTAATAGCAATAATGGAAACGGGGATCAACGTCATTCCTCCGGCATGAAGACACAGAAACATGATCTGTGAATTACTGGCGGTATCTTTATTAGGATTTAAGGATTGCAGGCTTTCCATAGCTTTTAAACCAAAAGGAGTAGCGGCATTGTCCAATCCCAAGAGATTGGCACTGAAATTCATCAACATATGCCCGAAAGCGGGATGGTTTTTAGGAATATCAGGAAACAACTTAGAGAAAAACGGTTGGATCAAACGGCTTAAAAGATTGATTCCTCCTGCTTTTTCTGCAATACTCATGAATCCCATAAATAAAGTCATGATCCCGATAAGGCCAAGACATATCTTCACTGCAGTTTCAGAGGTGCCGATAACTCCATCGGCCTCCTGAACACGGTAAACGTTTACATTCTGTTTTAAAGAATCGGTTTTATAATGAATTCTGCTGTCTGCAAAATCATTTTTTTTCATCAGGCTGTCTTTTACAATAGGAGAGAGGCTGTTCATAGGCTGAGATGCAATCTTCACCGTATCACCGCCTTTTCCCACTACCATATCATTGAAAATGGTTTTGTAGTTACCTGACGAAACATATTTTATACTGGCAATGGCAATGGCAATGATAATGAAAGCCGACCAAATTCTGCTGAGAACCATCTGATTGATTTAATTGTTTAAACTTATCAAAAATACTTTAAACCACAAAAATAACTAAAGTCTTTTGTTATTCTGTGTGAAAGAGAACTAATGACGGCTGCTGATTTTAAATGTATTTTAACGCAATGTTCGCAAAGTTTATAATAAACGGAAAATGATTTTTCTCGTTAGCACTAAGCAACGAGAATTTCAATAACGGAACATTGCTGAATGAAATGCCTTTGCGGAAGAAACTATGCTTTAAGTTTTTAAATTTTCCTTGCGATCTTTCGCGTTTAAAATAAAAATAATTTACTCTTCCAGGTAAACAAGATGTCCTTCAAAATCATCATTCAGGTTTCTCAGAACTTTGGCTTCATCCATTTTTTTGATTAACGCATCTACAAAGAAGCTTTTTTCAAAAAACTGACGGTGAATTCCAGGGAGAATTTCCATGAAATAATCCATTCCGATTTTATTGTTATGAAGATCCATTTTAGTTTCCAGAGGTTCGTTAGGGAACAGTTCTTCATGCATGTCTGTTATTCTTTTGCAGAAATCAAACGCCTTTTTCGGAGAAGAAATTTTGCAGCAGTACATCATAATAAAACAGCACCATAGTGCATGTCTGAAAGCATTTCCAATTCCGTTAGTAGAAGCTGTCTTAGGGAATTTTTTCTGAGCTATGGTAAATGCTTTTACCGTTGCATGGAAACTCATCAGGGCAAAAAGAGGATGGGGAAGAACAAGTGATAAAAGACGCATAATCTTTTTAAAACTCATACTTCTGATGGTATTGAAAAATATCTTAAAAGTCCTCATAAATAAAAATCTCTCCCCAATTAGAGAGAGATTGTATTGTTTTTGTTACAGAAACTATGCTTTTACAGCTAATAAATTAACTGTTTTTGCCACAGTATCCTGAATTTCAGTTCTTTTTACGATGAAATCTACAAATCCTTTTTCCTGTAAGAATTCAGATGTCTGGAATCCTTCCGGTAAATCTCTACCGATCGTTTCACGGATTACTCTTGGTCCTGCGAAACCGATCAGTGCGCCTGGTTCTGCCATAATGATATCAGCAGTCATGGCGAAAGAAGCTGTAATTCCTCCAAATGTAGGGTCACAAAGATAAGCGATGTATAAAAGTCCTGCTTCAGAAAGCTGAGCTAATTTAGCCTGAACTTTTGCCAGCTGCATCAAAGAATAAGTGGCTTCCTGCATTCTTGCTCCTCCGGACTGACAAATAATCATATACGGAAGTTTGTTGGCGATACAGTAATCTACTGCTCTTCTGATCTTTTCTCCCATTACAGAACCCAAAGATCCCCCAATAAAAGCAAAATCCATACAAGAAACTACCATTTCAGTTCCTTTTACAGTTCCTACAGCATTTCTGATCGAATCTGTAAGCTTTGTTTTAGCTTTTACTTCTTTCAAACGGTCTTTGTAAGGTTTTGTATCTTTGAAGTTTAAGATATCAATACTTTCAACATTGGCATCCAGTTCGGTAAATTTACCACCGTCAAAAAGGATGTCAAAAAATTCTGCACTTCCTATTCTTACATGAAATCCGTCTTCAGGAGAAACATAGTTATTTCTCTTTAGTTCATCATGTTCCACTACTTTTCCAGATGGAGTCTGATGCCAAAGACCTTTGGGAACGTCTTTTTTCTCATCAGTAGAAGTGGTTATGTTTTTTGCTTTTCTTTTAAACCAGTCGAATGCCATTTTTGCTTGTATTAATGTATAAATGTAAAATGTACCAATGTAAATGCATTCTTATGAATACTTTTTACATCGGTACAAATGTACAGTTCTTATTTTAAAGTATCTACGTTATTTAAATCTTCAAATGCTTTCACCAATCTTGTAGAGAATGTTTCCTCACCTTTTCTTACCCATACTCTTGGGTCATAGAATTTCTTGTTAGGTTTTTCTTCTCCTTCAGGGTTTCCGATCTGAGCTCTTAAATAGTCGATGTTGTTTACCATATAATCTCTTACTCCTTCTGTATATGCAAACTGAAGGTCAGTATCGATATTCATTTTGATTACTCCGTAGTCAATAGCCTCTCTGATTTCTTCTAGAGTAGACCCTGAACCACCGTGGAATACGAAATTGATTGGTTTAGCAGCTGTTCCGAATTTCTCCTGAACATATTTCTGAGAATTGTCAAGGATTTTTGGTGTAAGAACTACGTTTCCTGGCTTGTAAACTCCGTGTACGTTACCGAAAGCGGCAGCAATTGTGAAGTTATCAGAAATCGCTTTTAATTTTTCATAAGTATAAGCGATATCTTCAGGTTGAGTATATAATTTAGAGTTATCAACGTCTGAGTTGTCTACACCGTCTTCCTCACCACCTGTTACTCCGATTTCTACTTCAAGAGTCATCTGAAGCTTAGCCATTCTTTCGAAATACTGAGCTGAAATCTCAAGGTTTTCTTCTAAAGATTCTTCAGAAAGATCCAGCATATGAGAAGAGTAAAGAGACTTTCCTGTCTGCTTGAAGAAATCTTCGTTAGCATCCATTAGTCCGTCAATCCAAGGAAGTAATTTCTTTGCACAGTGGTCTGTGTGTAAAATTACCGTTGCTCCGTAAGCTTCAGCAAGAGTATGAATATGTTTTGCTCCAGCGATAGACCCTAAGATAGCAGCTCTTTGTCCGTCATTGTTTAATCCTTTTCCTGCGTTGAATGCAGCCCCACCATTAGAAAACTGGATAATTACAGGAGCGTTCAATTTCGCTGCAGTTTCCATCACAGCATTGATGTTGCTTGATCCAATTACGTTTACTGCAGGTAATGCAAATTTGTTTTCTTTAGCATACTGAAAAATATCAGTAACTAACTGACCTGTGGCAACTCCTGCCGGAAAAATTCTGCTCATGTTTTACTTTTTGTTATAAATTTATTAGGTGTTTTAATTTCGTGTAAAGGTAATCATTTTTAAGAAATTGCTAATTTCTTTTATCTCTACCCCAAAGTAGCTTCTGACGAATGGTTTCGTAGAAACTTAAGCCATTTGGCTGTACTAAAAGTAGCTGGAATTTTGCCTTTTTGATAATGATTTCCTTATCCGTTTCTATATGGATCAGTCGGGAGTCTAAGGAAAGAGAGTATTGAGGAACACGGCTTTCCACCCTGAATTTTATTTCTACCTTGTCATTTACTACTAAAGGTCTCACATTCAGGTTGTGAGGAGCAATCGGAGTGATAACAAAGTTCTCGTTGTTCGGAGAAATGATAGGTCCGCCACAGCTCAGAGAGTAAGCGGTAGATCCGGTAGGCGTTGAAATGATCACCCCATCACCCCAGAAAACATTCAAAAACTCATCATTGATGTAAGAATCCACAGTAATCATGGATGTTGTTTCTTTTCTGGATACCGTAACATCATTCAAAGCATAAGGAAAAGCTCCTTCAAGTTTGGGAGAAACCACTTCAATGACTGAGCGGCGGCTTGTTTTTACATCTCCTTTTAAGATGGAATCCAATTCTTTAAAGGCTTCTTCTTTCGTGAAAAAAGCCAAAAATCCAAGTCTTCCGGTATTGACTCCTACCACCGGAATCTCAAGATCCTCAATGAAGGTTAAAGAATTTACAATGGTTCCGTCTCCACCGAAAGTAAAGAACAGATCCACTTCTTTATCCAGAAGATCCTGCTTACAATTGAAAGTTTCGAATATTTTTGAAAACTGAAGTGCTTCAGCCATTTCATCAAACAGAACAGATTTTACACCTCTGGTTTCAAGTTCAGAGATAAACTTGCTTAAATATAAAAAAGTATCAAGATCTTTTTTCTGAGAATATATGGCTGCCTTCATGTTATATTTCTATAAATTTTTGTAAAAAACCAAAACGGTCTTTAAACAGATCGGATTTCTCATCAGAATAGTATTTTTCAACAATTCTGTAGTCGTACCGGTCAAAAGTAGAATCTATCGAGGCCAGGTTTTCATTGCTGATCTTTATCGTGATCTGTACCACTTCATCAGACATAAAGCTTATAAATCCTCCATAAAATTTCGAGTTATTGCTTTCTATGATGTTGGCAATTTCCGTCATTGAATATTTTCTGGCAGAAGTTTCTATCGTAAGAATGGCTCCTGTTTCTGAAAATAGCGGATAACGGGAAAAGTCCTGAAAGATATCGTCACAAGTGATATATCCCAGATATTTTTCATTTTTATTAATCACTGGAATTACATTGGAACTGAACGTATAAAACAGACGGATGCTGTCCATAATATTATTGTCTTCCAGAATGGCAAACCGCTCAATCTGGTGCTCCAGATCCTTCAGTGTTCCTCCATCTTCCTCATACAGAAAATCCATTGCAAGAGCTCCGTAGAAGTGATGGGATTTTTTGATGAAAACATGGGAATATCCAAAATCTTCCAACGTATTTCTGGCCGACTCGATGGAGTCAGACAGGCTAAAACACGGAAAGTCTTTTGAGATATAGTCCTTGATAAACATTGTGCTAATTTATAAAAAATTAAATGAAACTTTTTCTGAAAACGTTACTTTTTTTAATGTGAATCAAAAAAAATGCCGTCAAAATTTGTTCATAAAGAAAAATAAAGTACCTTTGTCGCCTTTCATTTTTACTTTTTATTAGATTTATTTCAAACTGCACTGTCTATTAAGGACATATGCAGTTTTTTTATTTTAATGCTTTTGCAAATTCCCACATTAGAATTCCGGCGCATACACTTACATTAAGAGAATGCTTGGTTCCAAGTTGTGGAATTTCTAAAAATACATCAATATTAGGAAGAACTTCATCACTGATTCCTTCTACTTCGTTTCCTAAAATCAAGGCATATTTTTTCGATCTGTCAATTGTGAAATCAGTAATAAGC
Source organism: Chryseobacterium sp. IT-36CA2 (assembly GCF_949767875.1). Taxonomy (NCBI): domain Bacteria; kingdom Pseudomonadati; phylum Bacteroidota; class Flavobacteriia; order Flavobacteriales; family Weeksellaceae; genus Chryseobacterium; species Chryseobacterium sp. IT-36CA2. The sequence continues at coordinate 538,425 of NZ_CATKPG010000021.1, read as the reverse complement.
TGGCTTCCGGTAGTCTGCTCAATTCCGATGATTTCATAGCCTTTGCTTTTTAAATCAGCAATCGCTGTGTTGGTTTCTGTTTCATGGGACCAGTCTACACTTTCCGTTGCACCCAATGCCGCTTTATGAATCTCACGATGGGGTGGCTGCGGGGTGATTCCGCAAAGAATTATTTTTTCAATTAAAAAGGCATCTGCCGTTCTGAAAGCTGCACCTACATTGTGCATGCTTCTGATATTATCTAAAATGATGACCAACGGAATTTTTTCAACCTTCTTAAATGTTTCTACATCTATTCTGTTTAGTTCTTCCAGTTTTAGTTTCTGTACCAATTGTATTATTTTGTTGAGATTAATTTTCCGTCTTGATAGACCTCTGTCTTTTCTATGCTTCCGTCTTCACGGTAATGAACTCTGCTGCCATTTCTTTTATCGTTGGCGAATTCCGTTTCACGCTGTAGTTTTCCTGATGGATAAAGTACTTTCCATTTTCCAGTAGCAAGCCCGTTATCATACTGGCCTATTTCTTTTATTGATTTTCCGTCCTCATGGAAGGTTCTGCTTTCTCCCTGTAATTTATTGAATTTATAGTTAGAAATTTCAGTTATTTTTCCGGCAGGAGAATAAAAAGTAGCGGTAAGACTATTGTCATAAATATTCTTTTCCCCATTTCTGAAGGCCTCTTTGGAAGTAATTACCCCGTTCTTATCGAAATAGGACCATTCTTTTACTTTATATCCTTTCTTATATTCTCCTTTTGACTGTACTTTTCCGTTATCATAATAAAAAACGGCATCTCCATCCAGTTTTCCTTTTTTCCATTCCACCGTATTTTTTACCTGGCCGTTGTCATAGAACTCTTTGCAGGATCCCTCTTGTAATCCGTCTTTATATCCACAAGGTTTCTGCGCCGTGATGAGGACAGAAGTGGAAAAAAACAATAGAAATAGGTACTTCATAGCTATTTTTATTTCAAAAATAGTAAAATACTTATATTTGACTCAAAAATATACCATGAAAAAATTATTCACATTATTCATACTGACATGGGGATTTATGTACTTGAGTGCACAAAACACGTATTATCCGCAAGCTTTCTTCGATAAAAAATTAGCCAGAGAAATGCTTGGATTTGGAAACTCTACTATTGAAGGAGTAGCTTCCACCAAACAAAAAAATAATTGGGGCATCAAACCCTTGCTTGGAGAAAAACACTATGCACCTAAAGGAACAGTGATCATGCTTTTTCCTGTAACACCTTATTTTGAGGAGTTCTATGACATGAGAAGAAAATATGAAAATAAAAAAACTACCGTGTATATGTCTGAAGAGGCTTTTAAATACAGAGTAGAAGCTTTAACAGATGATCACGGGAGATTTAAATTTGAAAAGCTGAAACCAGGGAAATATTATATTGAAACAATTGTCAATTTCACTGCAACAGCAAGCTATCAGCAGCAGACAGGAACTTCAAATGCTTATAACGGATACGGAGCTTATCTGTATTCAACACCCATATACAGTACGTTTTTCTACGGATATTCTGCGGCCAACAGGGAAAGCAAATTTGTAGAAATAAAACAGGACGGCGAACTGAAAGAAATCAAGCTTTAATAGTTTGATTTTTTATTTTCTGTTCATAATCTGATGAACATTCTTCTCAATATTCTGAGCTAAAGTCTCCATCGGAATATCATTTTCATCATTATTGAACGGATCTTCAATTTCTTCCGCAATAAGCTCAAGACTCATCAGTACATAATATACAAAAACAGTTAGCGGAATCATAAAAAGTCCTATCGTAATCACATAGGCAATAGGCAGTGCAAAAACATACAGAATAATAAATTTCTTGATGAAGGAAGAGTAAGAATAAGGAATCGGAGTGTTTTTAATTCTTTCGCAGCCTCCGCATACATCCAGAAATCCTGAAAGCTGGGTATCTAAGTACAGCATTTCAACTTCGGAAACTTTTCCTTCTTTTTTTAATTGGTTCAGTTTATGGCTTAGCAGGATAATTATTTCACTTGGCCCATGATTTTTTAAAGAGCTTTCAATTTCAGAATAATCTTCATCCAAAGCCAGTCTGGTAGATTCCTTGGAAAGATGTTTGGCTAAAAAGTGAGGAAAGTATTTTAAATATCGTGCAATTTGGTCAATATCCTGACGATTATCACCCAAAATAGTATTGATTTTTATGGCAAAGTTTCGGGTGTCGTTTACCAGTTTTCCCCAAAGCTTTCTTCCTTCCCACCATCTGTCATAAGCGGTATTGGTTCTGAAAACCAATAAAAGAGAAAGAACAAACCCCAGCAGAGAATGAATCATCCCTACATTGCTTACTCCGGATTTACTTGTAAGATGCAGATATTCCACTTCCAGATACTGAATTCCCCAGGAGTATAATCCTACAAGAATCATACTTGGAAAAAGAATTTTTAAAGTATCACTTTTATGTAAACTGAAAAGGATTTTAATGAAATTTTTGGTATTGTAGACTCTCATAAACTCACTTATTATTACAAATATAAATTTTTCATATGAGCTCTGCTAATAAAGTAAAGAAGTCTGAAGCTGGAAGAGGAAAGATATTGAAGCCAAAGAAGAAGTATAAGTTTCTATAAAAAGTTTTTTATGGAATGATGTATAGATGTTTGCAGACAAATCTTAACTTCCTGCATCCCTCTTCCAGGTTCCAGTTCTTTTAATCTTAATTTTCTCAGGTTTCAAAAAAACACTATTTTTATTTCGCATTAAATACAAAGTACATGATCCTCGAAAACGTAGATATTGTAAATGATATCAGTAAAGAAGATTTTCAGAAAAATTATTTTAAAAAGCAAAAACCTCTTCTGATTAAGAATTTTGCCAGCCGATGGGATGCTTTTGACAAATGGAACCTGGCTTATATCCGTGAAAAAGCAGGAGATCAGGAAGTTCCGTTGTATGATAATAAGCCTGCTGATGCTAAGAAAAGCTCTGATGCTCCGGTAACCCGAATGAAAATGAAGGAGTATATTGATACCATTAAAAGTAAGCCTTCAGATCTTCGTATCTTTTTTTATATCATAACTGACAGGCTTCCCGAGTTGCTGAAAAACTTTACCTATCCGGATCTTGGAATAAAATTTTTTAAAAGGCTGCCAACTTTATTCTTCGGTGGAAGTGAAGCTCATGTGTTAATGCATTATGATGTGGATTTGGGTGATTTTATGCATATTCATTTCGAAGGAAAGAAAAGAATTCTGTTGTTTGACCAGAAACAGTCTCCGTTTTTATATAAAGTCCCCTTGTCTGTTCATACTGTTTATGAGGTTGACTATGAGAATCCGGATTACGAGAAATTTCCAGCACTGAAATATGCAAAAGGATATGAGATTTTCATGGAGCATGGTGATGCTCTCTTTATTCCGGGTGCTTTCTGGCACTTCAATAGATATCTGGAACCAGGCTTTTCTCTTTCACTGAGAGCACTTCCCAATAAACCGAATGTCTTTGCCAATATGCTGTATCATGTCTTCATTATGAGGTACACGGATAAACTGATGCGTAAATTTTTTAAAGCCAAATGGATCAATTACAAACAGAAATGGGCCTACAAGAAAAGCTCAAATGCTTTGGAAAAGCACCTTTCTGAAAGATAAGAATTAGAGTTTAAATAATTTTAATGCATTGAACGCAAGTTTAAAGCTTATCTTTTTATAAAGGTTCGCAAAGGCATTTCACTCAGCGAAGAAAATTCGTCAATTGCTAAATGAAATGCCTTTGCGAACAAAAAATATGAAGAATCAATTCTCTTTGCTTCTTCGTGTTAAATTTGGGATTAATTTATTTATTGATAAGACCGAAGATTGTTGCATCAACGAATTTTCCTTTTTCAAAAAAGAAGTCTTTCAACGTTCCTTCTTTGCTGAAGTTTAAAGTAGTTAAAAGCTTTTCAGAAGAAATATTGGAAGGATCTATGAAAGCATCTACACGGTGAAGTCTCATGGTTTCAAATCCGTAGGTTAAAATGGGAAGAATAGCTTCCTTCATATAAGACTGCTGCCAGAATTTAGGATTAAGCTCATAGCCAATTTCTGCCCTGAAATGTTCCCTGTACCAGTTGTGATATCCACATGTACCGATAACTTTTCCACTGGATTTCAATTCCAGAGCCCATCTGAAACCTTTGCCTTTTTCAAATTCATTGTTAAAATGCTGGATAATACGATGGGAATCTTCTTCTGTTTTAAAGGTATCCAGATCATAATATTCCATCACTTCATCCAAAGAAAAGTACTCGAAAAGGTCTTGGGTATCATTAAAAGTAAGCTTACGCAAAATAAGCCTTTCAGTCTCTAAAACAGGAAATTCCATGAATAATGTGATTTGATGGTGAAATTACGATTAATTCCTGATAAAGAAAAACATAGAAGATTAACCCACAAACAATTCTCTTACCCTGAATTTATTTTTCTAAATTTGGGGCTCATTTTTTACTATGGCAAAAGCAGCGAAGAAAGAAACCCCATTAATGACGCAGTACAATACCATCAAGGCGAAATACCCTGATGCACTATTATTATTCAGGGTTGGGGATTTTTATGAAACTTTTGGGCAGGATGCTGTCAGAACTTCTCAGATTCTGGGTATTGTGCTTACCAAAAGAGCCAATGGTGAGGGGCATATAGAACTTGCTGGGTTTCCACATCATTCTGTAGATTCTTATCTTCCAAAATTGGTGAGAGCGGGAATGAGGGTGGCAATCTGTGATCAGCTGGAAGATCCTAAGATGGTGAAAGGAATTGTAAAACGTGGTGTCACTGAGTTGGTTACTCCGGGTGTTACGTTCAATGATCAGGTACTAAACTCCAAAAAGAATAACTTCCTTCTTTCATTACATAAAGAAAAAGAAAAATACGGAATTGCTCTGGTGGATATCTCTACGGGCGAGTTTCTGGTAAGCGAAGGAAATTTAGAAAAGCTTTTGCACATCATCAATACTTTTGATCCAAGTGAGATTATTTACCAAAGAAGTGTGCAGATTCCGGAGCAGATAAAAAATAAAAATGCCTTTAAGCTTGAAGACTGGGCATTCCAATATAATTTTGCCTACGAAAAATTAACGAATCATTTTAAAACCAATTCTTTAAAAGGTTTTGGAGTGGAAAATCTTCCGTTAGCTATTACAGCAGCGGGTGCTATTTTCGCGTATCTGGTAGAAGATACCCATCATAATCTGCTTGCCCATATTACAAAACTGCAGATCATTCCGCAGGAAGACTATCTGATGATGGATAATTTTACCCTGAGAAACCTGGAAATTGTTTACCCAAGCAATCCACAAGGGAAATCACTACTGGATATTATCGATAAAACGTCTACTCCGATGGGAGGAAGGCTTTTAAGAAGAAGAATTATTCTTCCTTTAAAATCGGTAGATGAGATCATGAGAAGGCTTTCTTTGATTGATTTTTTAAACGAAAATGATACTCTTAAATACGAAATCTGCCAGCTTCTGAAATCAATTTCTGATCTTGACCGATTAATGGGAAAATTAGCTGCCGAGAAAATTTCACCTAAGGAACTGGGATATCTTCGTCAAAGTTTGATTAATATTCATACAATCAAAGCGTTATTGCATCCTCATGCAGATGTGTTGGCGTGGTTAGAGCCCTTGTTTGATCTGGAAGAATTGATTAAATTCCTGCAGGATCATCTTAAAGAAGAGCTTCCGGTAAATATTGCCAAAGGAAATGTCATTAAAGAAGGCGTTTCTGAAGAGCTTGACAGATTGAGAAATCTTCAGAGCAAAGGACGCGGTTTCCTGGATGAAATGTGTCAGAGAGAAATTGAAAGAACAGGAATTACCAGTCTTAAAATTGATTTTAATAATGTTTTCGGATATTATATTGAAGTTCGAAATACCCATAAAGATAAAGTTCCAGATGACTGGGTAAGAAAGCAGACCTTAGTGAATGCTGAAAGATATATTACCGAAGAACTGAAGGAATACGAGAACCAGATCCTTGGCGCTGAAGAAAAAATAGGCGTTCTGGAAATGTCACTGTACAGAAATGTATGTGCTGAAACGATGGTTTATATTGATCAAATTCAAGGGAATTCCAATATTATCGCTCAGCTTGATGTAGCTTCAGGATTGTCTGAACTGGCTGTCTCTGAGAGTTATACAAAGCCTGTTTTGAATGACGGCTATGCCATTGATTTAAAAGAAGCCAGACACCCGATTATTGAAAATGCTCTTCCGCTTGGTGAAAAATACATTCCGAATGATATTTTTCTGGATAAAGATTCTCAGCAGATTATCATGGTAACAGGACCCAACATGGCCGGTAAATCGGCAATTCTGCGTCAAACGGCAATTGTATGTCTTTTGGCTCAGATTGGAAGTTTTGTACCTGCGAAGCATGCTGAAATCGGATTGCTGGATAAGATCTTCACAAGGGTAGGAGCTACGGATAATATTTCTGCAGGAGAATCTACTTTCATGGTAGAAATGAATGAAGCTGCGAATATCCTGAATAATATTTCGGAACGAAGTCTGATCTTACTGGACGAAATCGGGCGTGGAACATCTACATACGATGGGGTTTCTATTGCATGGGCCATTGCAGAATATCTTCATCAACACCCTACACAGGCTAAGACGCTATTTGCAACCCACTATCATGAACTGAATGAAATGACAGTTAATTTCGAAAGGGTGAAAAATTTCCACGTTTCTATTCAGGAAAACAAAGGGAATATCATTTTCCTTAGAAAACTGGTTCCGGGAGGAAGTGAACACAGCTTCGGTATTCACGTGGCAAAACTGGCAGGAATGCCTGCCAAAGTAGTCAACAGAGCGAATGAAATCCTTAAGACATTGGAAGCAAGCAGAACCCAGGGAAGTAGTTCATCAGAAACGATTAAAAGAGTGACTGAGGAAAATATGCAGCTTTCTTTCTTCCAGCTGGATGATCCTGTTCTGGAGAATATCCGGGAAGAGCTTACGAAAATCGATATCAATACTTTAACGCCTATTGAAGCTTTAATGAAGCTGAATTCTATAAAAAAAATGATTGGAGGGTGATCCAATCATTTTTTTTACTGTTATTTCATATTAGCAGCAGAATCCATCCTGCATTCCTGGAACTCCGGATCTTTCTTCTCCGGTATGAGGATCTGTACAGCTTATCACTCTTGGACATACAGGTCTGTTAGCCCCACCGCTAATTTCTTTCAGCTCATTTTTGCTCAATTTTCTTTTCTGATTTTTTAAATTTTTCATAATAATTTTAATTTGGTAAAAGCTAATTTACAAGTTATTTTATTATGTTCAAAATATTGTGAGTCAAATTGTTAACTTTTTTAATGATAAATATTATTTCATAAAAAAAGATTGAGGGGCTTCCTCAATCCTTATTATCTAACAAAGCTTTTTTGATATTAACAGCACTGTCCTTTAGTAGTACATGAGCCTATTGTCATCTCACCGTCAACATTACAAAAACAAGTTCCTGGGCAAAGCGGTCCACTCCCTCCGTTGATTTGTTTTAATTCGCTTTTTGTTAATTTTCTCTTTTGAATGTTTGATTTTTTCATGATAATTTTAGTTTGATTAGTTTTTAGTATTAATTTTTAATTAGCAGCAATATCCTCCTTCACCTACAAGACCTGGTTCAAGCATACCTGAATCATGGATACAGAATCCGGGACGACATCTTACAACAATGCCGCCATTAATTTCTTTCAATTCTGTTTTTGTTAGTTTTCTCTTTTGAATGTTTGATTTTTTCATGGTAATTTTAGTTTGATTAGTTTTTTAGTAATAATGTTTGATTAGCAGCAGAATCCATCTTTTCCTACAAGGCCTGGAGTCATTTCCCCGGAGTCAGGCATCATACAGAACCCTCGCAGGCATCTTGGAGGAAGTGCTCCACCGTTAATTTCTTTTAATTCGCTTTTGGTAAGCTTTCTCTTTTGAGTGTTTGAATTTTTCATGGTATTTTTAGTTTTGATTCAATTCAAATATATAAAAATGATTTATATAATTCTATCAGTTGTGAAAAAATTAACATCTATACAAAAAAAGAGCCTTACTGGCTCTCTTGTATTATAAATGGTTGTATTCGTAAGTATTAACGTCAGTAGATCCTGTTGGAGTATTTCCTGTTTTATCATAATAGCTTCGGATTTCTTTCATAGGGTACCCACTAGAATTATATTCAAAATTTGACTTGAATATCGACCACTCAGTTCCTGTTCCATTATTGTAGCTAATAATGTGATTGTAACTCAATGTATTGTGCGCTGATCCGCTTTCATCTTCATTATCAATAATCCTTAAATAACCCGTTATATTTTTTAAAGGAGCATTTTGGGTATCATATACTACTGGTTTTAAGGTAGAGGTGGCATTGTCAGTGGTATTATTCTGAGTTCTTGAAAGAGTACCAGTCCAGCTACTCATTGAACCATCAGCATTCAAAATTGCATTTCTGATTTCACTTCTTGATGATCCTGAAGAAGTTGCAGTATATACAATTTTTACATTGTTATTGGCTTGATAGGTATAGTTGGATTCTGAATTCCAAGCGCCTCCGAAATCAGTTCCTGAAATTGTTTTTTTGATCAACCTGCTATTAGTGTCATAAGTAAATTTAGTAGTAATAGCAGTATTTGAACCACTAACTACAGATTGTGAGATCAGATCACCTGAATAGATAAATGTAGTTACACTTCCTTCTGTAATGTTCTTTATCTGAGAAATTTTTGTACCATTATAGGTAAATGTTAAAACATCTCCATCCATAGTCATTTTAGTTACCAAGACCGGATCATTGCTGTTGTTGTTTCCACTATTTCCAGTTGAGGTATCATCATCATTACTGCTAGAGCAGGATGCCAAAAAGAAAATTGGCAGTAGTAAATAAGATTTTTTCATTATTTTCATTTAAGCTGTAAAAATATCAAAAAAATACATTAATTATTAGTTAAATTGCTCATTTATAGCATGTTTTCATAATGAATTAATTTTATTTTTGTATATTGTTAAATTATAGTTATTTGTGTTTTAATAATGAAAAAAATAATAAAAATATCAACCCTGCTTTTGTTTTTTTCAGTTTTCAAAGCCCAGCAAAATGATGTTTCTGTCGTAAAATATGAAGATATCGAGAAACGCATTCAACAGGAAAAAGATAAACTGCTTGTGGTCAATTTCTGGTCTACAACCTGTGGTCCATGTGTAAAAGAGCTTCCGCATTTTATGGAAGTGAACGCTAAATACTCAGATCATCAGAAGTATAAAATGATTTTAGTGTCATTGGACAGGCTGGCTGATAAAGAAAGAGTTTTGAAATTCATTAAAAATAAAAATCTTACCGCTGAGGTGCTTCTGCTGGACGATATCAAAAGAATGAACACCTGGATCCCGAGGTTTGAAAAAGACTGGGATGGGAATATCCCAGTAACACTGTTCTATAAAAACGGAACAAAATTCTATTTTAATGATGGTGAAATGAGTAAAGAAGACTTAGAAAAAACAATTAAAGAAAACCTACAATAAATAATCGATTATGAAAAACCTGAAAATTTTAATGACAGCATTCATCGTTGGGCTGGGATTATTGAGCTTTACAACGACAGGTCACGATAAGAACAAAAATCAGAAAGAAAGTATTTCTTCTAAAAAGGGCTATGAAGTAGGGGATGAAGCTGCCGATTTTAAGCTTAAAAATATTGATGGAAAAATGGTTTCCCTGAGTGATTTTAAAAGCGCTAAAGGTTTCATTGTAGTATTTACCTGCAATCATTGTCCTTACGCCAAGAAATACGAAGACAGAATCATTGAACTGGATAAAAAATACAAAGCCCAAGGATATCCGGTGATTGCCATCAACCCAAATGATCCCAATATACAGCCGGAAGACGGATATCAGCAGATGATCGAAAGAGCAAAACAGAAAGGCTTTACTTTCCCGTACCTGGTAGATGAAGGCCAGAAAATTTATCCGCAATACGGAGCAACAAAAACACCACATGTTTTCGTACTGAAAAAAGAAAATGGAAAGAATATCGTAAAATACATTGGTGCTATCGACAATAATTATGATAACCCGAATGATGTGTCAGAATATTATGCTCAGGATGCGGTAAATGCTCTTATAAAAGGAGAACCAGTGAAAATGACGAAAACTGTAGCCATCGGGTGCACAATCAAAGTAAAGAAATAATATATTTGCTGTATAAAAATAAAATCGGTGTTCCTGAAACGCTGATTTTTTATGCCTAAACTCAAATTTGAAATGAAATTCCAATTCAGCCTGAAGTATCTTCTTTTAACCGTATTTATTTTTCTGGTGGAAGTGTTGATTGCCACCAAATTAAGTGGTGTTTTCTTCGTAAGAGCGTATCTCGGAGATGTTATTGTGGTGATGCTTCTTTATACTTTTGTGAAAAGTTTTGTAAAAATAAATGATCAGAAACTGATTCTGGGAATTCTGATTTTTTCATTTCTGATAGAGTTTGCACAGTATTTCAATATTGCAGAAAAACTAGGCTTCCGTCCTGGAAGCCTGATGTATATTGTTATTGGAAACTCTTTTTCATGGATTGATAATCTGTGCTACGCTGTAGGCTGCATGATTCTCTATCTTATTGTAAAAATGAAAAAAGATGAAACATTAAGTTCTACTAATCCCTAACACCTTTTCCCTATCTCCCAAAACTATCATATTTATCCTCTGCATATTTAGTAAAACGGTTCAGTAGAGCCACATTTTCTTTTTCCATAGGTGAAAGATCATTGTCTACATTGCTTGAAACCGGGATATACCAGTCTGTTTGCTCAAAGAAATTTCTGTAAGTTTCTTTTTTGAAAGAATAGCCATGTCTTGCAAATACAGAGTTTTTGATGATCTCAAGATCCAGTTTTCTTAAATTTTTAAGGTCTTTTTCAGTTAGTTTCTGTTTGGATGCATTCAGTTTGAAGATGGCTTCAGAAGCAATACGGTTTTTAGAGGTTTTATAGCTTTCTGTTTTTCCGGTTTCTTCATCTTTGTATTTTTCAGTAAATTCTTTAGGGTTTGACCAGTCTACCAGATCAGAATCCTTATCAAGCATGAAATTGGGGTTGTAAACGAACTCTTTTTTAGTCAATTTAAGTGTTTTTGAAGGAGCTTTAACACTTGTTTTATCAAAGGCATTCCACTTTCCGGTTAAGCTGTCTCCTTTTAGCTTTACTTCAAACCTTCCGTCTGTTTTGTCATTGCCGGGTTCATCCAGTACAAAAGATGCTGCAGTTTCATTGAAAACTCCTCTGAACGGACGCTGATTACCATTCACGATACTTTGACCATAAACGCTGTCTTTGGTGATTCTGTTGATCTTTAAGGAAATTCTTTTGTAGTTGTTCACATCATATTCCGAGCCGTCCATCTGATCAACTACTTTTTCCATTCCCGCAAATTCTCCGGTGTAAATTCCGTAATATTCTTTGTGAACTTCAGGAACTACTACAGAGTCCTTTTTTGCAGTCAGAGAATCTTTCCCTGATTCATTATTTTTTCCTTCTTTTTTACAGCTTATCAGAGAAACTGTCAGTAAAGAAATTAAGGTGTAATGTACAATTTTCATATATGTTTTTTTGTGATTAAATATTCAATAATAAGGATATTGGGAATCCAGCCCAGCCATGCAATGATCTGATAGACATCCATCGGATTAGGATGAAATAAATATACAATAATTACTTTCCACATTCTCAGGGTAATAGCAGATAAAGTAAAAGCGAAACTCCGCCACATCCACTGCTTGTGTTCTTTAAACCTTTTCTTCCTTGCCAGCTGATACGCTTTAAACGTTGAAAACCACCATAAAGAACCTAGAATGACAAAGGAAATCTTCGATAAAATACCGCCGTTGGCAAATACTCCCATATAAATTCCTGAAGGCGCAGCACAGATCAGAATGAGAAAAATATATACTTTTCCCATATTTTGATGGAAATTTTTGACTCCAAAATCCTTTCTGACTAAAGAAAGAAATCCGGAAAGAAGCACAAAGATGCTTGTATAAACATGGGTATAGAAAAATGCAAGATATTCTGGTCTTTCAGCCACTTCCGTCTGTTTGATCATCAGAAAACTGACTTCAGGATTAAAAGGAATATATTCTAATGTAATCTTAAGCATCAGCCAAAAGAAATACCCGAATCCTAAAACTAAAAGGATTTTAAAGAAAAAGGCAGTATTTCTTTTGACTGATAGCATTTTAATAATTTTTAAAAGTCATAGGAACGTTATATGTTGATTTAATGGCTTGCCCATTTTTAGTGGCGGGTTTCCATCTTTTTTTTAAAGCATTCATCACACGATCCATTTCTTTATTCAGAGCAGGGTTGTTTCCTGTTGTTGAAATAGAACTTATGCTTCCGTCAGGATTAACATCAAAAGATGTTAATGATTTCGATGTACCAGATGCTTTCTCCATACAGGAAAGATCAAAGATTTTACTCATATCCTGCCTTAGGGCAGTCATTCCTCCTGGATATTCAACAGGTGTAGTAACTGTGTTTTCTGTATTATTGTCTGTATTATAAGTGGTTTCTGGCTGGTTGGTTTGTGAAAATGCGATTCCAAAACCAAGACACAAAGCGAAGGTTACTATTTTTTTCATGTGTTTATATTATGGTATTCAGGTTATTTATTTTCAAAGAAATCAATTACTAATTCATTGAATAACTCCGGTTTTTCTTCGGGAACATAATGATTGGCATTGGGGATAATAGCTAATTGTCCCTTTGGGATAGATTCTGCGATTTTTACCGTATGTTCTGTTTTTATAAGATCATTATCTCCAGCAATGATTAATGATGGGCACTGAATTTTATTCAAATCCTCATACTTCCATTGGGGATACTTCAAATCCAGATTCAGAAGATCAATAAAGATATCATTTTTGTGGTCTTTATTGTCTTTAGTAAGGCTTACGAGCATTTCTTTCATGGATTTTAAATCATGATCTTTGACTCCTTCCGGAAAAATATTGGCTCCTGAACAGGCAATTTTGTCTACCATTTCGGGGTATTTCATGGCCATAGACAGTGCGAGAATCCCTCCGTCACTCCAGCCAATAATTTTTGTTTTTTTAATGTTCAGTTTCTCTAAAAACTGCTTAATATCCTCTGTCTGAATATCAAAAGTAAGTTCTTTCGTTTTGTCATAAGTAGACCTTCCTCTTTCGCGGCAATCTATAATGATCACTTTGTATTTTTTAGCAAAGGTGTCCTTCTGGTTCATAAAGGCACTGATAGACTGGCCATTGCCATGAAGCATAAGAACCGGCTCACCTTCTCCATAGGTTTCATAGTATAATTTGATGCCATTAACATCCATAAATTTTCCTTCCGGCATTGTTCCGATAATACCACGACCTTTGATCAACAAAGATTTACTGCCACTGAATGGTTGGTAATCCGAAGTTTCAATGGTAAAATTTTTTACGTGCTTTATTTTTTGAGAATGGATTCCTTCAAACCAACCCTTTGAAGAGGCAATCTCTTTTTCAAAACCTGAATTTTCCAGCGGAACTTCAGTCCATTTTTTTGACTTTCCATCATTGACTTCCAACTTAAAATCGTCAAAATAAAAATCCCCGTTGTTTTGTGCAAAAGCTCCGATATTCATAATCTTTGCAGATGGATTGATGGTTCCCTTTATTTCGTAGGTTTTCCATTCATGGGTTACTTGGATTCCATAATATTGATTTTCAAAGAAACTGGTAGACTCATCTTTATTATTTATTCTGCACCATAACCCACAATTGGAACCATTATCCTCATTGTCTTTTCTGATTTTTGCCGTTATACGGAAGTTCCAATTCTGTTTATACTCTATATTGACAGCTTGCGTGAATGATGTCCAGTCAGAGACAATCGTTTTTTCCTGACTATATCCTAGAAACAGCCAAAATAGAAGAAGGAATACGAAATTTTTTTTCATGTGTTTAGTTTATAATAAAAATAATGCTTTTTTTACAAGCTGTTAAGATCCTGTGCAATCAGCCACCCTTCACTCCAGCAAGCCTGAAAATTGAACCCGCCTGTCACAGCATCTATATTGAGAACTTCTCCTGCAATATAGAAATTAGGAAGTAATTTTGAAGACATGTTTTTAAAGTTAATTTCCTTTAAATCAACACCTCCAGCCGTTACAAACTCATCTTTAAAAGTTGATTTTCCAGTCACCTGAAACTTTTTTTGACAAAGGTTTTCAATGATTTTCTGCATTTCTTTTCCGGAAATATTCGCAACCTGTTTATTAAGATCAACCTTTGAGATATCTAAAATCTTCTGCCAGAATCTGTTCGTAATATCAAATATTTTGGCTTGTCCGATCGTCTTTTTAGGATTGCTTTGTTTAAAATTATTAAAAATTTCTTCTGCTTCAGTCTTTTCTATGGAAACGAAATTAACTTCAATTTCAAAGTTATATTTAAGCTTTGCGAGGCTTATCGCTTCCCAAGCCGAAATTTTAAGAACAGCCGGTCCGGAAAGTCCCCAGTGCGTAATCAGCAAAGGTCCGCTTTCTTCAGTTTTTAGTTTAGGAATAGAAATTCCGGCATTTTCAAAGCTTGTTCCCGGAAGATCTTTCAGCAAGTCATCTTTAATATTAAAGGTGAAAAGGGAAGGGACAAGATCTACAATTTTATGTCCTAAATTTTCAACTAGTTTTAATGATTTTGGAGAGCTTCCGGTAGTATATACAATATAATCTGCCTCAAAATCGCCTGAATTGGTTCTTACAATATATTTTTCTTCCTGTTTTTCAATCTCTTTTACCGTACATTTTGTTTGCACCGTAACATTTTTCTTTTGAGTTTCATTCAGGAAAGTATTGATAATGGTCTGAGAAGAATTACTTTCAGGGAAAGTTCTGTTATCGTTTTCAATTTTCAACGGAACATTACGCTGGTCAAACCATTCCATAGTGTCACCTGGCTGAAATTTGCTGAAAACACTGAGTAATTCCTTGTTTCCACGAGGATAAAACTGAACCAGTTCTCTTGGATCAAAGCATGCATGGGTAACATTGCAGCGTCCACCACCAGAAATCTTAACTTTCTGAAGAACATCTGAGTTCTGTTCTAAAATCGTAATTGTATATTTTTTTTCGTCAAGATTAGATGCACAGAAAAAGCCTGCAGCACCGCCTCCGATAATAATGATCTGTTTCATGTATATGCAATCCTATGCGGAAGATTATTTTTTCAAAAGTACAATTTTTATAAACCATCTTATTTGAGTATTTTTGAAGATTATTATTTTATAATATTCAAAAACGATTTTCAAAATGATTTTCTACCATAAATTTGAAGTGCGATGGAGCGATCTTGATGCCAACAAGCACTTAGCCAATTCATCATATGTACAATATTGTGCACAAGCCAGAATGGCTTTCATGACTAAAGAGAAAATGGGAGTTACCCAGCTGAGCAGATGGGGAATAGGCCCTGTGATCCTGCACGAAAGATATTCTTTCTTCAAAGAAATTTATGCAGATCAGATCGTCATTGTAAGTGTAGAAATAGACGGATGTGCGGAGGATTCCTCCATCTACCGTTTCGTACACAAGTTTTATACTCCGGATGGTATGCACTGTGCTACTGCAGAAGCTACAGGAGTATGGATTGATATGATGCTTAGAAAAATGACCACTCCACCAGATGATGTAGTGGAAGCTATGAATAAGTACAAGAGCCCGGAAACTGTGGTATTATCTAGAGAGGATTTCAAAAAATTCCCTTTCCACCCCCACAATATTGACCCGGCAGAGATTAATATATAAATGATGAATGATGATTGATATACGATGAAAATCTGTATTCATGATATATCAGTTATCATTTCTCAATGATCACTTATAAACAGAAATTTATGTTTGAAGATAAATCACAGGAGCTGACGCCCATTTCGAAATTAGGAGAATTTGGTCTTATTAAGCATTTGACAGAGCATTTTCCATTATCCAATGAATCTTCGGAGCTTGGAGTAGGAGATGATGCAGCAGTTATTAATCCTGATAACAAAAAAGTAATTCTTACAACAGATGTGCTGGCAGAAGGCGTACACTTTAATCTGGGCTATGTTCCATTAAAACATTTAGGTTATAAAGCTGTGGTGGTAAACCTAAGCGATATTGCTGCAATGAATGCAACGCCTACACAGATTTTGGTTTCTCTTGCGGTGTCTAATCGTTTTCCGGTGGAAGCTTTAGAAGAAATCTATTCCGGAATTCAGGCGGCATGTGGAAGATACAAAGTTGATTTGATTGGAGGAGATACTACAAGTTCTAATTCTGGGTTGGTAATGAGTATTACAGCTGTAGGAATTGAAAATGAAGAGAACATCGTAAAAAGAAGCGGAGCAAAACCAAATGATCTTCTTGTAGTAACGGGAGATTTGGGTGGAGCATACATGGGATTACAGATTCTTGAAAGAGAACATGCTGTTTTTCTTGCAGATCCAAATATGCAGCCTGAAATGGAAGGCTACGACTATATCCTGGAAAGACAGTTGAAACCTGAAGCAAGAACAGACGTTAAAAAGATTTTAGAAGAATTGGATATCAAACCAACTTCTATGATTGATATTTCAGACGGTCTGGCTTCCGAAATCCTTCACCTTTCAGATCAGTCAAATGTAGGGTTCAGATTATATGAAGAGAAAGTTCCGTTGGATAATCTTACGATTTCTACAGCGGATGAAATGAATTTGAATCCGGTAATGACGGCTCTAAGCGGTGGGGAAGATTATGAGCTTTTGTTCACCATTTCGGCAAATGATTTTGATAAAATTAAAAATCATCCGGATTTTACGATTATAGGACATGCAGTAGAAAAAGAAGAAGGAAACTTTATGGTAGCAAGAGGATCTAACCAGCTGGTAGCACTTACCGCTCAGGGTTGGGATGCTTTTTTAAACCAATAAAATCGAAAAATTATATTTAATTTTAAATATTGTAAGAAAACCGCAGCACTTTTTTTGCTGTGGTTTTTGTTTATAGCCAAATAATGTAGTGATGATTACACCAGAAAAAGAAATCCCGGTTCACCATCTGACTTCTGAAGAATTTCAGATGAGTACTCTGAGTGATGCTGGCCCTGAAAACTTTCATGATGTTCACAGGCATAATTTTTTTGAAATTATATGGTTCCGTGAAGTGTGTGAAAACAGCCGTTTAGAACTGGATTTTGAAAGCTATAAACTTGAAAATAATCAAATCTGTATCATTGCGCCGGGACAGGCATTTAACATGAAACTGGAAGGCGAGGAGGGATATGCAATGGCAATAAGTCGGGAGATTTTCAACGAAGCATGCAATATAGAATCCGTACTCACAGGAGGTGAGCTTCCCTTTTTTTTAAATCCAAAAAATGAAAATACCTGCAGTACAATTATTGCATTGATGGAGCAGGAATATAAAACAACAGCAAGAACGGAACTCTTAAAGGCTTATCTCAAAGCATTTTGTATCATTATCGGAGAACAGATTATTCCTCAGGGACCTTTATTGAATGATCGTCAGCGTATTCAGGAACTTATCGGCCTTATTGAAAAGCATTACATAGAGCATAAAGAAACAATTTTCTATGCAGATCAGTTGAAGATCAGCAGTCATCATCTTAATGATATCGTGCGCCTTTTGAGAGGAACAACTGTGAAAAAGATGATTGCCCAGAGAATTATTCTGGAAGCGAAAAGAGAGCTTAGCTTTGGCGCTTTAACCGTAAAAGAAATCGCTTTTAAATTAGGTTTTAGCGATGCTTCTTACTTTTCCCGCTTTTTTAAAAAACATACCCTTCAGAATCCTGATGGATTCAGACCTGGAAAAGGCTAATCCTCAGAATGTTCCTTTATTTCTCAGTTTAGATAAATAATTTGGACATGATTAGATAGTAAAATCCTCAATTTGTGCTATCCTTCCTTCAGTTCTTTTATTGAAAAACGATACTTTTTACAGCAATTTTGCAGCTGGAAAAAACGCCTGCGAAGGCTTATTGTTATTTATGAAGAAGAATTTGAATATTGTAGTGTTTATTCTCGCACTACTCAACACGTTAGAGTCGCTTAGTATAGACCTTTATCTTCCCGCTTTCCCAAGTATGGCGAAGATTTTTAATACGGATATCGGGCATATTCAGGTGTCCATTTCTGTATTTTTTGCCGGATTTGCTTTCGGACAGCTGTTATGGGGACCTTTATCTGATAAAAAAGGAAGGAAACCTATGCTTTACTGCGGACTTTTGTTGTTTATTATAGGAACAACAGCCATCTATTTTACCTCAGATATTTATGTTTTATGGACAATGCGTTTTCTGCAGGCATTCGGAGGAAGTGCCGGAATTGTTATCGGAAGGGCGATAATTATTGATCTCTATGATAAGCATAAAGCAGTCACCATCTTTTCACAGCAATCACAAATCAGTGGTATTGCTCCCATTGTGGCTCCGTTATTAGGAAGTGTATTTCTTAAATTCTGGGGCTGGAATAGTTCCTTTGCCTTTTTATGCATCATGGGATTGATCACTTTTTTCATGGTATACAAATATGTACCGGAAACCAATGCCCGAATCCATCTTTCCGAAGATGAAATGCTGGATGAAAAAGGATTGAAAGAGCAGCTGAAAATGATTATTTCCAACAAAGATTTTATCAACAGTACTATGGTGGGAAGTATTGCTTTTGCATCTTTGATTATTTATATCTCTAATGCTCCGTTTTTATTCATGGAGATCCATGGATTTTCGAGCAGTACATTTAGTTTTATATTTGCTTTTAACTCATTGGCATTGATAACAGCAGCTTATATTACCCCTAAGCTGATCAAAAGAATAAGTAATTCAACATTGCTATTTGCTGCTACAATTGTATTGCTGATAGTATGTACGCTTCATATTCTTATTGCTGCTGAAAATCTTTCTGTAGCTTTAGAAATTGCAATGCTTTATCTGTCATTACTGGCTATTGGTATTCTGTTTCCAATCACCTCAGCGCATGCCCTATCTCCTTTTAAGGAAGGAAGAGGAACAGCTGCAGCACTTCTAGGATTTATGCAGTTGATGGTAACCTTTTTAATTTCTGGACTGATAGGTTTCCTGGAAGCTGATTCTATCATTCCGATGGTGGTAACACGTTCTGCACTGGCTTTAATCGCGGTATGGTTCGGATATCGTATTTTTAAAACTCAAAAAGCAACTCCTTCAATAGTTGCTCAACCGGGGAACTAATCCTCTTATTTGATCCTGTTGTCATACAATCCGGACACTTAATCAAGTAATTTTTGTAAAAAATAGTCAAAGGGTTCTCTTTGCATCAAATTTAAAATATGAAAAGAACCCTTTCGACAGCTTTATGCTGTATATTGCCATTAGGATACTGTGTGAACGCACAGTCAGGGCTCTCCGCAGAGCTTAAAACCGAGTATATTCCTGCATCCAACTACATTCGGCCTGAAGACAGTACAAAGACGAATTCTAAAAGTGATTTTAAAAGAGTAGATCTGAATCTCAGCATTCCGCTATCCGTAAAAAAAGATACCGATGGGAAAGTAAGATCGTGGTCTATGCTGCTGAGCGGATCTTATGCAAAGATGACCCACAAAAATTATGAAACTCAGTTATTTCCTGATCAGATGCTAAATGCTCAGGTCGGAATACAGCATATGAGGCCCTTAGGCAAAAAATGGAGTATGATGATGACGGCATCGGTAGGAGTGTATACAGACCTTGAAAAAGTAAGTTTTGATGACGTATTGGGGCAGGGCGGAATTTTATTTATCAGGCACTTTAATCCTAATATTTCATTAGGTGGAGGTCCGGTGCTTACTACGGCCTTTGGAGTTCCTATGATTTTACCCTGGATTTATTTCGACTGGAAAACGAACGGAAAGATTAAATTCAATATTAATTTTCCGGAAGGAATGGAAGCCGGATATCTGTTTTCAGACAAATTTGCTTTAAAAGCTGTGGTCAACCTAAGCGGAATGACGGTAGAACGAAATAAGGATGGGAAATCTATGTTGCTTGGTTATCAGCAGATTACAGCAGGATTCAGACCGGAGATAAAAATCAATGACAGGCTTACCTTACGTCTCACAGGAGGAACGGCTTTACTGAGAAGCTTCAGTGAAAATGACCGGAAGATCAAAAGTATTTTCAGGGACAAGAAAATAGCAGATCCTAGATTTTCAAGCACATTCTATGCTGCAGTATCCCTGCGTTGGAATCTGCCATAAAAAATACCGGAGGCAGGGGATTTGATAACCTCCAGCTTCCGGTTTCTCTTTACCCATTACTTGCTTATTAACTTTTTGTAAACTACTTGATTAAGCAGCTCTTCTTTTCTTGTACGTGATATGGGAAGCTCAATTTTATTAATAAAAAGACGTCCTCCGGAAATCATATCAATATGAGTAATATTGATGAGGTAAGATTTGTGAATCCTGAAAAAATGATCCGAAGGAAGCGATTCCTCAATAGCTTTCATCGTCTGATGGATAATCAATGATTTATCTTTAAAATGAAGCTTGGTGTAGTTCTGCATACTTTCAATATAAAGAATATCTACCCACGAAATTTTAATGAAGGTATCAGACTGTCTTACATAGAGGAAAGGGTCATCCAGAGTTGTATTGTTTTTTAATTTTTCACTGATAATAAACTGTTGTTGTGCCTTATTTACAGCCTGATAAAAACGGTTAAAAGCAATAGGTTTTAATAGATAATCCACTACCTGAAGGCGAAATCCTTCCAAAGCATATTCAGAATAAGCCGTTGTAAGAATGCATAAAGGAGGATTTTCCAGCTGTTCCAAAAATTCCAACCCCGTAAGATAAGGCATATTAATATCCAAAAAGAGGAGGTCTATTTCGTTCTCCTTTACTATAGTATCTGCCTCCAAAGCTGTGGCACAAGTACCTTCAACGGATAAAAAATCAATCTGATCCGCCAGTTCTTTAAGATGGAATCTTGCCAGAGGCTCGTCATCTATAATCAGGCATTTCATTTTAGGGATATTACTGCTCATTATGATCAGATAATTTTAAAATTAAAGTTACTTTAAAAATATTATTGTTCGTTTCAATCTTTAGATCGTGAGAATCCGGATATTGAAGTTTTAGTCGTTTTTGTACATTTTGAAGGCCAATTCCTCCAGTACCCTTCTTCTTTTTATGAATTGCTCTGTCAGAATAGGAATTTTCAACACAGAAATAAAGGGTATTATTTTCTTCTTTACAGGAAATTTCAACATATCCTTTATGCCCTGGGAGCCTGCAAACATACTTAAAAGCATTCTCAATAAAAGTGACCAAAAGGAGAGGAGCTATGAAAAGTTTTTTATTGGTCATTTCCCAGGTTACCCTTACATCCAGTTCATTGCCCCATCTTAGTTTTTCAACTTCTACAAGATTTTGTATATGCTCTATATCTTTATTGAGGAAAACCAGATTTTCATTACAATGGTAAAGCTGATAGCGTAAAATATCCGAAAATTTAAGCAGTAGATAATCAGCGAGTTGTGTGTCTGTTTTCATCAGAATATGGATGTGGTTCAGAATATTGAATACCACATGAGGATTGATCTGATCCTGTAAGAGTTTAAGCTGATTCTCCAGGTGAGCCTGCTGAAGGAGAATATGGTCACGCTCTATTCTTCCGTGTTCTTTATAAAATTTGATACCACATGCTGCTCCGTTGATCAGAAATGAAGCAGGTAAAGACATATAAAAGCCTTTCCATAAAAAAGGAAGCTGACCTGAAAAGCTTTTTGGAAGCTCTTCTTTTGGAGCAACTTCAAGATAAGTGAAAATTACCGCGAAGATGAGGCTCAATATGAAAATAACCATCACAACCTGTACCAGAAACCTTTTCATCTTTTTTTCACGCAAAGCTTTCGGAAGAAGCTTATTGGTCAAAAAATGAGTGAAAGTAAAAGAAGAAACCGTAACAATAACAGTTTGAATCATAGCAAGATACTTCTCTGTTGTGATCTGAAAATTACACCAGAGTACAATAGCGAGAACAAACCAGAAGATAAACGTAAATATGTATTCTTTTAAAACAAAAGATTTTGTCATGGAACGGGAAATAGATTAATAAAAAAATTAGAAACTGTAGGGAAAACAGTTTCTAACAGGTAAAGATAATTTAAGTTTTTTAGAACAGGAAATAGCCTATTCCGAGGGAAAAACTATGGGGTTTAGACTTAAATTCTTTACTAATGCTTGTAAGGCCGGTCTCATACCTCAGGTCTACCGTGAAGTTTTTATAATCTAATCCTAGACCTCCTGTAACTCCAATATTGGATTTGTCAAACTTTTTAAATCCTTCCTGTAGAGCCTGAGAAGTCGACAAATTATTGTTGAAAGCATAGCTGTAAACTCCTCCTGCAAATATTCTTACATTGAAATCATCAGCTTTAATCAGTTTATATCCTACTACCACAGGAATATCAATAGCGTTCCAGGAAAGTTTTGAAGAGTTTCCGTCTTGGGACTCGAATGATGTTTTCCTTTTGTTGAACAAAGCTTCTCCCTGTACATACAGTTTTCCGATATCCATTCTTGTCATTACCCCTGCCTGATATCCCAAACCATATTTTCCTTCCAGTGAAGATTCCGTTGAGGTTTTTGTAAAGTTGGCCCCTCCCTTTACCCCAATGTGAAAAGCAGGAGTCTGCTGTGCTTTGGTTTCTATACTGCAGAAAATGCATAATAACAATGCACTTAGAGCGAAAAATTGCTGCTTCATAATTTAATTGTTGTTTAAAATCTGATGCAAAACAACAACTATGAAGAATGGAATGAAATTTTATTTGATGAATGGCAGAAATACTTTGACAAAGATCTGTTTTTGAGTGAAAAATAAAACCGGAAGTATTACTACTCCCGGTTTTCTATTACTAATAAGGTTGTTCTTCACAGATAGAAGGAGGATTACATCCGCCACCACCTCCGCCAGGATTTCCACCGCCTCCTACAGCGATGCATTGTCCCGGATTTCCGTCTTCATACATTTCACACGCATATCCCCAGGCGCATTGGCAGTCGTCCTGACAATTATAAGAGTTGCCTCCCATATGGCAGCCTCCAGGACCGCTGCCCAGAATGGTGGATAAGTCTTTTCTCAAAAGTTTTTTCATTGTTTTCATGATAATTTGGTATTAAATGTTATAGTTTAAAATTGTACGTCCTTGTAAATATAATAAAAATAACTAATGAATTGTAAATGAATTGTATGCAGGGCTGTTATACAAAGAAAGCCACTACGAGAGTGGCCATCTTATGATAGATAGAAAGTTGTGTCTTAGAAATTGAAATCCTTCTGATACAGCATATATTCTTTTTTGAAAAGAGGGAAGGTTCCTTCATATCTTAGAGGAGAAATTCCAAAACCATAAAACATATCTGCCTGTATTTTGCCTTTTACAGAAAATACCCCTTTTCTTTCAGGAATAAATGTGAGTCCCAAAGACGAAAGGGCAGAAGCTCTTCCCCTTAACCCGGAATTGGCAATAGGAATAGAAATAAACATCAGTCCTACGGCTCCTTTGGCCTCTAAACCTGCCTCAGCAGATAGATTTCCTTCCACACTGGTAATCGCAGGATCGGATTTCTTTTGCAGATTGATATTAATCGCTGGAGTTTTACTTACCAAAAAGTTGGCATTTCCTTCAAGGTCCAAAAGCTGTCCCTGAACCTTTCCTGTTGCCTGTACTCCAAGAAATGGCCCTGCAGAAATGGTAGGGCTTAAGATCAGCCCGGTAGGTCCTAAAACAATAGGTACTATAGGAATATTCAGATAGTCTGTAGTACTTGCGGTGTAGCCAAGACTTCCTACAATAGTGGCAGTACTCTGAAGCTGAATATCATCCATGATGAAATTGACATAAAAATCAGACAAATGCCCCCACGAGAATGTAATATTGTAATCAATTTTTGGACTAAACCCACCTTTTACATTGACACTTGATGTTCCAGCGGAAGACAAAGGAAATGAAAAGGTCTTATCAAAATTAAAACGGTTGAAAGCAACTATTTTTTGCTTTTGCAGATTCCTTGCTTCAATGGAAAATATTTTATTATTGATTTCCTGGGAAACCATCCCTTCTACGGGAACATAATTCACCATTTTTCCATTGATACTAACGGGAGCTTTGTCTGAAGGATCATACATTCCGCTTAATGTTCCGCTATAAATAAACTCTTCGAGCTTCGCACTGGATGTTTGTACGGTGAACTGGTTATTCGCTTTAGAAACCGAGCTCACTTTTGAAAGGATTGTGCTCACCTGATCGCCTTCTACTTTAGTACCCACAATAACAGTTCCCGCCGAAATACTGTCTGTTTGCGGAGTCATACGGCTAAATGTAATCTGTCCTTCGTTATGAGCAGAAATGGCATTTACCGATTCATCATTCAGAATAATAACATTTTTTTGTAAAGTCAAATTTCCCAAAGTCTTCATTTGAACAGACTCTGCGGGCTTTTCAACAGGAGTATCCGCGGGATCATCCTGAGAACAAGACATTAAAAGAAACAAACAGAAAATTGAAAG
Source organism: Chryseobacterium sp. IT-36CA2 (assembly GCF_949767875.1). Classification (NCBI taxonomy): domain Bacteria; kingdom Pseudomonadati; phylum Bacteroidota; class Flavobacteriia; order Flavobacteriales; family Weeksellaceae; genus Chryseobacterium; species Chryseobacterium sp. IT-36CA2. The sequence continues at coordinate 513,823 of NZ_CATKPG010000021.1, read as the reverse complement.
AAGAAAAGAAAAATAAAATTTTCTGTTGATTTTGAAGTGGTTAGATTTCATTCTCATAAGCAGTGATTTTAAGTTTCTCTCTAATTTAGAAGAATTATCTAAGGCCTACAAAAGAATTGCATTAAATTACTGTCAATAACATAATGATTTTCAGTAACATTATTCAAATATGAAAAAGAAAAACCCGCTTTAAATAAAAGTGGGTTTTTGATATTATTTCTTAAAAACGAATGTTAAAGGGAGAGAAACAGTAGAAGATACAGGTTTTCCCTTGTCTTCTGCGGGTTTCCATTTTCCTTTCTCTCGGATTCGGTAAAAAGCAGCTTCAATGAAGGCATTTACATCCTCATTACTTCCTTTTACGTTAGGATCAAGAGCGTTTCCTTTAGAATCCACCACAAAAGTCATTGTTACTTTATAAGAGTCCGAATAAAAACTTAAAAAATCAAGATTGACAGCTTCGGATAATTGCTTTTGGAAAGCAGCTTTACCCTTGTCATATTCCGCTTCTTTAGTAACTTTTGTTTTTACAGGGGGATTGGCTGTGATCATTTTTTTGTCATCAACAGAAGCCTTATCTAAAGCATCCTTGTAGGCTGCAATTTTATCCTCTGTCAAAAGCCATTCTTTTTTCGTTCTTAAATCATTAGGCTTAGGATATTTGTTATACAGAGCCGTTTTCTTTCTCTCATAGCGGGAATCTGCCCTCTGAAATTCAGAAACCTGGGCGCTGCCAAAAATAAAAGTGAAAATGAATGCTGATGCTAAGACCTTTTTCATGATTTATTAAGCTTTTACAATATTAATAATTACTTCAGTTGCTTTCTCCATGCTTTCCAGAGCTACATATTCGTAAGGTCCGTGGAAATTGATTCCTCCAGCGAAGATATTCGGGCACGGAAGTCCCATGTAAGAAAGCTGTGCGCCATCTGTCCCACCTCTGATGGCTTTGATTTTAGGCTCTATACCCGCTTCAGTCATTGCTTTTGCAGCAAGGTCTACAATATGCATTTTACCTTCAAATTGCTGCTTCATATTTCTGTACTGCTCTTTGATTTCCACTTCAGCAGTTCCTTCACCATGTTTTTGATTGAATTCTGCTACTTTTCCTTCCATGAATTTCTTTCTGGCTTCGAATTTATCTGCATCATGATCACGGATAATGTATTGAAGTTTTGCTTCAGAGATATCAGCTGTAATGTCCATTAGGTGGTAAAACCCATCAAAACCTTTTGTTGTTGAAGGAGTTTCGTTGGCAGGAAGCATTTGAGCAAATTCCGCAGCTAAAAGAGCAGCGTTGATCATTTTTCCGTAAGCATAACCCGGGTGAACACTTAGTCCGTGGATCTTTACAACCGCTCCGGCAGCATTAAAGTTTTCATATTCCAATTCTCCAACTTCTCCACCGTCCATAGTATAAGCCCATTCTGCACCAAATTTAGCAACATCAAACTTGTGAGCACCTCTTCCGATTTCTTCATCCGGAGTAAATCCTATAGCAATTCTTCCATGCTTGATTTCAGGATGAGCAATAAGATATTCCGCAGCAGTTACAATTTCTGCACAGCCTGCTTTGTCATCAGCACCAAGAAGAGTTGTTCCATCAGTGGTAATTAACGTCTGACCGATATATTTTTTTAAACTTTCAAATCTTGAAGGAGATAAAGTGAATCCTGTAGCCTGGTTCAACAGAAGATCATTTCCGTCATAATTTTCCCAAACCTGAGGCTTTACATTTTCTCCACTGAAATCCGGTGAAGTATCATAATGTGAAATAAACCCGATCGTAGGTCTGTCATTGTTTTCAAGGTTAGAAGGAACATAACCCATAATATAACCGTTGCTGTCTATTGAAACATCCTCAAGACCGATGGTCTTCAGTTCTTCAGTAATAAAGTTGGCAATATCCCACTGACGCGGAGTAGAAGGTGTCGTTTCACTTTCTGCATCGCTGGTAGAATATATTTTTACATAGCTAAGAAAACGGTTCAGTAACTTTTCTTTCCACAATGGGTTGAATTCTATTGTACTCATCAGATATCATAAATTTTAACAAAGTTAGCAAATTTGATGCTGAGAATACGTTATTTGCGATTTAATATCAGTTATTGAAATTATTAATCAGATATAAATCTTTGAAAATCAAAATAGTGTTAGCTTTGTATGTACAGTATACTAAGTAGTTTAGTTTTATTATATTTGAGAAAATCAAAAAGTAACAATGTTTCTTACCGAATGTCCTAGAGATGCTATGCAGGGATGGGGAGAATTTATCCCTACCGATAAAAAAATAGATTATATCAACTCCTTGATGGATGTTGGCTTTGATGTATTGGATTGCCTGAGTTTTGTTTCTCCAAAAGCGATTCCGCAGATGGCTGATTCTGATGAGGTGGCCGAAAATATCGACAAATCACGATCCAAGACTAAAGTTTCTGCCATCATTGGTAATTACAGAGGTGCAGAAAAAGCGTTGAAACACCAGTCGGTAGATATTCTGGGTTTCCCGTTTTCTATTTCCGAAACTTTTCAGCATAGAAATACGAATAAAAGCCAGGAAGAAGCTTTTGATGAAATCATTAAAATGCTTGAACTGGTAAAGAGTGAAGGCAAACAGCTTAATATTTATTTCTCCATGGCCTTTGGAAATCCATACGGTGAAATGTGGAAGTGGGAAGATGTTGACCAGTGGGCACAAAGATTCTCTGACATCGGAGTGAAAGATATTTTATTATCTGATACAACCGGTGTTGCAACTCCGGAAACGATTGCTCTTTTGTTTGAAAAAATACCTTCAAAATATCCAGAGATCAACTTCGGAGGACATTTTCATAACCGTTATGAAGATTCCTATTCGAAATTAAAAGCGGCTTACGATAAAGGCTGTAGAAGATTTGACAGTGCTATCAAAGGAATCGGAGGATGTCCTATGGCTAAGGATGATCTTGTGGGAAATATGCCTACAGAGCAGGTCATCAACTTCATGAGTGTTGAAAAAGCAGAACATAAACTGAACCTTCTGAATTTTGAAAGTTCTTATAACAAAGCGAAGGATATTTTTCATTTTTAAATAGGAGTGAAGAATAAAATAATCAATAGGAGCGGGCTTTAGCCCGCTTTACTATATTGAAATAGAGTTGGCTTTAGCCAAAACATACTTAAATTAACCCAAAATCAACAAAAATGTCTCCAATTATCTCACCATCCGAACTCAAAAATATTCCAACAAAAAATCTTGTTATTCTTGATGCAAGAACCGGAAAAGACGTAAAGAAGAATTACCTTGAAAAGCATATTAGCGGAGCAAGGTTTATTGATCTGGATAATGATCTTGCTGAGATAGGAGAAGACGCTGCTTTTGGAGGCAGACATCCGCTTCCTTCTGTAGAAAGGTTTGCGGAAACACTTTCTACTCTTGGAATTTCAGAGGGAGCTCATATTGTTGTATATGATGATAAAAATGCTTCAAACGCTGCGGCGCGTGCTTGGTGGATGCTAAGATCTTTTGGATTTGAAAAAGTTCAGATTCTCGATGGCGGCATGCAGGCTGCCGAAAAAGCAGGGTTAGAATTTTCTTCCGGAGATGAAACATTTGATAAAGCTTCTTTACTCAAAAAAGAGCAATGGCTTCTTCCGGTTTCAAGTCTGGAAGTTGTTGAAAATGAATTGGAAAACGGTTCTTCTACGGTTGTTGATGTGAGAGATGCTTATCGTTATAAAGGTGAATCTGAACCTATTGATTTGGTAGCTGGACATATTCCGGGAGCGATCAATATTCCTTTTTCTGAAAATCTTGATGAAAGTGGAAATTTTTTGAGTCCTGAAATTTTAAAAGAAAAATATAAGCAGTTATTAGAAAACAAACCTGAACATCTGATTATTCACTGTGGATCGGGGGTCACTGCTTGTCATACTATTCTAGCTTTGGACTATGCTGGATTTCCCATTCCGGATCTGTATGTAGGCTCTTGGAGTGAGTGGAGCAGAAGAGAAGGAAAGGAAATAGCAAAAGATATTTAAAAACAAAAACCCCAAAAGAATTCTTTTGGGGTTTTATATTGTTAAGACTATAAATTAAAGCATTCCCAGCTCAAACTTAGCTTCTTCGCTCATCATATCCTTATTCCAGCTTGGTTCGAAAGTAAGCTCTAAATCTACACTTTTTACATTCTCTACTTCAGCCACTTTATCTTTTACTTCCTGAGGAAGGGTTTCTGCCACAGGACAGTTGGGAGTAGTAAGTGTCATTATAATTTTTACGTCAGCATCATCGGAGATCTGGACATCGTAAATAAGCCCTAATTCATAGATATCTACCGGAATTTCAGGGTCATATACGGTTTTTAACACACCAATGATTTCCTCACCAATGTCAGCAATTTGATCGTCTGTAAATTTCATTTTTTAATCTAGATTGATATTCCTTTTCAACAAATCTTCCTGACGCATACGCCGGAAAATATTTGCCAAAGTTAAGACATCTTTTTCACAATAGTCAACAATTCTCTGCAAGTCTTTCTCTATGTAGTAAATTGATGAAACCATTGAGCCGTCAATATCATCTTTTGGAGTAGGAATTCCAAAGACATGGGCAAGCAATTCTAAGGATACAAAACTCTTATAATCCCCGAACTTCCAGAGTTCCATGGTATCTATGTGAGGAATCTCCCAGGGTTTTTTTCCAAACATTTGAAACGGTGCCGGGGGCTGCATTCCATTGATAAGATACCTTCTTGCAATCCAAGGAAAATCAAATTCCTTTCCGTTATGTGCACAAAGAATCACATTATAAAGCCTTGGGCTGTTGAAGATTTCTCCAAATTCCTGAAGCATTTTCTTTTCATCGTGCCCGGAAAAGCTTTTTATTTTTAATGTTTCATTCTTTTCAACCATTCCGATGGTGATACAGATGATTTTTCCAAACTCAGCCATAATACCGGCTCTGTCATAAAAATCTTCTGGGGATATATCTTCTTTACGCTGAAATTTTGTTTTTTTATCCCACAGATGCTGGTCGGTTTCGGATAAATCGTCCCATGAACCTGCCTGCGGAACGGTCTCAATATCAAGGAATAAAACTTTTTCTAAAGGTATGTTCTGTATCATATTGTGTTTTATTGGGTGTCTATCCTACTTGCATTCCATTTTTTGTGGGTAATGAAGGGGCTAAAAGCGTAACATCCTTTTTGTCTTCACCGTATAATCCCAGTACAAGACATTCACTGAAGAAATTGGCAATCTGCTTTTTAGGAAAATTAACAACGGCTAAAATCTGTTTCCCTACCAGTTCTTCTTTTTCATAAAGAGAGGTAATTTGTGCAGATGATTTTCTGATTCCCAGATCTCCAAAATCGATCTCCAGCTGGTAAGATGGGTTTCTTGCTTTTTCGAAATCATTCACAGAGATAATGGTTCCGCATCTGATGTCTATTTTCTCAAAATCTGCCCAGGTGATGTCTGGTTTTACTGTCATGGTAATTCGTTAATTAAATGTTCTACTTCTGTTTTCTGTTCTGCATATTTTTGTTGGAGCGCTGAACCTTCACCCATTCTTTTGTAATATTCCAATGCTTTACCGCCAAAGAATTTTTTATGAAAATCCGAAACCTCAGGAATCTGTGGAAAGACTTTATGAAAAAGCATTTCATAATACGCCTGAAATTCTCTTTCATTTTTGTCTTCAATTACCTGACCGGGGGCTTTTTGTCTTACATGGAGCATTTCGTGGGCAACCATGTTCAGAACAAGATTCAGATCAAAATCAAATAAATTTCTAGGGATCATTACTGTTTGCGGACCTCCCAGATCACCTTCTGCTGTAAGAAGCATTGAAGTGGGGGATAGCTCCTGCCTAAATCCGAATCCTGCAAAGTTTTCATGCTCAAGATCAAAAGAGTGGATCAGGTATTTTGCTGCATCCAGAATCTGATCATGTTCTTTATAGGCTTCAAGGTGTAAATTGATCTGCTCGAAATTCATCTGAGATATGTTTTATAACAAATGTATTAAAATATTGAGAATACAAAGAAAGATTACTTAAAAATGAAAATTATAATAAAATTAAATTTGAACAAAATAAAAATCCCGTCTTTAAAGACGGGATTCTATTAAAGCTAAAAAATAAATTAAGGATGTTCATTTCTTGCTCTGATGACCAGATTGACTAAATCTGAGCCGCCACTTGCAAAATTATCACTTGGATTATGGGCACTTTGAGTAGCCACGGCATACGGAGAGCCGTCCCAATATCCCCAGAAAGGACCTCCGCTTTGTCCAGGCCATATATCTGCTTTATGGCTCATGCTTTCGTTATCATCAGCACTCCAGAAATCGCCATCCAGTGCGATCCCAGTCTGGTAGGTTGGTCTTTGGGTTCCTGTAAGGTCTCCCGGATATCCTGCATGAGTCCAGTAAGCACCTCCATCCCAGGAATCTGAGTAGGATTTTGAGCCTAACCAGCCTGTGCTGTTTCCGATAGGTCTGTCTAATACAATCACTACATAATCATATTGAATCTCTGTAGAATCGATGGTAGGGCCTGCTACTTTATATTTGTAATACGTTAATGTACCCCAGGCCGTTCCATAAGGAGCGCTTCCATTGTAATACATTGGCGTGAACTTCAGCCATCCTGTAGTGTTATTAGGCTGCCAGTCTACAATATGAGAGCACGTAAGAAGGTGTCTTGGCCCGATCATTACACCGCTTCCTGACCCTAAAGAACTTTCTACTCTTCCAACACATCTCCACGGATAGGCCGTAGAATTATATACTTTTCTTTGATCTGCTCCAAAAATAGTTCTTGCATTTTCCGGAGTCAGGAAAGAATCTCTTTCAATGAATTTAGGTTTACGGTCTTTTTTAGGTTCGAGTTTCGGGTTGTATTCAAAATCAGCATGGGTAGGGTAGAAATGGTCAGTTTCCAGAGCTCTGTTTTCTGCTGTTTTTTCATCCATAGGCATTCCTATGGTTTTCATTCCTTTAGGAAAAGTTCTTCCATTAATGGTTTCCATAACCGGAAGCTGGCTGAATAATTTTTCGATTGCTGACGGTTTCTCAGTTGATTTTGCTTTTACAGTTCTAAGTCTTAAAACCTCTTCAGCGGTCATTGGGTTGTTGTTTTCAATTTTTGACATGATCATTATTTTTAATCTAGTGTGTTCCTACTCTTTTGATGGCTTTTCGGATTTCGCCTGTATAGTTTTATGATTAAGTGAATATTTTTTGTGAAAATTCTGCAGTAATGCTTTCAGTTTGGTTAATTTGAGCTGCCCCCATAGCTGCTAATGCAATAGCCACCTGCTTGTCAAGTGTTTTTCGGACGATATTACCATTGGTAGCACGCAATATTTTACAGAAGTGGTAGGTGAAGTATCCTCGTATTTGTCCGCTGATATTTCCTTCCATAGATACCTGATTATCTTTCGCAGCGGCCCATAATGTATGATTCATTCCGGCAACAGGGACTAATGCTTTAGTCAATACAGTTGATTTTTTTGAACTTTTAGAAGTTTCCATTTCACTGGCATACGTCAGATAAAACTCGTCTTCAAGCATTGGTGGAATATAACGGGCAGTTTCGTTGAGAAGATCTGCTTCTAATCCAAGATCCATTTTTCGGGTTCCTGTTCCGGAATAGCAGCAGTCAAAGATAACTTCCATATTAACCCCAGCTTTTAGCTTGCTGAGAACTGTTTTAAAATCATCATCACGAATAACTCCGTTATTGGCATAATCGTGTGGACAGATTGCTTCGTCCAGGCCATCCAGTTCCAGATCCGATCCGATATTCGCAACTCTGGTTCCGTGTCCGGAATAATAAAAAACAAGAGAATCTCCTTTTACGCTTGTGCTGATCATGGATTTCAGATAGTTTAATATATTCGCTCTTGTGGCATTTTGATTGGTCAGGATTTTAATCTTTGCCGGACTAAAACCACAGATAACCAATGTATTTGCCATATCCCTCGCGTCATTTACACAACCGTTAAGATCCGGGCCTCCGTATCCGATGGGTGCATAATCATTAATACCTACGATAAGTGCTTTTTTCATTGTATTAGTTTTAAAAATATTCCCTACTCTGTTTCGGCTTTTCGGGTTCTGCCTTTTGGTGTTTGTTTTTTTCTATGACAAAATTCCGTCATTCTGAAGGACGAAAACAGAGGAGAAAACCGTATTTTGAAAAAGGAAAAACACCTTTTGTATTGTAAATGAATGTGTTGTAAAATAAAAAACCGGCAGCTTGAAAAGCTGCCGGATGCATAAAAAGAATGTAAAGATGTTTTTTATAGAATAATAAATGAGTTTAAAAAGTTGGAATATTCAATCAGCACAGATCATGTTTCAAAGCAAAAAGCACCAACCCCGCTCTGTTTTTTATATCCAGTTTTACAAAAACCGAATCTCTGTAGCCATCAATGGTTTTGGGACTTAAGCACATTTTGTCGGCAATTTCCTTGTAAGTAAGTTCACTGCAGGCCCATTTTATAAACTCTTTTTCCCTGTCTTTCAGTTCGGAAAGAAGGGAAGCATTTTTCATTTCCTCTGTTTTTACTTTCAGTAGTTTCTGAGCTACAAAATCAGTATAAAAACTGCCTTTCTCAAATACGGTGTCTATAGCCTGAAAAAGGATAGAAGGCTGCATATCTTTCAGCAGATATCCTTTGGCTCCTGCTTTCAGCATTCTGATGAGAACTTTTTCATCATCATCCATGGTGAGAGCTATCACTTTTATATCGGGATAATGCTCGGTAAGCCATTCTGTGGTTTCTATGCCGTTTTTATAAGGCATATTAACATCCATCAGTACTACAGCGGGTAATTCAGAAGCTTTTTCCACACCAGCAATAAATTCTTCTCCGTTGGGATGATTCATAATAACCCGATATTGAGTGTTTTCTGTGATCATATTCTCCAGTGCTTTGGAGATTAAAGTATGATCATCAACGATCGCTATGGGAATAGTTTTCATAATAAATTTTTGTGATAGGTTATCAAAGTTTGTGTTCCTTTATTCAGTTCTGAGTGTATAGACAGTTCAGCATGAATCAGTTTGGCTCTCAGTTCCATATTTTTCAAACCTGAGCCGTCCTGAATACTGCTGGTATCAAAGCCTCTTCCGTTGTCGGAAATACTGATGTGTAATTTCTCACAGTCATCTTCTATCTGTATGGCAACATTTTTGGCTTTGGAATGTTTCAGAATATTGTTGATACTTTCCTGAACGATCCTGAAAAGGATGAGACCGTGTTTAGGAGAAATATCAATATCCTGCTTTTGAGTGATAAACTCTATTTTTAATAATTTCAGTTTTTGTATCCTTTGGACTTCTCTTTCTATGGATTCTGCCAATCCGAAATGAATAATCTGTTCAGTAATCAGTGTTTTTGATAGGTTTCGGATGTCCTGTATGCATTCGCCCAACAATTCATTCAGTTCGATGAGGTCTTCTTTTTCTGAACTTTTCAATTTGGTAATCAGCTGGTTTTGACGAAGTCGGACAACAGAAAGTTTTTGCCCCAGATCATCATGCAATTCCTGCCCTATGTAGTTTAAAGTTTGCTCTTTCATCTCTACCTGTGAAGTCGCCAGTTCTTTTTCGAACCGTAGATCTTTTTCCTTTTGAGCTATGAGCAGTGTTGTTTTTTTCTTGATAAAGACCGCATAGATGAAGATCATTGTCAAAACAACAATGAATAAAGTAATGGTGAAGATGATGACCAAATTATTCTCTTCCATATCTAAGAAGCATTTATCGGGTTTTTTCCTGTTTGTTTCCTAATAAACCGAATATCAGGATACTGTTGCTGATCAGATTCAGCATAAATAAAATGAAGAAATAAATACTTTCTGAAACAGTAGTTCTGAAAAATAGAATCGGAATACTTCCGATAAAAAAGATCAGCAGTGCCACTGATATCCAGAATGGCAGGTAATTATTGATTCCCAATATTTTATCCGAATTAAAAGTCTGATACAAGAACAAAATAATAGAAAATAACAACAGGAGAATGTCCACATATAGCATGTTAAAAGAAAAATGATGAAGCAGATCATCTTCTGTATAAAACATTACAATAATATTGAGAACAAAAAGAATCAGAATGATAATCTGTATCTTTTTGAGCAACGGAACATACAATAATTGGTAATAATACAATAAATACAGAAAAAAGACAATCATTAAAAAACCAATTACATAAAAGATGTCCGTAGGCATACTTGTCAGCCGGAAGTAGAAATAACAGAAAATATCGATCAGGGAAAACAACAGATATCCAATGATAAAAAACAAATTCTCTTTTCCGGTTTTTCTATATTTTATGATCATTAAAACCATTACTATAATGGAGATGATCATCGATATCTGTTTCCCTGTTTCAATATTCCAGTTCATAATTTTGTGTTTTTTAAGGCATTGTTCCTGACAGTGTTTTTGGTGGTGGTGCCAGATTGGTCATATTCATAGATTCTATAGAAGGCACATCTGTATTTTCTTCGGTGGAGGCGGATCTGGCCATTGCATTGGTTCTTTCTCGTTTTTGGGAGGTAGGAACTAAAAATATAGTCTGATAGCCTGCATATTCCGGTTTTGCCATTCTGTTTTTAGGATGATTCAATGGGTATTTTCCCATATAAATCCTGATTCCCGGATTTTTTAATTTTTGTTTCTTGGCATTTTCTTTTACATACTTTATATAACCTTCCATATCTTCCAGTGAGAACCAGTACCATCGCGAGTCGGGTTCACCATTTCTGGATTTCATAAGAACTTCATGATTGGTTCTGGTGTATTCATCAAAAAGAACTCTGCCTTCACGATAGCTGATCAGTTTCTTTTTATAACTGTTACTAACGGGTTCTTTAGGTGGTTCGGAGCAACGGGTACAGCTTAGCAGACAAAAAGCCAGAATAAGCGCTGCACACAAAGGTGTTAAAATCTTAGTAAAAAAGTAAGTTTTCATTTTTATGGTGTTTAATTTTATTGAACAAAATTAGCTAACGGTACAACTATAAAAAAGAGGGAAAACACTGTTTTTATCCTTTAATAAATTTACGACTTTTTGATATTCAGTTGAATGTGATTTGTCGATTTGTTTTTATTTTATGAAAATATTCCAGTTGTATCCATCAAAATAGAAAAATCTGTGTCTCTGTTTATTCATGAGGGATTCCGAAATTGAATCACCAATACAACTCAAAAAAAAGTATGAAAATCACTATAACAGGCTATAAAAAAGAAGAAAGATTCTCACAGGGAGTAACCAATGATGAAGATACAGAACTGATTAATTTTTTAATAAATAAAGGCTTAGATGTTGTTCCAACCATCTGGAATGATCCCAAAGTAGTTTGGAGCAGTTATGATGTAGTTGTCATTAAATCTCCATGGGATTATCATAACCATCTGAATGAATTTCTGAACTGGTTGAACAGTCTCAAGAAATCTGGAGTAAGAGTACTGAATCCTGTCGAAATCATCCAATGGAACAGTGATAAACACTATCTTAAAGATGTTGCAGAAAAAGGACTTCCGGTAATTCCTGCAGAATATCTTGAAAAAGGATCTGTATTGGAAAGACTTTTTTTTAATCATTTCAATACTGAAAAACTGGTGGTAAAACCCTGTGTAAGTGCCGGAGCACAAAATACAATTACAGTAAGCAAAGAAAACTTTGACGAACGTTCTTCAGAAATTGAAATCCTTCTGAAAGAACAGGATTATATGGTGCAGCCTTTTGTAGAAGAAATCAAAAATGGAGAATGGTCATTTCTTTTTTTTAACGGAAAATATAGCCATTGCTCATTAAAAATGCCTAAACAGGGAGATTTCAGGGTACAGCATTATCATGGCGGAAGCATCAGTTATCCTGTACCGGATCCTTTGCACATAGAACAAGCGGGATTGTATTTGAAAAGTCTGCCACAGGAAACTCTTTATGCAAGAGTAGATGGCGTTCTAATCAATAACTCATTTCACTTAATGGAACTGGAATTAATAGAACCTTATTTGTTTTTGAATGGAGACCCTGGGTTATTGGAAAACTATTATCAGGCATTGATTGCTTTGACAAAATAATTTTATATGGTTCATCTGTTTGATAATAATATGAAATTAAAATAAAAACAGGACCGGAAATTAATTTTCCGGTCCTGTCAAACAAGATTAAGTGTAAAATTTAGCCTTTAAAGGCAAAAAAGGATAATTCAAATGAGAACAGATTTTTATTGATCTTAATCTATGTTTAGGGGGATTGATAGTAATGGTATTTTATTCTTATAAGCCATAATGGCTGTTTTGCTGCGATGGAAAAGAGACTCTACAAGGTTATATTTGTATGGAACCATTGTCAGAAGATCTGGATTGGTCAACCTGATTTCCTCTTCAATAGCTTTGATAACCTCGATGGATTGAATCATTTTAAAGCTGTATTTAATGTCATCCAGATCATATCCGGAATTCAGATCAATATCATGAATAACCTCCGCAAAATCCTCCAGGCTTTCACTTACATTGAATACCTCAACTTCAGAATTAAACTCATTAATGAAATAATAAATATCATTCATGGCAGACCAGGTCATACTTTTGTGAGTATCATAAGCAAAAAGAATTTTCTGAATTCCAGTATATTCTATGTGTGCGGGAACAATTAAGATTGGCTTTTTAATCCTATGAATGGCCCTTGTAACACTATTTCCTAAAAGCTTTTGCTCAAGAGTTTTTTCTGCCATTCCCATCACTACAAAATCACATTCGTTGAGTTGTATACAGTTTTCAAGTTCTTCAATAAAATTACCGGAAGCCAGATGATGTGCGGTTTCTATAATATAAAGAGCCTTTAGTTCAGCTGCTTTATCTTCTAGTTTTTTCTGATTTTTAAGCGTTTGCGTGTAGAAAAATTCAGCAGAAGCCTGTGCATTCAAAGCATGGATAGAAACGGTTTGCAGATTAAAAAGGATAATCCTGTATTTGTTTTCTTTAGCCATAGAAGCTGCATAATGAGTCGCGTTTTCAGCTTCCTGGGAAAAATCTGTGCAGACAATTATTGTTTTCATTGTACCGGATTTAATACCACAAAACTATGATAGACAGTTATTCCCTTACTGTAAAAATAGGGTGATGTTGCATAAAATGATGATGAAATGTCTTTTTCAGGTGATGAACCGTCACATCCATTTGAACACTCCTATTTTACGTTTCAGGCCCCGTTTTTGTGGTCTCGCCTAAAATAGAGGATACTCATATAAAATCTATTTCTATATTTACATTCATAAAGTCCCGGATATGAATAGGATTTCTACCATCAGAAAAAATATAGTAAGAAATAAGAAGATTCTTTCCACCATGAAAAGGAGGCTCGTAATCTGGGCTTTAGCAGTGGTCACTTTCTGTGTTTTTTCCTATCTTATTGATCCCTTTGACCCCGTTTGGAAAGGATATCTGGATGCTCCATTGAAGATGATTCTGGAAGATGCTACATGGATTATCTTTTTTTCAATCATTATTTCGGAGGTCAGTATATTTATAGACAGAACACTCAATAAGTGGCTTCCCTGGAGAAACAGAACCGTAAAACGACTGTTTATTCAGTGTTTGCTCCAAATCGTGGGAAGTGTCATGATTGTGATTATTATTAATTCCATCATAGACTGTACCTCAGTAACATTACCTGAAATGGATTCCCGCAAAGAATATACGCTCCTGGGACAATGGATCGCAACCAATATTGTAATATCATTGATTATCAGTGCTTTTAATACCGTTGATTATTTATTGGAAAATTGGAAAAAAACAGCAGTAGAAGCCGCCCAGCATAAATTGAGAGCTTCTAAACATAAACAGGCTGCGATGGCCGCAGAACTTCAGGCACTTAAGCTTCAGATAGATCCTCATTTTATTTTCAATAACTTAAGTGTGTTGTCAGAACTTATCCTGGAAGACCAGCAGCTGGGATATGATTATTCTGAGAAATTTGCGAGAGTATACAGATACCTTTTAGTCAATTCTAAAAAGGACATCATTGCTGTAGAAGAAGAACTCAAATTTTTAGAATCCTACATTTTTCTGATTGAAAAAAGAATTGGAGAAGGAGTGGTATTCAAAATAGATATCCAGGAAGAATACAGATCCAGATTCACCCTTCCGCTGTCTTTACAATTGTTGGTTGAAAATGCCATTAAGCACAACCAAACCTCTAAAGTAAATCCTCTGGAGATTCACGTTTATACAATCCCTGAAGGAGAATTGGTAGTTTCTAATACATTCCTGCCTTTGATCAATAAGCCGGATTCCTCAGGAGTAGGACTCACCAATATTATTGCACGATACGAAATCTTAGGATATCCTAAGCCTGTGATTGAAAAAACTGAAGATAAATTTATTGTAAAACTCCCATTGATATGAAGATTAATAAAGTTTTAATCGTTGAAGACGAAAAACCCAATGCTGATAGGTTAAAAAGACTGTTGTTGAAGTTAAGACCCCATATCGAAATCCTGTCGGTAGAAGACTCGATAACCTCAACAGTCCACTGGCTGGAAAATAATGTCGTTCCGGATGTTATCATGATGGATGTACGCCTTGCAGATGGGCTGAGCTTTGAAATATTTAATAAACATGAAGTTAAAAGTGCCGTTATTTTCACTACAGCCTATGATGAATATGCAGTACAGGCATTCAAATACAACAGTGTGGATTACCTTCTGAAACCTATTGAAGAAGAAGAACTGGATGCTGCTTTAAAACGCTACGAAACCTTTATGGAATCTGTTCCGGTAGTAGGAACAGCCATCGAAGGACTCTTAAATTATATCCAGCCGAAAGATTACAGAAAACGTTTTCTCATCGCTCACAGAGATGGATATAAAACCGTTCTTGCAGAAGATATCCTATACTTCTATACCGAATTGGGAATCAGCAAGGCCATGTTGAATACCGGAGTAGTAGAGAATGTACCTCAAACATTGGAAGAGCTTGAAAAACAGCTGGACCCCAAATTCTTTTTCCGCGCCAACAGACAATTTATCATCCACATCAATTCTGTAAAGCAGATTTTTAATCATTTTAATGGAAAACTAAAGCTTGAACTGAGGAAACAACCTGATCTGGAAGTCATTGTAAGCCGGGAAAAAGCTTCCATTTTCAAGTCCTGGATGGATTATTAATTCAATAAAAATATAAACGAGATTGCTTTTACCTAAAGCAATCTTTTTTTTTCGTTTCACTTATGAAATACATTAATTTCACTTTGATGATTTCACTCTTATTTTCACCCGAAAATCTCTTTTTTATCATAATTATAAAGGAAAATAGCTGTTTTCCTTTCATTTTTACTATCATACGTTTCACCTGCAATTAACGACACTTCACCCAACTTCTGAATGAATATCACTATAAGATGAAGTTATTTTGCTCCTGTAAAATTTAAAAACTCATGTTATGAATTACAGAAAAGGATATCTGGTACTTTCACTTACAGCTGCAGCGATATTGTACTCATGCGGTTCGGGGAATGGCCAGGAAAATGCCCAGCAGATGCAGCAGGCATTGCCCACAGATTTTATCCAGGTGAAGTCCGGAGATGCAGACGTATCTACAGGATATCCAGGAAGCATAGAAGGGCAGGACAATGTAGATATTAAAGCGCAGGTGACTGGTTATCTGGAAGCAGTATATATCAAAGAAGGACAGTATGTAAGCAAAGGACAGACCCTTTTCAGAATAAATCCATCCGTATACAATGAGCAGGTAAACACCAGTACCGCCGTTTTAAAATCAGCTATTGCGGCACAGGAAACAGCAAGACTTGAAGTGGAAAAGCTGAAACCTCTTGTAGAGGGAAAAGTAGTTTCCGATATGCAGCTGAAAACAGCACAGGCAAGTTATAAAGCAGCAGCAGCACAGGTAGCACAAGCACAGTCATCATTAGGATCCTCAAAGATCAATGCTAATTTTACCTATATTAAAGCACCGGTGAGCGGATATATCGGAAGAATTCCGAACAGAATAGGAAACCTCATCAGTCCTTCAGATGCTTCACCTCTGACAACACTTTCAAGCATAAACAGTGTGAATGTGTACTTTTCAATGAATGAAGCTGATTTTATTGCACACAGCAGAGCAACGGCATCAGGAAATACCGCAGAAAATGTAGAGCTTATCCTTGCAGACGGTTCCACCTATTCTCTTAAAGGAAAACTGGAAAATGCCAGCGGAAACTTCGACAGAAATACCGGAAGTATCCAGATGAAAGCTGTTTTTCAAAATCCGGATAAATTATTAAGATCAGGAGGAACGGCTAGAGTCATGATTCATAATGCGCTGAGTGGAGTTGTCAAGCTTCCGAAAACATCGGTGAAAGATATTCAGGATAGATTCTTTGTCTATAAGCTGAATGGTAAAGATAAAGTGAAAATGACTCAAATTACCGTTTCAGGAAGCACCTCTCAGGATTACTTCATCAAAGAAGGCGTAAATGCTGGAGATAAGATTGCGATCAACAGAATTGATGCCCTTACAGACGGAGCACAGGTTGTTGCGACAACAGTTCCTTTGAAATAGTTGTATAACCATTCTTAGAAAATTCAAAAATGTTAAAAAAGATAATAGACCGTCCGGTACTGGCAACAGTAATATCCCTTATCATCGTTATTTTAGGGATTATCGGATTAAACCAACTGGCAGTGACCAGGTTTCCGGATATTTCTCCACCAACGATCACTGTTTCAGGTTCTTATCCGGGAGGAAATAGTGAAACCGTGATCCGTTCTGTGGTAACTCCGTTGGAAGAGCAGATCAATGGAGTGGAAGATATGGAATACATGAAATCCACTGCAAGTAATGATGGTACATTCTCCATTTCCATTATATTCAAACAGGGTGTCAATGCCGATCAGGCAGCTGTAAATGTGCAAAACAGGGTACAGCAGGCCACTCCGATCCTTCCGCAGGAGGTAGTGAGAATGGGACTGACCACGTCTAAGCAGCAGAACAGTATGGTGTTGATTTTCAATATTTATACTGAAGATAATAAACAATACGATGAAACTTTCCTTCAAAACTACGCGAATATCAACCTTATTCCGCAGGTGAAAAGGGTAAAAGGAGTAGGGCAGGCCATGGTTTTCGGATTGAAAGATTATTCCATGAGAATATGGCTTAACCCCCAGAAAATGTCATCCTACGGACTTGAACCGGCAGATGTTTCCAGAGCCATTGCAGACCATAGTTTGGAATCAGCTCCGGGTAAATTGGGAGAAGAATCTGATGCCGCTTTAGAATATGTCATCAGATATAAAGGGAAAAAGAATAAGCCTGAACAATATGAAAATATTATCGTTAAAAATACAGGAAGTCAGGTCATCAGACTAAAAGATGTAGCGCGTGTAGAATTCGGAGCCATTTCCAATACAGGAGACAACCTTTCCAATGGGAAAAATGCAGTTACTGTAGCGATTATGCAGACTACAGGATCTAATGCCAATCAGATTGAAATAGGCGTGAATAAAGCCCTTGATCAATTATCAAAATCATTCCCTCCGGGTATCAAATATACGAAGGTAATGAGTACCAAAGAAAGATTGGATGAAGCTACAGGACAGGTGAAATCGACACTTATAGAAGCATTTATTCTTGTATTTATCGTGGTATTTATATTCCTGCAGGATTTCAGATCTACGATTATTCCGGCAGTGGCAGTTCCGGTAGCAATTATCGGTACCTTCTTTTTTCTTCTGGTTTTAGGATTTACCATTAATGTACTGACGCTTTTCGCCCTTGTACTGGCCATCGGGATTGTAGTGGATGATGCCATTGTAGTGGTGGAAGCTGTCCACAGTAATATGGAAGGAACAGATCTCTCCGGAAGAGAAGCTACCCACAAGGCAATGAGTGAGATCACAGGAGCTGTAATTTCAATCACATTGGTGATGTCGGCGGTATTTATCCCAATCGGATTTATGTCCGGTTCAGCAGGATTATTCTATAAGCAGTTTGCTTATACATTAGCCATAGCAATCATCATTTCAGCGGTTAACGCATTGACTTTAACTCCTGCTTTATGTGCTGTATTTTTGAAAAATAATCACTCAGGAGAAAGTAAAAAGCCAAAAGGATTCGGGCAAAGATTTGCCATAGCATTCAATGCTGGATTTAATAATATGACGAACCGTTATGCAAAAGGAGTACGCTTTTTAATAGGGCGAAAATGGATTGCAGGAGGATTAATAGTAGCGGTTATCGGTGTTGCGGGATGGCTGATGTCAAGCACCCCTAAGAGTTTCGTACCGATGGAAGATGATGGATTCTTTATGTATACCTTAAGTATGCCTCCGGGAACAGCATTGACTAAAACTACGGAAGTTTCCAACAAGATCAATGAAATTCTAAAAGGAGTAGACGCAGTGCAGGAAAATACTTCCATTACAGGCTACAACCTTCTTAGTAACAGTGCAGGACCAGCTTATGCAATGGGATTTGTCAAACTGAAACCTAAAAAAGAAAGAGGAGAAGTTCAGGACATTCAGGAAGTGGTAGATATGGCGAATGCAAAATTGGGCGTCATCAAAGAAGGAAGTGTAATGACCTTCAGAATGCCTCCGGTAGAAGGATATGGAATGACGAATGATGCCGAAATTGTACTTCAGGACCGTATGGGTAGAGATCCTCAGGTTCTTAAAGCCAAAGCGGATGAACTGATCGGGGAGCTGATGAAGGTTCCGGAAGTGGCATTTGCTTACACCATGTTCAGGGCAGATTATCCTCAGATGGAACTTGAAGTGAATGAAGATAAAGCAAAACAGCTGGGAGTAAGCATTTCAAACCTGTTAGGAACCGTACAAACGTATTTCTCAGGAGACCAGTCTCAGAATTTCTCAAGATTCGGGAAGTTTTACAGAGTGAATATTAAAGCGGATGGTGTTTTCAGAATGGATGAGCAGGCGTTCAATGATATTTTCGTAAAGAATGAAAAAGGAGATATGGTGCCGGTAAACACACTGATCACTTTGAAAAAAGTCTACGGCCCGGAATCCGTTCAGCGTTACAACCTTTACAATTCATTAAATATCAACGTATCTCCAAAACCTGGAGTGAGTAACGGAGAATTAATGGGTAAGCTGGAACAAACCTTAAGTAAATTACCTTCTGACTACAGCTACGAATGGACAGGACTAAGTTTAGAAGAGAAATCGGCAGGAAATCAGACAATTGCCATCTTCGGCTTATGTTTACTTTTTGTATATCTCTTGTTAGCTGCTCAATATGAAAGTTATATTCTTCCGTTAGCCGTAATGCTTTCCATCCCAACAGGAATTGTGGGCGCATTCTTAGGAATAAAAGCAATCGGGCTGGATAATAATATCTATGTACAGGTTGGGCTCATCATGCTTATTGGTTTACTAGCCAAAAATGCAATCCTTATTGTAGAATTTGCCATACAAAGGCGAAAAGCAGGTCTTTCCATTCTGGATTCTGCACTGGAAGGAGCAAAGGTGAGATTACGTCCGATTATTATGACTTCATTAGCTTTTATTGTGGGAATGATTCCGCTGATGATTTCTACAGGAGGAATGGCTTCAGGAAACAAATCCATCAGTACAAGTGCTGCCATGGGGATGTTGAGCGGAGTAGTTTTGGGAGTTTTTGTAATCCCTGTACTTTACATGTTCTTTCAGTATCTGGATGAGAAATTCTCTACCAAAAAGAAGTATCATACAACAGAAAATCAATTGACAAATGAGCATATTTAATATAAAGAATTTCCTTATTTCAGGCGCAATGGCATCACTTCTGATGTCTTGTGCTGTAGGGAAAAAATATACAAGAACAGATCTTCAGATTCCCGAAAGCTACAAAGAATCTGTACAGGTAACAGGAGATACTGTAGTGCTGCCGTGGAAGACTTTCTTCAAAGATCCAAAACTGATTGGTTTAATAGATAAAGCCCTTTCAAGAAATAACGAAGTGAATGTCGCTTTGAAAAACATAGAACAGCTGGATTTGATCTACAAACAAGCTAAACTGGGTTTGATGCCAACATTAGATCTTACGGCAGGTGCCAACAGAAGCTGGGCTTCCACCAATACGCTTAACGGCTCCCTGAACGAACAGTTTGTCGGAACAAAATATATGGATGATTTCAGTGCAGCACTGAGACTTTCATGGGAAATAGACATCTGGGGAAAAGCTAAAATGCAGAAAGAATCTGCAGCTGCAGAGTATTTTGGGCAAAAAGAAAACTTAAATGCCATCAAAAGCAGAATAGTTGTTCAGGTGGCTCAGGCTTATTACAACCTTATCAGTCTGGACGAACAGCTAAAAATAGCCGAACAGAATATTGAGTTGAGTAACAATACGCTTAAAATGATGAACCTTCAGTTTACAGCAGGACAGATTAATTCATTGGCCGTTCAGCAATCCGAAGCGCAGAAGAAAACAGCCGAGTTACTGATTCCTTTAGCGAAACAGAATATTTCTATTCAGGAAAATGCTTTAAGTATTCTTTGCGGAGAATATCCAGCCAAAGTAGAAAGAGAAGAAAATCTGAAAGCAATGATTCCCGAAAATAAACTGTCAGAAGGATTACCCGCCCAGCTGCTAAGCCGAAGACCGGACCTGAAGATGGCAGAGTTTAATGTAATCAGTTTAAATTCTAAAACCGGATTGGCAAAAGCAGCAATGTATCCTAGTATCAGCCTGAGTCCGCAGATAGGAGTAAATTCCAATAAATTCAACTCATGGTTTGACATTCCGGGATCTATTACCAAAGCCATTGCCGCAAATCTGGCCGCCCCGATTTTTCAGAAAAAACAACTGAAAACAGCTTATGATACAGCTCTGATTGAACAGGAAAAAGCAGCTATTAATTTTAAGCAATCGGTAATGACTGCCGTAGGAGAAGTTTCCGATGCAATGGCAAAGTCTAAAGGTTCTTCAGAAAGGCTCCTGCTCCTGGATCAGAAAACAGCTATTCTGGACAAAGGAATCAATGATGCCTTGAAGCTTTATAAAAGCGGTATGGCCACCTATCTGGAAGTAATCACTGCCCAGAATAATAAACTCCAGAATGATCTGGAAGCCATCAATGTTACCCTTGAAAAATTAAATGCTGAGGTAGATCTTTACAGAGCACTTGGCGGAGGAGTACAATAAAATATAACTGATAAATAATAAAATGAAGCTATGTGATGTAGTTTCCTTTTTGCTGTTGATGAAAGAAAAATACAAGTTCATTTTTATAACAAGTATGGAATTTGCAATGGGATGATGAATTTTTATCTGCTTAAAATCAATTGTTTATGAAAAATATTGTCTTTTTTTTGAAAAAACATGCAAGATTTTCAGAAAACAGGATTTATATAAATGAGTACTCGAAAATAAATAATGTTTAACGAAAAAGTAATGCAATGAAAAAATTGACAGTACCCCGATTTTTTATAACAGTTTTAATGATTTTGGCCGGATTTGCCCTATCCTCATGCAATGATAATGAAGGACCGGATATTCCGCCTGTAAAAATGGAGAACTTACCAGGAAACTATAAAGGAAAGCTGATCATAGTACAGGGAAACAGTAAAAGAGAAGGAATAAAAGAGTTTAAAGTAAAAAAAGATACCATCTCATTTGCAGAATTTCCTATCGAAGAAATTGTAAAAACGGTAGTGAAAAACCCTGCAAAAGCAGAAACAGCATTGAAGTCAATGGCAAAGGTGAAATATGATATTAAATATGCGGCAGTGATCAATACAGCGAATAATGTGATAGAACTTACCTTAACTCCGAAAACAATGGAGCTTCAGATTCCTGTAGATGGCGTTAATAAAAAGACCGTTGTAGAATTTGTCTCTAAGCAAAAAGGATATTATGTGGGATTGGATCAAACGCTTAGATATGCTCTCACAGCAGAAAAAATTACAGTAGATGGTACATTGGTTACTCCTTATGAGGTGATTGATTATAATTTCCCATTCTGTATAAAAAATTAATTAGATAGATATTATCATCAATGGATTGCACTTTATCAAAAAGATGCAATCTATTTTTGCATGACGGTTTTATAGCATCCCACTGGAGATGGCAGCAGCATTATATGGAAGAAAGTAAAGAACAGATTTTGGTAACGCACCTTCTGAAGAAGGAGGAAGCAGCCTGGAAAGAGCTTTTTGGAGCTTATTCTAGAAATCTGTCCTATGTATGCTCCCGTTATCTGTCGGAAAAAGAAGATGTACATGATGTACTCCAGAACAGTTTTATCAAAATGTTCCGTTCGATAGAATCTTTTGAGTACAGAGGAAATGGCTCTTTAAAAGCCTGGATGACCCGTATTACTGTCAATGAATCTTTGAAGCATATTAAAGAGAAAGGTGATTTTAAATCTGCCGTAGAAGTAGATGATCTTCCGGACATTCCTAATGAAGAAGAACCGGATTTTGAAGAAATTCCGCGTGATGATATTATGATGATGATCAGAGCTCTTCCCGATGGGTATAGAACTGTTTTTAACCTGTATGTATTTGAGAAAAAAAGCCATAAGGAGATTGCTGTACTGCTGGGAATAGCAGAAAACTCCTCAGCATCTCAATTTCACCGGGCAAAAGGACTGCTTGCTCAGAAAATAAAAGAATTTAAAATGTCAAAAAAAGCACAATATGAATAATGAATGGCTAAATAACCTGCGTAGCAGAATGGATGACCATGAAGAGGACGTTCCGGAAGGATTGTGGGATGACATTAAAGATGAATTATTTTCAGGGGAAGAAAACAATTTCGTTCCTGGTTTTATTCCTGAAGTTCCTGAAGGTAGAACAAAGAAAGAAAAAGGAACCAATACAGAAAGAAGATCTTTATTTTATCGAATTGGAGGAATCGCAGCTGCCATTGCGCTGTTATTTTCCCTCATAAAAATACTGCCACAGGATAATACAGAAAAAAGAATGTCTCAGAAATCCGAAGGTGTGAAAAATGAGGAGGAAAAAAACTCTTTAAAACCTATAGAAACAGAAAAGGGCCCGAATAATGATGTAAAATCAGGAACAGAGGCTTTTTTAGCAGATAACATATTAAATACAGGATCTACAGAGAAAATTGCAGCACAAAGATATGCCGAGAGGAGAGGAGAAAGTCAAGCTGAAAACAACCAAAAAATCAAGGATATCTTTAAACTTCCGTCAGCATCGGAATCTTTTCAGCAGGAAAGCAAAGTTGCTTATAACGTGCCTTCTATTGATGACACAGTAAAAGAAACTGCCAAAGAGCAGACTTCTGATGAGGTTCTTTTCAAGGAAGAGAAATCAAAGGAAATCTATGCTGAGAATACAAAACGAAATACCTCAAAATCCCGTAATAAAAAATCATGGATGCTGAGCATGCTGACAGGAAATATGGCTTCCAATTCTGCAGAACAACAGTTCCCGGGCTATGCTTCTATCACGGGCAAAGCAATGAATGTAGAGCAGGTATTTATGGCATCCGATTATCATGATGATCCCCTGATGTCCATATTATTAGCCAATCAGAGTCAACCGGTAGAAGCGAGAATCAGGCATAAAGTGCCGGTTACATTTGGATTGTCTCTTTATTATAATCTGGGAAAAAGATGGGGCATAGGAACAGGTCTGAATTATACCAAGCTGGCTTCCGAACTGCATTCAGGAAGTGATAACAATTATATAAAAGGAGATCAGACGGTTCATTATATAGGAATTCCTGTTCAGGTTAACTACAATGTTATTCAGAAAGGGAGGTTTACAGGATATATTACAGGAGGGGCACTCGTAGAGAAACCTATATCGGGAAGTGTTACCACTACCTATGTTGTCAATGATGAAATAAAAGAAAGTTCAAAACAGAGTCTTGATCCTAAACCTTTTCAGTTTTCTGTCAATACTGCAGTAGGACTTCAGTTGAAGATTGTAGATAAAATAGGAGTATATGCAGAGCCGGGAATAGGGTATCATTTTAAGGAGGAAAACGCACCCAATACCATTTATAAAGAGAAACCATTTCATTTTAATATGAAATTCGGGATCAGAGTACTGTTGGATTAAATGTAGAGGATTTTTAGCAACACCAAACTTAATAATCTATATATGAAAACAAAACTAATTTTTTTAGTGTTTTTATTATTCACCATTTTGAATATAAAAGCACAATGTACCCCTACAATTACCAGTGCAAGACTCGGGCAGAAATATCCGGGAACAATTTTATTCTGTGATACGGAAGATGAGATTCTTTCCACAGTACAGGGCTATGGAAGTTATCAATGGTATAAACAGGAATGGACTTGGCAAACTCCTAATAACAACCCATGGATCGCTATTCCGGGAGCTACATCACAACAGCTGACCATTACCGGAAATGACCAGCTGAATTATTTTAAAGTTAAAGTTACAGACGGAGACTGTATTGCGGAAAGCCCGGCAGTATTTGCTGATGGTTTTGTATACGGACTTCCGGCTATGATGACTACTTATACTCCGGGAACCTATCAGGACAATGGAGGAATAGTGAATGTGTGCAATGGAGCTTCTATACAGTTTGATAATATATTCCCAGGAGTCTATGGTAAGCATACCTGGTTCAGATGTGTACCGGGCAGCAATCCTCCGATGCCGGGAGATCCTTGCATTATCCCTGGAGTGGTAGGAGCTACCTATATAGCCACAAGTTCAGGGAAATACGGATTTTATGCCTGTACGGAATATTGTCCTGATCAATGCCAGATGTTAGATCCTTTTGCTTTTGTAGAAGTGAATTTCGGGAATTGGGAATTCTGCAGCAATTTAGGAACAGGAGAAGTAAAAAATAAAGACAATAGTCTGAAAATTTATCCGAACCCTACAGTGCAGCATCTTTATATCGGGAAAGAATCAGATAAAGTCTATAAAGAAGTGATCATTATTGATATGTCCGGAAAACTTGTTCTGCAGAAGAATGATCACAGGTATAATCAGGCGATTGATGTAAGCGGTTTGGTTCCGGGTAATTATATCATTGTTTCTAAAAGCTCAGATGGAAAAGAATATAAAAATAGATTTATAAAAAAATAATAGGATTATAAAATCTGAAGATGTTTAAAGATTGATTGTGGGAAGGAAGAATGGGTGCCGGAAGAGGGATGTTCCTTGTCTTGAAGAAGAACTAAAGTATTTTTTACTTTACGCTCAATAGATACATTTCATCCTTGTTAATCTAATGACGGTCATAATTACCCCAAAAGGAATTTCCTCTTTTTGGCATCCGGCTTCCTGACTCATCCTTTTTATTCAGTATTCAGATGATTAATCTTTTTCGTTAGTTTTTAATAATGGTTGAGTCGGTACAAAGAAATTTGTACCGGTTTTTTTATTCCATCATCAGTAGAACCAATTTTCCAAAGAAATTCTGATATGATTTCTTTGTTAAAAATACCGACCCATATTCTTATAGTTCTAATAAAAAAATCATCCCTTGCTTTGGCAGGGGATGATTTTTATTGATTTTATTTGACGATCAATGGAATCTTATCTGTGGTAAGTTTTCCATGGAAAATTTTAATATGATTTCTTTTTAAAGAATCTAAATCAAAAGGTGTCAGATAATCTTTAATAATTGTACTGTCGAAATCTACTTCAATCTGAATAAAATATTTTTCGTTTTTTTTGAGAAGAAAAAAAGAATTTCCATTTTTTAACTGATCTTTCAATAAAGCAAACCCTCTGTCAAAGATTTTTTCTTTTCCTGATTGAACAAAAACAGCATTTCTTTTAATACTTCTGTTTTCAGAATACCAGAATATATTTTTTTCAAAACCTTTCTTCTTATTCTCATCCATGAGGAGAGAGTCTTTTTTGTTAATATTGAGTCCTTCGGAGTTAATATAGATAGCTCTCGCACTTACTTTATTATTATTCTGATCCGTAATTGTAATGAAATTTGCACCAATTACAGGATCTTCAATTCCTGTTGAATAGAATGAGTAAAATGCATAATCAGATTCAGACTTATTTTTTACGATAAATTTCTGTTCTAATTGATTTGTTTTGAACTCAGTTTCCTTAAAATTATAATTTACCCCTTTACTACAAGAGCAAAGTAAAAAAAAGGAAAACAATGCAATATATTTCATATTATCTACCATAGTTTTTATATAAAGAGTTTGCTGTGTTAAGTTCGGATTGTGATTTTTGAGTTCTATAAATATAATCACTTCCTGATCCGGAGTAAGCTGCTTCCCACATATAGGCTGCTGATTCTGAATTTGCTTTTGCATATGCCTGAGCATATGCGGGGTTTTTTATATTCGCTCTCCAGGCATCATGCATACCCATAGATTCATTAATAGTATGTATAAGCTCATGTCCTATTGTTACAGCAACCCCTATCCAGGTGTCTGCTGTATCCCACCACAATTCTACGGTGCTGTTTCCTCCTCCTATAGGTCTTGTTTCAGCATGTATTGGATTATTTGCATCTTTACCTATATTTTTTATTTTAAACCAAACAACAGTTCCTTGTTTGTTTCTCAATAATAATTCATTCAAAATAGGAACTTCCTTAACAAGTCTGATTAAGTCTTCTTTTTTTCCTGAAAATTTAGTATACGCTTTGTCTTGACCAACGATTTTTTCAACTTGTTTTATTAGTTTTTCATAATTGGATCTGTCAAAACCTTCTTTCACAATATGGCCTAAATGATTTAACCCAGAAGTAATAAGACCTTGTCTGAATCCCTGCCAGAAATTTCCTCCCGCAATTGCAGCAGATATTCCTCCACTTAATCCTCCGCTTACAAGCATTACTGCCTTCATTCCTTCTTTTCCGAAGCCATTATAAACAATGTCTCCTCCTCCTGCTTTGGTTGCTGCAAAATCAATTCCTAAAGACTGAACACCGCTTGCCATAATTGAAGATACCGCACCACTTAGTGCCCCGCTTCCGAATTTTCCTCCGTCTACTACTGACATGAATCCCCCGGTAGAAGCATGCAT
The DNA here is from genome assembly GCF_949767875.1 of Chryseobacterium sp. IT-36CA2. Classification (NCBI taxonomy): domain Bacteria; kingdom Pseudomonadati; phylum Bacteroidota; class Flavobacteriia; order Flavobacteriales; family Weeksellaceae; genus Chryseobacterium; species Chryseobacterium sp. IT-36CA2. Next base: position 486,847 of record NZ_CATKPG010000021.1, on the reverse strand, counting down.
TGCTGCTTCAAAGAGTGCTTTTCCTACGGTGAGGTATTGACCAAAAATGGAGGTGGCCATACTTCCGATCCCAAAACTGACGGCTCCGGAAAATGCTCCCATGACAGCTGCTTTCCCTAAACCATACCAGAACGGAATTCCATTAATCATGTTCATAATCACCCTTGTAGTAATAGCAACGGCTAAACCAATAAGAACAGCTGCTCCTAACGTAATTGCTTCATAGCCATTAACGTCTACATATAGCAAAGGATTATTATAGGCATATCCATATCTATCATAACTTTGAGTATTGAATTGATCTGGAATAATGCTGTCAGCACTTAAAAATTTCCTTACTACCGGATCATAAATCCTTGCATTCATATTAATTAGACCTACCGTTTGAAGGTGCTCATGTCCGGTATATCCTCTGTTTATAAATAGAGGGGTAAATCTTAGCTCATCAGCATTGGTGACTATTTGTCCGTTGGCTTTTACTAGGCCTTTCAAGTTGCCCCATGCATCAAAAAACCTCTTTTCAACAACAGAACCGTCAGTTTTAGTAATAGCAACAATACTGTTTAGATTATCTCTGTGAAGATAATAATTCTCTTTTTGAACAAGAACGCCGTTCTTGATAACCTCCTTTTTGATATAGTTAGCAGAATATGGGTCTCCATTGATATAAGTAACTATTTCAGTAGTTCCTGTTATCGCATTTTTAGTGATTTCGACACCAAAATCGGACGAATAATATTTTGTGGTTTTTTCCGTTTTTGAGCTCATTGAGTATCTTGACCCAATGATATTATATTGAAACCCAAGGCTGTCTTTTCCAACCAGAGCAATCTTATTTGGCCTTCTAAATGCATCGTACGTTACAGTAGCAAAGCCTCTCTGTGTATTTACATTTTGTCCGTTAGTATTGAAATTAACACTCTGTAATTTATAATCAGTTTCATTATAATTATATTTTCCTAATTCTGAGTTTGATGTGATTCTACCTCTTTTGTCATAGGTGTATTCATTGGTAATAACTCCATTTACGGCTTCACTAAGTAAACGATTCAGTTTGTCATAGGTAAACTCTTCTTTATTCCCAAAAGAATTATTTCTACGCCAGTTTAGAACACCTTTATTAACGTCATAATTATAATCAATATCTACAGCAACTGTTCCGTTGTTTGTATTTTGATGCTTGATATTGAATAGTGAAAAATCTGAAGGATTATATTGGTTGGCAATAGAATATCCGTTACCATATTCCATTTGTGTATACTGGCCCTTAGCATTGATATCAGATAGATGCCATACCATTGTGTTTGTATCAGCATCATTTTGCTGAATGAGTATTCCATTGGCATCATAAAGATTTTTAACAGTAGAACTTGATATATGTTGCCCCATGACAACTGTCGTCATCCCTATAGTATCTATTCTTCCATAGTTATCATAAGTATTTCCGGAACTATAAATAAAATCAGGGGTTTCTTCACTTTTAGCATAAACACGATAATACTGATCATAATAAGAGGTATAAAGGAAAGGTATACCATTGCTTGTCCCTGTGATAGATAACGGAAGCTTTGTCTGCCCATTGTAGGTATATGTTTTTTCAATATTGGTATTTTCTGCTGGGGTATTACCATACGTTTTTTCTGTTAGAGGTCTTCCTAAATCATCATAAGTATAAATAGAATAACCCTTAGGAGTGGTTTGTTTGGTAATACGGCTTAAATTATCATACTCATAAGTGAAAGTTCCTGCAGAAGGGTCAGATTCTTTTTTTCTATTTCCCCACCCATCAATTTCATAGGTTGTCTTAATTCCCTCATAATTACTTTCCCTGGTTGCTCCATTTGGATAATAAGAAAATGCAACAACCCCGCCATGGTCTTGATGACGGGTAACATGACCCATCGCATCAAGAGTTTTGGATGTCTTTTTATAACCGTCATCCACTGTTACTTTCATCCCTTCATAACATGTTGTAATGATTTTGCCGGTAAATGCAATGTTTTTAATCGGGCGGTCCATCTCATCATATTCAATGGAGTTCCATTTTGGAGTTTCACCTTCGAAAAATAGTTCTGAGAATCTGGACTTTCTTCCGAAAATGTCATATTCTGTTTTTGCAACCAGCCATTTTCCATTAATAGATTGGCTTTTGGACTGAATTTCCCGGTCAAAAACATCAAATGTTACAATGGTTTCTACTCCGCCTTCTCTTTTTTTATGAAGATTGTAACGGGCACCTGTAGAAAGATCGGCAACGGATTTTGACATAGTCGTTTTCTTTCCGAGATAATCTGTGGCTTCTGTGACATTTCCCCATGAATCATAAACATATGATGTTGTAAGACCCGTTTGGGTGGTTTCTGAATTGACAATTCCAAGAATGCTAATATCTGATGTAGCAAAAAGACCATCTGGAGTTATCGTTTTTTTGATATAACGGTTTGTTGTATCATATTCATATGTAGTAGTTTGAGAGGCAATTCCTACAGTAGAAAGAGTCTCGCTTTGTAAGTTTCCAAAATTATTAAAAATATAATTAGTAACAACAGGCTGAGAGTTTGTATCATTTCCAAATTTTCTTATCTGGCTTACTGTACCATTTGGAGCAAAATCCGTTTCTTCTTTGGTGGAGAAAGATAGTCCGTCTTTATAAGTAGTAGTTTCTACAGAAGCAAATTTTCCATATAGATAATGATCTCCATTGAAAAATTCTGGTTTATAATTATACTTAATAATTGAAGATCCTATTCCATTATAATCAGTAAATGCACTTTTCAGTTTTATGCCATCAGTTTCATCATAGTCATACTTTTTGATGATCGTGATATTCTTCAGATAATCTCTTGAAATTTCATCCGTATCTAAAATCAAGTACTGATGATTGCCCTTATCAAACTTTTTATAAATCGTTCTGTTTTCTGTAATAAAGCTTTTGATCCCACCATAGGTAGTTGAAATAACGGCATTATCCATTAATGGATCTTTGGTAGTGATGTTCCAGAATAGGGCCTTTACGGGATTCTTATTAGAATATTTATTGTTTTTAAATTCTGACTCATAGGCATCACTCATATAGATCTTCTGGAAACCCATGAATCCCTTTCCTTCAAGATGTTGGATTGCATTCTCGAAACGATATTCTTTGGTAAGAATCTTACTGTTGAAAATAGTATGAATTTTATTGACAAGATAGTATGATCCGTTTGTGTTATGTGTATAATAAGGATAGCTTAGATTTTCATCCGGTTTATAATTATATACAACTTCTGTATTGCTGTAATTCGGAATCATAGGTCTGTATTCGATTCTTTGTAATACAGATGATCCATTGTCGACTTCCTGAATTTGTTTTTCCAGGAAATTGTCATTCTTTATCTCAAATGTAGTCTCTTTTTTAAGCAGAGGGTCGTAGATATAGAGCCCGGTTGTATATGTATTGAGCTGATTAAAATTATGCTGAGCAAGAATCAGAGAAAGTGGCGAAATAGCTGTGTTTTCCAACGGAATACTTTGGGCAAGCGGGCGGAACATTGTAGATGAACCATTATCAATATAACCGTTTTGCAGGAATTTTATTTTATTCACCATATTGGAGTTAAAATAGTTTCCAGGCTGCCCCATGTATGGGTATTCAACACTATTTCCTAAATTGGTTACTGTTGTTTTATATAAAAGTTCATCCGGCGTATATTTAGCATTCCCGATTTTTACACTGGTGATAATATCCGTTCTTCCGTCCCCGTTGAAATCTGCCATAATGATGGAAGTATTGATATACTCACTACCCTTATATTCATCAAATTCTCCATTCCAGAACTTATCCCAGAAAGACGTACGTTTAATTATATTTCTGCTGGATGGAACTGCATATACCAGATCACCGTTGTTGTAAGGCTCCGAATAACTGGTAAAACCATTTCCTTTTGATAGGTAAGTATACCAATAGTTGGTTTGTGTTTCCATTTGCTTTACCAAAGATCCTAAAGCTTTAAAAGCATTTGGATCCATTTCGTATACCTTCGCAGGAGTCATGAAATCTGTAAGTCCATCACCATTAAAATCACCCATGAATAAAGGTGTTTTTGGTGTGAAAGAACTGAATAATGCTACATCTGCAAGCTTAGTGGTAATAGCATTTGAATTCATATCCAGTTTATAGACCGAAAACGATTTCTGTGCTGTATTTACTCCCAGAATTTCAGGAATTCCATCACCATCAAATTCCATGTTGTAATATGTTCTTCCCACAAAACCTGCAGGTGTACTTATTTCAATAGGGACTGTTGTTTGGGCCTGTACTTTGGAGGCTTCTACCAAATAGATTTTAGCTGGTCTGTTATCGTTTGCTGATTCAAAAATTAAGAAATCTATAAGACCATCATTGTTGAAATCTCCGGTATGGAATGTTCTTTCTGTTTTATCTCTATAAAGATATTCAGGGGTAATAATATCTCCTGTATAATGATCATAATCGGGAGGTGAAGTAAATGTACCGCCGGGTAGGTTTATTTTCAGCGTTCTGCTGTGATATCCCATAAGGTCATCAATATGAAAAGTTACTTCATCCACAAGTGTCCCTCCTGTGTTTACGTCTCCTATATAATTTGTAGTGATTCCGATAAGAGCATCTCTTAATGATATTTTATTATTAAAAAGAACTTTTGCAGCATGGAATGTAGAGTTACCACTCGTTGGATAACTAAGAGCCACATTACCTCTTCTGCTGGATATTTTATATCCCGAATTTTTTGATTTTACACCATATACAGGTTCAAGTTTTCCAGCTTCAAAAAAATCTCCCATGGCTACAGTTCCTAATCCATTAATGTCATTTCCAAAGCCGGGTACTGCACGTGAATTTGTTACTAGTTGGGATCCTGTAGAAGTATTATAGTTAAAGTTCAGAGGCCTTAGCTTATTTCCGGCGCCATTTTCAACAGTAACTTTTCGTAGTCTTTCCGTCGGAAATCTTGTACTATTCTGAAGCATGTCATAGGTTAAAGAATATTTTCTATAGATTCCTGTAGAGGTGGTACCTGAAGTAATATAATCAATTATCCTATCATTTGTTGATTGTAATCCATTTCTGTAAGAAGTATTACGACCCTGTCTCATTTTATAAACAATACTGATATAATAGGGATCGTTTGCCGCATCAGTACCTCCGTAAGAGATTTTTGAGAGTCTCATATTTCTTCTTTCTGTAGAAGGGTTGAAATACTCAGAATCATAGCTGTAATGAATCTGATTATCCAGCGCATCTGAAAGCAATACAATATAATGCTGCCCTGGAGAAAACTCTTTATACTTTGCTATTTTCCCATCAGTATACTGAACTATAAATGAAAATTCCCCAGAAATGGGTTTTGTGATTTTTACTTTTGAATATTTTTCTGTAGCAAAGGAAGATTCATTAATTTTAATAAGTCTTTGACCATCTAAATAGTACGGATCGGAAGTATTAAACTGAGGGCCAATAGTGATACCATCAATTTCTTTGTTTTTACCTCCCTGGCTGATCATTGAAATCCCAGTTACATTCCAGCCCCAACCAGCCTGACCATTGCCACTCTGGCTGTTATAAGCTATTGCAGCATTAGGTTGAAAATCATTAATCCCTTTTACTGTTTCAATAGGTATTGTATAGTTTAAAGTTCCCCCTTCATTCACATTCATTTCTCCATTCACTGTAGGAATAAGAACATCTGCAGGATCCACTTTTTGAGTAGATCCAGAACTTGACTTGTTGGAAGTACTATTCTCAGCATACCCTGAGGTGTCATACTGTAGTGTGATACTTTTTTGATTCTGAGCTATCAGGAATACTGAAGTAACGAATAAGAATAAAGAATATATTTTAAGTTTCATATTAGCCATTACCATTTTAGAATATTTTTGGAGATAATCTGTCCTGTGTTTAGCACGAAATTGGCGATAAATGCTCCCTGTAATTGATTTTGAAGATTAAAGGTTGTGGTATTGACCCCATTTCCGGGTGAAAAACCATAGATAATTACCCCAACCGAACTGGCCACCTGGATATTATTGATCTTATTAAGTGCAGGGCCAGACCAAGTCATCGTTACATTATAATTGTCCGTTGCTTTTGTAGGGTTGGGCGAGATTACAATACTGTTTCTAATGGCTTCAAGCTCATCTGTACTATAGCCCTGAGAAACGGTGCCTGGTCCACTAGATGGAGAACAGCTTGCTCCGGTGAGGATATTTCCAGCCTCATCATAGCTAAAACATACCGATCCCTGGTCATAAGTACCTGTTGGATTTTGAGCAGTTTTCTCAATATTAATCTGACATACCCTATTTAAAAGTTCATTTACATTTTCAGTCCAATCCAGATAGCTGTAGTTTTGTTGATAATCATCACGAATAAGATCCTCATAGTTTTGAGTTGGAGGAATATATGTGGCTTCAAGCGGATTGGGAGTCGCTTCGTAATTATCTGTTGTATTAGGATTGTACTGTATTGATTTCACATTATAGAAAAGAGCTGGGTTTTGCCATATATTAGCAATAAAGTTGAAAGCATCTTTATCATTCCAGGCAACCCTGCTTTTTTCGATAAGAGTTGTTCCGTTAAATGAACGTCCTAAGGTTACTCCTTCAGCCTTATTTCTGAGAAGCATATAATCCTGAAAAATAATCTGACTATCTTTTCCTAAGGTTGTAGAAAAAAGTTCTGTAAAAGGAGTCATTTCGGTTGGAAATGAGCTGTAGGCAATAAGCATAAATTGCCCCTTTTTTATAATTTTATCTGTAGGTAACCAGAATACACCTTGGTTATCCTTCAGATACCAGTCTTTTAAAGAAATATCTCTGTCACTTATATTATAGATCTCTACAAATTCTCCCCAATGATGCTTTTTTGCACTTACGGTTCCAGAATCATTACTAAAAGACATTTTTTCGTTATACGGAGTATTGTAATAAACTTCCGTAATGACAAGCTGTGAATAAACCGATGGAGAAATGAATAAAAAGGACAATGGGATAATAGACTTCAGTTTCATAGCTTATCAATTAGTTTTTGTAAATTCTGGAGATGAATAATTTTAGAAGAATCTCTATTCATATTCATTATGGCAAGAGATTTAACAAAGGAATCGGAGTCTTCCAAATACGATTTAGGGTTTATTACAATTTTTACAATTTTTTTCTTTCCTTCCTCATTTCCTGTTTTTGCATAATACGTTGCTGCTAAAACATTTATTCTGTCGATAGAATGAGCATTAGTTATCCCATACATGATACGAGTTTGCTCCAGAATTTTATTTTTTGCCCCCTCCAGTTGTCCTGAAAACACATCGAGCTTTATAAGTCTAGTAGCATATTCAAATTTTTTACTAGGCGCAAGTGTTTCTCCTTTTAGAAAAGACATTATTGCTGTCATTTCTGGATTTATAGGTGTTTTATCATTTTCGACCTTTTTAAAATAAGCATCGAATAATGCCAATCCTGACCAAAATGTTTTTCTTGTTGCGTGATTCTGAGTTTCGATACCGATTAAAACATCATACTTTTTATGATATCTGGATAAATCCCTAATATATTTTATAAAAAGAGGATCCTGACGATTGAATGTTTTGTGATAATTGAGTGCTAGTTCTAAGGCTATATCATGACGCTTTTCTTTACGATGTCCTTTGATTGTAAGCTCATATAATTCTCGGATATGAGCTCTTCTGGATTCCGGATTTGGCTTTGAAAGCAGATTATCTAATTTTCTATTTAACTCTTGAGTTGTAAATTTTTTAAATCTGTTTTTGTTATATTGATACTGCTCTTTTCTGTATTTTTTTAATGGAACATTGGTATGAGGCTTTTCAGTATCTACATTCCATTTTACATAGTTTTTGATTTTAGTTAATTGATCTGAAACATTAGCAGGATTTGAATGGTTTTTTAAAAAGGACTCATAATTTGCTTGTATATTTTCCAAAAGCCTCCCTTCTATACCAAATGTTTCTGCCAATTTCTTATTTCCTAAAGCTGCATTAAAATATTCTCTGTAAAGCCTTTGTTTTATATTTACATTTCCAGGATTATCTTTTACTGCTTTTTCAAGTAAATCAATGACTGCTTTGGGATTGTAGCCTGAAAGTAATATCTTTCGTAATCCATCATATGCTCTAATTTCATTGGAGTCAATTTTCAGAATATCATAATACAGTCGCTTTGCATCTTCGAGTTTTCCATTTTTTCTCAAAAAAGAAGCTTCGCGCAACATAGAAAGAATGTCTGCTTTTTTCGGGATTTTCGGAGGTTTTGAGAGTAAAAAATTAGGAAATAACAAAGAAACAGCGCCTAATGAACTTAAGGCTAGAAATTTTTTTCTGGTTATCATTTTTTAGTTTTAAGAAAAGGGGAAGACAGGGTTTCATGCCTGGATTGTTGTACTACACAAGTTTCAAAATCAATGTTTAACTTCCCCTTACATTGCTGCTAATATAAACCTTTTTGCAAACTTTTGAATATTATTAAATTAAATTAATATATTTTTTTAAAATTACATATATTGTGTTGATTTACATGTTTTTAAAATGGAGATGATCTTTGTCTAGTATGCTTTTTTGTTAATAACTCTAATTTTTTGAAGGATAAAAAAGAACTTTTAGACTCCAAAAAGTGTCTTGATTTTCATTTTTCAATATAATTATTATAATTCTATATAGATTAGTTATGACTTATATTGTCATCCCTTTTTCAGGATATTATTTTTATAAGCTATCTTCTTATAAAATATCATTCATATAAACGCCAGATTTTCAAAATACTATATTAATTACATTTACTTCAAAAACACACCATGCTGATAAAAATTTTTGGCAGTGCCATTTATGGAGTTTCTGCACAAACTATAACCATTGAAGTAAATGTAGATACTGGCGGAGTAGGATACCATCTTGTAGGTCTCCCTGATAATGCTATTAAAGAAAGCAGTTACAGAATCTCTGCAGCACTGAAAAATGTTGGATTTAAAATTCCGGGAAAAAAGATCACTATTAATATGGCTCCCGCAGATCTCAGAAAAGAAGGATCTGCTTATGATCTCAGCATTGCTATTGGGATCTTAGCGGCTTCGGACCAGATTTTGGCTGAGGAAATTGAGAACTATATTATTATGGGAGAGCTTTCGCTGGACGGAAGCCTTCAGCCTATCAAAGGGGTATTACCCATTGCAATTCAGGCAAAGGACGAAGGTTTTAAAGGCATTATCCTTCCAAAACAAAATGCCCGGGAAGCAGCTATTGTCAGTGATCTGGAAGTATATGGTGTAGAAAATATTAAAGAGGTTATTGATTTTTTTAACGAAGGGAAACCTCTTGAGAAAATGACTTTGGATACCAGAAAAGAATTTCACGAAAAGATCAATAATTTTCCTTTTGATTTCTCCGAAGTTAAAGGGCAGGAAGCTGCCAAAAGAGCCATGGAAGTTGCAGCGGCAGGTGGTCATAATATCATACTTATCGGGCCTCCCGGAAGCGGAAAAACAATGCTGGCAAAAAGAGTTCCCAGTATTTTACCTCCATTAACCTTAAAAGAAGCCTTAGAAACTACAAAAATTCATTCCGTAGCAGGAAAAATTGGAACCGAAGCTTCACTGATGACTGTAAGGCCATTCCGTTCACCACATCATACTATTTCGGATGTCGCTTTAGTTGGAGGGGGAAGCTATCCACAACCGGGAGAGATTTCTCTTGCTCATAACGGTGTTTTGTTTCTTGATGAAATGCCAGAATTTAAACGAACTGTATTAGAAGTAATGAGACAACCTTTGGAAGATAGGGAAGTAACTATTTCAAGAGCCCGGTTTACCGTAAATTATCCTGCCAGTTTTATGCTGGTAGCTTCTATGAATCCCAGCCCAAGCGGTTTCTTTCCCGATGATCCTAACAATACCTCATCTGTTTACGAAATGCAACGGTACATGAATAAACTTTCAGGACCGCTTTTAGATAGGATTGACATTCATATTGAAGTTCAGAAGGTAGAATTTGAACAGCTTTCCGAAAAAAGAAAGGGAGAAAAAAGCAAAGACATCAGAGAACGTGTATTGAAGGCAAGAGATATTCAGAATAAAAGATATGAAAATCTGAATATCAGCAGTAATGCCCAGATAGGTCCCAAAGAAATAGAAGCCTTTTGTGAATTAGACGAAACCTCTTTCGGCCTTATAAAACTGGCCATGGAAAAACTTAATCTTTCGGCAAGAGCATATGACAGAATATTAAAAGTAGCCAGAACAATAGCTGACCTTGAAGAATCAGAAAATATTTTGTCTCACCATATTTCTGAAGCCATACAATACAGAAGTCTGGACCGGGAATTCTGGAATGGATGATCCAGACTTCTGTTGCTAAAACAATTTATGTAACTGTTTCAAAATCAGTGGTAAGGTTGATTAAAAAAGGATGATTGTAAACCTTTGGAATCCATTGAAACTGATCGTTTACCTTATTGATATATCCAATACCCGGCCATGGAAGATGAGCAGAGCAGATAAGTGTTCTGTTCTGATAACAGTTTTCCAGAACCTTTTTACGAGTCTCTATACCAGCTTCAAAATCAGTATCCCATTGCGTTCCCCAATCCGGTTTTGCAATAAGAAGAGGAGAATGAAAAACATCTACCACATTGGTAATTGATAGATCTCCATCCATTACTGAATAAATAATATGCCCGGGAGTATGTCCCGGAGCAGCCTGCGTCTGAATACACGAAAACAACAGGTCTCCCATTTCAAATGTCGTTAGCCGATCTCCAATGGAGGAAAGGATTTTTCTCACCAATGGAATACTAGGCTTTCCTCCTTCCGGGTTTTTGCTTTTTTGAAAATCAGGTTCACCAGTCATCCAGAATTCAAACTCCTGACGAGAAATATAATAATGGGCATTCGGGAATACCATCTCATTATTCTTGGACAAAATTCCTCCGATATGATCTCTGTGGGCATGGGTAATCAGAATATCTGTTACTGACTCCGGAGTAAACCCTGCTGCAGTAAGGCTTTGTAATAAGTGTCCTGCATTTTCCTGATCATAAAAACCTTCCCCTGTGTCTATTAAAATAATGCGGTCAGCTTTTTTGACAAGCATGACATTGATAGGTGCTTCATAATAAGACTCTGACAGATATAGATTACGAAGTTCGTCTTTTACTATATTTTGAGGAATTTCGGGGGCTAAAATCGGCTGGTGGTAACCAATACCAAAATATCCGTCAGAAAGTATAAAAATATCCAGTTCATGACATGGAATATGTACGAAACCATGCTCTCTCTTCAGTTTGTGATCCATAGTAAAATGAGGTGTTTTTTTCTTTTATACAAATTTAAAGAATATTCCCATACCTTGATTGACAAACAAAACAATATTAAATTATTGGTTTTGTAACTGATTAAAATTCAATAATTTATTAATTGTTTCTTCTAAAATATCAATTCCGGATTGTAGTAAATAATAGTAATTATGTAACACTTGGTTTAATTTATTATGTTAAGTTTGATTATCAAATTATTTAAAATATTGCATTATGAAAATCAAATTCTTAAATACTGCATAGGAAGTATACCTAAGTTATGAAGAATAGATAAAATATATTCTTTCTTCTTTTTCGAATGTCATAAATAACGTTTGAACACTATTGGCCGTTCTGCTCATGGAGAAGATCGGTTTATACCTTGTATCATTCAGTTTTTGAAAAACTATAAGGAAACACATTTAGTAAATAAACTGTGGTTATCCCTCATGTCTTAACTGTTCATGTGTTTTCTATAGTTGAAACCACCTTTACCCATTTTTAAATCAAATCAAATCTAAATATTATGTCAAACACAATTCCCTCATTAGAAACCTTATCAATAGGTTCGGCCGTATTGCTGTCATCTGAAGACAGGGAAAAATTACTCAACGGATTCAATAAAACCGGTTGGGATTATCATCATGAAGAAACCTTGGAATCTCTTTTCCGAAAACAGGCAATTCTTCATCCTGATAAGACTGCAGCAGTTTATCAGGATCAGGAAATTACCTACAGGGATTTAGATCAGAGAAGTAATCAGGTCGCTAATCTATTATTGAGTCGTGGTATTAAAGAAGGGAAATATGTTCCCATCTGGCTGGACCGATCTTTAGAATGGATTGTTGCCGTTCTTGGCGTTATCAAAACAGGCGCCGCCTATGTTCCTATAGATCCTGCTTACCCAGCAAAAAGAGTAGAATATATCCTTTCAGATACTTCTGCTGATGTTATCATTACCAATCGAATTCTTAAAGACCATTTATCAGATACTGAAAAGACAAAAGTCTTTGATCTGAGTAATATGGAAAACCTTAATCATTTACCTTCAGAATATCCTGAAATTAATATTCATCAGAACAGTTTAGCATATACTATTTATACTTCAGGCTCAACTGGAAAGCCAAAAGGAGTAATGGTAAGCCATCATGCGATACAGCATCTGGTAACCTGGCACAATCATCATTTTCATGTGGATCATAGCTCAAAATTGACTCTCGTCGCAGGATTAGCATTTGATATCTCTGTATGGGAAACCTGGTCGGCTCTCACTTCTGGAGCAAGTATTTTTATGACGAATAATGAAGATAGAACAGACGCCCTTGCTTTGGTAGATTTTTATAGAAGAAATCAAATTACACATGGTTTTGTACCTACTGTTCTCGCTCCGTCTGTCGTTAATTATTCCCGTAATTATCACGATCTGAAACTGAAATATCTTTTTACAGGAGGAGAAAAATTAAAGCCGGTGCTCACTTCCGAATTAAACTACGAACTCGTGGATTATTATGGTCCCACGGAATGCACCGTATATGCTACTTTTAGAAAAGTGAAAGATACGGGTGGAAAATATATTTCCTCAATAGGGAAGCCTATTGCCAATGCGAAAGCCTATATTTTAGGAGAGAATATGGAATTATTACCGGTAGGAGCTGTAGGAGAATTATGTATTGGAGGAAGTATTCTAGCAAATGGATATCTTAACAATGAAGAACTTACCAATGCTAAATTTATTATCAATCCATTCAATGAAACAGAAAAGCTATACCGTACCGGAGATCTTGCCAAATGGAAGCCGGATGGTGATATTGAATTTTTGGGAAGAATAGATAATCAGATAAAAATTCGTGGATTCCGTGTTGAGCTGGGGGAAATTGAACGCACATTAATGCAGCAGAAGGATATCAAAGAAGCTCTTGTTATTGGAAAAGAAACAGAAGGAAGTACCCAGTATCTGATTGCTTTTATTGTATTAGAACCGGGGGTAACAAAGGATATTTCGTCGGTCAGAAATGCATTGAAAGATGAACTTCCGGGTTACATGATTCCTGCACAAATTATTTTTATAGATAAAATACCGCTAACCGCAAATGGCAAAACGGATACTCAGGCTTTAAAAGACCTGGCTGATAAAGAGGCTAAAGAATTAATTGCACTGGAACCACCCACCAATGAAACAGAACGAATTACCGTAGATGTCTGGTCCTCGGCATTGGAAAGACCTGCCATTAATATCACAGATAATTTTTTTGATATCGGAGGAAACTCTCTGCTGGTTGCAACAGTAGCCGTGGCTTTGCAAAGAAAATTAGATGTAAAGGTATATCTGCGGGATATTTATCAGTATCCGGTACTACAGCAGTTATCAGAAGTTCTTATTGCGAGATCCAGAGAGGCAAGAGAAGTAATTCCGACAGAAGATGTGGAACCTTATGTTGAGTTGCAGAAAGATGTTTATCTTGCTCCAGAAACTGTTTTTGCTGGTGGATTTGATCCTAAGCAGGTTGAAAACCCAACTGCAATATTTTTAACAGGTGTTACGGGATTTGTAGGAATTCACTTGCTACAGGAACTTCTGGATACTACAAATGCAGATATCTACTGCCTTGTAAGAGCGCAGGACGAGTTTTATGCAATGGAAAAAATTGACCGGTGTTTTAAACAATACCGCATTCCTCAAAACCTAGAACAGAAGCCGAGAGTTATTCCTGTAATTGGAGACCTTACTTTGCCGTCATTAGGATTGTCAGCAGAAACATTCACAAAACTGGCAAAACAAACCGATTTAATTTACCACTCCGGAAGTTCAGTCAATTTCATTGAACCCTATTCCTATATGAAAGCGCCGAATGTAGAAGGATTAAGAGAAATCATAAAACTGGCAGGGGCGGAAAGAACAAAATGTCTTGCATTACTGTCAACCATTTCAGTATACAGCTGGGGACATTTGTTTACGGGAAAAAAAGTAATGCTGGAATCGGATAATATTGAACAAAACCTGATGTCTGTAAGCAAAGATATCGGCTATGTAAGAAGCAAATGGGTCATGGAAGCAGTAGCCGATTTAGCGGCAAAAGAAGGACTGCCATTGATTACTTATCGTCTTGGATATGCCATGTGCCACAGCGAAACAGGAGCAAGTGCTTCCTACCAATGGTGGTCCGGATTGGTGAAAAACTGTATAGAATTCAAATCTTATCCGGCACTTACTGATCTTAGAGAAGGTCTTATCACCGTAGATTATATGACCAAAGCTATGGCTCATATCACAAAAAATAAAGAGGCGATAGGTAAAAAATTCAACCTGATTGCCCGTCCGGAAACCAATCTTACTTTAGAAGATTTCTTTGGACTGATGAAAAAATATTATCCTTTTACCCTCAAAGATCTTCCTTATAAAGAATGGAGAAAACAATGGGAGGATGATAGTAAAAACCGCTTATATCCATTGACAAGTCTTTTCAGGGACAATATACATGAAGGTTTATCCACTGTAGAACTTTACCAGAATACTTACATCTGGGATTGTTCCAATGTGATTCAGTATCTGGAAGGTTCCGGCATTAAGGAGCCTGTATTTGATAAAAAAATATTGGATTCTTATTTACAATACCTGGGAATTCCGGTTGAATAGTATTTGATAATCAAAAAGCCCAAACAGGATCTGATTGGGCTTTTAATTTTTTTTTATTGAATAAATGCGTCATGTTTTGTCGTAGTGGAGAATGACATTTGTATCAGGGTAATGAGAAAGTATCGCTCAGTTTTTAATTAACTGAAAAACCAAAGAAAATAAATGAATAACACAATTGTATTGTCTAAAGATTTTGCTGCTCATGAAAGTGCTGTGGTAGACCTTAAATCCTGTGGATTGATAAATCCGCTGAGAGTTCTTACATTTCAAAATAAAACAGGACAGTCTGCAAAGTTTCTTTGGCAGGGAGATATAATCTATAACAAAGATAAGGTTGGATATTTTAAGGAAATAAATAATGATCTGGGAATAAAAGTAAACCATTATGAAGGTTTTATAACCGTTACCAATGGAGGAGGAGACCAATATTTAGAAGGCGAGCTGAAACCATAATCTGGCGCATATTTTTATTTTCCCGGATAGTATATAGTATAAAGAAAGGTCAGACATTATTGTCTGACCTTTTTTAGCTGAAGATTAATTGACGGTTACCTTAATCACATTCTGAACAGCAGGAACAGGATAAAAGCTTCCTACTTTGGAAATAACCTTATTTTCACTTTGTGGAGTTCCACCAAATAATGCCTGATGATTTCCGGCACCCGGATATTGGTCAATACCCGTCCCTGAATCAAATAATGAGGTTTTTAAGCTGATGTCACCCTTAGTATTGGCATCAATACTTTGTTCATTGGCATAAAACCAATCATTGGAAAAACCAAACATCGTTGCATAAGCTATTTTATCACCCGGTTCAGCATTAAAAGTTGTTGTTACTTTACTTCCCGGTGCTACAGGAGCATTTCCTGCAACATATACACCTTTTACACCGGATAGAGATTTAAGGCTGTTTTGAAGCTTCGTTACATTTCCAAACTGTGCAATGTCTTTCAGTCCCATTCCATTGTCTAATTTGCCTAGTTCGTAAATTGGATTTTTATCGCCACGGTAAACAACTACCAATGCAGGAGAAAGTCCGGTCATAATTCCGGTATTAGCATTCAGCTTCGTCATCATTTTACTGATATTTCCCATCTAAGCAATATCAGTTATTTCCGGATTAGATAAAGCATTAGGGGTAAAGAACGGAGCGCTGTTCAGCAGTTGAGAACCGTTGTAATTGGAAACTGCCCATACTCCAGGAGAAAAAGGAGTTTCGTTAGCGGTTCCGCCGGATGTATTGGTAATCGTAAGAGTGAATTCCGAACTTACATCATTGTAAGCAAGGTTAAGTTTCATAAGCTGTGAAGCATTTACATTAGGAACTTGCATGATTGGTTTGCTTTCAGCCTGCCCTGTGGTATCATCTTTACTTCCGTTATCCCATAATCTTACACTGGAAGAAGCATCTCCGGTAATGGCATTACCATTGGCATCGAATAATTTGATACCTGGTTGCTGAGAAGCAAAAAACCAGTCTTTTGAAGCTCCATACATGGTAGCAAACATTAGTGCCTGTGTTTTTCCTGCACTGAATGTAATAGAAACAGTTTGTCCGGGCAAAATAATAGGAGGAGTTCCTGTTCCCTGAAAACTTCCGCTTTCTACGAAATCTTTTGGAGTTACCACGTTTTCAAAAGTGATGCTTCTCTGAAAACCCATATCCATTATCATGTCGTCATTAGAATCACTGCATGAAGAAAGAGTAAATGCAGCTAGAGTAGCTGCCGCTAAAACTGATGTTCTGAAAATAAACTTGTTCATAAAAGTAAATTTTTTATAGTTATAAATGATATCTGTAACTATAGTCGGCTACTTTTTGAGATCCTGACAAAATAATCTAAAATATTTTTTTTCGTAAATGATACGTCAAGTTTTGTCGTTGTGCAGGGCGATATTTGTATCAAGACAAAAAGGGAATATGGCCATATCAACTGTTGTCTGTAATCTAATCAACAAATATTAACCACATGAAATTTACAAATGATTTTTTTTCACCTACTTCTACAGATCCTGCAGATAATTTGGTGCAATTGGTAGACAGTTATTCTTTAGAAAATGTAAACTATCAGAAAGTGACACACTGGTATCATAATGCCAATCCTGTAGCAATGACTGATGCTTTATGTGATGGTATTATTTACCGAAAAAGAAATGGAGAGTATTATGCACTAACAAGCTTCCTGGCAGGAAAACCTATTAATATTGAGCTTTTTGGAGCAAAAGGAGATTCTACCACAGATGATACACAGGCATTTTTAAAAGCTGCAGATTTTGTCAACAGACTTTATGATTTTGTATCTATTGATCCTAATGACCCAAGGGAACAATATTCTCTTGAACTGCAATCTGTTACTTTGATTGGGAACAGTCCAATTGGATATAAAATTACGGATACGGTTTTATTTAAAAAACCGGTCAACTTTATTGTAGATAAAATATTCTATAGAGGAACAAGTAATAAAACGGCATTGATCTTTCAGAATAGTTTTAAGAATACAATTACCACCAATATTTCAGGAACGCCCGGAACAAATGTCTCTTCAGATAATTATATTGGGATTTTACTTCAGGGCTCGCAGCACTGTAAAATGTATTTGGGAGCTTCTTTCTTTACAAAAGGAATTGTTTGTGATGCCAATGATTCACCTGGGCTATTCTCCGGTTTTGCATGGAATGAAATTCAGTTAAAATCAATGCAGTCTAATCTTGATGCTTTTGTCATCAGAAATACAAATAAAGGATGGGCAAATGCCAATCGTGTTATCGGTGGTGAATTTGGTTCTTTTACCGGATTGCTCGACGCAAATACTGTTACCCGCAGAAGAACATTTGTGAAATTTGAGAAAGACAGTATTTCCGATGGTTGTAATTCATGGCTTTTCCTGAATCAATCATTCGAATGGGGACTTGATATAGAACCTTGGGAAACACTTTGTTTTGACTTTTCAGCAGCTCCATGTTTTGGGATTTCTATTTCGGAACCAAGAATTGAAATTAAAAAAGGAGAAAGAATTGGTATTTTCCACAGAGGATCCGATTTTAATTTTAGCTCAAATCAAATCCATTATCTTACTTATTTTACAGATCAGAATGGAATTAAATATATAGGAGAAAAACCAATTGTGTTATTGGATGAAGATTTAAGTGAAGACCTAAAAACTAATGGCTCCGATAGTCATTTCTATGTAAAGAATCTGGAACCGTTTAATGAGCTTTCAGGGTTATTTCCCAATGCGGATTATGATAATCAATTCTGTCAGGTTTTTAAAATCAATGATCATGATACCAATTTATGGGTACAATGGCATCGTTATCCACAGTTCGTTCTTTTTGATGAAAATAGAAATATTATAACAGACATTACTTTGTTGCAGGCTCAGATAGATTTGCTTGATTTTAGGCCTCAGGATTATTGGGTTGCTCCGGGAATAACTTCAGATGTGAAAATAATTAAAATTGGAGCTGAAGATGATGGAGATTATGTGAATAATATGTCATTCATTCCACAGGCGAAGTATGTTGGGATTATTCAGAGACCTTATGAGAATTGCAGATTAAAGGTAATGATCAACAGAGCAGACAGAGGAAAGATTGAAAAGGTGAAATTCCTTGAAATTCCTGAAGAAACATATTCAACGGGGAATGATCCTTCAGATTCTAATATGGTTGGATTCAATTTCAATACGGGTGAAAAATATTACAATTTTAATACCCATAAAACTTCAGTAATTAAAGAATCCGGAGTAGGAAGTGCATTATCAGGATATACTGTAGATGCGGTTGTTGGATCAAGAATGTTTACAATAAATACTGGAGATATCAATAAACTTTCTCTTGGAACAATATTCTATATCAATACTGCTGGTGGAACAATGCGTTTTAAAATTGCAGCAAAAACAGGAAATATAATTACAGCTAATATTCCATCTCATATTACAATAAATAATGCGGATATTACTTTCCCCATTTGTACTTATGAAACTTATTAAAATAGTAAATTAAGTAAAATAAAGATATAAGAGCCCGGGATTTACCGGGCTCTTTTTATATCCCCTTTTTTCCATCCAGAATCATCTGGATCATTTTTATCTTTCTGTTTTCTCTTGTTTCAGGTTTCTTGGCTTCCTCAATCCATCGGATGTATTCTTTTTTGTGAGTGTAACTCATTTTGTCAAATAGATCTTTTGCTTCCGGATTTTCATTAAAAACGAAAGCGATATCATCCGAAATTTCAACCACTCTTTCTTCTTTGTCCTCCGCAAGAGAAACAGAAACCTCATCACCAAAGGTTTTCCCAAGTTGTTTTCTGATTTCCTGGGTTAGTCCTAAAATATGACAATCAGATTTCATTTTGGCAAGACTTCCACGATATTCAACCTTGCCGTCAAATATAGCTTTGATCCTTACCTGACCTTTTTTATTAAATAGTTCTTCTGTAGAAAAAGGAAATTCCACAAAAGCAGCGTTCATCTCACCGTTTTGCCGAATAATAGCTTTGAATTCAATAGATTGAGGATTCATAATGAAAAATTTTAATAATCAAAAATAAAAAAACCGTGAAAGTAAATTTCACGGTTTTCCAAAATATATCAGATAAGATTATTTTTTCTTGATTTTCTTAGGCATTGCTGTAGTACCTGAGTTTTTAGTTTTTGTATCAGCTGGAGTGTTTTCACCTCTTACAAGCTTCAATTCGTCAACCAATCTTCTTGCACCTGCGTATTTATCGATTGTCCAAAGAACAAAACGAACGTCTACGTTGATTGTTTTCTGCCATTCCTGTTCGAATACGATATCACCGCTTAATGCTTCGCTGTTACCATCGAAAGCAATACCAATAAGGTTTCCGTCCCCATCAATTACCGGAGAACCAGAGTTACCTCCTGTAATATCATTGTTAGAAAGGAAGTTTACAGGCATGTATCCTGCAGCATCAGCATACTGTCCGAAATCTTTAAGGTTATAAAGATCAATCACTCTTTGAGGAAGATCGAATTCTTCATCACCTTTCTTGTATTTTCCAACAAGACCAGTCATATCAGTATAATAGTTATCAGTAATACCGAAGTAGTTTCTGTCATTTCTGATAGGTAATTTATCTACAGTACCGTAAGTTAATCTCATGGTAGAGTTAGCATCCGGGTAGAATTTCTTCTCAGGCATAGCCTTCATTAGACCCGCTAAGAAAAGACGGTTATTTTTTGCAAAATTGTCGTCTACTTTTACATATCTCTCAGTGCTTAGTTTTTGATCAGCAACAATTCCGTTAGCCGCTTTCCAAAGTGGGTCAGCATCAAGTTTCAATGCATCAGGATTCAATAAGAAGTTTGTTGCGGATGTCTTATTAGCAAAGATTGAAGAATAAGCTAAGTTAGAAACCGTTTTAGCATCTAAACCTAAAATAGTAGGAGATGCGATCTCTTTATTAGTAACTCTTGTCTGGTATAAATTAACCATAGAAGAAAGCATTTCTCCTTCTAAAGATGGGTTAATGTTTTCGTAAGCCGTTTTAATAGCTGCTTCGGTTTTAGCTTTCATGGCTAATCTTCCCTGCATATCCTGAGCTGCATACGCTTTAAGTGCAGAACCTACCTGTAGAGCAAGAGACATGTATTTTGCATTTCTTGAGAATTGTGAAGCGTAGTTTCTTTCAACATTTCTTTCAGAAACTTGTTTGTAATAACTAGCGATATCTTCAAGAACTCCATCATAAGACTCGTTACCAGACATCATAGACCATTTTTTGTAAGTATCTTCAATTTTTTGCTTGTCAGCAATTGTACCGTTTTTATCTACCGCATCAATAGTTCCCTGTCTGTTTTTCCAGTAGTTAGCTACTGAAGCATATTGAGAAGCATAGTTAAGTTGAGTCGCTTTATCCTTGTCCATGTATTTTTTCATTACATCCATAGCCAATTTAGAAGCTTCAACCCATGCCGGGTAATCTTTAGTTACCATTTGCTGAATTCCGTAAGAAGTCAGGTAACGGTTTGTTCTTCCAGGGTAACCCAAGATCATAGAGAAATCCCCAGGCTTGATTCCTTTAAGAGAAACCGGAAGGAAGTGCTTCGGCTTCAATGGAGTGTTGCTTGGAGAATATTCAGCAGGGTTTCCTGCAGCATCAGCATATACTCTGAAAACAGTGAAGTCTGCTGTGTGTCTTGGCCATTCCCAGTTGTCTGTATCTCCTCCGAATTTTCCTAACGATGAAGGTGGAGCACCTACTAATCTGATATCTTTATAATCCTGATATACAAAATAGTAGAATTCGTTTCCATTAAAGAAGTCTCTTACTACTACAGTGTATTTTCCGTTTTCAGAGTTTTCTGTCTGGATCGCTTTAGTTTCAGCATCAATAACAGCTTTTCTCTCTGCTCCGGTCATATTGTTGTTTAGTTTCGAAGTGATTCTCTGCGTAGCATCATCCATTCTCACTAAAAATCTTACATAAAGATCCTTTGCATTGAATTCGTCTTTCTGTTTCATTGCCCAGAAACCGTTCTTCAAATAATCTTTTTCTGGTGTAGAAGCAGCAGCTACTGCACCATAACCACAGTGGTGGTTCGTAAATATAAGTCCTTTATCAGAAACAATTTCACCTGTACAGAAACCACCGAAACTCACGATAGCATCCTTTAAGCTTGAATTGTTCACAGAATAAATTTCTTCAGGCGTAAGATGTAGACCCTCTTTTTGCATATCAACACCGTTAAGTCTTTTGATGAGCATTAGCAGCCACATCCCCTCATCCGCCCTCATTTGAGCAAAGCCCAATAAGAAAGTGAATAGTAGAAATAGTCTTTTCATTTTATAAAATAATTTTTGTGTTGCTAATTTACTAATTTTTACGAGATTCTGTCCCGCATTGGTATGAAAATGGGAGGATAATCCGAATGAAAAAGATACTATTATCACTTTTTACAGTTTTATTTTTAGGGGTAGTTTTAAATTGTTCTTCAATACCAGCTAAAAACCCTTCTCTTCAAAGATAATGGATGCTGGTTTCATTGGATGGTTTTTCAAAGGATCAACTGATTGCTAATAAGGCCGAAATGAACCTGACAGCCAAGATGGTTGATGGTAAAATTCAAGGGAGTTCCTACATGGGATGCAACCGGATGTCTTTTATAACTGAATTTAAAAAAGGAGGAAAAGTAAAAATTTCAAAAGGAGTAAGTACAATGAAAGCCTGTCAGGATATGAACCTTGAGACCTCTTTCCAGAAGAAAATTGAGAAGATGACGAAATATTCTGTGGAAGGACATTTTCTTACTTTAACCGATAATAATGGCAATTCAATGAAATTTGTAGCTGCCGATTGGGATTAATTGTTCCTGATTACCATATAAAAAAGTCCGCCAAAAGCGGACTTTCTTTTGTTTGAAAAATCTAGTTTGGTTATCAGCTTTTTTGTAGGTTACTAGTTTGGGAGATTATTAGCTTTTAAAAAAGTTATTAGTTGTAAGTATAGTTTTTTAGATATCTGCCCATATTGGGTTATTTAATAAATTTTGTATTTGTGTTCCTAGAATTACTATAATTTGCCTGTATTGTATGAGTACATTCGGAATAACCAAAACTCGGGATGCTAGCATAAGTTGTTTCCAAAGTTTAAATAAAATATTGGGTTTTAAATATTTGCTTTTACATCAAATTTCTGATCAGAAATCAAGGTACTGCGTGAAGATTGTATTTCCATTCTTTCATTTGTGAAAATGAAACATGTTGCCAAAACTTAAGAATCAACAATAGAAATCGGAAAAAATTAGGGAATAGATAGAGTTTTTTTTCATAGATAATCACTTTTAGAGTATTCGTATTCTTTCTTATAACACGGGTGATTTGGGAGAACTAAATTACCATCTATCTCAATCAAATGGCAGGAAAATAGATAAACGGCAGAAATAATCGACCAATAGCAATTTGTGAATTATTATTGGATGTTAGTTGAAGTTTTTAAGGATTGAAAAAAGAAAGATTATCCTTATAGGTTCGGCCAATAGGAAGTTTGATATGATGAGTCAGTTCTATTTCATGGCAGCTTTTTCCGCGGATTAGATGACGCGGCACAGCATAGCTTCTGTGTATTCTGACAAAGGAATCAAAGCAGTTTTTTTGCAGAATATTTCCTAGGGAATTTAAGATACAGTATTTCTTTTCAAGAGTGATGATTCTTGTATAGTCTTTCAGGGCTTCCAGATAGAGGATATCTTTCATTTTGAGTTGGAAAACATTTCCACCTTCTTTTATTTTGATACAGTTTTCTCCTATCATGGCGTCATAACATTCACATTTTTCTTTTACTTCAAAAAAATCGAAAAGTCTTTCCATAGAATAATGAAAACGTTCTGCAGTAAGAGGTTTGGTAATAAAATCTAAAGTATTGATTTCAAAAACCTCGGCAGCCAGTTCGGGATGCGAGCTTACAAAAATACATGCAGGTATTTTATGAGCTAGTTTCCTGAATTCAAGGCCGCTCATGCCTTTTAAATTGGTTTCGGTAATCAGGAGATCCACGGGAAGGTCAAGATAAGGAATCGCCTTTTCTGCAGAGTTAAAAGAAGCAACAATTTCAATGTTTTGATATTGTTTGATATAATGCTGAAGAACCAGTCTGTCCAGTTCATCATCATCAATAATCATACATCTAATACGTGTAATCATGATATTTAGGATATAAGTTTTCCAGTTTAAATATTTAGTAATCAGAAATTTACTATATAAAGTTATTGATTATTTTGCAAGTTTTTAATACTTGAACTTAAATTTATCTTAAAATGTGTTATTAAATAAAAATTGATTTTGTTTTTTTTCTGAAAAATATTAACTTGTAAAAATCATAAACATAGACAGAACTTAATGTTAGAAAAGAAAGAACATAACTATGAGAAAGCAGTCTTAGTGGGTGTTATTACCCAAAATCAGGACGAAGAAAAACTGACGGAGTATTTAGATGAACTTGAGTTTTTAGCTTTCACAGCCGGAGCTACCGTACAAAAGCGTTTTACCCAAAAACTGACTCAGCCGGATTCCAAAACCTTTATCGGAAGCGGAAAAGCCATTGAGATAAAAGAATATGTAAAAGAAAACGAGATAGGAACTGTAATTTTCGATGATGAACTTTCTCCTTCACAGCTTAAAAACCTGGAAAGAGATATGGAAGTGAAGATTCTGGACCGTACCAATCTTATTCTTGATATTTTTGCCCAAAGAGCCCAGACTTCTTATGCAAGAACTCAGGTGGAATTAGCGCAATATCAGTATCTTTTGCCACGACTGACTAGGATGTGGACCCACCTTGAGCGACAGAAAGGGGGAATCGGGATGAGAGGTCCCGGTGAAACGGAAATTGAAACTGACCGTCGTATTATCCGTGACAGGATCACGTTGCTGAAAGAGAAATTAAAGACTATTGACAAGCAGATGGCAACTCAGCGTAACAACCGCGGAAAGGTGGTTCGTGCTGCTTTGGTAGGATATACCAACGTAGGGAAATCTACTTTGATGAATTCCATCTCAAAGTCTGAGGTTTTTGCTGAAAATAAATTATTCGCAACCCTGGATACGACTGTAAGAAAAGTGGTGATCGGAAATTTACCTTTCCTGCTTACCGATACCGTAGGGTTTATCAGAAAATTACCGACTCAGCTGGTGGAGTCATTCAAATCTACTTTGGATGAAGTGCGTGAAGCTGATCTTTTGATTCATGTAGTAGATATTTCTCACGAAAGCTTTGAAGATCACATAGAATCTGTAAATCATATCCTGATGGAAATTAATGCCCATCAGAAACCAATGATCATGATTTTCAATAAGATTGATGATTTCAGCTATGAGAAAAAGGATGAAGATGATCTTACGCCTTCTACCCGTAAAAATATCTCTCTGGAAGAATGGAAAAAAACGTGGATGGCGAAATCAAAATATCCAACGGTTTTCATTTCTGCATTAACGAAGGAAAACTTCCCGGAAATGAAGAAAATGATCTATGATGAAGTCATGAAAATTCATATTTCAAGATTCCCGTATAACGATTTCCTTTTCGAATATTTCGATAACGACGAAGAAGAAAGCAACAATTAATGAAGTATCACTTTTTCCTTTTATTCATACTATTTTCGGTTTTTGGGTTTAGCCAGAAATCAAAAGTTGATTTAAAAGCCATTGAGAAAAGTCTCAATAGTTCTGATTCTCCGTACAATTATGAGAAGCTTATTTTTAAGTACAAAGGGTATCCAAAATCTTTGGACAGTATAGAGTCACAATATCTTTACTACGGAAGAAACTATAGAAGCGATAAAATAAGCACATCAGAAGACCGTTTTAAAAGTCTTGTAGATGCCTTTAAGCAGAATAATTTTGCTGACTGCATCAAACAGGGAAAGGAATTGTATGATAAAGATCCTACGAACCTTGATATTCTACTGATCCTGCTCAGAGCATATGATTCTATAAAGGACGGAAATAACTTTATGCATCATCTGAATCAGTTTAGAGCACTTACGGATGGGATAAAAAGTTCAGGAGACGGGCAGTCTGAAAAAACAGCCTATATCGTCAATTCTGTAGGGGATGAATACATTCTGCTGAATATTCTGAATATAGGACAAGATTATACAAGAAGCTCAAAGGCAATGAAAGATAGCATGTATGATATCTGGGAAAAGGATGGGAAGAAGATTTATATCAGAATACTTTATTTGGAACTAACCAATTAATCTTAAAATAAAAAACACTTAGTGGAATTATATTATTCATTTTCAGCATTAATCGTATTAGCATCAATATTTGCATATCTTAATTACAGGTTTTTAAAACTTCCAAGTACCATCGGAATTATGGTGATCGCTATTGTGGTTTCTATTTTTCTGGTCATGTTTGGAGAAACTGTGCTTCCGAGAACGTTCGGACATCTTCACAAACTGATGAATGGTATCGATTTTACGGAGGTTTTGATGGGAGCTATGCTTAATTTCCTTCTCTTTGCAGGAGGAATTCATATTAATATTAATGATCTGAAAGAACAGTTCAGACCTGTAGTAATATTTTCCACAGTAGGAGTTGTGATTTCTACTTTTGTAGTAGGATTCGGAATGTTCTATCTGCTTCCTTATGTGGGTGTTAAGCTTCCATTTATCTACTGTCTTGTTTTCGGTGCCTTGATTTCTCCTACCGATCCGGTAGCGGTTCTGAGTGTACTGAAACAGGCTAATGTATCAAAATCACTGGAAACAAAAGTAGCAGGAGAATCTCTCTTCAACGACGGTATGGCGGTTGTGGTTTTTACCGTGATCTTACAACTTGCCGTTGGAAAAGAGGTAGATCTTAGTGTTGAAACGATCGGGCTTCTTTTACTTAAAGAAGCTGGAGGAGGCCTTTTATTAGGGGTGCTGCTTGGTTGGGTTACATCAAGGTTGATGCGTGAAGTAGATGATTATATTATTTCTGTATTGGTAACGCTTTCTGTGGTGATGGGAGGATATCTTATTGCCCGCCAAATGCATATTTCAGGGCCGTTGACAATGGTTGCGGCAGGATTGTTTATGGGGAATTTCAACAGAAGTTTCAAAATGAAATCCGTTACTCAGGATTATCTTATTAAATTCTGGGAATTGATTGATGAAATTCTGAATGCTGTGTTGTTCCTTTTCATCGGGTTTGAGCTTTTGATGATTAAAGACCTTAAGCACTTTATGATTCCGGGCTTAGCTGCCATTGTAGTTGTTCTTTTTGCAAGATTTATTTCCATTTGGGGACCTACGAAATTTACTTCTCTGAGAAAAAGTTTCAGCCCGCAGACGGTAAAAGTTCTGGTTTGGGGAGGAATTCGCGGAGGGGTTTCCATTGCACTGGCGATGTCTATTCCCAAAAGTGAATACAGCGAAATTATTTTAAGTATTACCTACTGTGTTGTTGTATTTTCGATCATTGTTCAGGGGCTTACCATTGCCAAAGTAGCCAATCCCAATAAGATTGCAAAAGAAGAGGAAGAACAGGAAAATATTGCTGTAGAAGAAAACGCTTAAATTGTCATATGAGTATTGTTAAAGAAATACAGGAATCGCTTGCTGTTCTATCCATTCCTGAAAAGGCAGAATTCTTTCCTAGATTTTTCAAAACAGGAAAAGGAGAATATGGCGAAGGCGATTTGTTTCTAGGTGTAACAGTTCCGGATCAGCGCTCTGTTGCCAAAGAGTATTATTCGAAAATCAATTTGGAAGAGCTCGGTGTACTGCTTTCTTCAAAATACCATGAACACAGGCTGACAGCTCTTTTTATGCTGATTTCAAAGTTTGAAAAAACTAAAGATAAAGCCATAAAAGAAGAGGTGGTTTCTTTTTACCTGAATCACCTTCCTTATGTCAACAACTGGGATCTGGTAGACTCCACCTGTTATAAGATTTTGGGTAGATATACTTTTGAAAACCAGAAAGAAAGCCTTCTTAGGGAACTTTCGGAATCAGAAGAAATGTGGCATAAGAGAATAGCCATTGTGGGGACAATGCATTACATAAAAAAGGGATCATTTGATCTTACCAAAGAATTCGTAACCAGAAATCTAAAACACTCTCATGATCTGATGCATAAGGCCAATGGATGGTTATTAAGAGAAATGGGAAATAAAAATGAAGGTGAACTCATCAGCTATCTGAATCAGTATTACAAAGAAATGCCAAGAACCTGTCTTCGATATGCTATTGAAAAGCTGGACGAAGATCTTCGTCAGGATTATCTGAAAGGACGTATTTAAAAAATAGTATACGGAATCGTACCGTATTTTCCCCTAAAAAAGTACCGGGAAACAGCTATTTATGGCCAAAAAATCGAAGATGACAAGGATTTAAGGTCAAAATTGAGTAATTTTGTGGCTTTAAAACAAATCATGAAAAATTTTCTCAGATTATTTCTTACCTGTATTCCTTTGCTGTTTCTTACAAGCTGTTTCGATATCCTTGATAAAGTGAATGTAAAGGCTGACGGAACAGGAGAATATACCATTATTCTTAATGCCAGTAAGAGCAAAACAAGACTGGCATCCATCTCAAAAATGGAAACCATCAATGGAAAAAAAGTTCCGAAAAAAGCAGAAATTGAAAATAAAATCAATGAAGCAGCTAAGATTTTCAAAGGAACTCCCGGTATCAGCAATGTGAAAACATCCATGGATTTTGATAATTATATCATTAAACTGAGCTGTAATTTCAAAAAGATTGAAAACATCAATGCTGGTCTGGAAAAGCTGAAATCTCAGAATATATTGGGCAAAATGGTTCCCACACAAGTGTACAGCCAGAATCTTGAAAAAAAGACATTGACAAGAAATAAAGTCAATACTTTTAAAGCGGATTACGACAAGATGAGTAAGGCAGACAAGGAAGTTTTTAATGATGCAAAATATACTTCCATTATGCAGTTCGAGAGCACCGTGAAATCACAAACGAATAATACCTATGTTCTTTCTCCCAATAAAAAAGCGCTTAAACTGGAGGCTGATATCCTGGATCTGATCCTTCAAAAAAAACAAATACAAAACACGATTCTTTTTCAATAAATTTCTAAACTATAGTCATGAAATCTATCTTATTAAAAACACAAAAAATTATTTTTGTACTCTTTGGTTTTACACTGGTTTTTGCCCAAAACAGTATGAAAGTTCCGTCTGATGCCGTATTTTATATGGAAGTCAACGGAAAACAGCTTAATAATAAAATCAACTGGAATAAATTGAATCCGCTGCTTCATGAGCTAAGCAAAAAAAGCAAGGAAGCACCTTCATGGACAGATTATTCCAAAACCGGGATCAAATATGATGCTGTTCAGTATCATTACGCAAGCTTTAATGATTCTATTAAGACGTACAACACACATTTTATCATTGATAATAAGGAAAAGTTCCAGGAGTTCATTAATTCTGTAAAGAAAAAAGGACAGGAAGTTTCCAGCAGAAAGAATTATTCTTACGTAGACATTAATGATGATGTTTTTGTGGCGTGGAACGGAAGCCGCGCAGTTCTTAGCATGATAAGCTATACCAAGCCTTATAAAGATATTTGGTCTACTGAAGCTGTAGCAGACAGTACAGCAGTAGCTGTAGACAGCGTTGCAGTAGATGCCGGAGACAGTGCTTATACCGATGAGCCGGAAAAACCTTTTAACTATAAAGACGAAATCAAAAATCTGAAAGACGATATTAAGTATCTGAAAGAGGGTATCAAAGATAATAATCTGGAAATAGCAAGAATTCAGAAGGATATTAAGTATCTGCAGAAACATCATAAATATCCTGAAGAGAAGGAAAGTGCCGAGAATTCTGAAAATGGAGAAGAAATGCCTAACGATGGTTACGCTTACGATGAGGAAGAAGATAAAGCTTACAAAAAAGAACAGGATTCTATTCGCAGAGAAAACTTCAAAGTTGTGAAAAAGAACGCCGAAGACCGTTTCGACCTTTATTTTAGTTCAAATTTAGAAATTGAAGCTCCTAAAGAAATGCTGAAATTCAGAGACGCCAATTCTGATGTTTTTGTATATACAGACTATGGAAGAATTGTAAATGACGGGATCTATGGCAAAATGACGAAGTTCTACAGCTATGGACAGTTTTTCAAAAACATGTATGATTCCAACTATTCGTACAATCTGTATTTTGATAAGGATAAAGTAAGGCTGGTGAATAATTATCAGCACAAAAATGAAGATATTCAAAATAATATTTCAGCTATTTACAAAGGGAAGAAGAACAAAAAGCTGCTGGAGCTGATCAATGAAAAAAGCGTTGGTTACTATGCCATGAACGTGAATGGAGCAAAATGTTTCGACATGATGTACAGCCTTCTTCAGAATTCCGGAGAAAATGAGTACAAAAAAGAAATGGAGCTCATCATGGAAACCATGAAAATTGTTCTTGACGAGGAAGCAATTTCCAAAATTGCACCCGGAAACGGAATTTTTGTTTTGAACGAATTGAAATCCAAAACAGTAGAATATACCGATTACGAATACGATGCCGATTTTAACGAAAAAGAAGTAAAAAAGACCAAAGAAATCGCTGTTCCCAACTTCACTTTCGCTTTTGCAA
Organism: Chryseobacterium sp. IT-36CA2; assembly: GCF_949767875.1. Lineage (NCBI taxonomy): Bacteria > Pseudomonadati > Bacteroidota > Flavobacteriia > Flavobacteriales > Weeksellaceae > Chryseobacterium > Chryseobacterium sp. IT-36CA2. Next base: position 456,815 of record NZ_CATKPG010000021.1, on the reverse strand, counting down.
CAGAAAATGAAGGCTATTGGAACCGTATTTTTGATTTGTTGACTACCAATAAAAAACTGTCTAAAAGATTCTCCAAAAAAGGAAATTTTTACACATTCAAAGAAGAGAAAAATGGAGGGTATATTGATCAGCTGTTCTTTACCGTAAAAGATGGAGTGGTATATCTGATGAGCTCTGCCGACAATATTTTATCGGTAAACCAATCTGATATTTCCAGAAAATGGGCCAAAGATTCAGCGAAATATCCTTTGTCCGGAAGATTAGATATTCAGAAGCTTTTAACAGGTCTGGACAAAGAGTTTAAAACTCCAAAAGAAAGAAAAACACTGGATGCCATCAGAAAAAATGTAGGAGAAATGTATTATAAAACAGAGGTGAAGGGAGAAAGCATTCAGACTGAAATGAATTATAATATTAAAGACTCTTCGGAAAACAGCTTAATGTATTTCTTTGATATATTCGATCAGGTTTTTAAAACAAAAGAAAAAGAAGAGAAACCACAAATTTTATAAATGAACAAAAAGAAGATTATTGTCCCGTTAGTTGTATTGTTTGCTGTGGCGGTGTATTTCGTGGTTTTTTATAAAAACAAAAGCCTCAGATATATCCCTGAAAATGCAGATGCAGTAGCTTTAATTGATGTAAAGAAACTAACAGGACAATACCTCTTCAGTCTGGCAACACACCCTTCACATTGGTCAGAAAGTAAGTCCAAAGGTAAAAGTTCCGGTTCTTTGAAAGATGCAGGGATCAGAATTCCGGATTTTTTACAGATCTTTCACATTAAAGACACTAAGTTTTCCGAATGGTACAGTGTTTTAGAATTGAAAGATTCACAAAAGTTCATCACCTTTTTAAAGAAAAAAAATTTTGTAGCTAAGGGAAATAACCGCTTTCAGAATGATCAGTTTTTTGTTGTGGTCAATGGGAATCATTGCATAATGGGAACTTCAGATTCGGCCTTTGAAACCATTCAGAAACAAATTCTTCAGACTTCGAATTCTGTTCTGAATGCAGATCAGTTTATAAATAATTCGACAGGAAGTATTTCTTTCATTTCCGGGAAAAAGATTCAAAACTTTTCTATTGATTTAAATGAGGATGAAATTGAAATCAAAAACAATTCAAACACCGAAATTTTTAATGCTGTAGCTTCTAAACTACAGAAGAGAAATCATTTTCTGGACCTTGAATTAGACAAAGAAAACGTTAGAAACTTCAGCCTTTTTTTCAATAAAAATATAGCTGATTCCTCACAAATAGCTTACTTTAGAGCAACAGCAGATCTTGAGCAGATCAATGATACCATTATCAGTTATGAATATGATGATAATTTCAATGAAGTTGAAAAAAAGGCCTTCCAAAAAATTACCCAACCTACTTATTTCATTGATATTAAAAGTAGTGATCCCGGAAAAACCTGGGATTATTTCCAGTCTAAAAAGTGGATCAACAACGAAAACCAATTTACGGCAATTCCTTTCCAACCAAATCAAATCAGCCAAAATAATGAAGGTATTGCGATCAGATCAACCCGAAAATCAATATCATTATCACCTCAGTTAAAAGAAAATTATATTTTAATCAGAAACAGTGCGCTGTTGTATTCTTCCTTAAAAACACTGAGTATCACTGAAAAAAGAATCATTTCCGATATAGAGTATGTGATTTACGGAAATAAAGCAAAAGATTATTGGGTGAAAATAAAAGCAAAAAATGGAGAATTACCCTTAATTTTACGCTGGTAAATGTCAAAACCGAATAAAATTATCATTAATGGCTCCATCAGATATCGCATTGCTCAAAACCTTTACCCATTATTTTCTACATCTCGTTTTTCCAGTATTTATTGCATTAGTTTTTTATCGTAAAAACTGGAAGAAAGCGTATTTCATTCTTCTGGCTACCATGCTCGTAGATCTGGACCATCTTTTCGCCAATCCAATTTTTGATCCGTCCCGAGGAAGTATAGGTTTTCATTTTTTACATTCCTATTATGCCATTGCGGTGTATTTTTTGCTGCTGTTTTTTAAAGGAAATATTAGAATTATTGGAATTGGGCTTCTGTTTCATATGTTCACAGATTACCAGGACTTTAACTTCTGGCCTCATTAAAATATTATTAATATTTTCTTTTGATATTTAAAATTTCATAGATTTTTTGTATTTTGTAGTCACGATATGAGACTAAAAGAACTTTTACATTATACCTATATTTTTCCTATTTTGACAGTAGGATACTACTTTTCCGGTTTAATGGGAACTGGTGTTATTTATGATATCCTTGCGGGTGTTTTGCTGATCGCAAGTGTTTTATCAGCAGTGCATCATGCAGAAGTCGTTGCTCATAAAGTAGGAGAGCCTTTCGGAACTATTATCCTGGCTCTTTGTATTACCATTATTGAAGTCGCGCTGATCATCTCACTGATGGTTGCCGGCGGAGATCAGGCAATCACGCTGGCCAGAGATACGGTTTTCGCCGCTGTAATGCTTATTCTTAACGGAATTCTGGGAATATGTATTTTGGTAGGGGGGGTTAAATATCATGAGCAGTTCTTCGCAAGAACTTCAGCAACTACTTATCTGGTGAGTATTGTTTCCATTTTGGTACTTACCCTTGTCCTTCCTAATTTTACTTCAAGTGTCAACGGACCATTCTATAATGAAGCACAGCTTATTTTTATATCCATCGCATGTCTTGTTATTTACGGCGTTTTCCTGATGGTACAGACTGTGCGTCACAGAAGTTATTTTATTGTTCCTGATGAACATCCGGAAGAACATTATATTCCTTCACTTACAAAAACTCTTATCAGTTTTGCTTTTTTGGTGGTGTGTCTTGTTATTGTTGTGCTTATGGCAAAAGGATTATCCAATACAATAGAAGGGATGGTGCAAAGCCTTGGAGCACCTAAATCTTTGGTTGGGGTGATTATTGCAGCTGTTGTTCTTCTTCCTGAGGGAGTTGCAGCAATCAGAGCAGCAAGAGCCAATCAAATCCAATCCAGTTTGAATCTTGCGCTGGGTTCAGCATTAGCAAGTATCGGATTGACTATTCCTGCGGTTTCTGCGGTATGTATCATGTATGATATTCCACTGGTATTAGGTTTGGATAAGAAAGATATTATTCTGCTTTCTTTATCCGTATTTATCGTCATGCTTTCTTTGAGCCGTGGAAAAACAAATGTTCTGTACGGAACTGTTCTATTGGTAAATCTGGCAGCATATATCTTTACCGTAATCGTTCCCTAAAAGAGTCAATTTATTATTTGAAATAAATCCCGGCTCTTCGCACTACATTATAACCTTCTCGCCAAATCCATCTTGAAAGCCATTAGCTTTGCTATGTTTTCCGATTTGTAGATCGCCATATCCGCGTTTTCTCCTACGAAGTTTTCTTCAATAGTAGTACGCCAAAGCAGCAACCATCTGTCAAAGTGTTTCTGTTCCATAGCCTCTATCTCATTGATCGGGAAGTGCACGCCCATTGGGTTTCCTTTGTACGTCATCTGTCCGAAAAGGATAGACTCCCAAAAAGAGTACATTTTAGGAAGATGTTTGTCCCAATCTACTTTAGCGACATCATTAAAGAAAAACCCTATGGTTTCATCTTTAACAACCTTTGCATAAAATGAATTGACAAGGTGTTCAATATCTTCTCGGGATTCAAGCTTTTTCATAGTTCAAAGTTAGTGTAAATCATATAAAAAAATCCGATCTGAAAATTGATAAATTTCATATAAACAGCATTTTAGAATAAAACACAGGGTAAACAGATGAAAAATTAGGAAAAATTAAAATTTGATTAATTCGCAAAAAACCGCCTTAAAAGAACTTGGTTTTTGTAAATTTAATTATTAAACACTAAAAAATTATTAAAATGATTAAAAAAATCAATTCTTTTTGGTTTCTCTTATTGATGTTTTCGGTGTCATGTTCAAGAGATGAAGTGAGTGCAATGAATGATGATTCAGCAAAGGTAAATGCTGCTGATGTAAAGAAATCACAGCTGACAGAGGCAGAGATGCTTCAGAAAGGCTGGAAAATTGTAGATGAGTTTACATTGTCAGATAATAATAATCTGAGTGTAAAAAGTTCTACCAATGAAGAACGTGAAATTCCTTTCAAGCCGAACCATTTGAAAGATATAGGATATGATATCAGTTATTCCGGAGAAAGAACCAGACTGAAAAATGTTTTTGCTTATGGCGGACAGGTTCCGGACGGAATTATATTTAATCCTGATCTTTCTGTAGATGGAGATGCCCGGAATACAGCTCCTAATCCTAATGTTTCTATTGTTTTAGGAACTCCTCAGGTGACGGTAAAAACCGATGGAATAGATTTGCCGGACAACGCTTATACTACGGAAGCTATTAATAATGGAGATAGAGAAAGCGAAATTACAGTATCCTATTCTTACAAAAAGGGATATTCTACCTCCTGGAAGCGTACTGTTTCAGGATCATTTGAAGTGGCAGCATCAGTATCCGTTGATATTCCGTTAGTGGCAAAAGCTTCGGCAAGTACTAAAGTTGTTGTGGGAGGAGATACAACGGAGGGAACAGAAAATTCCGAGGAAATTACAGAAACCAGCACCTACAAAACTATTGTTCCGGCGCACTCTAAAAAGATTATTTCTATCCTGACAAAATTAAAAGGGTCTTCTGTGGAATACTTTGTGCCTATGAAATTGAATGGAAGATTGCAGGCCAACTTTCCTTCTCCAGTCAATGGCCATTATTATTGGGCTTTCCCTATTGAAGACTTCCCTAATTTTCTTTCAGATATACATGGAGAGTCAGGCACTGTGAAATCTGTCAGCAATGTAAGTGTTACTGTGATGGAATCACCTGCACAAAGTATATAAATTACTTTGATAAATAGGATATAAGCAGCAGAGATTCAAAATTTTCTGCTGTTTTTGTATATAATCTTTTAAATAAAATCATAATAAAAATCTACGAGAAAACAATCTGCTATCTGAATAACGAATGTTTGAGAAATGATGACTAAAAAACATAACTTTGCTTTTTTAAATATTTATAAAACAGAAGAGGAGAGCTGAAGATCTATCGGCTTACTTGCAGAGTGGAATTACTATACAACACAATCAAAATGATTAAAAAATGACAGGAGGATTCAGAAAAAAGATCCGTCAGAAAAATGCGGAGAACAGCGGTTTTGGAACCAATGCTTCTGGAAGATTTATCAATAAAGACGGCCTCCCGAATGTTCAGAGGAGAGGAGTAAACGTTTTCAACAGATTAAGCTGGTACCACACCATGCTGAACCTCTCTTCATTCCGTTTCATTTCTTATCTCGTTATTGCTTACATTTTGATCAATTTGCTTTTCGCGATGATCTATTACCTGATCGGTGTGGAACATCTTACAGGAATTGATAAAAGCGACCCGTTAAACGAATTTATCGATGTTTTTTTCTTCAGTTCCCAGACGTTTACAACAGTAGGATATGGAAGAATTGCTCCAGTAGGCTTTTTGGCGAGTCTTGTGGCTACTTTTGAAGCTTTTCTGGGATTGCTTACCTTTGCCATTGCAACCGGACTTTTTTACGGAAGATTTTCAAGACCACGAGCCTATCTCAGATTTTCTGATATAGCGGTTATTGCACCTTTTCAAGGCTCTTCGGCATTGATGTTCAGGCTTGCTCCCTATAAAAATAATGCATTAACGGATGCAGACGTGATTCTTTCAGCAGCTATTGAAGTTATAGAAAATGGAGTTGCTAAAAGTAATTTTTACAGGCTTGATACACAAATGAGTAAGATCAATACGCTGGCCCTCAATTGGACGGTGGTACATAAAATTGATGAAAACTCTCCGTTTTATGGCTTCTCTGAAGAAGATTTTAAAAATACAGATATTGAGCTTATTGTACAGGTGCGTGCATTTGATGAAGTATTTTCAAACACTGTAGTGCAGAGATCTTCATATACTACCGGAGAAATTGTTTATGGGGCTAAATTTGTTCCGATGTATTATCCAAGCAAAGAAAATATTACGACAGTCCTGGATCTGGATAAAATCAATGAATACAAGAATGAAGAGCTTCCGGAGTTTGTGAGAAATAATGAATAATGAATTTAGATTTTTATAAAAAACAGGCTATACAAAAGCAGAAAGAGCATAAGAAGTTTCTGGACGGATTAAAGAAAAAACCGCCCAAGAATCTTGATTATATCGTACAGGAAACCCATGAGGAAGTTTTTGATGAAATAGACTGTTTACAATGTGCCAATTGTTGCAAAACAACAGGACCTTTATATACTGAAAAAGATATTGAACGTATTTCCAAGCATCTTCGGATGAAGTCTGCTGATTTTGAAGCTAAGTTTTTAAGAGTAGATGAAGATAATGATAAAGTACTGCAGAATCTTCCGTGCTTTTTTCTGAATAGTGATAATACCTGTTCTATCTACGAAGTAAGACCTAAAGCCTGCCGTGAATACCCTCATACAGACCGCAAGAAGATCTACCAGATCAATAATTTGATGCTGAAAAATACAGTGATCTGCCCAGCCGCTTTTGAATTCGTGGAAAAAATGATGAAGAATATTGCGAAGTAGATGTAATGTAGGGAAGCTGGATGATGGAGGCGGGAAGCTCTCTTCGTTGATAATATGACTATTGCTTCTTTGATTCTAAACTTAGTTAAAATAGATTATTGAGCTGTTGTTTTCACCTTAAAAAACTTCCAGCTTCCAGCATCATTCTTCCAGCTGAACTAATTGAACCCTTTTTCCAAAATCCTCTTAAATAATTATAAAGTACGTTAAATAAGCTATTTACATATAATTTTATAAATGATGTCTCGTTTAAGTTAAACAATCATTTAAATATTACATTATGAAAAAGTTATTTTTAACGGCAGCGTTTACCTTAGTCGGAGTAATCGCAGTATCGGCACAATCAACAACACAAAAGCCAGCTGATACCTCAACTCATAAAACAACGACAACTCAAACTCAACCGAATACACAGACTACAAGTCCTTCGGATCCAAAAACCCAGGAAAAAACACCTGCTACAACAATGGAGAATTCACCGGCAACTGATCCAACAGTAAGTACAACACCTACTGATAACACTAAGCCTGCAGATACTCCTAAAGAAGAGAAGAAAGACAAAAAGAAGAAAAAGTAAGCACTTTAGCAAACACTAGTCGGAATCCTGGAATCTTGTATTTCAGGATTTTTTTTGCTCAATCTCTTCCATTTTAAACTGAACAATTTTATGAATTAAATCCCATGGAAGATCTTCGGTAATAAGAAACTGTACAGCTCCTTTAGAAAACTTGTACTTCCTTTCCTTAAAATCCTCCTCAAAATTTCGGATACCCTCAGCGCCAGGATAAAAACCAATATGTTTTTTGTATCCTGCAAAATAGATCAAAGGTTTTCCTTTATATCTGAAAGCCGGCATCTGATATCCAATATATTCTTCCAGATCTGAAACCTGAGAATGAATTGCTTTTCTCAGTTCAAGCAATTTTTCCTGTACCTCTAACGGAAACAGAAGAATATACTCATCAATATTTTTAAAGGTACTTTCCATAATATAAAAATAAAAAAAGCGCTGCATATAGCAGCGCTTTCTCCTTTCACTTTTTACTTTTTTCCCATTATCCCGGGAACAGGCTATATCAAAAAAGGTCGGGAATTTCTCCCAACCTTTGTTTTTTATGTTACACAACTCCTTGAGCTAACATTGCTTCTGCTACTTTTACGAAGCCGGCAATATTTGCACCTTTTACGTAGTTTACATAACCGTCTTCGTCTTTTCCGTAGTCTCTACAAGCTTTGTGGATACCGATCATGATTTCCTTTAATCTTGCGTCTACTTCTTCAGAAGTCCAGTTAAGACGGATAGAGTTCTGAGTCATTTCTAGTCCTGATGTAGCAACACCTCCAGCATTGGAAGCCTTACCAGGAGAGAATAATACTTTATTGTCTAAGAAATAGTTGATAGCATCTAATGTAGAAGGCATGTTAGCTGCTTCAGTTACACAGATACATCCGTTTTCAACTAATTTTCTTGCATCATCTAAATCTAATTCGTTTTGAGTTGCAGAAGGGAAAGCTACATCACACTTCACATCCCAAGGACGTTTTCCAGCGTGGAACTCAGCAGATGGATATTTTTTAGCATAATCTTCAGCTCTGTTGTTTCCTGAAGATCTCAACTCTAATAAATAATCAATCTTTTCTCCGCTGATACCATCTTTATCGTAGATGTATCCATCTGGACCAGAAACTGTTACTACTTTAGCACCCAGTTCAGTTGCTTTTTTGATAACTCCCCAAGCTACGTTTCCGAAACCTGATACCGTTACAATTTTACCTTCAAAATTCTGTCCGATTGTTTTAAGCATCTGCTCAGCGAAGTATACTACACCGTACCCTGTAGCTTCAGGACGGATTAATGAACCTCCGTAAGCAAGACCTTTTCCTGTAAGAACTCCAGTAAATTCGTTTCTGATTTTCTTGTACTGTCCGAATAAATATCCGATTTCTCTTGCTCCAACACCGATGTCTCCTGCAGGTACGTCTGTTTCAGGACCAATGTGCTTGCATAATTCTGTCATGAAAGCCTGGCAGAAACGCATTACTTCCATATCAGATTTTCCTTGTGGATCGAAATCTGAACCTCCTTTACCACCTCCCATTGGAAGAGTTGTTAAAGAGTTTTTGAATACTTGTTCAAAAGCTAAGAACTTAAGAACTGATAAGTTTACCGTAGGGTGGAAACGGATTCCTCCTTTGTATGGACCAATAGCAGAGTTCATTTGAATTCTGAAACCTCTGTTAACCTGAATTTCTCCTTTGTCATCAACCCATGGAACTCTGAAAATAATAATTCTTTCAGCTTCAGCCATTCTTTCAAGCAGCTTCATTCCGGTGTATTCTTTTTTAGTAGCAATGAATGGAATTACAGTTACGGCAACTTCTTTTACAGCCTGTAAGAATTCCGGTTCGTTAGGATTTTTTGCTTCAATTTTTGCAATAAACTCTTGGATTTTCTGGTCAATATTATATTGTTCCATATATTAAGGTTGAATATTATTGTCAACAAATTTAATTTTTTTTTCAAGATTCACAACACTCTATTTCAACATTGCTAAAAATTAAATAATAATGTTTCGTAATATTATTAAATTGATAATTTGTGATCAAAAATTATTAAAAATGAAATGTTATGTGTGAAATAATGCAATATTAAGAAATCGTTAAATATCAATTTGCGATAAATTGCCTCCCGGAAAATGATTTTACTTTCCCTAAAAGTTCCAATTCTAAAATTATTGGTAAAATTTTGTAAGTAGAAACCTCAATTTTCTGCGACAGATCATCCAGAGAAATCTGCGGCTGATCTTTGATGGATTGATATATTAAATTCTGAATATCAGATAATTGTATGTTTTTCTCACTGTGGGGAAATAACTCTTCTATTTTTTCTTTCGAGTCATTAAATCCAAGCATACCGATAAGATCTTTTATCGTTGAAATGGCTGTTGCTTTATGGTGGAAAATCAACTGATTACATCCCTGGCTGTTGGTTTCTGTAATTTTTCCGGGAAGAGCAAAAACCTCACGATTATAATCATTGGCAAATGCTGCTGTGCTTACGGAACCACCTCCAAAACCGGTTTCTACTACAATGGTCGCTGGGGATATTCCAGCAACGATTCTGTTTCTTTGTATAAAGTTTTCACGGTCTGGCTTTCTGTTAGAGCTAAATTCTGTGATTAGTGCTCCTCCTTCCTGGAGAATTTTTTCTGAAAGGCGTCTGTTTTTTGCAGGATATAAAAATTGAAAACCATGAGCCAAAACTCCTACAGTAGGTTTTCGGGTACGAATAGACTGTTCATGAACCTCTTTGTCAACTCCCAGGGCAAGACCGCTTACCGATATATAGTTGGAAGATTGTGAAGCATCAAAGAATTCTTCAATAAATTGCTGACCGTAAGCAGTCATATTTCGGGTTCCTACCATACTTACTTTGGCAAGCGAATCATTAATCTGTCCTTTTTGATAAAGTATAGCGGGAGCATCATTACATTCGTGAAGAAGGGAAGGGGTTTCATTGAAGTGTCTCAGCCTGATTTGGATATTATTTTTTTCGCAAAAATTTAATTCTTCTTCTGCGAATTTCAAATGAGCCTCATTACCTATATCCGAAACTGTTTTTTGTCCTATTCCTTCCAGTTTTTTATACTCTTTCTTTGCTCTTTTCCATGCTTCGTGAGCACTTCCGAAAGTACGGACAAGTTTATAAAAATGAATGTCGCCAATCTGGCTGCACTCGCGGAGAGCGATGGCATATAAATATTCTTCTGAGATCATGTGTGTTTTTTTCAAATGTAGTGAAATAAGTTTTATCTCTTCCTCAATTCATCTAAATGATCCCAGATATCATCTCTTTTTTTGTAAGGAAGCTCCATAAAGTCTTCCGGATGATTTTCTTTGTATTCCTGCCACAGTTTATCATCCTTTTCACTATAATAATTTGGAAATTCCCAAATGAATTTTTTCTTCTTTTCCCCTACATTTTTAAAGGAAAATGCAATAATACTTCCCACTACAGCTCCCGAAAGATGGGCCTGCCATGAGATTTTGCTCGGTTCCTGCATATTATAAAACAATTCTTCCGGAAGCATTCCCCATATTAAACTTCCATAATAGAGTACTACAAGCATGGAAATAGTCAGAAGTTTTGTATTCCATTTGAATACCCCGCTGAAAAAAAGAAAAAAGGCAAGAACATAAACTACACCACTGGCTCCGATAGTACATGTATACATATAGTCGCCGGTGAGAATATCAATAGGGGGAAGAAGCCATACCAAAAGCCCGGTTGCCAGCCAGCCAATAATAAAAACTTTGTTGGCTACAATAGGATAAAACTGATACAACAAAAACATCAGTGCAGCAATCGGAATAGAATTCCCTATAATATGATCAATATTTCCGTGTAAAAGAGGAGAGGTAACCACTCCGAGCAACCCTTCTGGCAAAAGCGGAATGATGGCTCCAAAACAGCTTTGAAAAAAGCCCTGCATTTGTAAAAAATACCCGAACCACATTGCAGAAAGCATCAGCAATGGGTATATAACCGCTCTTTTGGAAATTATATTTTTAAACATGAAGATTTTATGTCAAATCAAAAGCCAAGGATGAATTTCGGAAAATTTGGCGATGAATTCATTTCTACCTCCCTGATTTTAAGACAAAAGGTATCAAATTTTATTTTCAAACTTATTATTTTGGCATTGATTTTATATAAATATGTTATTGTGATTGATTCAACTTTGATGAATTTCGATTCTTTAAAGCTGAATTTACCTTTAAAAAAAATTATATTAATACTTTTGTATTGAAAATTATTTAGAGTAATGAAGAAGTTTTTATTGATTCTTTCCTTTTTGATAGGGATCTCTGCGAGTGCACAAAATGAATTGAAAAAAGATTCCGTAGTGGTAGACACAGTAAGATACTGGTCAGTATTAGGAAAAAATACATTAATGATCAACCAGGCTGCCTTTTCAAACTGGGTAGGAGGTGGAGCCAATAACGTCGGGTGGCTTGCCGGAGCCAATTACAACGTCACCTATGAAAAAGACAAAGATCTTTGGGAGAATATCATCATTCTTGGGTATGGTCAAAATGATACCAAAGGCCTTGGAATAAGAAAAACTCAGGATGTTATTAACGTTTCTACCAATTATGGAAGAAAGTTTTCAAAAAACTGGTATTTCTCTTTAGGTGCTGGATTGCAGTCACAGTTTGCAGCAGGATATGAAGATGGGAATAATCCTGAAGCCAAAAAAATCTCAAACTTTATGGCACCAGGTTACGTGAACGTCGGGATGGGTATCACGTACAGGCCTAATGATGATCTTACGGTAACTTTACGCCCTACCAACGCCAGATGGACTTTTGTACTGGATAAAGATCTTCAGACGGCGGGAAGTTATGGTTTAAAAAATGATGGTGATACTTCTTTATTGCAGTTCGGTTTTCTTGGAACAGCAATGTACAAGCTGAAAATAATGGAAGATATCTATTTAACGAATACAGCTTCAGTCTTTTCCAATTATCTAGACCACCCGGAGAGACTGGTTCTTGCTTATGGGGCACTTCTGAACCTGAAAGTTAATAAGTATATTTCATCCAATGTCACTGTGGATTTATTGTATGATCATAACCAGATAGAAAAGACACAGCTGAAACAAACCCTTGGAATTGGTTTCGCTTATACACTGAATAACGGTGTAAAACGCTCTGACCGTAAAGACAGCCAATGGTGGATAAAAAAATAAGAGAGAATAAATATATCAAAAAAAACACTTCAGAAATGAGGTGTTTTTTGTTTTTAAAATTCTGTAGTTTTAAGTTGACTTAAGTTTGCTTGGCTTAAAAGTGTTGGTTAAATGATTTATTTTCATAGGATTAGAAGCATTAATTTAGTAGTGTTAAATTCATTTTAAAGTGAATTTTATTCCGGCAAAGATTATTATTTATACATTTGTAATAAATCGACATTATGAAAAAACTTTTATTGATCAGTTCTATTTCTTTAGGAACTGTAGCAATGGCTCAGGAGGTTAAAACGGAAGCCCCGGCAACTGATACTGTTAAAGCCTGGTCTATTCAGGGGCAAAATACATTAATGCTTAATCAGGCTGCCTTTTCAAACTGGGTTGGAGGAGGAGCCAACAACGTTGGATGGCTTGCCGGTGTCAATTACAATCTAACCTATGAAAAAGGGAAGGACCTTTGGGAAAACATTATTATTCTAGGATATGGACAAAATAATACACAAGGAACGGGTGTAAGAAAGACTCAGGACGTTATCAATCTTTCTACCAACTATGGTAGAGAATTTGCCAAACATTGGTATTTTTCAGCAGGAGCTGGTCTTCAGACTCAATTTGCTCCCGGATATGAAGATGGGAACAACCCTGATGCTAAGAAAATTTCCAATTTTATGGCACCGGGCTACCTGAATTTAGGCGCTGGGGTTACTTACCGTCCCAATGATAATCTTTCTGTGACCTTACGTCCGGCGAATGCAAGATGGACTTTTGTTTTAGATAAAGATCTTCAGAAAGCTGGAACATATGGTCTTAAAAATGATGGAGATTCTTCTCTTTTCCAATTCGGTTTCCTTGGTACAGCAATGTATAAGCTGAAAATTATGGAGAACATCACTTTGCTGAATACTGCTTCTGTATTCTCAAACTATCTTGATCATCCTGAAAGACTGGTTCTTGGATATAGCGGAGTTTTAAGCATGAAAATCAATAAATACATCTCTACCAATGTAACTCTAGATCTGTTATACGACCATAATCAGATATGGAAAACGCAGTTGAAGCAGACATTAGGAGTAGGGTTGGCCTATAATTTCGATAATGGAAAAAAACGTTCTGATAATAAGGACAACCAAGGTTGGTTAAAGAAATAAAACAGAAACATTATCTGCATAAAAATAACAAAGCACTTCAAAAAGAAGTGCTTTTGTTTATCAATATATATAAGTCTTAGAATTCTATATCAACTCCTAATTTCTCAGCCAATAGCTTTGATATTTTTTCTTTTAGAGGCTCTATATCAATGTTTTGCATTGCGTCATTAGCGAAAGCATATAAAAGTAATGCCTGTGCTTCTTTTTTAGAAATTCCTCTCGCTCTCAGGTAGAATAAAGCATCTTCATTCAATTGACCTACGGTACAACCGTGAGAACATTTTACATCATCAGCAAAGATTTCTAACTGAGGTTTAGTATCAATACTAGCCCCCTCACTTAGCAATACGTTATTATTTTGCTGATAAGCATTTGTTTTCTGAGCAATTTTGTCAACGAAAACTTTTCCATTGAAAACTCCATGGGCGTTACCATCAAAGATTCCTTTGTAGTTCTGATAACTTTCACAGTTCGGGAAGTTGTGGTGAACTGCCGTGTGGTGGTCTACCAATTGATCTTTCCCAATGATTGTGATTCCGTTCATGAATGAATTGATATTGGATCCATTATGAATAAAATCAAGGTTGTTTCTTACCAGCTTACCTCCGAAAGAGAATGTGTTTACAGTCGTTAAACTGTCTTTCTCCTGTCTTGCGAAAGTACTGTCGATAAGATAGGTTGTATTGTTATCATTCTGAAGCTTGTGCCAGTCGGCTTTTGCATTCGGATAAGTAAAGATCTCCGTTACAGAGTTTGTCAATACATACGTGCTGTCAAAATTATGGTGGCTTTCAATCACTTCTACTTTGGCTCCTTCTTCTACAATCAAAAGGTTTCTTGTATTGTAGAATGTGTTTTCCTCTTGATTTTGAGAAATATAGAAAACGTGGATTGGTTTTTCAATCACTACATTTTTAGGAACCTTAAGGAAGAATCCATATTTGCAATAAGCAAGGTTCAGGTTAGTAAAAGCCTGTTCTTTAGAAGCAATCGTATTGAAATATTTTTCAAAAACCTCTTTATGCTTCTCATCGTTTAATGCATAGTTGAATGAAAGAAATTCTACGTTTTCAATAGAAACTTTAGAAAGCTCTTTGTGAAGTTTACCGTTTACAAAAACAATCCAATCAAAATTTTCTTCCCCAAGGTGCAATTCATCAAACTGCTCCTTAGTGATATTGTGGTTCTCTTTCGGGAAGAAGTTGTAGCTTTTTTCCGTGATTTCCTTTAGATTGGTATATTTATATTCTTCGTCTTTTTTAGTAGGAAAACCAACGTCTGCAAATCTCTGAAGAGCTGCTTTTCTTTCATCATCCAGAAATCTGTGACGAAGACTCTCCAAAAATTCATTATGGTTCTCTGTAAGTTGTTCTTTTAATGCCATTACTGGTATATCTGTGGTTTGCACCATTTTTTCTTTTTTTTTGAACTAAAATATTGTTATTCCGAGGAATAGGGAATCCAATTTTTAATAGTAGAGATTCTTTATTTCGCCAGACTTCACGAATGAATGATTGCTGAAAATTTTAATCTCTGAAATAATATATATTCTTCTTAGTTAAGAAGCCAGTCGTAACCTTTTTCTTCAAGTTCTAATGCCAAAGATTTATCACCAGTTTTGATGATTTTTCCATCTGCTAAAACGTGAACGAAATCAGGCTGAATATAGTTAAGCAATCTCTGATAGTGTGTAATCAAAAGAACTGCATTTCCTTCATTTTTAAAGTGGTTTACACCATCTGCCACGATTCTTAAAGCGTCAATATCCAATCCTGAATCAGTTTCATCAAGAATAGCCAATTTAGGATTAAGCATCATCATCTGAAAGATCTCATTTCTTTTCTTTTCACCTCCTGAGAATCCCTCGTTCAATGATCTTGAAAGGAAATCTTTTTTGATTCCCAGTTTTTCAGATTTTTCACGGATTAATGCAAGCATTTCTTTTGCCGGCATTTCTTCCAATCCATTTGCTTTTCTTGTTTCGTTTAAAGCAGCTTTGATAAAGTTCGTTACAGAAACTCCCGGAATTTCCACTGGATACTGGAAAGAAAGGAAAATTCCTTTGTGAGCTCTATCTTCAGGAGCATCTTCACTGATGTCTTCTCCCTGGAAAAGAATCTCTCCACCAGTCACTTCGTAATCTTCTTTTCCAGCGATTACAGAAGAAAGGGTAGATTTCCCTGCTCCGTTCGGCCCCATAATAGCGTGAACTTCGCCCGGCTTTATTTCAAGATTAATACCTTTTAATATTTCTGCACCATCTTCAATTTTGGCGTGAAGGTCTTTAATTTGTAACATTCTTGCTAACTTTTGCTTTTTATAATTGTGTGAGCTTCTTATCAGTTTATATACATTGTCTTTATCTGGAGTATTTCCTCAAGAGACGGATAGAAGCTTTTTATATTTTATGTTTTTCATCATCTTCTGGGAAGATGAGAACTTATATTTCCGTACAAAACGGTTCTTGATCTGATAAAAACACTGAAAACCTTGCCATTAAATCAGTTTGTTTTTATCTGAAGTATTTTATCCAACCGAACCTTCTAATGAAATCTCAAGTAATTTCTGAGCTTCAATAGCAAATTCCATGGGAAGCTTGTTCAAAACTTCTTTACTGAATCCATTTACAATCAGAGCAATTGCTCTTTCTGTATCGATACCTCTCTGGTTACAGTAGAAAATCTGATCTTCCCCGATTTTTGAAGTTGTTGCTTCGTGCTCTAACTGTGCAGTCGGATCTTTGATTTCAATATAGGGGAAAGTATGAGCCCCACACTCATTACCCATCAATAAAGAGTCACATTGTGAAAAGTTTCTTGCTCCTTTTGCAGAAGGCATTACTTTTACCTGTCCTCTGTATGAGTTTTGAGATTTTCCGGCAGAGATACCTTTTGAAATAATCGTTGATTTGGTATTCTTTCCGATGTGAATCATTTTTGTTCCTGTATCTGCATACTGGTGGTTGTTCGTTACCGCGATAGAGTAGAATTCTCCGATAGAATTGTCTCCTTTAAGGATGCAAGACGGATATTTCCATGTTACTGCAGAACCTGTTTCAACCTGTGTCCATGAGATTTTTGCATTTCTTTCGCAAAGACCTCTTTTCGTTACAAAGTTGAATACCCCTCCTTTACCTTCTTCATTACCCGGATACCAGTTTTGAACAGTTGAATATTTGATCTCAGCATTGTCTAAAGCGATCAGTTCCACTACTGCAGCGTGAAGTTGGTTTTCATCTCTTGACGGTGCTGTACATCCTTCAAGATAAGAAACATAACTTCCCTCATCAGCTACAAGAAGTGTTCTTTCAAACTGTCCTGTTCCTGCCTGGTTGATACGGAAATAAGTGGAAAGTTCCATAGGACATTTTACACCCTTAGGAATATAGCAGAAACTTCCGTCAGAAAATACTGCGGAGTTCAATGCTGCGTAAAAATTATCTCCTCTCGGAACTACTTTTCCAAGATATTTTCTTACTAAATCAGGGTGGTTTTTAATAGCCTCAGAAATTGAACAGAAAATAATTCCTTTTTCTGCTAATGTATCCTGGAAAGTGGTTTTCACAGAAATTGAGTCCATTACGATATCTACGGCAACTCCGGAAAGTCTTTTTTGCTCTTCGATGTTAATCCCTAGCTTAGCGAATGTTTTCAATAATTCAGGGTCTACCTCGTCAAGACTAGCCAGTTCAGGCTTTACTTTAGGAGCAGCATAGTAACGGATTGCTTGAAAATCTGGTTTTTCATACTTGATATTGGCCCAGTTAGGCTCTACCATTTTCAGCCAGATTTTGAAAGACTCCAAACGCCATTCAGTCATCCATTCCGGCTCTTCTTTTTTAGCAGAGATGGCACGGATGATGTCCTCATTTAAACCGATCGGGAAATCTTCATAATCAATCTTCGTTTCCCAACCGAATTCATATTTTTTATTTTCTAGATCGACTCTTAAATCGTCTTCTGTATATTTACTCATTATTTTTTTTTAGATTTCAGATTTTCAATTTCAGAATTCAGAATAGCTCTGAGGTCTGGAATCTAGGATCTAAGGTCTTTTCTCTAAAGACTAAATGATTCTCCACATCCACATGTTCTGGATGCATTCGGGTTGTTAAAAACAAACCCTTTTCCGTTCAATCCTCCTGAATACTCAAGAGTTGTGCCTGCTAAATAAAGGATGGATTTTTTATCTATAATAATTTTAATGTTATTATCTTCAAAAATCTGATCTGTGTCTGTTTTTTGGTTATCAAACTTTAAAACATACTCTAAACCAGAGCATCCGCCGCTTTTCACCCCTACTCTTATATAATCTTCAGCAGGGTTAAAACCATCTTCCGTCATCAACTGGATGGCTTTCTCCTTTGCATAGTCTGATACTTTTATCATTGTATTTATTTAGAATGATTTAATGATGCAAAAATACGAACTAATTTCCGCAATCTCAAATCGAAGATATCTATTTTAATGATTCTGATATTAATAGCGAGATTGAAAGGGGTTATTTATGTTAAAATTAGATAAATTTGTTATCCTTATGTGAAGATTTTGTTTCTCATTTTAACCTTGAAACGTATTTTATATCTATAAATAAAATTGTAATGAAACAAAAAATAGCTGCTTTTTTTGTATTGTTTTTCACTGTAGCGTCTTATGGACAGACTACAAGATTTGTTTACGAAACACAGGTAAACCCGGATTCCATCAATCTGGTGAGTATGAAAAGTGAAAGAACTTTTTTGGATATTAAAGGAAATCGTTCCTTATTTATCAGCGAAAATAAGTTGAAAAGAGACTCTCTTTTTACTTCTCTAAGATCGGAAGCGAAAGAAAATGATAAAAAAGAAGAAAAAGATTTTTCAAAGCTGGAAGGAAAGAAACATTTTGAACCTACTTTCTTTGAATATTTTATTTCTAAAAGCATTCCGGATCAGAAAGTATATTATTATGAAAGAGCAGCAGGAAAACAAATTTATTATCAGGAAGACAGACCTGTAAAATGGGAAGTGACCAATGTTATTGAAAAACAAAATGGATATTCTGCCCAGAAGGCAGTGACTGAATTTGGGGGAAGAGTCTGGACAGCATGGTTCGCAAAAGAAATCCCTTTTTCTGATGGTCCTTACAAATTCTCTGGATTACCAGGATTGATTGTAAAGCTGGAAGATGATAAAGGAGATTATAAATTTGATCTTGCTAAAAAAATTACCGTTAAGAATGCTTTTGAAGAACAGATAAGCTCTGACGCCAAACAAAGTACAAGAGCTAATTTCCATGGTGATAAAGCTGCCCTGGAGCTGGAGTTTGGTAAAAACAGAAAGGCAATGGCTGGAAATAACAGTGGTGGAAATATGAATATGGGAGGAGGAAGACATAATGGCGGCATGGGCGGCGGAATGAATGGAGGAGGGATGAACGGTGGTGGAATGAGGGGCGGCCACCACGGAGGTGGCGGAATGCACAGAGGTGGAATGGGCGGTGACACTCAGGGAATGCCAATGTCACAAGGCTCCTCTGTAGAAACTCCTTCTTTTACGAATACAGCACAAAACCCAATTGAATTAAAATAAACAAAAATATAAATGAAAAAATTAGGTATTATCGCATTGGCACTCTTTATACAGAATGTTTCTGCACAGACAAACAGGTTTGTGTATCAGGTGACTATGAAGCCTGATGCCGAAAATAAAACAGATATCAAGACAGAAAACGCTTACCTGGATATTTCCCCAGAAAAATCTGTATTCTATTCAGAAAACCGGATCAAAAGAGACTCTATTATGCAAAAAGCATTTCAAGGAGGAGGTGGTAGAGGAAGTATCAATAGAGACCAAATGGAAGGTTTGAGGAGCAATATCAGTTATTCCGTAGAAAAAGATAAAACAAATCAAAAGACGTATTTTAAAGACAGAATTGGACGTGATATCTATTCTTATGAAGAAGACAGGCCTCTGAACTGGAAAATCGGATCAGAAACAAGAAAAATAGGCGAATACAAAGTTCAGAAAGCAGAGGCTGATTTTGGAGGAAGAAAGTGGACAGCATGGTTTACAACAGATCTTCCTTATCAGGATGGGCCATATAAGTTCGGAGGACTTCCGGGGCTGATCGTAAAAGTGGAAGATGATAAAGGAGAGTATTCTTTTGATTTGATGAAGAACTATAAGATTGCGGAGTTTCCGACTTTGAATCAGTTTGGAAATACTTTAAAAGTGAAAAGAGCTGATTATTTAAAGCAGCAGGAGAAATTTAAGACCGATCCTATGTCATTCATGAGTCAAAGTGGCGGTGGACAAGGTGGATTTGCGACTACAATACGAGTAGGTGGCGGTGGAAGAGGCTCTGGAGGTGGTGGTGGAAACCAAAATCCTGCGGATATGAGAAAGAGAATGGAAGAAAGGGTAAAAGAAGAAGCTAAGAAAAATTCTAACCCAATCGAATTGCAATAAAATGAAAACCCCTGAAAATTTTTCAGGGGTTTTATATTTGTTATAGATGATCAGGACAATACATAAAGTTGTGTGCAAATGTTTCCAATTTTTGAATCCATAAAGCTGATGCTCCAGGTCTTCTATCTTCCACATTGTACGAGTGACATGGTGTATGCTTCATCCCACCCCCGATATTTTTCATTGCATCTTTAGAAAGCTTAATAGCTTTGCTCTCGAAATTTTTTTTGATTTTCATTGAATATTAGTTTTTATGAATTGCTAATATATGAAAATTATTTCAATAACTGGTTGAAAGTATCTCCCTGTCTGATATCTCCAGTATTATAACCTTTCATAAACCATTCTTTACGCTGTGCAGAAGATCCGTGGGTAAAGCTTTCCTGATTCACATATCCCTGTGCTCTTTTCTGGATGTTATCGTCTCCAACGGCCTCTGCGGCATCTATAGCTGATTCAATATCTCCGGGTTCCAGAATATGTTTGCTGTCATTGGTTCTTTTTGCCCAAACTCCGGCATAGAAATCTGCCTGTAATTCTGTAGCAACAGATACTCTGTTCAATTGTTCTTCAGAATATTTTCCACTTCTTCTTAATGCATCTACTTTTTGTGTTGTTCCTAAAAGGGTCTGCACATGATGTCCTACTTCGTGAGCAAGAACATAAGCTACTGTAAATTCGGTTACTTTGGCTCCGAATTTTTGCTGCAATTCATTAAAGAAACTCATATCCATATAAACCTTCTGATCAGCCGGACAATAGAATGGTCCCATGGCAGACTGAGCTGTACCACATGCTGAAGAAGTTGTATTTTCAAAAAGAACCACTTCAGGAGCGCTGTAAGTCATTCCGTTTTCCTTAAAAATCTGATCCCAGGTAAGTATATTCCATTTGGCCATCATATCTACCATTTGTCCTACTTGCTTTTCGCCTTCTGAAAGTTCTCTTGGTCCACCGGAATTTCCTGAAGACTGTAGACTGCCGGAATTCAAAATACCGGACGGATCACCTCCCAAAAAGAATACGATGGCTGCTATAATTAAAGTTCCGAGTCCTCCTCCTACGATCATACCTCCACTGCCTCCTCCGGAACCACGGCGGTCATCAACGTTTCCGCCTCTGTCGTCTGTCCATTTCATGATAATAAATTTAGGTGTTAATTTAAATATTTTATGCCAAAGTATAAGCGAAAAATATCTAGATGTTTATCTGTTAAGCTGTTTTGTTTTTAACCAATAAGAAGTAGACTGATAAGCTGATACGGCATCATCTACCAATTTCTGATCTGTATTTTTCAATAATTTCTCGTCGTAATACAGCTTGAATGCCGGTGCCAGATCACTTTTTTCAAGTTCTAAAGAATACTGTTTTACCTTCTTTACCGGAGAAATAATCGTTAGATGGCCATCTTTTACAAAGCCTAAATCCTGATATGTTGCAATATAAGCCTTAGGTTGGAATTCTTTTTTGAAAACATCCTGTCCCAAAAATTTAGATTGATAATTGAAATTAAGCAGTCCCATAACGGTTGGCATCACATCGATCTGAGACATTAATCCGTCAAACTTTTGAGGCTGTACAAAACCTTCTGAGAAGACCATTGCAGGAATTCTGTATTTGTCCATTGGAAGTTCCGTTTTTCCGGCACTTGATGCACAGTGGTCTGCAATGATCACAAAAACAGTGTTTTTATACCAGTCCTGTTTTTTAGCCATATCAAAGAATAGCTTAAGAGAGTAATCTGTATATTTTACACCACCTTCACGTGATTTTGCTGTTCCCGGTATATCTATTCTTCCGTCAGGATAAGTAAATGGTCTGTGGTTGGAAACGGTCATCCAGTGATTGAAAAACGGTTTTCCTGATTTTGCTTCTGTATTCATCACTTTAATGGCTTTTCTGGCCATATCTTCATCAGCCACTCCCCAAACATTGGCGAAAGAGATTTCTTCAGGCTTAAAGTTGTTTCGGTCTACAATCCCATACCCGTTTCCTGCGAAGAAGTCCTGCATATTATCGAAATAGCTATATCCTCCGTATAGAAATTTGACATCATATCCTTTGGATTTGAAGACACTTCCGGTTGTAAATTTATTTTTATTGTCATCTCTCTTGATGATACTTTCTCCAGCTGTTGGAGGAATACAAAGGGTTAATGCTTCAAGTCCGCGTACTGTTCTGTTTCCGGTTGCATACAGATTGGTAAACATCAAAGATTTATCTGCAAGGCTGTCCAGGAAGGGAGTAATCTTTTGCGTATTGCCATAATGTTCCATGAAATCTGCTGAAAGACTTTCAATAGAGATCAGTACAACATTTTTCTTTACTTCAGGCTGTTCTGCAACCACAGCCCTTGACAGTGTCTTTTGTGGATACTGGCTTAGGAAATTCTTTTCAGCCTGCTGTTGGTTAATCTGTGAATAAAACTGGAAATAGTCCAGTTCATTATGAGTAAATGCCCAGTAGAACTTAGGAAGTCCATTGGCTTCAATTTCATCCGCAAAAACATTGTCAGACCTGATTTGCATCAAAGATGGGATTGCCAGAGCACTAAGTGCACAAAGCACCATGAAACTGCCCAGAAGAACCATTTTTTGTTTGAAATCCGGAAGTGCCAGCAATTCATCCTTTGTCTTTTTATAAATGAACCATGTGATGGTAAGTGTAACGATCATTATTCCAGAAAATAGAGGAACAACAGGATAGCTTTCCATGATATTCCCGATCACTTCATTGGTATAGATAAGATAATCTACGGCAATAAAATTATAACGAACTCCAAATTCATTGTAGAAGAAGTATTCACTTACTCCGTTGAAAATAATCAGAAGAACATATAATAATAATGTGATGAAATATAGTATGTTACGTATTTTTGTTCTTTGAGTAGGAAGAAAAAGCATCAATCCGAAGAAAAGAGTCTTTATCCCTACAAAAACAAGGGCTACCTCCATGATAGAACCTCCATATTGCTTAAAAATATTGTTCGGAACAAGCCAGATATAAAGGAAGAACAAAACCAAAGCACTCAAAATAATATATCCGTAGGGTTTTTTATATTTTGAGTTGGAAAGAAAGAGGAAGTAAAGCGCGAGAATAGAGCTGGCCAATATGAAAACAAAAATGTCATTCACCAGACCTATCAACAACACTTTTATGACTTCAAAAAATCCAAAACTAGCTGTTGTAATAGGATGAAAAAAGAATACTGTTCTTATTATCAACGAAATAATAAGATAGAAAATTCCTAAATATAGGAAGGGTTTTATTTTGCTTAAAAACATGTATCTACTGTTTTTATTAGTTTTCACAAAGATAGTTTTTGTATAGAACTTTTGATGCAAAAAAACAAAAACATCCCGTTTATTAATAAGATTTATGATTTAGAAATGGGCCAATAAAAAAGGACTATTAAAAAATAGTCCTGATATATTGTAAAGGCTGAACTGCTGCTAAGAGTGTCCAAAACCGATATTTCCCTTTTTATCAGATAATTTCTTTTTGAAATCAATCATTCTTAAAGCGGTAACAGCAGCTTCTACACCTTTGTTTCCAAGATCTCCACCGCTTCTTGCGATAGACTGCTCTTTGGTATCATCTGTTAATACACAGAAAATAGTAGGGGTATCAGTCATGATGTTACAGTCTTTGATTCCTTGTGCTACTGCAGAACACACATAATCAAAATGAGGTGTTTCTCCACGGATTACACACCCTATAGAAATTATTGCATCATATTTTCTCTCTTTGCAAAGCTGCATGCTTGCATAGTTGAGTTCAAAAGCTCCGGGAACAGGGAAAAGTTTGATGTTTTCAGATTTTACGCCTTCTTTTTCAAGTATTTCCAAAGCTGCATCACGAAGATTGTACGTTACAAAATCATTCCACTCAGAAAAAACAATGCCGATAGAAAAATCTTCGGCATTCGTTATATGAAGTGGCTTGTAATCGGAAAGATTAACTGTTGCCATTTTTTAGTAATATTTAGTCATTTCAATATAAGAATCAGACATTCCATTGTCGTAGTCCTGATATTTCTCATCAATTGTAGAGAAGTATTTTTTAGCTTCTGCATTTTTCTTTAATCCTAAAGCTACGATACCTGCTTTTCTTGTGAAATAGTAGGTTGTATAAGGATCATCAGAAGCAGTTGCTGCTTTGTCTAATAAAGCTAAAGCTTCATCATTTTTGTTAAGACCTGATTTTGCATCTGCCATAGCTCCGAATTTCATTGCTACCAGAGTTTTGTTATCAGATGAAAACTGATCTAAAAGATCGTAAGCTTCCTGGAATTTTCCTTCTTTGAATTTCAATAAGCCTGCATTGTAAGATGAAAGTTTACCGATTTTAGTAGAAGAATATTCATTATATGTACCTACAAAACCTGGGTTAGCTGCAGATTTTCCACCTAAAGCGTCTTTATCTTTACCTTCAGTAAGACTTTTTTGAGCAGAAAGGAAACTTTTCACAGCTTCAACGTTCTTTGGAGCAACTACAAATTGCTTGTAAGCGAAGAATCCTAAAACTCCTAAAATTAATGCTCCAAATACAAATCCTAGTGGCTTTGAATATTTTTCAACAAATCTTTCAGTGTTTAAAGCTTCTCTGTCAAGGTCTTTAAAGAACTCAACCGTTTCTTTACCTTCTTGCTCGTTCTGAGCACTCTTTCCCAATTTTGCCATAAGTTTTTAAAAATTGAAATGCAAATTTAATTGTTTCTGAATGATTTACAAAATACTTTGTGAGTATTATTGATGAAATTTGGTGAATTGTTAATTGTAAATGATGAATTTATTAAAAAAAGATGCTTCGACCACGCTCAGGATGACACTTCTAATACTACTTGTTCTAATTTCAAAGTAAATTATTAGCGTTGTCATGCTGAGCCTGTCGAAGCAAATATATTAAATCTTAATATCCTAAAATATGATAGACTTCTGCACCAAATTTCTTCAGTTTTTCATCACCATTCAAGTCTTTTAAGCCGATAAGGAAACTGAATTGGGAAACTGTTGCTCCCTGTTTTTCAACCAACTTTGCAGCGGCTTCTGTAGTTCCTCCTGTCGCTAAAAGATCATCATGAATCAACACCCTTTGTCCAGGTTTTATCTGTCCTTCGCGGGTTTCAATAACAGCACTTCCATACTCCAGGTCATATTTTTCTGAAATGACAGGCGGAGGAAGCTTTCCTGCTTTTCTGATTAAAATGAATGGAACTTCCAGTGCTACTGCAATAGCGATTCCAAATAAATAACCACGGCTTTCTATTCCGCAGACTGCATCTACTTTCCCTTTACTGAAGGCTGCAAGATCTGCAATAACGTCTTCGTAAAGTTTTGGATCTAAAAAGATGGGTGAAATATCTTTAAACTGTATTCCCGGAATCGGAAAATCAGGAATATTTTCAATTGTTTCTTCTAGTTTTCTGATCAGTTCTGCTGAAGCCATGTATTAATTAATTTTATAGCTGGAAATTTTCCACTCTCCATTTACATTTTTAAGTCCGAAAGTAACTTTTAAAGAGGTTGTTTTACCACTTTTATCTGTTACATCATATGTAGCATTTACACTTGCTCCGTTGGCAGTGGCTCCGTTTGTCGTAATATTCTTTACGCTTACATTTTTTACAGCTCCAAAACCTGAATTAGGGTTGGAGAAAGACTCATAGCTTCCCCAGCTTGGATTGCTTGATGTATCGTAAGCTGCTTTTAAATTCTGAGAGCTTACACTGTTCAGGAACTTACTTACTGTATTTTTAGGATCTGCTGTCGGCTGCTTTGGAGTTGCCGGTGCAGTTGGAGTAGTTGTTGCAGGATCTGTAGTAGTTCCTGTGGTAGCTGATGGATTGTTTGGATCAATTACTGCGCTTGGTTGTTCCGGTACAGCAATTGTGTCAGTTTTAGGAACTGCAGGAACTTTTAGGGCTGCTGCATTTACATCAAGCCCAATTTTTGACATTTTGAAAGTTTTGGCTGTTGTTTTTACAGAAACTGTGATATCGATTTTATTATCCACCACTTTTGCCGCAGGAATAGAGGAAAATTTCAGGTTGAATCCTTTAAAGTTATTATCCTGCATCAGGTTTTTAGCGGTAGCCAATTTTACTCCATTGCTGAATACCTCAAGGGTAGCTTCAAGACCAGCTCCTGTAAAGGATACCGGGTTTCCTGCAGTGTCTACAAGTCTTGGAACGATCTGGATAGCTGTTGGAGCTCCGGTTCCATCATCCCCTGTAGGTCTGGTAACAATGTTTAATGATCCGGCTTTCACATCATTAGGGTCGCTTTCCTTAGCTTTGTCATCTCCGAAGATATTCATTTCTCCAAGTGATGGTGGGGCAGTACTTGCCCATTCTATTCCGTTTTTCTGTGCCACTTCGTCTGCAAGAGACATAATTTCAGGTACTTTTTTTCCATTAATCAGTTTTCCAAGAGCTTTTAATTCATTAATATCACCATCTGCTTCTACGCCAAATGTTTTAAGGATATAAAGAGCCTCATTAAACTTAATCTGTTTAATGGTTGGTAAACTGGAAGTCATATCATTGATACTTGACTGCAGTGTTTTAGTATTCGTAGCATCTACATGATCTTTCTTACATGCTGTAAAAAGCAAGAGACTGAAAACAAGTAGAAAAGAAAACTTTTTCATTTTTATTTGGTTTGTTGCAAATTTAATAAAACCTTTATTAATACTGGATTTTATTTTTACTTTATGTTTTCTGGCTCATTGTATTGCTTTTTCGCAGTATCCATAATCCTATATTTTTACTTTTTATTAGGCAGCTCTTTTAGGTCCTCTTTGAAAAAATTACTGAAAATAGTCTGCATATTTGGGAATGAAGAATCTTGCCAGTAAGAGGTTTTGTAGTTACTCTTGTCTTCATTAAATTTTACCTTTTCAATTTCATTGTCATTATTGAAACTCAATTCTGTGGGATAGAAATTAGTGTAAACCGCTATCTGATTATAATTGGGTTCACTTTTATGTTTAAGTTTTACAAAAACAAGTTCATTGTATTCCAGAAAATCTTTCAGTGTCTTTTCTGACCCTTTTTCAAAGGATATATTTAGAATGGTTTTTATATCATAAAATCGATATCCAAAGAATGAAAACTCTTTTTCCTGAAGTATACCCTCAGTTACTTCAATCTGATCTTTACGATCTCCTTTTAATTCTTTAATGAGATTTCTTTTCGTTTTATATTCTTCCGGATTTCCTACATTTTTAAGCTTCGGGATCTGTAGGGATTTGCCATAATCCCATGATGAAGTTTCTTTTTTTTCGTTTTTAGCGTCCGTCAGTCTGAAAACTCTGTATTGTTCAACATTGGTACTTTTCAGTTTTTTGGTTTTGTTATCAAAAATGTAAGTGACAATTCCATCAGCATAACTATTCAATTTATTGTTTACAGTAACATAAGCGTTAAAATTTCCTTTAATAAAAATATATTTGGCGGGTTTATTATTTTTAATGACAACTGTTTCTATTTCCTTCACCTGATCATTGAGCTTAATAACAGGCTGATCAAAATCGGAATATGATAATGTGGCTACAGGAAAATTATTATACACCAGCTGAAACTTTTCTTGTGCCGGAGATATTGTTTGTTTATCAATTTTTCCATCAATATCAGAATAGGCCAGAATATTACCATCTTTTCCAAATACTGAAACTCTTGGAAGAGGCTGATTGGTTTTTTCAGATACAAATGTGATGGTTTGAGCCTGAATAAGGCTGAATAAAAATATAAATAATGAACAAAGGACAAGTTTTGTTTTCATAATAAGAATTTGTTTTTAGTGAATAATCTCATTATAGAGACGCATAAAGGTCAGAATAGTTGCCTGCTGACTGATATGCATAAAAAAAGACTGATCGTTTTAACAATCAGTCTTTTATAATTTTATTTTGTTACAAGTCCTTAGAAAGGATACTCATAAATTTCAGATTCGTGTAAGAATGGGTTTCCTGTAGGAATCAACTTCAGTTTAGATAAAGCTGAAAGTACAGTAAACATAAATAATCCAATTACGAATAATAAAGCTCCCAAGATTAGGATGAATACTTCCGGAGTGTTCCAGTAAGGTCCTACCGTTCCCGGCATTACCATATTGAAATAATCCAAAATGTGTCCTAAGATAACTACTACTGCCATTGTTGTAACAACTTTGTAGTTTCTCTTGATGCTGCTGCTTACTAATACCAATAGTGGTAATAGGAAGTTTACGATCAGCATTGGTAAGAACGTAGTACCATAGTGCTGGAATCTACCAAAGAAGTAGTTAACCTCTTCCGGAACGTTCGCATACCAATAAAGCATGAACTGAGCGAACCATGTATATGTCCAAAGCATACTTGTAGCGAAAAGGAAAACTCCTAAATCGTGTAAGTGGTTGTCATTGAACTGAGGAAGGAATCCGTTTTTCTTAAGATATACACTTAGTAAAATGATTACAGCAATACCACTTGAAAGGCAGCTAACCATTGAATACCAGATATACATTGTAGAGTACCAGTGAGGGTCAATAGACATCAACCAGTCCCAAGCCCAAGCTGCAGAAGCAAATCCGAAGAATGCAATATATCCTACTGCCCATCTGTAAAGGAATTGATATTCTACTTTAGATTTTGTCTCGTCTACTTTTTTAGACTGAGCTTTCAGTTTCCAAGCGAAGAAAGAAGCACCTAGTACATAGATGAACGTTCTGATTGCATAGAAAGGAATATTCAGGAATCTTTTCTTTTCGAATAAGATCACATCGAAATGAGCAGAGTTAGGATCTGTCAAATCCGGATCCATCCAGTGGAAAAGGTGTCCTTGGTGGAAGATATTTAAAAGCATTAAGATGATCAAAATAGCTCCTCCGTATGGAATATAAGAAGCAATAGCTTCCATTACTCTTGTAATAATAATTGGCCAACCTGCATGTGCAGCGTGTTGAATACAATAGAAGAATAATACGGCACAACTTACTCCGAAGAAAAATACAGCTACAAAATGTATTGCTGCTAAAGGCTGATTGTGGATCTGTAGAGTAGCGTGCTCCAGATGAGCAGCATGATCTTGAGGTCCTATCATTTCACTAGAGTGAGTAGGTGCATTATGACCAGAAGCATGAACAGCTTCCATCATTTGTTCAATCTTCTCAGTAGAAATTCCTTTGTTCATAAAGAAACCAATACCAAATAGTACTAAACCTGCAACAAGAAGTATTAAAGAAGTTGATTTTAATTTTGGTGAAAAACTATACATTTCTTTTCTTATTTTTTAGTTTCAGTAGTAGTTTCAGGTTTTGCTTCAGTTGTAGCTGCTGCCGCTGGTGCTGCTGCTCCTTTTTTGAAAGCACTCATCACATACATTGCAACTCTCCATCTGTCTCCAGCGTTTAGTTGTCCTGCATAAGATCCCATCGCGTTTCTACCGTTTGTTAATACATAATGAACAGATCCTACAGTAATTTCTCTGTCAGCATAGTTAGGCACTCCAGAGAATGCTCCACTTTGTACGATAGGTCCTTGTCCATCACCTCCTGTTCCGTGACATGCAGCACAAGTGTGATCAAACAATACTTTACCTCTTTCAAGATCCTTAGCTGCATTAGCTGGGTTTAGAGGAGATACTGTAAGTTTTTTAGAAGCATCATACCCAGCGTTGTACTCGTCAACATTTTTAGGTAATAAGCTTTCTTCAAAAACACCGTCTTTATTTTGAGGAACTGATCCTTCTACTGGAGAAAGACCTGTTGCACCATTATTTTTAACAAAAGCAGGAATTTCATTTTCATGATCTGAATAAGCGTCTTGAGCTTTCATCAATGGATCATAAGCTACCGGAAAATACATATCCGGGAAATATACCAACGGAGTATTCTCCTTTGGTCCGCAAGAGTTAAGTAAAACCGTTGTTAAACCTAAAACTGCTGTAATTTTTAATACATTCTTTTTCATTTTAAGCGTCTTTAACAGTTATTTCTTCAACTCCAGTTTCAATAAGCAACTGTTTTACAGATTCTACATCTTCAGTTACAAATTCCATCATGAATTTATCATCAGTAGTTCTTGGGTCTGGGTTCTGAGCTGGAGCTCCCGGGTACATTTTGTTTCTAACTAAGAAAGTTAAAGACATCATGTGAGCAGCACAGAATACCATTAATTCGAACATTGGAACTACGAATGCCGGCATATTATGTGCCCAGTCAAAAGCTGGTTTACCACCAATATTCTGTGGCCAGTCATGATTCATTACATACCAAGTTACAGTAGCACCAATAGTAACACCATAAAGAGCATATAAGAATGCAGCATCAGAAATTCTAGTTTTCTTTAACCCTAAAGCTTTGTCTAGCCCGTGAACCGGAAACGGAGTATAAACCTCGTTTATTGCGATTCCTTTATCGTTGAATGCTTTAACGCCGTTCATTAAATCGTCGTCGTCAGCATAAAGTCCGTATACAATTTTAGTGGTGCTCATCTCCTTCTTTTGCTTTATAAGTTTCACCTGAGATTTTCAAAATCGATTTTAATTCAGCCTGTGCAATTACAGGGAATGTTCTTGCGTATAATAAGAATAGTACAGAGAAGAATCCGATTGTTCCTAAATATACACCCACATCAATGATCGTTGGCTTAAACATTGTCCATGATCCTGGTAAGTAGTCTCTAGAAAGGTTGATAACGATGATATCAAAACGCTCAAACCACATACCGATGTTGATGATTAATGCAACAATGAATGTCCAGATAATATTCGTTCTAAGTCTTTTGAACCAGAATGAAGCAGGAACCACAAGGTTACAGATGATCAATGACCAGAATGCCCACCAGTAAGGTCCTACAGCAGCACCTGGAGAAAGATATGTGAAATCTTCAAATCTAGATCCTGAGTACCATCCGATGAAATATTCAGTTGCATAAGCTACCGTTACCATACCACCTGTAAGAACGATTACGATGTTCATAATTTCGATATGATACATTGTGATATATTCTTCTAAGTGACAAACTTTTCTAGCGATCAACAATAGTGTTTGTACCATTGCAAATCCTGAGAAGATTGCCCCTGCAACGAAGTAAGGAGGATAGATCGTAGAGTGCCATCCTTTAATTACTGAAGTTGCGAAGTCAAAAGATACGGTAGTGTGTACTGAGAATACAAGTGGAGTTGCTAAACCTGCAAGAACCAAAGAAAGTTCTTCGAATCTTTGCCAGTGTTTTGCTTTACCACCCCAACCGAATGCTAGGAATGTATAAATTTTCTTAGTCCAAGGAGTTTTAGCTCTATCTCTGATCATTGCAAAGTCAGGGATTAGTCCCATGAACCAGAATACAGTTGATACTGAGAAATACGTAGAGATTGCAAATACGTCCCAAAGTAGAGGAGAGTTGAAGTTCCCCCAAAGAGAACCGAATTGGTTTGGTAAAGGGAATACCCAGTATCCAACCCAAACTCTACCCATGTGAATTACAGGGAAGATTGCTGCCTGTACAACCGCAAAGATCGTCATCGCCTCTGCAGATCTGTTTACAGACATTCTCCATCTCTGTCTAAATAATAATAATACTGCTGAGATTAGGGTCCCGGCGTGACCGATACCTACCCACCATACGAAGTTGGTAATATCCCAACCCCAGTTAATAGTTCTGTTAAGCCCCCATGCTCCAATACCTGTTCCGATAGTGTAAGCGATACAGCCGAATCCATAGAGGAATAGAACTAGTGCAGCATATAATGAGATCCACCATAATTTACCTGCTCTTTCTTCGATAGGTCGTGCGATATCTTCTGTAATATCGTGATAAGTTTTGTGACCAATAATTAGAGGTTCCCTTATCGGAGCTTCGTAATGTCCTGACATTTTTTACCTATTTATTATTTAAACTTTATTTTTCTACTCTGTTTCTTACTTTAGTGTGATAGAACACGTTTGGTTTTGTTCCGATCTCCTCTAGTAAATAATATCTTCTGTTGCTAGAATACAATTCTCTCACTTCAGATTCTTTATCATTCATGTCTCCGAAAGTCATTGATCCGGTAGAACAAGCAGCAGCACAAGCACAAGAGTTCTTGAACTCAGCGTCTGTTACTTTTCTGTTCTCTCTCTTAGCTGCTAAAATAGTAGCCTGAGTTTCCTGGATACACATTGAACATTTCTCCATTACCCCTCTAGTTCTTACAACTACGTCTGGGTTAAGTACCATTCTTCCTAAATCGTTGTTCATGTTGAAATCGAACTTATCGTTTAGGTTATACGTAAACCAGTTGAAACGTCTTACTTTGTACGGACAGTTGTTTGCACAATATCTTGTACCGATACATCTGTTGTAAGCCATATGGTTTTGACCTTGCTTACCATGTGAAGTAGCCGCTACCGGACATACAGTTTCACAAGGAGCGTGGTTACAGTGCTGACACATTACTGGTTGGAAGATTACATCCGGATTGTCTGCAGGGTGGTTTAATGCACCTCCGTCTCCGAAAGCAGTACCATACAATTCAGGTACAGCCATTCCTTCTTTCAATCCTTCGTATACTTCTACTTTCTGTCTTGAAGAATAGTAACGGTCAATTCTTAACCAATACATATCTCTGGACATTCTTACTTCTTCTTTACCTACTACAGGAACGTTGTTTTCTGCCTGACAAGCAATTACACAAGCTCCACAACCTGTACATGAGTTCAAGTCGATAGATAAGTTGAAGTGAGGTCCATCTGTATCATCGAAAGCATCCCAAAGGTCAATTTTTCTTGCTGGAAGAGCTCCACTGATAGTGTGGTATTCCAAAGGTTTGTTCCATCCTTTGTGCTCATCATCGAAAGGAACATTGATGAATTCTGCCAAAGGAACTTCTTTAGCGATTTCATAACGACCCATCAATGTATTTTGAAGCTGGATACCTGCAAATTCGTGATCTTCTCCTGTTTTTTCAATTTTAACCCCTGAAACAGCCAGGTTAGAACCGTCAAATAAAGGATAAGCGTTTACTCCAGTGTCTGCAGTTGCTCCTGAGTTTTTCTTACCATAACCAAGTGCAAGACCTACAGATCCTTCTGCCTGACCAGGTTGAATAAATACAGGAACATCTTTTATTGTTACTCCATTTACAGTAAGGTTTACAATAGAACCATCCAGCTGCATTCTTGCGTTAAGATCGTTGTCAATTGCAAACTTCTCTGCATCTTTAGGAGAAATTGTCAAGTAGTTATCCCAAGACATTCTTGTCAATGGATCTGGTAATTCCTGCAACCAAGGGTTGTTTGCCTGAGTACCATCTCCCATAGAAGTCTTAGTATATAGTACCAATTCTAATTCAGAAGCTTTAAAATTTCCTAGTTCAGCAACAGCCTGAGCAGCATTTCCTCCTGCATAAGCTAACGTTGTTGAGTTAGTAGAAGTCGTAATACCGTTGTACAATGCTTTGTTGAAAGAAGTACCACCTAAGATAGAAGCTGAGCTAGCTTTTAAATAATCGTAGTAGTTGTTTGCTGCATTGTTTTTACCGTTCTTCCAAACCAATAGAGATTCTTCAATCTGTCTTGATTTGTAGATCTTCTGGATTGTAGGCTGCATTAATGAATATACTCCTGTCTGTGGTTCGATATCTCCCCAAGACTCTAGCCAGTTTGCTACTGGAATTACAGCTTTTGCTGCTTTGTACATTTCATTTTTCTTATCAGCTACAGCAATTACATAAGAAACTTTAGATAAAGATTTTTTGAAATCTTCTCCTTTTGGATGAGAGTAGATAGGGTCTACGTTGTTGGTAATTAATACGCCAACCTGACCTGCATTTACCCATCCTAAGAATTCCTGGTATCTTGCTTTATCAAATTCTTTAAGGAAGTTCGCTTTACCTGTGAAAGCTACTGATCCTAATTTTTGGTTGATTAAGTGTGCTAAAACCTGTGCTCCTTTAGAACCGTCAGCAAAAACAACAGCTTTGCTTCCTTTTGCTTTCAATTCGTTAGCAATTTCAGTAGCAGTCTTATCAGTAGTACCACCACCTACGATTGCGTTGTAAACTTCAACTAGAGTTTTGTTTACAGCACTTGGCTTTAATCTGTATCTTGAGTCAGCATTAGCACCGGTTAATGACATGTTAGATTCCACCTGAACGTGTCTCAACATGGTTTGACCTGGTTTTCTTGCTGCTGCATAAGAAGTTTCTAAACTAGAAGCGTTATAATCTCCTAAGAAATCAGCCTGGAAAGAAACTACCAATTCTGAACCTTTAAGGTCATAAACAGGTAATGCTCTCTGTCCGAATACTTCCTGAGCTGCATCTAATGCTGCAGAGTAAGGGAAAGCATCATAAGTTACTAATTCTGCTGTAGGATATTTCGCTTTGAATTCACCAAATAACTTTTTGAAAGTTGGTGAAGCAAAAGAGTGTGACAAAAGCACAATCTTTTTACCTGACGCTTTAGCTTCTTCCAAACCTTTAAGAACGAAGCTGTCTACTTTATCGAAAGTTTCGTCTTTACCGTCTAGTTTAGGCTGCTTTACTTTATCATTATCATAAAGAGAAAGTACACTTGCCTGAGCTCTTGCGTTAGTTTTACCTAAATCACCAGCAGCTGGGTTTGGATCAATTTTGATGGGTCTACCTTCACGGGTTTTTACTAAAACACTAGCGAAATCGAAACCATCAAAATATGTTGAAGCGTAATAATTAGGAACCCCTGGAATAATATCGTGTGGTTTTACTACGTAAGGAATCGTTTTAATTACCGGAGCTTCACAAGCAGCAAGAGTTACTGCTGCTGTAGAGAATCCTAGTAATTTTAAGAAATCTCTTCTTGAAGTACTGGAACCATTCTGTTCAGCATCTCCAAGGAAATCTTCTACCGGAATTTCTTCCTGGAACTCTTTAAGAGCCAGCTTACCATTTAAAGCTGGGTCTTTAAGTTCATGAATACTTCTGAATTGTATTTTGTTTGAAGCCATTTATACTTCTAATTTTTTAGTTATTAATAATGACATTTACCACACTCAAGACCTCCAATTGCATCTACAGTGATCTTACCTCCATCTTGTGGATACTGTTTTTTCAACTTGTCATGTAGATTTTTGAAGTACTCTTTATTATAACCGTTGTTCATATCAACCTCAGTCGTTCTGTGGCACTCGATACACCATCCCATAGTAAAGTCGTTAGCCATCTGAACAACATTCATTGTATCAATTTTACCGTGACAAGCCTTACATACAACATCAATTTTGTTGTTAGGGTTCTTTTTGTTGAAAGAATTGATAATCGCTTGCTCACCTGCTACAACGTGCTGAGAGTGGTTGAAGTAAACGAAGTCTGGCATGTTGTGGATTCTTGTCCATTCAACCGGCTGTGTTTTTCCTGTGTACTGTTGTTTTGCAGGATCCCAACCTGTTGCTGCGTAGATCTTCTGGATTTCTCCGTCATAGAATGCCTTATCTTTTCCTGGCTCCATGTAGTGATCTTTGTTGTATTCAGAAAT
Organism: Chryseobacterium sp. IT-36CA2; assembly: GCF_949767875.1. Lineage (NCBI taxonomy): Bacteria > Pseudomonadati > Bacteroidota > Flavobacteriia > Flavobacteriales > Weeksellaceae > Chryseobacterium > Chryseobacterium sp. IT-36CA2. The sequence continues at coordinate 421,401 of NZ_CATKPG010000021.1, read as the reverse complement.
TGTTCTGTGACAGTTCATACAAACATTCATAGAAGGAATTTCAGATACTTTTCCGTATTTAGCACTAGAGTGACATAACTGACAGTCAATTTTCTGTTCTCCAGCGTGGATTTTGTGAGAGAAGTAGATAGGCTGCTCAGGCTTGTATCCTTTGTAAACCCCGATCCACATCAGCCAGTTCCATACTCCGTAAGCAGCTAAAATAGCCAGAATAGCTAATAGACCCTTACCGATAAGGTGGAACTTCTCATACATTTCACTGAATGAACGAACTCTTGTTTCATTCAATCCTGCTAATTCTTCAGACTGACCTAATGTTACTAATTGTCTTAGTTTAACCAAGATCCAAACCAGTAAACCTGCGATCGCTAAAAGTGAAATGATGACAACGTTTGTTGTAGTTTTGTCTGCAGGAGCTGCCGCGGTAGCGTCAGTTGCAGCAGTTGCTTCCGGCTTTTTCTCTTCCGGAGCAGGAGGATTAGTCGTGAAAGCTAAAATGTCGTCAATATCCTTATCTGTAAGATTTGGAAAGACCTGCATTTCAGTCTTATTAAACTTTTCAAAAATCTCATTGGCGTATTTATCCCCAGAAGCCCTTAGAGCTTTGTTGTCTTTGATCCACTTGTGAAGCCAATCTTTGTCTACACCACCTTCTGTCTTTACTCGTTCTACAACCCCCTTTAATGGTGGTCCAACAACTTGTTTGTCCAGCGCGTGACATGCAGTACAATTCGCTTTGAAAAGTTTCTCTCCGTTTTTAGGATCGCCGTCTTGCCCGTAAAATGAAGCACTGGTTGATAGCAATAAGCCTATTGCGATCAACGTTTTTTTATAATGCTTTCTCCAACTAATCATTTAAATTATCTTATGTTAGTAAATTATTGAACATTCAATCAATTCCGCAAAAATAATATTTTTAACAGGAATTTAACGGTATATCGAAAAGGGAAAATATCATTTACGTTTAATTTGTATTGATTCTAAATAACTAGTTTGGTATAGTTTTTTAATTTGTATAAATTTGCGCAAACAAGTTTAAATGAGAAATTTGATTAAAATATTTTCGATATTATCACTATTTGGTTTTTATAGTGTTGGAGCCCAGCAAGTTGTTAAAAAGGACACCCTTTCCGGGACAGAGCTTGTTATGACTATGGATTCCAAAATAAATGCTGCTTTGGAAGGAGTTGAAGGAAAATGTGCTAAAGCTATTCCCACAAATTCTTCTAAAGATTTCAGTTCTAATGATAGCGGAATTTCTACAGGGATCAGTACAAAGCCTCCCAAAATCTATGTTCCGAACAGAGCACTTACCAATGCCGAAATTTGTAGTAAAAATCCTAGAATTTTAGGTTTTAAAATCCAGATTACAACAGTGAAAAGTAATGATGAAGCTAATGAGGTAAAGTCTTATTTCAGAAAAAGATTTCCTAACCTGAAAGTGGAAACGGATGCTTCTTTAAGACCGAATTATAAAATTCTGGCCGGAAGTTATTTTACTAAACAAAGTGCTGCCAGCGACCTTTCGAAGATCAGAGAATACTTTAAATCTGCAGTTGCTGTACAGTATAGAATTTTCTGTGCGGAAGCCAAATAGAAGCGATTCATTTCAATATAAAACAAAAGCTGAGAAATTTTTCTCAGCTTTTTTTATTGGTAATACGTTTCCATGAATGAGAAAAATTCTGCCATCCGATATATATTATTGATCAGAAGATAAATGAATAATACTGCAAGAGTCAATGTTAATAATGAAATCATCTTTGGTGAAGATCTGTAAGCATAAAATAGCCATCCCAAAAGAAGTGGGTAGACAAAAACAAAATGTCCTCCGTAGATATAGGAAGTATGAAGCCCAAACCTCATCACACAATGGATGACAATATCAACGAAAAATGAAATGGCAATAACCTGAACCCATTTATTTTTAAAATTTTTAGAATAACTCCAAATAATAAGGATTAGTAATATAGCTATAAATAAGTAGGGAAAAAGTGATGAGTAAAGGTCCATATAGAGTCCTTTAAAATTAAATCCCTTCATATTATGCTTATCCGAAATAATGAATCCCGGAAAAAGAATATTACCTCCGAAAAAGAAAGAAAGAATCATATCCCATGTAGGCATGGACTCTACATTAGAGAATTTTTCGTACTGCTGATTGGTCTTAGAGAAGATATTCTGATATTTGAAATCAATTCTGTTTAAATAAAGCAAGACAAAACAAATCACAGCAATCATTACTCTTACTACTGCATTTCCGAATTTTTTCCAATCTCTGAAAATATTTTTTTCAAAAAGAAGAGGAATAAAAACTTTTACAAAATTGGTAATGGTAAGACCTCCGATAGTAACTCCTGCCAGTGAAAGAGCTATTGCTGGTGTTTTTTCTTCATTCCTTAGCTTTATCGCTGCATAGTAATTATACAACGAGAGTAAAAACAGAGTGTAAGTGAAGTTCTCCGGAGTGAATGATAGTATTATATTGGTAGAAAAAGCTCCGAAAAATAAAACGATTAAAACACTTAGCCAGAGAGGAACGCAGATGATGTTCTTTAAATATTTAAAAATCTGAACAATATTTAAAGTGATAATGATATTGCTGAGCCATGCCAGGGTAAGTCTGAAGTTGGCATCCATTTTTCCACCTGAAATAAATAATGCGAATTCTCTTACCCAGTTGAAAAAATAATAGGATAGAGGGTGTCTTTCAAAACTACCTCCGGTCATCAGGATAGATTTATTATCAAAACTGAAATAAGCATCCCATGGAATTCTGCTGTCAAAAATAATTCTGTAATGAAGCGCAATATATGAACCTAAAATTCCATAGCATATAATAAAAAACAGAAAAACTGCCAATTCAGTATAAGTGGAAGGAAAAATCAGTTTGAAAAAACTAATGATTTTTGTTTTAATAAAAGACACGTCTTGGATTTTTTGCAAAAGTAAAATAAAAAAACCACCAAAAGTTGGTGGTTGTGTAAAGATTGTATAAACGTGACTATTGTTTGATCACTTTTTCTGTGGTAGACGTTCCGTCTGCGAAGTCTACTTTTAACAGGTAAGTTCCTTTTGAAAGTGAAGAAATATCTTGAGTTCCGGAATCATTTGTTTTAATGGTTTTTCCTGATAGATCAATAACAGATGTTGATTTGATCTTTTTATCGGTCCTGATATTAACTTCACCATTTGTAGGGTTAGGATAAATGAATGTGTTGGTGTTAGCCCGGGAAATTTCATTCGTTGATAACGATTGTGCTGTCGTAATTTTTACATCGTCCAGCATAAACATATATTTATCTGAAGACATGTATTGGAACCCTACTTTCACTGTTTGTCCTGCATACGCATCAAGATTGATAGTGACTTGCTGCCAGCTTGCATAAGGAGCTGTAGAGGTAGCAGGTGAAGAAACAATAGTAAAATTGGCAGCAGATGTGGGATTTCCACTTCCTGTATAAACTCCCACTTTATAACTTTCTACAAAACTCGGAGATAACGCTTTTACCCAGAATGTTAAAGTGTTAGAGCTTGTACCTAAGGTTACTGCCGGTGTTATCAGCCAATCGTTATTAGCAGAAACTCCTCCAGCAGGTACTCCTGCCCATGATACTACACATTTTTGTCCTCCATGTGGGCTGAAATTTCTAATCTCTTCATCAGCTGCAGTTGATGTGGCATTATTGGTGGCATTGCTTGCTGAAAGATTGAATATTTGAAATGCCATCGGACTTGCGGCATTAAGCCAGTTTGCTGTCCAGGATGCAGATGTGGTACCACCAATTACAGGACCGCCACCTGTATACGTATTTAAGCCGTCAAGATCGAGTGTAGTCCAACTGCCAAAGCTGTTAATCGTGAAGTTGGTATAAGACTCGAAGGTCTCATCAAGCAATACTGTTTGGGAGCTTGCTGTTATTCCAATTAGTAAACTTAAAGAAAATACAATTTTTTTCATATTAAAGATTTTCCTAAATATAGTGAAAAATATTTAATATGATGATAATGTGGTATTTGAATAGGTTTTTTGTTGCTGATTTACTAAGAACTGCACGAAAGTGTAGAACATCCTGCAGTGTCATCATAGCCGGATGGCCTTTTGATGGAAAACTCGGGGTAGATTTCCTGATAGGGATTTTCTAAGGCTTTGGTTAGTTTTTCCAGCATTTCTTTTTTTCCATTACTGATCTCTTCAATGCATTCATAAAGAAGGTAGTTTCTAAGAATAAATTTTGGGTTTGTCTTTTTCATCATAGTCACTGAATCTTCTTTCGAAATAGAGTTTAAGCCTAATCTTGCTTCGTAGCTTGTGATGAAATGGCTCAGTTTTTCTAACATTTCTTCATTAAAAGTAATGTAGGAAACTTCTTTAAAATGCTCCTTCAGGTTAGTGTTCGGAGTTATTTTCTCCAGTTGGCTGAAAAACAAAGTGTAGTCTAACTGGAGTTCCTGCATTAATCCCTGCCAATTTGTGAAAAAATCTTCATCCTCTTTTCGGAGCTTATCAAATCCGAATTTTTTACAAAGCATTTGATCATGAGTTTCCCAGAAATACGTTCCGAAATTATTTAAAGTGTCTTCTAAAAACTTTTCATCTTTAATTAAAGGATGAAGAGCATTGGCTAGCTGCCAAAGATTCCACTGGGCAATCTGTCCCTGTTTTCCAAAGGCATATCTTCTTCCGGGAAGATCTGTTGTATTGGGAGTGAAATTCAAATCGTATTCATCCATCATAGAATAAGGCCCGTAATCAATAATTAATCCCAGAACAGACATGTTATCCGTATTCATTACGCCATGTACAAATCCGACTCTGAACCACTCAACCATTAAGTTTGCGGTACGGGTACAGATATTTTCAAAAAAATCTTTGTATTTCTGAATGTCTGATGATGTGATTTCCGGATAATAGTTTTCAATAGTAAAATCGGCCAGTTCCTGTAGAGTGTTGTATTCTCTTTGGGCAGACATCAGTTCAAAATGTCCGAAACGTAGAAAACTTTCAGCAGTTCTGATGACAACGGCTCCTTTTTCAAGCTGTGGATTTCCGCTGTACATAATGTCACGCATTACATCTTCACCGGTAAAAGCCAGACTAAGCGCTCTTGTAGTAGGGATTCCTAAATAATACATGGCTTCACTCATCAGGTATTCCCGTACGGAAGATCTTAATACGGCTCTTCCATCAGCATGTCTGGAGTATGGGGTGGCTCCGGCTCCTTTCCATTGAATTTCGGTTTTTTTTCCGGTATCATTTGTGATTTCTCCTGCAAGAATGGCTCTTCCGTCCCCAAGCTGGCCTGCCCAGTTTCCGAACTGATGTCCTGCATAAGCTGTCGCGTAAGTTTGAACGTTTTTCGGAAGGTTATTTCCAACCAGAAAGTCCAGATCTTTATCTTCAAGTTTTCCTAATCCTATTTCTTTGGATAAGACTTCATTAAAAGCAATCAGCTCAGGTTTATCAAAGCCAGCAGGTTTAATGGTGGCAAATAAAACCTTTGGTGTGTTTCTTTGCATTGGGTTGTTGGAAAAATCACCTGGAAAATTCTCGATAAAAGGTTGTCTGATACGTTCAATATTCATACTTCAAAGGTATTAATTATAAAAGAAAAGACCTTCCAAATTATTGAAAGGTCTTGTATATTTCTAAAAGAGAATTTATTTATTGAAATCTACTTCATCATTGGAGTGAAGATTTTCATTGATATTGTCCTCTTTCTTTTCTGTTGGTTTTTTAGGAGTTGGATCTACCGGTCTAGGATTTTTGATCTCATCAATCGTCTGAAGACTTCCGTCATCTCCATATCCTCCGCTTAAGCCCTTAAGGTTAGCACAGCCATCTTTCCAGTCTGAAGGCTTGATAAATTTATCATCAGGAGTTACTCCTAAACTTTTATCTGCCCATACTTTCTTCATGAAGATAGCCCAGATTGGTAATGCCATTTTTGCCCCCTGACCTTCACCTGTGCCAAAGAAGTGAGTTGCTCTGTCTTCCCATCCAACCCATGCTCCGGTTGCTAATTTTGGTGTGATTCCCATAAACCATCCGTCGGAGTTATTCTGAGTTGTACCTGTTTTACCTGCAATTTCCACTGCTTTAGAAATACCTTTTCTTCCTAATTCTCCTGAAGCTGTTCCGAATTGTGCTACACCTTTCATTAGTTCAATCATGGTGTATGCATACATTGGGTTCATTACTTCTTTCGGCTCTACGTTTACTTCTTTGATTACTCTACCGTTGGCATCTTCAATTCTCCAGATCATTTCTGGTTTGATGTAGTTACCATAGTTGGCAAAAGTACTGTATGCACCTAGCATTTCGTAAATTGTAATATCTGATGAACCTAAAGCAATAGTATTGTTTCTTGGAATATCTTCTGTTACTCCCAGATCTCTTGCAGTCTGGATTACAGCATCTACTCCTGTCATTTCAATAAGTCTTGCAGCAACAGGGTTTTGAGAGTGTGCCAATGCATCTTTTAAAGTAAGCATTCCACCTCTTCCAGGTACATGCCATCCGTTATGATCATAAGTTCCGTTAGAAACTGCTGAACAAGGAGTCATTCCAAGTTTCATGATAGCGGTTGCATATACGAAAGGTTTGAATGTAGATCCTACCTGTCTCTTCCCTTGCTTGATGTGGTCATACTGGAAATGTTGCCAGTCAATACCACCTACCCATGCTTTGATTTCTCCGGTTCCTGGAACCATAGACATTAAACCTGCCTGTGCAATTTGTTTATGGTATCTGATAGAGTCCCAAGGAGACATTTCTACCTCTTCTTCTCCACTCCAGGTGAATCGTGAAGTTTTGATAGGTTTCTTGAATTCCATCATAATAGAGTCATCAGGCATACCGTCCGCTTTCAACAGTTTGTATCGGCCGGTTCTCTTCATAGCCTGAAGCATCACGTCATTGATTTGCTTCTCATTCAGATAATAGAAAGGTCTGTTCTTTCTGCCTCTTTGTTCCGCGTCAAATCTTTTTTGAAGATCTGTTAAGTGTTCCTTGATGGCATCTTCCGCATACTTCTGCATTTTAGAATCAAGGGTTACATATATTTTTAAACCGTCTTTGTAAAGATTTAATTTTTTGCCTGTTTCTTTTTCATGAGTTTCAAGATATTTGTCAATCTCTTTTCTCAGATAAAACTTGTAATAGGCAGAATAATCATCGTTAATATTTTTGATGGGATGATAATCTAATGTAATAGGTGTAGCAGCAGCTTTATCAAATGTAGCCTGATCTATATAACCTGTTTTTAGCATTTGATCCAAAACAACATCTCTTCTTGCTTTTGCTCTTTCCGGATTTCTCATCGGATTGTTTTTTACCGGATTCTCAAGCATGGCAACAAACATCGTTGCTTCGGGTAAAGTAAGCTCTGATGTTTTTTTGTTAAAGTATATTTTGGAAGCCATTTCAATACCGTTTGCATTGTATAAAAAGTCAAACTTATTGAAATAGAGTGTTACAATTTCTTCTTTGGTATATCTTTTTTCAAGACTTACAGCCACTACCCATTCTTTAAGCTTTTGAAAAACAGCTTTAATTTTATTGTCTGCTCTTTTCCCTGTAAAAAGTAGTTTTGCCAACTGCTGGGTTATGGTAGATCCACCACCTCGGCCACCACCAAAAACGACAGCTCTGGCAACAGACTGAAGGTCGATCCCTGAATGTTCTTTAAAACGTTCATCTTCTTTAGCCTGAAGGGCATAAATAAGGAAAGGAGGAAGGTCCTTATAAACGATAGGTTGTGTTTTCTCTTTTTCGAATTTACCCAAAGTAACTCCGTCTGAAGAAATGATCTCTGAAGCTACAAAGATATTTGGATTTTCAAGTTCTTTTACATCAGGCATTTCCCCAAGAAATCCTTGAGATACCGCAAAGAAAAGTCCTGAAATTCCCAGAACTACTGCAACAAGTCCGATCCAAATGAACGAGACCCATTTTCTCCAGGAGGTATCTTTCTTTTTTTTGGGAGGCAGAGGAAATGTTTTCCCCTTATTTCCTGCATTTTTTTTGTTTTCTTCCATTTATGGTTACGGTTTAGCCGTTTCTATTTTTACCCCAATATCCTCAATTCCCACAAGGTTATCATTTCTCATCGCCTGTATCAGCCCGATTTCATATTTTCCTTTTGATGGAAACGTATACTTTACTTTATACTGAAACAAAGTTTCCTTCGTATCACCAAACCCTGTACCAAGCCATTCGCCGTTAGGTTTTGCCAGTACATAATTCAGGGTGTCCGTTTCCTTTTTTTTGTTGTGAAGATTAGTGAAATTCACTATAAACCTTATATTACTGTAAGGATAATTATTGTTATTTCTTACAACAAATATAATATTTTTAGGATTCTGCGGATCTGAAATTTCAAGATTAAATTTTTGTTCACTTTTCTTATTCCATTTGTTATCAACGGAATTCATGATGACATCTCCTCCTGAGGAAGAGTTGCAGCTAAAGAAAAGGATAAGTGACAGTAATCCTAAAATTTTATGCATTATTATCTTTTTTTGGAGGATATTTCTTTTTGAATTTTTTCTTATTCGGATTGTTCTGTGGCTTATTTTCAGCATTCGCATTTCCATCTACTTTTTCCGCTTGCGGTTTTTGCTGTGGATGTTGTTTTTGCGGTCTGGGCTGATTTCCGGACTGAGCATTTGCATTAGGGTTTTCAGGTTTTTCAGATCTGTCCGGTCTTTCTTGTCTTTCAGGTCTGTTTCTTTTTTGCCCTTGTGGCTGTCCCTGTTGCCCTTGTGGGTTGCTATTCTGCTTATTTTGGTTGCTCTGGTTGCTGTTCCTGTTTCTGTTGTTTCTGTTTTTCTTTTCAAAACGATCCACGTTATTTTCCTGAATCAGATCGATAGTATGAGCAGAAGGTTCCGGCTGTTTCAGGTCTTCAAGAGGGAGTATTCTTTCACCTCTTTTGTTTTTTGAAATCAGTTTTTTTACAAGATCAATATCGAAATCATACCATGCAACAGAACTGTCCACATAAGCGAACCACATTTTCTTTTTGAAAACATCAATTTTGATACAGAATGCTTTTCCTTTCTCTGTTTCTAAAGTAGTGGAAGAAGAAGGGAAATTGCTTAATGCATCCAGATAGCTGTCAAGTTCATAGTTGAGGCAGCATTTAAGTTTACCACATTGCCCGGCAAGCTTCTGAGGATTAATACTCAGCTGCTGATATCTTGCAACATTGGTGTTTACAGATCTGAAATCCGTAAGCCATGTAGAACAGCAAAGTTCACGTCCGCAAGATCCAATACCACCTACTTTTGCAGCTTCCTGTCTGAAACCGATCTGCTTCATGTCGATTTTTGTACGGAATGCTCCTGCATAATCTTTGATCAGCTGTCTGAAATCAATTCTGTTTTCAGCAGTGTAATAGAAGGTGATTTTAGAAGAGTCACCCTGGTATTCCACATCAGTAACTTTCATTTCAAGGCCTAGTCTCTGAGCAATTTTTCTTGCTTCAAGCTTTACGCCATCTTCTTTTTTTCTTGCTTCCTGCCATACCTCAAGATCTTTTTGGTTGGCTTGTCTGTATATTTTGAGTGCCAATTCTTCAGAAAACTTTTTCTTTTTCATCTGAATTTTTACTAATTCTCCCGTAAGGCTTACAACGCCTACATCGTGTCCCGGACTTGATTCTACTGTAATTACGCTACCTATATGTAAAGGAATATTGTTTACATTTTTATAAAACGATTTTCTGTCATTTTTAAACCTAACTTCCACAAAATCACACCTGTTTGGTGTTGGATTGTTGATGTTAGAAAGCCAGTCAAAAACACTTAATTTATAACTATTCCCGCAGGTATTTACATTTTCACAGCCATTTGCGGTTTTCTTAGGGCCGCAAGAATGTGCAGAATCGCCGGATGTTTTGCATCCACAACTCATATTTCTATTATTTATAATCTGCAAATTTATGTTTTTTTATCTTTATGTAATTCTAAAATACTTAAATAACCTGAATTCGGGATAAAACATTTGCTTATTTTAAACAAGAATAAAAGCCGGAGACTGGAATAAGGGTACTTTAAAGAGAATAAAAGAGAGTTTAATTTTTTTAAATTTAACATTTTAGTGGGTGGCTGTTTAATTTAACATTCATTATTATTTTACTCTATTATTCTGGTTTTGTCATGATATAACGTTTAAGTTAAACGTTTGTTTAAAATTAAACGCTTGAATGTATTCTTGTTTAAATTAATCTTAAAGCTTTAATAATGATTATTTTATCTTTTGTTTACTGGAAGGTGTTATTTTAAACATAGTTTTCTTTTCATATATTGTTTAAAATATTGGCAAATATTAACAGACGTATTCAAAATAATTTTATATTTGGGTTATATAATAATAGTCTATGAAAAAAATATTAGTATCAACTGCTTTATTGGCGGGAGTTCTATCTTACGCAGGAGGCTTCAGAGTTTCCCTGCAGGGGGTAAAACAATTGGCAATGGCGCATACTAGTGCTCATGCCGAAGACGCGAGTGTGACATTTTTTAACCCTGCGGGGATGTCATTTATCCCTTCCAAACTGAGCGTAGTGGCAGGAGGGTTTGCAGCAAGTAATAAAGTTACTTTTCAAAACTTCAATACTTTACAAAGTGCGGAGACAGATAACCCTGTAGGAACTCCATTCTATGCCGCGATTACTTATAGACCGATAGAAAAACTTACCGTAGGTCTAAGTGTAACAACGCCTTTTGGAAGTACAATTAAGTGGCCGAATGACTGGGAAGGTAAAGAAATGGTTCAGAAATTAGAGTTGAAAAGTTTCTATTTCCAGCCAATGGTTTCTGTAAAACTAGCTCCGTGGGTATCTTTTGGTGCCAGCTATATCTATGCAAAAGGAGTTGTAGATTGGGATAAAGCAGTAACGCAATTTGGAGGACAGGTAAATATCAATGATAAAAAAGCAAGCGGACACGGATATGGTTTTGGTTTCTATTTCAGACCTGATCCGAAATTAGATGTGAGTATTGCTTACCGTTCAGCAATAGATATGAAAGCTAAAAGCGGTACAGCTACATTCCAGTTCCCGTCTCAGTCAATTTATACACAGTTGAAACTGAATGCTGCAGGGCAGGATGGCTTCTCAGCAGTTCTTCCATTGGTTGAAGAATATACAATTGGTTTAACGTATAGAGTAACTCCGAAATGGCAGGTTTCTGCTGACTTTAACTACCATGGATGGGAGAGATACAGCAAGCTTACTTTAGATTTCGAGAATGCTCCTATTGGAAATAATCCATCGGATCCTACTATTCTTACCAATCCTAAGAACTTTAAAAATTCTAAAACATTCAGATTGGGGACTCAATATGCGTTCACTAATATGATTTACGGACGTTTGGGGGCTTATTATGATGAAGCACCATACACTACGGATAACTTTATTCCAGAAACACCTTCGTATGATACTTATGTTGTAACAGGAGGGGTAGGTATTAAGCTGAAACAATTCGGAATTGATATTGCCGGAGGATATGCAATGCCTCAATACAGACATGTAGATAATGCTAACTTAGGTTTCTACGGACAGTCGAAAGCAACAGCATTCTACTTAGGTCTAGGTTTATCTTATAATCCATTTTAATTTTAGAAGACTATGAAAAAAATTATAATATCGACAATTGCAGTTTCTGCACTTCTTTTTACAGTTACAAGCTGTAATACGGATTTCGATACGGATGTGAAAGATATCCAGGTAACAAAAGGTGACGCAGATTTTACGAAATATATTTCACTGGGAAATTCACTTACTTCGGGATATCGTGACGGAGCTTTGTACAGCAGCGGTCAAAATGAATCTTACCCCAATATGATTGCAGGACAAATGAAACTTGCAGGTGGAGGAGACTTTAAACTGCCATTGATGCCTAATGATGTAGGTGGATTTAACAATCTTCCGGGATTCCCTGGGAAATTAAATCTTCAGGTGGTTAATGGGTCATTGACTCCTGTGCCAAGTGCTCCGGCAGCTGCTTTAGATGTTTTACCAGGTGGAGGTACTTATAATAACATGGGTGTGCCTGGTGCAAAATCTTTCCATTTGGTGGCTCCTGGATATGGTAGTCAGGCTGGTCTTGCTACTGGAACAGCTAACCCTTATTTTGTGAGATTTGCATCTTCTGCAACAACAAGTGTGCTGGCTGATGCTATGGCTCAGAAAGCAACATTCTTTTCTCTTTGGATAGGAAATAATGATGTATTATCATATGCTACCAACGGAGGAACAAACTCTCAGACAACAGGAGGTGTTACAACGTATACTACTGCTACAGTGCAGTCAGGAAATACAAATCCGACAACTTATAAATCTAATGATATTTCAGATCCTGCACTGGTGGCTGGGTCTATTAAGGCAGTTTTAGATGGTCTTAAAAGTGTAGGGACAACAAAAGGTGTTATTGCTAATATCCCTTCTGTTACTTCCGTTCCTTTTTTTACTACGGTTCCTTACAATCCTTTGACACCTACGTCTTTAGGTTCAAATTTAGCAACGCTTAATACAAGCTTGTATGGACCATTGAAACAAGCGCTTACTGCTTTTGGAGCTGGGGATAGAATTAATTTACTTTCTACATCCGGACCAAGCCCGCTTTTGATCAAAGATGTTGCTCTTACAGATTTATCAGCACAGCTTACTGCTGCTTTGACCCCTTCTTTGGGGGCTCCAACAGCTGCCGCTTTCGGACAGATCTTTGGACAAGCAAGACAGGCTACAGCGGATGATTATATTTTGCTTACTACAAGTTCTGTGATTGGAAGTACTGCAGCAGGAGTTCCAGCTCCGGTTAATATTTATGGTATTTCTTACCCATTACAAAACCAACATGTATTAACAAAAACAGAGGCTGGTTACGTAAAAACAGCTACAGATGCATATAACGCTTCTATAAAATCACTTGCTGACTCTTATGGATTGGCTTTTGTAGATGCTGGTGCTAAAATGCTGGAGCTGAACGGGCAATCCGGTATTTCATTTGACGGAGTAAAATATACTGCGAAATTTGTAACAGGAGGAGCTTTCTCGTTAGATGGAGTTCACCTTACAGGTCGCGGATATGGTATTGTAGCGAATGAATTTATTAAGTCTATTAATGCTAAATATAAGTCTACACTTCCACAGGTAGATCCGAACAAATATTCAGGAGTTAAATTCCCTTAATAATTGATAAAATAAAAACTTAGAAACCACAGGAGTAAATCTTGTGGTTTTTTTTTAAATTTGCAAAATCTTTTAAAAAGTAAAAATGGCCGATCAGTTAAGTTATCTATTTTGTACAAGAACCAGCAGGGACTTGGCAGAGAAAATTGCCCAGAATTATGGGAAAGAATTAGGAAAAATCAACTTTCAGGAGTTCAGTGACGGGGAATTTGAGCCTGTTTTGGACGAATCCGTAAGAGGAGGAAGAGTTTTCCTGATTGGATCTACATTCCCTCCTGCAGACAATCTTTTAGAACTCCTTCTAATGATTGATGCAGCGAAAAGAGCTTCTGCAAAGAGCATTACCGTAGTAATTCCTTACTTCGGACTTGCCAGACAGGACAGAAAAGACAAACCGAGAGCGCCGATCGGTGCTAAGTTAGTTGCCAACCTTCTTACTGCAGCAGGAGCAACAAGAGTAATGACAATGGATCTTCATGCAGACCAGATTCAGGGATTCTTCGAAATTCCGGTAGATCACCTGTATGCTTCTTCTATTTTTGTGGATTATATCAGGTCTTTAAATCTTGATAACCTTACCATTGCTTCTCCAGATATGGGAGGTGCAAAAAGAGCGAAAAACTATGCTGGGCACCTAGGTGCTGAAGTAGTAATTGCTTATAAGGAAAGAAAGAAAGCTAATGTTGTAGAGGAAATGTTCCTTATCGGAGATGTGACAGGTAAAAACGTAATCCTTATTGATGATATGATTGATACTGCAGGTACACTTTGTAAAGCAGCCGATATCTTAATTGAAAAAGGAGCGAAAACGGTAAGAGCTATGGCTACTCACGGAGTGCTTTCAGGCAAGGCTTACGAGAATATTGAGAACTCAAAACTCTTGGAAGTTATTGTAACTGACTCAATTCCTGTTAAAAATAATTTGTCATCTAAAATAAAAGTGCTATCTTGCGCCCCATTATTTGCAGATGTTATGACAATGGTTCATGAGCACAAATCAATTAGTAGTAAATTTGTTATTTAATTGATTTTAAACAAATTGCAAATTTAAGTCAGAATAATTTTTTAAATTTTTTATAAATGAAATCTATTACAATTCAAGGTACAAAAAGAGAAAACGTGGGCAAAAAGTCTACAAAAGCTTTACGTGATGCTGAATTAGTTCCTTGTGTTGTTTATGGAGGTGAAGCACCTTTGAACTTCTCTGCTGAAGAGAGAGCTTTCAAAGGATTGGTATACACTCCTGAAGCACACACGGTATCTATTGAAGTTGACGGAAAAACAATTCCAGCTGTTCTTCAGGATATTCAGTTTCACCCAATCACTGACAAAATTCTTCACATTGACTTCTATCAATTATCTGACGATAAGCCAGTAGTTATGGAGGTTCCTGTAAGAATTACTGGACGTTCAAAAGGTGTTGTAGCTGGTGGTGTTTTACGTCAGTCTTTCAGAAAACTAAAAGTAAAAGCTATCCCTGCTAACCTACCTGACGAAATCGTTGTAGATGTTACTCCATTAAGAATTGGTAACAAACTTTACATCGGTGGTATCAAGACAGAAGGTTACTCTTTCATGCACCCAGACAACGCAGTAGTAGTTGCTGTTAAGATGTCTAGAAATGCAATGAAAGGAGGTGCAGCAATGGAAGATGATGAAGATGAAGAAGAAGTTGCAACTGAAGAAGGTGCAGCTCCGGAAGCAGCAGCAGAATAAGAATTGCTTATTTAAACAATATAAAACCTATCAATTTATTGGTAGGTTTTTTTGTATGATAAAGATAAATAACAATTTGCTGTTTCGTAATTTTGCCCTTTACTATTCTTGCCTCATATATTATCCTTACTATAAACTATCGAATATTTCTATCAACTGATAACTATCAGCTCCTTATCTCATACTTCCTTTCGGAAAAAAAGCCGTAAATTTGAAGAGTTCTAAATAAGAACGTTTTAATTTAAAAAATAAATAAATGTTTGACATTCAGGAAATAAGAAGCCAGTTTTCTATATTGGACAGAGAAGTGAACGGTAAGCCTTTGGTTTATCTGGATAATGCAGCTACATCCCAAAAACCAAATTCAGTTTTGGAAGTCTGTCACGCATATTATACAGAACTTAATGCCAATGTTCATAGAGGAATTCATACCCTAAGCCAGCTGGCAACAGAGGAAATGGAGCTTTCAAGAAGAAAAATCCAGAAATTCATCAATGCTGAACATGATTTTGAAGTCATTTTTACAAAAGGAACAACAGAAGGGCTGAACCTTATCGCTTATATTTTAACACAGAAACTCCAGAAAGATGATGAGATCATTATTTCCTATCTGGAGCACCATTCTAATATTGTTCCATGGCAGATGCTTTGCGAAAGAACTGGCGCAAAACTTCGTGTGATTCCTATTGATGAAAACGGGATTCTTCAGATGGATCATTTTGACAAGTTTTTAAGTGAAAAAACTAAGGTTGTTTCTGTAAATCAGGTTTCCAATGCGTTAGGAATTGTGAATCCTATTGAAGAGATTATAGCTAAAACAAGAAAAAGTACTGATGCTTACGTTGTAATAGATGGTGCTCAGTCTGCTCCGCATTTTAATATTGATGTTCAGAAGATGGATTGTGATTTCTTTGTTTTCTCAGGTCATAAAATGTATGCTCCTATGGGAACGGGTATTTTATACGGGAAACGTGAAATACTCGAAGCTTTGCCACCATTTCATGGAGGAGGAGAGATGATTGCAACATGTTCTTTCGAAGGAACTACTTATGCAGGTCTTCCATTTAAATATGAAGCTGGAACACCCAATGTAGGAGGAAATATTGCTTTAGGTGCAGCGGTTGATTTCATGAATAAAGTAGGACACACCAATATTCAGAATCATGAAAATGCTTTATTGGAATATGCCCAAAGACAGCTTTTAGAATTAGAAGGAATTAAGATCTATGGTGAAAAAGCTAATAGAACCGGTGTTGTTTCTTTTAATTTAGAAGGTGTAGGTATTGCTTCTGATGTAGGAATGATCCTTGACAAAATGGGAATCGCTGTAAGAACAGGACACCACTGTACACAACCAATTATGAACTTTTTTAATATTGCAGGGACAGTAAGAGCAAGTTTCGCAGTATATAATACCTTCGAGGAAATTGATATTCTGGTAGAAGGAGTTAAGAAAGCACAAAGAATGTTGAGCTAATCAATACAACATTCTTTATGATATAAATTAAAAGCAGCCAATGGGCTGCTTTTTTTATTAATCCATGGGAACACAATAGCACCGGCCATTAATAATAACCTGATAATATCCGATAGCACATTCCAGGCAAATTTCTCCTCCGGCTACAATGGTTTTCAATTTTTCTTTGTTTAGTTTTTTCATAATAATGATTTAAAGTGTTTGTAATCAAATATAAAGAAATAAATAAAAAGCTGCGGGAAAATTAATGATCATAAAAAAGCCTTGTTATCAAATAACAAGGCTTGTATGTTTTTTTAAGAGAATAATCTTATAAATTCGGTTTCCAGTCAACGACTGCTCTGATGAATGCCTCAGCATTTTCAACAGGAACATTTGGTAAAATTCCGTGACCTAAATTAGCAATATATCTGTCTTTTCCAAAACGGTTGATCATCTCGTTCACCATTTTCTTGATCGTCTCAGGTGTTGAATGAAGTCTTGCAGGATCAAAATTCCCCTGTAGCGTCATCGTATGATTCGTTAAAGTTCTTGCGAATTCTGGCTTAATAGTCCAGTCTACCCCAAGAGCAGAAGCTTTAGACATCGTCATATCTTCCAATGCGAACCAGCATCCTTTTCCGAATACCACTACATGGGTAAGCGGGCTTAATGCCTCAACAATCTGATTGATATACTGCCATGAGAATTCCTGATAATCTGTAGGAGAAAGCATTCCTCCCCAAGAATCAAAAACCTGTACTGCAGAAACTCCCTTTTCTATTTTTCTTTTTAAATAAGCAATCGTAGTATCTGTGATTTTCTGTAATAACAAATGAGCTGCCTCAGGCTGCTGGAAACAGAAAGATTTTGCAATATCAAATGCTTTGCTTCCTTTTCCTTCCACACAATAGCAAAGGATTGTCCATGGAGAACCGGCAAAACCGATCAATGGAATATCGTTGTCCAGTTTCTGGAGAGTAAGCTCAATAGCATCAAAAACGTATCCTAAAGTATCATTCACATCCGGAGTTTCAATATTCTGAACCTGCTCCATTGTTCTGATAGGAGTGTCTAACCATGGACCTACAGATTCTTTCATCTTGAAATCAATTCCCATAGCCTGTGGAACTACCAGGATATCAGAAAACAGAATCGCTGCATCCAAAGGAAATCTGCGGATAGGCTGTAGAGTAATCTCAGCTGCAAGCTCAGGAGTCTGACATCTTGTAAAGAAATCATATTGATCTCTTAAAGCAATGAATTCCGGCAGATATCTTCCAGCCTGCCTCATCATCCAGACAGGAGGTCTTTCAACGGTTTCTCCGCGAAGTGCTTTTAAATATAGGTCGTTTTTTATCATAATCTATTTAAACTAATATTACCGCTAATATTCGGTAACAGATATTCTAAATTCTACTTCTTATTTCTCTTCTTATCAGTTCAAAGATAGAAGTCAACGTGTTTTCTTCAGAAGTAAAAATGTCTTCCTGCGTATAATTTCTCAACTCACCGGAAGTGGTTTCGCCAATTGAAAAAAGCTTCATATCTTCCAGAGAATTTCGCCTTGCAAAACTACGAACTCCGCTCGGACTAAAAAATACTGCAGCATGATATTTTTCATCTATTACAGGATTGATTTCTTCCGTATTGTATATTGTAACTTTTTTGTACTTAATGTTTTGTAAAGGAAGCTCTTTATCCAGAACATTGATGGCAAGGTTCCCGCAAAAATGCAGAAACTGTTCATGCTGGCATTTTCCGATAATGAATCTGGAAAGGGTTTCTGCGTTTTTCAGTACTTTAAATGTTCCGAAGCCGTGTTTTCTCAGTTCTCTCTTCGTTTTTTCACCTACACAATAGATCTTGTTGTAGTTTTTGGCTGTAAAATTTTCATTGGGCTTAAACCTGTTTTTGAAAAATGAAATAACTCCATTCGCACTGGTGAAGATCAAAGAATAATTTTTCAGATCAAAAGGGCTGATCATAATAGGTTTGGTCTTAATTACCTCCACACAGTCAGCCAAAATATCCTCTCCTAATTCTTTGGATATAATCGTTTGGTCTATATTTTTGGTAAATAAGATTTTCATGTCTGTAAAATTAAGAAGATGAAAAGAATGGCTAAAAGAATTTACAATCTGAAATATCAGATCTGGCTTTTGATTTCTGCCATTAATTCTTTTCCACCGTTTTCAAGAACAACTTTGGCAAACTTTTCTCCGAAATTCTCAGTTGGAGTATAGTCAAAGTTTTCATCCACAGCAATACAGTTTTTCCCATCCAGAGAGCAAAGTGCTGCCTTGAAACGGATCTGATCTCCGATGATTTCTGCGTAAGCTCCAATCGGTGCTGTACAACCTCCTTCTAAAGTGCTCAGGAAGTTTCTTTCAATCTCCACACAGATCTGAGTCTGCTTGTGATTGATTTGGCTTACAATCTCATTGATCTCAGGCTTGTCTGTATGTCCAGCTACGGAAATTACGCCTTGAGATGGAGCGCAAATCATTAATGGAAGCATTTCATAATCAATTTCCATTTTCATTCTTTTGATACCGGCCAAAGATAGAATGGTAGCATCAAAATCTCCGTCTTCCAGTTTTTGAAGTCTTGTCTGAATATTTCCGCGGATATCCGAAAAATCAGTAGTCGGATAATTTCTCAGCCAGAAAGCTCTTCTTCTCAAACTGCTGGTAGCAAGTTTAAGCTCATGGAATTCTTTATTCCTTGCAGATTCTTTTCTGATCAGAATGTCTTGTGGATAATCTCTTTCCAGATAAGCGATCATCTCAATATTTTGAGGCAATTGAGTGGGAACATCTTTTAAAGAATGTACGGCAATATCAATCTCATCATTCAATAGAGCAATATCAAGGTCTCTTGTGAAAACCCCGGTAATTCCTAAAGAATAGAGTGGTTGATTAAGGTTCTTATCGCCAGAAGAAACGATAGGAACAATTTCCGTTAAATAATTGTTGTTCTGAAGGTGCCTCGCAACCTCTCTAGCCTGCCAAAGTGCAAGTGCGGAATTTCTCGTTCCGATTCTAATGCTTTTCATTGAATTCGTTGTTTGGTTGTTCAACTAATATTTCGTGCATTAATTTACTAATTTCTTCGGCTTTTAAAGGGTTGTCAATAATATATTTTGCAAAACGGTTGGTGATTTTCTGGATCATTTTGTCAGAAAGTTCCATGTCCGTGATGTTTATGTATTTATTCTTTCTATAAAAATTATGCATTTCATTGCGTTCCATATTCTTTAAAACCGCTTTGAAATGATGAATATTGGGTGCCAGTTTTCTCTTTTTCTCCCATTCAATGAAGTCTTTCATGAGTTCCTTGATGATTTTTTCAGCTTTTGGAATTTCTCTTTCACGCTGTTGAATCGTTTCCTGGATCTGTTTTGAAAGCTCATCCACATCAATCAATGTTACGTTTTCATTTTCGGTAACATTTTTTTCAACGTTGTGCGGGATCGAAAGGTCAATAATCAGAGTTTCTTTTCCGTTCGGGAAATGGGACTGGTTGACAATAGGGTGTTTGGCTCCTGTTGCCACAATAAGAATATCAGTGTTTTTTAATTCCTTGTCAAAATCAGAATAATCAACATGAGGAATATTATATTTCTGGGAAATCTTTTCAGCTTTCTCCTGAGTTCTGTTAGCAATTTTAATTTTTGGCTGATAGACGTGTTTTACCAGATTTTCAACGGTATTCTGTCCAATTTCACCTACCCCTAAAAGTAAGATGTTTTTCTCAGCGATTCTTTTCTGGCTGTTTAAAATATAATGAACTGCAGCATAAGAAACAGAAGCTGCTCCATTGGAAATACCGGTTTCATTTTTTATTCTTTTCGAAATCTGAATAGCAGCATTGATAGCTCTTTCCAGATAAGGGTTAGAATTTTGTCGTTCCTTTTTGAAACGGCTGTATGCTTTTTTGATCTGACCGATAATTTCAAAATCTCCGATAATCTGACTTTCAAGGCCAGCTGCCACTCTGAAAAGATGAATAAGAGCCTCCTCTTTAGTTAAAATATTGGCAAACTGAAGAAAATCCGTAAGATGTACTCCAATGGTTTTGCAATACTCTTCAGCGACTAAAAGATAATTGGGAGAAGTGGTATAAATTTCTGTTCTGTTACAGGTAGAAACTACAAATGCATCACCCAGATCTTCCTGATGGACTCTGGAAACAAAGTTTTTGATGTTTTCATCAAAGAATGCAAACTTTCCTCTCGTTTCTACATCGGCTTTCTCGTAGCTTATGGAAAGCACGGCAAAATTCGACGTCTGATGGATGTTGGAATACTGTAACATAAGCAGTCGCAAATTTACGCTTTTTTTAATTAACCACTCTCAGATAGTGTATATGATAATTATCGTAAAAAACTATAAGAGGGAAGTAAAGGGGGATCGAAGAAAGGCAAAATTGTAAAATACAAAATAAATTACTTTGTAAATTAAATTCGAAATATTTTCGGGTTCAATTTTGTTCCTATTCCTACTTTTTCAGTTGAAAATCCTCGGTTTTTTTATCCTTTTTAGCCTTTTGAAACTCCGCTTTTTAGCCCTTTTAGTGGCCCATTAATTTTAGTTGAAATCAAACTCTGTAAATGTCTAGACCAAAAGTTAATAAAGAATTATAAATTTTAATAAAATTTTAACCAAATTAAGTTGGTGGGAAATTTCTTTAGTAGTGTTAAATTTATATCTTTGTAAACTTAAAATCAGAAGAAAAATATGAGTTTATTTGATATGTTTACGCAAGAAATTGCGATAGACCTTGGAACTGCTAATACCCTAATCATCCATAATAATAAAATTGTTATTGATCAACCTTCAATTGTTGCAATTGAACGTTCATCGGGTAAGCCGATTGCCGTCGGAGAGCAAGCCAAGCATATGCAGGGTAAAACTCACGAGGATATCAAGACGATCCGTCCTTTGAAAGATGGGGTTATTGCTGATTTCCACGCTTCTGAACACATGATCAAGGAATTCATCAAAAAAATTCCTGGAATCAAAGGTAAATTCATTCAACCGGCATTACGAATCGTAATCTGTATCCCTTCTGGTATTACTGAAGTTGAAAAAAGAGCGGTAAGAGATTCTGCTCAGAAGGTAAACGCAAAAGAAGTAAGATTAATTTACGAACCAATGGCTGCTGCAATAGGGGTAGGGATAGATGTACAGAAACCTGAAGGAAACATGATCATCGACATAGGTGGTGGTACTACGGAAATTGCTGTGGTAGCTTTAGGAGGTATTGTATGTGATAAATCTGTAAAGATTGCAGGAGACGTATTTACCAATGACATTGCTTATTACTTAAGAACTCACCATAACCTTTATATCGGGGAAAGAACAGCTGAAAGAATCAAAATTGAAGTAGGTTCTGCAGTAGAAGATCTTGATGTGGATATCGAGGATATCCCGGTACAAGGTAGAGACCTTATTACAGGGAAACCAAAAGAAATTATGGTTGGATACAAAGAGATTGCACGTGCATTAGACAAATCGATCATCAGAATCGAAGATGCTGTAATGGAAACATTATCTCTTACACCACCGGAATTGGCAGCTGATATCTACAAAACGGGTATTTATCTTGCTGGTGGAGGAGCGTTATTAAGAGGCCTTGCGGACAGAATTCACAAAAAAACAGGTCTTCCTGTGTTTGTGGCTGAAGATCCGTTGAGAGCTGTAGTTCGTGGAACAGGTATTGCTCTTAAGAATATGGATAAATTCAATTTCTTAATTAAATAATTTTAACTTTTTACGACTTTATATCTGAATGGGATTTTTGCTGAGATTATTTTCGAAGAATACTCTTTTCGTCTTCTTTATATTCCTGCAAATTATTGCTCTGGTTTTGATATTCTCCAGAAATGCCATGCAGAAATCCTGGATAGCAGGACAAACGGCTGCTTTCAATTCCTGGGTTTCCGGATATATTGATGAAGGAGTTTCTTATCTGAAGCTAAAACAGATCAACGAAGATCTTGTAGTTCAGAATAAAGCCCTTATGACTGAACTCTACGGAAAAGACGGAGCGAAAACTCCTGTTTTCAAAAGAGTTCATGATACTATTGGTGGTGGGCAGATCTATACTTTTGTTGATGGAGAAATTGTTTTCAATAGCATCAACAGAAGAAATAACTATTTTACAATCAACCGTGGCCGTAGAGATGGCGTCTTTCCTCAAATGGGGGTAATGGCGCCAAGAGGTATTGCGGGAATTGTAATTAATTCTACAGACAGTTATGCATTGGTTCAGTCGGTCTTAAGTGTAAACAAGATCAGAATTAATGCAGCACTCAAAAACTCAGGATATTTCGGTACTTTAACATGGAATGGAGATAACTCCAGAGTGATGCACCTTGCGGATATTCCAAAATATGTTGCGCTGAAAGTAGGGGATTCGGTTGTTACCGACGGTAAATCCGCCATCTTCCCTAAAGGCGTTACCATTGGTACTATTGCCGGATATTCTGTAGATAATAAAACCGGCTTCTGGGATATCTCCGTAGAGCTGAGTGAAAAAATGGGAGCGTTGAATAAAGTGTATGTAGTGAAGAATCTTAAGAAAGCAGAAGTGCAGAAGATTCAGGACACTATGCAGGCTGTAATAAAAAAAGAAAATGATTAGCAGGACTTTATTTACCGATATATTGATCATGATTTTTCTTGTTGCATTACAGATATTTGTATTGAACAGGATTACACTTTTCGGGAAATATACTCCGGTATTATATCCTGTATTTGTCATGTTCTATCCATTTTTTAGAAATAAATTTCAGTTCCTGGCATTGAGCTTTTTAATAGGACTTTCTATTGACGGTTTCCTCTATTCATGGGGGATTAATGCGTTTGCGACAACGTTGATTGCTTATTTCAGAACGTTGATCTTCAGGACTTCCACAGATACGTCTACGGACTTTTTCTCTTTTCAGTCTCTTCAATGGGCGCAGTTTTTGCTGTTTTTATTTTCAAGTATTTTCCTGCATCAGCTTTTAGTACAGTATATCGAATTCTTTAAGTTTAGCAGGTTTTTTGAAATATTATTTAATGTGTTGGTAACAAGTGTAATTTCATTTATCTTTATAGTCATCTACGCATTAATATTTAAAATCAAACAAAAAGTTTGAACACACGTTATTTAAAAATTTTTTCCATCCTCGTTACCATCGCCCTTATTTTTGTGGCGAGGCTTGCTTATTTGCAATTATTTACAGACCGTTATGCATTAAATGCAGCCAATACCTCCATCAAAACAGAATACATTATTCCACAGCGTGGAGTTATTTTCGACAGGAACGGTAAAATCATGGTAGGGAACCAACCTGCTTATGAAGTCTCTTTTACACAAGGTTTAATGAGACCTGATTTTGATACACTCGGATTTTGTACCCTGATGAAGATCTCCAAGGCAGATTTTATCAAAAGAATTGAGGTTATTAAAAAAGAAAAATATTATTCCAAACTTACTCCCATGACCTTCCTGAAAGATTTAAGCAGAGAAGACATCGCTAGAGTACAGGAAATTATTTTTAAATATCCGGCATTTAATATCGTTCAAAGACCTCAGCGTCAATATGAAGTTTCTACTTCCGGTAACCTTCTTGGGTATACCAGCGAAGTAAATGAGCGTGAAATAAAAAAAGACTCAGCCTACTATTTACCGGGAGATTTCATCGGAAAAACAGGTGTTGAAAAGTCTTATGAAAAAGAGCTTCGTGGAATAAAAGGAGTGAAGTATATCCAAAAAGATATCAGACTCCGAAACATTGGTTCCTATAAAAACGGATCTTTGGATAAAGATGTGATTACGGGTAAGGATATTACT
This sequence comes from Chryseobacterium sp. IT-36CA2, assembly GCF_949767875.1. Classification (NCBI taxonomy): domain Bacteria; kingdom Pseudomonadati; phylum Bacteroidota; class Flavobacteriia; order Flavobacteriales; family Weeksellaceae; genus Chryseobacterium; species Chryseobacterium sp. IT-36CA2. The sequence continues at coordinate 397,182 of NZ_CATKPG010000021.1, read as the reverse complement.
TTAACCATTGATTATGATCTTCAGAGAACTGCGGAAGAGATGATGGTAAATAAACACGGTGCAATTGTAGCAATAGATCCTAATAATGGGGAAGTATTGGTAGCGGCAACCGGACCGGATATTGATCCGAATCTTTTCACCGGACCTTATAAATCAAAAAATTTATACGCCCTTTCAAAAGATACACTTTACGAAAATAAACCCACTTTCGACCGTTCTTTACAGGCGGGATATCCTCCGGGATCAACTTTTAAATTGTTAACAGCCCTGGCAGCAATGCAAATGGGAGTAATGGATGAAAAGACGATTTTCCCTTGTGGAGGCGGGTTCTTCTATAAAGGGAAAAGAATTAAAGGCCATGGTGGAGCAGATCCGCTTATTCCTTCCATTCAGGTTTCCAGTAACTGTTTCTTTACGTATGCATTTATTGCAATCATTAAAAAATACCCTGGAAATCCTTCAAAAGGTGTTGATGAATGGAAGAAAATCATGAGCAGTTTTGGAGTTGGAGAATTTTTGAATAATGATTTTGCTGTGGGAGCCAAAGGAAGAATCCCTTCAGGAGATTTTTACGAAAAAAGATTTAAAGCCATCATGAAAGCAAGCGGTTCTCAAAGAACTGATTTTAAAAACTGGGATGAAATGTCAACCGGTGCTATTTATAATGGGATGGGACAGGGAGATGTTTTGGTAACGCCTATTCAGCTTGCCAATTATGTGGCTGCTATTGCTAACAGAGGATGGTATTATACCCCTCATATTGTAAAAGCAATTGATGGAAAACCAAATCCTGATCAAAGATTTAAAGTTAAACATCAGACTTTAGTTGATCCAAAACATTTTGAACCAGTTCTGAAAGGTATGGAAGCCGTGGTTTTGAGAGGAACAGCAAGAGGTTTGAAATCCAATGATTTTACACAATTAGCGAAAACAGGAACAGCGCAGGTTCCACAAGGGAAGGATAATTCTATCTTTGTATTGATTGCTCCTGCTGATAAACCCAAAATTGTTGTTGTTGCAGTTATGGAGCATGCCGGATTCGGGGCTACATGGGCAGGACCGGCTTGTACAGTAATTGCTGAAAAATATATTACTGGTGATTTAAAAAGAGAAAATCTTTATAAAAAAATGATCACCTCGAGTTTCATGCCGGAATATAAAAGGCAATGGGTGGCAGATTTAAAACGCAAAGGATTATATATTGATCCTAAACCCGATTCAGTTAAACAAAAAAGAATAAAGGATAGTCTGGAGCTGGTGAAGCAACAAAAAGCGAAGCTGCAAAAGAAGATAGAAGAGGAAACTAAAAAGAATAACACTGCTAAAAAACCTGTGAAGCAATGAAATGGACTGAAGGAATAGATAAACTGGGCCTTGGGCTGTATTTCCTGCTTTGCATTTTTGCGATTGCAAATATCTACAGTGTTGACCAGAAACTGGGTGAAAAACAATTAGTATTTTTCTGTATCTCGTTATTTGTAGGATTGATCATCTTCTTTAGCAGAAGTAAGTTCTTTGAGAATATGGCGGGTATTATTTATATTGGCGGTGTTTTGTTGCTGATAGGTCTTTTCCCGTTTGGTAAAGAAATCCTTGGGCAGAAGAACTGGTATAAATTCGGAAGTTTCACCATGCAGCCCGTAGAATTTGCAAAGATTGGTACGGCACTCATGCTGGCTAATTATGTTTCCGGACCCGATTTTAATCTTAAAAATAAAAAATCTTTATGGACTACCTTAGCCATTATTGGTATTCCGGCAGCAGTAGTTCTTGCTATTCCGGATGTAGGTTCTATGCTTGTATTTATTGCATTCTTCATTGCATTATATAGAGAAGGACTGAGTGGTCTTTTATTTACTGTTGGTTTTATTTTTGCCGGAGTCTTCCTTATTTCGTTGGCGATTCCTCCTGTTTATGTGGCAGTAGCTGTTTTAGTCATTGCCGGTGTTCTGATTGCCATGAACTATCATAGAATGTCCTGGGATGTAATTTCTATTTCAGGGATTTCAGGATCTATTCTTTTGCTGTGCGGACTGGCTTTCGGATCTCCTTATATTCTAGAAAAACTTCCTAAACACCAAAGAGAAAGAATTGAAGTTCTTTATAAAGGTGAAAAGGCATTCCGAGATACTTCCGGTTACAACTTATTATATTCCAAAACAGCTATCGGTTCCGGTGGGATCTGGGGGAAGGGTTACCGTGAGGGATCAGTTACCCAGGGGAAATTCGTTCCTGAACAGGAAACGGATTATATCTTTTGTACTGTAGGAGAAGAATGGGGCTTTATTGGAAGTGCAGTTCTTATCCTGTGTTACATGATTTATATCGGAAGGATATATTATCTGGCAGAACAACAGAAATCTACTTTTAACCGCGTATTCGGGTATTGCTTTGCGTCGATTCTGCTTATGCACTTTTCGATCAATTTAGGGATGGTTATGGGGCTTTTCCCGACCGTTGGGATTCCGCTTCCATATTTCAGTTATGGAGGAAGTTCTTTATTGGCCTTCTCGATGATGACTTTTATCTTTTTTAAACTTAATTATTCGGATAAGAATAGTTTGGTGTAAGCTTATCGTCATTCGATCTTGATTTCATAAACTAAAATTAATACAATCTGTTAATCAGCAGGAAGCGCTTTTATATTTTTCTCAAAGAATAATAATTTGAGAAAAGAATTCTTATCATGTTTAATGAATATGAATTGAGCATTCTGTTTATATAATAATTTTGAACCCTATCGGTTTTTAGGCTTATAAGGAAATGAAATACGTATATTTGGACGAAATTATTTAACCATGAAAAAAATACTCTTATCCTTTAACTTAATCTTGTCTTTGAGTCTATTTGGGCAATCAGTCGTGATTGTGCCTAATACTGAGGACTATAATCAAAATGGTATTGTTTATAGCAATTCTTTATTTTTAGGAAAAAATTATAAATTAAAAAAGTTTGATGGGCAAATAATCACCGATATCCCAAATCCTTCATACAACAATGTTTCAATGAATGGAACATTAGCCGGAAATATGGTGATTTATGACAATAAACTCTGTTATAATTATAAAAATGGAAGTGCTATAAATAATGATTATATAATTACTTATGACGGTAGTTCACAAAATGCATTTTTAAAGCCAATATCTCAACCATCCATTAATATTGGAGATAATGGAGATGATGATGAACCGGTAATAAGTGGGGGGAAATTATTTTTACGTGGATCCTATTTTACGGGTATTAAATGGTTAGCTTTTTTATATGTTTTTGATGGACAAAATCTGACAATGATAAAAAACTTCGGAAGTAATGTTTCAGGTGAGGTGAAATTAGGAAATTGGGCTGTTTCTAATAATAATCAACTTTATCTTGGATATATTGACGGTATTTTTAATCAATTAATTAAATTTAATGGTACAGATTTCACCTCTTTAACGAATAGTTCCAAGGAATATTTAGGTGGTGTAATCAGCTCAGGATCTGATTTAAATTTTTATTATAATAGCATAGGAGTAGGATATGGCCTAGGAATCTATAGCCCTTCAACAAGTGCCCTTTCTTTACTTCCCGTTACGCAGTCCAAAGTTTTAAATAGAGAAAGGCTTGTTACTTTTAATTCAAAAATTTATGGTATAACCTATGATAATGGTTTGTTATATAGGCAATTAACTATTTTCGAAGGTGCTAATTTTCAAAAAATAAATAACCTAACAAGCAGCGATTTGGGACCAAGTACAAATGTTACTCCTTTTAATGGGGATTTATATTTTGGTTATAAGAATACGAGTAACAAAATTCAACTTGGTAAATATGCAGGGACTAACATTTCTTTAGTTCCCAATCCATCAGTGTCTGATAAAGGAATTGGGGGAAAACTAATTGAATTTAATGGAAAATTGTTCTTTACATATAAAATCAATACCATCAATTATCTAGCAATGTATGATGGACAGGCCTTGACGATTCTTCCTAATCCTGATAATGGAGAAGGTGTGATTGATAATAAATTTGTTGTCTATGGAAATGATCTTTATTTTCCTTACAAAGATGCCACAGGAAAAATTAATCTGGCAAAATATGGCACTACATTTCTGAACACAAAAGAAGTTAATAAAAAGATTACAAATATTTCAATATTTAAAGAAGGTAATGGATTTTCAGCGGTATCAAAAATAAAAGAAATTAGTAAAATAGAAATTCTTGATATTTCGGGAAGACAGATAAATAATATTGATGTTAATGCTACTAAGTATTATTTTGAAATGAGCGCTGCAGGTGTTTTTATTATTAAAGTTACTTTAAAGGATGGTGAAGTTTTCACCCAAAAAATTAAAAATTAATAATAATCACGCCCCTTTTTTTGTCATCATTATGAGTACGATTTACATTGTAGACAGGAGTTATGAAAACATAGATTTCACACAACATTCTTCAGAAAAAAGCGAGTATGAAAACTGCATTTTCAGAAACTGTAATTTTGAATACGGAAATCTGTCTGGTTTCACCTTTACGGATTGCGAATTTATTGAATGCAACCTCAGCATGGCAAAGCTTGTTAAGACTGCTTTTCACGATGTAGTTTTCAAAGAATGCAAAATGTTTGGTCTACAGTTTACAGATTGTAATCCGTTCGGATTATCTTTCAGATTTGAAGGAAGTGCTTTAAATAACTCAGTTTTTTATCAGACCTCCATTAAGAAAACGGTTTTCAAGGATTCTAAATTAATTGAAGTGGATTTTGCTGAATGCGATTTATCAAATGCAGTCTTTATCAACTGTGATCTGTCAGGCGCTGTTTTCGATAATACCAACCTTGAAAAGGCAGATTTCAGAACTTCGGTTAGCTATTCAATAGATCCGGCTTTAAACAGGCTTAAAAAAGCTAAATTCTCCCTTTCTGAAATCTATGGACTCTTGTATAAGCTGGATATTGAAATTGACAAAAACAGCTGATTTCTCTGGCAATATAACGATCACATAAAAAATACAGGTATTGAATTAATAGAAGCGGGTTTTAACCCGCTTTTTCTTTAAATATATTCCATTGGCTTCAGCCGAAACTTAATCCAAATAGCACACATAAAAAAGCCATCAGAATTCTGATGGCTTCATTATTTAAATCAATTATTTATAAAATTAAAAATTTGCGGGTGTAGGAAGAGCAGCGGCTGCTAAGTTATTGTAAGCCTCTCCTTCTTCGTTGATCACTCTTTTTGCGAATCTGAATTTAGGTCCCCAATAAGAATCATTCAGTGAAGAAATCATTACTCCTTTTGATGTTGCTGCGTGGATAAACTTAATCTCACCCTCTTCAGAAACACTTTCTACAATACCTACGTGAGAAATTCTTCTTCCATGAGAAAAGAAAATCAAATCTCCTTTCTGTAAGTCTCCTTTTTCAATTCTTTCACCTTCCTGAGACTGAGATGCTGCTACTCTTGGTAAGCTAAGACCAGCTGCTGCTCCGAATACGGAAAGAACAAAAGCTGAACAATCTATACCGTTTCTGGTTGTCCCTCCATATCTGTAAGGAGTCCCAAGGTATGTTTCAGCTTCTTCAAGGATACCGTCAATGGTTTTATTATGTTTGATTACTTTCGCAATCTCAGAATTCTTAACTGCTTTTTTAGCACTAGCGATAGATGCAGCCTTTTCAGCCAGGAAAGAGTCGATAAGTTTTTGCTTATCCTGCTCCATTTTTTTGCTATCTATAGAAGCTAGTTTGGCATCTGTTTTGTATTCTTTTGTGTAAGTTGCTGGTTTTGAAACTACATAATTTGTAGCACACGATTGCATTGATACTGTAGTAACTAAAGCAACTAAATAAAACAAAACTCTTTTCTTCATATATATTTGATTATCCGTGTTAAAAAGGAATATTTATTTTCAAAAGCATTACAAAAGTAGAGATTCCGAGCAAAAGACCCCTGATATGATAATTGTCAGGATCTTACTTTAACACATTTTAACATATTATTTACATATGTTAAAGAAAAATAAACCGCAACAGCCTATTTTTGGTAAGTGTGCGGTTTTTTTTATTAAGATTCTTTAACAAACTCATCCTGTTTTCTTCTGTAGATCAGGTTTCGAGATTTAAAACTCTAATTTTTAGGGGTGTTAATAAAACAAAAAAATCCCCATAAAACTGGGGATTTAAACTAATATGGAACTTTACAGGACGTTATTTTGTAAACAACATTTCTCTGTATTTTGTCATCGGCCAAAGCTCATCGTCTACCATCATTTCCAATGCATCAGAAGCTTCTCTGATTGGGTCGAATAATGGTTTTACTTTATTACAATAGCTTTCTGCCTGTTTTTGGCTGTCTGATGTATTTTTTGCAGTTTCTCTGGCTTTCAGAAGATCTTCAACACCAAGTTTAATTTTAGAAACATTTTCAGAGATGCTTGTAATTAAACTCATTTGTTCTTTTGCTAAAGATTTGAATTCTTTATCACCAAAGATTTCTTTAAGACCTTTTACGTTTTCAATTAATCTGTTCTGATAATTTAACGCAGAAGGGATGATGTGGTTTCTTGCGATATCACCTAACACTCTTGATTCGATATCAATAACCGTAGAGTATTTCTCTAATTTAATTTCGTTTCTTGCTTCAACTTCTCTGTGGTTGAAAATTCCCATCTCTTCATATAGATCTAAGAATTTCTTGTCCATTTCCTGTTTCAACGCTTCAGGAGTTGTTTTAAGGTTGTTCAATCCTCTTTTCTTAGCTTCTTTCGCCCAGTCATCAGAATATCCGTCACCTTCAAACATGATGTTTTTACACTGCTTGATGTATTCTCTCAATACATTAAAGATCGCCTCGTCCTTCTTAAGACCAGTTTCAATTAAAGCATCCACTTCTTTCTTGAAATCATTAAGCTGTTTTGCCGCGATAGTGTTCATTACAGTCATAGACTCTGCACAGTTTGCAGAAGAACCTACCGCTCTGATTTCAAATTTATTTCCTGTAAATGCAAATGGAGAAGTTCTGTTTCTATCAGTATTATCTAATAAAATTTCAGGAATCTTTCCAACTACATTTAATTTTAATTCTGTTTTCTCTTCCGGAGATAATTTTCCGTTCGTTACTTTTTCAAGTTCTTCCAATACGCTGAACAACTGGCTTCCGATGAATACGGAGATAATTGCTGGTGGAGCTTCGTTAGCACCAAGTCTGTGGTCGTTGCTTGCAGAAGCAATACTTGCTCTTAAAAGGTCTGCATATTCGTGAACCGCTTTAATCGTGTTAACAAAGAATGTTAAGAACTGTAAGTTTTTCTTAGGATTCTTTCCTGGGCTTAAAAGGTTTTCTCCAGTATCTGTTGCTAAAGACCAGTTATTGTGTTTTCCGCTTCCGTTTACTCCTGCGAATGGTTTTTCGTGGAAAAGAATGTGGAAGTGGTGTTTGTGAGCTACTCTTGCCATGATGTCCATCAACAAAGAGTTGTGGTCTACAGCAACGTTCACTTCTTCAAACATTGGAGCAAGTTCGAACTGGTTTGGTGCAACTTCATTATGTCTTGTTGTTGCAGGAATTCCCAATTTCATACATTCGATTTCCAACTCTTTCATGAAGTTCATTACTCTGGTAGGGATAGAACCGAAATAGTGGTCATCCAACTGCTGTCCTTTTGCCGGAGAATGTCCTAATAATGTCTTACCTGTTAATACAAGGTCCGGACGTGATTGATATAATGCTGAATCTACAAGGAAATATTCCTGCTCCCAACCCAAAGTAGGAGTTACCTTCGTTACGTTTTTGTCAAAATACTGCATTACATTTGTTGCAGCTTCATCTACAGCACTCAAAGCTCTTAAAAGAGGAGCTTTATAATCCAGTGTTTCACCTGTATATGAGATGAAGATAGAAGGAATACATAGTGTAGTTCCCATAATGAATGCCGGAGATGTAGGATCCCAAGCCGTATAACCTCTTGCTTCAAAAGTATTTCTGATACCACCATTAGGGAAAGATGATGCGTCAGGCTCCTGTTGGATAAGCATGTTTCCGCTGAATCTTTCGATCGCTCTTCCTCCTTCAATTGGTGTAAAGAAAGAATCATGCTTTTCTGCAGTAGTACCTGTTAAAGGCTGAAACCAGTGAGTGTAGTGCGTTACACCTTTGCTCATTGCCCAGTCCTTCATTGCTACAGCTACCTGATCTGCAATATGTCTCTGGATCTTAGTCCCTTTTTTAATCGCATCCATAATAGAGTTGAATGCTTCTTTCGTTAAATATTCTCTCATTGTTTCTTCTGAGAAAACATTTTTACAGAATAGCTCTGATAGTTTCGCAGGAATCTCAACAGAGTTGTCTTTTCTGAAATCCTTAAATGGAAGGGTTTCTAATGCTTTGAATCTTAAGGTTGACATAATTGGGTTGATTTTTTACAGGGCAAATTTACAAAAAAAATGAATCGAAATCATTTTAACCCTAAAAATTTTAGGGGTGTTATGAAAATTTATGTAATTTAAACAATTGTTTGGGGTTTTTTAACAGGGGTGTTTTGTGATTTGTAATCTAAAATGTGAGATTTTGAGCCTGTTTTGTAAGGGTGTAAATATAATTATACGATATGGAGTACAATTTACAATAATTCTACGAGATTAAGCTACTTATTAAAAGACAGTTAAAATAAAATGGGTAAAGATTTTGTATATTTGTGTGAAATTTATTTTATGACAAATTCTAGAGCAAGAGAAACAACAGAGGCTATTGAAAGACTATACATCTCTATGAGACACTTATTTTATAGAGGATTTTTCAAGCCGGGCGGAGTTTCAGGAGAGAGTATCAGAAGTTTGTTGAAGACGATCAATCCGGAAATTTATGGAACCATGAATATTCCAAGCAAATTGGAACTTGACGGTTTGATGTATGTTTTAGACAGGCTTCCGGAAGGGATTGAGGAATGTGCTTTTATTCATCTTACATCTGATGAAGGGTTTGATAAAGGAAGTTTCGAACCTATTGTTCCCAAGAAAAGAAGAAGAAACTGTTATAGAATAGACGAACACCAGATGAATATTGAGGTTCTTTTGGGCCGTTCCGAAATTTATGACATTCTTACCCACCTTACCTTCCTGTTTATAGAAGCTGATAAAATCCGTAACCTGGCATTCATTCAGGACGAAAACTGGAAACCAACACGTGCTTTTAAAATTATTGAAGAAGTGGTGAAAGGTGAAAAGAAATTCAGCAGAAAAGAAAAAGAAGTGGCGCTTATTCATCTTTCTTCTTTAATAGGAAGATCTTTTGATGAAACGTTGAGAGCTTACAATACTTTTGGTGATGACCATAATCCTGACCGTTTATTCAAAATCATTTACAATTTAGGGAAAGTAAGCCTTGATGATGCAAAAGGAAGCAGAGAAAGAGAAATTCATTTCAGTTCTATATTAAAAGAAAGAGTAGGTCACCATTATTTTGGCGAAAAATGGGCTAACAAAGTGAAAGAGGTTTTATTTGAAAACAATCTTCACATGCGTCCGTTACATATTATTTCTGCGAACATGCACTCGGTGAAAAATATGCTGTATGCCAATAATGCCCTTAAAAAGAAACAGCATCATGAGATTGATTATAAATTGTACGAAGAAATTTCGAACAAAAAAGAACTTCGTGATAAAGTTTCAAAATATGCTTTGGATGAAGGTATGATCCATATCGCTGACAAAAGCGGAAGTAATATAGATGTACAAATCATAGACCTCAGCAAAACAGACCTGAAGAATACACCTTTTGCAGACTGTAAGTTTGGAGGAGATGATGTTGTGATGGTCTTTGACTATGCATTTGGAGAACAGGCTTTTGAAGTGATGGATGAGTTGCTTAGACCTTTTGAACATAAAGGAGAGGTTTACATGATGCATGTGAAATCTGTTTCCATTATGGGTAAAGCAGGTATTCTTACGGGAGAAAAAGGGGATATTATGATTCCTACTTCTCACATCTTTGAAGGTACTGCAGATAATTATCCCTTTGAAAATGCTTTAAAACTGGAAGATTTCAAAGATGATGAATTGAAAGCGTTTGAAGGGCCAATGATTACGGTTTTAGGAACCTCACTTCAGAATAAAGATATCCTATCGTATTTTATGAATACTTCATGGAAGGCAATTGGTCTTGAAATGGAAGGAGCACATTATCAGAAGGCCATTCAGGTAGCTTCTAAGATCAGACACCACATTTCACCGGATCTGTTTGTAATGTATGCTTATTATGCATCAGATAATCCGCTGGAAACAGGAAGTACGCTGTCCTCAGGGGGACTTGGTCTTACAGGAGTAAAACCAACGTATCTGATTACTTTAAGAATCCTTGAAAAGATTTTAAGAAGTGGAAAGAAAGAAGCTTCTGCTAAAAAATAATTGTAATTTGATCATTATAATATGAGCCTCAAATGTATTTTACATTTGAGGTTTTTTTTGTGTTTGAAAAACTAATAAACCTTGATAATGATCAGAAAGATTAGAATTGAAAGGCCATTCTCCCTTCATCAATGGTATCAAAATAATTACTCAGAGATAAAATACGGTCTTTATTTACAGGATTAATGTATCGTAGAAACATTTGTTCGCTACTGTGTCCTGTAGCTTCCATCAGCAGTGGTGTTGGGATTTTTCCATAGAAGTTGGTTGCGAAGCTCCTTCGTCCTATGTGGCTCGAGAGGGCTTCCCATTTTTCGGTTTGTACTTCTCTGCTTCTGTAGCCGATTCTTTTCCGGGATTTTAAAGATTCATTCAGATGAGCCAGTTTTGCAATTTCTTTGATGGATCTGTTATAATGCTGGATGTCCATTATTTTTGGAAAACAATTCTTGTTTCGTTCAATAATATGCAATACTTTGGGGTGTAAGGGAAGAAAAATTTCTTTTTTTGTTTTCTGCTGAGAAAAAGAAAGGCAGGTTTTTCCTTCTATAATTTGTACTTGCTGTATACTGAAACGCATAAAATCGGAAAAGCGCTGACCGGTATAGCAGCTGATGAGCAGCCAGTCTTTTGCAGCTTGCAGTTCTTCCGGAACATCTGTTTTCTGTATTTTGATTATTTCTTTTTCTGTAAGGGTTATTACTTCTTTCTTTTGTTTTTCTCTGCGAAGTTCAAGCTCTCTTACACAAGTTCTGATTCCTTTTCTTTCTACAAAATTTAAAATGGTTTTAATAAAGTGGATCGTACGGTAGATGGTATTTTCACTATATTCCTCTTGTTTTCCAAAAATCATAAAATCCTTTATAAAATCCGAGTCCATATCCTCTATATGAACTGATTTGCATAAAAAGCCTTCAAAACGTTCCAGGAGACGAAAGAAAACTTTATACCTTTTATAAGTGGAGTGGCAGATGAGATCCTTTTTGCTGTCAATATACCATTCCATATAATATAGGAGTGTACTTTCCTGCAATGGTTCTTTCATTCCGTTACATATCTTTTTTATTTTACATGATATTTCACGTCTGAGAACTTTTTTGTGATCTGCTTCTTGATGATCAATATATCTTGTTACTTTCTTTTTTATGCGATCCAGTTTTGCGTTAAGGATTTTATATTTTTTCAAATAAATATTGATAGGACGTTGTTTTTCTTTATCCCAGTTTTCTTCGGAAATGCAAAGATCTGTGCGAAAATTGTAAATTTTGTTTTTTTGATTGTCAGTAATTTTCAGGTGGATGTTTTTCTGTAAACCACTGTTTTTAGATAAGAAAAATTGAAATGTCATTCTGCCCTGTTTAACGATTATTACAGGCTAAATTAAAACAAAAAAAGTAGTCCTCTTTAGACTACTTTTTCAATGCAAATATAAACTTTTTTTTGAAAAAGCCAATAATTTAAAAACCTGTTTTCTAGTTTGTTGTAAGTATTTTATTTCGTTGATTTGATATTTATGTATTGAAAAAATACAACAAAAGGTCTATATTGATGTTAATTCTTCATTGTAAAATTATTGATTTGTAAATCAATGGGTTAAATAATAGTCTAAAGAGGACTATTATTTAATGATATGATGAAAAACATCCTGGTGAAAAAAAGTTTGTTTCCAATAGCATACCGTAGATGCGGTATGTCTATTGGCTTTTTTCTGCAGTTCATTTCGGTGTTTTTATTCTCTCAAACTTTTAATAAAAATAATCCGGAGGTAAATATACAGAATGGTGTTATTTTTTATACAACAGATGATTTTTCCAGTGAAATTAAAGATTCAACTAGTCCAGAAGCAAAAATCAGTACGGGAAAAGCTGAAATTTATATTGCAAAAGATATCCATATATATGGTGTAGAACATTTTGGAAATTCAACATTTAATAGAGAAAAGGCAATTGCCTGCAGACCGGAAAAAAGAAAAGCGGATGTAAAGCCAAAAGATCAAAAAGTACAACTTTATAAATCTGAGAAAAAAACTCCTGCTACTTCTTTTATAAGTTCCTCAGAAAGCAGTCGTACATTCTTTGCGTTGTCCGAAGGTTATTTGGGATTTGCCGTATTAAATAATAATCCCGTTATCCAAAAATTTCAGATCGCATATGAAGATTTATATGTGTCTGCATACTCTTTTACTAAAGAAGCGATCATCATATTTTCAGCCCGTTCATCTTCTCCTGTAAAAGAGGAAGTGCTGGCTCATTATTCCAGGCCACCACCTTTCATTATGTTTTTTAAGGTTTAAGCTTTTACAATTCCTATCAAATTTAAAAATCATGAAAAGGAAGTGAAGTACTTCTAATATAACAATATTCAAGTTTAAAAAAACGCAAAAAATATAATTAATTTAAAACATATATTATGAAAAACAAGTATTTATTAATTTTATTAGTGATGCTATTTCAAGTAGCAAATGGCCAAGTCGGAATCGGAACAACAGCACCCAGAGGTGCATTAGATATTAATAAACCAACCACCTATAATATGGGCTTGGTACTGCCTACCAATGCTTCTACCGGAAATATTATAAACCCTCAGGGAGGAAATGTAGCAGAAGGAACAATTATTTATGATAGCAGTATGAAATGTGTAAAAGTATTTAACGGCACAGCATGGTCAAACTGTTTATGTGATGCTTGTTCTACTACTCCTACTATAGCAGCGGACTGTACTCAAAGCGGATTTCAGGGTACTTATACGGGTGGTGTAGCATTATCTGGAGCCACATTTTCTGTAACGCTTACCAATAACTCCTTTTCCACAGCTACGATTGGCTTTCAGGCCAGTGACCTTACTTTAAGTGGTGTAACCGGAGTAACTGTTGCTTCTGTAACCCCTGCATCGGCTACTCTTAACGCAGGGCAATCACAAGTAATTACTTACAACTTAAGCGGAACACCATCCGCATCCGGAACTTTAACAGGGTCGTGGGCTAAGTTAAATTTAAGCTGTTCAAACTCTGTACCTGTTAGAAAAACTGTTCGTTTTGCATACTGGACAGGCTATGCAATAGGAAGTGCCGAACAAGCTGTGTACAATTCCCAGCTAAACAATGCTGCTAACTATGGAGTTTCCGGAACATATTCGGGGAATTTTAATGGATTTACTTTTACGAATATCACATCTACTTTATCTGGGCTTACAGTAGCAAACTTATTAAGTAACTATGATGTTATAAGTACAGGATTCGCCAATATGACGGCTGCTGACGCTGCTAAAATCAAAGGATTTGTAGATGGAGGAGGAGTTGCAATCATTCTTTTTGATTCTGGTACAGGAACGAGTCTGTTTAATGCATTCGGAGGTACAGGTGCTGTAGGTGCTGGTGTGGCAACTGCAACAACCAATACCAATGCGATTAACAATGGAATATTTGGTAATACAACAAATGTTACCATAACAGGTCAGGGATCATATGGTGCTGTCACGACTGCTCAATTGCCTGCAGGATATACGCTTTTGGCGGCTAATGGAGCTGCTCCACAAATATTTGTTGCCGGAAATCAAGGGAAAGCTATTTTCTTCTGGGATGAAGGGGCTTTCAGAGATACCTCAGTGGCAGGTACTGTGATTGACACACAACAAGAGAGATTCTTGCATAATATCATGGCTTATGCATTAGGTAAAGCTGGGTTTTAACCTATAAAGCAGGTTCTAAATAATGATGCAGTGCTTCTTTCTTTAATATGATGAAAAGAATATTGAAAATTGAAGGCTGCATCTTTTTAATAATCTAAAAAGTCGTACAATGACAAATTTTAAGGAAATACATATAGGAAAGATGATTGAGAAAAGAATTACAGAATGTGGAATGGATATATCCCGTATCTGTAGCTTTATGAAATGTTCAACTGAAGAAATAAACAAGATGTATGAAGCCGAAAGTTTAGATGCTGAGGTTCTACTCCGTTGGAGTAAACTTTTGGAATACGATTTTTTTAGAATTTATACACAGCATCTGATATTATATGCCCCGCCCTCTTCTGAAAAGAGCAGCCACAAAAAGACGGCCCTTCCTCAATTCAGGAAGAATATTTACACCAGAGAAATCATAGATTTTGTCCTTGAACTTATTGAAAGTGGAAAGAAAACAAAACTTCAGGTAATAGACGATTACAGAATACCTAAAACAACCCTTTACAAATGGATAGAAAAATATAGAAAAACAGCAAATATTTAAGCCTAAGCCTATAAAATTACTATGAAAAAATCTACTATCAATTATCAGCAAATCTTCATGGATATTCTTGATGCCAAATATCCTGAGAAAAAAGCAGCGTGCCTTCCTTTACTGCAAAAAGAAAATCTATCAGAAATAGATATCATAACGCTTAATCAGAAAATATTTGGGAAAGCAGATAAAAAGATAGAAAATCTTAATCAGAAACACCGCTCTTATGGTAAATCTGCGATTCTGAAAATACTGGACTTTCAAAAAAAGAATAACATGAATAACCTTGAGCTGGCGAGTTATTTTAACCTTAGCAGAAATACAATCACAAAGTGGAAGAAAATTTTCTGCGTAACGAATTAGTAAATAATCAGCTTTATGCTTTTTATAATTGTAGGGAATGTTATCATCATGAATTCTCGATATGAATGTCAGTTTTCTAAAAAGCTGACATTTTTTTGCTATCTACAAAGTCTGCGGAGTTTAGAAGTTATTACCCAATTACTTATCTTTAGAAAAATAAATAGCTATTCATGAGTTCAGTGTCAGAATTATCAAAAAGATTCAGAGAAGTATTGCTGGATGGTCTCTGGATTGCCAATACCAATTTTAAAGATCAGCTTTCAGATATTGCCTGGGAAGAAGCGGTGATAAAAGTGGATGCTTTGAATACCATTGCCATGCTGACTTTTCACATCCATTATTATATTGCAGGAATTGTCAATGTTTTTGAAGGCGGTAATCTTGAAATTAAAGACCAATTCAGCTTTGATCTGCCACCTATAGAATCTCAGCAACAATGGGAAGAGCTGTTGAATAAACTCTGGACAGATTCTGAAAAGTTCGCTGCATTACTGGAACAAATGCCCGATTCTAAGCTTGATGAGGTTTTTGTTGATGAAAAATATGGAACTTATCGAAGAAATATTGATGGAATGATTGAGCACAGCTACTATCATCTGGGGCAGATTACTTTAATCAAAAAACTTTTGAAAAACAGATAATACTATTCTTGTAGGCTTTGTGATCTTTGTGAAGGGTTAAAAAAGAATTTAACAATCCAGATTAAAATCCATCTAAAACCATAATAAACAGATTAAAATCTTCAAATAACTCCTATTTGAGGTTCTTGTTTAAATTACCTACCTTTAAAAAAAATAAAATTTTAAATGAGAAAATCGGCTGCAATCATTTTTGCGTTTATCATTTCACAATTTCAGGCTCAGCAAGGAGCTTATTATCAGCAGGCTGCGAAGTACAAGATGGATATTGATGTCAATGCTGAAAAATTTACCTATCAGGGAAAACAAACTTTAGAATACACCAACAATTCACCAGATGAGCTGAATGTGGTTTATTTTCATTTATACTGGAATGCTTTCAAACCTAATTCTATGATGGATCAGAGAGTAGCTTCTCAGGGCAAAAATGGTGATGGAAGACTTCAGAAAGACGGTATCTCAAGATTGGCTTCCATTCCAAAAGATCAGGAAGGCGCTCAGAATATTCACTGGATTAAACAAAATGGAAAAGACCTGAAATTTGAAGTTCAGGAAACCATTATGAAAGTATATCTGGCAGAACCTATCAAACCAAATTCTACCACTACATTTACGATGGATTGGGACTCTGTGATACCTCAGCAGATTAGAAGAAGTGGAAGAAATAACAGAGAAGGAGTGGATATGACCATGACACAATGGTATCCGAAAATTGCAGAGTATGATTATGACGGCTGGGCAACTTTTGATTATTTGGGAAGAGAATTTCATGCACCGTTCTCGGATTTTGATGTTACCATTAAAATCAATAAAGATTATGTAGTAGGGGCAGGAGGAATCCTGGAGAATCCTACTGATGTAAAAGGCTATGATGCCAATGCTAAAATAAAAGCCGAAAAAGATAAGAAAGCAACCTGGAAATGGACTGCAAAAAACATTCTTGATTTTGCCTGGAGTGCAGACAGAGATTATTCAGTAGAAAGTTTCAATGTTCCGGAAGGTCCAAAAGTATATTTGGTTTATCAGAAAAATGATAAAACAAAAGCGTGGGGAGAATCACAGCCTTATATCACCAAGTATTTTCAGATTATGAACTCTCACTTTGGAAAATATGTGTATCCTACATACGCATTTATCCAGGGTGGAGATGGTGGAATGGAGTACGGAATGTGTACTATGATTTTAGGTGAAGCGAAAAGCGTTAAAGATTTATTAGGCTTAATGGCTCACGAAGGATCTCACTCATGGTACCAGCAGATGCTTGCCACTAATGAGTCTGTACGCCCATGGATGGATGAAGGGTTTACAAGCTATGCGGAAGGATATACCATGTATCAGTTATTCCCGGAAGATCTGCCGAATCCTTTTATGGAAAGACTGGATGCTTACAGAAAATTCGTTAAAAGAGGAATTGAAGAACCTGCTGTTTGGTTAGGAGACCATCATGATAACGGAACGTCTTATACTTTTGCATCTTACGTAAAAGGTGAATTATATCTGGTACAGCTTGGATATATTATGGGAGAGCAGAATCTTGCAGAAACCTTAAAGCAATACTATGATCAGTGGAGTATGAAGCACCCTTCAGACAGAGATTTTCTTCACATTGCACAGAAAGTTTCCGGGATGGATCTGAAGTGGTTCCATAATTATTGGATCAATACAACCAAGACCATTGATTATGGGATTAAAGATGTAAAATACGAAGCAAAATCGACTACCATTACCTTAGTTAATAATGGACAGGTTCCAATGCCTATTGATTTTGGAGTGGTGACTACGGATAAGAAGATTGTTACTTATCAGATTCCGATGAATATGACTCATACTTGGAAAGAAAAGGATATTTATGGCGATTTTAAAACAATGCCTTACTGGCCTTGGACACAGAAAGAATACACGCTTACTATTCCTTACACAAAATCTCAATTAACCGCTCTTGGAATTGATTTCAGCCAGAGAATTGCAGATGTGAATATGGAAAACAATTTTGTTGAAGTAAAATAATTATTATCACCTATTATAAATAAAAATCCACAGACCTATCTGTGGATTTTTTTATTTTATTTCAAATTGCTGTACCATCCAGTGCTGTGGGTGATTTTTGATAAGATCCTGCCTCAACGCTTCATCCTTGGTGTTTAAGTAACTATAAACCTTTAAAGGAATAGAGTCAGGATATTCTTTTAATCCATTGGCAACGGTAATTTTTGCCTCATCCCTTTTTTTGCCACTATTTAATGCTTCCGCTTTAAAAATATAAATGATTGCCGGGAGTTTTCCATACACTTCTTTTGTTTCACTTTCCAGAAGATTCATGGTTTCAATCTGAAATACAGGATTTGAATTTTTTCCTTCTGCTACTGTCTGGCTGATATGCTGCTGATACATTAGAAGAAGATAAAGCAGGTGTATATTTTTGGTATTAGGATCAGAAACTGCCTTTTGAATTCTGTGGGTAAGTTCGGGAGTCACTTCATCATTGTCAGCCTGAAGATTTTTTTGATAAAACTCATCCATCAGATCATAAACAACCTTATCTTGAGGGTCAATTTTTGAATGGCTCTTTATGTTTTGTAAAACACTTGCCATTGAGTTACCAGACTGTGCAAAAATAGAGACACTAAGACATAATAGAGTGCCGAGGATCAGTTTTTTCATGAGATGTTTAGAATAATAGTATTGCGCAATTAAATATACTGATTTGTTCCCAAGAAAGAAAAAATAAGTGTGTCATTATAATTTAGTTGGATAATGGCAGGTTCTTTTTCTTAAAATTATTAAATTTATTGCCTCAAAATTAAGCAGGAATTTCAGTTATATATCATGAATTTCTTCTGAAAAATATGTCAATGAATTCAATTGTAATAAACGTAGGAAACAGCAATATCAGATTTGGTCTTTTCAATGGTGATAATTGTGATATTTCGTGGGTAATCAATACAAAACCCTACAGGACAGCAGACGAGCTTTACGTACAGATGCTGATGCTTTATCAAACCTATAAAATTGATCCCAAAGAAATTGATAAGGTTATTATTGGGTCTGTGGTACCTCAGCTTACCAAAGTAATGAGCTCCGGGATCAAAAAAATTCACGGGACGACTCCTGTAATTGTGGATAGGTCAACTCCTTCCGGAGTTCAGGCAAAATCCAAACAGATGGGAACGGATATCTATGCAAACCTTGTGGCCGCACACAATTTGTATCCCAACAGAAAGAAGATTGTCATAGATTTTGGAACCGCACTTACAGCAAGTTGTGTTGCTGAAACAGGAGAAACTTTAGGGGTAATCATTGCTCCGGGAATTGTTACTTCTCTGAATTCATTAATTAATCAAACAGCACAGCTTCCGGACATCGAACTGAAAAAGCCTAAAACTGTTTTAGGACTGGATACGGTAACGTGTATGCAAAGCGGAATGGTGTATGGTTTCCTGGGAATGGTAGAAGGTTTTGTAAGCCGTATCAATGAAGAAGTGAATGATGAATGTTTTGTGGTGGCAACTGGGGGTGTTTCTCATGTCTATAAACCTCTGACAGATAAAATTCATGTAATGGACAGACTCCACACCTTAAAAGGTCTTTATTTCCTTGGAAAAGATTTATAAATTAAAATGATTAAAGTTGAGGTTGAGACCAGCGAATACTTTAGTCTTAACCTCAACCTTAATTTTACTATCATGGAAAAATTTCCCATCATACAAACCGAAAGACTTACCCTTTCCCAACTGGAAGAAAAGGATATCCCTTCTATCACTGAATATCTTCAGCATAGGATTTTTTCTGATCTTACCTCTAATATTCCTTATCCATACGTGGAAAATGATGCCAGATCGTGGGTGAAAATGTCAAAAGAAGCTTTTGATAATCATACAGGATATACTTTTGCGATCAGGAATAAGGAAGGTCAGATCATAGGAGCAATCGGGCTGCATTACAGAGACGATGATAAAGCAGAACTGGGATACTGGATCGGGATTCCTTACTGGAATAAAGGATTTGTGACCGAAGCAGCAAAAGCAATTGTAGATTTTGGATTTAAAAAACTGGAGTTCAATAAGATTTTTGCCACTCACTTTCTTCACAATCCAGCTTCCGGAAGAATAATGGAAAAAATAGGAATGGAACAGGAAGCTATTTTAAAACAGGAAATGAAGAAAGACGGAGAATATTTTGATATTGTGAGATATTCCATTTTTAAAGACTGATTGCACGGAATCTGAAACTGGTTCCGTATTCTATAAAACAAAAGCCAGAGAATGTCATATTCTCTGGCTTTTTTATTTACTATTATTTTATGAACATTTTAAAGTCCGCCAAGGCATGCATCACATTCTTTTAATGGATATACCCAAATGCCACTATCATCCTGGAATGGGAAATTTTTGCATCCTACTTTTCTTGCACCATTGTCGTCAATATAAAAACATTGATCCGGACGGATACCGCCATTAATTTTTGCGGTTTCTTTTCTTGTTAATTTTTTTCATGGTATTTTATATTAGTTGTAGTCAAATATAACTAATTATTCAATAAAATATGTATATTTTATTGAATTTGTTGTTTTGTTGTGAAAATAATATTTTGATAAGAAACTATCTCTTGCTTTTGAAAAAATCTTTTACAATAGAAGAACACTCGGCTTCCATGATTCCAGTAATAATTTCGGTTTTCGGATGCAGAGAAAGGTGTTTGTTGATGAATCCTCTTTGCTCATCCCGTGCGCCAATCACTACTTTTGAGATCTGGGACCACGAAAGTGCACCAGAGCACATCACACAGGGCTCCATCGTTACATAAAGAGTACAGTCTTTTAAGTATTTACCCCCAAGAAAATGAGCTGCTGAGGTGATGGCCTGCATTTCAGCGTGGGCAGTAACATCGTTTAGTGTTTCGGTGAGGTTATGGGCTCTTGCGATAATACGGTTGTTAGAAACCACCACACAGCCAATAGGGACTTCATCTTTTTCTAAGGCGGCTTCTGCTTCCTGCAGAGCCATTTTCATGTAGTATTCGTCAGTAAACATTTTAATCAGTCATGGATAAAGTTAAAGGAAGCTTGAAACAGTAGGTAATGGGATCACCTTTTATCATTGCCGGGGAAAACTTTTCTGCAAGAGAATATAATGCAATTTCCGCTTGTCTGTTGAAAGTGAAATTATCACCCTGTGCATGAACATTGCTGACTGTTCCATCTTTTTCTACAATAAAAGCAACATCTGTTTTCACCATTTTTTCTTCAGAATATACCCCGTCAATATACAGCAGGTTGGCCACTTCCTGTCTCAAAGAATTGAGCCCTCCGGGATAATCTGCAATCTTTTCTGCATTCGGAAATTTTTCTGATGAGGTTAACTTAGGATTTTTGATAGTTTGAAGGTCTTCCTGGTTTCTGACTTTTAGCAAGGCTCCAATTAAGGCATTGTTTTCAATGCTGTCCATTTTTTTCATGAAAAAAAGAAAATCTCCCTTTATTTCAATTTTCTTTACGTTGTTGGATTCTGCATCAAATTTTTTTTTGAACTCTTTATTCAGCATATTTCTGTGTTGGTTGTAATAGTTTTTTACAATTCTGAATTCTTCTTTTTGCTGTGACAGTAAAAAGGAAGAAATAAAGCAGCTGATGCTAATAAATAAAGTTTTCAATAAGGGTATATTTATGTAAATATAACAAAAAATATGACATTTGCTGTTTATTATTAGCTTTCCAGATAACGATTCAAAGATTCCTGTAAATGATTGCGAATGTCATCAACTAAACCTTTCGGTTCCAGAACAGTAACCTCCTTTCCGAAGGAAAGAATTTCCTGCATAAAATCATAAGTAGGATGGAGGAAGAATTCAAAAACGATTTCTTCCGGAGTTTCTCTGGTCTCTTTCTGTGATTGATGAAGAGGAAAGCTTCTGATGTATTCTCCCTGATGACGGCTGCATTTTAATACAATATTCTGTGGTTTCTGCTCTGCAAGATTCATCACTCCGAATGCATTTTTGAAATGCTCTCTGAAGTTGTATTTATACTTTTCTCTGAACTGATTTTTAGCCACATCCAGATAGTTGATCCTGTCCAGTCCGAATGATTTTAAAACTTTATCTTTTGTATCAATAGCGATCAGGTACCATCTGTCTTTGGATTCTTTTAAGGCTAAAGGGTGCACCTTTCTGGAGGTCATCAGTTTATTTTTATAATTGTAATGCTCAAAGCTTACCACTCTTTTATTTCTGATGGCGAAGAACAGATCATAAAAATTTTCCACACCGGTAGGTTTACGACTTTCAAAGAAGATAAAATCTGAAAAATCGGGGTGGGTATTCATGGCGTTACTTACTTGAAAAGATTCGAGTAACTTTTGGTTGTACTCATCCACTTCCATAATTGGGCGGCTCTCGATGTAGTATCGATTGTCTCCTTTTTTCTTGTTGTGGATAGAAAGATTGAAGAGATCGGAAATCTCGCGGATATCCCTCTGCAGGGTACGGATAGAATAGCTTTTGATACCCGCGTCCTGGAATTCAAAAGAATTTAAAAGATAGTGCTCCAGCTGAGAATAAGTAGCTGGAGAACTTTCTAATTTTTTTATAATTAAGGCATATCTTGTCAGATAAAAATCTTTCTTCATTTCTCTTTTTTTAGGGTGCAGCAGAACTGCGATTCATGGTAAAGTTTTATAAGACAAATATATGCGGTTAATGCGACAAAACGTGTCGTGTTTTATTTTTTATCTATTATATTCTCATTAGAAGGATGCCATTAAATTACCATTTTCATCCCATTTTTTATAAATTCCGTCGTATTCTACGTTGTTATGGGCTTTATATTCTGTATACTTTTTACCATTTTTATGATAAGATCTGAACCATCCTTCCTGATACCCTTCTTTATATTCCTCTTCACAAAAAAGTTCGCCAGTATCATAGTACCTTAAAAACAACACCTGTAAAAGGGCTGCCATTGTGATAATATATAGGAACTCCTCCGTCATCTAAACGATCACATGTTAAATCTTTTTCTTTCACTCTCTTCAATTTTTACATGTGACTAGTATAACAAGAATATGGCTAGCTTTTAATTTAAAAAAATATAAGCCACAGCACGCTGTGGCTTATTATCTATGGGAAGAAAATCTTTATGAGAAAGTATATGTGGTTATTTATCCTAAAAAAGTCTTAAATAATAAGTTTTTTAAGATTCTAAATCATTATAATTTAAAAGTTTACTAATGTATAGTGGAGCGCCACTGTTGTAAAGAGATTTAAAATGTAGATAATTGTTATTAAACTTGTAAGGAATCATGCTTTTAGGAGATCGCATAAATACAATGTAATACTCACCTAATGCTTCATAGATGTCACTATATTTAGCATTATTTTGCTCCTCCAAAGTTAAATTGTCATTTGCCCACTGTTCTTTTATATATTCTCTAAAATAGTTTATTCTATCATTAGTATATTCTTCAGGTATTCTATGTTCGTCCTTTAAAAGGTTTTGTAATATATGTTCATATGCCTTAACAATATTCTCATAAGAACCAGGCTCTAAAAATAAATCTTCTTTGCCTAAATTTTCTCCGAAAATAGATTTAAAAACTTCTTTTTCTAAAAAAGTATGATCTTTTAATTGAGGATTTACAAATAATATCTTACGGTTGCCTTCTGTACTTTTTATACCTTCAGTAATATAGTTCTTTGTTGAAACTAAAATAATTTGTTGTTTTTCTTCTGACATAATTTTATTTTTTAAAGATAAATACAATATTGGTTACTTTGTCAATATCTCCTAGCTGTTGTATTTCACCTAATTGCTCTGCAGAATTATAAAGCTCTGGTTTTACAAAACCTTTACTTTTTGCCCATTTACCTGTAAAGGTAGTTAGTGCTGCTGCCTCCAGATTTTCTTTAGTGATAGGTTTTCCCAACATTTCATATTTTAACTGGGATAAATTTACGGATTGTTGGTCAGGATAATCAATATATGCGTCATTTTTTTGCCATTGTCCCATAATACCGTCCATATCATGTCCTAAATCTTTTCTTAATGTCATGTAACCATCATTAAGCATAATTTCTCCAAGACTAAGATCAGTAAGCCCGGTTTTATTTGTCTGTATTGCGGATGTAAGATCATAAGGAATAAAAAGATCCCCATATAAATAATTTTTATTACCAATTAAAGGGAAGTCCTGAGGATTTGCTAGTTGTATTTTACATTCAAATGCATCCTTGGGATGGGCTTCAAGACCTGTTTTTTGCCACGTTCTTTTGCCGAATTGGTAATCATGTAACTCATAATAATATGCTGTAATCTTTTTCTTTTTTATAAGTTTACCTACTTTAGTTTCTCCAGTTTGCGAATGCAAAAGTCTAGAATCTTCGGATGCTCGTCTTGCAAAAAAGAAGTCTTCCATGGCTATCTTTCCCTCATTTTTATAAACTACTACAGCTGCATCCATAAATTCTTTTGCGGCGGATTTACTGCCTGAAAAAACTTCAGCTCCTTTAAAGAAAATGGTAACATCTGTTATTGATTCCTTTATTCCTTGTAAATAAAATAATAATTTTCTCCCTCCCTGTAATGTATAAAATGCAGGGATAGCGGGGGGAATAATACTGAGGGCTCCAATAGAAAGAGGCTGATAGGTTTTTTTTGTTCCTTTTATAATTTTCACTCCATCTATTGTTGCCTCATAAGGTTCAAAATTAATTTTCTTTGCATTTATTGAAGCCTTGAGTTCTTGTGATAATCCTTTGACATTAATAAAATCGGTTACTAAGCGTGCCCACATTGCATAATGGATGTATTTTGTAATTACGGGATGATCTTTAGTGAATGTTTGGAACATAGTAGCTCCAAAGCTGGCATCAATTATCACTCCGGTAGTAGAATAAGCAACTCCTATTGTACTTCCTGCTTCTACTGCGGCCATAATTTCTCCCACTCCAAGAAGGCAGAAGGCTAATTGTATCGTAACTTCTGCAGCAAGTATATTGGTTTCCCACGTTTCTTCATTATATAAGAGATACACAAAACAAGCTGGGAGTAGATAAATTTCACCTTTTTTTAGTTTATATTTTTCAATATCTTCTACAGGGGTAATGCTTATAATATCAAGAGGATTACAGGAAATAGGTTTTTGTAAATCCTCTTTTGTCATATTCGATAGAAAAGGAGCGGCAAGGGTCATTTTTCCAACCTTAACAAAAAGATTGAGATCTGTTGTGAATTTTAATTTGTTGTGTTTTGTATCAAATTCTTCAATATTGTGATTTCCAAAGGTTCTGTTATCAAATAATATTTGTCTGCCAAATTCAAGGGAATCAGCATATTTTTTGTTCATTTCCCCTTTCTTAACATAAGTCATATAAACTCCTGTGATAATAGTACATACTTGAGAAAATGCTTGAAACTTTAAGTTATTAAGTAAATGAAAGAGTTTTCCATCTTGCTCTAAACAGATTATAATATCAAAAAGCTCCTGCTTATTAGAACAAGTTTTAAATAATGCGGCCACAATATCTCCGTTAGTAATTCCTCCTGAAATACTAAATCTTGGAAATGCAGACTCTTCTCCACAGTACATTTCAATATATTTTTTCCGAGTTTCCAAATCTAATGTGAAAAAAGGAGTATCAATAAACCATTTGAACATACTTCCTCCAGCAGTAAGATTTTGTTCTACAAAAGATTTCATACCTTCAATATTTGTGATTCTTCCATCTTTAAGTTCCCCCATATTCTTTTTATAATCTCTAAGTTGGGCAATGAGCTGTTTTAGGTCTTTTAAAGAAATATCTTTACTATCATTCAGGTGAATACCAAAATAATTGTAGGGGTCAGCTTTAGAAATAATCCATTCGTTATAGGAATGTTTTTCTTCGGACCTCATTTTGGCTATAGTTCTATTTACCTCCTGTAATGCTTTTATAGTGCCTTGCTCTTTTAAATTTACCTTGTTTTTCAAAACCTGGCTGGGCATAGCAAATCTGGATTCCTGCTTAGTATTTTGTTCGCTTGTAATAAATGTATAATCTGAGATTGCATCATCAATAGCAACTGATATTTCATCGTGGGAAAAGGAAAACCCTTGCTGTCTGTCATTAATGATGTTATTGATAATATATTCTTTAAATGTAATATGATCCTTAATACCTTCATACTTAAAAGCTTCCTTCGAACTTAATAATTTATTATAATCCTTAGACCTACCTGTAATTGTGATATATAATTCATTTTTACTTCCAAGTAAATAGAAAATTAATAGATCGGCATCAGTATGAGACTTTAAAAACTTTGGATCATTATATTCATCCACCAATTTATTTATATCTCCATAAGCTAAAAATTTATGATAGTAAGTAATTCCTTTTGCATCTAGAGAAGCATGTTTGTTTTCCGGAGAAAGTCCTAGACCACTTATTTTGGTGATTTTAGGCATCTTTAATGACGGGATGTCATGAGTTCCTAATGCTTTTATTGGTTTCATTTTTATAAGTATTAATTGTTAAAAAAGAAATGGTGGTACAGAGCCACCATTTCTTTAAATAATTTAATCTAAGGTGCTTGTTTCCTTATCTCCGTGCTGTAATTGTGCATCTTCATCTAAGCTGAAACTTGTTTCAAACTCCAATTCTAATGGGTTTTCACAATTTTTAGGATCATTTTCAGGGAAAATAGGTAAAGGCTGATTTACTGGAAGCCCTGTGGATTTATCCTGAAGAATCGTCAATGTAGTAGGGATTCTGGTAATCCAGTATTTACCCTGAGGTTCTCCTGTTGGTTGTCTCATCTCGTCCACGATACTCATGTACATTGGATCTCCGATTACCGGAACAGAACCTCCATTCCAGATTATTCCTGTTTCAAGGAAGAACTGAACGGCTGCTTCGAAACCTGGTTTTACGGTAACAATAATTCTTGCCATACCTGCCTGTAAGAAGCTTCTGAATAAAGGATCCATGCTTTCGCTAAGGTAGAACTCTTGCCAGCTCTTACGGTTAGCCCAGTAGTATGGATAGAACGTATAATCCATGATTTCCCATTCAAATGCCTGTTCCATAAACTTGGCAAGCGCAGTATATTTATCCAGATTTTCGTTCAGATATACCTGGAAGTTATCCATTGTTGTTTTGTCACCGGCACCGTTTGTGGTTTCCTGTCCTAATGTATAAAGGTAATCCTGCAGTAAGTAAGCAATACAGTTATGTTTTAATACATCATGTTCCATATAGCGGTAGAATGTATCCTGTCTTTCTTTAAGCTGTGCTTCTTTTTCTTTCTGCTCTGCATCCAGCCTTGCCTGATCTTCCTGGAACTTTGCATAGGCAGCATCGTAAGCTTTAATAATACTACTGAAAGCTTCTGTTTTCCAGTTATTGATGTATTCATCACTTAATTCACAGTTTACGGTTACCTTTATGTTATAATTGCTTACATTATGTCCTTTCACCTGGAAAGATACGGTGCCAGTTACGTTAAGACCAGATGATCCTTCATCAAAATTGATATCACCATACTCGGAACGGCCAATCATATCTCCTTTTAAGTTAGAACAAACAACTTCAGAATAGCGGGCTCCTGACCAGCCACCTCCTCTGTTTCGGGATGATCTGCAGCTAAAAGATGCGCTTTTTGCAGCATAGTTGTCCGGAATCACAAATTGGGAATAATCTACACCAAAGTCATCATTTTGCTGAGGAACGGCTGCCGCACTATGTATAATTTGTTTTGTAGCGGCAGGAAAAGTTTCCAAACTAATCCCATAAATCTGTGCCCAATGCTGAATCTGTTCAATGGTAGCAGACTTCGGATCTGGCATATACCATGGCTCCGGAGCTTTTCTAGGATCAACAGGAGCAGTAAGTACCTGTGCTTTGGCAACAGTAAGAGCTAAACGATGTAATCTTGAGGGTTCAGGAACCATAAATTCAAACATGGTACGCTTGCCATAGTTGTAGATCTGATTCTTCATTTTCTTGTCGATCCATCTATAAACTCCTGTAATGTGTTTAGGTTGTGCTGCTTCAGCGTTGTCAGTATTTGTTACTTTTCCTCTGTTATCATACTCATGAACATTGGTCTCTGTATATTCTTTGATTATCTTTTGTACCCTTTCTTCAGAAATTTTAGTGAGAACTCTTTCCATTGCTCTTTCCGTAATTTCCTGAGATTTCATCATTGCTTGTCTTGTACTGTCGTGCTGTGCATTATTGTTGGCATAATCTGCTCCTACTTCAAATTTCATTGTCTTGTCATTTCCATAGCTGAATCTTGTGTAGGCAGAAATGCTTTGCTGTTTTTCAATCTCTTTGGCAACTTCAGTCTGCATGTCTGTTCTGGAAGTTTTTGAAGTATCAGAAATTTTCTCAGTTTCTTCAGACTTAGATGTGGTGTCTGTAATTTCAGAATATTCTCTGGAAACAGAAGACTTGTGTCTCAATTCGCTTGCCATAACATTCTCAATATTAGAAACTTCACCTGGAACATAAGCATGAACACTTTGTACAACTTTCATATAATCTGCAACACCAAGTCTCTTGATTCCAAAATTCTTGCGCTTTTGGATGAGTACAGGTTCAGGTTCACCAGGATTTTCAATTACAGCGCGCTTCAGTGTTAGCATACCAGTAAGGTTTAGGTCTTCCTTAGGATATTGTGTAGCAATATCTCCATATGCCTGACTTCCATTATCGAAAATAATTTCTACCCTTAAGCTAAAACTAGTTCTGAACTTATTAACTAAACATGCAGGTAAGGTGATCTTATTGTCTACTACATGAATATTGCTGAAGTTTTCTTCAAATGCTCCTACAGCGTCTGTGGTAGCAATGATCTTAGCATTGGCAACACTCCATGAAACATCCTCAACCTCAAAAGAGAAATTAATAAAGCCTCTATTACCAGATAAATTGTAAGGACTGTACGCATATAAACTGTATGCCATTGGTGTTCTTGCAGTATTCTGAGTAAGGGGAACTGAGGCTCCTCCAATGTTTGCATACTGCATTTCCGGAAGAGAACTGTTCTGTAAGGCTGTTTGCATAGATGATGAAATGTTTTTTTGTACTGCAAGCAAAGCATCAGCGTAGCTCTGCACTTCATCATCCAGAGTAATGGTCTGCGCTCCAACTTTCAAAGTATCTTTGGAAAGGATCTGAAGACTTTCTGTATCTTCTGATCTGGAGACTAATCCAATATTGGATTCGCCGAAAAGCTCAACAAAAAGGTCGAAAGATTCCGGCGAAAGTTTTGTCTGCAGATCTTGTAAATCAATCTCATTTCTAAATAAAAACTCAAAAGAAGGAACTTCATATTCTTTTAAGCTGTTATAAAGACGCTCTTTTTCTTCATCCGGAGTTTCTGGAGTTATTTTACTTTCTACTTCAGCTAGTTTTCTATCATATAGATCCATACGCTCTTTGTTGGCATCCATATATCTTGTATAGCCTTCCTGATATGCCTGGTAACGGGATTTATGATATTTTTTCTGAAGCTTTTCCAATTCGGTATTTAGTTTATCCAAACCATCTTTTCTATGGATTGCTTTGCTGGCTGCTAATGAGCTTCTTGCTTCAGATTCCAGTCTTTGAACGGTGATTGCACTCAGAGCAGGTTCAGAAGCCTCAGATGCTCTGGCAGAAGCTGAGAAAGATATTTCCGAATAATCTTCTGAAAATAAATTAGTTGGTAATACGATCTTTCCATCCAACGCTTTTTCTAATGGTTTTTCACCATTAATCCTGATAATTTCTTCGTCGGTAAGATCCTGATTGCTTGCAAAACCAAGTTGGATGGCCATTAAAATATGGCTGATTGCTTCTTTAATGTAGAAATCGCCCTGTGAAACGATCTGATATATAAAGTTGTTCCAAAGTAGTGTAAACGTGGCAATTCCTTCCGTATTAAGCTGTCTGTTGATATTAATAAGACTTTTATAGTATTCTGTAACGAAAGTCCAGTCATTATTATCTAATGTTTCTTTTTTTGAAAGTTTTCTTCCGATAATAAGAAGATCTCTGAATGTTCCTTCTTCAATTTTCTTTTCGGTTTCGAATCCAATATTGTTAAATTCTCCGGCAGCTCTTTTCATTGCTGCGAATTTTAGTGTTTTGGCGGGTCTGTTTGTAACTGCAGTATCAAAAGCACCTGCTACACCTTTAGGCCTGTGGATAAATCCTAAATTTTTGTCTTTAGTTTCTGTTAGTTGTGGATTTCTCAGACTTACAAATCTGAAAAGTGATTGTGATGCATTGTTTGTTGAGCTCATAGAATTTGTTTCTTTATAGTTAATGATACCTTCTCCTATTAAGGATTTTCCGACAGTAAATGCGGATTTTTTTGCTGATGTATTATTTGTTGGCATTTTGTTTATTTTTTTGTGTATTCAAGAGTTAGAGTAAATGAGTTAATAAGTGAATAGTTATAATCAGGAACGTTCAACAGTTCAATTGTGGCCATTTCTTTTTCGATGGTGATGTAGGCCTTAGTTCGCCATTGATTTCCAGCAAATGAAGCCTTTAGGTCATCCCATTCTGTAAACATCTCATTGGAAATAATAGTTTCAATATCCGGGAATTCAGATCTCAAATCAATTTGACCTGTTCTTGGAATCTGATCCAAAAACAAGGTTTTCTTGTAAACCGGCTTGCCGTTGATCCATTTTCCACCAGTCAGCTCTTCTTTTGTAGTATAAGAGTGCTGCTTGTCTGCATACTGCTTTTGGATGTAACTTTCATCTTGATAAAATTCTCCATAATAGCTTCCCCCTTTTAAACCAGAGAATGTAGGACTGTTGGAAAATACAGTAACATCGTTATAGTAAACTCTGATGGCTGTTTTTATATTTTGGCCACCCATCCAGTACATATATGGTGTCAGTGCACCGTCGTCTTCAATGTCGAAACCTGCTTTATCAGTGGTAGAATGACTACTATGAAATCCGAATGAATTGATACCCGTTGTATCACTTCCCTTGTATTCAATAGCTCCGGTTAAAGGATTATCCTGCTGTGTTCCTGTAAGCGGAATAAAATTGGTAAAATCTGATAGATTTTTATATCCAAATACATTATTGGCATTCAGAACAGCTACTTTTGTATATGTATTATCTGCAAGAGGAGTTCTTTTTGCTGAAACTACAGCATCAAAATCCAGTGTTCTTGCGGCAAAGTCTCCACCAATTAATGGGGTAACGAAATCATGACGTCTTGCTACCGGATTGGATTCAATAACCAGCTTATTAAATGTGGAACCTCCTAATGGAGCATTACAGCCAATAACAACGTTGTTATCTCCCCAAACACCCATTGCATGGGTAGTTGAAGCGGCATTGTATCCGATAAATGTATTCGAACCCCATGCACCTGAAGTGGTTACTTTTCCATAATTCTGGCCAGCAAAAGCTCCAAGAAATGTGTTTTGAACTCCATGAGTCAACCAGTAGCCGGATCCTATACCTAAAGTAGTATTGTATTTTCCATCGATATTTTTAACACCCGCTTCGTCTCCAACATAAGTACATCCTAAAGCCGTTGTTGAATTTTTACCCGCTTCGGTTCCTACCATTAGATTATAGCTTCCTGTTGTTAAAAGTGAGCCACTGTTTACACCTACCATAGTGTTCCAGTCTCCGGTTGTTAAGTTGGCGCCGGCAAAACCTCCGACAGCAATATCACTTTGCCCAGTTGTTAATTTGGGAAGAGCATTATATCCAATTCCAACTCCATAGGTTCCGGTATGATCTGTGTTCATATTTCCAAACCATAAAGAATATGTTTTAGAGCTGAAATTGAGTTCACCTGCTCTTCCTTCGCTGGGTTGAAAAATAATAGGATTGTTTGTTCCGTTACCTCTGTCGATAACGGTTTGTAAATTATCATTTCCACTAAATGTTGGTTTATCAGAAAGATCATTATAGCTGCCTGTAAGTGCTACTTTTTTCAAAATTACTTTATCCTGGCCTTCCTGTACCAATGTCATACTTCCATCAGCATTGGTCGTAGGAATAATACTGAATTCTGAAAGATTAATGTGAAAAGCAGATCCATCATTTTGAGTAATCGTGATGATATTTTGAGCGGCATCATATTCTGCTCTCTCAATATGAATATTATTGGTGATTAAAGTGCTTAAATCCACAGATTTGCTTTGTTGAACGCCATTTTCTCCGGTATAAAATACGGTTAAAATATTTCCGTTCAATTGCGGAGCCTGGATAGATGTAGGAGTTTCTATTTTGTTTTTCCAAAGCTGAACATCTTGCGGGCTTAAGTTGGACGCATTTACGTCTGCTTTTTTAGAAAAATCATAATCTATTTTTTCCAAAGGAAGTTTTTCATCCTTATGCCAGTATGACTCCTGCCACTCCCAAAATTCTTCCTGGATGGGAATATCTCCGTTCTCGAAATATTTTTTTAATTCTTGTTTTGTTTTCATTTTGTTAAAATTTTAATTGATAAGTTGTCCTCCGGTTACTGTAACTTCAGGATCAAAAGAGTACATGTGATACTTAGTATTTGCACCTAATACAACCTCTGTCAGTTTGTTATTTGAAAATGCTGCCGATTCAATATTAAGAACACTGTTGGGAATCTTTAAAGAGGTAATAAGATTATTTGCAAATGCATAACTTTTGATTTCCGTAACGCTGTCAGGTATCATTACAGTAGTAAGTTTATTAGAGTTGAATACAGATTGTTCAAGGGTTTTAAGTGTTTTTGGAAGAGATAAATCTGAAATTTCATTGCCTGAAAATGCTGCATCATTAATCACAGATAGATTTTCGGGAAGTTGAAGTGAACTTAGTTTATTACCTGCAAATGCAAAACTCTGAATTTCAGTGACACTATCAGGAATGGTTACAGCAGTAAGTTTATTAGAACTGAATGCAGATTGTTCAATGATCTTAAGCTTCTTTGGGAGTGACAAATCTGAAATCTCATTACCTGAAAACGCAGCGTAACCAATTACAGATAGATTTTCAGGAAGTTGGAGTGTGCTTAGTTTATTACTAGCAAATGCAAAACTCTGAATTTCAGTAACACTATCAGGGATCGTAATAGATTTAATTTGTGAACCTGAAAAAGCATTCTCTCCAATACTTACGATGCCTTGAGGTATTTGTACATCAGTGATCATTACACCCATTGTAAAGTTTTTTGGAATTCTTAAAGTTCCGGGAGGTATGATTAATTTTCTTTTTGTAAAAAAGTCTATTGAAGCATTTTTATCAGCATCCATTTCTGCATACAGGATATTGAATGTACCATTTTCCAGTCCGGAAACTTTTTGTGTATCAATTTTTTCTTCTTTATGCCAGTATGAGTTCTGCCATTCCCAAAAATCTTCCTGTTTTGGGATATCTCCATTTTCAAAATAGAGCTTTAATTCTTCTTTTGTTTTCATGTTGTTAAGTTTATCTATAGGTAATTGTAGCTGTTGACGGAATGCCGGCCTTACTTAGATCTAATCCTGCAGGCGCTGAAACACTCTTAAGGGAGGGAAGAGAAAATGAACTTTGCCCCACCGTTTTTACTGAATCTGGAATATATAAAGTTTCTATAACCGTTGCTCTGGGGCAGTTAAAAGCATAATCTCCAATACTAATTAAACCTTCATTTAAAAAAATTTCTTCTATTGAATCAGATCCATTAATCATATTAGCTTGTTGGCCAAAAGCATTGTTTTCAATAATCTTAAGGGTTGAGGGTGTTCGGACGCTTTTAATGTTTTGCTGATTAAAAGCAGAAGGACCAATCACTTCAAGTCCTTCATTGAAATTTACTTTCACAATCTGGTAAGACATTCCTGAAAAGATATAAGCACCATTAATGATTTTTTTTGTGTTAGATGGAATGGTAATTACCAATGCTGAACCAAGAAGTTCATTGTCATTCGTAAAAAATGGTATTACCTTTTCAACGCTTTCAATAGAACTTTGGGTAATTTTCTCGTCTTTATGCCAGTACGAGTTCTGCCATTCCCAAAAATCTTCCTGTTTTGGGATATCTCCATTTTCAAAATAGAGCTTTAATTCTTCTTTTGTTTTCATGTTATTAATTGTTAGATGTCTGCATAGTATAAGATTGTTGCTGTGGCTGGAATACCGGCATTACTGATATCTAAACCTTGCTTGACAGAAACTGTTTTCAAAGCAGGGATATTGAATGCGTTTTGTCCTACGGATTTTACAGATTTAGGAATATAAAGATCTGTTAAGTCCTTGCTGGTAGTCAACTGGAAAGCTGCTTCTTCAATAGTTTCTATGCCGTTTTCTAAGACTAATTTTGATAAGTTGGCAGAAGTACTTGAAAAAGCAAATGCTTCTACTATTTTACATGATCCGGGAATTGTTAACGTTCCTTTCAGATATTGCCCACCAAATGCTTTGTTTTTTATTCTTTCCAGAGATTTTGGGAAGATAATTTTTGATGTACGTTTGAGCGGAAGTAAATAGGAAAATCCTCCAATGACTTTTACTCCTTCAGGAAATACCATAACAGTATCAGACCCGATAATTTCTGTATTATCTGTTGGAGAAAAGATGAACTCTTCATATACAGATACTTCAAGAGAACTGTTGGGTAATTTTTCATTCTTATGCCAGTATGAGTTCTGCCATTCCCAGAAATCTTCCTGTTTTGGGATATCTCCATTTTCGAAATAGAGTTTTAATTCTTCTTTTGTTTTCATATTGCTAATTGTTAGATGTCTGCATAGTATAAGATTGTTGCTGTCGCTGGAATGCCGGCGTTACTGATATCTAAACCTTGCTTGACAGAGACTTTTTTCAATGTGGGAATATAAAATGCGTTTTGACCCACTGATTTTATAGATTTAGGAATGTATAGTTCTGTAATACTTGTGTTTCCTGTAAGTTGGAAAGCACCTGTCTCTATAGTTTCTATACCATTTTCTAGGATGAGTTCAGATATTCTGGAATTTCCACTGCTAAACGCATTTGATTCAATCACTTTGCATGATCCAGGAATTCTCAAAGTGCCAGTTATGTATTGACTGCCAAATGCACTCGCTTTTATCCTTTCCAAAGTGCTTGGAAAAGTTACCTGTGTAATAATATTTTTTGCCGCCTGCTGATAAATAAAACCAGGCCCGCCAATTGTACTCCCAATAACTTTAATTCCTTCAGGAAATACAATTCTTTTCCCGACTCCTATAACTTCTGTATTGTCAGTAAGGGAAAGTAAAAGTTCCTCATAAGCCAGTAATTCAAGAGAACTGTTGGATAATTTTTCACTCTTATGCCAATAAGAGTTCTGCCATTCCCAAAAGTCTTCTTGTTTTGGGATATCTCCATTTTCGAAATAGAGTCTTAATTCTTCTTTTGTTTTCATAAAACTTTGTGTGATTTTTTGGTTAATAAATTGATTGTTGTAACTTTTTTAATGGAGGAGATTCCACTTTTGTTCTATATTTTCAGACATAGTTCTGGCTGTCCAGCATTTTGTGAATGGTGAATTCAAAGGTGTTGAGACTATTTAATGAGATTGCTGTGCGTGTATTATAGAGATTTCAAAGGTAATGGCGGACAGCGTCAGAACTTGTCGTGTTTTCTTAATTTTAATTAAAAAGTATCTTCTTCAAGTATTCCTTCTTCAAAATCTTCTCTGAAGAAGTTTTCAATGTCATTGAGATAGTTTTCATAATCCATCTCTGCATTCTCGATGTCGCTCCACTCTATGGTGTAGAGTTCTTCATCGAAGAGTATGTTGGTATTGTGATTGGGTGTTTCCATGTTTTGTGTTGTAAGGTGTTGGTTATATTTTGAACATATTTTAGGCTGTTCAGCATGAGAGAATGTTGAATTCAAAGGCTTTTAAAAGTTTTTATGGATTGTTGTTTTGTGTCTTTTTTGATACTCCAAAGATAGTAGGGGAGAACGACAAAACTTGACGTGTTTAAAAAATATTTTCCAATTTTAAAATATAATTTTCAGAGCTTATATTGGGTATTTATAAGGTTAAAAGCTTATATTTTATTTTTGATGAGTTTTTGAACAATTTGGTTTAATGTTTCTCTATTATCATCAATATAGCTCAGTCCGGCCTGTATCAGGTTTTCAATATTCGATCTTCTTACGTTATCCATTGCTGGAGAAGCGTTTTTCAGAGAAGGATTCAGGCGGTAATAGTTCTTCTGGTTTCTAAGTCCCAGTGTTTGAAACATCTGTTCCAACTGATAATCTACTGTTTCTGCATTGGCAGACATTAAAATGTCTATAATCGGGCTTACCCAACCAATTTTTCCAGCTTTTTCCAGTCTTTTGAAAGGATAAGGTCTTGCTTCAATTCCTGTTCCTATAGATATAATGATCATGTCATTTACACTTGGATGATTGGCTTTCTGATGGTTTTTCAACACTTCTGCAAAAGGAATCTTCCTTGCCTCTGCATAAGCACAAAGAGCGGGATTGTTAGCAAACATTCCTCCGTCAATCAGGCTGAAAATCTGCCCATACATGGATTTGATCTGTACAGGGCTAAAATAGGTGGGAGCAGCTGAAGTCGCTCTGCAGATATCTTTTACAAAAAAATTATCTGTGCTGAGGTGGGCTTTCCATGAGTTGAAAAGTTTTGCTCTTCTGTTCTCAATATCATAACTCGTTATTAAACATGGTTTTATTAATTCTTTTAATTCTAAATTTCCAAAAAAGTCATTTAAGTTTTTTTCAAGAGCTTCCTGGGAAATTCTTTCATTCAATAATCCGAATGGATTGACCAGTTTTTCCCAAAAGGAAACCTGGAAAATGTCGCCACCCTTTTCAGCGTATAATTCCAATCCTTTTTGGATAGAATATTTTGCTTTTCGGGTTTCATCGGGAGATAAAATAATAGAAGCAATCAGACCTCCGGTGCTGCTGCCCGCCACCAGATCAAAATAATCTCCGAGCTTGGCAGTCGGCTTATCATAATACTGGAGCTGCTCTTCTATGTAACGCAGAATAATGCAGGTGATGATTCCCCTTATTCCACCTCCGTCCAAAGAAAGAATGGTTGTCTTTTTCATGTGATATTTTTAATGGTTTGTTAAAAGGACACATGCAATCTTAAATCTACAGAATCCACTGGTTTTTCAAAAAAATGATGAGATTCCATACTTAGATTTCATTGCTTTTTTTTTGTTTTCTTATAAAGCAAAGGTAGGCCGGGGAAGCGACAGAACGTGTCGTATTATATTTAATTTCAAATAAATGATACTAAAAAATTACGTAATTCTGTTGGTCTCTTGGCAGCTTCAAAAGCGTTCTCCAACTGGTTTTTACAGGGCCTTTTTTAGACGGAATACTCTTTTTTTCGAAGTGGGGAAGATCCTTAAATGTTTTCCAGTTTCCACCCCAGTCCCAGCCATGGCGGGCAAAAATTTTCACACACTCATACCAGTCGGCCACTTTATCATTGTCCCAGTCTTTTGCGGTATCCCAGCTTGCCGTTTTTCCGTCAATCATAAGGCACATGTCTACGGCAAGACCATAGTTGTGAATACTCTGTCCTGCCTTGGCATTGGTTACCTTTTTTCCTGAAGTAATTCTTCCGATCGCATATAGCTTTTCCTGTTCTTCAAAAGATCTTAACCCTTGGGTGATTCTTATTTTGGCTCTTCCGGTGAGTGCTTCATCACATTCCTGTATAATTTGTTTTACTTCATCTCTTACCAGCGGGTGAAGTTTTTGAATTCGTTCTAAGGTTACTTTGTCCATATTTCTTATTTTCTTATAGGACAAAAGTATAGCGCGGAAGCGACGAAACTTGACGTATTTTATTTGAATTTTGTTTAAAATTCCAGAGTATTCATTTTGAGACAGTAAACTGATTTACATAACTAAAATTCATCTTTTAATATAAAAATTAGAAAAAAAATTGCTTTTAAAAAATAGAAGTAGTAAATATGACAGACAAAAAACACAATATCAAATGCATACCATCTTACCCTTTTTACTTGCTATGGTTGCAGCCATCGTGCTGCTCAATATGTGGGCTACCAAATTAAAAATTGCCTACCCAATTCTGCTTGTTGTATTTGGGCTTCTCGTTAGTTTTGTACCAGGTCTTCCGGTCGTAAAGATCAATCCTGATCTTATCTTTTTTATATTCTTACCGCCTCTGTTATTTGAAGCCGCTTGGTCTATTTCCTTCAAAGAAATGAAAAGATGGTGGCGTATTATCGGGAGTTTTGCCTTTTTAGTAGTCTTTTTTACTGCATTGGCTGTAGCAGTAACGGCCAATTACTTTATTCCCGGATTTACTCTTGCTCTTGGATTTTTATTGGGTGGTATTGTATCTCCGCCTGATGCAGTAAGTACAGGAGCAATCATGAAATTTGTAAAAATACCATCTACTACATCCGCTATTCTGGAAGGAGAAAGCTTACTGAATGATGCCTCTTCACTAATTATATTCCGTTTT
This sequence comes from Chryseobacterium sp. IT-36CA2, assembly GCF_949767875.1. Classification (NCBI taxonomy): domain Bacteria; kingdom Pseudomonadati; phylum Bacteroidota; class Flavobacteriia; order Flavobacteriales; family Weeksellaceae; genus Chryseobacterium; species Chryseobacterium sp. IT-36CA2. The sequence continues at coordinate 359,165 of NZ_CATKPG010000021.1, read as the reverse complement.
GCTTTAATAGCCGTGGGAACCGGACAATTTGTATGGCAGCAAGCTTCATTAGACTTTCTATGGATGCTGATCGGAGGTGTTGGAATGGGCTTATTGCTCGCATGGATTTTTGTTCAGGCTCACAAAAGGCTTCCTACAGATGCCTCTTCAGATATCGCATTGACACTTATTGAACCGTATCTGATGTATTGGATAGCAGAGCAGTTCCACTGTTCCGGAGTTTTAGCTGTAGTATGTGGAGGATTGTATATGTCCGGGAAACGAATGATATTTCTAAACGGTACCAGCCGTATCAGAGGTTATAGTGTATGGGAAAGCTTTGTTTTTATCCTCAATGGTATTGTATTCTTAATTATCGGGCTCGAACTTCCTGAAATTGTTGGCGGACTGCGATGGGAAGGAATTCCTTTGGTAACAGCTATTCAATATGGAGTATTAGTAACCGGAATTCTGATTGCTGCCAGAATTATAAGCTCTTATGCCGCAATGTTGGCCACTTTGATTTTTCGTCCAAGTGTGGCTCCCCGTGCTTCTTCCACAAAAAGAAGGTGGCTAATGCCTCTTACGCTTGGATGGACAGGTATGAGAGGGGTTGTCTCATTAGCAGCAGCGCTGGCAATTCCTATTACCCTTGAAAACGGACTTCCTTTTCCGAATAGGAACCTTATCCTGTTTATTACTTTTGTTGTGATTCTGCTTACATTGCTTGTACAGGGGCTTACATTACCATACCTGATAAAATATGGGCATGTATTTGACGATTTTACAGAGGATGAGAAAGACAGAAAATCCAGAGAGGAAATAAAACACAAGCTAAAACAACACGTTTATCATTTTCTTAAAAACAAACATGAAAACGAACTGAATGGTCATGCCGGATTAGAAAGAATGGTGAAACACTGGGAAGAAAAAATAGAAGCAAATGATGCAGAATGGATGAATGAAAAGACAAAAGATATCTTTTTTGAAATGCTGGAAAGCCAGAGACAGTTTCTCTCAGAACTTAATAAAGATATTTCAGTGAATGAAGAACTCATCCGTCATCAGCTCTATCAGATTGACCTTGAAGAAGAGCGTTTGAAAATGATTTAATCTTTGTCAGGATAAATGTTTTTGAAAACAAAATTAAAGTGCTAATGCGACAAAATGTGTCGTGTTTAAAAATTTTATTGAATTGTTTTTCAGACTGTTAAATATGATGTTAATTATGGGGTAAAAGATTATTTTATTCTTTAAAAACTATAATTTTGTATAGATATTTACTATACAATTGTCATGTACGCTCTGGTAGATTGTAACAATTTTTTTGTTTCCTGTGAAAGGACTTTAGATCCTGATCTTGAAGGCAAACCCGTTGTGGTTCTTTCCAACAACGATGGGTGTGTTGTGTCCAGAAGTAAAGAAGCAAAAGACCTGGGAATTCCTATGGCAGCTCCTGCATTCAAGTACAAAGAGCTTTTTCAGAAACATGATGTGAAAAGTTTTTCTGCAAAATTTGAACTGTATAATTATAAAAGCCAGCAGGTCATCAACATCGCTAAATCCTATGTTCTAGACCATGAAGTGTACAGTATTGATGAGCTTTTCCTTGATTTGACAGGATTCAAATACATTGATATTTATACATATTGTCTTAAAATCAGAAATGAGATTGATGAGAAAGAGAATATTCCGGTAAGCATAGGAATTGCTCCCACCAAAACATTATGTAAGGTGGCCAACAGAATCGTAAAAGAATTCCCTGAAAAATTTAATGGAGTGTATATTATGGATACTCCTGAAAAAATTGAAAAAGCATTAAAATGGCTTAATATAGGAGATGTATGGGGAATTGGACGGAGGCTGGCTGTCAAAATGAATGACAGTGGCGTATACAAAGCATGGGATCTTCTTCAGAAACCTGAAATATGGGTTCGAAAAATTATGGGAATTCACGGAGTAAGAATGATTAATGAATTGAAGGGAATTCGTCAGCTTGAACTGGATGCACCTTCTCCAAAAAAATCAATAGCCGTTACCCGAAGCTTTATTCAGATGCTCACCAAGAAAGAAGAAGTACGGGAAAGAGTAGAAACTTTTGGAATGTATTGCTCAGAAAGATTGAGAAAACAGAATACCTGCTGCAAAATGATCACGGTTTTTGTACAGACGAACCGATTCAGAAAAGATCTGCCCGAATATAAAAATGCAATGACCCGCATTCTTTCCAATCCTACCAATTCATCTATCCTGATCGGAAGAGTAGTTAATGAACTTTTTGAAGCCATTTACAGAGAGGGATTTCATTATAAAAGAGCCGGAGTTATGGTGAATGATTTTGTTCCCGAAGATCAGAGACAGATCGGTCTTTTCGAAGTAGATATTCAAAATCAGCACCTTCCTGTGATGAAAGCAATGGATGCTATGAACAGAAAATATGGAAAAGATAAAGTACGACTTGGAAGCATGAGCGGAGAAAATACTTTTGGCCGGGCAAAACTTTCCCCAGAATATGAAGCCTTTTTGAAAAAGAATACATTGCCGGAGGCTAACTTTAGATTTCATTAGAAGTTATTTTAATTCAAAAATTCTACTTATTTTTACCTTCATTATCTCTTATTGGATGGGGGGAAAACTACCGAAATCAATAATTTAGTAAAGGCATTTTCCCGTGAAGACTTTTCCGGATATGAATTTGTAGACTATTGGGACGCAGATACTACGGCTTTAGGACTGAAGAAAGGGAACATTCTTATTTATATTTCGTCGTATGATTATTCTAAAACCAATTGTTATGATATCATTATTGAAGAACTTGAAACAGGAAATGTTTTGAAGTCTGAAGATAAGAGATCATACGATGAACTTATTGATGATGTCCAGCCTTTTCTTAAATAATTTTTTCTTCAAAAAACATAAATTCTTTAAAAATTTCTATTGAAATAAGGTTTCGATTTTATTTTAAATAGTAAAATTCCGTATTTTGATAATGTAAAATAATGTGTTATTTTATTGTTTGTCAATTGATTATGTGTTTGTGGCTGATGTAGGGCTATTGTAGGACATATGCTTTTACATTTATCTTTGGCCAAGAAATATACTCTGTTTAAAAACCACAAATTACATGAAAAATCTAAGTATTTCGATGAAGGGAATCCTGATTCCTTTATGCTTTACCATAAGCTACTCAAAAGCTCAAGTAGGTATTAATACTTCAAACCCCCAAACCACTTTCCATGTGGATGGGGGAAAAGATAATCCCTCATCCGGAGCCCCATCCTCTACCCAAATTGCCAATGACGTTGCCATCACTTCTGCCGGAGAAATAGGAATTGGAACGTTAATGCCGGCTGTTAAGATAGACACACGCTCAGTATCAAATTCAGACAACTCAATCGGAATAGGAGAGACTAGCCAAACGGCTTCAGCTGCAGGTGGAGGTGCTGTAAGGTATAATCCATTGAATGGTGGAAAAATGCAGTATTCAGATGGTGTGGTATGGCAGGATCTTATTTCTTCTCCTACCAAAGCCGTAGTTGTTGCCAATCTTCAGGCCGCAAACTTTGCAGTTAAAATTCCCTATCAGATTTCTACAGGAATTGCAGGATGGACGGAGGTTTCCGATCCAACAGGAAATTTTACTCCCGGAACAGGTATTTTTACAGCGCCAAGAACAGGAGTATATCTTGTTTCTTTTACGTATGATTTTGTAAGAATTCCTATCGTTTCAGGCTATTTTTCAGAAGCAAGATATGTTGTGAATGGAAATACTACGGTAAAGAAATGCGTAAAATCTTACTCCAATATTTCAAAACAGGCACAGGTGGCCGGATCTTGTGTTGCCGGAGTTCAGTTGAACAAAGGAGATATCCTTCAACCTTATATCTATCAGTCTGTTTATAACGGAAACCTGAGTCTGAGAACAGACACCTCTTCCGCAAGTAATGAATATGGCTTTGTAAATCTTTCTATTTTAGAACAATAACACATTTGATATGAAAAAAAAATTAGGACTGGTCTTAGTCATTTGCTTTGGCATAGGGATGAAGGCTCAGATAGGAATCAATATGTCTTCTCCGGAAGCAACAGTACATATAGACGGGCAAAAAAACACTAATGCTTCTATACCTTCCAGCTATTACGATGATATTGTCATTACTTCATCAGGAAATGTAGGGATAGGAATAAAATCTCCCAAAACAAGACTGGATCTGAGATCAGGAGAACGCTTAAATGCAATAGGAATCGGAGGAACTTCACAATCTGCCTCGTCAGCAAAGGCAGGAGCGATGAGGTATAATTCCGGAACTCTGGACCTGAGCTATTCTAATGGAACGAGCTGGGTAACACTTGCTCATAAAGCTCCCAATGATTTTGTGGATGCTGAAAATGCTTCTGTACAAAGCTTCAGTGATGGAGTACAGTCTACGGTTGTCGGCTGGACTAAGAAAACAGATGTGAATAGCAGTTTTAATGCAGGTACAGGAACTTTTATCGCCTCAAAAACAGGCGTGTACATCGTTTCATTTACCTTTTCGCTGGCTTCTGGAAGTATTGCGGATGATTCAAGGTATGAAACATTGATTCAGACCAACTCTACATCTTCTGCAACCGGTAAAGTGTTCAAATGTGTAGGAAGTTATCCCGGAAACAATACGATCGGAAACCGCGTTGCGGGGAACTGTTCGGGAATTTTTAACCTGAACCAGGGAGATAATATTACAGTAGGCCTGAATCAAAAACTAGGAAGTTCAAAAACTTTGGATACAGATTCTACGCTGACTTCTTTAAGTATTTTCGGATTATAAAAAGAGAAATGATGAAAAAGAATTGTTTACTGATTTTAATGACTTTAAGTTTCCAGTGTGCATTTTCACAAATTGGAATCAATACCCCAAACCCTCAAGGCATTTTGCATATTGACGGGCAGAAAGATAATCCTGCTTCCGGATCTACATTTACTCCGGTTCAGCAGGCTAATGATATTCTTGTGAACAGCGCAGGGAAATTAGGAGTAGGAACTTTGAGCCCTGCTGTAAAAGTAGACGCCAGAAATTCCGGCAACGGAGCCATTGGTTTTGGAACTTCCATCCTCACGGCGGTGGCGGCAGATGAAGGAGCAGTGCGTTATAACAGTGGTGTGGAATATTCCAACGGAAATGAATGGCTTCCTTTGCTTACAGCACAACCCGCCAGTAATAAAGTGATTGTTATTGCAGCCAAAACAACGAATAACGTGAAGCTTGCAACTCCCTCTACACCTACGGTAACAGCTGGTTTGCAGAACAGAGCCAGTAATTATCTTGTAGACTGGAGCAAGACCTTTGAAAGTAATTCCGGGACGACTTTCAATGCCGGAACAGGTATTTTTACAGCTCCCAGAAACGGAATTTATGTAGCTACTTTCACCACAGATCTGGCTCCGATGGCTATTAATTATACAACAGATCCTTTAAATCCTATTCAGATAGAAGCCATCTGGCAGCTTTATGATAATACTGCAGGATTGACTGCCGCCAATATTGTCAATACTGTGAAATGTGCGAATACCATGTCCTCAAACAGTGTCGGAAATATTGATGCGGGAAGTAACTGCACCGCTTCTTTCTACATGACAGCAGGGCAGAGGCTGATGCCTTACATCTGGTTTAATTTAAATAACTCAAACGTTGCGAATTTCTCGCTTAATAATACGGGAGGTTATAATAATCTGACCATAGCAGAACAGTAATCAGGAGATCTCATCAAGGGTTTTGATGAAGGCAGAAGGATGCAGCCCTGTGATTTTCTTAAACTCAAGAGAAAAGGCGCTGTGAGATGAATATCCCGTGATTTCAGCAAGGTGATTGATCTTATACTTTCTGTATTGAGGTTCATTTTTCAACTGATTGACAATATGATTGATCCTCAGGTGATTAATATATTGGTTAAAATTGAATTTTTTATGTTTCTTAATAACCGTTGAAAGATATTTTGTGTTAATATTCAACGTGTTTGCAAGATTGTAACGAGAAATGTTTTTGTTGTTAAACTCAAGGTTTTCTTCAAAAATTTTTAATCCATCTAGTATGTTTTCCTCTACTTCAGGCGAAATTTTTATTTCAATCGGAGTAGGGGTATTTTTGGTCTGAATATCCTCAGAAGTTTCCTGTGGATCTTCCTCATAAACAATAGGTGAAATTCCATCTTTGTAAATTTTAGCAACCGCTTCTTTATGTTTTTTTCGCAGACGAATGCTATTGAAAATAACGGCTCCCAAGACAATAATCAGAGCAAGACAGGCGATAATCAGTCCTTTTGAAATACTGTGGCTTTCGTTGAGCTGCTGATGAAAACTTTTCTCTTTTTTAGATAATGTTTTGTTGACAGCCATGGATCTGTTGTAAGCAACGCTGTCTTTTAATTTAAGATTTTCAATTTTATACTTCTCAGTATTGGATTCGTCGTGGAGCTGGGTATACGCTTCCTCAAGATTCTTGGTCACCTCGATCTTTTTTTCATTAAAACCATACTGATCTACGATGGCGAGAGACTTCTGAAAGTACAGTACGGCACTGTCCGGTTTATTCTGTTTTGAAAAAGAAAATCCGATATCATTAAGAATATTGGCCCGAAGATAATAGTTGTTTTCTCCCACCAACGAAAGCGCATTTGCAAAATAATATTTGGCCTCCTTGAATTTTTTTACCTCAGATAAATTATACCCCATATTGGTATAAGCAGAGATCAAAAGTTCATTTCGTCTGGCTGCATTTTTAAGCTTCTGAAACTCCTGAATAGCACTTTTAGAATAAAATGCTTTCTCTTTGTATTGCTCTTTATTGAGAAGGATCAAAAAAGAATTAAAGATCATTCCTTTCAGCTCATGTCCTTCTTCCGTAGTATTGGTTTTTACTTCTGCTAAAGCATTTCGGAGACTTGTGGAAGACTCTCTAAGCAATCCAAGCTTTGCATACTGAGTTCCCTGCATTCTGTACGCCAGTGCCTTCCCGATACTGTAATTGCTTTGAGTAGATATATTCAGTGCTTTATCAGCAAAATCAAGGCTCTTTTCAGCATCAGATTTTAAATAGCTGTTGAAAGATTTTAAATAATAAGCCTTGGCAAGAAATTCCGGGAGATTTCTTTTCTGCGCAGAATCTATAATCTTATTCAGAACAATTTCCGAGCTGTCAGGATTTTTAGATGAAAGCATGCGGGCATACTTGTATTGTCCCTCAAAATCAAATGATTGAGCGAATGTAAAAAATGAAATAATAAGGAAGAAAAAGAGAATAATTTTTTTCTTCATTGCGTGTGTTTTTTATTTTTTCTGGTACTTCCAGTTTCGGCCTTTACCTTCGGCTATCCATTCCAAAGACTGTTCCAATCTTTTATTTCTGGTAGCTTCTGTTTTGGCTTCGGAAACCCATGCAATATACTCTTTTCTGAAAGACGTTGAAGCTTTTTCAAAAATTTCTTTTGCTTTTGGCTGGGCATTTAAAGCTGACTGAAAATAATCCGGAACATCCATTTCTACTTTGGATGGAGGAGCCTTTTTCATCGTAACTCCCATGTCTGTAAGTTCCATAGCTTCTTGAATAGCTCTTTTCAGCTGAGGTTTGGACGGAAGATCTTCAAGACGGGTTACTTTTCCCAAACTGAACATTGAACTTTTTTCAGCAGTTGTTTCTATTTCCTGTAAAGTTTTCATTTCCTGATGCAGCCAGAATCCCAGACTGCAATATTGTTTAAAAGCAGTGATAGAACACAGAATTTTTCCTTTGTACATGAACGTAGGAAATTGCCATTTGATAGCCTCTTCTGCATCGGGGCAGGCTTCATGAATCGTTTCACGAAGGTATTCTAAGATAGGTTTTGCAAAATCCGGAGACTTTTCAATGTATTCATCAACTTTTACGCTGTGTTTTTCCATAGTGTTTATTGGAATAGTTGTACAATTTCGTTCACGAAGAATCTAACCTGATCTGGCCTTCCTCTGTCATTTTTAGGGTTATTGGAATAGCTTCCGGTTTTTACAATAACGATATTATGTTCCGGAACCATAATAATATATTGTCCCTGTAATCCCAGGAAATAATAATGTTTGATTGGGTTGTCATGATTGATCCACAGTCCCATTCCATAAATGTTTTCAGACTTTTCCGTAGGAGTTCTCATCTGTTCAATGAAGTTTGCATTAAGGATTTGCTGATCTCCTGCTTTTCCGTTATCCAGAAATAACTGCCCCAGTTTGGCAAAATCCCTTGCATTGGAATGAATACAGCAATAGGTTTTTTCCATGCCGTGATTGTCTGTACTCCATTTAGCGTTCTGTTCCATTCCCAAAGGAACCCAGAATTTTTCTGATAGATAGCTTGCCAATGGCTTATTCAGAGCTTTTCGAAGCGCAAAACCAAGAAGCTGCGTAGAGCCACTTTGATATTCAAATCTGACTCCCGGTTCTTCTTTGAATTTTCTTGAAAACACTGCTTTTACAAGGCTTTTTCCATAATAAGCTTTTGCATTGGGCAGAAACGGATTGTTGTAATTTTCATCCCAGTCCAGTCCGGCTTCCATTTGAGCCAGATTTTTAAGAGTTACCTCATTTCCGAAGGGTTTATCTTTAAATTCAGAATAAAAATCAGATAGTTTTTCATCAATATTCGGAATAATACCTTCTTCCAAAGCTTTCCCTAAAAGCATTACAGTGACTGCTTTAGCCATTGAAAAAGAATTGGTCTGTGATAGCTGATTGTAGCCGTCCCAATATTGTTCATGAAGAATTTTTCCATTCTTTATCACTACAAAAGCGGCTGTTTTGGAGTGTTTTAAGTTTTCAACTAAATGTTTAGGTAATTCCTTTTTGTTGTAATCCGGATCTTCTTCCCAGAGTTTGGGCTCTTCTGTTGCAATAGGATTACTTGGGAAAAGATTTCCGTCGTCAATGTAAGCACTTAATTTTCCTTTAAGATAGGTTTTGGAAATACCATTAAATAAATAATCATATCCCAGAAAATAAGCAGCTGCCGCACCTGCTACAGCTCCGCCTATCATATACTTTAGTATTCTCATCTTTTCATGAATGGGTCTTTAACAAATTTAGAATAATTTGGCTATAAAAATTAAAATGAATCACCAAATACGTTATTTTTGTTCTTATTTGATGAAAACTATGACCAGAAAACTGATTGTATTGGGATGCTTCCTATTTTCGATGATAGGAATAGCCCAGATTTACAAACCGATAGATACTGCAGATTATATACAGAGAAAAGCCTTTTTAAAGAATTTCGAGGGAAATAATGAAGCGACTGTAAAAAGGTTAAAATCCCAATATTCCGGGAAGACAGGTACAGAATTATCCAAAATTTATAAAGAATTCGGAACTGACTTTGAAAAGCAGGTGAAGAATAAGGATTTCATCTTTAAATCTGAATTTGAAGCCAGTATACAGTCTATGATTCAACGCCTTAAAAAGAACAATCCTAAAATTCCACAGGATCTTAAAATTTTGATCGCAAAAGATAATACTCCCAATGCATATTGCCTTGCTGACGGAACTTTTGTAATCAATATGGGACTCTATAGCTGGCTGAACAATGAAGAACAGATTGCTGCAGTAATTTCTCATGAGCTGGGGCACAAAATAGAAGAGCATTCCCTGAAGACTTTTTTAAAAATTATTGAACAGGATAAACAGGATAAAGTGGTTGTTGAGAATATCAAATCCACAACAACAAGCAGAAGCCAGAGCCAGAATCAGAAAGCTTTTGATATTCTTAAAAACACAGTGTACAAAAAAGGTGTGGAGAGAAGACAAAGCGAAATGCAGGCAGATTCTCTGGGCTATGTCATTTTTAAAAACAGTGATTTCAAAAAAACAGAATTTGTAAATGCTCTTCAAAGGCTGCAGGATTTTGATACGATCTCACCAAGAGCACTGAAGGTGGACACTTATAAGAAATTATTTAATCTCCCAAAGCAAGCGTTCAATGAGAAATGGATGAAAAAGGAAGATTTTTCCCTGTACAACTATAATTTTTACAAAGAAAAACTGAACAAAGATTCTCTTGCATCACATCCCGAAGTCTCCAGAAGAATTGATATGCTTAAAAAGACTTTTGCAGAGCTTAAAGCACCTGTCGCACCAGAAAAGCCTTCAGAGCTCTTTGTTACATTAAGGAAAACGGCCAGAATGGAAATTCTGCCCAATTATTTTCATTCGGAAGATTACGGATTGGGAATTTATACTGCCATGCAGTTTTTGCAGGATGAAGAGGAAGAAAAATATTATAAAAGTTGGTTGGGAAGATGCTTCTCTAAAATATATGAAGCGAGAAAAAACTATAACCTGAACCGGTATCTGGATAGAATAGAACCTAAAAATCAGAGTGAAAGTTACCAGCAGTTTCTGAATTTTATGTGGAACTTAAGCCTGGATGAAATAAAGAATATTGCAGACTTTTATCAGACGAATGAGACTATAGCGAAGGTAAACTGATCTTGATATAAATAGTTTATATATCAATAGGGACGGGCTTTAGCCCGTTTTTTAAATAACAAAAATTCCACAGGCTTTAGCCAAAACTTAAAAAGAAGAACCCTGATGCAGATCAGGATTCTTCTTTTATATTAGTAATTTAATTTCTCCAAACGGATTTTATTGAACTTTTCTTTCTCGTTATATTCCCGAAGAAGGATAAAGCCTTCTTTTCCTACATAAGGAGTTACCGCATAATTGTCTTTTTCAGAAATGGGAATAATCTCCTGTTTGAATTTTCCATCAATAATGGTATTGATAAACAGATTCCATCTTTTCTGTTTGGTTACTTCGTCTTTTTGATAATCGCGGTAGAAAAATACCACGTCTTTTCCTCCGTTGAGGTATTGTGAGAACAGGTAATCACTGTTTACCCATTTTGATTTCTCTTTTTCGAAAACCTGCACATTTTTCACTTTGAAATCTTTATCGGTATAGATGTACACAAGATCGGTGGTTTTCGGAGCGTTATATTGACCTGCCGGTTTATATTTTTCTGATAAAATACCAACACTTCCGTCATTCATGAAGTACATGTCTTTGGTCTGAAGCATATAGCCGCTTTCTACCATACCATTTCTATTGAGTTTTGGAAGAAATGCGGAGATATTAGGCTCATAATTGATTGCTTTGGTATCTACTGAAAAATCGGTTTTGTTGAGAATCATTCTTGCAAATCCTACTGATTCAGAATCATCATAGTTTCTTCCTAATAAAACTACTTTATCATCAAAAGTTTTATCGTTATCAATCTTTCGGTAATTGGAGTAGAAGGATTCAATATTGTCTATTGTATCATCAGATAATCCGGTAACGGGTTTGTTGGATTTTTCTTTTCCTGTTTTCATATCAAGAACCAGAAGACTGAATGTTTTTTGCTTGTCATTCACTTTTTTCATGATGCAGTACATATAATTCTCGTCTCTTTCCAGAACAGATAAAGCCGTGTATAGCTTTTTGCTTCCCTCCGTATTGTATTTATATCTCCAGACTTCTTTTTTATTTTCATCAAACTTCATAAGGCTGTTGCTGTTTTCATACTTTCCGTAATCTTTGTATTCAACGGCAAAATAACCGCCTTCTTTCAGTTCTCCTACAGCAGAAACATAGTTGTAGCCCTTCTCTTTTTTCTCATCACGGTTGTCCTTACGCTGTTCTTTCCAGCTTTTCGGCTCGTTGATTTCTTTGAAGCTTCCGTTTTCCAGATAGTCGTAATAGATTTTTCTGGTAATAGAGTTGGTTTTCGGATCGATCACCATGGAAACCGGAGTGAAGATTTCTTTGCTTTTTACAAGGGAATAATCCATCATGGATGGTTTCAAGATAATTTGTCCTTTAAAATCAACATAGCCTAAGTAAGAGCCAGCTGTAATATCTCCTTCAAACTCTTTATTGGCAACAGGGTTGAGGTTTTTATCCAGTATTACATATTCAAACTTTTTGGTTTTATCACCGGATTTTCCGTAAGAATATAGAGAAACATAGCCGTAAAGATTGTCTTTATCATCGAATAGAGCATTCATTCCCACGTGATCCCCGGCTGCAAGTGTTGTCAGATCCTGAGTTTGGGAAAATGCAAATGTCTGGATGAGCCCAAACATGATCAGCGTTATTTTTTTCATGGTTAAAATTTGAATGTCAAAAATACTGAATTAGTAAAAAGAAAAATTAATAATTTAATCTTTCCAAACGAATCTTATTGTATTTCTCTTTTTCATTGAGTTCCTGAAGCAAAATATACCCCTCTTTTGCATTGTAAGGAATGACAAAATTATTTTCTGAAGACATGGGCAAAACTTCCTGTTTGAACTGACCGTTTATAAAAGTATTAATATAAAGGCTCCATTTTTTTTCTTTGTTTTTCTTTTCTGTATTGGCATAAAAGAAGGCAATATCTTTTTTGTCGTTCAAATATTGTGAGAAAAGGTAAGTGCTGTTTTTCTGGGAAGGATATGTTTTTATATTCCTTAGATTCATATCAGGATCATAATCCATCACCACAAGATCTGAAACGTCATTGTTTCTTCTGTTGATTTTTTGTAAAATCACAAAGACATCATTGTTTTGTAAAAAATTGACGGATTTTATATCCAGATCTTTAGAGTCAAAAGGCTCTTTCAGCTCTTCAATATCTTTATGGTCTTTGTAATGATCCTGAAAATTTGTTTCATTAAAAGACAGTTGATTCCGGGTTTTGTCATAAGTGAGTTTTACAAAACCTTCAATATTTGAAGAGCTCCCGGAGTACTTTAATAATGATGTTAATGTTTTGTCCGTATTATATTTGCTGTTTATAATTCCGTCAACAGAATTCAAAGAAATGTAAAGATGTGTTTCATAGGGAAATGGAAGCTGATTTAAAACTTTTCCAGTCTTCATGTCAAAAACCATAAAATAATATTCAGGATCTCCCTCCTGGTATTTAAATATTTTTGCGATTAAAACATCGTCGTCATAATTGGCTATTTTAAACTTAACAGAATTGTTTTTATGGTCTTTATCAAAAAAAGGGTATTCCCAGAGTTTCTGATGATCTTTGCTGAAAAGGCTTACCTTAATATCCTTGAAACCGTTTTTAGCATCTTTAAATTCGGAAATAACAGTTTGTCCGTTGTCTAGTTCTACAATTTCAGAATATAGTTTATATCCTTTTTCTTTTTTAAGGTCCTTATTGTCGTCTTTTAATTCCCTGTTCGTTTTTGAAGATGAAATAGATGTCAGATTGGTTCCGTCATACTCCAACTTATCCTTCTTTTTAATTTGATAGTCATGCAGATCAATAATAAAATCAGAAGGGACATAAAATGAATTATCAAAAGCGTAGTCATGGAGTTTAAAGGAAGGAGTGATGATAAGCTGTTTCTTTGAATTAAGGTAAGGATAGTATTCAACAGCAGTCTCGTCACTCTCAAAATTTCCTGTTGAAAGAGAATTAAGATTTTTATCAAACAAAAAATATTCTAATTTGTTTTTTTTCTTATCATTTTCTGTTTTACCAAGGTCGTAAAGAGCCATGTATCCGAAAAGATTCTTTTCGTTGTCAGAAATGGATTGTAAGCCTAGATATTTTCCCTGTGCAATGGTTGCAAGATCTTGAGTCTGAGAATGAAATAGCCCATAGAATAGGCCCAGCATAAGGCAGGTGATTTTTTTCATGGTTTGTATTTTTCACAAAAATAATCATTTCTGCTATATGTTTTTCAGAAAATAAAAAAGCCCTGAAAAACAGGGCTTTTAAACTATATTTTAGAAAGTAAATTTCTGAAGTTTGTTTTCTCATCAATGATTCTTCTCAACTCTGAAACAGGAACTCTTTCCTGCTGCATCGTGTCTCTGTCTCTGATGGTTACCGTATGATCCGTTAAAGAGTCGTGATCCACAGTGATACAGTATGGAGTACCAATCGCATCCTGCCTTCTGTAACGTTTTCCGATGGCATCTTTCTCTTCGTAGAATAAGTTGAAATCATACTTCAGATCATTGAAGATCTTTTCAGCATATTCAGCTAAACCGTCTTTCTTCATCAATGGAAGAATAGCGGCTTTAATTGGCGCTAATGCCGGAGGTAACGATAAAACTGTTCTTTCTGAACCGTCTTCCAATACTTCGTCTCTTAAGCAATGTGAGAATATAGAAAGGAATAATCTGTCTAAACCTACTGAAGTTTCAACAACATAAGGAACATAGTTTTCGTTTCTTTCAGGATCAAAGAACTGAAGCTTTCTTCCTGAGAATTCCTCGTGCGCTTTTAAGTCGAAATCTGTTCTTGAGTGAATTCCTTCCAATTCTTTAAATCCGAATGGGAAATTAAATTCAATATCAGCTGCAGCATTCGCATAGTGAGCCAGTTTCTCGTGATCGTGGAATCTGTAATTATCATTTCCTAAACCTAATGCTAAGTGCCAGTTCAGACGTTTTTGCTTCCATTGCTCGTAGAATTCAAGTTCTGTTCCCGGAGCAACGAAGAACTGCATTTCCATCTGTTCGAATTCACGCATTCTGAAGATAAACTGTCTTGCAACAATCTCGTTTCTGAACGCTTTACCAATCTGCGCAATACCGAAAGGAAGCTTGTGACGTGAAGTTTTCTGCACATTCAGGAAGTTAACAAAAATACCCTGAGCCGTTTCTGGTCTTAAATAAAGGTCCATCGCACTGTCAGCAGAAGCACCTAATTTAGTTCCGAACATCAGGTTGAATTGTCTTACCTCTGTCCAGTTTTTAGAACCTGTATCAGGATCTGCAATTTCAAGCTCTTCAATCAAAGCTTTTACATCAGCAAGGTCTTCATTTTCCAGAGATTTTGCCAGCCTCGAAAGAATAGCCTCTCTTTTTGCTCTGTATTCAATAATTTTTGGATTCGTAGCAACAAACTTATCTTTATCAAAAGCATCACCGAATCTTTTTGCTGCTTTTTCGATTTCTTTGTTCTCTTTATCTTCAATTTTAGCACAATAATCCTCTACCAAAACGTCTGCTCTGAAACGCTTCTTAGAATCTTTATTATCAATCAATGGATCGTTGAAAGCGTCTACGTGGCCTGATGCCTTCCATGTAGTTGGGTGCATAAGGATCGCCGAATCAATGCCGACAATATTTTCGTTAAGCTGTACCATAGCTTTCCACCAATATTGTTTGATATTATTTTTAAGTTCGGCACCGTTCTGTCCATAATCATAAACAGCGGATAAACCATCATAGATCTCACTCGATGGGAAAATAAAACCATATTCTTTAGCGTGAGAAATCACTTTCTTGAAAACATCTTCTTGCTTTGCCATAATTTTTTTAACGTCTGATGTGCAAAAATATGAATTTGGAATCAAAATCATGAGATTCAGTAAAAAAAGCAGTTAATAAACAGACAAATATTTACATTTTAATTTTCCAGGAGCCGGGAACCTGCTTTCCGCTGTATCTTTTGCTCCATTGTATTTCGCAAAAGGATGTCGCTGCAATCAGGGCTATATCAGTTGAAAATTTCTACTTTTGTACCATGTTAGAAATTCTTTATCACGACGAATATATTATTGCCATCAACAAGCCCAGCGGATTATTGGTACATAAATCCTTCTATGCCGGAGAAGCCGATACCTATGCTATTCAGGAGCTGAAGAAACAGATTGGACAAAAAGTATATCCCGTACACCGGTTAGACCGAAAAACTTCAGGTATTCTGCTGTTTACTTTAGATAAAGATACCCTTAGAATCATGAGCGAACAGTTTGCATCACGCGAAGTGGAGAAGAAATATCTGGCCATTCTTCGGGGCTGGGCAAAAGAAGAAGAAACAATTGATTATGATTTAATCAACGAAAATGAAGTCAAGCAAAATGCGGTTACTTACTATCGCCGTTTACAAACTTCGGAAATAGATTTACCTTTCTTAAAACATCAGACTTCGAGATACTGCTTAGTAGAAGCAATTCCTGAAACGGGAAGGTTTCATCAGTTGAGAAAACATTTTAAACATATTCTGCATCCTATTTTAGGCTGTCGCAAACATGGCTGCAATAAACAGAATAAATTATGGCTTCAGACATTTGACGTCAACAAAATGACGCTTCACGCCCATCAGTTGATTTTTAATCATCCTGTTTCTAACGAGAGAATCACTGTAAATGCCACTATAGATGAAGATTTCAAAAGAGTAGGGGATATTCTGAAATTTGATCTGAGTGCGTATTCTTAATTTAAACCAAACGATTCTTCACCTGGCCCAGCCTGACAAGGTAATATTTTCCAATTATTCTACCCATTTAAGTTATAATGGAGATATTTCTCTGTACCTATTGTTTTAACGCAATGCTCGCAAAGTTTATTTTTATTTCCAATCGTAAGGGCACTTCGTTCAGCAAATACAGATAGCGTGTACTTCGCTTAGTGAAACGCCCTTGCGAACCAAAATGTTTTCAGGATGGTGATATTTCTTTGCGATCATAGCGTTAAAAAATCTCTCTGATTTATAGAATATATAGTTGTTTTCCAACTTATAGATACTATAGATCAGACATTTTGATAAAATATCATATATCAATCTAGCATTAATTTTAAAATGAGTAATTTTGTAAAACTTTTTTTCAATGTACAAATCGCTCATTCGTCCGATCCTTTTCAAATTTGACCCTGAAGATGTTCATCACTTTACATTTTCAATGCTTAAAAATTTTGGATTTCTTACCCAACTATTTTTCCCAAAACCTATTGAAGACAAACGTCTGGAAAGAGAATTTTTTGGATTAAAATTTAAAAATCCTGTAGGACTGGCAGCCGGTTTCGATAAAAATGCAGTGTTATTTAACGAATTAGGAGACTTAGGTTTTGGTTTTGTAGAAATCGGGACGGTAACCCCAAGAGCTCAGGTCGGAAATCCTAAGAAAAGACTGTTTCGTCTCATTGAAGATGGCGGAATTATCAACAGAATGGGATTCAACAATGAAGGTCTTGAAGCCGCTATTGAAAAACTGAAATCCAATAAAGGAAAAATAATCATCGGTGGAAACATCGGGAAAAATACAGATACAACCCCGGAAAATTATACCCAGGATTATCTGGACTGTTTTGAAGGTCTTCATCCTCATGTAGATTACTTTGTACTGAACGTAAGCTGTCCGAATGTAGGAAGCCACGCCAAACTTGAAGATGTAGACTATCTGAGAGAGCTGATCACAGAAGTGAAGAAAATAAACCAGTCAAAATCTGTACAGAAACCAATATTACTGAAAATAGCTCCTGATCTGAATAACAATCAATTAGATGAAATCATTGAACTGATTGCCGAAACAAAAATTGATGGTATCGTGGTTTCCAATACTTCAGTAAACAGAGAAGGATTGAAAACCTCTCCGGAAGTTTTAGAACAGATCGGAAATGGTGGATTAAGCGGAAAGCCGATTCGTGAAAGAAGTACAAAAATGATCAAATACCTTTCTGATAAAAGTAACAGAGCATTCCCAATCATTGGGGTAGGAGGAATTCATTCTGCAAAAGATGCTATGGAAAAACTAGATGCAGGAGCCAGCCTGATTCAGCTGTATACAGGATTTATTTATGAAGGTCCGGAACTGATCAACGAAATCAACAAGGAAATTCTGAAAAGAGCAAGCAGATTACCAAGATAATAACAAAAAGAGAGTTGATATGACTCTCTTTTTTATTTTGACTTTACGATGGTTGCACTTTTAATATCAACGGTAAGTGTATGAGCTGGTGTGCTATCGGATTTACCTATTTTATATTTAATTGTTTGACTGTCTTTGGATTTTGTTTTGGTAGCATCATAGATGTTTTCCAGACAACTTTCTATCAGGAATTCTTGGTAGTTTTTATAATTCCAGTCTTTCGTAAAATAAAGAACCCTGTAGCCTTTCTCACCTTCACTTGCTCCGCATCTTCCACAAGCATTAAAATTTGATGTTTGCTCAAAATAGAGTAGAACTCTATTTCCGTTTTCTCCGGCGGCATAGGAAATTAATTCGTTCCCACCTGCTTTATTAATAAAATCATAGGTGTTGAGCTTTTTATTATTAGGCAGAAAGAGATAATTGTTGAGGCGATAGATCATAACATTCCCTGTAGATAGTTTTACGGGATGAACTTTTTTTCCAACATAAAAATGCCCCGAAACCGGATTTTTACTCCTATTGACCTCTTCAAATATAAAGTATTCCAGAGGCAGGAGCTTTTGTGCAATTTCGTCTGTTTTTTCTACTTTCTGCAGAGAGGTGATCTGTTCCTTCAGAAGCTTTGATTTCTGTTTTTGTTTCGTTCCAAAATTATAAAGAGAGAGATTTCCATAGTAATCATATATTCCGGTGAGAGGAATTCTCTTTTTGTATTTGTCATAATAATACCATCCGTCAACGTAGTGCTGATATTGGTCACAATCTACTATTCTTGTGTAATTGATCTCAATGGTAATGGGTATTCCTGCAATCTCTCCGATAAAGGTCTGCGAAGTATCCGTTACTTTTTTTAATTCAACTTTCTGACAGAAGAAAAATGTAAGGGAAAAGAAAAAGAATACCGTAAAAATTTTTTTCATGGTTGAGTTATCTTGGTTTTTAGTTTTTTTAAATGAAGAAGTGAGCGATGGTGTAAATGATGAGTCCCACTAGACCTCCTACCAATGTTCCGTTGACCCGGATAAATTGCAGATCTTTTCCCACTTCCAGCTCCAGCTTTTCACTCAATTCTTTTCCTTGCCAGTTCCCAACAGTTGTACTGATGAGGTTCCCAAATTGATGGGTGTTTTTCAGAATATATTTATAAGCTGTCACACGCACCCAATGATCAATTTTGTTCTGAAGGCTTTCATCGGTCTTTAAATTTTGGGCAAATTCATTCAAATTTTTAGTAAGATAGTTTTTCAAAGCAGAATTCTCCTCCTGAAGTTCTTTCATCAGTGTTTTTTTGATCGAAACCCAGATATCATTGGAATATTCGTCCAGCTTGTCATTTTTCAGAAGTCCGTTTTTGATGGTTTTAAATTCTTCATCCCATTTAGGATCTTCTTTCAGATCAACAGAGAATTCATGAATTTTCTGAGTAATCAATGCTCTCACTTCATGTTCAGGATTTTCTTCTATTTCTTTAAAAAAATCAGAAAGTCCGTCGGCTATTTTATCGGCAATTTTAGTATCTACAAAAGATGGAATGAATGAATAGCTGCCTTTCTTTACACGGTCCTGAATCATTGCATCGTTTTCAATGATGTATTCTTTGATCTGTTTCGAAAGATTGGTGATGATTCTCTGATGGTCATTTTTTTCCAGAATATAGCCAATTCCGTTTCCTACTACTTTATTAAGTTTAATGTCATCAGTCATTTCAGCAACTTTTTTACTGATAAATTGGCTTACTGTAGAATCATCAAGCTTATTAAGAATATCAAGAACAATATCAGAAAGATTTTTAATCAAAATCTCCTGACTTTTTTCCTTGCCCAGCCATTCCCCGACAAAATTAGAAACTTTAAGCTTTTGGATATAAGGCCGTATATTCTGAGGAGAAAGGAAATTGCCCACCACAAAACTCCCAAGATTGTCTCCCAGTCTCTGTTTACTGTTCTCAATCAGATTGGTATGAGGAATAGGAAGCCCCAGCGGATGTCGGAATAATGCAGTCACCGCGAACCAGTCAGCAAGAGCCCCCACCATAGCGGCCTCAGCAAATGCGCGTACATAGCCGATCCAATGAGAATTATTAGACTTCTGTAAAATAGTGGTAACAATGAAAATAATGGCCATCAGGACAAATAATCCAGTGGCAAATGCTTTATATTTTCTGAGTTGTTTTCTTTTTGCTTCGTCATTCATATTCTCAAATTTACTAAATTTGGTTATGAAACCGTTTAATCTTAATAAAAGCTTTTAAACCTCAAAACTTTTGTGGTTAAAGAATGAAATTTACGATGAAATTTTTAGTTTCAGTCCCCTTATTATTTTTTCTGCAGGCATGTACGAAGAAATACGAACCTATTAAAAAAACTCCTATGGAAAATACAGAAGCAAAAAACAATCCATACTATTCCAGAACCGATACTACAAAACTTACCGTTTCCAATGAAGAATGGAAGAAAATCCTCGCTCCGGATTTATATGCAATCGCCAGAGAAGCGGCAACAGAAAGAGCTTTTACAGGAAAATACAACGAATTTGATGAGATAGGAGAATACTATTGTGCAGTGTGTGGAAATCATTTGTTCCGTTCTACATCAAAATTTTCCAGCAGCTGTGGGTGGCCCAGTTTCTTTGAAGCTGATAAAGAAGGAGTCTATTATGTGAGAGATCAGTCTTATGGAATGGATAGAGTAGAAGTGCTTTGTAAAAGATGTGATTCCCATCTTGGACACGTTTTTGATGATGGTCCAAAACCTACAGGACTGAGGTATTGTATGAATTCTGTAAGCCTGGAATTTGTTCCGGATTCACAAAAATAACTACTTTAATTCACAAAATCAGGACGTTAAAGTTTCTTAAATAGCGTTAAACTTTTTAGAGTTATAACCCCTTGGTAATTATGTTTTTATAATTTTGCCCCACTAATTTGGATTTATATAGTATTGAATGAAAGGATTTTATAGTGTATTAGGCCTTGTTTACATGGTGACGACTTCATTCTACATTTCCCCAAGAGTAGCGGCGAAAAGTGAGAATGTAACAACAACGAAAACTGAAAAAGTAGCTGAAACGAAATCTGAGAAGGGCACAACAGCCATCTCTTCATCAGAAGCATTATACCAGTCTATTGCCTTTGACCCGGAACACGAACTGAATTATGAAGTGTTCTCAAAAGCTTTAACTGGTTATGAAAATTTAAAAAAAGCAGGATTGCTTACCCAGGATTCGCATTTATTGACTATCTGCGATTTTTCTATGTCTTCTAACACAAAAAGACTTTGGATCATTGACCTGGAAGACAAAAAAGTTCTGTTCAACTCATTAGTGGCACACGGAAAAAATACAGGAGAAGAATTTGCGACGAATTTTTCTAACAAGGAAAGTTCGCTGCAGAGCAGTCTTGGATTTTATATCACGGATGCAACCTATCAGGGTGATAACGGATATTCTCTTAAGTTATTGGGAATGGATAAGGGCTTTAATGATGCTGCATACAGAAGAGCAATTGTAATGCATGGAGCGGATTATGTAAGTGATACATTTGCTACGATGCACAAAAGAATTGGAAGAAGCTGGGGATGCCCTGCCGTCCCAAGAGAACTGACACAGTCTATAATCAATACGATTAAAGGTAAAAACTGTCTGTTCATTTATTATCCTGATCAGAATTATCTTTCTTCCTCGGAATGGTTGAAAGCATAAAGATTAAAAGAGCAGTCAGATTTGGCTGCTCTTTTTCTTTTAAAATAAGTCTTGCAATTCGAAAATAACAATTACATTTATATAACTCTTTTAGCCTTAAAGTATAATAGAATGATGAATGGACAACATGAAAATCACAAAAAGATAAATGTAGCTCTGGAAACATCTATAGGATTCATTCCAGCCATAAGACTGATTAATAATCCTGATGGCTCATGTACTTTTGAGAAAGGTAAAATGCCCACTCTTAAACATATAAAGGCAAAGGGTTTCTGGATAAGTAATGAAACAGAAGAATGGGAAAAAAATGAGCATCCAGCACCCAGAAGGCAGTATGTCATTACTATCAAAGGAAATATAAGATTTAAAGTAACAGATGGATCTACATTTATTATTAAACCAGGAATCATCCTTTTAGCTGAAGATCTTAAAGGAGCCGGGCACAGTTGGGATATGGTGAAAGGTAAAAAATGGGAGAGACTTTATATCCCGATTGTAGAGAATGAGAGTGACCTTTTCATTCCTGATGCTGATTTTATGTAACAGTTAAAGATAAGATAGAATAAAAAAATCCCTGTATGGCTTTCATACAGGGATTTTTTCAATTATTTTAATTCAAATTATATGAATTTCTTGAAAATTAATGTCGCATTGTGACCTCCAAACCCAAAGGCATTACTTAAAGCATAGGTAATATCTTTTTCTTTTGCTTCTCCAAATACAATATTAATATCCTGTGGAATATTCTCATCAATAGAATGAAGGTTAATCGTTGGCGGAATAATTCCGTTTTGAATGGCTTTAATAGAAAGAATAGCCTCAACAGCTCCCGCAGCGCCCAACAGATGGCCTGTCATGGATTTCGTTGCACTGATATCAAGATTTTTGCTTCCTTTAAATAATTTATTAATTCCGTTCAACTCAACCAAATCTCCAAGTGGAGTAGAAGTGGCATGTGGATTAATATAATCAATATCATCTACATTGATCTCTGCTTCGTTAAGAGCCAGCTGCATTGCTTTGATTGCTCCTACTCCGTCAGGATGAGGTGCCGTCATGTGATAGGCATCCGCTGTCATTGCTGCACCTACCAATTCTGCATAGATTTTTGCTCCTCTTGCTTTGGCGTGCTCATATTCTTCCAGAATCAAAGTTCCGGAACCTTCACCCATCACAAAACCATCTCTTTCTGCATCGTAAGGACGGCTGGCGGTTGTAAAATCGTCATTTCGTGTAGACATCGCTTTCATTATGGAAAATCCTCCGATAGAAGCCGGAGAAATAGCAGCCTCAGAACCACCGCTTACAATTACTTTTGCTTTTCCAAGACGGATATAGTTGAAGGCATCCATTAATGCTGTATTTCCTGTTGCACAAGCAGAAACAGTGGTATAATTGATTCCCTGGAGACCATATTTCATGGAAATCATTCCCGATGCCATATTGGCAATAAATTTTGGTACAAAGAAAGGATTGAATCTTGGTGTTCCGTCGCCGGCAGCAAAATTCATAACCTCACTTTCGAAAGTCCACATTCCTCCTTGTCCTGTCCCCCAGATAACACCTACATCAAATGGGTCCATGTTTTCCAGTTCAAGCCCGGAATCTTTTAGTGCCTCCGCTGTGGAGTACATGGCATATTGTGAAAATAAATCACTTCTTTTGATTTCGTTGTGTGTTAAATGAACTTTTGGATCAAAGTTTTTAACCTCACAAGCAAAATGTACTTTAAACTTTTCTGTGTCAAAATGGGTGATTTTGTTTGCTCCACTCACTCCATTGATACTGTTTTGCCAAAATTCTTCGACATTATTTCCCAAAGGCGTCACTGCGCCAAGACCTGTAATGACAACTCTTTTCATACTTAGTTATTGATTTTGAATAAATTCGAGGTTCCTCTCGCTATTAAACGGGTCTTATCTGCGTTCCATATTTCGCACTGAGCGTTTACAAATTGCTTCCCTCTTTTAATGATTTTAGTTTCGGCTACAATATTATCATTTTCTTTTGCAGTTGAAAAATAATCAATGACATTATTTATAGTGGTAATGAAAGAATTTTCATTTAAAGAAAACATGGTGGCACCAATGACATCATCTATAATGGCAGCGGTAACTCCGCCATGAAGATTTCCAATCGGGTTCAGCCATTCCGGTCTTATGGTATATTGGAATTCCAGCTGTCCTTCTTCTACAGAAAGAACGATAGGATTCAACCATTTCATAAAAGGAGATGGTGACTGGTCAAATTCTTTGCCAATGAATTGTTTTAATTGTGCTAATCTATCCATACTTAGTCTTTTACTTTTCTAAAATCATGGTTATTCCCTGGCCACGTGCTGCACAGATCGATATAAACCCTTTTCCACTGCCCTTTTCATGAAGTAATTTTGCCAATGTTGCAATAATTCTTCCTCCTGTTGCTGCAAATGGATGGGCTGCTGCAAGGCTTCCTCCTTTTACATTCAACTTACTTCTGTCTATTTTTCCGAGGGCTTTTTCCAACCCGAATTTTTGCGCAAGCTCATCATTTTCCCAGATTTTTATAGTGGCTAAAACCTGAGCTGCAAATGCTTCGTGAATTTCATAATAATCGAAATCAGACAAATTCATTCCGGCTTTTTTTAGCATTCTTTCTGCTGCGAAAACCGGAGCAAGAAGCAGATCCTGTTGGTTTTCTACATATTCTATTCCTGCCACTTCTGAAAAAGTGATGTAAGCTAAAATAGGAAGGTTATTGGCTTTTGCCCATTCTTCACTGGCCAGTAAAACTGCTGAAGCTCCATCGGTAAATGGTGTCGAGTTTCCTGCGGTCAAAGTTCCGTTTTGCTTATCAAATGCAGGTTTTAATTGGGATAATTTTTCAAGACTGCTGTCACGTCTTAAGTTATTATCTTTATCTAAACCGAATGCTGGAGTGATCATATCATCAAAGAACCCTTCATCATACGCTTTTGCCATATTCTGATGACTTTTTAAAGCTAATTGATCCTGTTCTTCTCTGGGAATCTTATAATATTTTGCGGTAATTTCTGTGTGTTCACCCATTACCAGACCTGTTTTTGGTTCCTGTCCTTTGTATGGAATAGGCATCCAGTCTTTTAGCTTTGGACTTAATAATTGTTTTAATTTTCCAAATGCTGATTTTTCTTTATTGGCTTTTAACAAGGCTTTTCTTAATCTTTGTGATGACTCAAACGGAATGTTGCTCATAGCTTCCACTCCACAGGCGATACCACTTTCAATTTGTCCTAAAGCAATTTTATTTCCAATATAGATAGCTGCTTCAATACCTGTATCACATGCCTGTTGAAGATCACAAGCGGGAGTTACAGGATCAAGAGACGTATTCATTACAGTTTCTCTGATGAGGTTGCTTTCGGAAATGTGCTTAATCACTGCACCGCCGGCAACTTCTCCCAGTCGTTTTCCTTTAAGATGATAGCGGTCTATCAACCCATTTAGAGAAGCAAGCAGGAGATCCTGATTACTCTGTTCCGAATAAGCGGTATTCATTCTGGCAAAAGGAATTCTGTTGTATCCTACAATAGCCACTTTTTTTGTTTCCATGTTGTATAATTTATGATGGAAGAATATTGAGTTCATGATCAATCATGCTGCTAACTTTGTCTAAAGCGTTGTTGAGAAATCTCTGGTCACCCATTGTTTTAGAAAGCAGAATTCCTCCTTCAATAAGCATGATGAATAAAGATGCGTACTGTTCTGCATTGATTTCCTTATCAATTTCACCTTTGCTTTGTCCTTCCACAATGGCGCCTGATATTTTAGTCATCCACTGTTCAAAAGATCTTTTAACCTGAGTTTTTAAGGCAGGGAAAGAATCATCCGCTTCTGTTGCAGCATTCATTAACGGACATCCTCCGTTGGCAAAAACAAACTTCCAGTTTTTTCGGTAGAAATCTACAAGCGCATGAAGTTTATCCAATGAAGTGTGAAACTCTTCTCCAAAAGAGCGATTGAGCGTTTTACCCAACAATCCGGCGTTGTATTTATAAACTTCAATAGCTACTTCATCTTTGTTTTCAAAATTTCCATAAATACTGCCTTTTGTCAGTCCGGTTACCTGGGTAATGTCAGACAGCGATGTGGAAATATAACCCTTCGTATTAAAAAGAGTTGCTGTTTTCTCAATAATATGCTGTTTTGTTTTTTCTGCCTTCGACATTATAGATGGTTAAATATTATGCAAATATACAAAAATATACCACTCGGTATATTTTATTGAAGAAGAATAATTAATTTGAGTGTTTTGGCTAAAGCCAATGGAATTGTTTTTTAAAAAGAAAACGGGCTAAAGCCCGTTCCTATTGATGTTGATATGCATTCTTTGATTCTTAGTTCTCTAAAGTAGCACTCAATGTAATTTCAAAGTTGAATGCTGCACTTACAGGGCATCCTTCTTCAGCTATCTTAGCAAATTTCTGAAATTCTTCTTCTGAGATTCCCGGAACTTTAGCAGTAAGAGTCAGTTCAGATTTTGTAATCTTTCCGATATTGGGATCAAGGGTGATGACAGAAGTTGTTTTTAATTCTTCAGGATTGTAGCCTGCCTGTGATAATTCTGCATCCAGTTTCATAGTGAAACATCCAGCGTGAGCTGCTGCCAGTAATTCTTCAGGGTTTGTCCCGACACCATCTGCAAAACGGCTGTTGAAAGAATATTGAGTCTGATTTAAAGTTGTACTCTGAGTTGTTAAATGTCCTTTTCCTTCTTTGATGGTACCGTTCCAAACGGCTGTTGCGTTACGTCTCATAATGTTTGTTTTTGTATTTAGTATTGTTTGATTTTGATGTTACAAAGGTATATCGTTGATAGGGAGTATTCAATAGATAAAAGGTGTTAAATATTGTACTTTTTTCCCGAGGAGTAATTTTTTTTGAAATTAGCAGGCGTACTTCCTGTTTTATTGGTGAAAAGACGGTTAAAATAAGCAGGATCTTCATAGCCGAGATCGTAGGCGATTTCCTTTACTGGCTTATCTGTATAAAACAGCAGTCTTTTTGCTTCCAGTAAAATCCTGTTGATGATAAACTGATTGGGAGACTCCAGATTTAAATTTTTAAATTTATGGGTTAACGTTTTCGGTGCAATGTGAAGCAGTTCTGCATACTCTGCGACATTATGTTTCTCTCTGAAATGAATTTCCAGATGTCTGCTGAAATCTCGGAAAATATCAAGTTCACTGCCTGGAATTCTGACAGAGCTATTGTCTAAGTTCTGTTTTTTCCATTTCCTAGTAGCCCGGATGATGATCTGTTTTACATAAGTTCTGATCATTTCTTCGGCAGAAGAGTCTTTCCACTCAAGCTCATCCTGAATGTTTTGGAACAGTCCTTTTATAAGACTCGTTTCTGAATCATCAAGCTCAACAAAAGGAATTTCAAATACATTATGAAAAAGGAGCCCGTCACAGGCCACTTCTTTATCATGAATCTGAATGCAATAAAAATCACGGTTGTAGAAAAGAAGCATAGATTCACCTTTTCCTTTTTGGATATTCAGATGCTGGTTTGTCAAAAAAAATAATGAAGGAGTTTTTATTTTGTAATGATTAAAGTCTACCGTAAGTTCATATCCTGAAGGAATATAAAATACTTTAATATCTGTATTGAACCGATTTCCGTTGAAATTCTCCAAATTCTCTTCCGAAAATATTTCCAGTCCGAGTCTTTTATATTGGTCTTCAAAAATAAGCGGTTGCGGCATACTTTAACTTTAGTTTAAAGATACAAAAAAGCATGATTTGATGTTTATTAAATTGTTGAAATCCAAATTTCTGATGTCAGACATACAGAATTGGAATAAAATAAATGGAAAATATGTTTTTACATTTATTTTATTTTATCATTTTTACAAAGATTTGTACCGCGACCTATATTATTAACCTCTTTTTTAAAACTGCCTGTATGAGCGAATTAGAAAATATTCTGAGAGAAATAACTCCACTATCTCCTGAGGATAGTTTTCTCGTATTCGACAGGATTAAAGCCTCTTTTGACTTTCCATATCATTATCATCCTGAAATTGAAATTAACTTTATCTACAAAGGAAAAGGGTATCGCAGAATGATTGGAGACCACACAGGTGAAATTGGAAATATAGAACTGGTATTGGTTGGTCCTAATTTACCACATTGCTGGGCCAATTATAAATGCAAAAACAGAAAGACTCACGAGATCACCATACAATTCAATCAGGATTTCTTTCAGCAGTCACTAATGGAGAAAAATATCCTGAAACCGATCAATAATCTGATGAAAGATTCTATCAGGGGAATTCTTTTTTCTACGGAAACAGCTGAAAAACTAAAAGATTCGTTTCTCAATCTGTCAAAAATGAACAGTTTTGAGTCTTTTATAGAAATTATGAAAATCTTGAATGAATTGGCCGTTGCAGAAAACAAAACCCTTCTGTCTTCCTATAGCATAGAGCTGGAATCTTTTGCAGATAATGATAAAATGAAGGTTATTCATGACTTTGTCCATAAAAATTTTGAGAATAAAATAACGCTGGATAAAGTAGCTTCATTGGTGAATATGAGTAATGTGACATTCAA
The DNA here is from genome assembly GCF_949767875.1 of Chryseobacterium sp. IT-36CA2. Taxonomy (NCBI): domain Bacteria; kingdom Pseudomonadati; phylum Bacteroidota; class Flavobacteriia; order Flavobacteriales; family Weeksellaceae; genus Chryseobacterium; species Chryseobacterium sp. IT-36CA2. The sequence continues at coordinate 331,264 of NZ_CATKPG010000021.1, read as the reverse complement.
CAGATTTATTAAAAAAAGAACGGGGAAAACTTTTATCAATTATTTGAATGAGATAAGAATCAGCTATGCTGCACGCTGGCTGATGGAAAAGAATCTTACCGTTTTTGAGATTGCTTTTGAAGCCGGGTTTAATAATATTGCCAACTTCAACAAAGTATTTAAATCCATCAAAAAGACAACACCAACAGAATTTAAAGAGCAGTTTAAAGGAGTGAAAAAAATTGAATAATATTCTTTAAAAATTTATTTTTTCTACAAAATAAAAGACAAAACCGGGAATTTATTCTCGGTTTTTTTGATAAAAAAGTAAGATAAATCCTCTTTTTCTGATAGAATTTAATTAGGTGTATTTTGTTGGTATTTAGAGGTTTAATCGGGTTTAAATAAAATGGCTGAAAAAATAATATCGTTTTATGATAAAATAGTATTATATCAGATTGGATACAAAATTTAGATTTGTGAATGTGAATTAAATCTTAACAAAACTTTAAATAATTTAATACATAAACGGCAATTTTTTGCTGAAAAAACAATAATTTTTTTTGTATTGAAAAATAAAGCAATGTAATTGATTCTCAATTAAATCTAACGAATCTAAACCTTATGAGAAAAGCAGTTATACCCGTTCTGTTCGTTTTTTCAATTTCTGCGAATGCACAGGAGAAAAAATCAGCCGATACTACGAAGACAAACAGTATTGAGGAGGTCGTAGTCACCTCTTTGGGGATAAAAAGGCAGGCCCGCTCTTTGACGTATTCCAGTCAGCAGATTGGCGGGGATGAGCTTACAGAAGTGAAAACTCCCAATCTATTAAATTCGATCAATGGAAAAGTTTCCAATGTACAAATCAACAGAACCAATGGTGTAGGTAGTTCCGTAAGGGTGATTATGAGAGGGAATAAGTCTGTATCAAACAGCCAGCCATTATATGTAGTGGATGGAATTCCTATTATCAATGGAACAGGAAAGTCTGCGGATATAAGTCAGTATTCCAATATGCCGGATCCGGGAGATGTACTAAGTTCTATTAATCCTGATGATATTGAGAGCATCAACTTCCTGAAAGGAGCATCCGCATCCGCATTATACGGTTCTGCAGGTGGAAACGGAGCTATTTTGATTACCACAAGAAAAGGGAAAATAGGAAAGAGCTCTATCTCTTATAGCTCGAGCTTAACGGTAGAAAGAGCTTATAGCTTGCCCAAACTGCAGCATAGCTATTTGTCCTATGATCCATCTGATCCTACCCAATCTCCAGGAAATAATATTGAGAGCTGGGGAGCAAAAGGAAGTTCTAAGGATTACCTTAAAGATTTTCTGCAAACCGGAACAACTTGGGTGAACAGTCTTTCTTTCCAATCTGGAAACGAAAAATCAACCAACTATTTTTCCATTGGAAATACGACCAATAAAGGGGTGATCCCAATGTCTTATTTTGATCAGTATAATGTGTCATTCAGAAACTCGAGTAAGTTTCTTGATGATAAACTGACATTGGATGCTAACTTTATTGGTTCCTTACAGGACAGTAAAAACAGACAGACTCCGGGTGCATCTTTCTCTCCTTTAGCAAGTTTATATTGGCTGCCGAGAGGGGTAGATTTTGATCAGTATGGACCTGATAACTATTCTTTCATAGATAAAAAGAGACTTTTACCTGCACAAAATTGGTGGGAAGTAAAGCCTGACGGAAGCTTCAAAGGAAACCCGGAAACTCAAAACCCATATTGGATTTTAAACAGAAATGCAGTTACGGTTAAAAATAAAAATGCATATAGCGCTGTTTCATTGTCTTATGAGATTAATCCATGGTTGACGGCACGAGTAAGAGGTAATTATAGCTGGAACAGTTCAGACAGTCAGCGTGATATTTCAGCCTATTCAGCACCAAGTTTACTGGCAGGAGGACAAAATGGAAGAATCCTTAAAAACGTATATGAAAATTCGTCTACTTATGGGGATGTTTTATTAATTGGTAGCCCAAAATTAAGCGAATCAATTTCTTTAGACTTTACCGTTGGAGGAAGTGTGAATACCACAAGTAATAAAGTAACACAGATTGATAATGCTTATTTGTCCAATCCTAATTTGTTTGCGGTAAACAACCTGCAATGGAATGTAGACCGAAGCCCGGGAGATGGATATCATAACATCTACTGGAACTTGAAAAAGCAGGTGCGATCAGTTTTTGCAAGTGCTTCTGTAGGATATAAGAATATGTTCTACGTAGATATGACCTTTAGAAATGACTGGGATTCTACTTTGGCATTAACAGGAAGAAGCGGATTTGATTATGAGTCTGTAGGAGCGAATGCGATCTTATCTTCTATCTTTAAGCTTCCGGAAGTTATTAATTTCTGGAAAGTAAGAGGTTCTTATGCAACGGTAGGATTAGGATTACCAGCTAATATTTCTAATGCAATGGTTGCCTATTATAATGCCTATTCTTATGGAGTAGATGCAGGAACTATTGTATATCCGAAAAGTTCATTTGTTACCAGCAGACCAGACCTTATTCCTCGCCCGGAACTTAATAAAACGTTTGAAGCAGGAACTGAGTTGAGAATGTTCAGCAACAGATTAAATTTCGATCTTACCTATTATAACTCTAATGCCAGCAATCAGTTGTTGGAGACAACTATTGGATCTAATTTTGGAGGAATTCCATCAGGTTCATATTATATTAATGCCGGAAAAATACGCAATACTGGTTTTGAAGCGTCTTTATCATACAAAGTTTTCGGAACAGAAAAATTTGGCTGGACAACTACAGTAAATGCTTCAGCAAACAAAAATACAATTGTTGAATTATTTCCATCAAGCCTGCCAATATCAGAAAACCAGCTTTTCTCATTAACGGGTGGTGGAGATTTTACAAAACTGAGACTGGGAGGATCTTTTGGAGATCTTTATGGAGTTAAATTCAAAAGAGATGAACAGGGACGTGTTTTAGTAGATGAAAACGGAGTTCCATTGGGTACTACAGGTGATCCTCAATATTTGGGTAATCCAAACCCTAAGTTTATTCTAGGTTTTAATAACTCTTTTAATATTGGTAAACTGGGAATATCTTTCCTTATCGATGGTAAATTCGGAGGTAAAGTATTGTCTCTTACTGAAAAAGCAAATGATTTGTACGGAGTAAGCCAGGCGACTGCTGATGCAAGAGATGCTGGAGGTGTAACCATTCCGAATGCAGTATATGCTCCGGGAACACCATTAGCAGGACAGGCTTATAACGGAGTTACTGATGCAAAAGCATATTATAAGAGAACAGGTGGTGCCGGAGGTATCGGAACTGGGATTGACGAAGCCTATATATACAGTGCAACAACTGTGCGTTTACGTCAGGCATCCATTTCATACAGCTTTGATATACAATCAAAATATATGAGAAATGCAACGGTAAGCTTAGTGGGAACCAATTTGTTTTTCTTCTATAAAAAAGCACCATTTGATCCGGAACAAGTATCAGGAAATACACCTGGTGGGGTTGGGGTAGATTCATTTGGACTGCCGGTTACCCGTTCAATCGGACTATCATTAAAGGCTAACTTCTAATTTAACGAAAATGAAATTCAATAATATTAAAACACTGATATTGGGTGCGGCAGTCTTGATGACTGCTTCCGGATGCGGTGATCTAGATCAGTATAATCAGGAAAAGCTAGGGAATCCTGAAAACATGTATGCGGATTACAACGCGGTTGTTAATCCCTTAAAATCCCTTCAAAGAGGTCTTCAGTCAGATTACCAACTGTATCCCAATCTGAGTGCGGATATGTTCAGTGGTATGTTCAGTACGGCAACCCAGTTTAATGGTGGTAAGAACAATATGACCTATTTTATGATGGATGGGTGGAATAACAGGATTATTGCAAGACAGCAGGATATTTTCAATTATTCTATCATCATCGATAACGCCGCTAAAAACTTCTATCCGGGAATAGATTTTACAGGAACATTTGCCGTTAAAAAGATCTTAAAGGTAATCACAGCGGCAAGAGTATCAGACAATCACGGTCCGGTAGTATACAGCAAATATGAAACACCCAATGCAAACGGGGTAACGGATTTTGATTCTCAGCAAGATGCCTATCAAAACTTTATCAATGACCTTACTGTGGCTATTACAGATTTGCAAAAAATACAGAATATGCCTGCTACAGGAAATGAAGGTGATAAAGCTGCATTGAAAAGAGCAGACTTAGTTTACGGTGGAAATATGGCACAATGGGCAAAGCTGGCTAATTCATTAAAGTTGAGGTTAGCCATGAGAATGAGCTATGCAGATCCTGTAAAATCAAAACAATATGCAGAAGAGGCATTGGCTTCATCTGCAGGATTGATCACTGATAATGCAGACAATGCTTTAATCAGTGTAGGGCAGTCAGAATTAAGCTTTATCATTTATTCATGGGGAGATTGTTTAATCGGTGCACCTTTGATGGCTTACATGAATGGATATAATGACCCAAGACTTCCGGCTTATGCTATTCCGGCATCTGATCCAACTCTTCAGGGAAAATATATAGGAATACGCCAGGGAATTGATTTATTAAATGGTAAATCAACGTATGGAGGATTCTCTCAGCCACAGGCGAAATCGGCCAATGGAGATTATTTTTCAGGGACTGATGGTAAAATGAAATTATTCACCGCTGCAGAAACATGGTTCCTAAAGGCAGAAGCCGCTTTAAGAGGATATGCAGGAGCTGGTGATATTCAGACCAACTATACTACCGGAGTTCAGCAGTCTTTCGGAGAATGGGGAAAAAGTGCCAATGTTGCTACTTATCTTGCGGACACTACTTCTACAGAAGCACCGTATGTTGATCCGAAAAATGCAGACAATAATATAGCTTTAGGGCACCCTCAGCTAAGTACCATCACGATTGCATGGAACAACGGTGATACCAACGAAAGAAAATTAGAAAGAATCATTACTCAAAAATGGCTTTCCCTTTATCCAAATGGACCAGAAGCATGGGCAGAGCAGAGAAGAACAGGATATCCGATTCTTTTCAAAGTAAGAAAAAATGACAGCGGCGGAGCCATCAGTACAGAAGCAATGATCAGAAGAATTCCTTTCACTGTTGATACTAAAACGTCACTATATAACTACCAGCAGGCTGCACAAATGCTTAACGGTCCTGATACCGGAGGTACCAAGCTATGGTGGGATAAGAAATAAAAAATATTCAGAATCACTCATTAATAAAGAGACATCTCAACATCAGATTTTTATTTGATACATTCATTGAAGCGGGAGAATAGAGTAGAATCTCCAAAAAATTTATAGTTTCGTTTTTTTAGCCTGAATGAATTGTTGAGATGTTCTCTTTTATTAGAATCTTATTTTTAAATATGGGAAAAAACAACTCCGAAACCCGCCGGATTCAACCAATTCTTTGGATTTCCACGTTATATTTTGCAATGGGTGTTCCCTTTGTAACCATTAATGCGGTTTCAGGAATCATGTATAAAGATATGGGTATTTCGGATTCACAGATTACATTCTGGACAGCCCTTATCATGTTCTCCTGGACATTAAAACCTCTTTGGAGCCCGTTTCTGGAGATCTATAAAACCAAAAAGTTCTTTGTTGTTTTTACTCAGTTTGCAATAGGAATTCTGTTCGCATTAGTAGCTTTAAGTCTGCCAATGCATGATTTTTTCAAATACAGTATTGCCCTTTTTGCAGTAGTGGCATTTTGTGGAGCTACCCATGATGTGGTAGCAGACGGAACGTATATTGGCTTTTTAACCAATAAAGAGCAGGCAAAATATATTGGCTGGCAGGGTGCATTTTACAATCTTGCCAAGATTATCAGCAGTGGAGCATTGGTTTATTTCGCTGGTGTTTTAGAAAAAACAAAAGGCGTTACGCATGCCTGGATGATCATTATGGTGATCTATGCATTATTGTTTTTTGTGTTGGCTATTTACCATTATTTTATTCTGCCGAAAGAAGACAAAGAAGAACTGAAAGATGAAAAAACTGCAGGAAATGTTCGTAAAGAACTATTGGAAGTGATTACCTCTTTTTTTACCAAAAAGAAAATTCTGTGGTGTATTCTCTTCATTATTCTGTACCGTTTTGCGGAAGGGTTTGCTATCAAAATTGCGCCTTTATTTTTTAAAGCGCCAAGAACGTCAGGAGGATTAGGATTATCCACTTCAGATATCGGGCTTATTTACGGAACATACGGTTCTGCGGCATTTATCTTAGGATCTGTATTGGCAGGATATTTTATTTCAGCCCGCGGATTGAAAAGATCTCTGATATGGCTTTGCTGTGCATTCAATATTCCATTTGTGGTCTACGCATTATTAGCGCACTATCAGCCGGCTACCCTTTTACCGGTAGGAATTGCCGTAGTAGTAGAATATTTCGGATATGGATTTGGCTTTGTCGGGTTAATGCTGTACATGATGCAGCAGATTGCTCCCGGAAAGCACAAAACAGCTCATTACGCATTTGCAACAGGAATTATGAATCTTGGCGTAATGATTCCTGGAATGTTCAGCGGAATGATCAGTGACTGGATCGGGTACAAAATGTTCTTTATCTGGGTGTTGATCGCTACTATTCCTGCATTTTTAGCCACCTTATTCGTTCCTTTCCCTCATCCGGAAAATCAGAAAGAACAACAAATCAATTAATAATAATTAAAAAATAAAAGTAAAAAATACTTTATGACAGCTCAATCAGTAATGATCCCTTGGCAGGATCGCCCGGAAGATTGCAATGATATTATGTGGAGGTTTTCCGAAAACCCGATCATTAGCAGATACGCGATACCAACATCCAACAGTATATTCAACAGTGCCGTGATTCCTTTTGAGGATGGATTTGCCGGAGTGTTCCGTTGTGACAACAAGGCAGTACAGATGAATATTTTTGCTGGTTTCAGTAAAGACGGAATCAATTGGGACATTAATCATGATCCTATTGAAATGCAGGCAGGAAATACAGACATGATTGAATCCGATTACAAATACGATCCACGCGTAACCTTTATAGAAGACCGCTACTGGATCACTTGGTGCAACGGATACAATGGTCCTACTATCGGAATTGGGTATACTTTTGATTTTAAAGAATTTTTTCAGTGTGAAAATGCCTTTCTTCCATTCAACAGAAACGGAGTGTTGTTCCCTGAAAAAATCAATGGTAAGTATGCCATGCTGAGCCGTCCGAGTGATAACGGGCACACGCCTTTCGGAGACATTTATATCAGCTACAGCCCTGATATGAAGTACTGGGGAGAACACCGTTGCGTGATGAAAGTAACACCTTTTGAAGACAGTGCATGGCAGTGTACCAAAATCGGAGGCGGGCCGGTTCCTATCAAAACAGAAGAAGGATGGCTGCTTTTCTATCATGGAGTGATCAATACCTGCAGAGGATTCAGATATTCAATGGGAGCAGCTTTGCTTGATCTTGAAGATCCTACAAAAGTATTGTACAGAACGAAGCCTTATCTGTTGGCTCCGGCTGAATTGTATGAAATGACAGGAGATGTACCGAATGTGGTTTTCCCTTGTGCAGCCTTGACTGAGGGAGACAAAGTGACAGTATATTACGGTGCTGCTGATACCGTGGTTGCTATTGCCTTTGGATATATCTCAGAAATTATTGATTTTATGAAAAAGAATTCAATTTAATACAGTAATATAAAGTTTAGGAAAATAGGTTAATCATCTTAATTTTCCCTTTTACTGGGAATTTTATAATGGTTTTCCTATTTTTAAACCAACTTTTAAACCAAAAAATCTCCGATACCTCTCTTATCATGAAAAAAGAACTGTTAATCTGCTTTTTTACAACCCTGATTTCTGTAGCAAATGCCCAACAAAATAAAAATGATGTTTTATCCTGGGTAGATCCTTTCATAGGCACAGGAGGACATGGGCATACTTTTCCGGGGGCAACTACGCCATTCGGGATGATACAGCTGAGTCCGGATCAGAATACCAAAAGTGGAGACTGGGACTGGTGTTCCGGATATCACTACAGCAGTAAAACCATCATGGGATTCAGTCATAATCATTTGAGCGGAACAGGATGGGCAGACCTTGGAGATATTCTGGTAATGCCTACGGTAGGACAGGTAAAAATGGTTCCGGGATCTGAAGAAAATCCTGAGACAGGCTACCGTTCAAAATTCACCCATGATAAAGAAATAGCTTCTCCGGGATATTATTCTGTAATGCTTGATAGTTATGGAATTAAAGCAGAACTTACTGCTTCCCCAAGAGTAGGCTTTCATAAATATACTTTCCCGAAGAGCAGCGAAGCCAATATCATTATTGATCCTACCAATAAGATCTTCGGAAATATCTACCATACTTTAGTGAGTGTGGAAGGCAATAATAAAATCAAAGGTTACTGTTACAGCAATGGCTGGGGAGGTAAACGATTTGCTTACTTCGTGATGGAGTTTTCCAAACCGTTTAAGTCTTACGGCGTGTATGCTGACGGAAAAATCAAAAATGATGAAAAAATTGCCCTTGCGAAAGATGCTAAAGCCTTCGTAAGATTCTCAACTGAAGACCAGGAAAGCATCGAAGTAAAAGTATCTTTATCTCCAGTGAGTACAGAAAACGCACAGGAAAACTTCGATACGGAAGCAACAAATGTTGATTTTGCCAAAGCAAAAGAAACGGCCCAAAAGACATGGAGAGATTTGATCGGTAGATTCCAGGTAACAGGAGGTACAGATAGTCAGAGAAAAATTTTCTATACGGGAGTTTACCATACCTTCATTGCACCCAATCTTTATATGGACGTAAATGGAGATTATGTTGCCGCTCAGGAAAATATGAATACCAAATGGTTCACCAACTATAGTACTTATTCTTACTGGGACGGATTCAGAGCAACACATCCATTATTGACTATTATGGATCAAAAACATACAAAAGAATTCGCCAACTCTTTGATCAGCAGATATACAGATCGTAAAGATCACATGCCAATCTGGGAGCTTTGCGGATATGATAATTTCTGTATGCTGGGTTATCACAGTGCTTCGGTAATCTGGGATGCTATCTCAAAAGGAGTTCCCGGTATTGATGCCGAGAAAGCATTTGCTGCCATGAAAGATGCTTCTTTAACAGATAAAATGAGCAGCAGCGATGGTGGCGGTGGTCTTAATGATTATATCAAGTTAGGCTACACTCCATCAGAAAATGGAGCTTCTGTTTCTGCTACATTGGAATATTCATATGATGACTGGTGTATTCAGCAGCTTGCTGAAAAATTAGGTAAAAAAGAAGAATCAGAAGTGTATAAAAAACGTTCTATGAACTTCCTGAATACCTTCAATAAAGAAAACAATCACTTCTGGCCAAGACAAAAAGATGGTAAATTCTTAGCAGATTTCACTCTTAACGACTGGAAAAAACTTCAGCCACACTGGGTTTCCGGAAATATCTGGGCCTATGATTTCTTTGTTCCTCACCAGATTGATGAAATGATGAATCTGTATGGAGGAAAAAAAGGATTTGAAGAAAAACTGGATAAAACCTTTACAGAGGCGCTTCATATGGAAGGAGAACAGCACGTTGATATCTCAGGATTCATCGGATCTTTAGGATTTGGAGATGAGCCGGGACATCATGTTCCATACCTGTACAATTATGCAGGAAGCCCTTACAAGACTCAGAAAATGGTAAAATATATCCGTGACAATATGTATGCAGCTAAACCTGATGGAATCGTTAACAATGAAGACTGCGGTCAGATGTCGGCGTGGTATATCTTCTCATCATTAGGATTTTATCCTGTGACACCGGGGAAACCTGTTTATGCCATCGGAGCACCACAATTCCCGAAAGCTTCTTTAAAGCTTGAAAATGGAAAGACTTTCACCGTGATTGCAGACAAAATATCTGACAAGAATATCTACGTACAGAAAATGTTCCTGAACGGGAAAGAATACAAAAGCTGGGAGTTAAATCACAGCGATATCATGAACGGTGGTGAATTGAGATTCGTAATGGGAAGCAAACCGGTAAAATAAGACTAATAAAAATAAACGAAACAAAAGTATCAATGGAAAGGAGAAATTTTATTAAAACAAGTGCACTGGCAGGAGCCGGATTGCTGTTTACTCAGAATGTTTTTGCTAAAAATTTAGTACTGGACGATTTTCCTGTTGTCCGTGTTCCTAAAGATAAAAGACATTTTACCAGCGAATCTGTAGAAAGTGCTATTGCAGCGTTTAAAAAGAAAGTAAAAAACAAAGAGCTGAGCTGGCTTTTTGAAAACTGCTTCCCGAATACATTAGATACTACTGTTTACTATACAGAAACCAGCGGAACACCGGATACCTATGTGATCACAGGGGATATTGATGCCATGTGGCTTCGTGATAGTTCCGCACAGGTTTTTCCTTATCTACAGTTCTCAAAAAAAGATGAAAAACTACATAAGCTGATTTCGGGAGTAATCCATAAACAGACTACTTTCATCCTTAAAGATCCTTATGCAAATGCTTTCTATAACGATGATCAGAAGATCAGCAAATGGAAAGAATATGACCATACCGATATGAAGCCGGGAACCCATGAAAGAAAATGGGAAATTGATTCTCTTTGCTATCCTATCCGTCTGGCCTATCACTTCTGGAAAACAACCGGAGATACAAAACCTTTTGATGCCAACTGGCTGAAAGGAATTAAACTTACCCTGCAGACATTTACAGAACAGCAGAGAAAACATGATCTGGGACCGTATAAATTCGAGCGTACAACGGCTTGGGCAACAGACGGTGTTCCTATGGGAGGATATGGATATCCAACAAAACCGGTTGGATTGATCAGCTCTATGTTCCGTCCAAGTGATGATGCTACTATCTATGGATTCCTGATTCCGTCTAACTTATTTGCAGTAGTAAGCTTACGTCAGGCAGCGGAAATGGTTTCTCAGATTAAAAATGAAAAAACGTTGGCTCAACAACTGAACAGCCTTGCTGATGAGGTAGAGGCAGCAATCAAAAAATATGGAATTTACAATCATCCTGAATTTGGAAAAATATATGCTTTTGAAGTGAATGGCTTCGGAAGTTATAACCTCATGGATGATGCGAACTGTCCAAGTTTGTTAGGATTACCTTATCTGGATGCGGTGAAGGCTGATGACCCTGTGTATTTGAATACAAGAAAATTTGTGTGGTCAGAAAACAACCCATTCTTCTTCAAAGGTAAGCTGGCAGAAGGAATAGGAGGTCCACATATCGGACTAGACATGATCTGGCCAATGAGTATCATAATGAAGGCACTTACTACCAATGACAAAAGTGAGATCAGATGGTGTATAGATACCTTACAGAAAACGCACGGAGGAACAGGCTTTATGCATGAGTCCTTCCATAAAGACGATGCCAAAAAATTCACCCGAGAATGGTTTGCATGGGCCAATACTTTATTTGGAGAATTGTTATGGAAAACCTTTAATGAAAACCCTGAGCTACTGACATAGCCCACCCTTTTATATCGCTTATTCATCTGAGATTCCTTTCCGAAAAGAAGGTGTCAGGGGAATGCTATATAAAATTTACACACCAAAAACACCTTAAAAAAATTATACAATGAAAAAAAAATCCATCTTTACCGCACTGATTGCCATGATGCTTCAGTCTGGTTCTCTGATTAACGCACAACAGCTTAATCCTACAGGAATTTGCTATGTGGAAGTGAATAACAACAATCTCCTGAATGCAGGAGCGTACAAACTGCAGACATCGAACAGCTACCTGTTCAATGTTGTGAATATTTTTGCGGCCAATATTAATTATGATACCAGCCGTGGAAGAGCTTATCTGTATTCCAATAATAACGTTACCAAGGTTCTTACCAATGCAGATACCTATATAAAGCCACTTCAGCAAAAAGGAATGAAAGTAGTTCTGACTATTCTGGGAAATCACCAGGGAGCGGGAATCTGTAATTTTCCTACCCGTGAAGCCGCAAAAGACTTTGCACTACAGTTGGCCAATACAGTGAATACCTATGGTCTTGATGGAATTGATTTTGATGATGAATACTCAGAATACGGGAACAACGGAACTGGGCAGCCCAATGACAGCTCTTTCGTAATGCTTGTTCAGGAGCTAAGAGCCTTATTGCCGAATAAAATTATTTCGTTCTATTATTATGGCCCTGCCGCTTCAAGACTTTCCTGGAACGGAGCCAGAGTAGGAGACAACGTTAACTATAGCTGGAATGCCATGTACGGAACGTTTTCTGCCCCAAATGTACCTCCTCTTACCAAAGCACAAATTTCTCCTGCAGCCGTATGGATGGGAAATACCTCCAATTCTACAACCACCAGCCTGGCTACCCAAACTAAAAATGGAGGTTACGGAGTATTCATGTGGTATGATTTGCATGGAACTAATGAAACATCACAGCTTTCAGCAGGAACTCAAACATTATATGGAGAACAAACTGTTTTAAGCGGTACTTTACAATCCTGGACACAAGGAACCAATTGTGACGCACCTATCGGATTGTACACAAGTAACCTTACAGGAACAAGCGCAAAACTAAACTGGTCAGCCGTAGGAACCAATACCTATGATATTGATTATAAACCAGCTTCTGCAACAACATGGACGAATGCCGTTTCTGCAACAAATTCTACTTCCGTAACGGTTTCCGGATTAACCGCTAACACTGAATATGACTGGAGAATCAGAACCAATTGCAGCGTGAAAAGCGCTTATATGTTTGCTCCAAGATTTACAAGCACTTCAGGAACAACGCCTACAGGTTCTTATGCTCTGTCTTTGGATGGAAGTACTGAATCAGGAGCTGCCGGCAGTATAAATCTAAGCGGTTCTGCTCTATCTTTTGAGGGATGGATCAAACCTTCGTCATTCAAATCAGCGCCACCATACATTTCTTCCATCATGGGAACAGAGGTAAGCGACAGCAATTCTGCATTCTTAAGATTGGGAGATGCCAGTCTGGCTAATAATAAACTGCAATTTGTAGTAAGTATTAATAATGTACAGCAAAAACTGGCTTCCGCAACTGCTTTGAATGCCAATACATGGTATCATATAGCAGCTACTTATGATGGGGCCAATATGAAAATTTATATCAATGGTACTCTGGATGCAACTAAAGCGCAAACCGGAAGTGTGAATTCAACAGGAGCATTCAACGTAGGATATTTATATAATACTTCTAGAAATTTCAATGGTAAAATAGATGAAGTAAGAGTTTGGAAACGTGCATTGAGCCAAACGGAAATCAGTCAGAATATGTGTAATGTATCCGTTCCGGCCACTTCATTGGCTGCTTATTGGAAGTTTAACGAAGGCAGCGGCTCTACAGTTCAGGATACTTCAGGAAACGGAGTGACTTTAACGTTAACAGGTGTTGATTCTTCTAACTGGGGAACAGATCTGCCATGTACAACAGGAAGTTCAGCATTAGCAAGAACTGCAGGGCAAAAGGCGATCAATGCAGGAGAGACAAACATTAAAAATCAAATAAAATTATATCCGAATCCGGTAAGCAAATCTTCATCATTGACAGTTTCTGTTCCGGATGAATACAGCAAAGGAAAATTAACGGTTTATGATTTTAACGGAAGAATTGTAGACACAAAATCACTGAACTCCGGAGACAATCAATACGAATTGAACAGAGTTTCAGCAGGAAATTACATCATCCAGTTTGAATCTCACGATGGAAGCTTAAAACAATCCGAAAAACTAATTGTAAAATAATAAAACTCAGTCATTGGGCTTTGGCCCAATGATTTTTCTACTACAAAATTGATAGACTATGAGAAAAAAATCCTTTTTTATTCCCTTAATGGCCCTGATGCTTCAGTGTGCCCCGTTGCTCAAAGCACAGCAGCTTAATCCCTTAGGAGTCTGCTATGTAGAAGTGAATAACAATAATCCGTTGAATGCGGGTTCCTATACGTTGCAGAATACCAACAGACAGCTTTTTGATGTAGCCATTATTTTTGCAGCGAATATCAACTATGATGTTTCCAAGAATCGTGCTTATATCTCAAACAATAACAACGTTACTAAAGTTCTGAATGATGTTAATACCTACGTAAAACCTTTACAGCAAAAAGGGATCAAGGTATTACTGGATCTATTAGGAAACCACCAGGGAGCCGGAATTTCTAATTTTCCAAACCGTGAGGCTGCAAAAGATTTCGCTTTACAGGTGGCTCATACTGTTTATACCTACGGTTTGGATGGGGTAGACCTTGATGATGAATATGCAGGATACGGAAACAACGGAACAGGACAGCCCAATAACAGCTCTTTTGTAATGCTTTTGCAGGAATTGAAAGCTGCAATGCCTGATAAACTGATCACATTCTACTACTATGGTCCGGCTACAACCAGACAAACGTATAATGGAGATTTAGCAGGAAATTATATCAATTATACGTGGAATGCAATGTATAGCACGTACAATGCACCTGTTGTTCCTCCGTTGGATAAATCCAAAATTTCAGCAGCGGCAACATGGATTCTTAATTCTAATTCAGGTTCAACTTCAGCGACTACTTTGGCAAGTTTGGCAACCAGCACAAAGAATGACCAGTATGGAGTATTCATGTGGTATGATCTGGGCGGAACTGATGTAGCCAGCTATCTGAGCACAGGTTCTAATATTCTCTATAATGAAAATACATTGCTAAGCGGTCAGCTGTATTCATGGTCTCAGGGACAGGCTTGTGATCCGCCATTGGGACTTGATGTTTCCAATGTGACAGGAACTTCAGCTAAACTGAATTGGACTTCCAATGCTTCACAGTCTTATAATATTGATTACAAACCAGCCAATTCAACAGTTTGGACGAATGTGGCCAATAATTATTCAGGAAATAATATTGTCATCAACAACCTTACGCTGAATACAGATTACGATTGGAGAATACAGTCTAACTGCTCTCCAACATTAACGAGTACTTATATTTTCGCACCAAGGTTTAACTCCGGAAGTGGCTGCACTACGCCATCAGGATTAACTTCCGGAAGTTTCCTTGGTAATACTGCTCAGTTGTCATGGGATGCAGGAAATGCCACTTCATATACCCTGCAGTATAAAACTGCCGCAGCAACAACATGGTCTGAAATTCCAAATATTACAACCAATTCCTATTCATTACAAAACCTGACCGCTAATACAAGCTATGTATGGAAAGTACAGGCTTCGTGTGCGGGGGGAACTACAAGTACCTATTCAGGAGAAGGATCATTCAACAGTGGTTTCGCACCTGTTATAAGCCCTGGAGCAAGATCCCTAGCTTTCAACGGAAGTACCAATTATCTTAATGCAGGACAATTTAATTTGAGTGGAAATGCTGTAACCTTTGAAGGTTGGGTAAAAGTAAACTCATTTAAATCGGCCTTTCCTTACATCTCATCAGTGATGGGGGTTGAAGTAGGAGACAACAACTCTGCAATGCTAAGATTCGGAGATGGAAACCTGGCGAACAACAAACTTCAGTTTATATTGAGTTTCGGATCATCACAGGTGAAATTGAATACGAATACAGCATTCAACACCAATACATGGTATCATATCGCAGCCACTTATGATGGGGCAGCCATGAAAATTTACGTGAATGGTAACCTTGATGCTAGCTTTGCAGTAACGGGTAACTTTACAGCAAACGGAATACTTTACCTGGGAAGAAATTATGATAATTCCCGAACAATCAACGGTTTCCTTGATGAATTCAGAGTATGGAAAAAAGCGTTAACCCCACAGGAAATTTTGAGCAACAGCTGTAATGTTCCTGCTAATTCCACAGGTCTTGAAGCCAACTGGAAAATGGATGAAGGAAGTGGTTTAGGTGCTTTAGATGCTACGACAAATACGCATTTTGCAACGCTGGTAAGTATGACAGATGCCAACTGGAGAACAGATGTTGCCTGTGCTTCATCTCTTGCTGTGAAAGATGTTGAATCTGTAAAAGAGAGCAGCGCAGTTTATCCGAATCCTGTGAAAAGAGGAAATGATATTCATTTTGCCATCAGCGATAACTCAGCAAGCGAAGTCGCATTGTACGATGCTTCAGGAAAACTGTACAAAAAACAGAATATTAATCAAAATAATAACGCAGTGAATACGCAGGATTTAATCAGTGGTACTTATATTTACAAGATTACATCCGCCAACAGCAAAGTACTATCAACCGGTAAAATCATTGTGAAGTAAAATTCAGATAATGAAGTAATTACCGGATTCGATAAAATAAAGTCTGAAATACAAAGCAGACAGACAGGAGTTCACTTCTGTTTGTCTGTTTTTTCAGTCACAGGGATGTCTTGAATTTAAAATAAAAAATAATGCAGAATATAGTAGGAATCGATATTGGAGGGTCTCACATCACGTTGGCTCAGGTAGATCCGGAAAAACGTGAAATCATTTCATCAACCTATGTAAGAGAACATGTAGATGCTTTCGAAAATAAAGAAGTTATTTTCAATGCCTGGGTTTCCGCCATTGAAAAAGTGGCTCATGATCTGATAAAAGAAGACCTTTTAATCGGTATCGCAATGCCCGGCCCTTTCGATTATGAAAATGGAGTATCTCTTATGCAGCAGGGAAAATTTATTGACATCTATCAGGTCAATATTAAAGAAGAACTGGCAAAAAGACTGTCTATTTCTCAGGAACAGATTCATTTTGTAAATGATGCCGCCGCCTTTATGGAAGGAGAAGTATTTGGAGGTTGTGCCCAGGGATTCGACAGTGCTTTTGGTGTCACTCTTGGTACAGGATTGGGAACTACCTTCTTCAACGGAGAATTTGCTACTGATGAAGACCTATGGGATTCTTCATTCAGAGATTCTATCAGTGAAGATTATCTGGCAACACGCTGGTTTGTAAATCGCTATAAAGAACTGACAGGAGAAAAAATTTCAGGAACCAAAGATTTATTAGATGAGCCTGCAGAAATACAGACCCAAATGTTTGATGAATATGCAGATTCTTTTTCAGAATTTATTGTGAAATACGTAGCTCATTACAAACCGGAAGTTTTAGTTATAGGAGGAAATATTGCCAAAGCTTATCCTTATTTTGAGCAACAATTTATTCAGAATTTAATGAAGAATAATATTAACTTGCAGGTGAAAATTTCTGCCATATTTGAGGATGCGGCCATTCTTGGAGCTGCCAGCTATGCATTAAAAAAAGCGTATATAAATTAACAAACGAAAAGATACAATGAAGTTTATATTTTCTACTTGCTTCCTGTTATTACAGGCGTGGGCTTTTAGCCAGAATGTATCTCCAGTAGATTATGTGAATCCTTTGATGGGAACACAGTCCAAACCGTCATTATCCAACGGAAATACCTATCCCGCAGTAGGGCTTCCTTGGGGAATGAATATCTGGACACCACAGACTGGTAAAATGGGCGATGGATGGGCATATACCTACGATGCAGATAAAATAAAAGGATTTAAACAAACCCACCAGCCATCTCCCTGGATGAACGATTATGGCGCTTTTGCCATCATGCCAGGAGTAGGAAAAGTGAAATTCAAAGAAGACGAAAGAGCAAGCTGGTTCAGCCATAAAGCTGAGGTTACCACACCTTATTTCTATAGTGTTTATCTTGCAGACATCAACGTTACCACAGAATTTACGCCTACAGAAAGAGCCTCTTATTTTAAATTTGATTTTCCAAAGACTGACAGCGCTTACATAGTGGTTGATGCTTTGAACAAAGGCTCTTACATCAAGATTTTACCAAAAGAAAGAAAAATTCTGGGATATACAACGAAATATTCTACCGGGAAATACGAAAACTTTAAAAACTACTTCGTGATTCAGTTCGATAAAGATTTTGAACTGACAAAAACCTGGAAAGATGATAAACTGGTTAATGATCAATTGGAAATTACCAGCGATCATACAGGTGCCGTAGTAGGGTTTAAACTTAAAAATAAAGAAACGGTTTATGCAAAAATAGCCTCTTCATTCATCAGCTTTGAGCAGGCAGAACTGAATCTTAAAAGAGAAATCGGGAACAGAAATTTTGAACAGGTAAAAACCGATGCTAAAAATATCTGGAACAAAACTTTAGGGAAAATAGACGTAAAAGGAGGAACAGATCAGCAGATGAGAACCTTTTATTCGTCTTTATACAGAACATTATTCTTCCCGCAGAAATTATATGAAGTAGATGCTCAGAACAAAATAAAACACTGGAGCCCTTACAACGGTAAAATTGCAGACGGAAGAATGTTTGCCGGAACCGGATTCTGGGATACTTTCCGTGCTTTGTATCCTTTCCTGAATCTTGTTTACCCAAGCATTAATGTAGAAATGCAGGAAGGCCTGGCTAATGCTTACAAAGAAGGAGGATTCTTACCTGAGTGGAGCAGCCCTGGATATTCTGATATTATGATCGGAAATAATTCTGCGTCCGTAGTAGCAGATGCGTACATCAAAGGACTTCGCGGATATGATACGGAAGCGCTGTGGCAGGCCGTAAAACACGGTGCTAATAATGCAGGTCCCATAGAAGCGGTAGGCCGTGCAGGGGTAGAATATTACAATACATTAGGCTATGTACCTTACGATGTAAAAATTAATGAAAATGCAGCAAGAACATTGGAATATGCTTACGATGATTTTTCAATTTATCAGCTAGGAAAAGCCTTAGGGAAACCCGCTTCGGAAATTGATATTTATAAGAAAAGAGCTTATAATTACAAAAATGTATTTGATAAGGAAACAGGCTTAATGCGTGGTAAAAATAAAGACGGTAATTTCCAGAAACCCTTCAATCCTTTTAAATGGGGAGATGCTTTCACAGAAGGAAACAGCTGGCATTACACCTGGTCAGTTTTCCAGGATATTGATGGTCTTGCGGAATTAATGGGCGGAAAAAAGAAATTTGAAGCTAAATTAGATGAAGTTTTCTCATTGCCACCTGTTTTTGATGACAGTTATTATGGCGGAGTGATCCATGAGATCAGAGAAATGCAGATCATGAATATGGGACAGTATGCCCACGGAAATCAGCCTATTCAGCACATGATTTATCTGTATAATTATGCAGGAGCACCATACAAAACTCAATATTGGGCAAGACAGGTGATGAATAAATTATATCATGCAACGCCAGACGGATATTGCGGTGACGAAGATAACGGGCAGACTTCTGCCTGGTATATTTTCTCAGCCCTTGGATTTTATCCGGTGACGCCAGCAACAGATCAGTATGTATTAGGTGCACCATTGTTTAAAGAAGCAACAATCCATTTAGAAAATGGTAAGAAAATTGAAATAAAAGCTCCGGAAAACAATGCAGAAAACCTTTATGTAAAATCACTGAATGTGAACCAGCAGACTTATTCCAAAAACTGGCTAAGTCATAAAGAACTGATGAAAGGAGCGGTTTTAGACTTTAAAATGGACAGCAAACCCAACAAAGAAAGAGGTTCACAGGAAAAAGATTTTCCTTATTCAATGTCAAAAGAAGAATCAAATAAATAAATTTTAAATTAAAAATATAGCTGTATGAGTACAGAAAAAAAAGAAATATTCGATAGAGTAGAGAGCATGCTGCAGACGCAAGGTTTTAATATCGCAGCAAAAGATGATACAAGACCGTGGGGAGGTTTCTTTGTGATTGATGAAACGCAGGCACAGGATTTTGCTAACCAATATTTCGATGGAATTGATGTAGATAATCTGAGAATAGGAGGGAAGCTAAGCCCGAAAATTCTTATCGTAGCTCCAGAAGCAAGATTAAGCTGGCAGTATCACCACAGGAGAGCCGAAATCTGGCAGGTATTGGAAGGAACGGTAGGAATCAAAAGAAGCAATACCGATGAAGAAGGCGAATTGGGAGAATATGGTCCAAAAGATCAGGTGAAACTTCAACAGGGTGAAAGACACCGATTAATTGGTCTTGCAGGTTGGGGAATTGTTGCCGAAATCTGGCAGCATACCGATGCCTCCAATCCTTCAGATGAAGATGATATCGTAAGAGTACAGGATGACTTTGGAAGATAAATAAAAAATCGGCTTTAATATTATTAAAGCCGATTTTTTATTGGTAAGGAAGCTTGAGGCTGGAAGAAGGAAGTTTATAGAGATTACCAGAACCTCCGAATATCATAATTAAACCAATTTTGTTTATTTAGAATTTTTTATGTCAGAGGTTTATCCCCAATAATAAATTCACCGGCTAATAATACTCCAGGCTTCATTCTTTCAGCTTCCCGCCCTAAAACGTCACATCCAGTCCCACATAGAAGTTCGCCTTCATAATCGGAGCGTATACCATTCCACCATCAAAATAATTTCCGAAAGGATTTTTAAAATCTACAATCGCATTTTTCTGATAGTAAGAAGTAAGGTTTTCACCGCCTACATAAGCTCTGATCTTTTTATTGAAATTTCTTGAGATTTGAGCATTAAGAACTGCATAAGATTCCGAATAAGTTGGCAGCTGAAACTCTGCCGGATTCGTTGATGTATCAGGAAGTCTTTGTTTTCCGACCCAGTTTAAAGTCGTATCAAAACTCCAGAATCCTCCTTTATCTGTTTTATTGGTTGAATAAGCCAAATTCACAAACCCTCTATGTTTCGCCATAAAAGGAACTTCTCTTCTTCCGTCAATATAATCCGCCTGCACATCATAATATTTATAAGCAAGTCTTACTTCAAGGTTTTTTACAGGCATAAAATCCCATTGGGTCTGGAATGAATTCGCAAAAGACTTTCCATCCAGATTATAGAATGTAAGCTGTTGAGGAGATTTGTCAAGATCTACCAACACCTGATCCTGGAAGTCTGTTCTGAAAAAGTCGGCAATAATGCTTGATTTTCTTCCGAATAATTTGAATTCCTGTTGTAAGCTAGCCCCATAATTCCATGCAATTTCAGGTCTTAATCCATAAATATTTCCTCCGTTAGGTAAAATATTAATCGCTCTGTTGGAGGCAAAATACTGCTGGCTTTCCGCAAAAACATTCGCCGTTCTGAATCCTCTCCCTGCAGAAAGCCTTAAAATCGTCTGAGGGGTGAAATCATACTTGAAATTAAGTCTCGGTGTAAACTGTGTTCCTGCCAGATTGTGGAAATCTACTCTGGAACCAGCTACTAAAGTATATTTTAAACCTGTTAAAGTATATTCAGCAAAAATTCCCGGTACAATTTCATTTCTTCTCATATCATCTGTCAGATATGTTTCTTTGTATCCGTCATATAAGAAACTTGCACCAGTCTTATACTTGTGGTTGGTATTTCCGATGATACTTTCAAAAATTAAATTGGAATAATAAGTATGTTGCTGGCCCGCATAATTTCTCAATCCAAAGAAACTGTCCTGCTGATGATACACATATTGGTTCATCCAGCCGATACTCTGATAAGGTTTTCCTTTAAAAACATAACCCGTCTTATTCCAAACCTGAAATCTTGAAATGTCGATTCCTACACCATATGGAGACTGCTTATCCTGAGCCAGTTTTTTATCGAAACCAATCTGTCCGGCAGTTCTTTCATCTCTGATAAAAT
Source organism: Chryseobacterium sp. IT-36CA2 (assembly GCF_949767875.1). NCBI lineage: Bacteria > Pseudomonadati > Bacteroidota > Flavobacteriia > Flavobacteriales > Weeksellaceae > Chryseobacterium > Chryseobacterium sp. IT-36CA2. The sequence continues at coordinate 309,718 of NZ_CATKPG010000021.1, read as the reverse complement.
TAATTCCAAAGTGAGACCCGAATCCCGACTTTTCAAGGTCGTTATAATTCAATAAATAGGCTGCGTTGATCTGAGTTCCTTTCGGTCTGTCCAGAAAACCATCATCATTCATGTCCGTGTTTCCGAAAGTTCCGTTTCCGTGAAGAAGGAAAGTCTGTGACCATTTATCGTTGATAGGAGAAACATTGGTAATATTGATTTCTGCTCTTCCATTGAAGTCAGAAAAAAGGTTCAGTGACGTTTCAGGAGTCTTTGCATTCTTTAAAAGCTCAGTATTAATCTGTCCTGTGATGCTTTCATAACCGTTCGTTACGGTACTTCCTCCTTTGGTAAGCTGAATACTTTCGATCCATCTTCCCGGAATAAAGTTTAAACCATAAGCAGAAGCCAGTCCTCTGATTTCCGGCAGTTGTTCCTTCGTTAAACTGGTATATTTTTGATCCAGACCAAGCATTTTCAGCTGTTTTGTTCCCGTAACCGCATTGCTGAAAGAAACATCTACCGTTGCATTGGTTTCGAAACTTTCAGACAGATTACAACAAGCTGCCTTTAAAAGTTCTTTTTTATCAATATTAAAAACAAGTCCGGCTTCTTTCTTACTTAAAGCTGTTGCTGCCTTAGAACCTGTTACCACAACTCCGTCAATGCTTTTTTCATGCTGAGAATGATCTTCTTTAGTTGTAGAGGTGTTATTGTCTTTATGATCTTCATGCTTTGCTCCTTCTTCGTAATGTACCTTTGGATTGGCTTCACCAAAAGTAAAGTCTCTGTCATACAGGCAGCATCCCGGAAGGCCGTTGTAAACAGCATCAGAAGCTTTATATTTTTCATTATCATGACCAGCATCAGCAATTGCCTTTAGAATCTTATCTGGTGAGATTTTTGAAGGATCAAAATTTAAAGTAACCGTTTGTTTCTCCGCATTCCATTCTGCAGTATTGGCTCCGGCATCTTTTGATGCTTTTTCAATTCTGGCTTTACATGAAGCACAGTTTCCTCTTACGTAGAATTCATTTTCTTTTTTTGTGGAAATAACAGAGGTTGTATGATGCTCATGTTTTGTTTCTGTCTGCAAAGTTTTTGCGTCTCTATCATAATGACAACATCCCGGAAGTCCTTCATACGTTGTGTCAGACGCTTTGAACTTCTCATTATCATGGCCTGCTTCTGCTACTTTTTGAAGAATGTCATCGGCAGATGCTTTGTCTGTTTCAAAGGTTAATGTTTGAAGATCAATGGAGTAAACTGCTGTTTTTGCGCCAGCTTTTTTCGCGGCACTTTCAATTCTTGTTTTGCACATTTCACAGTTCCCTTTTACCTTGAACTGATTTTTTGAAAGTGTCTGAGCAGCTATAAATTGTGTAAATAGGAATAATGCACCAAGTATCAACCTGGAAATATATAATTTCATTTTGTTTAAAAGTTTAAATTAATTAAAAAACAGTTCACTATAAGACATAATGAATCTTCGATATTTTAATTAACCTATCTTGGGCGGCTGCCAGATTTCCTTTAAACGGTCTGAAAGATAAGGATCTGAATAGTGAAACTGAGGATTCTTATTCGCTTTGTAATAAGACAGTTCCAGACGTAGATTCTTTGAGAAAGGGGTTTCAATAAAAGTATAGCAGGCAACACATGATGAACAGCAATCATCTTTACATGATTTTGTTTTATCATGGTTGCTGTCTTTTTTTGAAGAATGATTTTTACAGCAGTCCATTTTCTTGGAAGATTCTGCTTTACAGCATGTTTCCTGTCCCCCTTGCGCATAGAAGCTATCCTTGGGAATCAGAAAGACTCCCAGAAAAAAGACTATTGCAAGTATGTGAAACAGCTTCATCTCTGCAAAAATACAAAATTTATGGCAAAGGATCACCAACTTTTAGAGAACAGCTGTGCCAAGGTTCACCGTGCGCTGGATTCAGTTTAGGTTTTTCACCCATGGCAAGATTCTGTGCTGCGGGTGCGGGTGCTGGAGTGGGCTGTACTACATTTTGTGCTGGCTGTGGTGTCGGAGCAGGCTTACTGTTTAAGGGTTGCCCTACCGGAATATCACATCGATGTCCGGGCTGTCCGTGTGGAGGATTCATTCCCGGAGCTGTTTTTACCTGTTTTCCGTTGTTATCAAGGGTAATTTTTCCTGGTGATACAGCATTGGGATCAATCTGGATGGTGTTACCTCCGCTCACGTTTACATTTTGTGTAGTGGGGGCAGCAGCAGTAGCAGGTTGACCGTTTAATGGTTGTCCTACCGGAATATCACATCGATGTCCCGGCTGACCATGTGGAGGATTCATTCCCGGAGCGGTAGCCATAGGAGTGGGATTAGGGTTGGACTGGATGCCTGCCTGATCCATCAGAGCGGTTTTTGAGGTGGTATTAAGTGCTACATTGGGTTGCCCAGCGTTAGCTTCTTCTTTTAAATAAGTGGCTCTTTCATCTTTTTTACAAGATGCAGCTAATAGTGATACGGCGATCAAACCTATAAATGTATTCTTCATATCCATGGGTATGAAACAAAATTAGCAAAACATTTTCAATTGTTTTGCTAATTTTATACTTATAATTTGATTTTTGGATTAATTTTTCACCAAAAGTCTAAATCCTTCTCCGTGTACGTTGATAATTTCCAATCCTTCGTCGTCTTTTAATAATTTACGAAGCTTTGCAATATAAACGTCCATACTTCTTGCTGTAAAGTAATTTTCTTTTTTCCAGATCTTTCTTAAAGCAAGATCTCTTGGCATGAAATCATTTCTGTGGATGCAAAGAAGTTTTAATAATTCATTCTCTTTAGGAGAAAGTTTGTATTCTTTATCACCTACTTTCAATTGTCTCAACATCGAGTCAAAGAAAATATTACTGATCTTGAACTGCTCTTGCTCTTCGTTTTCCAACGTAGAACTTCTCTGAAGAATTGCTTTTATTTTGTATAAAAGAAGCTCAGTATCAAAAGGTTTTGTAATATAATCATCTGCGCCCAGCTGGTATCCTTTTAAGATATCTTCTCTCATATTTCTTGCAGTAAGGAAAATGATAGGTGTGTTTTTATCAATCTTTTTTACGTCTTCTGCTAATGAAAACCCGTCTTTTTTAGGCATCATTACGTCAAATATGCAGATGTCGAATTCATTTTCTGTAAATTCTTTTAGTCCCTGCTCCCCGTCAGTGGCAAGAGTTACTTCAAAATTATTGATCGTCAAATAATCTTTAAGCACCGCCCCGAAACTCTGATCGTCCTCTACTAATAATATTCTGTTGCTCATAACTTTTAATAATTAATAATTAACATTAAGAATGAACTTCCTCACTCTATCTTCTATATTTTGATATTTGGTTATACTTTATAATTGATGAATGATCATTGATAATTGATGTGAAAGAAAAGTTTAATTATTTATCGCTTATCATCTATCATTGATATTCTATCCCATCGGCAATTTTATCGTGAACGTACTTCCTTTCCCTTTATGAGAATCTACGATAATCTGTCCTTTGTGCAGTTCTACAATTTTCTTTACGTAGGAAAGACCTAGTCCCTGTCCTTTTACGTTATGTATATTTCCGGTTTCTTCCCTGAAGAATTTTTCGAAAATTTTGGTTTTATTCTGGGTATCCATTCCCATTCCCTTATCGGAAATTTCAATCACATACCAGGTTCCTTCATTTCTGGTTTCGACATGTATTTCCGGTGCTTCAGGAGAATATTTGTTGGCATTATCCAGTAGATTGACCAGCATATTGGAGATGTGGAACTCGTCTATTTTAAAATTATAATGGGTTGCATTAAATTTCTGGGTAAGAGAACCATTTCTTTGCTGTACAATCAAATTGAAAGATTCTGTAGTTCTTTTGATCAATTCCCTTACGTTGGTTTCTCTTAAGAATAATTCCACTTCATTCCTTTCAAGCTTAGACATATTAAGCACATTTTCTACCTGCTTTTTCATCCTTAAGTTCTCCTGTTTGATCAGTTCTGAATAATACTTTACCTTATCCGGATTGGTAGCAATCTTATCGTTTGCTAATGAATCCGTTGCTACAGAAATGGTTGCCAGTGGTGTTTTAAACTCGTGGGACATGTTGTTGATGAAGTCTGTTTTTACTTCAGCAAGTTTCTTCTGCCTCATCATATAATTGATGGAAATAATATAAATTCCAAGAATCGTAAGGAGAGAAAGAAATGTTCCTAAAAGCATCGGCCAGTTGTTCATTGCCAGAGAATATTCTTTTTTAGGGAATACCAATGCAAGGCTGTATAATGTATTTTTCTTATCGGCAAAAAGAGGAAAACTGTAGGTATTACTGTCTTTCTTTTCTTTGTAAGCTTTATTGGCAATGCTTGTAAGCTTATTATTGCGGTCAAGAACTCCATATCCAAACTTGGCGGTTATACCTCTTATTTTAAGTTCTTTTGCAATAACAGAATCAAGTGTTTTCGGATCTACCCTTTTGGTGATAGGAAGATTATTTCCATATACTTTTACAAACTCTTTCATCGAGTAATCTCCTGTTTCAATCTCTTGATTGATATCTGTTGTAAGAAGTTCACGATTGGTGGTATCTCTTTTTATTTTATAGGCCGCTTCGTCTGTATACAAAGTAGTCAGCTTGATAGAATCTCCTTTTTGAGAAATCGGAAGCTGTGTTTTTTCGATAATATTTTTAGAATAAATAATCTGTCTCTGAGTACCGGAGTCTGCTACCTGCTGAATTGTAGTTAAAGACGGCTGTTTGCTGTTGGCAAGAATATTTTTTCTGAAATCTTTATAATCCTGATTCAGGTATTTGTCTGCTTCAATCTCTTCAATACTTTTTGAAGTACTTTCCAAAACCGCATATACTTTATTTGAAAAATCCTGTTCCAGTACGCCGTAATAGCCTTTCAACCAATAAAATTGGAGCGTTACAAAGACAATCAGTGAGATCGTCATAAACACTGAAATTATTGGGATGAATTTGTTATTCATTATTTAATTATATATGTTTTGGAAAAATGAATGTTAAAATTAATTGTTTTAAGACTACATAAACAAAAAACGAGCCAAATAATTGTTTTTTTTTTCTTAAAACAGTGTTTTTTAACAATTATTTATGAATTATCCTTTACTTGTCATATGAAAAGTCCCTTTGAATAAATAAAGTGCTAACTTTATTAAAAATAAAAATTATGGAATCTAATATCATTTTCAACAAAGATTTTGATGCAGCTACTATTTATGTCATGAAAATTTATAAGGTTGATGTTTCAACAGTATGGGATTATTTTACCCAATCCGAATTATTGGATCAATGGTGGGGACCCAAACCCTGGAAATGTGAAACGGTAAGCCAGGACTTCAGAGAAGGAGGAATCTGGATGTATGCTATGGTAGGGCCCAATGGTGAAAGAGTACCTATGTTTTCTCAGTCTCAATATGGCGAAATTACGGAACACAGAAGTCTTGACTGGATGAGTGCTTTTTGTGATGAAAAAGGAAATATTAATGAAGATTTTCCGAGGTCAAAATGGCTGCTCGGATTTACCGGAGTAGAAGAGGGAACTAAAGTGACCATCAATATTCATTACCATTCTGAAGAAGTTATGAAAAAAATCCTGGAGATGGGATTTCAGGAAGGTTTTACAATGGGACTCGGTCAACTTGAAGAACTGATTGGATAAATTTGAAAATATATAGAATACAGTTATTTATAAAAAAGAGGGTTTTCCATGGAAACCCCTCTTTTTATTTATTGATAGTTATTAACTTTCAGCTTCCAGCCTTTTTTACAAAAGCTCCTCTTCCTGAAAGTATTGAATGATTGCTTTTTTCATAAGCAAAGTCTGCTCATTCGGTTTTAATTCCGGAAGTTCTTCCAGGCTTTCAAACTGTGGCCATCCATCTTCATAGTGTGTGAATTTATAGTATCCAAAAGGTTCAAGCAATCTGCAGACAGCAATGTGAATCAGGTTTACTTTATCTTCTTTTGTGTATTTCTGTTGGCCACTTCCCAGCTCCTGAAGCCCTATCAGAAATAAAAGGGTCTCAATGGGCGGATTCTTCTCAGTCTGAAAATTGTCTTCGAAGAACTGTTCTATTTTTTTCCAATATTCGGACTCGTTCATAATATACTTAAATGATAAATGATAGTTGATCAATGATAAAGTTAGTTCTTTAGCATTTTTCTATATGAAGAAGTTACTTTCAGTATTTCTTCGGTTTTTGTTTTTATATCTGCTATAATTTCTTTTTGAACATATTCCAATTCCTCTACCATTTCAAGCCAAAACAAAGTTTCATCAGTTTCTTCAATCACGATAGATATTTTAGAAAACCGTTCAGCTTTTGATCTTGCTCTGCATATAGCTCTATAATTAGCAGCCATAGAAGTAGAAGACCGGAATATTTGTTTTCTGATCACAGAAAAGGCTTCATTATGTGGAAGTTTAGAAAATTCTTTGATGATCATGATGGCTAGCTGCTTTGTTTTAAAAGCAAAAATTGTATTATAATCCGGGCTATCCATCATTTATCATTTATGAATTATCATTTATCTTTAAAAGAAACGCATACTCCAGTGCATCTTCTTTCAGGGATTCAAACCTTCCGCTTGCTCCTCCATGTCCGGAGCTCATGTCTGTTTTAAAGACTAAAATATTATCGTCTGTTTTTAATTCTCTCAATTTTGCTGTCCATTTTGCAGGCTCCCAATACTGTACCTGGGAATCGTGGAATCCTGTTGTGATCAGCATATGTGGATAATCTTTAGCTTCTACATTATCATATGGAGAATAGTCTTTCATATAATGGTAATATTCCTCATCATTTGGATTTCCCCATTCATCATATTCTCCGGTAGTCAAAGGAATCGTATCATCCAACATAGTGGAAACAACATCTACGAAAGGTACCTGTGCAACAATTCCGTTGAATAACTGAGGCTCATAATTCACCACAGCACCTACCAACAGTCCGCCGGCACTACCTCCCATCGCATACATATGTTTCGATGAAGTATAATTTTCTTTGATTAAATATTTTCCTGCATCAATAAAATCGAAGAAGGTATTTTTCTTGAATAACATTTTTCCATCTTCATACCATTCTCTTCCCAAATATTCTCCACCACGGATATGAGCAATAGCATAAATAAACCCTCTGTCCAGAAGTGATAGTCTTACATTTGAGAAACTGGCATCAACAGTATGTCCATAACTTCCATATCCATACAGAAGAAGTGGAGTATCTGCAGATTTTTTGGTGTCTTTATGATATACTAAAGAAATAGGAACTTTAACCTTTCCGTCTCTTGAATCTGCCCAGATTCTTTCTGAAACATAATTTTCAGGCACAAATTTTCCGCCCAAAACTTCTTGTTGTTTCAACAGCTTTGTAGTCTTCTCAGTCATATTATACTCATAAGTAGAGCTTGGCTGTGTAAGAGACGTATAACCATAACGTAAAATATCTGTATCAAACTCTAGATTGATTCCGATATAAGCCGTATAAGTAGGATCTGAGAAAGGAAGGTAATAAGATTCCTGCGTCTTTTCATCAATGATTTTGATCTGAAGCAATCCTCTTTCTCTTTCTTCAAGTACCAGATAATCTTTGAAAATTTCAAAACCTTCCAGTAAAACTTCTGCACGGTGTGGAATCACATCCACCCAGTTTTCCATACCACAATTGTCAATCTTAGCTTTTACAATTTTGAAATTGATGGCATCGTCAGCATTGGTAATGATGTAAAATTCATCTTCATAATGCTCTACAGAATATTCAAGGTCATCTATTCTTGGCTGAATGACTATCCATTCTGCAAAAACATTGTCAGAAGGAATAAAGCGGTGTTCGTCAGAAATAGTACTTGAGCTGGCAATGAAAATATATTGTAAAGATTTTGTTTTAAATACATTGACATCAAAAGTTTCATCCTCTTCGTGGAAGATCAGAACATCTTCTGCAGAATCCGTTCCCAGCTTATGTCTGTACACCTGAAATGCACGGAGGCTTTTGTCTTTTCTGATATAAAAAACATGCTGGTTATCATTGGCCCAAACCGCTTTTCCTGTTGTGTTAGGAATAGTGTCTGGTAAAATTTCTCCAGTCTTTAAGTTTTTAAAATTAAGCGTATAAATTCTTCTTCCTACATCATCCGAAGAAAAAGAAGCCAGTTCGTTGCCTGGGCTTACAGCTACACTTCCTACTTCAAAAAACTCTTTACCTTCTGCATGGATATTAACATCCAGTACAATTTCCTCTTCGTTGTCGAGACTTTTGTGCTTTCTGCAGAAAATAGGATATTCCTTGCCTTCTTCATAACGTACAATATACCAATACTCATTGAAGAAATAAGGCAGAGATTCATCGTCCTTTTTATAACGGGCTTTCATCTCTTCGAAAAGCTCTTCCTGAAGGACTTCCGTATCTTTCATGATGAATTCTTCGTAGGCATTTTCTTCCTCAATATATTTGATGACTTCAGGGTTTTCCCTTTCATTAAGCCAAAAGTAATTATCGGTTCTTGTATCGCCGTGGGTTTCTAGTATTTTTTCTATTTTTTTTGCCTGTGGAGCTTTCATCCGGGTATTTTATTTTTTTATTGAATAGAGTATGTCTTTATACTTTTTCTTCTGAAAGTAAGTAATATAAGCAGAAATCCATTCAATATTAATTTTCGTTCAAATTTAGGTAAAAAAAAACCATCTTTCCTTTATTGAAAAGATGGTTAACTGTATTTTATAATTAAAGACTATTTGTGAAGTGCTTTAATATACTTTTCAAGGGCCATTGTCATGGAAGGAGTTTCCTTCGTAGGTGCCATTAAATCTACTTTTAAGCCTGCTTCTTCCGCAGCTGCCAAAGTCGTGTTTCCAAAAACTCCGATCTTTGTTTCATCCTGTTTGAAGTCAGGGAAGTTTTGCTGTAGAGATTTGATTCCTTGTGGACTAAAGAAGATCAACATATCGTAATCTTTAATCGTAATATCTGTAAGATCACTGCATACAGTACGGTACATAATTGCTCTTGTCCAGTCTACATTAGATGCATCCATGGTTTTTACAATATCCGGACTTAAAACATCTGAAGATGGCAACAGATATTTTTCAGTTGGGAATTTTTTGAAAAGAGGAAGCAGATCCGAGAAGTTTTTCTCCCCAAAGCTGATTTTTCTTTTTCTGTACACGATATGCTTTTGAAGATAGTTGGCAATTGCTTCCGACTGGCAGATGTATCTCATTGTATCCGGTACGGCAAAACGAAGTTCTTCCGCAAGTCTGAAGTAATGGTCAATCGCATTTTTACTGGTAAAAATAATACCGGTATACTGCGTCAGATCTATTTTCTGTGTTCTGAGCTCTTTATTGTCAACCCCTTCGACGTGGATAAATGGACGGAAATCAATCTTTATTTTTTCCTTCTTCGCTATATCCAAATATGGAGAAGACTCACTAGGCGCTGGTTGAGAAACCAATATAGACTTTATTCTCATCATTGACATTTATTAAAAAAATAACAACTTCCAAAGCAATAATAATGGTGCGATTTGGAGGGTGCAAATATACAAAAATTTATAATACCATTTCTCGGGAAGAATCTTGTTCTTGTGAAATAAATAGAAAAAAACTTTGAAAATGAAGACAAAAGAAAAGAAGCAGATATAATATACAAACATTTTATTTTTGTCGATAGGGAAATAATAGTGGGCTACACAAAGAATTATTAGCAAAAATGAAAGAATGAAATAGAACTTTGTGGAGGTAAAATAGAATATTGTCCATTTTTTCCCGTCCCCTATACTTTGATAAAATAAAAACCCTAATGTTGATTTTAATAAATAAAAAAACAGCACGGCCAGCAAAGTATACCCAAATTTGTTGAGCTGATACCCCAAAAGCTGAAGATCAGCAATGTATTTCGGTACAATGGGAATGTACTGCGAAATTAAAACGGAGAGTGTAAGAGTTGTTACACATGAGGTGATGATCCAGCTGGGAAGGTTATTGCTCGCATCAAAATACTTTTGAAGCAGAAAATCTTTGAGACTGGCATCCCTTTCTATGACGTTCATCATAAAAACATATAAAAAGATACAGCCCACGAGGATAAAAATTACCCAATCATTATTCTCAGGTATTCTTACTTGATTGACGAAGTGTTGTGATGATGGCAAAATTTAAGTTTTTATTATTTATTATTTAACTTCAGATAACATAACCCGGCACAGATTTTCCTATCACCTGATTCATAATTTTGAAGTTAAAATATTTGCTCTCATCGATTTTGCGTATTGTCCAGATCTGTTGAATAAAAGTTTCTGTTTCATCCGCTTAATCCCCGAGAAATATTTTTGCAAAATTATAGATTATTTTGTATAAAATAAAAAGGTTAAATAAACTATCTTTGCAAACTGAAATGAAAAAACTCGTCATCATCCCAACTTATAACGAAAAGGAAAATATTGAAAATATTATTTCCGCAGTTTTTGCATTGGAAGATGACTTTCATATCTTAGTAGTGGATGATACCTCTCCGGACGGAACAGCAGGCATTGTAAAAGAACTGCAAAAAAAACATCCACATTATCTGCACCTGTCAATCAGACATGTGAAAGACGGGCTTGGGAAGGCTTATATTCATGGATTTAAATGGGCGATTGAAAATAAATATGATTATATTTTTGAAATGGATGCCGATTTTTCACACAATCCTAATGATTTGCCAAAACTTTTTGAAGCTTGTAAAAATGCAGATATGGCCATCGGATCCCGTTACTCAAAAGGGGTGAATGTGGTCAACTGGCCGATGGGAAGAGTGTTGCTTTCTTATTTTGCATCCAAATATGTAAGATTTGTATTAGGACTTCCTATTCATGATACGACAGCCGGATTTGTCTGTTTTTCAAGAAAAGTATTGGAAGAAATAGGACTGGATAATGTAAAACTGAAAGGCTACGGATTTCAGATTGAAATGAAATTCAGAGCATTCAAAAAAAGTTTTAGAATTGTAGAAGTTCCTATTATATTTACCAACAGAATTTTAGGAGAAAGCAAAATGAACGGTGGAATTATCCATGAAGCCGTTTTTGGAGTACTGAACTTAAAATGGAAATCAATCATCAACAGATTATGAAACTGATGAAAAAGTTAATCTTTATTTTCGTTTTGCTGAGCCTGTTTTCGTGCAGCGATTATATAGATAAGCCTAAAAATCTGATCGATAAAGATGTGATGGCGGAAATCATTGCGGATCTTGCGATCAACGATCAGGCAATCTATGTGTATCCTGAAAAAAATATGGAAGCCGGCACAAGAGCTGTTTTGAAATCATATAAAGTAAAATCTGAAGACTTTGTAGAAAGTTTCAAATATTATGTGATCAAAGAAGAAATGGAGGGGATCACCAGTGATGCACAGGAAATACTGCTGAAGAAAGATCCGAAAGCAGATAAATATGTAAAGGATAAACTGAAACAAAACGGAGCTGTACTACCTTTAGTAAGGTAAAAAACACCAGGGTTCAGTTTGTACAAAAAATCACTGATGAAACAGTGAATTAAAAAGGATAGAGATGAAATTTTTTAATATAGAAAAAACCTCTGAAGGAAAAGCAAGAGCAGGGGAAATTACCACAGATCACGGGAAGATTCAAACTCCCATTTTTATGCCTGTGGGAACTGTAGCAAGTGTGAAAACAGTTCATCAGAGAGAATTAAAAGAAGACATTAAAGCTCAGATTATTCTGGGAAATACTTATCACCTTTATCTTCGTCCGGGCATGGAAACGATGCAGGATGCCGGTGGTTTACATAAATTCATGAACTGGGATCTTCCTATTCTTACCGATTCAGGAGGTTTTCAGGTGTTTTCACTGGCGAGTAACAGAAAAATGACGGAAGAAGGAGCGAGATTCAAATCTCACATTGACGGAAGTTACCACATGTTCTCCCCGGAAAGATCAATGGAGATACAAAGACAGATTGGAGCCGATATTTTTATGGCTTTTGACGAGTGTACTCCTTATCCTTGTGACTACAACCAGGCAAAATCATCAATGGAGCTTACTCACCGTTGGCTGAAAAGATGTATTGAATGGACTAATGATAATCCTGAATTATACGGATACAAACAAAGACTTTTCCCTATTGTTCAGGGATCTACCTATTCCGATCTTAGAAAAATTTCTGCAGAAGTGATTTCTGAAGCAGGAGCAGAAGGAAACGCGATCGGAGGACTTTCTGTAGGAGAGCCTGAGGAAGAAATGTACAGAATCACTGATGAAGTGACAGACATCCTTCCAAAAGAAAAACCAAGATACCTGATGGGTGTTGGAACTCCATGGAATATCCTTGAGTCTATCGGACTGGGAATTGATATGATGGATTGTGTAATGCCAACAAGAAATGCAAGAAATGCAATGCTTTTTACATGGCAGGGAGTAATGAACCTTAAAAATGAAAAATGGAAGCGTGATTTTTCGCCTTTAGATGAATTTGGGACCAGTTTTGTAGATCGTGAATATTCAAAAGCGTATCTTCGCCACCTGTTTGTATCTAAAGAATATCTGGCAAAACAGATTGCTTCGATTCATAATCTGGCATTCTACCTTGATTTAGTAAAAGTAGCCAGAGAACATATTATTGCAGGTGATTTCTACGAATGGAAAAACTCTGTAGTACCGGTTCTTAGACAAAGACTGTAAGAGATTATGCTTAAAATTGTAGACAGATATATCATTAAAAAATACCTTGGAACTTTCAGTTTCATGTTGGTATTATTGTCTATAGTCGTATTGGTAATCGATGTTCAGCAAAAGATTCCAAGGATAGAAAATGCCAAGGCTATTGATCCGAAACTGGATCTTACGTATTTCCTGATCCATTTTTATCCTTTCTGGATCATCAATCTTGTGGTGACTTTCCTTTCCATCCTGGTATTTATTTCAGTAATTTATTTTACCTCCAGAATGGCAAACAATACTGAAATTGTTGCTATTATCAGTAGTGGAGCTAGTTTTCACAGATTTTCCAAACCTTATCTGTTTACCTCCATTTTTATTGGATTAATTGCCCTTGTGGTGTATCATATGGTTCTTCCATGGGCCAATATCAAAAAAAATGAACTGGAAGCATATACTTATAATGCAGCCAATAAAGAAAAGATTTTAGGAACAGCTCCGGCTTCTTCCCAGCTGAGTAAAACAGAATATATCTTCGTTGATTCCTGGAATAAAAGAGAAAAAAGAGGTTCCAGTTTTGTCTATCAGAAATATGATAAAGAGAGAAAAATGACCTACGAGTTGAAAGCCAGTGAAGTATATTGGGACAAAACCAAAAAACAGTTTGTTTTAAATAACTATCTGGAAAAAACAATCAATAAAGACAATACCGAAAAACTAGGTAACGGAATAGAATTAAGGAAAAACTACGGGCATTCACCGGAAGAACTTTTCCCTAATGAGCTTTTAGGTCAAAATAAAACAACGCCGGAACTTCTGAAATTTATTGATAGAGAAAAAGCAAGAGGAAACAGTAACCTGAACTCCTATCTGAATGAGCTTCACCAAAGAACCTCAATGCCTGTTTCCATCATTATTCTGACATTTCTGGCACTTTCCCTGTCATCACAAAAGAAAAGGGGAGGATTGGGCGTAAACCTGGCAATAGGGATTTCATTGGCCTTTATTTTTGTATTTTCATTCGAAGCGTTAAAAGTGGTTTCGGAAAATAAAAGTTTGTCTCCGGCTGTAGCCATGTGGCTGCCCAATATGGTGTTTTTGCCGCTTACTCTTTATCTTTATATCAAAAGAGCCAATCAATAAAGTAATTTTATTTCCTTGTGATAAAAGGAACGCATTCCGTCTTCCAGTTCGATCCAGAGTTCACCCTTTTCGTCTGCATGTCGGATGATGCCATTTTGTCGCTCTTTTTCAATTTCAAAGACAGAGACCTGGTCTTTTCTGAAAAGACTTTTATTAAATCCGTCCAGAATTTCCTGATCGGAAGGAATATTTCTAAGTTTTTCAGACAAATATTCATGAAGATTCAATGAGAGTTCTTCAAGGTTAAATCGTGTGCCTGTCTGCGTTAGGAGTGATCCTGCATTGGATATTGCATCAAAATCTTCCTGAAGAATATTGATTCCGGCTCCTATAATGAAATAATTGTTTTGATTAATTTTTTTCTTTTCTATTAAAATTCCAACGATTTTTTTACCTTTAAGGATAATATCATTCGGCCATTTGATTTTTACCTCAGAGTCAGACAATTTGGCAAGGAAATCCCGGATCAGCATTGCGGTATAATAATTGAACATAAAGTCGGAGCACAGGATGTTCTGAGTATTCACTGCCAGCGTATAAGCCAGATTTTTTCCGGCAGTCTGAGTCCAGACATTTCCATACTGACCACGACCTTTTGTTTGATTAAAAGTATGAAGCCCTATAAAATTTGAATCTCCGTAAAGTAAAAACTTTGATATTTCGTCATTAGTAGAAGAACATTCTTTCAGGTAGAAGAGTTGGCTCATTTAAGAAAACTTTAAGAGATTAAGAGGGTAAAAGTAAGGTTAAAGTAAAGAAAAAACAATAAATTTGCAGATTATAGTATTTTTTTAATGAATAAGACAGCAGAAAAACAAGCGTTAATAGATAAAATCGTTGAAGCTATCCAGGATGTAAAAGGAGAAGACATTATGATCTTTGATCTTTCCAACATCGAAAACTCCGTAGCAGAAACGTTCGTAATATGTAGTGGAAACTCAAATACACAGGTGTCTGCATTGGCAGGAAGTGTAGAGAAGAAAGTAAGAAACGAACTGCAAGACAGACCTTGGCACGTAGAAGGTACTGAAAATGCGATGTGGGTATTGGTAGACTATGTTTCAGTGGTAGTTCATATTTTCCAAAAACAAGTACGTGAGTACTACGATATAGAAGAGCTTTGGGGTGACGCAGTCATTACCAAAATTGAAAATGAATAATAAAAAATTTAAAAAGTCTAAATGAATAATAAAGGATTCAACTGGTTCTTTCCTATTGCAATCATAGCTCTTTTGCTATTTTTTGGCTCCAATTTCCTTGGAGGTGATGCAGCAAAATCTATTGATGAAGATGGTTTCTTTAGAGAAATGCAGGCGGGCAAAGTCCAGAATATAATTATATACAAAGACATAGAGAAAGCTGATGTTTTCCTAACAAAAGAAGCGAAATCAGCAATGGTTTCCAAAACCGGTAAAGAAAACAACCCTCTTTCTGCCTTCGAAATGGCTCCTAAAGCAGATTTTTCTGTGAAATATGGAGACCTTCAACTTTTCCTTCAGAAATTTGAACAGGTCAAAGCCAGCAATCCGGTTATTAAAACAACAAAAGATTACGGTACAGGTAAGAGTGCATTAATGGACATCTTAGTTCCTGCATTGGTTTGGATTTCCATTCTTGGATTATTCTACTTCCTTCTTTTCAGAAAGATGGGCGGAGGTGGAGGTCCTGGCGGACAGATCTTCTCTATCGGAAAATCTAAAGCGAAGCTTTTCGACGAAAAAGAAAGAATTCAGGTAACATTTAAAGATGTTGCAGGATTGGAAGGTGCTAAAGAAGAAGTTCAGGAAGTAGTAGATTTCTTGAAAAACTCTGAAAAATATACAAAATTAGGAGGTAAAATTCCTAAAGGAGTCCTTTTAGTAGGGCCTCCGGGAACAGGTAAAACCCTATTGGCAAAAGCTGTTGCAGGGGAAGCTAAAGTTCCGTTTTTCTCCCTTTCAGGTTCTGATTTCGTTGAAATGTTTGTAGGGGTAGGAGCTTCAAGAGTAAGAGACCTTTTTGCTCAGGCTAAAGCAAAATCTCCGGCGATTATCTTTATTGATGAGATTGATGCTATCGGACGTGCAAGAGGAAAAAATAATTTCTCTGGCGGAAACGACGAAAGAGAAAATACATTGAACCAACTTCTTACTGAAATGGATGGTTTCGGAACAGATACGAACGTAATTGTAATGGCAGCAACCAACAGAGCAGATATCCTTGATAAAGCTTTGATGAGAGCAGGACGTTTTGACCGTTCTATCTATGTAGACCTTCCGGAACTTCACGAAAGAAGACAGATCTTTGATGTTCACTTGAAAAAAATCAAGCTGGATGACAATGTAGACAGAGAGTTTCTTGCAAAACAGACTCCAGGATTCAGTGGAGCAGATATTGCTAACGTTTGTAACGAAGCAGCACTTATCGCAGCAAGAAATAATCATACTTCGGTAACAAAACAGGATTTCCTTGATGCTGTAGACAGAATCATTGGTGGTCTTGAAAAGAAAAATAAAGCAATCAAACCTTCCGAAAAAAGAAGAGTGGCTTACCACGAAGCGGGACACGCTACGATCTCTTGGTTGGTAGAACATGCATCTCCACTTTTAAAAGTAACAATCGTTCCTAGAGGACGTTCATTGGGGGCGGCATGGTATCTTCCGGAAGAAAGACAGCTTACCACTACTGAACAGATGCTGGACGAAATGTGTGCAACATTAGGAGGTAGAGCAGCAGAGCAGGTAATATTCAATAATATTTCTACAGGAGCACTTTCTGACCTTGAAACTGTGACGAAAAGAGCCCAGGCAATGGTAACGATCTACGGATTAAGTCCGAATATTGGTAATATTTCTTACTATGACAGTTCTGGCCAGTCTGAGTACAATTTTGGAAAACCATATTCTGAAGAAACCGCTACGAAAATTGATGCAGAGATCAAATCTATCATCGAAAATCAATATGACAGAGCGATAAGAATCCTTGCTGATAATAAAGATAAGCTTGATGCTTTAGCGAGTAAATTATTAGAAAAAGAAGTGATCTTCCGTGAAGACTTAGAAGAAATATTCGGAAAAAGAGCATGGGATCCTGAATTGACAGAGAAACCTGTTACCAATACTATCCCTGAAAAAGATCAGCCGGTAGTAGTGGAAACACCTCAAATCAAAGAAAAAGAAGAACAAAGCGAAATACAGGCTCCAGAAAGCCCAACACAGCTTTAAAACTCTTAAAAAATAAACCTTACAAAAACCTGACAACCTCAAAATTGTCAGGTTTTTTCATATTTAAAGAGATATTTTGGACTCTATTGTAATTTATTTTCTATTTTTGTATAAAGTTGACTAAAAATAGATTAAGTTGAATTTATTCAAGAGGATTGTAAGCAAACTTACCAACCAGCCTGAAGAAGAGGACAAACAGAGCCTGGAGAAGCTTGGGGATTCGCTGAAAAATGCGGATCTTGACTATAAGTTTGCGCAATTATTTACGCATTCGGGGGGATTTTTTAATTATTGTGCAGATGAAGCGGAAGCTCTACAAACTTTAAATCAAATTGTTAAAATAGAAGGGATCCACAACCTTTTTTGTTGGGATAAAGAACTTCAGAATTTTTTGAACGTTGTGAAGTCTACCTATACTTCAGAACTACAGCCGTCCAATGACGCCGCATTTATCACTTGTGAATACCTGATTGCCTATGACGGCAGAATCATGCTTTCGCATAATAATATTCTTCATTATCACTCTTCAAGACTTCCTGACAGAATTATCATCATTGCCAATGTTTCTCAGATTGTAAACAACCTGAATGATGCTATGGGAAAAATAAAAAGAAACGGAAATATCAAGAACCTTACTTCCATCAGCGGAAGCCAGTCAAAAATGGACAGTTCTTCCAATTCCAATACAAAACTGTTTTTATTGCTGCTTGAAGATTAAGCAATCACTTCTAAATTTTAAATTTTGGACAAAAATCTCATTCAAAGAACCGTATCAGGTATCGTTTATGTAGCCATCATTATTCTTTGTTCTACTCCATTAGGAGCACAGCTGCTGAACAATATTGCACCTGGTCTTATCAAACAACAGTATCTTTATCATGGATTAATGAGTCTGCTGCTGATTGTAGGAACTTGGGAGTGTGTCAAAATCATGAAATTTGGAAATAGCTATGAAAAATGGGTCGTATATCCATTGGTTATTTTTATCTTCTACATGTTTTCCAAAAGATATTTTAATCACGATTTCTTTTTTGATTTCAGGCTTAGTGAAATACTGGCACTGGCACTTATTGGAATTGCTGTGGTTACTTTATTCAAATATCCCAACGAATTATACTTTGACAGCGGGAAACTTATTTTTACCGTTATCTACGTAGCACTGCCATTTAGTTTTGCATTAGGACTTCCAAAGTTCTCCAGCTATAATGAAAGCTTTTCTTTAGAGGTGATGTTTCTCTTTATCCTGATCTGGAGTAGTGATACTTTTGCTTATCTGGTAGGGAAGTTCTTTGGTAAACATAAAATGGCACCCAAAATATCTCCTAAAAAAACATGGGAAGGATATGCAGGAGGAGTAGTGTTAACACTGGTTTTATCCTACTTTATTGAGCATTATCAGCCGGAGTTGAGGGGGAACTGGATGGTCGTAGGGTTTTTAGTGGCTGCCTTTGCACCATTAGGCGATTTGGTGGAGAGTCAATTGAAAAGAAATTTCGGTGTGAAAGACAGTGGGAACATCATTCCTGGGCATGGTGGCGTTTTAGATAGACTGGATAGTTTTATTATTTGCGTTCCTGTCGTATATTTGTACTTTATTTTAGAAAAATTTATTTAGTCTCATGAAATTACATAGAGAATCAAAAGGAACAATTACCGTTGCAACCCTGCTTTTTATTATTCTGGGTGTTGCAGCAATTTATTTCCTTAAAATATGGTCCCTGTTGATCATTATACCTTTGTTGGTTATTTACGGTTTAGTTTTCTGGTTTTTCAGAGTTCCGGATCGTAATATTCTGGATCACAAAGAAAACGTAATCGCTCCGGTGGACGGAAAAGTGGTCATGATCAAAGAAGTGGATGAAGATGAATTTATTAAAGGAAAAGCCATTCAGGTTTCTATTTTTATGTCTCCACTGAATGTGCACATCTGCAGATACCCGGTTTCAGGTGAAGTGATTTACAAAAAATACCACCCTGGAAAATATCTGGTGGCATGGCATGAAAAATCTTCCACAGAGAACGAAAGAACTACTGTTGCTGTACAGACGATGACCAATCATAAAGTAGTCTTCAGACAGATTGCAGGATATGTGGCGAGGAGGATCGTTTTCTATTGTAATGAAGGTGATAAGGCAAAAGCCGGACATGAATTCGGATTTATTAAATTCGGTTCCAGAATGGATGTATTCCTTCCTTTGGATACTGAAATTATCTGTAAGATCGGAGACATTACAAAAGGAGGTGAGGATGTTATCGCCAAACTGAAAGAGAATTAATATTCTTACCGTATATAAAAAAATTAAAAGAGAGCCTCTGTGGCTCTCTTTTTTTATTGAGTAACGAAAGCCTCATTTGAGTGTTTTAAGTTTAATTACGCATGAGTAATATTGCGTATTGGAAGATTGATGCTTTTCCATTTAGATCAATAATTTTGCATGCTTAAAAACACAAGCTCATGCTTTTTAAGTGATTTGAGGTAAATAGGTATTAATTTTTTTTATCAAAATGGTATTTCATTTGATAATTTTAATATCGAATTTTAGTAAATTGGAGCTAGAAAAACACCTTAATCATACCCTTTATAATGCTTGAAAAAGACTGATACATTTCGTTTTGTAGGTTTTTGTTTGCATAAAGGCTGTTAATATTGGGAAATTTATTCTTTCAAGGGTACAAATGCCAACTTAAGCTTGTGAAAGCAAAAAACAACAACAAGATGATTTATAAGTTTTTCTTTAAGGTGATCAACGACGAAGCTGAGAATATGGATGATGATTTTGAAAGCAGTTATCTTCATCTTATTAACCGTTATCTGCTTTTATTGTTTTTCATATTTCTATTTTATTCTATTTTTATTATTACTTTTTTCGGAGATATGCTTATCTCAATTTTTCTTACAGTCATTACCTTTTTCTGGCTGTTGTTGATGGCAATCAAGGGTAAGACAAAGCGGTTTAGAAATGTATTGAAAGGAGTGGTTATCTTTATATTTGTTCTGCTGACATTTATAGTGAATTTTTTTAATATTTATACTTACAAAAATGCAGGAGTAGAGTATTTTTATTTTTGTCTTTTGTTTGCTGTACCATTTTTCCTGAACTATAAAAAAGATGCTTTTGCGATTTTTCTTATTACTTTCATGATCAGTATCAACTTTATTGCCTGTCTTTACTTTGATTTTGATTTCCTGCCTAAAAGCAGATTTATAGAAAAAGAGGATTTTAAAACAATAAAGCTTCTTAATATTTTATTTTCTATTGCTTCTTTCCTGATGGATATCGTTTTTATTACTCAGAAAGACGCGTTGATTCATGGTTTAATTTCTGATACAAAAGAGAAAGATTCTACCATCAAGGATCTGGTGAAAACAAATACGGAACTGATGAAACATCAGATGCTGATCAATCATCTTTCAGAAGAAAATATACAGGAGATTTTCAATTTGGCAGAAAGTAATTCGCCCATGTTTTTTGAGAAATTTCAGGTGTTTTTCCCCCATTTTATTCCTGATATTTTAAAGATAAATCCTAATCTCATTCATTCTGAACTGTATTTCTGTGCTTTAATGAAACTTGATTTTGATACAAAAAAAATAGCACAGTGTACCAATAACAGTATTCGGGCTGTAGAAAGTAAAAAATACAGGATCCGGAAAAAGCTGAATATTTCCTCAGAGATCAATATCAATAGTTTTTTGATCAAAATTTAAATGAAATTCCGATTTTTATTACCCATACGTAGTGTTGAGTAGTCTTTAATGATACTTTTTGTTTTTCTTGTCGATATTTTTACTTAAAAATATTGTAATGAATATTAAGAACATTCATATTGGGAGTCTGATCAGATCTAAAGTGGAAGAGCATCAGATTTCAATAGAAAGAATCTGTAGATTTTTTGAGAGCACAGAAGAAAATGTGGAAAAGATGTACCAGGCAAAAAGTATGGACACAGAGATCCTGCTGAAGTGGTGTAAGCTTTTAAAATTCGATTTCTTTAGATTTTATACCGGACATTTGATTTTGTATTCACCACAGTCCAGAATTGATAATGTATTCAGACAGAAGGAAAATACCCTTATGTTTAGAAAAAGCATCTATACACAGGAGGTAAAAGATTTTATACTTGAAAAAATAAAAACCAGAGTAATGACTGCTAATGACGTGGTGGAAAGGTATAAAATACCTAAAACAACGCTGTACAAATGGATGAAAAAACTATAACATGATCCCTGATTACAAACAAATTTATACTGATATTCTTGAAGAAAAATTCCCGGAAAAATTAACAGAAGCCGCAATCAGGCATAAGCTGGAAGCATTGAATTCGGCATTTGACATTCTGAAATTTAATCAACTGGTTTTTGGTGAGCCTGAATATAGAGTCGGGTTTAATAATCAAAGGCTCCGTTCCTATGATGAGGAATCTATTTTGAAAATTTTAAAATATCAAAAACAGTGTGGGCTTAACAACCTTCAGTTGGGTAAGCAATTTAAAATAAGCCGAAATACCATTGCAAAATGGAAGACCGTTTTTAAAGTATAAGGGATGTTGGGTTTTGTTTAATAAAGACAGATTATTTTTGGAAATAATTACGGTATAATTATTATTGTATTGTTTTGGGTTTTATTTTTTAAATTATGATTGTGTTTTGTTAAATAATTCAACTTTTTACTTGTGCATTTTAAGAGGGTAAGGTATTGGCGTTTTGTGAGTTTTACTACGCGTGAGTAGTATTGCGTAGAGAGAATTAATTTGTAATTGTCTGTGGTTGATAATTTTGTGGCAGTTAAATGACTTAGCTTGAAATTTTAATGATCAAACAATTATAAATTAAACAATGATGGAAACAAAATTTACAATGCCCTCAGTCAAAGTCTTGTTAATAGCAATGCTCTTTGTTTTTGGGAAATCTTATTCACAAACCAATAATGGTGCAGTAGGGATTAATACAACTACGCCTAATTCCAATTCTGTTTTGGATGTTGTTTCAGGAAATAATAATAAAGGGATACTTATTCCCAGATTAACTGAAGCACAGCGAAATGCAATTACAATTAACCAATCCAAAGATGATGGTTTAACTATTTACAACACTACAGAAGACTGTTTCAATTACTGGAGTCTTGCGGATAACGAATGGAAAAGTGTCTGCGGACAAATGGGAAAAGCTGTTTTTACGATAGACTGCTCCACTTCCAAAGCAATGGGAAGCTACGTGAAAGGTAAAGAACTTACCAATTCGAATTACCTGAATATTGCGGTGAACGTTACAAAACCAGGAAATTATACCATATCCGGAACTACTACCAACGGATACAATTTTTATGGTACCGGAGTGTTTCTCAATACCGGAACACAAACAATACAAATTCCGGGACAGGGAACTCCTGTAAATATCCAGATAGACAATGTATCCTTAGAAGCCAACGGGACTGCTGTTACCTGTACTCCTGCAATTTCTATTGCAGTGCTAAGTCCTGCAGGAACATATACGATGAGCTGTGGTAGTGCAACGGTAAACGGTATTTACAAAGTAGGAACGGCTCTTACAGCTTCCAACACAATTACTTTGCCTGTGAATGTGGCAACTTTGGGAAGCTACACGGTTACAACCAATACGGTTGATGGCATTTCTTTCAGCGGATCAGGAACATTTACTGCTACAGG
The DNA here is from genome assembly GCF_949767875.1 of Chryseobacterium sp. IT-36CA2. Taxonomy (NCBI): domain Bacteria; kingdom Pseudomonadati; phylum Bacteroidota; class Flavobacteriia; order Flavobacteriales; family Weeksellaceae; genus Chryseobacterium; species Chryseobacterium sp. IT-36CA2. Next base: position 287,043 of record NZ_CATKPG010000021.1, on the reverse strand, counting down.
AAATCAGAATATTACGTTAGGAGGAACGGGTACTCCAACCTCTACATCGGTGAAAACAATTACAATTACTTCTGACAGCCAGGGAGGTGTATCTACAACATGCTCTGTAAATGTGATTGTGGTGGTTCCAAAGAAAAAACTTTTGACAATCGGAACCGCACCAAACGGTTGTGGATATAATGTGTCAGGAACCTCCCCATCAGGTATGGTAACTAAAGCGGCTGCTAACTTTGGAACATTGGCCAATAGCATTGTAAAATATGAAGGATGGGATCAGATCATAGATGGTACAGACAGTCCGAGTGCTGCACAACTGACCACCTGGACAACCGGAGCTAATCCTGTCGATATTATTGTTATAGGATATGCATGGGGAATGAATGCGGCAGAAGCACAGGTATTAAAAAATTATCTGGCAAAAGGCGGTGTAATTGTTGCTTATTCTGAAAGTAATGCGGGAATGCAGAATCTTTTCAGAAATGTTTTTGACGGATCGGTAAACACCGGAAGTGTAAACAGTGCAGGAGCGATCTATAAACTGCCAATGACGAATGATGAAATATTGAACGGTCCTTTCGGAGATATCAGAGGATTGCAATGGGGAGAAGATGCTTCCTCTACAACATATGCAACAGGTCTGCCTGCAAGCGAAATTACAGTGTATTCAGGTGATACAAACATCTCAACAGCTTCACCTTCAGGAACTGTGGGGCGTGTAACAGCATTTAAGCATAACACGTTGAACTTCATCTGGGTAGGTGATGGTGGATTCAACTCTCAGTGTGGAACTGTAACGTCTCCAAATACCTCAGATACGATATGTCCGTTCTATGCAGATACGAACTATAAGCCAATTCCTAAACCTAATTATGGAAATGGAGTTGCTGCTTATGAAATGAATGTATACAATTCAATATTCTATGCCAACGCTCTTGCCTGGGCAATTAAAAAGGCAGAATTCAGTGGAATAAACACACAATGATAAAAGGTTTTTAAAGAGTGCTCCAGTATGATAATTCATACCGGAGTTTTTTTATTTTATATATTTTTTAACCTCCTGAGTCAGATTTAGAATAAATTCAACAGGAAGGTCCTCTTCTGCATCAATGAGAAGGATTTTAAACTTCTTTCTGCCATCCTGAATCAATTGTGGATAATCGAGCCTGTCGCCGTGATAAAAACTCAGATAATGTTTCTGGTATTTTTTGCTGTAATAGAAATAACACAGCATTTTCTTTTTGTATTTGATAAATGGAAGCCCAAAGCTGAACGTTTCTGTAATGTTTTCAGGATCTGACGCTAAAATAGCATTACGCAAAAATAAAAGAGTACTTCTTTCAGGTTCATCGATTCTGTAGAAATACTCTTGTATAGGGTTCATTTTAATTCAATTAAAAGATTAGTCGAAGTTTTGAAGTTCAACAAGTTTGTGATAGGTTCCTCTTTTTGCAATCAGGTCATGGTGTGTTCCCTGTTCTACAATATCACCTTTTTCCATTACCACAATCCAGTCTGCTTTCTGAATAGTAGAAAGACGGTGAGCAATGACTAAAGAAGTTCTGTTTTCCATCATTTTCTCCAGTGCGTCCTGTACAAATCTTTCGGATTCTGTATCCAGTGCAGAGGTTGCTTCATCCAGGATCATAATAGGCGGGTTTTTTAATACTGCTCTGGCAATAGAAACCCTTTGTTTCTGACCTCCGGAAAGTTTACCACCATCATCTCCGATATTGGATTCGTATCCTTCAGGAAGTTTTGTGATAAATGCATCTGCATTGGCAATTTTTGCGGCTGCAATCACTTCTTCTCTGGTAGCATCAGGTTTACCCATCAGAATATTATTGTAAACGGAATCATTAAATAATACAGATTCCTGTGTTACCATTCCCAATAGCTTACGGTATTCCTGTAGTTTTAAATGTTTAATGTCTGTTCCGTCAATCAGAATTTCTCCTTCCGAAACATCATAGAATCTCGCTAAAAGGTTGGCAATCGTTGTTTTACCACTTCCACTTTGTCCAACAAGAGCAACAGTTTTCCCTTTTGGAATAGAAAGTGAGAAGTTTTTAAGAATCGTATGATCTTTATCGTAGTAAAAACCAATATTATTAAACTCGATTGATTTATTTAAGGTTGATATGGATACAGGATTGTCTATTTCATCAATTTTCACATCAGCATCCAGAATGGCTAAAACTCTTTCAAGAGAAGCTTCTCCCTTCTGTACATTTGAAATAGATTGGGATAAACTTTTCACAGGAGGTAAAATCTGGAAGAAAATACCCAGGAAAACCAGGAAATCAGCAGGCGAGATACTTTGTTCTACAATAATTTGTTTTCCACCATACCAGGCGATAATTAAGAATGTAACCGAACCTAAAAATTCGCTCATCGGAGAGGCTAATTCTTTTTTTCTTCCTAAGCTTATTGAACTGTTGATCCATTTCTGCATAGACTGCATAAAACGGTTGTCCATTATTTTTTCTGCGCTGAAAATCTTAATCACCTTTGTAGACTTTAATGTTTCATCTACAATCGAGAAAATATTTCCCATCTCATTTTGAGCCTGGTGAGAATCTTTTTTCAGACTCTTTCCAATTAAAGCAATCATCGTTCCCATTACAGGCAGTACTAGAAGCGAGAAAAGCGTCATCTCAGTACTTAAAAAGAAAAGTGTTACCAATGTGCTGATCAGCATGAAAGGAGCGTTGATCAGTTCTACTAAACTTCCCAAAATGTTACCTTCAACTTCACCCACGTCATTTGACATACGGGACATCAGGTCTCCCTTTCTGCTTTCTGTAAAAAACGAAACAGGTAAGGCAAGTATCTTTCTGTACATAGCTCCACGAAGGTCTTTAGTAACACCTACGCGGTAATTGATCAATAAAAACGAACCTAAATACCTGAAAAGGTTTCTCAATAAAAACATAAAAGCCGTGCTCACGCAAAGCCACGCCAAAACGTTAAGTGCTCCGTGCTCAGTTACTAAAGTCTGAACATAATAATTGGCATATTCTTTTGCGTAAGAGAAAAAGTCTAAAATCTCTCCCGAATATACAGGAGGATGGCTGTATTTTTTGGCCTCAATGGTTCCGAAAAGCATTCCCAAAACCGGTAGAATAGTCCCTAAGGAAGCAATCTGAAATACAGAGTACATAAGGTTGAAAAACAAACTTCCGTAGATGTATTTTTGGTGTGGTCTTGCGAACTTTAGTATTTTAATATATTGGTTCATTAAATGAAAAAATTGGATAGCAAAATTACGTAAAATTAAAAGATAAGACGTTCTTAATCCTGTTTTACTTTAATGGATAAGTTCCAAAAAATATCTTTTTGTTACAAATCAGCGCTGTTGCACCTCATTTTTTTGAATCCATAAGTCAGAAAGAGACTTAATAACCAGAGGTAAGATGCCATTATTTTTTAATGAAAAAACCGCTGAAATAGCGGGTTTTATATTATGGTTTTATTTAAAATTTAACCTGGTCATTATATTTAGGGGCAAAATTTTTAGGACTCAGTTTGTCCAGTGTTTTTCCAAAGTTATTGATGATCTGGGTCATATTATCGAAATTTACAATGTTGACATCATCATTTTCGTGGTGATAATGAGACGCTTTTGTCATATCAACGGTAGAGAATGAGTGAGCAATGATTTTCTTTTTTACAAAGCTTACATTGTCTGAACGATAAAACAGCTGCTGTTTTGCATAAGGATCTGCGTTTATTTTTAATCCGTTCACAGCATTCTGATTGAAAAGTTCATCAAGATCTGAGAACCCGTCTCCGGTCATATATAATGCATTTTTCCCCCATTGAGATTCTGTAGCGACCATTTCAAAATTGAAAAGTGCGGTCATTTTATTATAAATAGGATCTAAGTTTTTATCTGTTGAAATAGCTCTTGAACCCAGCATTCCCTTCTCTTCTCCATTAAATGCCATGAACACCATGGAGAATTCCGGTTTTTTGTTTTTAAAATAATCGGCGATGCCTACCAGAGTTGTAATTCCGCTGGCGTCATCATCTGCTCCGTTGTAAATATTGTCTCCAGTTTTATCACTGGTTCCGATATGATCAAAATGTCCTGAGAATCCCAAATACTGATCTGTTTTTCCTTTTTTGACACCGCAGACATTGTATACTGTCTTTCCATTATAGTCAAATGGTACTAAATAGGATTTTCCTGTACAGTATTCCAGATTGTTTTCCTTGAAAAGCTTAGCAATATAGTTCGCAGCATTTTCGTTTTCCTGAGTTCCGATTTCACGGCCCTTCATTTCATCCGATGCCAGCGTAGAAAGGACTGCTTTTACCCTTTCTTTGGAAACTTCCTGTGCAAAGGTAAATATGGAGAAAAGTGATAAAGTAAGATAAGTTAGCTTTTTCATTGTCTTTAATTGAAAGTTATATGATCTGTCGTGGTTTCAGTTAAAATGTTGCATGAATGTACATAAATTAATTGATCTGACAGAGTAGAAGTATAAGTAGGAGTAGATGAAAATAAAAAACAGCTCCTAAAAAGAAGCTGTTCTCACTCAAAAAATCGTTGTAAGGTTATCGAAGTCTGTCTACAGATTTTACGAGCCTCTCATCTTTACGGATGTAAACATTTGCTATAAGCAGACATATTACCGCAATTAATGGGAAAATTGGCTCAATACCCTTCTCAGGAAAATGAATTCCTCCGGATAAGTTGAGTAACCAGTACGCCAATACACCAATCAACAAAACGTTTATAATGATGCTGATAGTATTCAGCAAAATTTGTCTTTTTCTGTTTTTGAAACTAAAAATACTTAATGCTCCAATAATAACAAGGATTATACATCCCATATTAAGTAAAGGAATACTGTCTGAAATGACAACATCCTGTCCCGTTATAAAAAGGAAAACAGCAGCTAAAACTGCTAATAATGTCCATATAGTTTGTATTCTCTGTAGCATTGAATATTAAATTCTTGGCAAAAATAACATAAATTTTGCACAATTCAAAAATAAGTGTAGATTTGCATTATACAATGTACTTGAAAACCAAAGTCGCCGGACTTACTTTTCTTACTCACAATTAATTACATTTTTACATAAATATGTTTAACATAGAAACGTTAAGGTCAAAATCCGTAACGGAACTGACTAAAATCTTAAAAGATTTGGGCGTTAAAGTTGCAAGAACCAGCAATGAAAATGACAAGATCTTTGCTATTCTTGACTTTCAGGCTTCTAACCCTAAAGTTGCAAAAGATTATTTCAACGCCACAGAAACTACCAGTGTAACCACTGAAGAGGCTCCAGCAGAAAAACCTGCTAAAGCCCCGGCAAGAAAAGCTGCTCCTAAAAAGCCAGCAGCCAAGCCAAAAACAAACACAAATACAAAAGCTCCGGCAGAAGAACCTAAAGCAGAAGAGAGAGTAGAAGAAAAGGTACCCGCTTCTGAAGAAATAAAACCGGAAGAGCCCAAAGCTGAAGTAGCGGCAGTAAGTGAAGAATCAGCAGCAAGTGCTCAAGCTAAAAAGAAAAGAAAAAGAGTTTCTACCAATACAGCTAACACAGAAGTATCTCAGGAAAGACCAGAAGCTCCAAAAAACACAGAATCCCAAGAGCCTGCTCAGGCTGAAGAAAAGCCTAACAATCCTCAACAACAACAGGCTAACAGACCTCAAAAAGGACACAACCATCCACAGAACAGTGGAAACCAACATAAAAACCAAAACCAGCAACACCAGCAGCATCAAAACCAAAATCAGAATCAAAACAGACATTCTGAAAAGGCAGAGGAGCTGCACGACCATAAAAAAGAATTTAATTTCGATGGATTGGTAAGCATTGAAGGTGTTTTGGAAATTTTACCGGATAACTACGGATTTTTACGTTCCTCAGACTTCAGCTATATCTCTTCTCCGGATGATGTGTATGTATCTACAGCACAGATCAGGAATTATGGGTTGAAAACCGGAGATACCGTAAAAGGAATTGTAAGACTTCCGAAAGAAGGAGAGAAATACTTTTCATTATTAAAACCAACAGAAGTTAACGGACGTGATCTTGCATTTATCAAAGATCGTGTTGCTTTTGAGTATCTTACTCCACTTTTCCCGGAAGAAAAATTCAATTTGGCAGGAAGCAATTCTACGATTTCCACAAGAATTGTAGATCTATTTGCACCTATTGGAAAAGGTCAAAGAGCAATGATCGTTGCACAGCCTAAAACAGGTAAGACGATGTTGCTGAAAGATATTGCAAACTCTATTGCGGCTAACCACCCGGAAGTATATATGATGGTTCTTTTGATCGATGAACGTCCGGAAGAGGTTACTGATATGGAAAGAAGCGTAAATGCAGAAGTAATTGCTTCTACATTTGATGAAGCAGCAGAAAAACACGTAAAAGTTGCCAACCTTGTTCTTGCAAAAGCACAAAGAATGGTAGAATGTGGACATGATGTAGTAATTTTACTGGATTCGATTACAAGATTAGCAAGAGCTTACAACACGGTAACTCCTGCATCAGGTAAAGTGCTTTCCGGTGGGGTAGATGCTAATGCACTTCACAAGCCAAAAAGATTCTTCGGAGCTGCAAGAAAAATTGAAGGTGGAGGATCTCTTACCATTATTGCAACTGCATTAATTGATACAGGATCTAAAATGGATGAAGTAATCTTTGAAGAATTCAAAGGTACGGGTAACATGGAACTTCAGTTAGACAGAAAAATTGCTAACAGAAGAATCTATCCTGCTATTGATCTTATTTCTTCCAGTACACGTAGAGATGATCTGCTTCTGGATGAAGTAACTTCTCAAAGAATGTGGATCTTCAGAAAATATCTTTCTGAAATGAATCCTGTAGAAGCAATGGAATTTGTTAATAAAAACATCAAAGGAACTCTGAATAATGAGGAATTCCTGATGTCTATGAATAAATAAATTTAATTTAATATTGTTAAGCGGAAAGCACGGATCATTAGGTTCGTGCTTTTTGTTTGCTGTAAATAAAAAAAAATAAAACTTAATTCATTCTAAATCAATGTATCAATGTTAAAGATTTATTAAAGTAATCTACAATCCTTGATAATACCTTAAATATTGGTTATTTTTGGGTTATAACATTAAAAATAAAGATTATGTCATTTGAATTACCAAAACTAGGTTATGCATACGATGCATTAGAGCCAACTATCGATGCAAGAACTATGGAAATCCACCATACAAAACACCACCAGGCATATATTGACAATTTAAATAAAGCAATTGAAGGAACTGAGCTAGCAGGAAAAACGATCGAAGAGATCTGCCAGACAGGAACTGACAAGCCAGCTGTAAGAAATAATGGAGGAGGACACTTCAACCACTCTTTATTCTGGGAAATTTTAACGCCAGGAGGAAGCAAAGAGCCTGTAGGAAATGTAAAAGCTGCAATTGAAAACTACGGTGGTCTTGAGAAATTCAAAAATGATTTTTCTGATGCTGCTAAAACAAGATTCGGTTCAGGATGGGCTTGGTTAGTAAAAAATGCTGACGGTTCTGTATCTGTATCTTCTACACCTAATCAGGACAATCCATTAATGCCTGTAGCAGATGTTAAAGGAACTCCGGTTTTAGGATTAGATGTTTGGGAACACGCTTATTATTTAAACTACCAAAACAGAAGACCTGACTATGTTTCTGCATTCTTTGATGTAGTAAACTGGGATAAAGTAGAAGAATTATTCAATAAATAATTTTCAGCTATTATAAAAATGAAAAGGTTCAGAATTTCTCTGAACCTTTTTTATTAGATGTAATGGTGAAACTATCTTATCGCATCGCTTCCGGATAATCCGTTCATTCTTAATTTATATTTCCAGTTTACATACACGAAAACCTGATATAATTTATATTCAAACTTGATCCCGTAATTTTCCTTAGGATCATAATCTATCCCGGATTCTATGACATTTCTGTATCTGCCGGAATTATAATAACTGTTCCATTCATTTACCAGAAATGTGTTTTTTGTTTTCAGATAAGATTCTGTATACTGGCTGATGGGTTTGGCTACAGCGCTCAGAAAATAATCAAACTGGGTGTCAATAACCGTAAGATCCCATTGCCCGTCTTCATTTTTAGAAGGTTTCATCTCTTGTTGTTCTTTATCTTTCTTTGGTGCCTCCTGAGAAAAACAGCTGAAAGGAACCAACGCAATCATTACTAATAAAATAATATTTTTCATGATAAAGGTATTTACATAAAAAAAGCACTCCAATAAGAGTGCCTAACTTTTTTATGGTTCTTTCTGAAGAACTACAAATGCCGGGAAGTGGTCACTGTAGCCTCCAGTAAACTGATCTCCGTTCCAGGATCTGAAAGGATATCCTTTATAATTTCCTTCTTTATTAACCAGATAAGCCGGAGCAAAAATTTCTGCTTTATACACAGAATATTCTTTAGTTACCTGATCTGAAATCATATTTTTAGAAACAATAATCTGGTCAAACAGGTTAGGTGCATCCTGATAAGCAAGAGAAGCCACTCCTTTCTTATATAAAGGATACATCAGGTTAAGGTAAGGGGTTTCGTCACTTAAATCTTTAGGGCTCGCCTGAGCTTTCAGGTGGTTTTTTAAACTTGGGCTTACAGGATCATCATTAAAATCTCCCATTGCGAAAAGCTTTGTCGTTGGGTCAGCAGCTCTTACACTGTCCATTTGTTTTTTTAATAAAGCAGCGGCAGCATTTCTTTTAGGTAATGAAATGGCTTCGCCCCCTCTTCTTGAAGGCCAGTGGTTCATGAAAAATGCAACTTTCTCGTTGTCTAAAAACCCTGTTACCACAAGAATATCTCTGGTGTATTCTCTTTTTCCGTTGTCACCATAGATTACCAATTCTTTTTTTAATGAATTGGTATGAGTGAATCTTCTTTTCTGATAGATCAATGCAACATCAATTCCTCTGTAATCATAAGAGTTGTAATGAATGATTCCGTAATCGTATTTCTTTAAAGCAGGTTCATTCACAAGATCCTGAATGACCTGTCTGTTTTCAACTTCAATTAACCCAACTACCGCAGGAGCTGTTTTGGTATATTGCGCTCCCATTTCAGAAATTACCTTCGCTTCGTTAGCCAGTTTTGCTTTATAAATTTTTGACCCGTAGTTCTTTGCGCTTTTTGGGGTAAATTCTTCAGAACCACTTTGTTCTCTTACTACTTTTTTCCCTTTTAAAGCTCCATCACTCCATGGCCCGTCATATTTTTCAGATTCCAGAAGCTTGATAGAATCAATAGGAATACTTCTGTGAAAAGCAGGATTCTTAATGTCTTTAGTTCCATCGATATAATCTGCTGAACGAATCGTGTCCCAAAGGTTTTCTACATTTAAAAAACCTACAGTAGCTACTTTTCTCAGTTTTCCTTGTTGTTGTGAGAATGCCATGATCGAAATGACGATGGCAAACAGAGTCGAAATTCTCTTCATCTCTTTAGAGTTATTATTAATACTATTTAATTTGCAAATTTACTTTTTTTTAATTCACTGTATTTTAAATATTTGTAAATTTAAAAGCAGCAATCTTATCATCACTTATATAATGATTCTTAAAAGATTGCAATGTTAAGAAAAATTTACGTTAAAAAAGTTGTGAATTATAAAATTTGACTAAATTTGTGCCCCCAACTTTTAAACTGTTGAGAATTAATAAGAAAAGTATTAAAAAATTAATATACTCATGATTAAAAAACTATCATTGATCTCTTTATTTACTTTGCTGCCTGCGTCATATTATTATGCGCAGACAACAGTGTTTGCGTATCTTAAGGATGCAGATGGCAAGCCTGTGGAGCAAGCAAGTGTAGATTTAAAAGGAGCAGGAAATGATGCAAAGGCAGACAAAATCGGTTATTTCCAATTTACCGACCTAATGCCGGGACATTATCAGATTATGGTTACAAAACCAAATTTTGAAACTAAGATTTTTGAATTTGATGTAACTACTAATGAGAAAAGAAAAGATCTTGGAGTAATTACTCTTTATTCTGCATTGAATGGTGCAGACCAGGGTTTAGCTATTGTAGAGGATTCTGGAGAAAGTGACAGCGGTGGTGCACAGCAAACTGCAACTGTAGGACTACTACAGTCTTCTCAGGATGTATTCAACAGAATTGCAAGTTTCGATTTAGGGCCATACTGGTTCCGCCCAAGAGGAATTGATAGCAGAACAGGTGAGAATATGATCAATGGGGTTTCTATGGCCGCTGCAGATAATGGAGACGTAGACTTCAGTACCTGGGGTGGATTGAATGAAATCACCCGTTACCCGGAAATTTCAGCTAACCATGCGCCTTCTGAATATGCTTTTGGAGGAACTACCGGAGTATTTTATAAGAATACTAAAGCCAGTGAATACAGAAAAGGAAGTCAGTTGACATACTCTCTGACGAACAGAAACTATACAAACAGATTATCTTACAGATTCTCTTCCGGAATGAGCAAGAACGGATGGGCATTTACAGGAATGATCGCAAGAAGATGGGCACAGGAAGGTATCCAGGATGGTACTGCCTACGATGCATACAGCGGATATCTTGGTATTGAGAAGAAATTCAGCGACAGCCATACCATGACGTTGAATGCCATTGGTTCCAAATATTCAAGAAGTTCTTCAAGCCCAAGTACTCAGGAAGTATATGACTTCAGAGGTGTTCATTACAACTCTTACTGGGGGTGGCAAAACGGAGATAAAAGAAATGAAAGAGTAAAAAGAGGTTTCCAGCCGATGATTCAATTGCAGGATTTCTGGAAAATCAATAAAAACTCTCAATTATGGACGTCTGTTTCTTACCAGTTCGGTAAAGAATACAGTTCAAGGTTAGATTGGTACAGAGCAAATAACCCATCTCCAACTTATTACCGTAATTTACCAAACTATTGGTTAAACTATACAAACCCAGCACCAGAACAGGCTGCGAACATCGGAATTACCAGAGACTGGTGGACGAATGATGATCAGTCTCATACACAGATCAACTGGGATAATCTTTATAATGCCAACAGAAACGTAGAATATAATGCTACGCTTGGTGGTAGAAGAGCAGCTTATTATCTTGTGGATGACGTAAAAGATGATAAAGTATGGAATCTAGCTACTCACTACACCTATAACTTTAATGATACATCCCGTTTCATTTTAAACTTATCTTACCAAAACTACAGATCTGAGCAGTACAGAGAAGTAAACGATCTTTTAGGAGCGGATTTCGCCCTGAATATGGATCCATTTGCATCCAATACCACTGCAGGAAGTGTTTGGGGTAAATTTAATACCCGAGAAGGGGATAAGGATGTTACCAAGAGAGAAGGTGATAAAATTGGGTATAGCTATATTTTCAGAAGACAGGAATTTAAAATAAACCCTGCTTTCAAATTCGCAACAGGGAAATTTGATGTCTTTATTTCCGGATTATTCGGTTATACTACGAACAGCAGAGAAGGATTGTTCCAACACTATCTGTATGAGTCTTCTTATGGAAAAGGTGCAGACCAAAACTTCTGGAATGCAGGGGTGAAAGGTCAGGTAACGTATAAAATCAATGGTAGAAACTTCTTGGTGTATAACGGTGCTTACTTTTCACAGTCTCCTTTCTTAAATGATATTTATTTTAATACAAGAGTAAGTGGTGTTACGACTCCGGGTATCAAGAACGTTGTTGTTGATGCAAACGATTTGAGTTACGTAATCTCTACTCCGATTTTAAAACTTAGATTGACAGGTTACCTTGTTAATACTCAGAATGAAACAAGTGTACAAAGATATTTTGCACAGGGAGTTAAATTGACAACGCTTACTGAAAGCGGAGATCAGGCTCCTATTCAGGATGGTGCTTTCATTACACAGGTATTGGCTGGAGCTAATAAGAGAAACATGGGTATTGAGCTTGGTGCACAGCTGAAAGTTACTCCTACTTTGACAGCGAGTGGATTATTAAGCTTAGGACAGTATACCTATACAAACAACCCTACAGTTTATTTTGCATCTGATGCTGTGGGAACATTCAGAGAGCTTGACGGAAGCGGAAATATCGTATCAAGATCTTATACGAATATGGGTGAAGCTACTCTTAAAAACTACAGACAAGGAGGAACTCCTCAAGAGGCATATACTTTAGGTCTTCGTTACAGCAGCCCTAAATACTGGTGGTTGGGAGCAACATGGAACTATTTCGGACATTCGTTCTTAGATCCGTCTCCGGTAACCAGAACAGCAAGATTCTATACAAACCCTAATACACCGGGAGTACCTTATGACAACGTAAATGAGGAAGAGCTTGCAAGAGTTCTTACTCCTACAAAACTACCTTCAGCATTCTTCTTTAATGTAAATGCAGGTAAGTCTTGGATGATTGGTAAGTATTATGTGTTGGTGTCTGCATCAGTAAATAACATCCTTAATAACAGAAATTTTATTACAGGTGGATTTGAGCAGACAAGAAACGTTAACTATACTGACTATGCTAATGATTATGATAGCGGAAACATGGTATTCGCTCCTAAATATTGGTATAACCAGGGTAGATCTTATTTTGTGAACCTTCAATTCAGATTCTAAAAAAATTAAATTAAAAATCGAAAACAATGAAAAATATATATTTTAAAGCGGCGATCTTTAGTGCCATTTCAATGCTGGCATTCTCGTCTTGTGTAAAAACTGATGATTATGATGTGCCGGAAATCAAATGTACCAACAAATTTGCAGCAGCTAATCACCAGTTATCAGAACTTGCAGCGATTGCAAAAGTAAAACCTGCCGAAGCTGATATTATTAAAGAAGATTATATCGTTGAAGCTTACGTTTCTTCAAGCGATGAGTCTGGAAACATCTACAAAATGATGTTCCTTCAGGATAAGCCTGAAAACCCAACTCAAGGTATTGAAATTGACATCGACGGTGGTAACCAGTATCTTGATTTCCCAACAGGAGCTTTGGTGAGAATCAACCTGAAAGGATTAATCGTTCAGGGTGTGAATGGAAACATTAAAGTAGGTTCTTATGACCCTAATTATCCTATCGGTAGAATCAACCCTAATAAAGTTTCAAATTACGTTGCAAGAGTTTGTGACGGACAAAAGCCAGTTGTAGCTGCAATGAAGCCACTAGAGTTCGCTTCTATCTCTGATGCGCTTAAAAATGGTGCTCACATCAACCAGCTTGTAAAAATTAAAAACGTTCAGTTTGAAGATCCAGAATTAACAAAAACTTTTGCTGATGAATCAGCTACAGGTGACCGTTATATTACGGATAAAAAAGCAGGTAGATTAGATCTTCGTTTCAGTAACTATGCGACTTTTGCGAAGTCTCCGATTTCTCCTAAATATGCAAAAAGTGGTGACATCGTTCTTCTTTTAAGCCGTTTTACAAGTTCAAGTAATGCTACGATTTTTACAGAGCAGGCTTATATCAGAACTCTTGATGATATCAACTTCCCGAATGACAGATTCAACCCAGGTGAGCCGGAAGCTCCTTCTGCTTCTGCTGTAAACCTTTTTGCAGGATCTGATTTTGAAAACTGGACAACTTTCTTATCAAGTGTAAACAGTTTCGGACTTAAGCCTTATGCTACACAAGGTGTTGGATTAGGATACAATGGTACCAATTCACTTCAAATTAAAGGAACACCTACAGCTAACGATTATGTATTTACATCTATCGCTACTACAGGAATCCCAGCTGTACCAAAGAGAATTACAATGTATATCAAAGGTACTGCAACAGGAAAAACGCTTTCTTTCAATGTATATAAAGCAGGTGGAGGTTTCTACGTATTTAATTTAGGAACATTCTCTACTGGTGCTACTTTAGGAGTAGAGAGTGCTAACTCTTATACAGGATCTATCAACACAAACGGTCAGTGGAGATTAGTTGAACTTACTCTTACAGGTATTGCTGATATTAACACAACAGCCGGAAAAGATATGTTTGCTATCAAAACCGGAACTGGTGGCGTTTATGATGTTCAGATTGATAACATTAAAATTGAATAATACATTAGGATAAAATATAGTTCTAATATACTTTATAAAAATCCGGCAGCTTGAAAAGCTGCCGGATTTTATTTTTGATAGTTAGGATAAAGCTTAATTAACAGAGAATTTATATTTTTATTTCTGAAAATTGTATTTAAAAATTAAAATGGAATATTTTATTTACGCCTTGAATCATACTTATACTGATGAATCTCATATGAATACTAAATTTCTTGGGTTTTCCAATAGCATTGAAGATGCAGAAGATTTAAAAGCTAAAGCAGTTATTCTGCCCGGATTCAGAGATTATCCGGAATGTTTTGTTACAGATCATTATATTCTGGATAAAATACACTGGGATGAAGGTTTTCATGAGGTAATAGGAGAGATTGGCCGTGATTACATTGAAAAAGGTGATGACATAGATGAAAATTGTATTTCAGTGAAAGAACTAGGCTTAAATACTGTTTTCAGCGTCAGTCATTACTATACAATACACAGGTTTTTGGATGACGAAAGATATATCGGAGTATTTTCATCTTTAGAAAAAGCAGAAAAAGCAATTGAGGACTTAAAAAATAAGCCCGGTTTTAAAGATTATCAAAATGATTTTAATATCAGTGAGCTTGATCTTGCAACACTTTTATGGGATACAGGATTTGGAAGTATTTAAAAACAAAAACCACTGCATCAGCAGTGGTTTTATTATTTCCTTTTATTTAACTGTAATTGTTGGATCCCAGTAAAAGTAACCATACAGAATCTGTTTATTACTGTCTTTAGGATCTAAAATATAAAGCCCAAACTGTACATAAAAGTTCTCTGTCCCAGTAGATCTTACTTTTGAATCGATACTGGCAAAGCTGATATCTGCAGAGGTAGCAGGGAGGCCATTTAAAGAATTGACATCCGGTACAGCAGCTTGCTTTCTTCTAACAGAATTGTATACGAAATTATTAAAAACCTGATCTCCGGACCAGTATTTAATATTATAAATAATAACTGCGTCATCCGAATTCTGATAAATTGAAGTTCCTCTGAAGGAAACTGTATCTCCGGCTCTTGCACTGAAGTTGAGGTCAGCAGAACCCTGTCCTGAAATAGCATTGGCATTTGAAACAATCATATGCTGGCTATTGTGGTCTATTCCTACAGGTTTATTTGGATCTGTACTTGGGGTTTTATATTTTTCTCGTACATAATCCGTGTCAATTACAATCAGGACATCTATTGCCTGGCTGGACGATTTAAGTTCTATATCTTCCATGATATTTTAGTTTTGTTTGGTGTTTTCTTACTCATTGGGCTTTTCAGATTCCGCCCCGTGATTAAAGTGATGCGGCTTCACCTGTTGGGTTGTAATTACTATACAAATGTACACTCCTGAAAATGAAAATATTAGAGTGGAAATGCTGAAATTTGAGATTAGGTATTTGTACTTAATTTATCTCCTGAATGTGATATTTAATTGTTCCCAAAAAAATACCCTGAAAAGTTCAACTTTCCAGGGTACCCATTTATAATGGTTAAATCTAATTTTCGTTTAAAACGAAACCTCGTTCACTTCTTTTCCTCTTTGGAAATTCATTGTTTTCTGGCTGCCTTTGTAGGCAATATTCACCAGATTGATCTGCTTAGGAAAAGCGCTTAAAAGAATGGTATTCTTAATCTTTAAGGTATTGATATCCGAAACACCTCCGGTTTCAAAATACACCCATACAGTTTCTCCACTGACCTGACTTCCTGTAAAGGTTATCGTTTTAGGAGCTCCATTGACAAACACATCAAAATTATTATTCACATATTTTTTTACCTCTGCTTCAAATCCTGCCGTACTAGGGTTGATTTTAATAGCGTCAGAGATATGGCTTGTATTCATTTTTGTGGTAAACTTCAATGTCTTGCTTCCATCAATATAGTCCACTTTGGTCATTGAAGAGAAAAAGTCTGCATACATAAAACTCATTAACACAAAAAATGTTAAAATTCCTGATATATATAAAAGTTTTTTCATCTTAATTAATAGATTTACAATCATACTTGTTCGTTATAAGTCACAAATAATATGCCAATTAGAAATTTACATTCACAGAATATTTATCATAAAAAGCCTTAATATGCGCAACTGCCTCATCAGCGGTATCTACCACACGATAAAGATCCAAATCATCTTCAGCAATCATGCCTTCTTTTAACAGAGTAGCCTTGAACCAATCCAATAATCCTCCCCAAAATTCACTTCCTACCAAAACAATTGGGAATTTTCCAATTTTATTGGTCTGAATCAGGGTCATAGCCTCAGTCAATTCATCCAGTGTCCCAAAACCTCCGGGCATTACTACAAATCCCTGAGAATATTTTACAAACATTACTTTTCTTACGAAAAAGTAATCAAAATTCATGGAGTAAGATTTATTAATATAAGGATTAAAATGCTGTTCAAAAGGAAGATCAATATTAAGTCCAATAGATTTTCCCTTTGCATTGAAAGCACCTTTATTTCCTGCTTCCATAACCCCAGGACCGCCTCCGGTGATAATTCCGAAGCCTAATTTGGTGATTTTTTCAGCAATATCTACAGCCATTTCATAATATTTGTTCTCCGGCTTCAGTCGGGCAGAACCAAATATAGAAACACATGGACCGATTTTAGCCAGTTTTTCATATCCGTCTACAAATTCAGCCATGACCTTGAAAACCATCCAGCTGTCTTTAGCGATTGTTTCGTCCCAGGTTTTTTGTCTGAAGCTATTGTGTAGTTTTGTTTCGTTAATGTCAAGTTCCGGATTTACTAAACTTTCATCCCTAGTTCCATCAATTTCCATTGCAAAAATTTATTTAAAATGTTTTTCGGCTTCTATTACGGAGGACGGTCTTCCGACGTCGATAAGGATACTGTCATGTACAAAACCGTGTATATGCTCGGTTTGCATCAGATCCAGATATTCTTCCATAACAGAAAATTTGCCTGTTCTTTTTATTTTTTCGAAAATGACAGGATTGATGCAGTGAATTCCGCTGAAAGCAAGAGCTTTAAAGCCTTTATTGAATTCTGCCAGCCTTTGTTCACCCGTTTGTACATTCAGCCAGCCTCTCAAAACCATATCATCATTGAAAAGGAGTTTTCTCGAACTTTCTCTGTCCGAAACCGCTAAAGTAGCAAAATCTTTTATCTTTTTGTGGTATTCCACTAATGCATTGATGTTCAGGTCCGTTAGAATATCAGCATTCATGATTAAAAAATCTTCTCCGTGATCAAGAAATTTTCTTGCAAAAATCAAGCCGCCCCCTGTTTCAAGGAGTTCATTGGTCTCATCAGAGATTTCAATCTTACATCCGAAATTATTATTTTTATTTAAAAAATCAACAATCTGATCTCCAAAATGATGAATGTTGATCACAAAATCTTTTATTCCGAAACTTTTCAGGTAAGTGATATTTCTTTCCAGAAGTGGTACTTCGTTTACTTTGGCCAAAGCTTTCGGGTGGTGGTCTGTAAACGGTTTAAGCCTGGTTCCTTTTCCTGCTGCGAAAATTAGAGCTTTCATTTTTTATAATTGATAAATGGTAATTGATGAATGATAATACTTTGTATCATCAATAAATGACAATTAAATCATTTATCAATGATCACTTATCATTTATTGATTCAGTTGCGGTTGTTCATCATGATGAAGAGTTACCACTGTTCCTTCAGGATACTTTTCTTTGATAAATTCTGCAATTTTGATAGCGGAATATACGGATCTGTGCTGCCCGCCAGTACATCCGAAATTAATTTGCAGATGCTCAAAGCCTCTTGCAAGGTAGTCGTCAATATTGATGGAAACAAGAGATTTTACCAATTCCAAAAACTTAGGCATTTCTGTTTTTGTTTCCAGGTATTCCTGAACGCCGATGTCATTTCCGGTCTGGATTTTATATTCTTCGATTCTTCCCGGATTTAAAATTCCGCGGCAGTCAAACGCGAAACCTCCGCCATTTCCGGAATTGTCTTTAGGAATTCCTCCTTTTTTGTAAGAAAAACTGTGTATCTCGATGTGTAGCATATTCTTTTATTTTTAAACCATTAAGGCTTATTTAGGTTAATTTGAAATTGCTTCGTATTTGCTCCAATATTTTGATCCGTCAGTCTGAGCCGAAGACTTACTTATTATTTATTATTTCTTCAATTTTTTGCTTTGCCTTTTCTGATGTCAGCTGCTGAATTACTTTCTTCAGTTCCGGATAATGATTCATGTATTCCCATGAATCGGAGAACTGTGTTATATTCTGGATTCCTTTTTCAAGGCTGGCGATGAAATGTTGCTTTCTTTGAATCAATCCTCTGAATCCATAAGCTCCTAAAACCTGTAAAAATCTCATCATCTGAATAGGCATCACTGCATTTTTCAGCTGAATTCTTGTTTCAGAATCTTCGAACTGCTGAATATAGAATTCCAGCATTTCCTGTTTGAAATCTTCCGGGAAATTGGCTTTAGCCTGGAAGAGGAAAGAGATGACATCGTACATTAATGGTCCCTTCATGGCGGATTGATAATCAATGAAAGAAACTTCATTTTTTTCATTCACCATGATATTTCTTGCCTGGAAATCACGGATCATAATTCCTTTAGGATCAATGTTTTCAATAAGTTTTGCAATCTTTTTGAATTCTTTCAGAAGCGTTGATTTATTATACTCAAGCTCCAGAACATCAGCCACGAAATTTTTAAAATAGTAAAGATCATGAATTACGGGAAGTTCATCATAACTTTCATATTCAAAGGTTCTTGAAAAATCAATTTTTCCCTGGGTCTGTTTTTGCAGTTGGAAAAGCTTTTCTAATGTCTGTTGTACCAAATTTTTTACATTAGGAGATAATTGTTCCTTTGTAATTACCTCGGAAAGTGTTTGTTGGCCTAAAAACTCCTGAATGTACATCTTTCTGTCATCAGTAACAGCAAGAATGGAAGGTGTATTAAGGTTCAGACTTGAAAATACCTCAGAATAGTAAAGAAAACTTTCATTTTCCGGAATATTCTCATTGTAAGTGATGATGTATCTTTCAGAACCGGCTGCGGCCAGAAAATTGACCCTAGCAGAGCCGCTTTGAGCTAATGTGACGAATTCGGAAGATTTTTTACCTATATGGTTTTCAAAAAATCGTTTTGCGTTTTCAGAAGTCATAATATGGAAACAAATATACTAAATTAACATGAGTTGGAAATAATCGTTTAACGAACTGATATATAATGAAAAAAGAGGATTGCTATCAGACTGTAAAATATTGATTTTATTAAACGTTTTTGAGGAAATTATTACGTTTTATATAGATAATTGTCGGTTTTGTGTTTTGATTTTTAACTTTCTTTATTCAGATTCAGGATATTAAGGGCTAATTTTTATCTTTGCATTATGCTGAAAGACTTTAAACCTGTTTTAGGTATTTTATTGCGTTTTATTATTATTTATCTGGTGCTGCTTTTTGCTTACCAGCTTTATCTTAATAGTGCTAAAGATTCCGGTTTGGATCCTTTTTCAAGGATTATTGCCAATCAGGTAACATCTATACAGAATGTGATAGGATATCCTACGCAGCTTTATGATGATGTAAAGAATGAACAAGTTTGGTTTTATGTTAAAGAAAGATATGAAACCAGAATGGTGGAAGGCTGCAATGCTATTTCTGTTGTCATTCTATTTGTGTCTTTTGTTTTTGCATTTTATAAAGGGTCAAAGACTTTTGTTTTTGTGGGAGTAGGGTTGGTTTTATTGTATATTATGAATCTCCTTAGAATTGTTGGTCTGAATATCGTAATGTCTGATTATAAGCAGTACGGAAAAATGTTTCATGACTTTATTTTCCCGGCGATCATTTATGGAAGTGTTGTTTTACTTTGGCTGGTATGGATTAAATTTTTTGCTTTAAAACATGAAAATTCTTAGTTGGCTTCTGGTTATAGCAGGAATCTGCGGATTGATAGGAGTGAGGGCTCTGGAGGATAATCTTTTTTATGATCCTTTCATTAGTTATTTTCATGAAGCTAATAAAAATATTGAATTCCCGGCATTTGAATGGGGGAAACTGATTGGTGGACATCTGTTGAGATTTCTTTTGAATCTTCTGTTTTCCTGCCTGATTATTTATGGTTTATTTCAAAACAAACAATGGACATTGCAGGGTGCTGTGATGATTATCATTATTTTTATAATCTCTTTGCCAATTTATTTGTATTGCATTTCAGACAGGTTCGAGATAGGGTATCTTTTTTCTTTTTATATGAGAAGGTTTGTCATTCAGCCTTTGATTATACTTTTGATTGTTCCGATGTTTTATTACAGGAAACAAATGCTCAGCAGAGAAAATGAAGGAAATTAGAAGGAGAGAGTTAATCTGTATTTTTCTATCAACTATTCTACAGTGTGTTTATCCACGCTGGTTACGTTTTCCGGAGTCCATTCTACGCGTTTTACAAATTCTTTTTCCCGGACAGGGCATTCTTTGATTTGGCAGATTGAACATGAGATGGGTTTACAGTCGTCCATATGGAAATTGAATTCAATAGTACGCTTAATATTTTTTGCAAGAAGAAGAATTACCTTTTCCATTTCTCCATGGGCATCACGAAGGTCATAATACCATGGCAATGTTATATGGGCATCAATATGAAGAGAGGAACCAAACTGCTGGATTTTCATATTGTGTACATCTATCCATTCTACATGTCTGTTTTTTTCAAGAATTTTAATGACCTGATTTAATATTTCAGGATCCTGCTCATCCATGATACCGCTTAAAGATTTTCGGACGATTTTATAGCCTACAAATATGATATAAAGCCCGAATGTCAGTGCTACGACAGAATCCAGCCAATATATTTTAGTAAAATAAACAATGATTAAACTTCCTACCACCCCCAGCGTGGTAATGGTATCAGATTGAAGATGTTTACCAGATGAAATAAGTACCAGAGAGTTTTCTCTTTCTCCTTTTTTTATAGAGATATATCCCAAAAGATAGTTGATAATAGCTGTGGCTGCGATAATCCATATCCCCAGATCAATTTTACTCAGTGTTTTTCCTACAATAAGACTGTGAATTCCTTCATAGATAATCATAACACCGGCTATGGCAATCAAAGCTCCTTCAATACCGGAAGTCACAAATTCTACTTTCCCATGGCCATACGGATGGTCGTCATCTTTAGGTTTGGCAGCAAGATGAAGGGAATACAATCCCATGAATGCACTGATGACATTGACGATACTTTCCATGGCATCGGAAAATACGGCATTGGAATTGGTGAGTTTCCAGGCAATAATCTTTCCAATGAAAAGAATGATTCCAAATACGGCAATGAGTTTTTGAAATCCTATTTTCTCTTTGTGGGTACTTTTCTGGGTATTCATGTAAAGAGTTTGATAAAAAAAAGAATCTCAATTTTGAGACTCTTTTTTATTTTGTTAGTTTATACTAAGTTGTTTGCTACAAGGTATTCTGCAATTTGTACAGCGTTTGTTGCTGCTCCTTTCCTCAGATTGTCTGCTACAATCCAAAGGTTGAGCGTTTTGGGCTGCGACAGATCCCTTCTGATCCTTCCTACGAAAACTTCGTCTTTTCCTTCAGAATATAATGGCATTGGATAGTGGTTGTTTTTCACATCATCCATTACAATTACTCCAGGAGTTTCGGATAAGATTTTTCTTACTTCATCCAGTTCAAATTCATTTTCGAATTCAATATTTACACTTTCAGAATGTCCTCCCTGAACCGGAACTCTTACAGCAGTCGCTGTTAAGTTAAAGGTATCATCTCCTAAAATTTTCTTAGGCTCTTTCATCAGTTTGATCTCTTCTTTTGTGTAATCATCATCAGCAAATACATCACAGTGTGGCAATGCATTTTTGAAGATCTGATAAGGATATACTTTTTCAGTGGAATCATCTCCGCTGATTTCACCATTTAACTGGTCTACAGCAGCTTTACCAGTTCCTGTTACAGACTGATAGGTAGAAACGATTACTCTTTTTAAATCATATTTTTTGTTCAAAGGTCCAAGAACCATTACCAATTGAATGGTAGAACAATTTGGATTTGCAATGATTTTATCTTCTTTTGTTAAAACATCAGCATTGATTTCAGGAACGACTAATTTTTTGTCTGGATCCATTCTCCATGCAGAAGAATTATCAATTACTGTTGTTCCTGCTTCCGCAAATAGGGGAGCGAATTCAAGAGAGGTAGAACCACCCGCAGAGAAGATTGCAATATCCGGTTTGGCAGCTATAGCGTCCTTCATGCTTACGATGGTAAATTCCTTCTGTTTATACTTCACCTTCTTGCCTACAGATCTTTCGGATGCCACCGGGATTAATTCTGTTACAGGGAAGTTTCTCTCCTCCAAAACTTTAAGCATAACTTGTCCAACCATTCCTGTTGAACCTACTACAGCTACTTTCATTGATTTAATTAAAAATTTAAGATTAAACTATTTATAAATTATAACGCATATAATTTTTCTTTATATTTTTTAAGCCCCAAAGACTCTTACCCAAGGGAATGCGAATGCAAATAATCCTGCTGCAATCAGTCCCATAAACACTACTCCTAAAGAGATCGTATCATTGGATTTTACTTTTTTGTTAACAATAGTCATCAAAACTGCTGCCACCAACATAGAGAATGGATGCTCTACAAATGTTTGTCTGCTGTAAGCATCTTTCATTAATGTTCCTGCATCTAAAGCAGCTTTGAAACCTGGAGAAAATATGAATAACAAGCATATTCCTAATAAAAACTGAACGTGGAAGAAAATCATCGTGAAGAGTGTTGTCTTCTTCAAAAACTTGTTCACTTTTCCACTGAAGCCAAACATAGTAGCTAAAAGTGCAATGATAAATAGTGCCACTAAAAGAAGTTCTAAATACCCGAATCCTTTGTGTGCACTAAGAAAAATCTTGTAAAAATCCATAATCCTATTTTTTTGTACACAAAGATAACAAAAATCCCGGCTCAAAGCCGGGATTGATATTTATAAAATCTAATATTGTGATATTATTAGAATCTGTAAGAAAGCGATGCTGCCCAAGTTCTTCCGAATCCGAAGTAAACACTGTTAGCTGTATCCAATCCTTTGTAAGTTCCTTTCGTTTTATCGGTAACAAATATACTAGATCTCAAGTCAGAAATATAAGTTGTGTCAAACAAGTTGTAAATATTTCCTGTGATGATCAATCTATTTCCGTTTTTCAAGTTGAATGTATAAGAAGCTCCTACATCTGTTAAATTGTAGGATGGTGCCTTTAATGAACCATTTTGAGCCCCTGCTGGAGTTACTCCAGGTGTAGTAATAATATAGCTATTATTAATACTAAAAGTTCCGTACAAATTATCATAATATCTCCATGTCGCAAAGACATCCAAATTTTTAACAGGTTTCACTGTTGCACCTATTGCTGCAGTAGTTTGTGCTGCATCTCCAACTTTCATCCCATCTAAAGCTAAGGTAACTCCGTCTACTCCGTTTGTAGTAATTGGATCTCCGTTTACGTCAGCAATCCTTCCTGTTGGGTTGTTTTTATATTTCCAGTTTCCTATAGAAAGCATTCCATTGAACTCTAACCAGTTTAAAGGCTTGTAGAATGTCTCTAATTCAACACCCATATGCACTTCTCGTACACCTGTTAAACTTGCGGTACCATTTGTACCTGTAGTATTATCAGGATTAGTATAAGTAATACCTGTAACACGAACAAATCTATCTTTCCAATCTGTATAATATGCATTTACGTTTGCTCTGAATTTTCCACTTTTGAATCCATAGCCAATTTCAGCTGAGGATACTTTTTCGTTTCTTATATCTTTGTTTTCGATTTGTTGATATAATGAACCGAATGTTTTTGTTGGCAAGTTATAAGGGAAAATAGCATTTTGATTTGGTTGTTTAGAATAAATACCAATATTT
Source organism: Chryseobacterium sp. IT-36CA2 (assembly GCF_949767875.1). NCBI lineage: Bacteria > Pseudomonadati > Bacteroidota > Flavobacteriia > Flavobacteriales > Weeksellaceae > Chryseobacterium > Chryseobacterium sp. IT-36CA2. Next base: position 263,101 of record NZ_CATKPG010000021.1, on the reverse strand, counting down.
ACGAAAACATTGTGCTGTTCGTTGATGTTATAATTTAAACCAGCTTTTGCATTATATCCGAATCTAAACTTCTGATCTGTAGTTCTGTTAACTTCTTGTCCTTGTTGTAAATGAGAAGCAACTAAAGTTGTTCCATTATAAAGATCTGCTGTTCCTACCCAGTTGTCAATTCTTTGGTTACTTTGCTCAGATGCCGAACCTTGAACAAAAGCTGAAATTTTGTCATTTGTATATTCTAATTGTCCGAATACTCCCCCCCAAAGAACTCTACCATCATAATTTCTGTATACAATTTGCGATTTGTCCTTTATAGCAGTTGCAAATGGGTTTGCTGAAGGTGCAGCATTATATGATTGTGTAACAGTATAGTATGGGTATTGATTGAAGTTTCCTGCTTCACGATATTCTTTGTTTCCTAAGAAATCAGTAACAAGACCTGGATGATAACCATAGTAATATCTTGCGTCTATACCTACAGAGAAGTTCCAATTATCATTGATCTTATGCTGGAAATTGGATAGAATTCCATACCAGTCGTGTGAATTTACACTAGCTCTTCTAGTAATACCATTAGAACTTGTCCCAATAAATGGAGTCTTGTTATTTGCTCCGAAATCGGCAACTGTTTGTCCTGTGTTCCAAGCATAAATATCATCAAAACGAATTAAACCGTCTGCTGTTTTTGGTAAAGCATTGATACCTTTTCCATTGATAGAACCTAAAATTCCAGTTCCACCACCTCTACCCCAAGATGCATATCCTACCGTAGATAATTTTGATTTTTCAGAAATATTCCAGTCCCAGTTGATAGATGCAACAGGCTTACTATAGTAATTTACAGATTGTGAATATTGTTGACCATTTAGGTATCCCCAGTTAGAGTTGTATTTTCTGTTTGGTTTATCAGATAAAACACCATCTAATCTTCCATCACCCATATCTAAATCAGTTGCGATGGTATTATTAAATGTTTGGTTATGCCATTGTGGAGCTCCTGTAAAAGTAAATTGGAAATCGTGTTTTTTATTTGGTTGGAAACCTAAAGCGAAGTAATAGTTGTATGCTTCAAAATCTGAACCGTCAATGTACATTGCTCCAGCTGTTCTACTCATCAAGAATGAAGTTGACCATCCTTTTTCCGATTTTCCGGTATTGTAAGAAAATAAAGTTTTAAGGTAGCCATCATTACCAAGCCCCAAAGTTACATTACCTTCTTTCTTTTTATCGGCAGCTCTTGTAATGATATTAACAGTACCTCCAACGGAAGCAATTGCTAATTTAGAAGCTCCTAGACCTCTTTGTATCTGCATTGCAGAAGTTACATCAGAAAGGCCAGCCCAGTTAGACCAATATACTGTACCTCCTTCCATGTCATTAACGGGAACTCCATTAATCATTACTGCAGTATTAGAAGTATCAAAACCTCTTATATTCATACGCCCGTCTCCAAAACCACCACCGCCTTTTGTAGCATAGATGGAAGGAGTTGTTGATAAAATTTCAGGAAATTCTTGGTTACCCAATCTTTGTACAATTTGAGCTTCTTTGATTGTTGAAACTGCTACTGGAGTTTTTCTATCTTTAGCGATATCAGCAACACCAGTTAATACAACTTGTTCAATATCATTGGATTTTGTTTTTACAGTATCCTGAACTTGTTGAGCGTAATAAACACTAGCTGTAGATAAAGTAATAACCGCAGATAGCATCGATTTGTTGATTAATTTCATAATCGTTAGTAATAGTTAGATTTAATTTTCTGCAAAATTCGCAAAATAAAATTTAACTATTATTAACTCAATGTTAATTTTTAATCAGTCTTAATAATGTTAATATGTTGAATATCAGCATTGTGGTAAAAAATTGAATTTTTGTATGAAAAAAGTCATGTTATTAAATTTTTAACAAAGTGGGGGTGTTTTTGTTAAAAATTCAACGCTATTTCACTGCTTTGAGACTCAAATCTATATTCTCAGCAGAGTGTGTAAGGGCTCCTGCAGAGATAAATGTTACTCCTGTTGAAGCAATTTCTTTAAGCATATCCCGGGTGATTCCACCTGAAGCTTCAGACTCGCATGAACCGTTGATCATTTTTACAGCCTCCTTCATGGTTTTTACATCCATATTATCAAGCATGATTCTGTCAACTTTCGCATTGATTGCCTCCTGAACTTCTTCAAGGTTTCTGGTTTCAACCTCTATTTTTAACTTTTTCTTATTCTTTTTAACATAGTCCTTTGCCATTGCTACTGCATTGGTGATGCTTCCGTTGTAGTCTATATGGTTGTCTTTCAGCATGATCATGTCATAAAGACCATATCTGTGATTGGTTCCTCCTCCAATAGCAACAGCCCACTTTTCGCACATTCTGAAATTTGGCGTGGTCTTTCTGGTATCTAAAAGTTTAGTTTTTGTACCTACTAATCTTGAATCCCAATCGTGGGTAAGGGTTGCAATACCGCTCATTCTTTGCATGCAATTAAGAACAAATCTCTCCGTAGAAAGAATAGATCTTGCACTTCCCATTACAATAAGGGCTACGTCTCCAAATTTACAAGGAGTTCCGTCTTTAATGAAAACTTCAACTTTTAAATTTTTATCAAAAGTGTTGAAAATAATTTCAGCCAGCTCAACACCTGCAAGGATGCAGTCCTGTTTAACTAAAAGCTTTGCACTCTGTACAAGATCCTGCGGAATAGTAGATAGGGTAGAGTGATCACCATCCTGAATGTCTTCTTCAAGTGCACTTTTTATGAATGTCTTTAATGCTTTATCTGTAACGTATGCTGGTCTTTTCATTGTATGATGCTTTTAGACTAAATCTTTATTATAAAACGCTCCCTTGTTCTCTGTCATTTCCATAGACTGGGTAATGATGAGGTGGGCAACGGTCGTTAAGTTTCTTAATTCTGAAAGTTGTGGAGAAAGAATGGAGTAGTGGTAGATTTCATCCACAGCCGCCGCAATCTCCTGATGTTTCTGCAAAGCCATATTCAGACGTCTGTTGCTTCTTACAATACCTACCAGATCACTCATCATTTCCTGAAGTTGTTTTCTTAGGTAGCTCACGATTACCATTTCGTCCATGATTTTCATTCCTTCTTCATTCCACTCCGGAACGGCTTTCAGATCATCAAAGTTGAAATTGTTTTCATTCAGAAGGGCGACTGTTTTCATAGCGGCATTGTGTCCAAAAACGAGACCTTCAAGTAATGAATTGGATGCAAGCCTGTTGGCGCCATGAAGTCCTGAGTTGGTACATTCTCCTACGGCAAAAAGATTTCTTATAGAAGACTGTCCGTCTCTGTCTACTTCAATTCCTCCCATTAAGTAATGGCAGGCAGGAACCACAGGGATTAATTGAGTAAATGGATCAATTCCTTCGTCTTTGCATTTTTTATAGATATTCGGGAAATGTTCTAAGAATTTTTCATGATTCATTTCCTTGCAGTCTAAACCGACAAACTCGTCACCGGTAATTTTCATTTCGGCGTCAATAGCTCTTGCAACAATATCTCTGGAAGCAAGTTCTTCACGCTCATCATATTTATGCATGAATTTTTCGCCTCTTTTGGTTCTTAATTTTGCTCCGTCTCCACGAACAGCTTCTGAAATTAAAAACAACATTCCATCCATTTTGCTGTACAAAGCTGTTGGGTGGAACTGATAATACTGCATATTGGAAACCATTCCTTTGGCACGGGCTACAAAAGCGATTCCGTCTCCTGTGGCAATGGTTGGGTTGGTAGTATTTTTATAAACATGTCCGGCACCTCCTGTGGCAGCCAGTGTTATTTTTGAAGTGATTTTCTTGATTGTTTTGGACTTTTCATCCAGAATATAGGCACCATAGCAATGGATGTCTCCTTCATTAAGTTCTTTTCCCGGAACGTGGTGCTGTGTAATGATATCAATGACATAATGATGGTCAAGAATTTCAATATTCGGGCTGTTATTGGCTGTTTGCAGTAAAGCACGTTCAATTTCAAAACCTGTGATATCTTTGTGGTGGACAATTCTGTTTTCAGTATGTCCTCCTTCTCTTCCTAAAGCAAATTTGCCGTTCTTCATATCGAACTGGGCACCCCATTCTACAATTTCGTTGAATCTTGCAGGAGCTTCTCTTACAACCATTTCTACAACATCGCGTTTGTTTTCTCCGTCTCCGGCACGCATGGTATCATCAATATGCTTTTGGAAATTATCATTCTGAAAATCTGTAACGACAGCCAGACCGCCTTGAGCATATTTGGTATTGCTTTCGTCTTCGTCAGATTTTGTTACAATAATGATTTTCGCATCAGGGAGCTGTTCAGAAACTTTAATGGCATAGGAAAGTCCGGAAATGCCGGAACCGATTACTAATACATCCGCTTTTATCATATGCTTACTTTAGGTACAATCGTTTAAAATATTAAATAAATTTAAACAATTTTTCGTTTGGTTTTCTTACTTTTTTCATGTGCTGGAAGAGGTCTTCTTCAGAACGGTAGCCTAAAGCGAGGGTAACAGTTACTTTTTCTGCTTCAGGATTGATATCTAGAATTTCTTCTATCAGTTCCTGACGGAAACCTTCCATGGGGCAAGAGTCTATATTTTCAATAGCAGCAGCATACATAAGATTAGCTAATACTATATAAGACTGTTTTTCTGCCCAATTGAAAATTTCATCCTGTGTCTTTTGTGTAATATGTTGATTAATACTGTTTCTAAATGGATCCAGTTTTTCAACAGGAGTATCTCTTACTTCAGAAATATGATTAAAATAACCGCGGATATAGTTCTCTTCAATGATTTTCTTGGAAATAATAACAATAAGATGAGAACAAGTAGAAATCTGAGAAGGATTATAGAAAGCCGGAATCAGTTTCTGCTTCATTTCCTCACTCTCAACAATCACAATTTTATAGGGCTGAAGTCCCAGTGAACTGGCAGACAGTTTTCCTGACTCAAGAATGTTGTGAAGAGTTTCCTGAGGAATAATCTGATGGTTGAATTTTTTTACAGAATATCTTCTGCTTAAAGCTTCCAAATAATTCATAGGACAAATTTAAGAATTGAATATGAATAAAGAGGCTTTAAAATGAAATATCTCCTGCCTGTTTATACAAAAAATCACCCCGGCTGGCGGGGTGATTCTTTTGATGTGACGGAAAGTGTAATTATTCTCTGTTTTTTACAACAATCCACCCTGAGAATTTTATCGGAGTACTGTTTTTATTATTTTCATTCCATGAAACAGAATACCAGTAATTTCCAGTAGGAACTTTTTTGCTTCCATTAGTGGTACCTGCCCATTTGTAGCCATTGGTTTTATCTGCCTGGAACATTTTATAACCATATCTGTCGAAGATGGCTATTTCCAGATTTTGTTTGTTGGCTAATGCAGAATAATCAACAAAATCATTAATACCATCATCATTAGGGGTAATCACATTGATAAGATTAGGAACCGTAATATTGATTTCAACAGGAATACAATTATACCCGTCTCTTACATATACTTTAGCTTCTCCTCTGGCAATGTTGGTAAATATATTGGAATCCTGCCAGCTAATATTATCCATAGAATACTGATAAGGAGGAGTCCCTCCATTGGCATATACCGTTACTGTACTTCCTGAAATATCAACAGTGGTAATAACCGGATTGTCAGAAGGGTATACGGTTACTTTCTGTGTAGCGATACAATCTCCGGTTTTAAGTTTTACCCAGTAAGTACCAACCCCTACATTCTTGATAGACTGAGTGGTAGCTCCTGTACTCCATTCGTAGCTTTTGAAACCGGCTCCTGCATCTAATGTTGTTGTGTTTTCAATACAGATCGTCTGATCATGCAGAGTTCTTGAGAAAACAGGAGGGATTACGGTTAATGTAACTTTAGCAATAGAATAGCATCCGTCTGCACTGAATACTTTAATATAAACAACTCCGTTAGGCGCAATGTATGCAGCTGGGTTGGCTATTGCGTTGGTCCCGCTGATCGCATCTGTTAATGAAGGATAGTATTCTTTTGTAAGTCCGCCTTGAGAAACAACAGCTCCCAAAAGATTGAAAGAAGCCATAGATGGATTGGTTTCAATAAAGCACGATTTTATTTCGATATCATTGACAACTACAACGGGATAAATGTTCAGGGTAATTTTAGATGTACTTACACAACCTTGAGGGGTTGTTACTTTTACGTAGATTGTAGCTGCTGCCGAAGCATAAGCGGAAGGATTAGTAATCTGGTTTGTGCCATTATTCAGATCATATAATGTAGGGTAGAATTCCTTGGTTACTCCGGCAACAGTTGTGACAGTTGCTGTGTTAAGATCAAAAGTTGCTGTTCCGGCATTGTTATTATTACATCCGGTAAGGCTGGCATCTGTTGCCGCAAATGGAGTAGGGTTAAGCTGAATAACTCCGTCACCATTATCACAAAGAGTAGAGGTAGGATCTTTTACAACCACCTTAATGGTAGTATTTCCTGAATACTGGAAAGCTGCAGGATTAGCAATAGGAGTTGAACTTCCCAATACATAATAAGTGAAAATATAATTTCCGGGATTATTTACAAATTGAGAGTTATAAGAAGTAAGGTCTACTGTGCCGTTCCCTGTAGCAGGATTTGTACATACGAACGGACTGATTGTATTGCTTAAAATAGGAACTTTATCTACAAATACTTTAACGTCTTTAATAGAATGTCTCGCACTGGCACCTCCGGTTGCAGCAGAGAAGCCAAAATATCCCTGTGACATTCCTACGGCGCCTCCGGAAGGGGCAAAAGACTGATCTACAATAAGTACTCCGTTGATTCTTACTTTGATAATCCAGTTTGTAGGATTGGTAAGATCTGTTTCTCCGTTTACTTCAACGTGCCTGTAAGTGTCTCCTACAAATGGTTGAGTAGCAATAAGGTCCGGGGAGTGGAATGTACTTCCCGGAGTAGTATTGTATTCAATGTTGTTACCTGCTGTATTATTAGTTCCGTAAAGAATGTGAACTTTACTCATCTGGCCTTCGGTGGTATTGTTGAAAATATCAAAACCAACCATCAATCCTGAAGCATTGGCAGGAATACCTAATCCTCCTCCGGATACAAAACCTGTTGGTGGATTAGCAAGATACCAGAAGGTAAAGCCGTCTCCTTTTCCAAACTGTGTGGTTCCATTTCCGTCAATTCTGAAGTCGAATTCCACTTTCCATTTATCACAATAGCTCAATGTGATTGGGGTGGATAATTTTACCGCTCCATATTTGCTGGTTTGATCTGTTGTAAGTCTTACAAAGTCTCCGCTTACGATAGCATCAGAGACAAGATCCCAGCCCGTTGTATTTACAGGGTTTCCGGTAAGTTGGTAGGTTTGTGAAAATAATCTTCCCGGCAAGCATAATAAGATAGTCAGTACAAAAATGAGTATATCTTTTTTCATAGTGGATGGATTGTGATGTTATACTTAATCTTAGATTTAAAATTGTTTTTTTATGTTTGAGTTGGTGATAAAAAGCAATATTAATTCCCAATCTCTGATTGGGCAGATCCTTTTTTTTAATACCGAAACTACCCCAAATGAGGTAGTTTCTGATAGTAAAATTTATTCTCTGTTTTTAACCAATACCCAGCCTGAGTATTTAGTTTCAGTATTGTCTTTATTGTTTTCGTTCCATGAGATGGTGTACCAGTAAGTTCCTGTAAGAACTTTTTTACCGGAAGCGGTTCCGTCCCAAGTGAAGTTTCTCATTTTGCCGGCTTCGTACAGTTTATTACCGTATCTGTCATAGACAATGAAGATGAGGTTTTTCTTGTAAGCAAGTGCTGAGTAGTCAATGAAATCGTTTACGTTATCGCCGTTTGGTGTAATGGCATTGATCAGATTTGGTACGGTAATCTGAACTTCAACAGGTGTACAGTTGTAGAAATCTTTTACATAAACTCTTACTTCTCCTCTTGCCAATCCGGTAAATACATTGCTGGTTTGCCAATTGACACCATCTAAAGAGAATTGGTATGGAGGAGTTCCTCCTGCTGCATTCACTGTTATTGTGTTGTTGTCAATGTCAATGCTTGAGATTACTGGGTTTGCAGATGCTTTTACATTGACGATTTGCGTAGTGATACAATTTCCGGTTTTAAGTTTTACCCAGTAAGTTCCCACTCCTACATCTTTAATAGATGAGGTAGTTGCCCCGGTGCTCCATTCGTAGCCGTTAAATCCAGGACCTGCATCCAGATCTGTTTTTTCGCCAATACAAATAATTTTATCTTTCAGAACAGAAGATGTCACAGGCGGCAATACAATAAGATTGATTTTGGCAATATTAAAACATCCGTTGGCATCAGTAACTTTTGCATACACAGCAGTACTTGTAGATAAATACTGAAGAGGATTCATGATTTCATTCACTCCGTCTAAAGCATTTGCTATAGAAGTGTAATATTTTTTTGCGGCACCAGGTCCTAAAGTGGTAACGTCTGCTGAAGTTAAATTAAAAATAGCACTGGTGATATTATTTTCAATAAAACATGACCTTAGAGTAGCTTCTTTTACAGGAGTATCTGCATAGAATGCCAATGTAATTTTTGCAGAGCCTGTACACCCCTGAGGGGTTGTTACTTTTACATAAACCACTCCGGGAGCAGATATGTAATTGTCGGGGTTTTGAATCTCATTCGTATCTGCGTTGAGGTCTGCCAGCGTTTTGTAATATTTTTTAGTCACTCCAAGAACGGTAGTGACAGGAGCCGTATTTAGATTGAAAGCGGCAGTTCCTGCTTTGTTGTTATTACATACCGTAATGGTTTTATCTTCTGCCTTGAAAGGTGCCAGTACCAATAAAATTTTACCGTCCGGATTATCACAAAGCAGTCCTGCATTATCTTTAATAACAACGGTAACGGTTGCGTTAGCATTGAACTGGTAATTGGTTGGATTAGCAATAGGCGTCGAACTTCCAAATGGATAATAAGTAAATGTATAATTCGAAGGGTTACTTACAAATTGCGAATTGAAAGTAGTCAGGTTCACAGATCCATATCCTGTTGTAGGATTAGGGCAGAAAGACTGGGTTGCTGAATTCTGTAAAATAGGAACTTTATCAGTATAAATTTTTACATTTTTAATAGAGTGTCTTGATCTGGCACCTCCTGTAGATGCTGAAAATCCAAAATATCCAACGGTCATTGAAGCAGCCGTGCCTGAAGGAGCAAAAGACTGATTACAAATTACATTGCCATCTATGGTTATTTTGATAATCCAGCTGGTAGGAGCGGCAGGATCTACCTGAGCTGTAACTTCTACGTGTTTGAAGGTTGCTCCCTGGAAAGGTTGTGTGGTATTAAGGTCTGGTGAGTGGAAGGAGCTTCCCGGAACATTGAAGAACTCAACGTTATTGGTGTCGGTTGTATTTTGAACCTGTCCGTAGGCGACGTGCACCTTGCTCATTGTTGCTGTTGTAGTATTGTTGTAAGTGTCAAGCCCTACAACAAGTCCTACTGCATTTTGAGACACTCCAAGACCGGAGCCTAATACACTTGCAACAGGGGGGTTAGCCAGATACCAGAATGCTATTCCATCTCCGTTTGAAGTTTGGTTGGAGTCCATTCTGAAGTCGAACTCTACCCTCCATTTGTCACAATATTTTAAGTTGATTGGGTCATTCAGCCTGATAGAACCAGATTGGTTGTTGGTATCTGGGGTGAGCTGAATAAAATCTGTGTTTACCTGGGTAGGGGAAACCATCGTCCATCCAGTAGTTGTTACTGGGTTTCCGATAAGCTGATAAGTCTGAGCAAAGGACTTCCCGGCTATACAGAGTAAAAAAACAGATAAATACAATAATAGATTTTTATTCATGTAAATGGGACTTAGATTAATGCGTAAAGATATTAAATCCCAATTAAATAATATGTATTTAATGTTAAATCTGTTAAAAATTTTAATTATTTTTTAATAAAGCTTATTTCTTCTGTTGAAATGGTAAATATTGAGCAGAGGTTTTGGATTTGTTTTAAATAAGACTAAAAGAGAGAATTGGAGTCAAGTCCTTCAAAATAGGTGTCAATTTCAAGATCTGCGGAATTAGCTGCTGCAACGGCAAGCTTGTCGCAGAGCTCATTTTCAAAGTGACCTGCATGCCCTTTTACCCAATGCATTTTAGGTGTGTGTTTATTATAAAGCTCAACGAATTTTTTCCAAAGATCCGGATTCTTTACATTTTTCCAGCCTCTTTTGATCCATCCTGTAATCCAGTTTTGATTAATTGCATCAGATACGTACTTGCTGTCCGTATACACATGGATTTCATTTTCTGTTGATTTCAATTTTTCCAGCGCAGTAATGACGGCCAGAAGTTCCATTCTGTTGTTAGTCGTTTTTCGAAAACCTTTGGAAAATGTTTTCTGATAGTTTTTTTCAGGAACGCGCATGAGAATTCCATATCCTCCTTTTCCAGGATTTCCGCTGCAAGCCCCGTCGGTATAAATTTCGATTCTCAAATCTGCTTTTTAAAAAATTGAATGATTGATTGTAAAATTACATTGAGTCAGGTTTAAACCTTGATTGTTTTAGAATGGAAAATCATCATCGTCATCAAAGTCATTCATTGAGGAGCCGGAAAGTTTTGAGCTGTCCGGAAGGTCAAATGCCGCCCCTGGCTGAATGGTTGTTTTAATTTTGTCGAAGCCGCTCGGTTCTCCAAAATTGGAAGGGTATCCACCTCCGGCACCGTCCATTGCTGCTTCGATATCCCCGAATTTTGCAAAATGTTTTAAGAAAGATAATCTGACATCTGCTGTAGCACCATTTCTGTGTTTTGCAATAATCAGCTCAGCCTGGTTTTCCGTAGAAGTTTCCTGTCCTTCTTCATCATTATCCCAAACGGTAATTTTATAATATTCCGGTCTGAAAATGAAAGATACGATATCCGCATCCTGTTCAATTGCTCCGGATTCCCTCAGGTCAGAAAGCTGAGGTCTTTTTCCGGGACGTGCTTCCACGCTTCTTGAAAGCTGTGAAAGAGCAATTACCGGAACGTTAAGTTCTTTTGCGATGGCTTTTAATGAACGTGAAATCATAGAAATTTCCTGTTCACGGTTTCCAACTCCTTTTCCGCCGCTGCTTCCTGCTGTCATTAGCTGAAGGTAGTCGACCATGATGATTCTTACTCCATGCTGCATTACTAATCTTCGGCATTTTGCACGGAAGTCGAAGATGGAAAGGGAAGGAGTTTCGTCAATATATAAAGGAGCGTTTTCCAATTCAGATACATTGGAGAATAGTCTTTGCCATTCCTCATCATCTAAAGTTCCTTTTCTTAATTTCTCAGAAGAAATCCTTGTTTCAGAAGCGATCATTCTGGTGATCAGCTGTACAGATGCCATCTCGAGAGAGAAAAGAGCCATAGGGACTTTGTGTCCTACTGCAATATTTCTTGCCATAGAAAGAAGGAATGCCGTTTTACCCATCGCGGGACGGGCTGCAATAATAATAAGGTCAGAATTCTGCCATCCGCCGGTTTCCTTATCTACATCTCGAAATCCTGAAGGAACCCCTGAAAGTCCCTCTTTATCTTTTAAAGATTTAATAGTGTCAATAGCCTGTTTTACCAATGAGTTGGCAGTATCAAATCCCTTCTTAATCGTTCCGTTCGTGATTTCAAAGAAGGATTGTTCTGCTTTGTCTAAAAGTTCAAAAACATCAGTTGACTCTTTGTAGGAAGAATCAATAACATTGGCAGAAACATTGATAAGGCTTCTTAAAATATATTTTTCAAGAATAACACGAACGTGATATTCAATATGGGCAGATGAACTTACTCCCATTGTCAGATCAATGATATAATGATCACCGCCTGCCTGGCTTAGTTTATCTTCTTTTTTTAAATTCTGAATGATGGTCATTAAGTCTACCGGTTGGTTTCCTTCATAAAGCTTCAGGATGGTAGAAAAGATGACCTGATGTCTCGGATCATAAAATACTTCTGGGGTAAGAAGGTCAATGGAATGGTCAAGACCTTTTTTGTCAATCAAAAAAGTTCCGATAACAAGTCTTTCAAAATCCACTGCATTGGGAGGCATTTTTCCATCCGCAATAGACAATTCTTTTGCAAAGTTTCCGTGTGTCAGGGATGATAATGTTTCTTTCTGCGCCATGTTGCAAAGATAGTTTATTTAAAAAATAATAAAAAAATAGTATTCAACAAATTATTAGCAGTCTTTCGAAAAATGCTATAGACAGGAGGTTGGTTGTGTTGATAAAAAAAATCACCCCGTTCTGAGGTGATTTTTTTAAAAGATTCAGTAAAACTTATTCTTTATTTTTTACCAATACCCATCCTGAATATTTAGTTTCGGTATTGTTTTTATTGTCTTCATTCCAAGAGATGGTATACCAGTAAGTTCCGGTTGGAATTTTCTTACCAAAGGCTGTTCCGTCCCAGGAGAAATTTCTCATTTTATTGGCTTCATGAAGTTTGTTTCCGTATCTGTCATACACAATGAAGATAAGGTTTTTCTTGTATGCCAGTGCAGAATAGTCAATAACATCATTGATGTTGTCTCCATTAGGGGTGATTGCGTTAATAAGATTAGGAACCGTAACAGTCACCTGGATAGGAGTACAGTTGTAAGTATCTTTTACATAGATAGTATTCTCTCCTCTTGGAAGCCCGGTGAATATATTAGAATCCTGCCATTTGATACCGTCTATAGAATATTTATAAGGAGGAACTCCGCCTGTAGCAGTAACTGTAATATTGTTATTTGATATTTCTATTCCTGAAATTACAGGCTGAAGACTCGCGTGTATACGTACTTCCTGAAGAGTGAAACATTTTCCGGTCTGAAGTTTTACCCAATATACACCTACTGGTACATTGTTAATGGATTGTGTTGTTTCTCCGGTACTCCATTCATAGCTGACAAATCCAGGGCCAGCATCCAATGTTGTTTTGCTTTCAGCACAAATTGTTTTGTCTTTTAATACTGCTGATTTTACAGGAGGAAGTACTTTCAATTCTATTTTAGCAATTGAATAACACTGCTTGTCATTATCTACTCTTGCGTATACCGTTTTGCTTTCTGAAAGATAGTTGAATGGGGTTGCAATCGGGTTAGTCTGTGCTTTAGCATCAGCTACTGATGTGTAATATTTAATAATCGTTCCTGTAGGAGTTGGAACTGCTACGCCAATATCTGCTTTAGAAAGATCAAATGTTGAACGGTTAACATCATTATCAATATAGCAGTTTTGGATCACGGCATCTTTTAATACAACTGTTGGGTAGAACAATAGTCTTATCGTAGTAGTTGCTATACATCCGAAAGTAGAAACTACTTTTACGTATATCGTTGTTTCTGGAGAAACATAGTTGGCAGGATCAGTAATTTCGTTGATACCTGCATTCATATCAGCAATAGTAGCATAATACTTAATTGTTGCTCCAGGGCCGCCAAATACATTGGCTGTTGTTAAGTTGTATTTTGCGGTGCCTGCTCCATTATTATTACAAGAATATAGAGTGGCTGTGTTTGCTGAGATGCCAACATTTACAAACTTAAATTTCCCTGTTATGAAACATCCGTTGATAGGATTGGTAGGGTTAGTTGGATCTTGGTATACAATTCTGTAATAATATGTTGTTGTCCCATCTACAGTTGTTACTGTAAGAGGGTTTTGTCCTGTAAGGGCATCATTGGTTGTTTTATGATAGGTAACCTTGAAATTAGAGCTGTTACCATTAATAATAGCAGCAGTAAGTGTTGTAAAATCAAACTGAGTAGGTAATGCACAAACCATTACCTGGTTAGGATCGTTAGGAGTAGCTCCCGGAATTCCCGGAGCAATAAATGGATAAGGAGAAAGAACAGGATCGTTAAATGCAGAACTTAAGCTTGCAGTACCTGACCATTCTAAAGAAAATCCATTGGTGGATCTACTGAAGTTGTCAATCACCAAATAATATGTTTGACCTACTAATACATCCAGATAAGGGCTCCATTTACCATTGTTCATACTTGCCGTAGTGCCGGGAGGGTTGGTAGGAAATACAGCCGGTGGAGCAAGAGCAAGGTCCAGACCTGTGTCTCCCGGAGTACCGCTATAGTTACATCTTATTGGCTGTATAAAAACGTGATCCGCATTCTGTAAAGAAGCACATCCGTTTGCAGTTGGACCATAAACTGCGAAATCATAATCATCACCCTGATCGTTAGGTTTTATTTTAAATGCCAGTGTTCCTGGTGTGGATACAGTGAAGGTATACCAAACGGTATATCTCTCATTCGTGCTAAGACATCCTCCGTTTTGGTTAAGAATTTCTATAATATTCCCCGGGCCTGAAGGAGTGTACGAAATGTCAGAGTTGCCACAGATGGGGATGGCCGTGACACAGTCTGACTGTGAGTAAGCCAATTGTGTTATCAATAAAATAAAAAGGAGTAGTATTTTTTTCATTGTTAAAAGTTTTTGTTAAACCAAACTGAAATCAATAATTTTTTTTCTATGATTTGTAAAAGAAAAAGCCGCCAAAGCGGCTTTTTCTTATTATATGATGATTATTCTCTGTTTTTTACAACAATCCATCCTGAAAACTTGAAAGGAGTATTCTTTTTGTCATTCTCATTCCATGTTACAGAATACCAATAGGTACCTGTCGGGATTTTCTTCCCGGCAATAGTTCCGTCCCATTTGTATCCGTTGGATTTGTCTCCCTGGTGAATTTTTGTCCCGTATCTGTCAAAGATACTTAAAACAAGGTTCTGTTTGTCTGCTATTGCAGAATAATCTACAACATCATTCACACCATCTCCGTTTGGAGTAATCATATTGATAAGGTTAGGAACCACTATTGTTACTTCAATAGGATCACAATCGTAAGCATCTTTTACATATACTTTGTAAGTTCCTCTTGCGATATTAGAGAAAATGTTAGAGGTCTGCCACAGAATTTTATCCATTGAATACTGGTAATCCGGTGTTCCTCCTATTACATTGATCGTTAGTGTAGTGTTGGATACATCAACGCCTGTTACCACTGGCTGCTCAGAAGGATATACTGTTACTTTTTGAGTAGCGATACATTCTCCTGTCTTTAATTTTACCCAGTAATTTCCTACTCCAACATTTTTGATAGACTGCGTAGTTGCTCCTGTGCTCCACTCATAGCTGCTGAATCCAGGACCTGCATCAAGAGTTGTAGTGTCTTCCATACAGATGATTTTGTCTTTCAGAACACTTGATGTTACAGGGGCAATTACCGTTAAGGTAATTTTTGCAACAGTATAACATCCGCGGGTATCTGATACTCTAACATATACAAAGCCATTTGGAGCAATATAATTATTAAATGTTAAAATTTCGTTTGTTGCATCTATGGCGTCTGTCAATGATGGGAAGTATCTCTTGGTTGCAGTTCCTGTAGGGCTTGTAACCGGAGCATTGGCAAGATTGAATAACGCTGTAGATGGGTTTGATTCTATGAAACAAGATCTTATTGACGCATCTGTTGCTGTAACCAAAGGATAGAATTTCAGAGTAATTTCAGCAGAAGCTGTACATCCAAATTCGTTGATTGCTTTTACAAAAACTGAACCTTCTGCAGAAACAAACACATAAGGGTTGGTAATCTCATTGGTGCCGTTCGTAAGATCATACATAGAAGGGTAGTACTTTAATATATGATTAGGAGCAGCTCCTACAGTTGCTGTAGACAGATCATACGTTGCCGTTCCCGAACCATTATTACTACAAGAAGTAAGGGTAGCAGGGTTTAATGTAAAAGATTTATCAATGAATTTAATCTGACCAAATTCTCTACACTGATTTAAAAAGCTGGTTGGGCTGTTCGGATCAACATAACTGATGGCATATGTATAATTGTTAGCCACATTAATATTCGTAGGTGCAGTAATAGGATTGTTATCATCTAATGCGTCTGTTGGTGAAGCATAATACTTTACAATAAAATTAGAGTTACCATTTATGATCTGTGCAGAAAATGTAGAAAAATCATAGTTTACAATTTTACCACATACAGGGATTTCTCCATTTTGAGTAGGGCCAGGCTCTAAAAATGGATGTGGCTGATAAACCTGTGCAGAATTATTATCAAAAGGAGTAAGAAGTTTAGCTGTTCCTCCAAAAGTTAAGGTAAATGGTGCAATGTCTACAGAATAGTTATTTAAAAGAAGATGATATACCTGTCCAGGCAGCACATCAATGTATTTTACATAGCCATCACCACCACCACCTTCGGTTGTATCAGTAGAGGTCATATTAAGCCCGGTTGGGTTGATAATAGTAGAATTCACGCCGGCATAAGAACATCTCAACGGAGTAGCTGTTGTATTGGCACAGTTAAAGTTGGGTCCATATAGGGCAAAATCATAGTCAATCCCTACTGCAGTGGGACCTGTAGGAGTTACTACAAAAGTCAATGTTCCTGCGGTCTCTATACTGAAAGTAAGCCATATAGAGTTACTTTCTCCGTTAGGACCCAGACAGCCTACCTGGCCTTCTTTCACGCTTCCCCAGCCGTTAGGCGTAAGAGAAATAGCGGCATCGCTGCATATTGGGATGGCGGAAATACAGTCTTGCTGTCCAAACGCCACTTGAGTCAAGAAAAGTAGAAAAACGAGTAGATATTTTTTCATGTTGATCATTTTAATTTTTTTATTTCCAGATTATTGGACAGTGGGTACCAATTGTTTTCCCCATGAAGGAGATTGGCTGTTTGAGGAATTTTGGTTAGAAAATTCGCCTAAAGCTTTTTGGTATAAAATGTCGGCATTGGATTTATCTCCTGATTTTTCTTTAATTTTTGCTTGAAGAACAGCTAGTCTCGGATTATTGCTGGAGTTTGCTTCCGCTTTTGCTATGCTTTGAGAGATCACATTCAGATCCGGCTGATTGTTTTGAGATCCATCAATCTGCATTTTCTGAAAATACAGTAAACCTAATAATATGTTTATCTCCGCATTGTCTCTTTGTTTAGTCCATATTCCTGTTGCTATTTTTCTGGCTAAAGCATTGTCGTCCATGAGACTGACTCCGGGAGCTTTCTTTAGCAGGGTTTCATTTTTAAGGTATAAAGAAACAACAGCATAGTAGTTGGCCTGCCATGTTTCAGTAGTTTTTGCTGCTGAGAATTTATTGAAAAGGTTGTCGTAATCATTGGTTGTCTTGGAGTTGTTGAGCTGCAAGACGTTCTGTGCTAGTGCTTTGTCAGTGAAAGTCTGGGCTTCAACCCAGCAGCTTGCAATGAAAAAGCTTAAAGTTAGTAAAAGTTTAGTCATAGGGGGATATTTTATCAAGCAAATATAAAAAATTATTAACGTTAAATTAAAGATTTTGAGATATATTTAATGAAAGTAATATATTGGTTTCTAATGTTGTATTTTATTTTTTCAATGCAATTATGTGGAGATCGTAAAGATATTGGCAGTTTCGATAAATATTTGTGGTATAAATATCATATTGGCCTGAGAGAAAATAGCTATAAAACAAAAAACAGAATAGAAAATGTTCTATTCTGTTTTTAAGTATTTCGAATTACGGTTTGCTCCGTTTAAAATCTGAAAAGGGTTGAGAAATAATAAGTTAATATTGCATTTTTCTTAGTTTAGGATTGGTGCTTCCTACGATTAAAGCTACCAAAACCGTCATACAGCCACCAAATACAACTGAACGTACAACTCCTAGTAATTTGGCCATAACGCCACTTTCAAACTGCCCCATTTCGTTGCTGGACATAATGAAAATTGAATTGACACTAAGTACACGTCCTCTGATGTGATCAGGTGTTTTTAGCTGTACAATTGTACCTCGGATAACTACAGAAATTCCATCAAGCATTCCACTCATTACAAGGAACATAAATGACAGCCAGTACAATTTGGATAAACCAAATCCAATGATACAAAGTCCAAATCCGGTAACAACGGCAAGAAGTATTTTTCCCTGATTTTTTCGAAGCGGAACTATAGATAGAATAGTAATGATACACATTGAGCCGATATCAGAAGCTGCATTCAGTAAGCCGAAACCTTCAGCCCCGGAATTTAAAATATCTGTAGCAAATACCGGAATCATAGCCACTGCGCCACCAAAAAGTACTGCAAACATATCAAGGCATAAGGCCCCTAAAATTTCTTTGGTTCTAAAAATATAAGAGATTCCTTCACGCATGCTTTCTACCACATTTACAGTTTCTTTTTTATATTCTGAATGTTGTTTTTTAAGTTGCCAGAAAAATAATGAAGCAACAAAAATTAATGCTAAAATAGCAACCAATGTCCATTTTACACCGATAAATCCAATAAGTATACCTCCTACAGCATGTCCGCATACAGAAGATATCAGGAAAGTTGCCTGATTCAGTGTGACTGCGTTGGGAAGATTTTCTTTCTTTACAATTTTAGGAATCATGGAAGGAACAATAGGTCCGATAAACGCTCTTGCTATTCCCGTGAAAAAGATAACTCCATAAATATAATACGTGATCTGATGGCCTGTGAAATGCATTTCTACATCAAAGAAGGCAGGAATCAACAAAAGTCCGATCAGGAAAATATAAGCGTAATTGCAGATAAGAAGCAGTCTCTTCTTTTCATTCATATCAATAACATGCCCGGCATACAGCGCACAGCTTACAGCGGGAATTACTTCAGACAGTCCAATAAGACCTATTGAAAAAGGATCTTTTGTTAATTGATACACCCACCATCCTAATAAAGTGGCAAGCATTCTGAAAGCTAAAACAATAAAAAATCTTCCGGTGAGAAGATTTCTGAACTCGACATTTTGTAATGTCTGTAACGGGGTAAAGGAAATCATGAACAAAAATAGCCCTAAAAATTTATTTAGGACTATTCATATGACAATTTTTGAATGATATATTAAATATATCTCAAAAGATAAAATCTATTTTAGTCAGCTCTTGAAGAACTGATTACGATGGCAGCAACACCGGCAGCACCAATAATAGTGGCACCTGCAGCAATTCTTGCTTTTCTTCTGTCTTTTACAGCAGCTACATTAGCTTTAGGAATCACCACTTCTGTACTGTCTTTCTTACCTGCTGTACCTACAAGATTATCACCAACGACATTTCTGAACAAGATAGTCTGTTTCGGAGAACCATCTCTCATAGTTACTTTATATACCTTTCCGGCTTCAAGATTAGAGTAATTGTTTTTTGAAATATCTTCGCTGTATTTTGTAGTAGCACAAGATGTAATAACAAATAAAGATGTTAGTAAAGACGATTTCAACAGTACAGATGCTTTCATTATTTTCTTTTAGTTTTTCAAATTTATAATTTTTTTCGAATATACGTTTTCGGAATTGAAAAAATGTGATTATTTTTTGTAAATTTCCAAGAGATCTGCAATGTTTCTGTCATTAGCCAATCTCGGTGTTTTATTTTGGCCTCCCAGTTTCCCCTGAGATTTTGCATATTCATGAAATGCATTCTTTTTAAGTCTGGTAAGCTGAAGTTTTTGTAAAATATTTCCCGAAATTAAATCATCATAATAAGTATTCCTTGCTCTAAGCTGCTGGTCCAGCTCATTTCTGAATAATTCCAGATTCTCAGGTTCTTTTTCAAATTCGATCAGCCATTCATGATAAGGAAGTCCTTCTTGTGGATTTACCTCAGGTGCAAGATGAAACTCCGTAATCTGGGCAGGATGTTTCTCAAGAGTAGCTTTCATGGCTTCTTCCACTTCAAAAGCAATTACATGTTCTCCGAAAGCCGAAGTAAAATGCTTCGTTCTGCCACTCACCAATACCCTGTATGGAGCTTTGCTGATGAATCTCACGACATCTCCGATGGAATATGCCCATAATCCGGAATTGGTGGTCAGGATCAGAGCATAGTCTTTATTAAGCTCAATTTCTTTTAATGTTAATCTTCTTGCGTTGGGTTTACCATATTCTTCTAAGGGAATAAATTCATAGAAAATCCCATGATTGGTTAATAGTAGTAATCCTTCCTTTGTGTAATCATCCTGAAAAGCAAAAAATCCTTCAGAAGCTGGAAATGTCTGAATAATATCCACTTTTCCACCCAATAAACCTTCCATTTTATCACGATAAGGTTCATAATTAACCCCTCCGGTAACGATAAGCTGTAGATTTGGGAAAAGCTGCTTGATTTTTTTACCATGTCTTTCGGTCAGTTTCTCAAAGTACATGATCAGCCATGGTGGGATTCCCGAGATTAGCGTCATATCTTCGCGTTCCGTTTCCTCAATAATTTGGTCTACTTTGGCTTCCCAGTCTTCCATAATATTGGTTTCCCAGCTTGGTAGTCGGTTTTTCTGAAGGTAATTAGGAATGTGATGAGCTACAATACCGGATAATCTTCCTGTTTTTATTCCAAAGACCTCTTCCAATTCTGGGCTTCCTTGTAGAAAAATCATTTTTCCATTCACAAAGTCAGCGTTATTCTTTTTGCTGATATAATGAAATAAAGCACTTTGGGCTCCTGCAATCTGAAAAGGCATTCCTTCTTTAGAAATAGGAATATATTTAGATCCGGAAGTTGTTCCTGAAGTTTTGGCGAAATATTCCGGAGTGTCTGTCCATAAAATATTGGCTTGACCTTTTTTTACTCTTTCAATATAAGGTTTAAGATCTTCATAGTCGGCTACAGGAACTCGATCCTGAAATTCTTTTACAGAATGGATGTTTTCAAAATCATGTTCCCGCCCAAAAAGTGTCTTTTGAGCTGTGTTCACTAGAGAAAGTAATAAATCCTCCTGATTTTTCTCTGCATTTTTTTTGAAACCCTCTGCCTTTTGAACATGTTTCTTTGCCCAGATAAGCGCCGCATTTTTCTTGAAGAAGTTTAACATGGGTCAAATTTATAAATAAGTAGAGAATCTCGAATCATTTTTTACGAAGCTTCACATAAAAAAAACCGATAGAACAAGTTCCATCGGCTTTTTCGAAATTTGATTATGAAAATAACAACTATATGTTAATGTTGTACTTATTTGTTTGCTTTGTATCTCTTATCCGGAGTACCGTCTTTTTTAAGATGTTTGTTTTCTTTGTATCTCTTATCTGGAGTACCATCTTTTTTCATTTTTGCAGCCGGTTGTGCGGGTTTTGCAGGTTTAGCATCCATTGCCGGTTTTGCAGCTTTTACTTCTGCAGGCTTAGCAGCATTCACTGTAGTTTTTGCAGGGTGATGAGGCTGAGCGCTGGTAGCGGGAGCAGTTTGCTGAGCAGTTGCAAGTCCTAATCCCAGGATCAATGACATTGCTGATAAGAATTTTTTCATAAGAATTATTGTTTGTTTTTTTAGATGAATAAAGATATACAAAAAGCAGGCTAGAAAATTCAGATTTTCAACCTTAACTAAAGTTTATTACAGCTTAAAAAAAAATTAAAACACCTCATTTACAATGAAAAAGCCTGTCTCCAGAAATGAAGACAGGCTTGCATAATATATAAATAGACATGGCTAGCGCGTACAGTTGGCTGTCCACGTTTTGCCATCTTTGACGTACAGGATTTTTAGAACATTATTGTCAATTCTGATATAAGAGGTTGCTGTAGAACCTATCATAACAAGAGTATGATCTCCTTCCTGATTAAACTCTATTCCGTTAAGATCGGGAATACTGTTCGAGAAAGCGAAATTATATTTGGTTCCGCTGGCAATTTTCGTTACAAATACACTTCCATTGTCTGTACTGATATTGGTAGAACTACCGTCTTTATAAGAAATACTTCCTTTATATGTTCCTGCAAAAAATTCGTTGTTTACCGGATCATCATCTTTGCTGCACGACGAAAAAGATACCGCTGTAAATACCAACAGCATCATCACTCCTAAGATTTTAATTGCTTTTTTCATAATATTATTCTTAATGTTTGGTTAAGCTGGAAGTCCCAAACACTGTGCCATGGGAGGATAAGTGAATTTTTTTAACAGGTTCTTAAATAAAATTGTAAAAAATTAAGATTTATGAAGCTAAGTCATTCATTTTAAACTAGAAGTTTTTCATTCTTTCGGAGGAAGAAAAAAAATATCCGTACCTTTGTAAGGCAATAAACGGTTTCGGAAAACTCCCGAAATCGCTTTTGTCGTTTATACCAATACTATTTATGCAATTAAAATCCATCAACGAAAAGTTTCTTCCAGATCTGATGCAGAAAGAGTTCGGGAAAGAAATTTTCACGCAGTTAGAAAACAGTCAGCATATTGCCGTAAAAGGAAGTGCCGGATCTTCAGTTTCTATTTTTGTGGCTGAACTTTTTTTGGTTCAAAAGAAAAATATTCTTTACCTGGTAGATGATAAAGAGGATGCATTGTATGCCAATACGGAAATGGAAGACCTTCTGGGTAAAGATAAGGTACTGTATTTTCCTGCGACCCATCTTGAACCTTATCAGGTAGAAAAAACACAAAATGCCAATCTGGTTTTAAGAACTGAAGTTCTCAATAAAATAAATTCCGGAAGATCTCCGAAAGTCATTGTGGCCTATGCCGGAGCTTTGTCTGAAAAAGTTTTAAAAAAAGAAGATTTTAAAGCGATCTCTCATCATATAAAAGTAGGTGATCAGCTGGACTTTGATTTTGTAGACGAATTACTCAATCACTATCATTTCCAGCAGGCTGATTTTGTTTCAGAACCGGGAGAGTTTTCAGTAAGAGGAGGTATTGTGGATGTATTTTCTTTTTCAAACGAAAAACCTTACAGAATTACCTTCTTTGGGAATGAAGTGGAAAGTATTAAAACCTTTGATATTGAAACTCAGCTTTCGGTAGATAAAGTAAAAGACTTTCAGCTTGTTTCCAACATGAACTTCTCTGTTACAGGAAGCAGGGTGTCATTGCTGCAATTATTGCCGCAGGAAAGTTTTGTAATTTCCAAGAATGGAATGATAGGAATGCAGAAGATCAGGTCATTCTATGAAAGGTCTCTGGAAAAATATGACACTTTAAATAAAGATATTGCCCACAGAACGCCACAGGAACTTTTTATTTCAGACCAGGAATTTTTATTTGATTATAAAAAATTTAAAACGGTTGATTTTGGAGGAGCAGCTATTGAAGGCTTGAAAGAGATTACAGAAGTCAAAATGGAACAGATCCCACAACCATCTTTCCATAAAAACTTCGAACTGCTGATTGAAGATATCGAAGAAAAGCAAAATAACGGATTCGATACCTGGATTTCTTTTTCAACGGAAAAGCAGAAAGAAAGACTTGAGTCTATTTTTGAGGAACTTGAACATGAGCTTCCTTTTAAAAGTTTTAAGTCTGAACTTCATGAAGGATTTGTAGATAATGGGCACAAATTGCTGGTTTATACTGATCATCAGATTTTTGACCGTTATCAGAGATATAAAGCGAAAAATACTTTTGCAAAATCTGAGCAGCTTACTCTGAAGGATTTGATGTCATTGAAAATAGGGGATTATATTGCTCATATTGATCATGGAATCGGAAAGTTTATGGGACTTGTAAAAGTAAATAACGATGGTAAGATTCAGGAATGTTTTAAACTTACCTATAAAAATGGAGACTTATTATATGTAAGTATTCACTCTTTGCATAAGATCTCGAAATATAATGGACCGGATGGAAGGGAGGTCGTGTTGAGTAAGCTCGGTTCTCCGACCTGGAAATCATTAAAACAGAAAACAAAAGCTAAGGTAAAACAGATTGCTTTTGACCTTATTCAATTATATGCGCAGAGAAAAACGGCAAAAGGCTTTGCTTATACGCCAGATTCTTATCTGCAGAACGAATTGGAGGCCAGCTTTATCTATGAAGATACTCCGGATCAGGAAAAAGCTACAATAGATGTGAAAAAAGATATGGAAGCTGATACCGTTATGGACAGGCTTGTTTGTGGTGATGTAGGTTTCGGTAAAACGGAAGTTGCAATCCGTGCGGCATTTAAAGCGGCAACAGACGGTAAGCAGGTTGCTGTATTGGTTCCTACCACTATCCTTGCTTTTCAGCATTACAGAAGTTTTAAAGAAAGACTGAAAGATTTTCCTGTCAATGTTGCTTATGTCAACAGATTCAGGACAGCTAAACAAAAATCCGAGACTTTAGATGCTCTGAAGAATGGAAAAGTAGATATCATCATTGGAACACACCAGCTGGCAAGCAGTTCGGTGAAGTTTAAAGATCTGGGCTTATTGATTATTGATGAAGAACATAAGTTTGGCGTTTCAGTAAAGGATAAACTGAAAACACTTAAAAATAATGTGGATACGCTTACCCTGACAGCAACGCCTATTCCAAGGACTTTACAGTTCTCTTTAATGGCTGCCAGGGATTTGTCTGTCATCAAAACACCACCGCCCAACAGGCAGCCTGTAGATACGCAGTTGATTGGATTCAGTGAGGAAATACTTCGTGATGCGGTTTCTTACGAACTTCAGAGAGATGGTCAGGTTTATTTTATCAATAACAGAATTGAAAATCTGAAAGATATTGCCGGACTTATTCAGAGGTTGGTCCCGGATGCAAGAGTAATAACAGGGCATGGGCAGATGGAAGGAAAGCAGCTGGAAAAGAATGTTTTGGATTTTATGGAAGGAAAATATGATGTTCTTGTTTCCACTACTATTGTAGAAAGTGGAGTAGATGTTCCCAATGCCAATACTATTTTCATCAATGATGCACAAAGATTTGGTATGGCAGATCTTCACCAGATGAGAGGAAGGGTGGGGCGTAGCAACAGAAAAGCATTCTGTTATCTGATCACTCCTCCTTATGATATGATGACTTCTGATGCAAGAAAGCGTCTGGAGGCTATTGAACAGTTTTCTGATTTGGGAAGCGGTTTCCAGATTGCAATGAAAGACCTTGAAATTCGAGGTGCAGGAGATCTTCTGGGTGCTGAACAGAGCGGATTTATCAATGAGATGGGGTTTGAAACTTATCAGAAACTGATGCAGGAGGCATTGGAAGAATTGAAAGATGATGCTGATTTTGAAAAACTGTTTGATAATGAAGAAGACAGACAGAAACTGTTTAAATCTGTGAAAGATGTTAATATTGATACAGATTTAGAATTGATGTTACCAGATTTCTACATCTCCAATACGGAAGAAAGATTATTGCTGTATCAGAAAATTGCAGAAATTACTAATGAGACAGATCTTCACCAGTTTGAACTTGAATTGATTGATCGTTTTGGTGCATTGCCAAATGAAGCAGTAAATCTTTTGAAGAGTGTGTCACTGAAGTGGCTGGCTGCAGATATTGGCTTTGAAAAGATTGTTATGAAAAACGGGGTGTTCCTTGGATACTTCCCTGGAAACCCTCAGGATAAATTTTATCAGACGGATAGATTCAGGCATATCATTAATTATTTAACCCGAAATCCTGCTGAAGCTCAGCTTAAAGAGAAGTCCGGGAAAGAAGGTAATCAACTGATGATGAGAAAAGAAAGGGTGAAAAATGTGGATGAGGTGAATATGCTTCTGAAGGCTATTATTGAACATAATTAAATTATAAATTTTATTTATTGTAAATAAAATCGTGATAAATATAAAAAGCGCATAGAAATCTTAATTTTTGTGCGCTTTTTTTGTGATTGTTATCATGTTTTTATTCACTAATATTCAAGCTTAAGAGAATTAAGCCCTTTTTGAGGGGGCTGAAGTCACTTTTTAATGATTAAAAATATCCTGTAAATCCCCGAACAGTAAGGGTTTGGGGCATTAGTTTGTTTTTTTACTGTATGAAAAGTGGAGTTATGTAGTAATAATTCTACTTTTACGTGTGATTAATTCTATTGTGTAATGCGTTTATTTCTATAGGTTTATGGATGTATAACTGGAATTTTAAGGGCTTCATTGCGTACCTTTGCAGTCCTTATTATGAAAAAAATTATATATTGCTGCGCGGCTGGATTTCTTTCTTTCTATGCCAACGCACAGGTGGGCATCGGTACTGCGAAACCGAAATCTATTCTAGATGTGAATGGAAAAACCACCTTAAGAAAAGAACTTAGAATAGGCGGAACTTCAACTCAGGTTGGAAATGCCGGGTTAAACGGCCAGGTTTTGGTTTCTCAGGGTGAGGGTTTGCCTCCTGTGTGGAAATCTTTGAATGTTTCCTTTATGGAAGAGGGGCAGTATAAGCTGATCAATTCTTATCTGTCGTCGGATCAAGCAGGTGTTATATCGCTTTCAAATGGTGTTGCTGGTGATAACATCTACACAAACAAAGTGGGAGATAATGTCACTGATGTAGCTAAAGGAAACTGGAAGACGATTGATGGCCTTAAAAATACCTTCACCATCAAAAACGGAAAAAACAGAATCACCTATCAGTTTCAGACAGGGATTGAAATGAAAGCACAGTCATCTACTACTATAGAAAGTGTGAGGTTTACCTGTGGTGTTTTCAGAAATGGATTGTTGGTAGCTGTGCGCCCGGATAGAATTGCTTCTAATAATAACACCGGAAAAAACGGTCTTCAGGATTATATCTTCACCCTTAATTATACCGAACAAAATGTTCCCATAGGAGTTCACAATATTGAAATTGCATGCCGAAAGATTGATACATCAAATTCTACTTCAGAATTTGCAATAGGACGTAATGTACAGACTTCAAGTGGAGTATCCAGTGCATTTACTCTGGAATCTACTATGAAAATGGACGTTATCGAATACGTGAGCTATAAAAATAACTAATGATGAAAAAACTATTATCAACTCTGCTTTTTACGACGGGACTTTTGTTAAGTGCTCAAGTAGGTATAAAAACAGATGCTCCAAAAGCAAAACTTGACGTAAACGGAGATATCAACTTCAGAAACAAAATCGGTGTTTATAATACTGCTGATAATACGATATTCCAAGGAAATAATGATCAGCTTCTGGTTTCCAGGGGAGAAGGCTTTCCTCCTATCTGGAAATCACTTCGTATTCCTGAATATGAACCGAATAAATTTTATCTGATCTACAACAACTCCTTTTCAGATAAAGTAGGAACCTCATTTACATCCTCTGATGATTCTACAGTAGGTTTCGCTTCAAGAGGGGCTACTTTTACCAAAGGAAAAGAATTGAGCACCCTTCCGAATTTTAAAAAAATAGATGGTCTTTCAAAAACGATCAGCGTATTCAGTTCTCAAAGTAAAGCTTACTTTCAATTTGAAACAGTTGTTCAGGCAGATTTTGGAGCAGCAGGTACAGCGGCAGATACTTCAATAGATTATGCCTGCGGTATTTTTGTAGACGGTAGACTAGTGAACCTGAGACAAAGAAATTTAAAGGCGATCACCACTTCATATCCTTTTCTTACCCATACCCAGATCGGGATTGTAGATAACCTTGGCACAGGAAACCATTCCGTAGATGTTGCCTGTACAAGATTAGGGTCTTATGGGGCTTCTGGTAATACTCTTACAATAGGAACCAATGTATATACTAATATTAATGGATTTATCTCACAGTCATCTCTTAAGGTAGATGTATATGAAGTTCCTCAAGTGTTTAACAACATTATAAACTAAGCAGATCATGAAAAAAATACTATTCGTAACATCACTTCTGTTAACTGTTGCCGCAACCGCGCAAGTGGGTATTAATACTCCAAATCCAACTAATATGCTGGATGTGAACGGAGATCTTAATATCAGAAAAGAATTAAGAACGGGAGGTACAGATGTCCTGAGAGGATCTGCCGGAACAGCAGGGGATATTTTGCATAATAATACAGGTTTAAATATCAATGACTGGAAAGCAATAAAAATTGCTGATGGACAGGGAAGTATGTCTGTGTTTTCTATTAATACGGTCGCAGATAAGACCGGAGTGAGTTTTTCCGGGAATAATGGATCAACAAACCCTTATAATGAAGGAGCAGCTCTTACAACAGACTGGTCTGTACTGACAGGCACAATAGATAGTTTCTCTGTGACTAATCAAACAAATAAAGCTACTTTTTCGTTTCAAACAACGGTACAAAAAACGGGAGCCAGTTCTGCCAGCTTTGCTTGTGGGGTTTTTGTAGATGATCAGTTGAAAGCGGTAAGAACAGATGTGTTGCTTGGAGATCCCGGAGCCTATAAAATCTTTAATCTGAATGCAACGCTTACTAATCTTCCCCCTAAAAATGACTACAAAGTTAAAGTAGCCTGTACAAAAAGAGCAATTTCCGGATCAACACTTGGGGTAGGAACAGCTGTGAATACAACCTTCCTTAATAGCGATATGTCACAGTCTGTTTTAACAACATCGATATTGCAGCCTTATTAATTTTCATAATAATACAATATTTAGAAATCTAAAAACGTTATGTTTTTAGATTTTTTTTGATTATTAAGTCTATTTCTTGTGAATTTGTTCATATAAAGTAAAGTGTATTATTAAAAATTGAATTATATTTGGACAAGCTAAAAAAATTCTATATGGTAAAAAACTATTTTTTTAAAATGTTTGCCGGTATTGCTTTTCTTGGGCTGCTGACAGCATGTAATACTACCTCAGATCCCACGGAATCTATTCCCAATCCGGATGATGGACCACCTCCTAAAAGAGTTTTAGCAAAGGTTAGTTCCAATAATGTTTCTCAGGAAGAATATACTACCATAGCAGTGAGTGGAGATTTACAAACTGCAGTGTCTAAAGATGAGTTTGCTTCCGGAGGTGCTTATTTTACAGGAACAGTAACGTATACCAGCAAGAATATTACTAAAATTAAATACGTAAGCACTGCTTCTTCAAGCCTTGTCTATGAATTTAATATTGTTCCGGATGATACCGGTAAAAAGATTTACAATGCAACTTCTACAGCAACAGGAGCTACTCCGTCTGCATCTGTAGTAAGTGATTATGCATTTACCTATGATTCTGTAACCAGTAAGCTTACCAAAATTCTTGAGAAAAGAAAAGAGGGAGGAATCAGTGCTTATAACAGATTTATAGACTATAGCTTTGTGTATAACGGAAACAATGTTATTCAGGTGGTTTGCTCCAAAGGATTATTAGATATCAACGGAAATCCGAATATGACAACAGCAGTAGTAAGCAAGTATAGCTTTCAAAACTATGATGCTCAGAAAAGCCCGTATTCTACACTTCCATCAGTCTATTTCATCACACGAAGCCTGATCAGTCCGGTTAATTTCTACAAAATATCTCCGAACAATCCTACTTCAATGTTTATAGAATTGCCATCACCAGCTGCTCCTGTTAATACAGCTCAAAGTTATTCTTATGACAATCAGGGATATGTGGTTGTAGAAAAAAATCAGAACATGACTTTTACCTATAAAAATTTATAGGAGAAATATAGTCATTAATCTTACCGGAATATAAATAATAATACAATTTTTAGGCAAAAAAAAATTATATTTGTCAAAAAAAATAATCAATTACAAGGAAATGAAACAAATTTTCTATTTTATTTTACTAATCGCAGGTTTTTCCTCAATACATTCCTGCAAGAGTTTACTGGATGAGGATGGGAATCCATTGTTGGATCTTAACAATACAAACGGATTAAGCGGTCCGAGAGCATTATACAGAGAAATCACAGATAAAGATACTATTGCAGAATATCAGTACAGCGGACTTCTTGTGACTAAAGTAATCACAGACAGTGCTTCAATAACTAATATTATGTACAGTGGTGATAAAATCAGCCAGATTAACTTCAACGGTTTCTTAGATTTAGATGATGATGGTGAGCTTGATAAAGATAGTGTGTCTTATACTCAGCTATTTACTTATGGAAATGGAGGTAGATTAGATAAAATTTCTGAAAACCGTTCTATTTTTAGAAGACCGCCACCTGTACCACCAGCAACAACTCCGGGTCCGCAGACTCTTTTAGGAAAAGAAAAAAAACAGTATGAATTTAAATATGTTGCTGCTTCAGCAAAGCTTGATTCTATAATAGGGAAGAGTGGTATTGATATCGCTGGAACTCAATTTAAATTTACTGAATATTCGAGAACAGGTTTTACCTATATTGGAGATAATGTTTCCAGAGCTGTAAACTTTATTGGGCAGCTGACTGGTGCTAATGGTGATGTTTTTCAACCTCCTGTTGAAAAGTACGGTTTTGATTTTTATGCTTATGATAATCAGATCAGTCCATTCACACTATTGCCAACAGCGTATAAAATTTCAAGAATTATATCTACAAATAGTTATGGTGAAAGCCATCTTTTTTCACCTAATAACCCAAAGAGAGTATCATTAACGGATCTTACTACTCCTATACCAACTCCAATTGTATTGAGTACCAATTATGTCTATGATCCTCAGACTTATATGACAAAAGGATACGGTGTTAATTACATCTATAAACCACAATAGAAGAATTTTTTTACAATATTCAAACTCAATCTTTCCTAAGATTGAGTTTTTTATTTT
The DNA here is from genome assembly GCF_949767875.1 of Chryseobacterium sp. IT-36CA2. NCBI lineage: Bacteria > Pseudomonadati > Bacteroidota > Flavobacteriia > Flavobacteriales > Weeksellaceae > Chryseobacterium > Chryseobacterium sp. IT-36CA2. The sequence goes on along the minus strand of NZ_CATKPG010000021.1, from coordinate 232,739 downwards.
TTATCCCTTAATTTTGCAAAAAATTTCTGATGAAATATTTAATTGTCGGGCTTGGTAACAAAGGCTCAGAATATGAAAATACACGACATAATATAGGCTTTAAAGTAGCCGAAAAAATAGCGGAAACCCTTGAAGTATCATTCAATACCTCCAATTTTGGCTGGCTGGCAGAAGGAAAACATAAAGGAAGAAAGGTTTTTGTTCTTAAGCCGGATACCTACATGAATCTTTCCGGAAATGCTGTGAAATACTGGATGCAGAAAGAAAATATTCCTTTGGAAAATGTACTGATCGTTACGGATGATCTTGCCCTTCCTTTCGGAACCTTAAGATTGAAAGGAAAAGGGTCTGATGCAGGTCATAATGGGCTTAAAAATATCAATGAAGTATTGCAGACTCAAAATTATGCAAGACTGCGTTTTGGGATCTCTGCAGATTTTTCTGCCGGAAGACAGGTAGATTATGTATTGGGAACCTGGAATGAAGAAGAATCAGAAAAGCTTACAGAGAGAATTGAAACCTTTGCCAAGGCTAGCCTATCTTTTGTTTTTGCAGGTTTGAATAATACGATGTCGGCCTTTAACGGGAAATAATTTCCAATTTAGATCAGGGAATAGTTTTACAATATTGAAGACTGCCTTATTTTTAGACAGTCATTTATTTTATTTCTAAAATTTTTCTGCAGGTTTTATGATTAATTTATCATCTTTCCGGATAAATAATATCCAAATCCAGGCAATAATTGATAATAAAAAAGATACTATGATATTCTGCATAAATATTTCATTGGCTGCAGGATTTGTTTCAAACTCCAATATTGCCTGATTAATAGTGAAGCCCTGTTTTATTAGCAAAGCAATGACAGTTAATACATTTGCTGTAAATATGCTTATAATGTTTGTGAAGAAGATAATTAATCTTGTAAATTTTCCATGAAATCCCTTGAAATAATTATAACCTAAAAAACTAAGAAGGGCAATTGCAAATGCCATACCTGAAGAAATTCCTCCTAAATATACTGCGAGTAAGATCCAAAGTATAATAGCCGGAATTGAAAAAACAATGGAACCTAAAAATCCTGTCAGATAGTTTTTTTCGTTTGAAATTCTTTTCACTTCAATTTCGTAGAATTTATCATCTGTCTGTTTAAAACAGTGATCACAAAGGATGATACCAGTATCGTTAAGGTTATAATAATTAATTCTTTGATTCGCTTCGCAACTATGACATTTTTGTTGCTCTGGTATATTTAGTTTTTTTAGTAGGTCAGCTAAGAAGTCAAAGAGAGCATAAACTGTACTGAGCTTAGTAATGATGATGTTTTCAGTGAATTTGAAAAAAATACTGTTTTCTCTGATTTCGAAGATGGTAAATTTTAATTTTTTTTTATTTTTAGATAATTCTGTTTTGATTTGTTGTTTTTGTTCATTCGTTAAATCGCCGGTTGTTACCGATACATATTTGTATTGTGGAGTGTGTATGATGCTTGCGTCTGAAACGTTGAAAAAATACCCTTTGTAGAGCCCAAATACCCTGTTTCTTGTTTTATACCAGCCAAGATCTTTGGCTATTTTTTTTGCTTTTGGAAAAATCATATTCTTTTCAATTTGTCATCATATTTTTGAAATGTAATCTCTCAATTGTACGAATATATAATTAATTTGTAGTAATAAAAACTAACTCTCTTTGAAATGAAATATTTGATTGTTTTTGTCATTTTAGCTCATGAATGAGTTTATTCTTTACTTGATTTAGAGCAAAAAACAATAAAAAATAAATGCCACCGGATTCCGGTGGCATTTTCTGTAAAATTATAATTGAAATTTAATGAGTTTATTTCTTATAACCACGTTACAGCACCTGTTTCAACATCATAATTGGCTCCAACAATTTTAATTTTACCTTCTGCTTCAAGGTTTTTAAGTGTTGAGCTTTGCTTACGGATGTCTTCAATAGCACTTCTTACGTTTTGTTGGTTAAGTCTTTCCAGAAGAGCACTGTTTTTTGATGAACGTTCTTCATTCTCCTCAATGATATCATTGATGATAGGGTTGAAGTGATTGATCAGGTGGTTCAGGTTATCCATTCCCAATCCTTCAATTTGTGCCGCGTCAAGACCTCCTTTCAATGCTCCGCATTTCGTGTGTCCTAATACTACAATAAGTTTGGAACCGGCTACATTACAACCAAATTCCATAGATCCAAGAATGTCTTGGTTAACAAAATTACCAGCAATTCTGATACTGAAAACGTCTCCTAATCCCTGGTCAAAGATAAGCTCTGCAGAAGTACGGCTGTCTATACAGCTTAAAACTACGGCAAATGGCCATTGTCCCTCACGGGTAGCATTCACTTGCTCAAGAAGATCTCTGTTGGCTTTAAGATTGTTTACAAATCTCTGGTTTCCTTCTTTTAAGAATTCCAATGCTTTCTCAGGAGTGATAGTAGACTGTGTTTCGTATGTATGTGCTTTCATATTATTTATTATTTTCGAATTTAAAGTTAAAAAAATTAATTGATGGTTGAGATTACATGGCTCTTTTATGTGTAACTAAAATATGAGAGTCCTCACTTCTTTCGTAATCTCGGTATGAAGTTTTGAAGCCTAAAAGTTCAACATTGATATCCTGTTCCTTTGCACGAATATTGGCAAATTCCTGGATCATTTCCAGTACATCTGTTGCAATATAGGATGTACTTCTGGCATCAATGATAACTATTGAGTTTGGTTTTATGTTTTTAAGTGTTTTTTTGATCGCTGCTTTATTTAAAAAAGAAACTTCTTCAGCCAGTTTTATATTGATCCCATCCGCATCATCTAATCGCTCTCTGCTCAGATAATAAGCTCGTTTCATATTTCCCTGAAGAATATAGAAAACGGAGATTGCAAGACCAATTCCTACTCCTTTTAATAAATCTGTTGCCACTACAGCTGCAACCGTTGCCACAAATGGTATAAACTGGAATTTTCCTAAATGCCAGAAATGTTTAAATGTAGCCGGCTTTGCAAGTTTATATCCTACTAAAATTAATACCGCAGCCAGAGTAGCCAATGGAATTAAATTTAATACAACAGGAATGGAAAGTACACAGATCAATAAAAATACCCCGTGAATAATACTTGATATTTTTGAGGTTGCCCCCGCATTAGCATTAGCAGAACTTCTTACCACAACAGACGTCATTGGAAGACCGCCAATAAAAGAACTGATAAGATTCCCTATTCCCTGTGCTTTCAACTCAAGGTTGGTATCTGTAATTCTTTTCTGTCTGTCTAACCGGTCTGATGCTTCAATACAAAGCAGGGTTTCAATAGATGCTACAATAGCAATTGTTGCTCCTACGATCCAGACTTTAGGATTGGTAAAGCCATTAAGGTCAGGAGTTGTAATTAGATTTTTAAAATCATCAAAAGACTGAGGCACCGGTAATGAAACCAAATGTTGGGTTTCGATAGCCAGTGAGCTTCCGGACATCTTAAAAAGTTGGTTCAAAAGGATACCTGCGATTACGGCAACCAAAGCTCCCGGTAGCATTTTCATCCTTTTCAGAACGTGGATTTTGTCCCATGCAATAAGAATTGCTACAGAAACCAAAGTAACAACGATAGCTCCCGGGTGGATCGCTCCAAATAATTCTGTAAAATATCCGAAGTTCAGTCCATTATCAAAAATAGATTCATGACCTTCATAATCTTTATCGAATCCTAATGCGTGTGGAATCTGTTTTAAAATAATAATAATTCCTATGGCAGCAAGCATTCCTTCAATCACGTTATTCGGGAAATAGTTGGATATACTTCCGGCTCTTACAAATCCTAAAACCAATTGGATAAGTCCTGCAATGATCCCTGCACAAAGGAAAAGCTCAAATGCGCCAAGATCTGTTATAGCTGTTAAAACGATGGCCGTTAAACCTGCTGCAGGCCCGGAAACTGAAATATTTGAATTACTGATTGTTCCTACTACCAGGCCGCCTACAATACCGGAAATAATACCGGACAATGGGGGAGCACCTGATGCTAAAGCAATTCCTAAACACAACGGAAGTGCTACTAAAAATACCACGAGTCCTGAAGGAAAATTCTCCTTGATTCCTCCTATTAATGATGTCTTTTTCATAATGTGAAGCTGTAAAATATAACCGGCTTATTTGTTTTTAAATAAGTCAATTACAAGAAGTTGAAAAAAAATTAATTTTAAATACGTGGGTATCCGATATCAAAAAAATGATATGGAAATGGTATCAAAAAATCTAACTATAGAAGTTACGCTTCCGGAGGGGGAGAAAATATAGTAAGTAAAGGTGAAAGATGAAAAGAATCATCAATCAGTACAAAAGACACACCCTGAACATCAGGTTCTGAAAATTTCAGATAATCGAATACATCTAAAGGTTTCGGAATAGTCTTTTCGTAAACAATAAAAGAGGATGGGTGAGAATGAGGTTCTTCTTCATTGATTATAATATTCGTTCTTGCAATATCCCAGCCCGCAACCGCAGCAATGCTCGGCAGCGCTGTAAAATTCAGAAAAAACGTTAATACAATAATACTCCAGAATTTCATTTTACATTCTTTTTAGAAAAACTATTTGGTCTTTCTGCTCATTACCCAATCAGAACTTGTAAGATTGTAGATCTTTTGAATGTCTTTTAAGGTTTTCTCAAAATCAATCTCCAGATCAATGATTTTACCTGTTCTAAGGTCAAATACCCAGCCGTGTACAATTGGTTGCTCTTCCAGGATATATCTCTCCTGTACACAGGCCATTTTAATTACGTTGATGCACTGCTCCTGAACATTAAGCTCTACAAGTCTGTCATAACGTTTGCTTTCGTCCTCAATAGAATCCAGTTCTGCTTGATGCAGTCTGTAAACATCACGAATGTTTCTCAGCCATGGATTCAATAATCCTAAATCCTGAGGGGTCATCGCTGCTTTTACACCGCCACAGTTGTAATGTCCGCAAACAATAATGTGTTTTACTTTCAGATGTTCTACAGCATATTGAATAACGGCTGTGGAACTCATATCTAAAGTATTGACAACATTAGCAATGTTTCTGTGAACAAATACTTCCCCTGGTTTTGCTCCCATCAGTTCTTCTGCTGTAGCTCTGCTATCTGAACATCCAATGTAAAGGAATTCAGGGTGCTGAGTTTTTGCAAGTTCCTGAAAGAAGTTTGGGTCTTCAGCTACTTTGGATTCTACCCATTTTTTGTTGTTTTCGAAAATAACCTCGTACGATTGTGACATAATTTTAAATTTTTAAAAGTTTATAATTATTTATTTCGTTTAAATTATTTTCAAAATCAATAGACTAAATCAATAATTGTGCAAAAATATACTTTTTGTTAAAGAATCAATCACTTTTAACAAAGTTTAATATTAAAATATGCTTAAAATCATATCTAACATTCCGATATGCTTTGCATTACAGTTAGTGGTTATCTATGGTAATCCAAACGTTTAAAAAACATGATAAAATTACGAAGTATAAATTAAAATTTGAGATTTACGAATTAAAATATTCTTAATTATTGATCTCTTCATTGTTTTTTTGAGGTATAGCGGTAAAAATCATCATAATATGTCAAAAAAATGAATAATTTAAAGGTCAATTAAAGTATTCATAGAATGTCTGATTTTGGGCTGCAATCTTTACCATCCCTATTTTATCTGGCAGGCATTTTTATTGCCTGTTTTTCTTCCTTTTTGATTTTAGGAAAGCGCAAAAAAATAATGGCAGATTATATATTAGCTGCATGGTTCCTGATTATAGGAATACATCTTATCTTATTTATTCTGTTTTTTTCCGGCGGCTATTTGAAGTTTCCCTATCTTCTGGGGTATGAAATTATCTTTCCTTTTATTCACGGGCCCATGCTGTATTTGTATGTTCTGTGTGTTACAGGAAGAAATCCAGGTATGAAGATATGGTTGTTGAACGGCATTCCTGTTCTGATGATTGGCTTGCTTTTATCTCAGCTTTTGCTCTTATCTCCATGGGATAGACTGGCTGCTTATCAGAGCGGAAATAATGGATATAAGCTATTAAGTAAGGTGATCAAATATCTTATGATTTTATCAGGAATAGTATATGTTGCTTTAAGTCTTTTTGCTGTAAGAAAATATACAGAAGGTATTTCCAGTCAGTATTCTAATACTGAAAAAATGAATCTGAACTGGCTGTATTATCTCATTGCAGGGATCGCTTTGATATGGATTGCGGTGATTATTAAAAATGACATTCTTATTTTTTCAATAGTAGTTCTGTTTATTGTAGTAGCCGCTTACTTTGGAATCAGTCGTGTGGGAATTTTGAATATCCCTGCTCTTCCTGATAGGGAAGATCCAAAAGAGCTTGATAATGAGGTTGTAAAATATCAGAAAAATTCTCCAGGAGATGAAGCTATACAATCTATTTATAGAAAACTTGTGTATAAAATGACACAGGAAAAGTTGTACAAAGACCCGGAACTTAATCTGAATACTATTGCCCAACTACTGGATGTTCATCCTAATACATTATCTCAGGTGATTAATTCTGTGGAGCATAAAAACTTTTATGATTATATCAACCGACAGCGTATTGAAGAGTTTAAGCGTACCGTTGTCCTTCCGGAAAATCAAAAATACACGATTCTTTCATTGGCATTTGAATGTGGGTTTAATTCCAAGACTTCTTTTAACAGAAACTTTAAAAAGTATATGAATTGCTCACCGTCTGAGTTTTTAAAGAATCAAAGCATTCATATGGAATAACTGATATTGATCTATTGTCGGTTTTGTTTCAAGTTATTTATTGTTAATGTTTTATAAATAGGTTCCACCTTTCATTTTGGAACAGATGGAGCTTTTATAATGCTCATTTTTACAGAAAATTAAATGGACAGCTATGAAAAAGTTACTCTTTGTAATCATGTGTGTTTTGGCATTACTTATCGGATTGTATCCTTTGATCTATGCTTTTGTAGAGCATCAATATACCTTTCTAGGTTCTAAATCCTTAGAAATACTTCATAATGTAATCTGGAAATCAGCCTTTTTTTCTCACATACTATTCGGAGGGTTGGCTCTTTTTATAGGATGGAGCCAGTTTAGTACTTCATTCCGAAATAAAAATATAAGATTACACCGGATCATCGGAAGTTTTTACGTAATTGCTGTAATGATAAGCTCTCTTTCAGCTATTTATATGGGCTTTTATGCGAATGGTGGACTTATTTCAGCAACGGGGTTTATCTGTTTGGGATGCATCTGGCTGATAACGACCCTTATGGCAGTTGTACAAATAAAGCAAAGAAATATCCTCAAACATCAACAGTTTATGACCTTTAGCTATGCTTGTACCTTTGCAGCTGTGACATTGCGGTTATGGTATCCTTTACTGAAAATGCTGACAGGAGATCCTGAAAACTCTTATATTGCTGTTGCATGGCTATGCTGGGTTCCTAATCTTTTTGTTGCCTATTTCATCAATAGAAAAGCAGCTGTAATATAAATGAATATATATTATTCCGGTAACTTATTATATTCCATACTTTTCATCTCTAAGTTTAGATACTTATTGTCTTCATTTTTATAATGCTGAGGGGCTTCCAGACCCATATATTTCATGATCAGCGGATAGATGTAGGTCGTTTGTGTCTGTTTAGTTTCATGTCCGGTAATTCTGTAATTTGCCGGTACCTTATCACCAAACCAAATGAAGAAAGGTACCTGCGTAGATTCTTTAGAATCTATATGCAGTAGCTTGTCTCCCTGTATTTTAAGTCCGTGGTCGGATGCGTATATTACCACAGAATTTGTGTTTTTCAGTGTACTGAAAATATTTTTGAAAACAAAATCGGTATATTTTATAGAGCTGTCATAGCAGTTCATTCCTTCAGAATTCCAGTTAGGGGGGAGTCTGTTACACGGGTTTGGATGGCTTCCCATGATGTGAAGGATTATAAATTTATCTTCTTTCTTTTGAATAGTATTTTTCAGCTCAGGAACGATAACTTCATCAAATCCATTGACCCATTTTTTGTTTTTAGACATGGAAGCTATAGCGGTTATTCCTCTTGCGCTAGCTTGTGTACTAAGCCAGAAAGAATTGTATCCACTTTGATTAGCAAGATTGATAATGTTATAAGAAAGTTTATCATACTTATATCTGAATTCATCCGGATGAATGCTTGATAACATCAGAGGAACACTCAGGTTTGTGATCCCTGCAGGAGAAACGGCATTATCGAAAATCATCATATTCCCAGCCTGCTCATCTGTATAAGGGGTTGTTTTTTTATTATAACCATACAATGACATGTTTTGTTTTCTTTCAGATTCTCCGATGATCAAAATTACATTTTCTATGCCCGGTTGTATTTTTTTGATATTGAAAACAGGAACATTCTTTGTAAGAGCATTAATATCTTCCTGAATATCCTGTGCAATACGGAAATCAGTATAATGATAGTACACATTTTTAATCATACTTCCTCCACCTTTATTACTTATATACCTATGTTTGAGGAAAAAAATGAACGGCATAATAAGCCACAATAATGCAATAAAGATGAACTTAAAATTAAAAGTAACTACGCTTTTTTTCAGATAGTTGATCACATATAGCATTATTCCAAAAAATAGTAAAAATAAAATACCAGGTAGGATAAACATATAAGACATACTCATAGCCTCATTCACATTAGACTCTACAATACTTATGGCCATTCCAATATTGAATCCGGAATGATAAATAAGAAAGCAGGAAGCTGAAATAAGAAAGTTAAGACTTAATAATAAGCATAAGATAACTGCAATAATGGATGTGTATTTATTTTTAAAGAGAAATGCATTGAATACAAGAAACGAGCAAAACATAATTCCATATTCAAAAAAATTTCGGATACTATCTAGTTTGTCAGGACCAAATAAATTATCATATATAAATGGAAATGAAAGTAGTAACCCTGTAAGGTATAGTAAGATGAGGAGGATTAGAAGTGTTTTTTTAAACATGGCTGAAGTGTTTCAATGCTGTTAAATAGTTTTAAAGTAATCTTTCTTAAAAGTTTTCTAAAGGACAATATGAGGAATATCAGAATTATGTACACTATAAAAAAACTAATACCACACAATAATTCTCGGGTGAAAACATATGGCACTTATCCAATAAGAAAATTTTGAAGGAAATATTTGTTATAGTTTTATGACATAAAAATATATTGGTGTCATTTTTAAACTATAACTGTACAGCTAAGTGATGGTAATGTAGAACATGTTTTTTCATCAAAAATAATTTTAAAAATTAATAATATGCCTGAGATTGTGTTTTTAATATTAAGCGATTTTTTCAAAACAAAAGTAGGGAGCAATTTTCGCTATTTGATTGATAGAATACAATTTTTTTTATAATCAAATAATATATTCTTTGCAAAACTAAATAAAACCACTGATAAATACAAGTAGAATTTATACTATAACTGTGATTTGCTATACTTTACGGTTAATATAATCCTTAGTAGCGTTCTCGGTTGGGATTATTTTTGCGGGATTTCCTATGACCACAGAATTAGAGGGTACATCAAAGTTGACATAAGAATTAGGAACAATCAATACATTATTTCCAATCATGATAGCACCTACAATGACAGCATTTGTCCCTATCCAGACTTCATCACCAATAACAGGAGACCCTTCATTTTGTCCACGGTTCTGCTGGCCAATTGTAACGCCCTGTGCAATATTGCAATTCTTTCCAATAATTGTTTTCGGATTGATGACCAGACTCCCAAAATGTCCTAGATAAAAACCTTCTCCAATCTGAGTTTCCGGATAAATCTGAAATCCGTATTTAATTTGATAATGTCTTAATATGATTTTCCAAAAAATATTCAAGATGGCTTTATTTTGGTGTTTTTGAGCCATTCTTAAGAGATAGATAAAATGAAGATTGGGATTAATACATTTTTTCCAGATCTGAAATGTTGAAAGCCATTTTCCGCTTTCCCGGTAAAAGTCTTTTTGAATAATAGAATAATCAGCCATTGTAAATGTTTTTATGCTTCATCAATTATTTTCTGAAGATGTTCCACAGATTTTTCCAATACAAACGGTAGTTCTGTTTGTGAAATCTGTTTTTTGTATTCCTCAGTGATGTTTTTATCAGTAAGAAACTTTTTCATTCCTTCATATATTCCTTCTTCGGAGTTTTCTGTGATATTTCCCAGTTTTCCGTCTTGCAGAAGGTCTTTAATGCCGGAAATATCCGTTGCAGAAATTGGTTTGTTAAGAATAAGTGCTTCGGCGATGATCGTAGGGAATCCCTCATGTCGGGAAGACATAATATAAAAATCTGCCTTTTTCATGTAAGGATACGGATTATTGCTAAAGCCAAGCATTTTTGCAGTGTCCTGAAGTCCTAACGAATTAAGCTGATTCTGAATAGTCTCAAAGTCATAGCCGTCACCGATGATTATCAATTGATGTTTAAGTCCTTCATCAATCAGTTTTTTATGAATATTCAATAACCTGTCATATCCTTTCTGTGGATATACGGTTCCTACCGTTACAAAAGTGGGAAGGTCACTACTGAAAGGATAGTCGGTGATTTCAACATCAGCTTTTTTTAAAGTATCATTTTTATCTATCGGATTAAAGATTTTAATCACGTTTTGTTTCTCCTTATCATTCTCTGCAATCTTCAGCATTTCTTCTTTTAGTTTATCGGAAATTACCAATATTCTGTCGAATTTAAAAAGCTGTCTGATTACATCGTGTGTATATTCTTTCAGATTAAAAATATCATTCTGAATCCAGATTATTTTTTTTGAATCCTTTTGCGGACTGGAAAGCAGCTCTTTATACATCCCATGAATAGCCGCTATTTCCACATCATATTTTTTATTTCTTAAAACAAACCTGTAAAGAAGTGATGGAAACCATAAAAACATTTTCTGATACAATACCCTGAATGCTTTCACCGGAATTTCATGCGGTCTGTTGGTGGTAATCATTTCTCCCTTAAGTAAATAATGCAGATTGACCCATGACGGAATTTCCTTGATATACATTCCCGTATACAGATTGATTAGAAGATCTATTTCATATTTATCTTCCGGAAGGTTTTTGAGGAAGTTGACAAGAACTTTTTCTGCACCGCCATGGCGGAGGGAACCGATACGTATAAGAATTTTTTTCTTCAAAGGAGTAGTATTATTTATTTAGAGTTCTTTTTAGTTTCAGGAGCAAATGAAATTGTCTGGTTTTGAGAAGTAAAAATAAAACTTTTCTATAAACCCCGATGTATATAAAATAATTAATATCCATGGATGATTTCAAACGGCTCAGATTTTTATGCGTTTCTTCGCCGGTTAAATTTTTACCAATAATTCCTTGATCTATGCTGGATTCAATAATATCCCAGTTTATCTGATATAGATATTTTTTTATTTCTTTTCCGGACTGCTGTTTGTGCAAAAAAATAAAGTCCTTAATGGCAGTATGTAGTTTGAATAATGATTCAAAAGAATGTTTTGATCTGCTTAGGGAACTTTCAGTAAACTCATAATGATAAAGCGATGCATCAATGATTTTTATCGCTTTAATTTGTTTTATATATTCCAGAAAGAACATCAAATCTTCACCATAGCTAACTGCTTTGTTGAAGGTAATCCTATTTCCGGTTATTATTTCTCTTTCAAAAAATTTGGCAACAGGTCCCCCAAAATATAATAAATTATTTCTGACAAATAATTCTGTAAAATCTTTTTGTATATCATAGGTTTTATAATGAAGATCTCTAGCTTTACCTCTTATAATATTTTGGAGCAGCAGAGTATCAGATGATGTATAATTATCAACAAAAACCTGGAGATAATTTTTTTCAATCCAATCATCAGAATCTATAAAACAGATTATTTTTCCTTTTGCATGAGAAATGCCAATATTTCTAGTATCACTTACTCCGCTGTTTTTAATTTTATCAATGACTTTGACTCTGCTATCTTTTTCAGCAAATGAATTCATTATTTCTAAAGAACGGTCTACAGACCCATCATTAATTAACAGCAATTCAAATCCTTTATAGCTCTGTTCTAAAACTGAATCAATACATTGATGCAGGCTCTCTGCGGAATTGTATACCGGTATGATGACAGATATATATATATCGTGCTCTAAAGTATCTTTTCCCATTGCGGTATTATTTTTTCTTTACTCCATTTCTCTGATTCTGTTTTACTGGATATCATGAGTTCAGTAAGTTCCTGCGGGTTATTAATTAGATGTTTTAATTTTATTATATAATTTTCTTTATCATGCATCTTAATCAAATAACCATTATTGGTATTTATAATTTCAGAAGGGCCTGTAGGGCAATCATAAGCTATAAGTGCATTGCCACAGAACATAGCCTCAATAAGAACGGTAGGCAGTCCTTCGTTTAATGAGGTCATACAAAAGATTTTTGATTTTTTGTATAGCTGCAGTATTTTCTCCTGAGGAATACTTCCTAGAAATTCAATGTTTTGAAGATCAATGTTTTGGGCCTGTTCTTTTAGTAAGGTTCTTTGAGTGCCATCTCCTGCAATAATGATTTTCCAATCTTCTCCTATTTTACATTCTTTGATAATGTTAATAAAATCTTTTACATTTTTTTCAGGATCCAGTCTGCTTACAGCGCAAATAATATTCTCTTTGCTCGTAATGTCCAGTTTAAAACTTTCATAATTATCCCCAATAATATTGGAAATAACGATTGAATTTGGATTTATTTTTTTGTAATGTTCCAACGATGTATGAGTCAGAGAGATAATAGAGCGTAGATTTTTATAATACTTTCGCAAAATATTATAATAAACTAAGCCGCCTGTCTGGTAGCTGATATGTTCCCATGCAATTGTTTTCTTACTTACCTGGCTATTGATGGCCAGCATTGATGAAAGTTTATACCAGCAGGAAACAATCGTATCATAATTCTGATGGTTTTCGTTGATCCATTGGTTTAAAACCCTGTATGTTCCAAAATCATAGAGATAAGAGTAAATATTATATATTTTGGGAATTTTATTATATTTTTTATAAATAGAAGTTCCAAATCTGGAATATTTGTCGCCAAAAGCATTGATGTAATGCTTTTTTACTTTAGGATGTATGGGGTAGAAATCCTGATGAGCTTCCAATAGGAAAAGAATTTCGATATCATAATTTAACTCTGCCAATTCTGAAGTGAGCTGAGCCAGTACTTTGGATATACCTCCGGGCTTAGTATTTTGATAATATATAAATAAGATTTTTTTTCGTTCCATTTGTGATTATTTAATTCTCCTTGCTTTTTTGAATTTATAAGGTAGGTTTTCTTTTATATATTCATCAAATTTTTTTCTGTCTTTTTCAAGTTCTCTCGGATATTCTGGATTATTTTTAAGGACGATATCACCATAATCTTCCATGGTACATAGAAATTGTGCTGGATTTCCAATAAAAACCGTATTATCAGGCATAGATTGTGACAACACAGAGTTGGCACCTAAAATACAGTTATTTCCTATCTGTACATCCTGCATGATCACACAGTTGAGACCAATAGTACAATTATTTCCAATCTTTATTCTTCCCATAATTCTGGCATCTTCATAGCCTGGAAGTCTTCTTAATAACGTAGTAGTTCCACCATGATTCACAAATCTTACATCTCCGGCAATATTCACATAGTCACCAATTTCGATGAGATAAGGCTCAGTGCCAAAATATATTTTATCAGGCATGTTAAAGCTTTTTCCTACTTTCATACCTCTGTATTTGGCCACTTCAAGATTCGCTCTATTCAAAAAATTATGATAGAGAGAGTCTATTTTTAATAAAATCCGGAATATAAAAATCATCACAGGCGTAAATTTGTTTTCGTTACTTTTGCAAAGAAAAAGAATTTATTAATATGATGAAAATTTCAAAAATAGAATATTATCTGCCTCAGCAAGTGTTAACTAATGAGGATCTGGAAAAACTTTTCCCCGAATGGAGTTCAGAACGTATTCAGGAAAAAGTAGGTATTTCTCAGCGCCATATATCTTCAGACAGCGAAACTGTACTGGATATGGCCGTACAATCTTCAGAAAAAATTTTCGAAAACTATGATAGAAGCAAAGTGGATTTCATTTTGTTCTGTACCCAAAGCCCAGAGTATTTTTTGCCTACAACGGCCTGTATTTTGCAGGACAGACTGGGTCTTAGAAAAAATGTAGGAGCTATAGATTTTAACCTTGGGTGTTCGGGATTTGTATATGGATTGGCTTTCGCGAAAGGATTGATTGCGGCAGGAATTGCTAAAAGTATTCTTTTGGTTACTTCAGAAACGTATACCAAACATATCCATCCCGATGATAAAGGAAATCGAAGCATATTTGGGGATGCGTCTGCTTCAGCAATTATTGAAAAGGCAGAAAGTAATGATTATCAGTTTTGTCTGGGAACAGACGGAAGCGGTGCTGAAAACCTTATCGTAAAACAAGGAGCTTTCAAAAAAGATTTTGAACTGAATCCAGAGCATGAATTCAGCCCTGAAAATATTTATATGAATGGCCCTGAGATTTTTAATTTTACCATTGAAAATATTCCGGGACTGGTAAAAGAAACACTGGAGGTAAACGGAATGACGATGGATGATATTGACCATTTTGTTTTTCATCAGGCGAATTCCTTTATGTTGAATTATTTAAGAAAGAAAACAAAGATTCCGGCAGAAAAGTTCTATATTGATATGGAAAAAACCGGGAATACCGTTTCTGCAACCATTCCTATTGCTCTTAAAAACATGATGGATAAAGGAATGCTGAAGGCAGGAGATAAAGTTTTAATGGCAGGATTTGGGGTTGGATACTCATGGGGAGCCACTATTATGGAAATTTAAAATAATAAACATTTAAAATTATAAAATATGAAAACATCTGTTTTTTTAGAAAAACTACAAGAGGAGTTGGAGGAAGATAACACATTAACTACTGAAACGAATTTAAAATCTCTGGAAAGCTATGACTCTATCAGTTTACTTTCCGTTATCGCATTTGTAGACGAAAATTTTAATAAAAAAATTGATACAAAGCATTTTAAAGATATCGAAACCGTTTCAGATCTGATGAATGTTATAGGAAAAGAAAATTTTGAAGATTAATGGATGCTTTCTCATTAAAAAATAGAATTATTCTCATTACAGGCGCTTCTTCCGGAATCGGGAGAAGCTGTTCTGTAGAATGCAGCAAAAGAGGTGCTGATCTTGTTCTTATGGGAAGAAACCATGATGAACTGATGAAAACCGTTTCTATGCTGGATCCCGAAACAAAAGTAGAGATCATCACAGAAGATATTACCCAATCTGAAAACCTTGAAGCTGTGATTGCTGATAAAGTTTCCGTTTTAGGTAAAATATCAGGATTTATACACTGTGCCGGTATTGAGAAAACATTACCGTTAAAAAAGCACAATCCTCAGTTGTATCAGGACATATTTTCAGTCAATGTCATTGCCGGGTTTGAAATTGCTAAAATTTTATCTTTAAAAAAATATAAAGACGAAACCTCTAGTTTTGTATTTATTTCTTCCGTTGCAGGAATGGTAGGAGAGGCAGGAAAAGCGGCTTATTCTGCCAGTAAGGGAGCTGTTATTTCAGGAGCCCGTTCTTTGGCTATGGAACTTTCCAGAAGTAATATCCGTGTCAATAGTGTAAGCCCTGCTATGGTCAATACTCCCATTCTGGAAAAGATGTTTGAAGATATTGGTGATGAAGCTTCATCTGAAATCATAAAAAAGCATCCGCTGGGAATAGGTGATCCTAAAGATGTAGCGAATGCTTGTATTTTCCTGTTATCTGATGCCTCAAGATGGGTCACAGGAACCAATCTTGTGATTGACGGAGGATATTCCGCCCAATAGCTTATTGTTTGTGCAGTGTTTCTATAATGTTTTCTACACTGTCAAATATTTTCTTATTGTCAAACTGACTTTCAATATTTTTGAGATTTTCTCTAATATGAAGAACAAGAGCAGGATCTGTAAGGAAGGCTTTCATTCCTTTGTACATCTCATCAACATCATAGCTGATGAGGTATCCTGTTTCTTTGTCTTTGATCATCAATCCTACATCCCCTACATTGGTAGCAACAATAGGCTTCTGAAGAATTAATGCTTCTGCAATCACCAATGGCCATGCTTCAGATTCTGACGGAAGAACAAAATAATCTGCTTTTTTGATATAAGGATAAGGATTCATTTGATTTCCAACCAGAATGAATGTCTTTTCTACATTATTAGCAGCAGCCTGCTCTTTAAGGTTTTTCATTTCACCACCGTCACCTATAACAACAATCGTATGGTGGAAGCCATCATTGATGAGCCTTGTATGAGCTTCAATAAGTTTATGATATCCCTTCCTTGAATGAAGTCTTCCAATGGAAACAAAAACAGGTCCTTCAGGGAAATTATCAAGCTTTTCTTCTGCCTTCTGCTTAATCTCTTCAATAGGAATAGGATTGATAATAACACTCTCGGCCGGATAATTGAGGTCAGGATAATACTCATGCATCATATCCTTTATCTTATGAGAGCAGTATACCATATGATTAAACTGAGGAAAACTCTTTAAAATATCCGGAACCAATGGCTGAAACTGAGGTACATTGACTTCAGAATGAAACCATCCTATCTTTTTGGAGTTTGTATGGGTAGAATTCAGGATCGCATCATAATCCCTGTAATCCATCCCGATTTCTATATCAAAAGTATCATTGATAAGTCGGTCTACGATGGCGGGATTATTTTTCAGTCTTCTTAGCTTTATTCTTCTTTGAATAAGCTGAACTTTTTGTAAAAGAGAGTGATCTGAAAAATCTTCTTTTCCATCCGTAAGGTATATTTTTCTGATATGTTTCGGAAGTTCATCACGCAATTTGCCCTGGTTTAGGGTGAGGCATACCGTTATTTCAAATTTGTCAGGGTTGAGGTTGTTGAGAAGTCCCAACAGTACTTTTTCTACCCCTCCCATTTCCATGGAGCGGTGTCTGAACAAAATTTTTATTTTTTTTTCTAGCATTATCCGAAGATTGATTGTAAAGTAATTTTAATTTTTTTCTTTATACGGAAAGGCAGCTGATGCTGATATTGAAGCAGTTCAAAGATCTCATCTGCTCCTGTGTAATGATCAGGAACTTTCTGACCGTTGATGGTGGTGAGGCCTCTTCGTTTCATTGTGTTGAAAATCACCTGAGCAAAATACTCATGGGATTTCTTTTTATTATCATTTTGGGAAATTCCTCCCTGATGCGTTCTGTAAAGGTAGTTGGTATCATTAATAAACTGAACTTTCCCTTTTTCATACATTTTAAGATACAGGTCCTGATCTTCACCGATTTTTAAATTAGGATTCATTTTTTCAGTCTGCTCATAAACCGATTTTCTAAAAGTTACGAAGTGAGCAATCTGAATCGGGAAATTAAAAAAATAATGATCACCATTGGGTACCTGCATAGCAGATCTGAATGGAGAAATAGGCTTCAGATTCTCATCACAGGTCATAAACCTGGAATAGGTAAGGACTGTGTTTTTTTTATTCTGAAAGATTTCCATACATTTTTGAATGGCTGTAGGGCTGATGGCATCATCGGGATCCAGAAATCCACAGATATCTCCTTCCGCCAGTTCGATCAGTTTGCTTTTTGTTACTCCTACACCTGAATTTTTTTCATTTTCAAAAAACTTAAACCGTTTATCATTTGAAATGATTTCCTGAACCATTTTCTTTTCGTGTTCAGAGGACGCATCATCTAAAATAATGGCTTCCCAATCTGTATAGGTTTGCTGAAGGATACTTTCAAAACAGTCTTTGAAAAAAAGGGCGTTGTTATAATGGGCAATAAGAATAGAAAACTTCATTAATGTTCCTTGAATATTAAATCTTGACGATTGATTACAGTGGTATTAGCTGGGATATCTTTATGAATAACACATCCTGCTCCGATGATACAGTTGTCTCCAATGGTAACTCCTTTTAAGACGGTAACATTACTTCCGAGCCAGCAATTGTTTCCGATTCTGATAGGCGCTGTTGTGAATTCAGAGTGAAACAATTTAAATTCCGGTTGAGACTGGTATGCATGATTGTGGTCATACAGTTTTACATTCTCCCCGAATAAAGTGTCGTCACCTATTGAAATACTGTCCAGACAGTTGATGGAACAGAAATTATTCATGAAAAAGTTATTTCCGATTTCTAAAGTGGCATTTTTCTCTACCAGAACGTGTACGTAATTTCTGAAACTGACAGAACTACCAATCGTAACTTTCTTTAAATTTTCATGCAGAACAAAATGATCACTGATCCCAAGCTTTATCCCCTTAAAAGAAACATGAGGGTGTTTTTTGAGACGAGAAATCTGGCTCCTTCGTTGGATTTTTGCTAAAATTTCATCAAGCATACCTAAATTTATTTTTCACATTTGTAGGGTACAAATATAATTTGTTTTACATAATTATAATAATAAATCTTATTTTTGTGCCTTAAAATTAACACTTTATATGAAATAAGACAGGCCTTCAGAGTTGATATGGCTATGTTTTGATAAAGTTAAGCATTTTACGATTCTGTGAAGATAAGTCAGATTACATTTACCCGGTTTGTTGCTGCTATGGCAATTGTTATTTCCCATTTCAATAAAGATCTGTTTTTATATAAGATAGATTATATTTCCGATCTTTTTTTGAGAGCAAATGTTGGGGTAAGCTATTTCTTTATTCTTTCAGGATTTATTATGATTATTGCCTATCACAAAAAAGATACAATTGATTATCTGGAGTTCTATAAAAACAGATTTGCCAGGATTTATCCGCTTTATATGCTGGGGCTTTTGCTGTATTTTATGACGAGGTATGAGACGTTTGACTGGTATAAACTGATTTTATACGGATTGGGCATTCAGAGCTGGATACCGGGAGAAGCCATGATTCTGAACTTTCCCGGATGGTCTATTTCTGTTGAGTTTTTCTTCTATCTGCTTTTTCCTTTTTTATATAATTATTTCTATTCTAAGAAAAATAAAACAATCTGGATCGTAGCTATCGGACTATGGTTGATTACTCAGGTGTTTTCGAACTTATATCCTGTGTATGGAGCGTATGAAGGACCGCACACGAAAAGTCATGAATTTTTGTATTATTTTCCTTTCTGGCACCTTAATGAATTTCTAATTGGTAATCTGGCAGGAATATTTTTCGTCAGAAATTATAAACAAAAAAATTACGATCGTCAGGTTATCATTGTTTTCTTATTAATCCTTGCATCTCTGATGTTTGTTCCGCTTTTTTATCACAACGGTTTGATGGCGCTGCTTTTTGTTCCTGCAATTATTCTGATCTCAGCTAATAATGGAAGGGTGAGCAGGCTGTTTTCATTGAAGCCGCTAGAGTATCTTGGAGAAATAAGCTATGGGATATACATTACTCACATTCCGGTTCTTTATCTGGTAAGAGAATTTTTAAAATGTCAGCAATATACGTTCAGTATTGATGTTGTATTTGTAATTTACATTATTGTTATGCTGTTCAGTTCTGCAATTTTCTACCAGTTTATTGAAAAACCGATGCGTGACCTTTTAAGAAAAATACATTTTGCAAAGCGTTAAAAATGAATTTCCGGCTATTAAACTAAATATTTAGTTCAATAGCCGGAAAAATATAATTAATCTTTTAAATATTTTTAGGAGAACAAGTCGTTTCTGAAATTGATATTGTACAATCCAGAACGTATACTTTTATAATCAGTGAGCAGATACTTTGTAATCATGCCCCATTTTTTGAAAAGAGGAGCATTGGCAATCTGGAAGCTTCTGTATACTCTTTTAATATGAAGCTTAATATCTTCAGGAAGGGTGTTTTCATGCTCTGCCCAATGGTTGACCTCTTTCCAAAGCACAACTCTTGTAGAGGCAGGTTTAACTTCTCTTGCATCTATTTTGGTAATTCTGTTATTCTCGTGAACTCCTCTTACAGCCACTGCTTTATCAAGAATTCCTGGATATAAGTTTAAATAATAAGAGAGCCTGAATAGAAACTCTGTATCCTGGTGCAGTTTTAAATGAGTTTTAAAGAAATATTCTAGATTTTTTAAAGCGCTTTTTCGGATCGTCAAAGCATCAATGCTGAAAAGCCCGAAAGTACCTTTCATATTAAGTTGTCCCGGAAATACATCTTTAGGATGATATTTTTTATAAACTGTAGTAAGGCGGTCGCCAAAAACTTTATAATATTGTTCTTTGGCTTTTTCAGAATAATAATGGACACCAATGGCACCATACACTCCATCAACATCCTTATTAATGAAAAGTTCTTTTTCTGCATCAAAACGGTTCGGAAGATAGTAATCATCGGCATCAAGGAATGCAATAAAGTCTCCTTCCGATTTTTCCATTCCTAAATTTCTACTGGCACCGGCACCGTGATTTCCTTTGTCAGGATGTTGAAAAAGCTTTACTCTGTCATATTTTTCAGCAAGTTCCCGGCATACTTCTAATGCGTTGTCCGGAGATTTATCTTCTACCAGTACTACTTCATATACATCTTCGAACTGAAGAGCAGATTCTACAGCCTGGGAAACATATTTTTCGGCATTGTAGACGGGAATAACTACAGAAATTTTCATTTTATCGGATTATGTTTTATGGGTGTAAAACTAAGCTTTTTATTTGATAGCAATGATTGGAAATACCTTTTGGATTTTTAAATTAAGTGATTCGTATAATTTAGGATATTCATTTTCATTTCCCCATATCCCATGTTTAGTTTTCTCCCGAATATATGTGGTGATATATACTTGGGGTATTTTTGAAATTTCGTTAAGGAGAAAATTGCATACCTCTTTATTTTCTATTTCTTCATCAAAGCGCATGTAAATATGAAGAGAATCTTCCTGCTTTAAAACTTTTGTAAAATCTTTTGCCATACTACAGAATAATTTGGCATCTATGAGATTGAACTTTGTAATTTCTATGATATGAAGAAAGGCTACGGGCTGATGGCTAATGATATCAAGTATTCTTTGACACCTTTTCTCAAAGGTATTTCTGAGCTTTGGATCATCTATTACTGCTCTGGCATGAGTGAACTCTGCTTCCGGATATTTTTCGGCGTAGGTGTTTCCTTCTTCGTTTCTTTTAAGATCAGAAAGAAAAAATTTAAAGTGCTCCTGAATATTCTGACTTACTGTTCTAAGTCCGGACATAGATTTTAAGCGTACCCAGTCATAAGGCAGACTTTGGTTTCTGATGTTGAGAATATCCAATGAATGAGCTGCATGGCAGTCTTTACCAATAGGGATAATGTACTTTTCTGATTTATATTTTTTTTTAATTTCCAGAAAATATTTATACCTAGTTTTTGGGATGTAAAATAAAGGTATTTTCATATTGAATAAAGTCGTTTGTGTTTTAAGTCTATACACTTTTGATCATTTATTTATAAGAAAGTTAAATGGGAATGGGGTATTTATTGGATTTTTTTTACGAATTATTTTTAAGAATTATGAATAAAAATCTATGATGTTTTAATTATATGGTATATAATTTGTTTATTTATTTATAATCTTGGTTAATTAACGTTGTAAATAGAAAATTGGTGAAATTTATTTATAACAATGTTTTTTATTTTTTTTAAACTAATTTCTGAATTATGCTTTTAATTTAGCTTTTAAATAATTCGTAATTTTTTTCTCTACAAAATAATACAGAAGGGAAGCCACAACAATGACCACAGCAATTTTAAAAAGGAAAAAAGGAATACTGAAATAGCCTTCAACTTTAAATCTTTTCAAGACAATTTCCACAAAAGGATGTGATAAGTACAATGAGTAAGAAATATCCCCCAGAAAGATCAATAATTTATTTCCTTTAAAATGGAAGATATAATCAAAGGTCAGAAAAGTAAAGACAAATGTGGATATGATGGCCAACTTTACCCAATCATTATTTATTGGAATAATACTAAGCAAAACAAGGATAAATGAGAGTATCCCTATTACAGAAATTATTCCTGCCCAGCTCTTGGGAATGGTGTATTTGTTCAACAATAGTGCGAAAAAAATCCCCACAACAAAATAAAGATTCAGAGAGTGGGTTACCATCCGCAGATATGGGCTTTCAAATTGAATGAAAAAGCCTACAATAGTTGTCAGGATGAAAAAAGCTGCAATGAAATAATATCTCTTTTCCTTAAAAAATAATGAGAGTCCGAATATCAGATAAAAGAACATCTCAAAATTTAGAGACCAGCCTAAAAATAGCACCGGAAATTCCTTCTTGGTAGGAAGAAATAAAACGGAGTGGATAAGCTCATGGAGACCTGATCCATAAAAATACAGTAAAAAACTACCTCCGGGTATCATTGCGGCAAATGTCAAAAGATAATACAGCGGAACAATTCTGATCACTCTTCTTTTGTAAAACAAAATAATCTGTTGAAAAGAATCTTTGCTGAAATTTATTTTTTGAGTGGTGAAAGCCATTATAAATCCACTGATAATAAAGAATACGGGAACACCAATACTCCCTTTTTTGAATAGGATATCACCAAGATTCAGATCTGGTAAATTGATGGTTTCACGAAAATGGAAACAACATACCAATAATGCTGAAATCCCTCTTAATATCTGAAGATTGTTAAGTTTCATAGCCGGACAGATCTTATTTTTAAAATATTTTTTTCAAAATAAGTCCCATTACAAAAGGTACTCTGGCAATATTATGCTGAAGTGTCTTGAACCGATCTATCGTAAATTTAGTCTCTTCTGTCATTCCATATTCTGAAAAATCAACCTCATGAACTGCTTTATGCTTAAAGGTGATATTCATTAAATTATATTGATGGATAATCTGGATATACATCTCTTTGCTGTTTTCCACCGAAAAATTAGGGTAATGGCGATAGCTGTTGTGAGCTCTTTCTTTTAACATTGTTTTGAAGTTGTCTACGCTTTCTGCTAAACTTACAAATGGGTTTACAACATCATTATAGACATTCACAACTGCTTTACGGCCCGGAAGCATAGTAAGCTGGTATCCTTTTCTTAAATCTATGACCAGATCATGCACCGGTTTGAAGAGCTCCTGTACGGTTTTTATATAATCCTGATGAAGCATATCATCATTATCCAGTTCACTGGTGATCACGAATTTTGTGTCCGGAGTAAAATACTGTGGGATTACTTCTACAGCTTTTGTTTTCATAACATCAAAATCTTCTACAAAAACAGCTTTGAAGGTAGGATATTCTGCTTCAATTTCTTTGATGATTTTTCTAAACTTATCAGATGTATTAACATCAAAAAAAGTCAGCCATATATAGTTTTGATTGGTTTGGTTTTTATAAGAAGGAAGTACGTAAGTTCTGAATAACCTGAATCTGTCATCAAGCCATTCTTCGGTAAGAGGTTTAAATCCTGAACGGGTTTCGTTCCATCCTTTCGTAGGAACATTGAATCTTGTCATTATAACGTGTACAAATTGACTCATCTAAATAAATTTATTTAAAGTTATATAATTTTTCAAAGTTTCCGCTGTAAATCTGTTTTTGACAGCAACCTGACTCATTTGTGTAGTTTAATGGATATATAGTGTTTTTTCCAGATGCATTGAAACCGAAATTTAGCCATCTGCATTCTTTCGAAAAAACTTGTAATACAAATTTTTAAAAGAAAGATATTTAGCAACTACAGCCAGAGGAATCATTTTTTGAAATTCCTTTCTTTGCTGTACAAGCTGGGTTGTACGAACTTCTATGATATAATAAGCAAGCTTGTCATGAATATCTTCACCATAAAGTTTTTTTAAGATAGGTAAAATTTTAAGGCGCTGTTTCATGATTTTGAGCGGATCAGCGGACATGTTATCATTGACGTCTTTTCTGTAATGAGCGAGGGGTTCATTAATCAAAAGAGCCTCAGGATTATCTTTGGTGATATAAATCCACATTAACCAATCTTCACAACTGGTAAGGGTAGTATCAAAAAGGAAATCTTCCAAAAGTTTTTTATGGATTAAAGCGCAATGAATAGGAATAGAAAATCCCATATCCCAACCATATACAATTCCATGAAATGTCAGGAAATTCTGTTCAATATCTTTGTATCCCGGAAGATGAGTTTGGTCTCTATAGATTGTGTACTGGCTTACAATCAGCGGATATTCTGTATCTCCGGAAAGGCTTTTTGAAAATTTTTCACGGTGGATGAGGTCATCAGAATCCAAAAACTGAATATAATCTCCGGTAACAATTTCCAGGGCTGCATTTCTTGCAGAAGATAAACCGCCGTTTTCTTTGTAAAGATATTTGAAGCGACTGTCTTTTTTTACCCATCTATCAGCTACTTCATCAGTATTATCGGGAGATCCGTCATTCACAATAATACATTCCCAGTTTTCATATGTCTGATCCAATATAGACTGGAGACATTCATCTAAGAACTGAGCCTGATTATAACAGGGAACAATTACGGATATTTTGGGATTCATTTTCATTTTTATTCAAGAGGTTTAATGTGTTTTATTTTTCACTCTATAATTAGGATTAAAGCTTTATCAATTGCCTCTTTCCTGACCTTAATAATACGATCTGAAGTTTCCTGGCCGAAGGTACAAAATTATTTTTTCCGGGAATAGAAGTGAAAATTTCAAAATCAATCATTGGAAAGATCCTAATCGTTTTGCTATATCATCTGATCTGCTATAAATAAGATGAATAGATTTTTTTTAAGTATTCATCAGGAGATAGTCCTTTAAAAAAATCTTCTGTATAACGGTCAAATTCTATATTATAAAAAGAACCTTCGTCTACACTTTCATAATCCGCATTTTCGTTAAGATGATTCTCCAGCTGGGATAAGATTTCCGGCAATGAATACTGGTAAGGATAGGCCAGATTGACAATTTCATTGTTGAGGTCTTGTAGATGTCTGGCTACAAATATTGCAATATCATCCGTGCCAATCAGAATTCTTCTCGCATTACTATGGATCGTGAGCTTATTTTTTGACAGGATTGAGTTTTTAAGGAAGTTGATCAGTGTATTGGGATTTCCGCCACGTCCTACAGCATTTCCAACTCTGAAAATAACGAAGCTTGAACATTTTTGAGCAATTGTTTTTTCAATAGTAAGCTTATGCATCACATAAGGGCTGGCAGTTTTACTGGGATCGTAAATACTGCATGTGGAAAAGTAGATCAGCTTTTTATCAGGATGCTGGCCAATAATTGATTTCAGGAGCGCTATCTCTCTTTCGAATTCAGCAGAATTTGTTTCCAGTGAATTGGAAACTCCTGATGCGAAAAAAATAACATCTTCTTTATCATAAAGCCTTAAGGCATTTGCCAGAATTCCATTACCAATAATCATAAGTGTTTTGTCTAATTAAGCAATTCGTTTAATGTCTGTTAAATCTTTTGTATTTCAATAGATTTTAAAGGTTTTTAAATATTTTAAAAACTCCAAGTTTATTACCCAATTTTGCCCATCTTGAATTTTTTACATGATTCAGTTGATTGAGAGCATGTTCATATTTATTTTTGGGAACATAGCTTTGAAGAAAAAGATCTTCAACACTGATGTTTCTTCTTTCTGCCATTTTTATAAGTGCTACCCAGTGCCAGAAAAGTGCTTTTTCAGAATTTTTTGTAGTAGAGATACCACTGTCATGAATTCTGTATAAATATAAATCTTCATCTATATATTTCACAGGAGCTATTTCGCACATTTTCATATACCAGTCTTTATCTTCTGCAATTTTTAGAAAAGGGTCAATACCGGATGTTTTCTCGTAAATCTTCTTTTTAAAAGTAACAAAATGTGAAATTTCTGCATTGAAATTATAATAGGACTGATCCAGTGCTGTAATTTGTTTGGCTTTATGAACCGATAATGGGTTGAGGTATTCGTCGCATCTTACAAAATTTGAATAGACCAATCCTGCTTCCGGATTTTCGGAATGAGTTTTTAAAACAAATTCCAGAGCATGTCGGGTTAATGCATCATCAGGGTCTAAAAAACCACATATTTCTGATTCTGCAAGAGCAATTAATTTCCTTTTTGTATAGCCTATTCCTCTGTTTTGATCATTGAGATTTATTTTAACCCTTTGATCATCACCGATTATTTTTTTGATGATCTCCAGAGAATTATCCATAGAACCATCATCCACAATTACAGCTTCCCAGTCTGTTTCAGTTTGGGCAATTAAGCTTTGGTAACATTTTTCAAAAAAATGTCCATTGTTGTAATTGGCGATAAGTACGCTGAATTTACTCATTTCGGCTGTGTTTATTCAGTATTTTTTTTAATGCATTTAAATATCCGAAGCCATTTTTTCTATCGGGCTCCAGAATATTTCCTTCTGCCCATTCATTCCAGGATTTAACGATGAGAAACTGCTCAGGATACTCTTTTTTATCATCAAGATATTCAACAGCTTTTTCAACTTGTTTTTCGAATAGTTCTGGTGAATTATTAGCAAGGATGATACCTCTGTAACCGCTTCTTGGAGTATTGTCCCAGTTAGGAAGGATACATGGATAGGTAGGAACATTACTTTCTTCAAACTTTAAATCGTTAACAACAGCTTCTGCGTCCTGAATTCTTACTTTTGGCTGTTCTTTTTTCTTAATTCCTATTAATCCTTTGATTCTGTTTTTATAATATTGGGAATGAGAAATATATTCTTTTTTATCAATATGAGGCAGCCAAGCTTTCTGAAAAGCATTGGAAATTTTACTGTCATATCCCATAGATTTAAAATCAAGATCATCACGGAGCTTATTGGATGCCATGACATAAAGGTCATCAAATCCGCTCTTCTTCGCAAGCTCTCTGAATTTTGAAATATAATGAGGATCTCCATGATGTAAATGATTAGAATCATAGATGATCAAAAGAGGCTTGTTATCCACTTTTATATACCTCTCGTCTTTGAAGAAAGGGAGTAGATATTCGAAATGAGCAATTAAATCCTGTTCATTAGGATATACTTGTTCTGCAAGTATTTTTTCTGATAATCCGTGCCATATTCCTGACCAGGTTTCATTAGCCCAGCAGAAGCAAAAGGGAAAATCCGGTTTCCGTGATTTCAGAACATCATTTGCAACACGTTCCAATAGTTGTTTTCCATTACCAAACCAGTAATGATAATAGATAAATCCGTGTACTCCATAATCTTTAGCCATCTGAGCCTGCTGTTCTCTTACTTCAGGAACGCGCAGGTCATAATATCCCAGATCACCAGGGTATATAGGCTGTTCGTGCCCTTCAAAAAGAGGTTGAGCTTTTCCTACATTAGTCCATTCTGTAAATCCTTTTCCCCACCATTCGTCATTTTCGGGGACAGGATGATATTGAGGGAGATAGAATGCTAAGGGCTTTATTTTTTTCATAATTGATTTAAAAATAATGTTACCAGCTTTTATAATACACTTTTTGAAGATAATGCAGCGTGTTGAAGGTAAATTTTCCTACATTTCTTAAAATTAATTTTTCGGTAAGTGTTTTATTATCAAGTTCACTAAGGTATTTTTTATGACTTTCCGTCAATCTGTTCTCTTTATAAGCCTCATGAATAAGTTTTAGGATTTTCTTTTTCACTTCAGGCTGTTCTTTGTGTTTCAGATAAATATCAAAAAAAGATACATCTAAAAAGTTTTTCTTTTTATGAGAGTTTGTTGCATGCATTCTATAGCTGCATGATTTGTAGTCGTCGTAGATGAAGTCATATTTTTGGCTTAATCTCAGCCACATATCGTAATCTTCAAAAGTTAATGCTTCATCCCAGCCTCCAATCTCTTTTAACAAAGAAGATTTGGTTACGCATGACATTGCGGGAAGAAAATTGTCTTCAAGCAGACTTTTGTAAAAGTTTCCAGACTCTATATTCAGGTATCTGTGAAAATAAGGGATAAAAGTATTTTGAAAACGTACTGAATTATCATCTATTATGTGGGCATTTGAAAATACAAGAGCTTCGTTTTGAGATGATTTTTCAAGAATTGCTACGTGTCTTTCTATTTTATCAGCCTCCATAAGGTCGTCAAGAGCTATGGTTATAATATACTTGCCATTGGATATATTCAGAAGCTCATTCAACGATTTGCAGATCCCTTTATTCTGAGAGTGGGGAATAAATACAGTTTTTAATTGACCATTGTCTATAATCCATTTGTTGATAATATCAGCAGAATCATCTTTAGAACAGTCATCACAAATTAAGATTTCGAAATTTGGATAGCTTTGAGCTTTTATACTTTCTAAAGATTCAACTATAAACCGAGATTGATTATAACTGAGACATAATATCGAAACCAATGGTAATTCGGACATGTTTTTTTGTTTGGGATTATTAATAATTGATTTTTCGCACAGAGATTCAGCTGTTTTATAGAATATAATTGATTGAATTTCAACTGTATTTATTCTAGTTGTTCTTTGGCTCCTTCAATACCCAGTAAGCTCTGTATTTTCTTTCCCTGCTCATCCAAAGAATAAATCAGTTCTTTTTTGTCTCCTTTGACTAAATAAATTTCAGAAGGAACAATATTAGCGTTATCAATAAATTCAGGAATAACCAATTCTAATGTGTAACCATCCAGGAACTTTTCATTTAAAAATTCGGGCTTAATATGTATTGTTGGATTTAAACTGTCAACAGATACTCTATTGAGTTTTGTTGCGACCAATTGTGAGTGTATTGGGCTAAGCCCAATGCTGAATAATTTATTTTTTGTGATATAATAATATCCGTTTTCTTCTAAAGTAACAGGATTATGATATACCATCTTTTTAAGATGTTTTAAAAGTCCCAGAGAATGGTAAACAGTGGCATCCACAGAAAAAGGAAATGTCCAGTGATGAAATTCGGTATCAGAATAATAATCCCATTGATAATACCCGTTTTTCTTTTCTATATAACTGGGATGTCCCTCCAAATTTTCTCCTACATACATTCTATACGAAGCATTTTCCGGATTGTTTCTGATAATTTCAAAAACTTCTTCAGGAATATTGACATCTTCATAAAAAACGCCATCGTCTGTATTGAACATTACAAATTCACAGTTGCTTTCACGTATTATTTTCTGAAGAAGCCCTTTAAAGTTATCACCTTTTTTACTTAATAGATTTTTTTCTTTAAAAAACTTCCAGTCTTTTTTAGAATGTAATGCTTTTATATAAGAAGAGTCAAAAAATACAGATTTTCTTTCAACAAAAGAAATGCCTTTGTCCTCGTATTTTCTTTTTAACAGCTCATAGCCGTCTTTGTGTACTCCGGTAGTGTGATACAGAATTACTATTTTAGAATCTGTTTTAAAACGCTGCAAAATTGAGTGGATAAGATAATCCAGCTGAACTGCACGGTTAAAGGAGAAAATTACATTAAGTACCATTAGCTGAAAAAATTTAATGTTTTAATTATTTGGGTAACTTCATCGTCTTTCATTACAGGAGAAATGGGTAAGCTTAATACTTCATCATGTATTTTCTCTGTAATGGGAAGCTGCAGTTTCTTAAGATGAGAATAGGCTTCCTGATGATGAGGAGGAATAGGGTAATGAATCAGGGTCTGTATGCCGTTTTCTTCAAGGTGTTTCTGAAGAAGATCTCTGTTGTCTGTTCTAATTACAAAGAGGTGATATACATGGCTATGTTCTTCTATTTTATGATCTGGAAGTACAATTTTTGGATTTCTTATTTCTGTAAGATAACGATTGGCAATTTCTTTTCTTCTGTTATTCTCTTCATCCAGGTAGTTAAGTTTTACGGAAAGTACTGCTGCCTGTATTTCGTCTAACCGCGAATTGTATCCCTGATACTGGTTTACATATTTTTTCTGAGAGCCATAATTGGCTAATGCTCTTATACACTTTGCAAGAGACTCATCCTGGCATGACACTGCACCTGCATCTCCCAATGCACCCAGGTTTTTTCCAGGATAGAAGCTGAACCCCGCCGCATTCCCAAGGCTTCCGGATTTTTTACCGTTCCATACAGCACCTATAGCCTGGGCATTATCTTCAACTATTTTGAGATTGTATTTTTCGGAAAGAGTTTTGATTTCGTCCGAAAAAACAATGCTTCCGTATAAATGTACCAAAAGGATGGCTTTGGTTTTAGAGGATATTTTTTCTTCTATCTTATTTAAATCGATATTGTACGTTTCGATATCAGGTTCTACTAAAACGGGAATGAGTTTATTATCAGTAATAGCAAGTAGGGAAGCAATATAGGTATTGGCGGGAACTAAAACTTCATCACCTTCTTTCATCACCCCAAGTTCTATGTATGCTCTGAAAATAAGTCTCAAAGCATCAAGGCCGTTGGCGACCCCAATTGCATGGGGAACATTACAATAGGCTGAAAGCTGTTTTTCAAAATCCTGAACCTTTTCACCCAATAAATACCATCCGGAACGGAAAGTCTGTAATATAGCATCTTCAATTTCCTTCTGATGAGCAAGGTTTATTGTTTGTAAATCTAAAAATTTGATCATTCGTTTTTTTTCTTTAAAAATTTTGCAGGGTTTCCTACCCATATTTCATTTTGAGGAACATCTTTTGTAACGACACTTCCTGCTCCAACAAGGGCATTTTCTCCAATAGTTATCCCACCTAATATTGTGGCATTTGCACCAATGGAAGCTCCTTTTTTTACCAAGGTTTCTACTAATTTAAAATCCTTGTTTTTGGATTTTGGAAAGAGATCATTTGTAAAAGTTACGTTGGGGCCAATGAATACATTATCTTCAATAGTTATGCCGTCCCAGATTTGCACACCGGGTTTTATGGTTACATTATTGCCTATTACTGCTTGATTTTCAATTAATACCTGACAATTGATATTGCAGCCTGTACCAATGGTCGCATTTTTTAGGATGACACAGAATTGCCATATAGATGTGCCTTCACCTATATTCTGAGATTGAACGTCTGCCAAAGGATGTATCATTTTTTATAGCTTTTAAATTCATCAAAATCTCTGAAATAATCTTTCTCATCGTATAATTCTGAAGCCAAGCATAATAAAACTGCACTATGGCTGAATTTGATATCCCTCCATATCAGTTTTGGGATGTAGAGCCCTTTTGAAGGAGAATCCAAAATAAAGCTTTCTTTATTGCCCTCCAGGTCTAACGTATTAAATTCAATAGTTCCAGAGACAGCAAATATGACCTGCTGAAGCTGTTTGTGAGCATGTCCTCCACGGATTACATCCTGAGGGGTATAATAAGTCCAGTAGACTCTTTTGATTTCAAAAGGGACATTCTTTTGATTTTCGGCTACTGTAATGTATCCTAAATCCTGAGAGCCTATTTTAGAAAAATGTATTATTTGTGGACTATCCATGTAGATATGGGTTTTAATAATGCAGATAAAGGTAAAAAATTATTTTAGCCTTATCAGATTTTTTCAACTTTGTGTGTGATGCGTGGGAACAAAATTCCTGGTGACTTTATGATTTCTCCGAATTGATTCTGCATTCCGTGTACTTCAAATCCGAATAATTCTGTTCTAAAGGCTATGTCTGATCTATTAATTCCCCAAAAGAAATCAAAGTAATATGAATCTTCATTAATAGTGTAAGAAGGTATTTCAAAGCTTACAGTGTAATCTCCCTTTTTTGAATTTTTATCCTGGCTCACCATTATTCCAGTACTCATTACAGTCAGGTCATGGCTGTTTTTCAGAAAGAATGAAAGATCAATATCTACATGTTCCAGTTTACTCATAAAAGTAACAGTAATTTTAATCCCGGACTTAATATTAATCATATCACCATTGATAGGTTCTGCCTTATATGATTTTACCAGAATCTTGTTGTTTTCAACCTTTATGTCGTCATTTAAATAATCATACATAAATTTGATATCACTGTTTTTCTGATATTCAATAATACATTTATTGATTTCACCCTGAGTCACAATACTTCCTCTGTCAAGTAAAATACCATAATTACAAAGCTCCTTAATTGCTGTAATATTATGGCTTACAAAAAGAATTGTTCTTCCTTCTCCTTTGGTAACATCTCCCATTTTTCCCAAACATTTTTTCTGAAATTCTGCATCACCAACAGCTAAAACTTCATCTACAATAAGAATCTCAGATTCAAGATGCGCAGCCACTGCAAAGGCTAAACGAACATACATTCCAGAAGAATACCTTTTTACAGGAGTATCTATATATCTTTCAACACCTGAGAAGTCGACAATTTCATCAAACTTTCGGGTAATTTCTTTTCTTGTCATTCCTAGAATAGCACCATTAAGGAAAACATTTTCACGTCCTGTCATTTCAGGATGGAATCCGGTTCCTACTTCCAATAAAGAAGCAATTCTGCCATTAGTAAATATTCCTCCTGTAGTAGGCTTGGTAACCTTACTTAAGACTTTTAACAACGTTGATTTTCCTGCGCCATTTCTTCCGATAATTCCCACAGCGTCTCCCTGTTGGATTTCAAAATTGATATCACGAAGTGACCATACATATTCAGAATCGCCTTTGGTAGTTCTGTCATTGGCTTCCCCAATTTTCAGATAAGGATCTTCTTTTCCTCTTACTTTATGCCAGAATCTGTTGAGATCATGAGAAAGTGTTCCGGTACCGACTTGTCCCAGACGGTATTGCTTAGATATATTTTCTGCTTTTAAAGCCAGCATGTTTTTTTATTTAAATTTTTAAAAGAAAATAATTACACTGTATCCATGAAAGTTTTTTCAACTTTATTGAATACGACAATTCCTATCATTAAAAGAATAAGAATAATACCTGTACTAATCCCAAGCATAATAGGGGAGAAGTCTCCTACACCGATCCACGCATATTTGAAACATTCAAAAATACCTGTCAATGGATTGTAATAAGCTAATTTTTTAAAGAATCCCGGTAATGAAGAGACCGGAAATATGACAGGAGTTGCATACATGTATAGGCTAACCCCAAATCCTAGCAGCATTGCTAAATCCTTATATTTTGTAGTAAGGGACGAAAATATCATTCCAACACCTAATGCAAAAAGTGCCATAAGAAGTATCAGAAATGGAGTAGCAAGAATCCAGATGTTAGGATGTACTTCTCCTTTGCTTAAATAATATGCCCAGACTAGAATAAATAAAACGAATTGCACTCCAAATCGCATAAGATTGGAGATGACAATAGATATTGGAGTAACCAGCCTGGGAAAATAAACTTTTCCGAATATCCCGGCATTTCCTGTAAAAGTAGAGGATGTAGCCAATAATGAAGCATAAAAATAATTCCAGAGTGTAACACCTGCCAAATAAAAAAGAAGTGGGGGAGCCCCATCCGTAGGCAGCTTTGCAATCTTTCCAAAAATGACAAGATATACAATGGTGGTTAAAATGGGATTAATAAAAAACCAGATTGGTCCTAAAACAGTCTGCTTAAAACTGGATACAAAATCTCTTTTTACAAACATATAAACAAGATCTTTGTATCTCCAGACTTCTTTTAGCTTCAAGTCAAATAACGAATGATTTGCATCAATCGTTTCTGTCCACGTCTGTTGTGGTTCATTCATTTGTGTAATTTTTTGCAAATTTATAATAATTATTTATTACCCTGTTACTTAATTTTAAATTTTTCATTTTAATAAAATTAAAAATTAACAACTAATATATTGATATTTGGCGGTATTAACAAAAACTATTGATTGTAAAATCAATAGTTTGAGAATTTTATAAATTATATTTGTTATTTGCCGATAAGTTGCTTCAGGTACTCTCCATAGCCGCTTTTGCCATATTTGGCAGCTGTTTCTAGAAGTTTTTCTTCATTAATGAATTTGTTCCTGAATGCAATCTCTTCAATGCAGCCAATTTTAAACCCCTGTCTCTTTTCAATAACGCTTACAAATTCCGAAGCATCATGAAGGGAATCAAATGTTCCTGTATCCAGCCATGCGGTACCTCTATCAAGAACAGCTACCTCAAGTTTGCCATTGTTTAAATAGGCATTGTTGACGTCAGTGATTTCCAGCTCACCTCTTGGAGAAGGTTTGATGTTTTTAGCGATTTCCACCACATTATTATCATAAAAATAAAGTCCCGGAACAGCATAATTTGACTTTGGTTTTAAGGGTTTTTCTTCAATAGAAACAGCTTTCAGGTCTTTATCAAATTCTACAACGCCATATCTTTCAGGGTCGACAACGTGATATGCGAAAACAACTCCTCCTACAGGATTAGTTTTGTTTTTTAATAAAGTTCCCATTTCGGAACCATAGAAAATATTGTCTCCCAATACCAGTGCAGCAGGATCATTCCCGATAAACTGTTCACCTAGAATAAAGGCTTGTGCTAAGCCGTCTGGGCTAGGCTGTACAACGTATTCTATGTTGCAGCCGATCTGAGAACCATCGCCCAGAAGTTTGATAAAACCTTCCTGGTCGTGTGGTGTAGTGATAATTAGAATATCCTTGATTCCAGCTAAAAGCAATGTGGAAAGTGGATAATAGATCATTGGTTTGTCATAAACAGGCATCAGCTGCTTGCTTACAGCGATTGTTAGAGGGTAAAGTCTGGTTCCGGATCCTCCGGCTAATATTATTCCTTTCATGTTTTGGTGCGTATTACGCTTGTTTCATTGTGTTGTAAGTCGTTTTTTTTAGGATAGAGAATGAGATTTTACTTCTCTATTGATTCAATAGCAATATGTTTAGTTATATTGTTTGCTGTAGTAATCCTGATAATTTCCTGAAGTTACATTTTCAAGCCATTCTTTATTTTCAAGATACCAGTCTATAGTCTTTCCTAAGCCTTCTTCAAAAGTGACTGAAGGTTTCCAGCCTAAATCTTTATTCAGTTTTGTTGCATCAATGGCGTAACGCTTATCATGACCTGGTCTGTCTTTTACAAAAGTGATCAATTTTTCGGAATAACCTTCCGGTCTTTCCAGTTTAGCATCCATTTGTTTGATCAGTTCTTTTACAAGATCAATATTCTGCCATTCATTGAATCCTCCGATATTGTAAGTTTCACCGGTTTTAGCTTCCATAAAAATTTGATGAATCGCTTTAGCATGATCAATCACAAATAACCAGTCTCTGGTATATTTTCCATCACCATAAATAGGAAGTGGTCTTTCATTGATGATGTTCGAAATACAAAGAGGAATCAGTTTTTCCGGGAAATGATTTGGGCCGTAATTGTTGGAACAGTTAGATACGATAAAAGGCATTCCGTAAGTGTTTCCGTAAGCTCTTACTAAATGATCAGAAGCAGCTTTTGATGCAGAATACGGAGATTGAGGATCGTATGAGGTTGTTTCTAAAAAGAACCCTGTTTCTCCTAAGCTTCCATATACTTCGTCCGTAGAAATGTGATAGAAAAGATTGTTTCTTTTCTCGTTCGGGAATCTGCCGTGAGTATGATCAGGATTTAATGTCCAGAACTCTTTACAAAGATTCAGAAGATTAGCCGTTCCGTTCACATTTGTATTGATAAATGCCATTGGATCTGTAATGCTTCTGTCTACATGGCTTTCTGCTGCTAAATGTACAACAGCATCGGGATTGTATTTCTCGAAAACTTTTCTAAGTTCTTCAGGATTTGTAATATCTGCTTTTTCGAAAACATAATTAGGCTCATTTTCAATATCCTTTAAGTTTTCCAAATTTCCGGCATAAGTAAGAGCATCCAGATTGATGATCGTAGTGTCCGGATTGTTTTTTACAAATTCTCTTACAACATGAGAGCCGATAAATCCAGCGCCGCCTGTAATGATAATATTTTTCATTTTTTTATTCTGATTTTGAGATGGTCTTTCTTCCTATACTTTTATAATGGAATCCGTTTTGTTCCGGGATTTCCAATGGATACATATTTCTGCCATCAAAAATGACTTTGTTTTTCATTTTTTTAGCCATCAATTCAAAATTAGGATTTTTAAATTCCGGCCATTCTGTAGCAATAAATAATGCATCAACGTCTTCCAGAGCGTCATACATTCCTTTGGCATATTGTATTTTGTCGCCAAGAAGTTTATGAACATTGTTTTCTGCAACGGCATCATATGCTATAACTTCTGCACCTTTTTCCAATAAAAGAGCAATATTGTCAAGGGATGAAGCTTCTCTGATGTCGTCAGTATTTGCCTTGAAGGCAAGTCCCCACATGGCAATTTTCTTCCCTTTGATATTTCCACCGAAATATTTTTCAATTTCAGATACTAAAATGACTTTCTGAGAAGTATTTACATTTTCAGTAGCTTCAAGAATCTGGAAGTTAAAATCTTCCTGTTTTCCAGATTTTATAAGGGCTTTTACATCTTTTGGAAAGCAGCTTCCTCCATATCCGATTCCCGGGAATAAGAATCTATGGCCTATTCTGTCGTCACTACCCATTCCTAATCTTACTTTATCCACATCTGCACCTACTTTTTCACAATAGTTGGCAATTTCGTTCATGAAGGTAATCTTTACTGCTAAAAACGAGTTCGCTGCATATTTTGTAAGTTCCGATGATTTCTCATCCATAAAGATAATAGGAATTCCCGTATTGGTAAAAGGCTGATAAATTTTAGACAGAATGTCTTTTGCTCTTTCGGAGCTTGCGCCTACAACTACTCGTGAGGGATTCATAGAGTCTTCAACGGCAAAGCCTTCTCTTAAAAATTCAGGATTTGAAACTACATCAAAAGGAATATTTGTTTTAGCAGAGATTGTTTCTCTTACCTTGTCTGCAGTTCCTACAGGAACGGTACTTTTATTGACAATCACTTTGTACTCTGTCATCATCTCGCCAATATTATTAGCTACCTGAAGTACATAAGATAAATCTGCAGAGCCATCTTCACCCGGAGGTGTAGGCAGTGCCAGATAGATCACTTCGCTTTTGTCTAAAGCTTTTTTTAAATCGGTCGTGAAAAATAATCTTTCAGATTGGATGTTTCTTAAAAACATTTCTTCAAGGTTCGGCTCATAGATGGGAACTACGCCGTTTTTCATACCTTCTACTTTTTTTTCATCAATATCAACACAGTATACTGAATTGCCAAGTTCTGCAAGAGTTGTTCCTGTAACTAACCCTACATAACCTGTTCCTACAATCGTTATATTCAAAATGTATGTTTTTAAATTCTTAGGGACAAAAATATAAAAATACTGTGACATATTCTTTTAATTTATTGTAAATGAATTGGGCGCTATTTACTTGATACTTAAGATAATTTTGCATTTTTAGAAAAATATCGTATATTTGCCATGGATTTACGGAAAAAATGGGAAGGCTTCGGAAGAAAGCCTTTTTTCGTACTGTAAATCAAGATAAATATATATGGAGTTTAGAAAAAGAATTGAAGAATTATTAAATGAATTCCTTGAGACCAGAAAGGATCTGTTTCTTATTGATCTTAGAATTTCTGCAGGGGATGATATTACAGTGATTTTAGATGGTGATAATGGAGTTTCTTTGCAGGATTGCCTTGATGCAAGCCGTGCAATAGAATTCAATATGGATCGTGAAGAGCATGATTTCAGCCTTCAGGTGATGTCTGCAGGATTGAGCGAGCCATTAGCCACACCAAGACAGTTCGGTAAAAATATTGGAAGAGAAATTGAGGTGATGCTGGAGGATTCTTCTAAAATTGAAGGAGAGTTGTCAAAAGTAGATGAAGAGAAGATCACACTTACTTTACGTTACCGCAAACCGAAAGATATCGGGAAAGGAAAAGTAGATGTAGAAGAGGAGAAAGAGATTGCTTACTCCGAGATCAAAAAAGCATTAGTAGTAATTAAATTTTAAAAAGAAAAAAGAATAGATGGATAATATAGCGTTGATTGAATCCTTTGGTGATTTTAAAGACGAAAAGGGGATCAGTAAGATTGATCTTATGGCAATTATTGAAGATTCACTGAAAACTCTTTTGAGAAAAAGATTTGACTCAGATGATCATTTTGATGTGATTGTAAACCCGGATAAAGGAGATTTTCAGATATTTTTAAATAAAACAATTGTAGAGGACGAAATGTCTGAAGATGATGATTTGGAAATTGAAATTTCTGAAGCTAAGAAGATTGACCCTACCTTCGAAGTAGGTGAAGACTTTACAATGGAAATTCCTGTTGCGCAATTAGGGAGAAGAAATATTCTTACCCTTAAGCAAATTCTGGCTACAAAACTTCAGGAGCACAATAACGCAATGCTGTACGAGCAGTTTAGAGATAAAATTGGAGAAATAGTTGTAGGAGAAATCCACCATATCCGTCATAAGCACGTGATTTTGCTTGATGATGAAGGAAATGAATTTATTTTACCAAAAGAAAACCAGATCCCATCCGATTTCTTTAAAAAGGGTGAGAATATCAGAGCTATTGTCGAGACAGTAGATTTCAAAGGTTCTAAACCACAGATTATTATTTCCAGAACTGCACCTAAATTCCTTGAGAAGTTATTGGAGCTGGAAATTCCTGAGATCCAGGACGGAACAATTATGCTGAAAAAAGTAGTGAGAATTCCTGGTGAAAAGGCGAAGATTGCAGTAGATGCTTATGATGACAGAATTGATCCGGTTGGGGCATGTGTTGGAGTAAAAGGATCCAGAATTCATGGCGTTGTAAGAGAGTTGAGAAATGAAAACATCGATGTTATTCAGTGGTCTAAAAACCCTGAGATTTTGGTGAAGAGAGCATTAGGAAATGTCACAGTCAATAAAATTGACATCAATGAGGATCAAAACTATGCATTAGTATATACTCCTGTTGAAGAGATTTCTAAAGTAATTGGAAAACAAGGACAGAATATTAGACTGGCTTCTTGGTTGTCAGGATATGAAATTGATGTATACAGAGAATCCAGCGAGGATGACGATGTTGAATTGAGAGAATTTAACGATGATATCGAGCAGTGGATTTTGGATGAGTTTAAGAAAGTAGGACTTACAACTGCAAAATCAGTATTGGATAAAGAAACTGAGAGTCTTTTAAATATGGTAGACCTTGAAGAAGAAACAATTGAAGAGGTTAAACGTATTCTGAGAGAAGAATTTGAAGATTAAGATGATAAATAAATCTTAATAAACAGTAAAAAGGAAATACTTTAATTTTAAAAATTAAAAACAGTAAATAATATAGATGCCAAAAATTAGATTAAATAAAGCGGTTAAGGAATTCAATATTTCGATGTCCAGATTAGTAGAGTTTTTACAAGCTAAGGGTATCGAGGTTGAAAGCAATCCTAACGCTCAATTGGAAGAAGCGGCATATTCTGCATTGGAGGCTGAGTTTGCTAAAGACGGCGAACAAAGAAAAGCTTCCCATGAGGTGGTGATCACTAAAGTTCCGGAAGAAAAACTGGAAATTGAAGAAAAGAAAACCCCTGAAGTGATAAGAGCTAAAGCAAATAAACCAGAAACTAGAATTTTAGGTAAAATAGATCTGGAATCTAATAAGCCTGAAGTTGAAGAAACTCCTGCGGCTCCTGCAGTGGCTCCTGTTGCGACACCGGTTGAAGAAAAGAAAGAAGAAATCGTGAAAGAAGAACAACCGGAAGTTAAAGCAGCTCCTGAAAAGCAGGAATTCAAAGTTTTGGATAAAATTGATTTGTCTCAAATAGAATCTAGAAACAGACCTGTGAAAAAAGACAAGCCAAAAATGGAGGAGAAAAAAGAAGAAGTTAAACCTGTGGAAACAGTTAAAGAAACTCCAAAACCTGCTGTTGTTGAGGAGAAAAAAGTAGAAACTCCAAAAGCTGAGGCAGAACCTGAATCTCAGGAACCTCAGAAAATTGAGACGGTATATCAAAAACTTGACGGTCCTAAGATTGTTGGGGAAAAGATTGACTTGACTCAGTTTGCACCAAAACCAGGTGCTGGAGCAAAAAAGAAAAGAAAGAGAATTGAAAAACCTGGTGGCCAGAATAACCAACAAGGTCAGGGGAATAATCAAAACTCAGGAAATAATAACAATAACCAAGGTGGTCAAGGCCAAGGAGGTAACCGTCCACATAACAACAATGGTGGTCAAGGTGGCCAAGGAGGTAACCGCCAGGGCCAAGGAGGTCAAGGAAACCGTCCTCAGGGTCAGGGTGGCCAAGGAGGAAACCGTTTCGGAAATAACCAAGGTGGCGGAAACCGTCCGCAAGGTCAAGGTGGTGGTGGCTTCAAGAAAGGAGGCCAGAACAACAGACCTGGACAAAGAGTTATGCCAGTTGAACTAACTGACGAACAAGTTAAAAACCAGATCAAAGAAACATTAGAAAAACTTACTAATAAAGGAGGTAAATCTAAGTCTGCAAAACACAGAAAAGACAAAAGAACTTTCCGTAGAGAGCAGGATGAGCGTCAACAAGAGCTTGAAGCACAAGACAGAACTCTTAAAGTAACAGAATTCATTACTGTAGGTGAATTGGCAAGTTTAATGAACGTTTCTCCAACTGAAGTAATCTCTGCTTGTTTCTCATTAGGAGTAATGGTTACAATGAACCAAAGACTTGAAGCTGATACCTTATTATTAGTAGCAGACGAATTCGGTTATAAAATTGAATTCTCGGATGCTGATCTTGAAGATACAGATTCAGAAGATGAAGTAGATACTGAAGAAAGCCTATTGCAAAGAGCTCCTGTAGTTACTGTAATGGGACACGTTGACCACGGTAAAACTTCATTACTGGATTATGTTAGAAAAACAAACGTAATTGCCGGTGAATCGGGTGGTATTACCCAGCATATTGGTGCTTATAACGTGAAATTGGAAAATGGTCAGAGAATTACATTCTTAGATACTCCTGGTCACGAAGCCTTTACAGCGATGAGAGCAAGAGGTGCACAGATTA
This sequence comes from Chryseobacterium sp. IT-36CA2, assembly GCF_949767875.1. Classification (NCBI taxonomy): domain Bacteria; kingdom Pseudomonadati; phylum Bacteroidota; class Flavobacteriia; order Flavobacteriales; family Weeksellaceae; genus Chryseobacterium; species Chryseobacterium sp. IT-36CA2. Next base: position 191,895 of record NZ_CATKPG010000021.1, on the reverse strand, counting down.
CAGATATTGCAATTATTGTAATTGCTGCTGATGATGATGTGATGCCACAGACAAAAGAAGCTATTGCTCACGCTCAAGCTGCACAGGTTCCAATGATTATTGCAATTAACAAGGTTGATAAACCTAACGCAAATCCTGATAATATCCGTCAACAGCTTTCAGGCTTAAACCCTTCGGTTTTAGTGGAAGAATGGGGTGGAAATGTTCAAGCACAAGAAATTTCAGCTAAATTCGGTAATAACGTAGATGTATTATTGGAGAAAGTTTTATTACAAGCCGAAATGCTTGATTTAAAAGCAAATCCTGAGCGTTCCGCAAATGGAGTTGTTATTGAAGCATCTTTAGATAAAGGAAGAGGTTATGTAGCAACAATGTTGGTACAGACTGGAACTTTAAGAGTTGGAGATTATGTAGTAGCAGGTAAAAACCATGGTAAAGTAAAGGCTTTGCTTGATGAAAGAGGTAAAAATCTTACAGAAGCAGGTCCATCAATTCCTGCAACAATCTTAGGTTTGGACGGAGCGCCTACTGCAGGGGATAAATTCCGAGTATATGCTGATGAAAGTGAAGGTAAAGCTATCGCAAACAAAAGAGAGCAATTACAGAGAGAATTATCAATCAGAACCAAGAAACATACGACACTTGAAGAATTGGGTAGACGTATTGCTTTAGGAGAATTCAAAGAATTGAATATTATCCTTAAAGGTGACGTGGATGGTTCTGTAGAAGCACTTTCTGATCAGTTACAGAGATTATCAACAGAAGAGATTAGCGTGAAAATCCTTCACTCAGGTGTTGGACAGATCACAGAATCTGATATCAACTTAGCAGCTGCGTCAGATGCAATTATCATTGGATTCAACGTAAGAGCTGGTGCTAATGCTAAAGATCTTGCAGATCGTGAAGAAATTGAAATCAGAACATATTCTGTAATCTACAAAGCAATCGATGAAGTAAAAGAAGCGATGGAGGGAATGCTTTCTCCTGAAATTCAAGAGCAGGTGATTGGTAATGTTGAAATCCGTGAGGTATTCAAGATTTCTAAAGTAGGAACAATTGCAGGTTGTATGGTTCTTACCGGAAAAGTAACAAGACAGTCTAAAGTACGTTTGTTAAGAGATGGTATTGTGAAATTTGACGGGGAACTTGAAAGCTTGAAGCGTTTCAAAGATGATGTTAAAGAAGTCACAAAAGGTTACGAATGTGGTCTGAACCTGAAAGGTTACAACGACATCGAAGTTGGAGATATTCTTGAAGTTTACGAAGAAGTAGCTGTCAAGAAAAAACTAAAATAAGAGGTAGTTTGAATCCTAGGATTCAAACTACCTCAATTATCAAAAAGGCCATCTCACTTGTGAGATGGCCTTTTTTTATATAATGAAAAGGGAGGTGGTTGATGATTATTTTGATGTTGAATAGTATTGTAATAGGGCAGAAAATTGAACGGAAGCGCAAGGTCATCCATATAAAAAAACCGTATATAAATAATTTATACACGGTTTTTTATGAATTTTATATTAATTGAATTCTAATTACTGATTGATAAAAGCCATTAGTTTAGCGATATCGGCATCAGTAAATTTTAAATTATTAGATTTAATATATGTATTATACTCTTTTTCTTTTTCAGGGAAAAGATCTGTTATCTTTTTTAATGAAGATACTTTATTCATATTTCCTGAAGCTGTTTTAATGTAATAAACAGGGTCTTGTTTTACAAACATGGCTGGTTTTCCTGTTTGGTAGGTATTAGCGGCTGCTGAGGCATCCTTAAAAATAACTTTTTCCTTTTTATATACAGGATTTTTTCCTTTTACTATTTCGGTAAGGTAACCTTTCGGCTCTGAGGTGTTTTTAAAATAAACAAAAGCTTGTTTAGACGATAGGACTTCAATTCTGGCAAAATCGTCCTGTTTAGGCAAAACTTCAGTCTTTCCATTGTTCAAAAATTCTATGTCGTCAGTGTAAGCATTATACCTCACATCAATATTTCCATATTTTTCTCCAACAGAAGCTTTTTGAAAAAGTGGTGATTGATAAGGAGAGCCTTGTATATCTTCATATTTTATAGGAGCTCCGTTTGCTGAAGCTACTACACTTTCAAAGACAGATTGAGAGCTGGTTACATTATTAATATTTAAAGACTGCTGAGCATCCACAAATACAAAAGGTAAAAACAAAGCGATGGATAATAATTTTTTCATTTTTAAATTATTTCTGATTATCTTATATAATTAATCGGTTATTATGGGTAAAGTTAATAAAAAATGATGAATACTATGATGTTCTGTTTAGATTTGTTAATTTAATTTTCTGGATGATTAACAAATTTCATTTTTGAAATGAGATTTTAGAGAGGAGACTATGAAAAAGATAATTTCAAAAGCAATTTATTATTGTTTCATTCACGTAGAAATATTCGAATCACGAATGTGAAATTTAAGCATGTTTTGATAAATTTAACTTTTGAAACAATCATAATATTTTGACTTTCACTTTAGAATTTACTATTAATTATTGTATATAAATATAAAAAGTTAAATAAGCGGAGTTAAAAAAAGTGATTAAAATCTCTATTGTGAGAAAAATTACCAAGTGCATATTCCTTTCAGAAAAAGAAACTTTAAGCTCTAAAGTAAGTGTTGTGATAGATGATATTCTTAAATTTTGCCTAGATATTCAAAGTCTGAAATATTTTAAAGATATTGTTAAAGGAATGGCTAAAGAGCTTATATTTAGCTAAAATCTGAAAGTTTACCATAGCAGAGAAAGTAGAGATATTCTCGAAGTTTGCCGAGAAGTAGGTGCAGCATAAAAATAAAATGATTATATCCTAAATAGGTGAAAACCACTTTTTTATAAAGCTTTTGGTTTATTTTTTACAAGTATATAATTTATAATAATTCTAAATAATAATTTTTAAGTTATTGATAATTTGTTAAAATGAATTTAAAGCGAGGTAAAAATAATTTTAACATAATAAAAACTATCTATTATTACGGAATCTTATTTGATTTGAGTAAAATTTAAACGAAGTATTAAAAAAAAGCGTAGTTTAAACATGAGTTTAATTTGTGAGTGTTAATATTTATTAACATATTTGTCCATTAAATATATTAAAATTTGTTAATATGAATGTTAAATTACGTGTACTGACAGCCGGTGTGTTATTTTTCACAGGGCAGGTAGTATTTGCTCAAAAAGACACAACAGGTTCTAAAAAAGACAAGGAACAGAAAATTGATGAAATTGTTGTGTTAGGTTATAGCAAGACATCCACAAAGGCTAAATCTAGCGCTTCTTCAGTAACCATTGGTTCTGAAACATTAGAGAATAGACCAAATATTTCTGTTCTTAACTCTATACAAGGTACGGCGCCGGGTATAGTGGCGAACTCAGCGTCTGGATCTCCGGGATCTGGTAAGTTTAATATTATTATTAGAGGGCTTAGTTCCCTAAATGGTTCTACGGATCCTTTATATGTTATAGACGGAATCATTACATCAGGGTCACAGTTTAGAAACTTAAACCCTAATGATATTGATACGTTCAGTATTCTAAAAGATGCCCAGGCTACTGCAATCTATGGAAACAGAGCTGCAAACGGGGTTGTAGTAATTACTACTAAAGGTGGTAAATTCAACTCAAAGCTTAGAATTTCTTATGATGCATTAACTTCTTTCTCTGTGTTACCAAAAACGGATTACAATATGTCTTCCGGACAACAGCTATTACAGGTTCAGAAAAATGCGGCTGCAGGAAAAGGTGCTACCATGACTCAAAGTCAAATAGATAATTTCACTACTAATACAGACTGGAGGAATCTATTTTCCAGAGTGGGAATGAGTCAGCAGCATACGTTGTCAGTGAGTGCGGGTGGAGAAAATATCAGTAACTTCGTTTCCTTAGGTTATGTTGATAGCGAAGGTAATATCCGTGGAACAGATTTCAAAAGATTTACTTTAAGAAATAACCTTAACGGAAAAAGCAGCGATGGAAGATTAACCTTCGGTGCAATCGTAGGATTAGGATTTTCAAAAAGAAATCAGTTGGATGATGAAACCAACACTGCTATTAATGCAAACACTGTACAGAATCCTCTATTTGGAACAGTGCTTTCTGCTCCTTATTTAGCGGCACCAACATTTAGCAATGGATTGGGATTATTCAACCAAATTGGAACGGCTAGTGGTAATGGAAACGGAGCGTACATTCTTTATGACAATATCAATGGAGGTATTAGAAACCAGTTTACGGAAACCAGCTTGACAGCTAATGTGAGTGCTAATTACAAACTTACATCAGATTTAAGTATTGGAAATAGAACGGGTGTTGATTATAAAAATTATCAAAGACAATTTGCAAGAGCTGCAAACGGTTATTTATCTTTAGTAGTAGCTGCAGGTCAAATACAATCAGATGGTAAACCAGCAAAGTACGGTGGATTTGAACAATTTAATACCGTAAATGATCTAACTATTAATAATACTACAAATATTACATATAATCACTCATTTGGTGATCATACTATTACTGCTGCTGCTTATTTAGATTATATTAAAGTAAACTGGCAAAGTTATACTCAACAGCAGAACGGTCTTGATCCTTTAGTTTGGGAATTCGGTGCAGGAACTGGTTATGTTCCTTTTAACCCGGCTACACCAAATATCTATCGTCCTTCTGCAAGTGCATTGAAAGTTACTGCTGGAACGCTGGCATATTTTGGAACTCTAGACTATGATTATCAAGGAAAATATGGAGTGTCTGGGGTAATCAGAAGGGATGGATCATACAGATTCCCTAAAGATAACAGATGGGAAACTTTCTGGTCTGTAGCAGGAAGATGGAATGTTGATCAGGAAAGCTTTATGGAAGGATCAGGATTTAATTTACTAAAACTTAGAGCTTCAATAGGAACAACAGGAAATCAGAATTTATTTGCAGCAGCTAATAATACCAATATCTTAACTCTAGGACCGGTTACTTATTTAGATGTCAATGGTACGAATACTGGCTATCAAAGTTTACCAGGGTATACTTTGGCAAATCTTGGAAACAATACTCTAAAATGGGAACAGGTAAAGCAACTCGATTTGGGAGTGGATTTCAATTACAAAGGTATAGTTGAAGGTACATTTGACTATTATCACAAAAGAACTTCGCGATTATTTAATTTTGTCCCCGTAACTTATGTTACAGGCCAAGGTACTTTAAGGGGTAATAACGGTGTAATGGATAATAAAGGAGTTGAAGGGTCTCTAAGAGTCCATGTGCTAAGAAAAGGCAATACAAGACTATCTGTATTTGCGAATATGGGATATAACTCTAACAAGATTATCAGCATGGAAGCTAATGATCTTACAGATGATGCTGTTGACGCTGTTGGAGGACCTGCAAATCAGTGGCAGCTTTATCCTTATTTAGGGGTTAATCCAAGTAACGGAGAGCAGTTATTTTTAGATAAAAATGGAAATGTAACTCAAACGCCAACTGCAGGTGATAGAAGACTTACAGGAAAAAGCCCTATGCCTAAATATACGGGTGGATTTGGATTTAACTTCCAGCATGACGGGTTCTTTGTAGATGCGTTATTTTCTTATCAGAAAGGAGGATACATTTATGATAACCTATATTCTTGGGTAATGAATCCTTCTTATGCGGCATCTGGGCTTAACGTTTCTGCTGACTTGTTGAATGCTTGGAATCCAAATAATACAAACGCTACGGTACCAGGTCTGTCGGCAGTGAATGCAACATTATCAGGACAATCGGACAGGTTCCTTTTTAAATCCGATTTTGTTAGATTAAAGAATGTAAGTGTTGGATATACTTTCAGCAAAAAAATACTAGGCAACTTACCAATTAATTCTATTAAGGTTTTTGCACAAGCTGAAAACATATATACTTTCACAGGATGGAAAGGTTTTGATGTAGAGCCTATTACAACGTATTCACTTAACGTGTATCCAAATCCAAAAACATATTCTTTAGGGGTTAATGTAGATTTTTAAAAAAAGAAAAAATGAATAAAATATATAAAAAAGCATTAGTGATAGCAGTATGTCTATCGTCAGTTGGTTTTACCTTAAACAGTTGTAAGGATGCTATTGATATAGAGCAGCCTGGAATATTGGATGATGCCACTTTATTTACAAGTGTATCCAATCTTAGTGATTATTTAGTTGGATCTGTGTATGCCAACATGGATACTAATAATGATATTTATTTCTCTGCAGTATTTACGGACGAGGTAAAGCCAGGAGCGGGTAGTGGTGGTCAGGAATACGAAATACACCGTTATTTTATAGATCCTACAACGGGCTTGACAACAGGAATTTGGGCTCAACATTATTTAGTAATTAACCGTGTAAATAGGTTACTTGCTGGTGCGGCAAACGTTACGCCTGCAAATACTGAAGAAAAAAAACAATATGATTATGTAATTGCTCAGGCGAGAGCGATTAGAGCTTATTGTTACCTTCAACTGGAGACTTTTTTTGCTCCGGATATGAAAGATCCTAATGGTTTGGGAGTTTTACTTTTAAAAGATGTTCCCTTAGTAGATGTAAAATTGGCAAGAAGTAAAAACCAAGATATTTATGATTTTATTAATGCAGATTTAGACTATGCTAGAAGTATTTTAACTTCTTACACGGCATTGCCTTATCCAAGTACTCCTTCTACCCCTTTAAATAGATTTTATGTAAATAAAAGGTTTGTCAATGCAGTATCTGCAAGATTTAATCTATATAGAGGAAATTTAACCTTAGCAAGACAATATGCACAGGATGTAATATCTAATTCTGGATTATCATTAACTGCTGCTTCGGCGTATCCAAATATGTGGAATGATACAAGTGAAGGCGAAATTCTTTTTGCATTGAACAGATTGGCTACAGGAAATGGAAGTTCAATTGGAACAAGATGGAATACAAACGGTTCTAATATTACAGGAAACCCAATGTGGGCTTTAGGGAGGAACTTATTTAATATCATTAATACAACTCCAGGTGATGTTAGAAGAACAGTGTATATTGATCCTTCATCAACCGTTGATGCAAATTATTTAACAAGTCCTTCTCCTATTAACTCTGATCAATTAGTAATAGATAAATACCCTGGTAAAGCAAGTGCTGCTACAAGAAATGATTTAAAAGTGTTTAGATTATCTGAAATGTATTTTATCTTGGCAGAATGTGAAACAGCGGCTAACAATTTTGCTGGTGCTGCAACATTGATTCAACAAGTAAGAGCAAAAAGATATACTAGCGGAACTGCACCTCTTCCTGTTTATGCTTCATCAACAGCAGCTTATGCGGATATTTTAAAAGAGAGAAGAGTTGACCTTGCGTTGGAAGGACACAGATACATCGATTTAAAAAGATTAGCTACTGCCGCAGGTGTTACTATGGATAGAAATCAGACGGATGATATTGTTACGGTTACAAACCTTCCAAACAATAGTTATAAGTATACATTACCTATTCCTGCTCAAGAGGTTAATTTAAATCCTGAAGTGCAACAAAATCCTGGTTATTAATTAAAAAGTGAATTTTAGCTATGAAAATTTTAAAATATTTAAGTATTCCGATTTTTGCATTAATGATCTCTGCTTGTTCAGAGCCAGATGATGCAGTATACGACGGAGATAATTTTGTGAGTTTTGGAGCTACAAGCTCAGAAACAACGGTAGTAAAAGGATCAACTTCTAAAGAGGTTGCAATAACATACACTACTTTAAGTGAAGCAAGACAAAACACAGACGTAACAATTGCTGTTGATGCCGCTAATTCTACAGCAGTAGAAGGTGTGGATTTTAAGATTCTAAATAAAACGGATAATCTTCCTGCGGGACAAAAGGTTGGTAATTTTAGAGTTCAATTATTAGAAAGTGGAGCTAAAGAAACACAAAAAACAATTACTTTTAAGATTTCTTCTCCTTCAGTTGGCAATGCTACATTCAACCAGGTTCATACAATGAAATATTCATTAGAATGTCCATTTAACATGTCTGGGTTCACTGGAACGTATAAGGTGGTAACGGATACTTGGGAAGATTATTCACCAGGAGCAACAATTACTATACAGCCAGGTCCTGCTGCTAACCAGTTTAAGATATTGTCAACCAGCAATCCTTATATTAGCAATCCAACTACATCTTACATGCTTGTTACTGTTCAAAATAATGGGAATATTACAGTAGCTTCCAATGAAGCTTTTAGCTATGGAGGAACTACAGGTAATATGAATGTAAGTGGTACTGGGACAGTTAACTTTTGTACTAGTGGTATAAATATTTCTGCTCTTACTTTCTCAGGTGCGGCAGGTACTTCTAGCGGTAATAAATTTGTCTTAGTGAAAAACTAAAATTTTTCTAATAAAAATATCTTAAACCCCACATTTATTGTGGGGTTTTTTATGTCCTTTTATTTCTTATTTTTGCTGTACAATAATGAATAATGAAGTACATCCTTTTCATACTCTTGTCTTTAAGTTTTGTAGCCAAGGCTCAGGTCGTTAATAAAGCTGATGCTAAGCCTCAAACCAAAAAAGAAGACACATTGGTGATCGATTCTGGAAAGAAAGATTCCCTGAAAATTTTCAAACCTACTATTAATGATTACCTGTATCAGACTCAGTTTTCTGAAAAGAAAGTTTTTGATACCGTAATGACTTTTGATAAAACATATATCTTTTCACAGCAAAATAATAAAGATAACTTTGGAAGAATACAGCCTGCCAACATTGGATCGGGATTCAATCCTCTTGTATTCGAAGTTAATGCTGAAGAAAATCTTTCCTTATTGCCATCCAATAAATCGTATATGATCATTGGTGCCAATGATGTGAAATATTACGACGTAAAAACACCTACTGCTACATTTATTTATCACAATGCAATGCGAAACGGAGCGGCTCTAAGATCTACTTATACCCAAAATATAGGGAAGAGATTCAATTTTGCACTTGAATATATGGGATTGCGTTCTCAGGGACTTTACAGAAACTCATTATCAGCCAATAACAATACGCTGTTTTCCGGGCACTATATTTCGAAAAGCGGAAATTATGAACTTTTTGCCCACTATCTTCACCAGAATGTAAACAACCAGGAAAGTGGTGGTATTACTGAGGATAATTTGTTTCAGAATGGTGACAGTAATTATAGCAACAGACAGAATGCACAGGTAAATTTAGCCTCTTCAAGTTCACAGTTTGCTTACAGAAGATATTATCTGAGTCATCAGTTTACTCCATTCAATTCGGGGAAATTTCCATTTAGTATAAGACATATTATTTCTCATCAGGGGAATAAATATTATTACAATCAGACAGCTCCCGAGACCTATTGGTATAAAGTTCCAACCGATCTGGTCAATGGTTTCCAACTGACTACAAAAAAATATTCCGAAAACTTCAGTAACACAGTAAGCTTGATTTTTAATAACGAAAAATTCAAACTGGATGCTGGTGTACGTTATCAGATCATTAAGTTTGGGGTAACAGACATCGCATCTATTAAGAATACATTTCCTTTTCCGAATGAACTTAAAGAAAACAGAATTGGTGCTGTAGGTAATCTGCAGGTTAAACTTTGGGACAAGATCCAATTGAATTCATTCCTTGAGTTTTCAAACGGAAGCCAATTTAAAAGCTACCTTAAAACAACCAATAATCTGAAGTTTGAGCCTATCAAGGATTATTTTGTTAATGCAAAAGTGAACTTCCAAAGTGCATACCCTTCGTTCAATTATTTAATGAATACTTCTGTTTACAATAATTTTAATTATTATCTGGAAAATGCAAAAAACCAGTCAGTAATGGAAGCAGGGGGAAGTATTAATCTGAAATGGTTTAAAACCGAAATTTTTGCTAATTATTTCAGAATAGATAATTATACATATTTTGACAGCACTATGAAGCCGAAGCAAAGTAATAACTCTGTGAATATCTCTCAGATAGGAGGCGAGGCTACATTCAGCTTCAATAAATTTCATCTGAATACAAGACTGCATTTCCAAAATACTCTGACGAATAAAGAATTGCTTCCTTTACCAGGTTTTATCGGAAGAGCTAATTTCTTCTATCAGACACAGGCATTCAAAAAAGCAGCAGAAATTCAGGCTGGAGTTAAAGTATATTATTTCTCGAAATTTGCTTCAAGAGAATATTTCCCTGTTCTTAACGAATACATTCTTCCGCGAGCAGATTCTTTTTCAATTGGAGGGCAGCCTATCGCCGATGTTTATATCAATATGAAGGTTAAAAAGATGTTCTTTTTCATAGAAGGTCAGCAGATAGGAACAGTTATCTCCAATAACAAAGCATATGCATTTCCACATTATCCGGTATATGATTTCAGATTAAACATCGGGATTGTGTGGTATTTGTTCAACTAAAAACGCTACAGGTTGAAAACAATTAATAAAATATCATTTAACGATATAGAAAGCATTCCTCAGCTCGTAAAAGATTTTTTAAATCAGAAAATTGAGGGTTTTGAAAATAATACATTTTCTTTAGATCATTTCAGACAACAGATTCATATTAAAAAAGACTCTTTCTCATCAGAAAAGAGAGAAATTTTATCTGAAGTATTCGAAGGTCAGCTTTCAGATCTTACTCTTTCCTCAAAACAAAGAGAAAATCTAGATCATCTTAAGCTGCCTGATACATTTACAATTACAACAGGACATCAGCTGAATCTGTTTTCAGGCCCGGTGTTCTTTGTATATAAAATTCTTCAGACTATTAAAACATGTACGTATCTGAAAGAAAATTTCCCTGATTTTAATTTCGTTCCAATCTATTGGATGGCTTCAGAGGATCATGATTTCGCGGAGATCAATCACTTTAAGACCGAAAATAATTATTACGAAACCAATGAGAAATCCGGAGGTCCCGTAGGAAGAATTGAGATCAGTGATACCTATTTTATTTCTGAATTTGAAAAAGAATTCAAAGACTCTGTTTTCGGGACAGAATTGATCTTAATGATGAAGGAAGCTTATAAAGTTGGAAATACTTTAACAAAAGCGATTAAGATTCTTGTTAACCGCCTTTTTTCAGAATTCGGGCTTTTGATTTTAGATGGAGATTCTAAGGAACTTAAAAAACAAATGAAGGAGATTTTTAAAGATGAACTTCTTCATTTCAGTTTACAGAAAACTTCTGAGAATAAAGTGAAGTTTCTGACAGAAAAATATGGAAAGGTTCAGGTAAATCCTCGTGAAATTAACCTTTTCTACCTTACTGAAACCAGAGACAGGATAGAATTGAACGGAGAGAAATATAGTATTGTAGATAAAACGATTCAGTTTACGGAAGAAGAAATTCTAAACGAGTTGGAAAATCATCCTGAAAGATTCAGTCCGAATGCCTTAATGCGTCCGGTATATCAGGAAAACGTACTTCCTAATCTGGCTTATATCGGAGGAAATGCCGAAATCATGTACTGGCTTGAACTGAAAGATTATTTCTCAAAAATTAATATTCCTTTCCCTATTCTGATTCCAAGAAATTCAATGCTTTTCCTGAAAGAAAAAACGGTAGGAAAAATTGATAAACTGGATCTTAAAATAGAAGATTTCTTCCAGAATTTCACAGTACTTACTAATCAGAAGATTTTAAAAGATAATCCGATTTTACAATTACTTGAAGAAAAAGAAGAATTATTGATCGCTAATTTCTCTGCATTGAGAGTTTCAGCAGAAACTACTGAAAAATCTTTCGGAAACATGGTGAAAGCCGAAGAAGTAAGACAATTAAAGTCATTTAAAAGAATGAAAAAACGCTTGCTTCATGCCGAAAAAATAAAACAAAATGAATTGCTGGAAAGACTTGAAAATCTGTTTTTAGATGTTCATCCCGCAAAAACATGGCAGGAAAGAGTCTACAATTTTAGTGTATACTTTTCAGATTATGGTTATTCGTGGCTTGAAAATTGTTTAGAGGAGATGGTGGTTCAAGATTCAAAATTAATAATTGTTGCCATTTAATTTTAAAGAAGTATTTTTGTAAATTATAATTATCGAATATGATAAAGAGGTTTTTTATTCTATCCAGTTTATGTATGGTTTTGGGAGTTTCAGCCCAGAAATCACATACCGTTGTACAAGGTGATAATCCTTACAACATTGCAAAAAAGTATGGGATAACTGTAGATGAATTGCTGAAGCTCAACCCAAAGCATAAAGATGGCAAACTGGCCATTGGAGATATTTTAACGATTAAATCAGAGAAAACAGCTACAGCAGCTGTTACCAAATCTGCCCCAGCTGAAAAAGCAACGGTGAGCACAAGTACTTCTTCTTTGGGTAAAATTGTTTTACAGCCAAAGCAGACTATTTACGGTATCACAAAACAATACAGAATTTCTGAAACCGATTTGAGAAAATTGAATCCTGAACTGGATTCTCACATGAAAATCGGAGACGAGATTACTTTACCTCTTGCAAGTATCAAAAAATATGGAGGCGCTCAACAGGCTGTAACAGCAGAAAAACATGCTGAACCGCCTGTAGAAAAAACAGTAACAACAATTACACCTACAGTTGTTACCACTTCCGTAGAAGGTGAATCTTATGTGATTCAGTCCAAAGATAATTATTATAGAATTACAAAGCAGTTTGGAATCAGCCAGCAGGATCTTTATGCTTTAAATCCTGGATTGGAAGAAAAAGGACTTAAACCTGGTGAGACTATTAAGATAAAAAAATCCAATACTAACACAGCAAGTACTGCTGTAGTTGAAGAAACTGTAAATCCAAAAGCAAAAATGGATTCAGGGAACGAAAAATCAACAACCTCTTCCAATGTTGCTGCAGGTGATGATTATGTGACCTATACCGTTCAACAAGGAGATACTGTGTTCTCTATTGTTAATAAATTCGGGGTTTCTATTGATGAGCTTATTGCACTTAACCCAGATCTTTCTCATGGTTTGAAAACCGGAATGGTTTTAAAAATCAAAAAACAAGACGCTGCCTATATAAAGAAAAATGGGGATGCGCTTAGTGTTATATTAATGCTTCCTTTTGGGTACAGTACCAACGAAACCCAGTACAGAGGAATGGCTCTTGACTTTTTGACTGGAGCTAAGCTTGCTATCGAAAGAAATGCAAGAGGAGGACAAAAGCTGGATATTAAAGTAGTGGATTCAGGAAACGAAGCTTCGTTCAAAAACTCTTTAACGCAGATCAATCCTGATAACACAGATCTTATTATCGGACCTTTCTTTAAGTCCAATGTAATTGATGTCCTTGACTTTACTAAAAATCAGAAAATCCCGATTGTTGCGCCATTTGCCAACTCTCCGGAATTATATAACTACAGTAATCTTATTATCGTTGAGACTAACAATCAAACGTATGCTGATAAGATTGTAGAAGAAGTGAAAGGAATTTATTCCGATCAGAAAATATATATAGTAGCAGATGCTAAAAAAGAGGATGCGAACTATATTAAAGCAGGACTTGAAAAAGCAGTAAAAAATCCAAATATTATTATTGTTAACTCTTCGGCAGATATTCAGCCGGATCAGAACATGATGACAGGACAGTCTGCACCGGTTATTGCCATTTTAGCCAATGATGATAACACAGCAGGGGATGCTTTTGCCAACAGAATTGCTGCTATATCTAAAGAAGTACAGGGTATGAAAGCGTTCAGTATGTTCTATTCTCCAACCTTTGAGAAGAGAGTAGATGAGCTTAGCCAGGCAAGTCTTGTATATTTGATGGATAGAAAGATCAATACAGATGGAAGCTTTGAAAAAGAAATTCTGGCTGCATATAAAAGCAAATATTGTAAAACTCCACCGAAATATGCTATCGTAGGTTTTGATGTTGTCAACGACATGTTAACCAGAGAAAATAAAAAAGGAGAGATCTTTAAACAGATGAACAAAGTTCAGACTCAGCTGGCTACAAAATTTGAGTTTGTAAAATCTAAAGCTAATGGTGCTTATGTAAATACCGGTTATAGAGTAATAAGATTAGTACCTTAAATGATTTATAACTGTTTAAAAGAATATTGTTAACATTATAGTTATATTTGCATAATATTTAATTCAATACATGAAAGCACTTGTATTTCCAGGGCAGGGTTCTCAGTTCGTAGGAATGGGAAAAGAACTGTATGATTCTAGAAAAGATATTAAAGATCTGATGGAATCTGCCAATGAAATTTTAGGTTTCGACATTCTTTCCATTATGTTTAATGGGACTGATGCGGATCTTAAAAAAACAGAGGTTACCCAGCCTTCAATATTTATACACTCAGTAGCAGCATTAAAAGCCGTAAATGGTCTTGGTGCTGAAATGGTAGCAGGACACTCTTTAGGAGAGTTTTCAGCTTTGGTAGCCAATGGAGTTTTATCCTTTGATGATGGTTTGAAATTAGTTTCTGAAAGAGCAAAAGCAATGCAGGAAGCTTGTGATGCAAATCCGAGCTCTATGGCAGCTATCTTAGGTTTAGACGATGCCAAGGTTGAAGAAATCTGTGCACAGATCAGCGGAATTGTTGTTCCTGCAAATTATAACTGCCCGGGGCAATTGGTTATCTCAGGAGAAACACCTGCAGTAGAAGAAGCTTGCGCAAAACTTAAAGAAGCAGGTGCTAAAAGAGCATTGCTATTGCCGGTAAACGGAGCTTTCCATTCACCATTGATGCAGCCAGCACAGGAAAGATTAGCAGCAGCTATTGAAAATACAAAATTCAGAAAAGCCACGATTCCTGTATATCAGAATATTACTACTACAGCGGTAACCAATCCTGATGAGATTAAACAAAATCTGATCGCTCAGCTTACCGGTCCTGTAAAATGGACTCAGTCTGTACAGAATATGATTAAAGATGGTGCCTCTAACTTCGTAGAAGTAGGACCAGGAAAAACCCTTCAGGGATTGATCAAAAAAATTGACGGATCTGTAGACGCAGTTTCTGCAATCTAATAAAATATATGAATGCGATATTTTCACCGGGCAAGCTTATGCTTACTTCAGAATATTTCGCAATCGATGGAGCTCTTGTCTTAGCGGTACCTACCAAGCTTGGACAAGAGTTTTTCTTTGAAGAAAAAGAAGATGGTAAGTCTCTTATTTTTTGGGAAGCCTATCATCAGAATACATTATGGTTGAAAGCTGTCATTGATTATAAAAAATGGCAGATTCTGGAAACCAATATTCCATCCAGCGCTGAATTCATTACTAAAACATTAAAGAATGTTCAGCAGCTTTCTAACAGTAAATTCAAAACAGATCTTACGTACGATCTAAAAACAAACCTTCAGTTTCCTGCGGATTATGGACTTGGAAGCAGCTCTACCCTGATGAATAATCTGGCAGAATGGGCTGAAATAGATCCTTTTTATCTTAATACCATAAGTTTAGGAGGAAGTGGATATGATATTGCAGTAGCAAAAGAAAAATCAGCTGTTCTTTTCCAAAGTAAACCTGAGATCAGATATGAGAAGGTGAATTTCAATCCTTCTTTTAAAAATGAGCTCATTTTTATTCATTTAAATCAGAAGCAAGATAGTAGAGAAGGAATCAATTTTTACAAATCCAAAAAAAAGTCTCCGGAACTGGTTAATGAATTTTCAGATCTCACAAAAAAAATATTGTTATGCAATGAATTGGAAAATTTTTCCGAACTAATGATGGTTCATGAGCATAAAATTGCAAATTTTCTTGAAATTTCCACAGTTAAAGAGAAAATATTCTCTGATTGCCCATTTTTTGTCAAAAGTTTGGGGGCTTGGGGCGGAGATTTTGTAATGAGTGCCAAATTTGGGGACTACAAGAACTATTTTTGGGAGAAAGGTTTTACAACCGTTTTGGAATGGGAAAATATAATTGATTTGTAGTCAACATCTTACGATCCTGTTTTTTTATTTGCCATTCTGACTTATATCAGTATATTTAAACCGTCTTTAACAAATAATTAATATTATTTTTGTTGAAGTCAATAAAGAAATAGAAAATATAAGTAAAATGAAAAACACTAAAATCATCCAGGATTTAGAGAAATTAGGGATTAAAGGAAACTATGAGGTAGTGTATAATCCTTCTTATGAAGAATTATATCAAGCTGAAGTTTCTCCTGAAAATCAGGGGTTTGAGACAGCTGAGCTTACGGAATCTGGCGCAGTATCAGTAAAAACAGGAATTTTCACAGGTCGTTCACCTAAAGACAGATATATTGTTCAGGATGATGTTACAAGAGATACAATTTTCTGGGATGGTAAAGTAAACTTACCTACAACCGCAGAAATTTTCGGTTCTTGTAAAGAACTAGTGATGAACCAGCTTTCTGAAGCTAAGAAGATTTATGTAGTAGATGCATTCTGTGGAACAAATGCAGATACTAGACTTAAAGTAAGATTTATCGTTGAAGTAGCATGGCAGGCACATTTCGTGACAAACATGTTCATTCGTCCTTCTCACTACGAACTGGAAAACTTTGGTGAGCCGGATTTCACAGTAATCAACGGATCAAAAACAACAAACCCGAACTGGGAAGCTCAGGGATTAAACTCTGAAAACTTCATTATGTTCAACCTTACAGAAAAACTACAGATCATCGGAGGTACTTGGTACGGAGGTGAGATGAAGAAAGGAATGTTTGCCATGATGAACTATTACCTTCCATTAAAAGGTATGGCTTCAATGCACTGTTCTGCAAACGTAGGTGAAAAAGGAGATGTTGCTTTGTTCTTCGGTCTTTCAGGAACAGGTAAAACTACTTTATCAGCAGATCCTAAAAGATACCTTATCGGTGACGATGAGCACGGGTGGGATAATAACGGAGTATTCAACTATGAAGGAGGATGCTACGCTAAAGTAATTGACTTATCAGAAGAAAAAGAACCGGATATTTTCAGAGCTATCAAAAGAGATGCACTTCTTGAAAACGTTGTAGTGAACAATGGAGTAGCAGATTATACTGACGGATCTATCACAGAAAATACAAGAGTTTCTTATCCAATCTATCATATCAACAAAATTGTATTGCCTTCTAAAGCAGGTCATGCTAAGAAAATCGTATACCTTTCAGCAGATGCATTCGGAGTACTTCCTCCGGTTTCTATCTTGAATGAAGATCAGGCTCAATACCACTTCCTTTGCGGTTATACTTCAAAATTAGCCGGAACTGAAAGAGGAATTACAGAGCCTCAGCCATCTTTCTCACCTGCATTTGGTGAAGCATTCCTTACATTACACCCAACAATGTATTCTAAAACATTGATCGGTAAAATGCAGGAACACGGTGCAAAAGCCTATTTGGTAAATACAGGTTGGAACGGTACAGGAAACAGAATCTCTCTGAAAGATACAAGAGCGATCATCGATGCAATTATTGATGGGTCTATTGATAATGCTCCTAAAACTCAGGTTCCGATTATGAATCTTGAGATTCCTACTGAATTACCAAACGTTTCTACAGGTATTTTAGATCCTAGAGATACGTATGAAAATGCTTCAGATTGGGAAGAAAAAGCAAAAGATCTTGCTTCAAGATATATCAAAAACTTTGAACAGTACTGTGATACTGAAGAAGGTAGAAAATTAATTGCTTCCGGACCTCAATTACAGGAACAAACTATCTAATAGTTAACTAAGCATAAAGAAAAGCCTCATCATTGATGAGGCTTTTTTTATTAATATTTTTTACAGCTTTCAATCAATTCATTTTGTTCATCAAGTTTTAGTACTGTTGATTTGATCGATTCTCCAGTTAGACGTTTTATGATCATAAAATGTTTTGAAAAAAAGTAAGACTCTTCGTCCAATATTTTATCTAAATACTTTGGAGTAGTGAAAGTCATCCAATATTTTGCTTTGTTGGAAAATATAATAGTTACTTCTATGGTATCAGATTCAATATTTTCTATTTTGTCATCTATGTTAATAGAAATTATTTCTGGTTGATTGTTTAAACTGAAATAAAATTTTGAATACCATCTCAGTCTTCCTTCGTCATTCTTAACCCTTACATTATCAGCGTTAATTTCTTCGATAATGTATGATTTTCTTTTTGTTAATTGCCTGGAATATGTCCCAATGCATTTGCAGTAAATCTTATCTTCTATCTTCATAAATCATTTCTAATTACTCATATGCATCTGTGAAAATCTGTGAGATCCGTGGGAAGGATATAAACTATAAAATTATTTCAAACTTAATATAGCCAATCTATACCCATCCATTCCAAAGCCTGATAAAACCGCATCCGTATTAGCAGCTGTTACAGATTTCTGTCGGAATTCCTCTCTTTTATAGATATTGCTGATGTGAACTTCTACTTTTGGTTTACGAATATTTTTTAGACAATCCGCAATTGCGTAGGAATAATGGGTGAAAGCTCCCGGATTAATCACTACTGCATCAAAATCATCCTCCTGAAGTCTGTTGATAAGTTCGCCTTCAATATTAGACTGATAATATTTTAATTCATGAGCCTGAAACTCAGATTTTAAATTTTCCAAATAGCTTTCCATGGAAACAGTTCCATAGATTTCCGGTTCTCTGGTACCTAATAGGTTAAGGTTAGGGCCGTTGATGATTAAAACTTTCATACTATAAAATTAAAAACTTTTTTTAATTAACAGCCAAAAAATTCTCCATTGATTGGCTGTTATTCAATTGAATTATTAATAATGATATTTATCATGTATGTGAAAGTGATAACGATCGTAACTCTTTGTAGTAAGGGATTTTATTAAAAAATTACGTTAATTTTTGAAAAATTATCATGAAAAATAAATAAGTCTACTTGTTTTGTAGACTAAAAGTTTTTAGCTTTGCAACCATATTTCGATCGGCTTATAAAGAAAGATGGAGGGAACTGACCCTATGAAATCTTGACAACCTACCCGTGGGGCAAGGTGTTACATTCAGCCTTTTAAGGAAAAATAAGGATTTGGTTTATCGTATTTATCGATGCCCTTTGCTGACTTTTCTGCAAAGGGCTAAATTTTAATATATGATAAATAAAATTGATTATGATTAATATAAATTTATTCAATTCTAAGGTTTGGATGCCTCCGGTTGCTGCATTTTTTCTGGGAGTAACCAGTCTCAATGCGCAGAATTCCAAGCCTAAAAAAGATAGCCTTAATGAAAAGGAGATTGATGAAGTGGTAGTGGTAGCCTACGGAAAAGCTAAAAGAAACAGCTATACAGGTTCTGTAGCCACTATTTCCAGTGATAAAATTAATAACAGACCCGTAACCAATATCACCAAAGCATTAGAAGGTCAGGTTGCCGGAATTCAGACAACAAGTGCATCTGGACAGCCGGGAGCTGTTTCTACCATTCGAATCAGAGGGATTGGCTCTATCAGTGCTTCAAGTGATCCTTTGTACGTAGTAGACGGAATTCCTTTTGACGGGAATCTGAACTCTATCAGCCCAAGCGATATTGAATCCATCAGTGTTCTGAAAGATGCTACAGCAAGTGCTTTGTATGGTTCAAGAGGAGCTAACGGGATTATCATCATCACCACAAAATCAGGTAAAAAAGGAGAGGCAAAAGTCAATTTTAATATCAGTCAGGGATTTTCCGGAAGAGCGGTGAAAGACTATGAACAGGTTAATACAGATCAATATTTCCAATTGTACTGGGAAGCATTGAGAAACGGATATCAATCTGGGAAAGTGAATGCTCAGCAAGCTGCTCAGATGGCAACGGGCAACCTTGTTTCTTCATTGGGTATCAATCCATATGGAACAGCTTATCCAAAACCGGTAGGAACGGATGGAAAGCTGTTACCGGGAGCTTCACCGCTTTGGAATGATGACTGGAGAGATATTTTGCAAAGAGTAGCTTCAAGAAATCAGGTAGACCTTGATATCAGCGGAGGAAGTGAGAAGAGCAATTATTTCTTTTCCCTAGGTTATCTTGATGATAAAGGAATGGCCATTGAATCAGGATATAAAAGATATAATACCAGATTGAAGATCAATTCGGAAGTGAAAAAATGGTTGAATGTTGGAGTGAACTTAAATTATACGAACAGTATTCAACAGGCACCTACTTCTTCAGATAACACTTCTAGTAATATCATCAATGCCGCAAGGTTTATTCCTTCATTCTATCCTTATTATGAAAGAAATGCGGACGGAAGTTATATTTTAGGATCTGATGGAAACCCGGTTTATGATTTCGGAAAATACAGACCTACAAGTGCACTTCAGAATCAAAATGCTGCTGCAACACTGTCATTAGATAAAAACGAAAATAAAGAAGACAATTTCTCTGGAAAAGGATTCATGGAGCTTACGTTCCTGCCGGAACTGAAATTCAAGACAAGTTTCTCTGTTGATTTGGTGAATTACAACGGACATTATTATTCAAACCCATTGCTGGGACAAGGAGCTGAAATAGGAGGTTCGGTAACAAAAAGCAATAGCAGGACACTTTCTTATACTACGAGTAATATTCTGACTTATGATAAAAAATTTGGAAAACATCATGTGAATGCTTTGGCAGGTCATGAATTCTATAAATATGACTATCAGACGATTTCCGGAACAAGAACCCAGTTCTCACTGCCTTACTATTATGAACCTGACGCGGCTTCGCTGTTAGGCAGTTTCAGTGGAAACAGCAACAAGATAAGCTTATTGAGTTTCCTAGGGAAAGTAGAGTATAATTATAACAATACTTATTTCTTATCAGCATCCGGAAGGGCAGACAGTTCTTCAAGATTTGAAAAAGATAACCGATGGGGGAGATTCTGGTCAGTAGGTGGTTCATGGAAGATTTCCAATGAAGAATTTGTTAAAAGTCTGAATGTTTTCAATCAGCTGACATTACGTGCCAGCTACGGAGGGCAAGGGAACGATAAATTACTCCGGCCAAACGGACAACCGCTTTATTACGCTTATCAGGAGTTATATAAATTTATTAGTCTTGGTGGAGAACCAGGAACAACACTGGAAAAAACATCTACCAATAATGTAAAGTGGGAAACGAATCTTAACTTAAATGTAGGATTGGAATTCGCTATTCTGAATAATAGAATTAAAGGGAATATTGAATACTTCAAAAGAAAAAGTCAGGATCTTCTGTTCAATATGCCGGTAGCACCATCATTGGGGATCAGTGATTATCCTGCGAATATCGGAACCATTCAGAATACAGGATTTGAGTTTTCATTATTCACAACACCCATTAAGAATGATAACTTCCAGTGGAATGTGGATGTGAATCTGAGTACTTTAAACAACAAAATAACCAAGCTGCCTTCAGGTTCACTAGTTGTGGGCCAAACCAAGTTATTAACTGTTGGAGGTTCTGTATATGATTTCTACATTCCGGAATGGGCAGGAGTTGATCCAAGCAATGGAAAACCACTATGGAAAACCATTACTGCGGATGCTAATGGTAACTCAGTAGAAGGTACTACTTCGGAATATTCAAAAGCAACAAAAATCCTGCAGGGTTCTGCTTTGCCAAAATTGACAGGGGGGATCAGTACCAGTATCAGCTATAAGAATTTTGATTTTTCAGGATTGCTGACATTCAAAATTGGTGGAAAAATTCTTGACAATGATTATACTTCCATCATGCATAACGGAAGTTCTGCAGGGCGCGCATGGAGTGCAGAAATGCTAAACAGATGGACACCGGACAATCCAAACACAGATGTTCCGGGATTAAGCACAACAACGAATAACTGGACGTCAAATTCTTCCAGATTTCTATACTCAGGAACCTATGCAAGACTTAAAAATGTAAGTTTAGGATATACTCTTCCTGAAACTTATTTCGAGAAAATAGGATTGAAGAAGTTCAGAATTTATATTCAGGCGGAAAACCTTTTAACTTTCTATAAACATAAAGGGATGGATCCTGAGCAGGCTTTGGACGGAACAACGTATTACAGATATCCTGCGATGAGAACGATCACTTTTGGTCTACAGGCAACCCTTTAATCTTTACAATTGAAACAATGAAAAAATTAAAATATCTATCGTTTACACTTATCGGATTTTTGGTGCTGACAGGCTGTGAAAATGATCTTGATACTGCTCCCACTGATCAGGCGAACAGTGTGGAAGTTTTCAAAACGGCTGAAAGTGCAGAAACTGTAGTGAATGGCACATGGGCAAAATTTAATAATGACGGAACAACGTATGCTAATATCGGTTACTCTACTGTACTAAGGGCTAGTGATGCTATGGGAAGTGATGTGGCTGTATTAACCAATAAGTACGGGTTTGCTTCTACTTACGCCTTTACAGAAATGGTAAACAGTACAGCTCCCCGTCCGTTGTTTATTTGGTCGATGTTGTATTCTACCATCAATAATATGAATAATGTTATTACAAGAATTGATGGGACAGAAGGCAGTCAGGAGAAAAAGAATCAGGTAAAAGGACAGGCCAAAGCATTGCGTGCTTTCTGTTATCTAAATCTGGCGAGCTTTTACCAGTTCAGCTATCTTAAAGATAAGTCCGCGTTGACAGCTCCGATTTATACAGAACCTTCTACGACGAGTACGGTAGGAAAGAAAAGAGCAAGCCTGGAAGAAATTTATACTTTGATTAAAAGTGATCTTACTGATGCTGACAACCTGTTGAAAACTTATATTAGAAATAATAAAGATAAGATCAATCGTGCTGTAGTGAACGGACTTTTAGCAAGAACTTACCTGAATACCGGAGAATGGAGTAAAGCTTCAGCAACGGCCAAAATTGCAAGAGAAGGTTCTCCTCTTATGGCTCCGGAAAAATATAAAGATGGTTTTAATGACATCAATAATGCCGAGTGGATCTGGGGACATGCACAAACTCAGGAACAGTCTGATGCGAGTTATGCGTTCCATTATCTGGATGTATCTTCATCAGGAAGTTATTATTACAGCTTTATGGCGGATCCTTATTTTAAAGATCTTTTTGATGCTAGCGATATCAGATCTCAATTATTTTCATGGGATGGACAGAAAGGAAGAGAGGGATTGTTGAGGTATGCTAAGTTTAAATTTAAACCAACCCTTATTGCTGATATTGTCTACATGAGAGCTGCAGAAATGTATCTGATCGAAGCTGAAGCTGAAGCGAGAACCGGAAATGTTTCTCAGGCTGTAGCTGTTTTGAATCAATTGAAATCTGCCAGAAATGCTAATATTTATAATGGCTCATTGTCACAGAATACTGTGATAGATGCCATTTTGATTGAAAGAAGAAAAGAATTATTTGGAGAAGGATTCTCGCTTTCGGATATTATCAGAACGCAGGGAACAGTGGTAAGAAAACCATTTGTAGATGCAGATGGTAAGCCGATAAAAGTTCAGATCACTACACCAGATGGAACGGTAAAAACAGTAGACGGCAGAGGGCATTCTGTTCTTGATTTCCCGAATAAATCTGCTTTCACACCCAACAGTAATTATTACTTATTCAGTATTCCACAGAGAGAATCTGAAAATAACCCGAACTTATAAGAGGATATACTTATAATTAGATTTGATTTTTTAAGCCACTGCTTTTGCGGTGGCTTTTTTCTTTCAAGAAACTGTAAAAAACAAAATCAGAATAGGAAAATTCCTACTCTGATTTAAATATATTAATAAATTAGTCAATCTTTTTCATGACTAGTCAATGAGATGAAACCCATAGATTACAAATTTATAGTACATTCTATTTAAATAGTAAAAGCTTGATAAGTAAAAAAATAAACAAAGCTACAGGAAACCAGAGGATAAAACCTGTGAGCACGTAAGCTATTTTATATTCAAAGTCATTAAATTTTATGGTATCCAACCTTTTTTTTCTTATAAAGGCAAAAAAGGGTATTGTTAATATAATGAAAAAGGCATATTTCACCAACTTATTATTCGTTGAAAATCCCAGAACAGTAGAAATTTTATTGATTATAATAAATACAAAACCTACACTTTGAGGGATTAAAAAAAAAGTATAGAGGAATGTATATATTAAAAAAATGAGAATGCTATTCATGTAAGCATCGTTATCAGTTTTATTTCGCTTTTTTAAAAACTGATAAATCATAAAAGGTATAAATAAAAAGTATTTCATTTAGTGTGCAAAATTAAGCTTTTGATTACTAATTAATGACTTTTCCGGATGCCCCGAATAGCAACTATTATTTATTCAGCATTCCACAGAGAGAAGCTGAAAATAACCCGAACTTATAAGGGGACATACTTATAATTAGATTTGATTTTTAGTCACTGCTTTTGCGGTGGTTTTTTTATGAAATAAAAATCCCCCAAATGATTGGGGGATAAATTTTACTCATTGTTTTGCTAACATATCTGAAGTATTGCTATTACTTCTGTACATATTCATCTGGAAATTGTAACCTATACGTAGGTAAAATGAATTCATATAGTTTTGTTTCAATTTGATTATACTTCTCTTTGTCTTCCCAATCGGTATTACATGGCAAATTATCCACATTTTCATTTTTATTAAAACTGATTGTTGAACTTAAGAAGAGTTCATTATTATCATTAAATGTACAATTGTGCAAATTTCTAAGTTGTAGTTTTAAATACAAATTATGAATTTCCTTAATGTTTTTTTGTGTCAGATTTACTGTGACAGTTTTTGTCTTGTAATTTCCATCGGGATATAATTGTTTTACTTGATAAATTGCGGTTTTACTATTGTAAATAAACGACCTGGTTATTTTATTATCTCTAACAAATATCTTCTTATAGCTAAGATTTAAATCACTGTTTTTTTCTTGAGCGAAACAACTTTGTACACTTAAAATAAACAAAAATAAAGTGATTATTTTATAATTTTTTTTCATATGATATTTATTTAGTAAAAAACATAAATCGATTAAATACTGGCATAAGCTTATTATATGCATTGTCAACTATACTCCGGGTAATTTGGTCTAAATTATTATATAATTTATTAATAACGGATGGCCTCCAATAAAAGTTGCTATATAATCTTTCTTTTTTTGATATAAGATTTCTGCTTGTATATCTATATTATAATTTTATCATCTCTAAATAATTATAAATATTTAGCACTAATTTTTTATTCTTAAAATTGCATTTTGTGGATATTGGATTTGAATAACCTTATCATTCTTTGGATCCTTTTTTGTTAAGAAATAAATCATATAATTTCCTATATCAGATTTTTTACAATCTATATAAAGTTCTTTTATAAACTTTTCTTTAAATCCAATTTTGACGGGAAGATATTTTTCATTTCTTTGCATAGTAAAATCAGTACTAATAACTTTAGTATTAGAATTATTTCTTATATATGAAATTGATTTGTTAATATAAACATACGATGTGTATGGTTTTATTACAATATTATCATTACTTGCTTTATTATTAGGTTCCATTAAAACGAAGTTTAATTTTGGAAGTGTAAAAACAACAGAATCTTTTCTTAAATTTAAAACTGATAATTCTATTGTTTTTTTATTAATATTGTAACTTAAATCTATAATAGGATTTTCTTGATTCTTATTATGTTTTTTTTCTAAGCTGATAAGCTTACACTCATTCTTATGCACATCTGAACAAGAGTACATTCCTAATGTAATCATTGTTAATATAATTATTCTTTTCACTATACGATTAAAAACAGGTAATAATTTTTTATAGGTTTCATCGAAAATTGATCTAAAATTTTTTAATTTAAAAAAAAGTTTTCGACTCTTCAAAGTCTCCCGACTTTAGAACACCTTTAATAGTAGTGTTTTATTTGTTAAAAGTTAGGAGACCTTGATAGCTTTGAGTGCTAAAATTGCCAATTATATTGCCATTAAAAATTTACTTTTACTGGTTCAGGTTCTTTTATGTTATTTATAATAATCTTACCTATTATTTCTTCAATGATGATTATTTTTTTATAGGACTTGCTATTGAAGTTGTCCTTATAATTGAAATTATCAAATATGAAATATTGTTTTCTTCCTGATTTATACTTTATATTTATTTTGGATAAACAGCCTTGTGTGTTGCAAGATTTAAGAAACTTTAATGAATCATCTAATTTATATATTCCTTCCTCAATAATCTTATTTTTTATTAAATGTAGATCATTATTACTCACATTTAAATTATGCTTACCAGGGTTTTTAAATCTTTTATCAAGAACATAAAAATTTCCAGTCATATCATAAGTAATGTTATCACTAGTGTATATTATATTAGTTATATCTTCAATGTTAGTGTTATTTACTTTCCCTTGACAGTTAATTAGCAAGAAAAAAGATAAGTGTATATAATATTTCATATTTTATTTTTTAAAATTTACGATATTTTTGATGGCATCAACCCAATTAAAAATACCAGGAAACTTACCTCCATAATTATAAAATTGATTTAAAAAACTACTATAATCTTCGCCATTTACTTTTAATAAGTTAATCGTAAAATGATAAGCAGAAGATTCTGTATAATTTGAATACTTGCCTTTATAGATTGCCATCAAGCCAATATATCTGTGATAAGCATGAATATATTCATGTCCAAATACAGCTTGTTTAAGCACATCACTTTTAAATCCTAAGTTTGGTGCAACTAGTACAGTTGATTTTTCTCCTTTAGTTATAAACTCCCACCAGTTTTTATTTCTATTTGTTGTATATGCTAGTACATATCCCGAATCTCTTGGATCATTAGTAATAATTTGTTTCCAAGGTTCAGAAAGAGTTGATCCTTTAGGCAGATTTTTATTGGTTGCAAGTTTATATTCAGTATTAATATTATCTACAGAAGCTTGATAATCTCCAGTTGTTCTGTTAAAATCATTTTGTATTTGCTGATCAGTTGTGTAATAATCATTGAGATTATTGTCAGATAGATCATATCCCGCATTTTTTAATTCTGTAGAAGTTATCGAGTCTGGGGTTTTAGATCTATAATATGCAACTGTTTTTGAAATCAGCCAACTAATTCCTGATACACTAGCGCCAATCAGGGCTCCTTTAACGACTCCTTCAAGGAAATTTTGTCCAGTAAGCACAGACGTAATTCCGCCACTTCCTGCACCTGCTAATGTTGCATTTCCTACAGTTCCCCAGAAACCACTGGCACTGAAAATCTGACCAAGGCCTCCAGAGACGGCTCCGGTGGCTGATCCTAATAAAATAGCTTTTCCAAATCCTCCCATCGTCCAGTTATTATTAATAGCAGACTGAATAGCATAAATACCGACACTAATTGCTGTACCTATAATAGCACCCCAGATAACTGGAGCTACATAAGTTAAGAAAAACCCTGCTGCCCATACAAATTCTCCACTAGGATCATTATACATCAGTGGATTATTCATTACATATCCATATTTATTATAATTCTGTGTATTATATGGATCCTGTATATTTTCATCAGCATTTAAGAATCTTCTTAATAAAGGATCATATAACCTTCCGTTCATATGGGTAATTCCAACTTCAGTAAAATGTTCATGTCCGGTATATCCTCTGTCAATAAGCAATGAAGATTGATCTAGAATACTTTTGTCTGTAATAATTGAGCCGTTTCCAATTTGTAAATGGGTTAAATTACCCCATGCATCATAATGTCTTTGCTCAAGTTTATTTCCTGCTTCATCACTGATGGCCAATATGCTTCCCAGGTAATCTTTATGCAAAAATTTATAAGAACCACTGCTCTCTGTATAGTTTTTTAAATATACGATATTACTTTCATAAGGACTGCCACCAATATAAATAATATGCTTCTCTTGTTGGGTAATATTGTCCTTCACTATTTCAAAACTTCCATCTTCACTGTAAAATTTGGTGAACTTACCTTCTCCGTCCGTGCTGAAATTTCCTCCAAATGTTACGGTTTGTCTCATGGATGTTAGCCCATATTGGAAGCCAACATCTCCTTTTTCTCCATCAATGAATACGGGATCATTGTTCTCGTTGAAGGTTATGCTTTGGATAAGATCGTTGTTGTAATTCTGTTCTCCTGACGCATTTAGGGTCATTCCTGTAGGCTGATAAATTTTAGAAGCATTATCAAATTTAATATCCCCAACCTGGTCATTTTTTAGAATTCTTCCTTTGGTGTCATAAACATTACGATTGTCATTAGGTTTTATTCCTGTTACAGGATTGGTCCAGTTTGCAAGCCTGTTGTTGGTATCATAATCAAATGATTCCGAAATTTGAAGATCTCCTTCGGTTGTCCTATTCTCTAATTCATTTTTAATAACATTAAAGTTGTAGGATAATTTTAAGATATTTTGCTTAACGGCTGATGAATGAGCTAGTTGGCTTAATGAGCCATCAAGCTCGAAACTTTGATAAATTTCAGAAGCACCCAATTGTGCTCTGAGCACCTGTCCTTTATCATTGGTTTCTTTAAGTTGCCATAATATTTTTCCTGAAGTTTTATCTTTTACCTGATACAGGTCTCCATTCCAGCTGCTGTAAATATTTTCAATATTTACTTTAGTCATAATCCCGGAAGAATATAACTGTTTTTCATAAGAAATAACCCTTGCTTTATCATCATAAGTTATTCCTTTCTGTATAAAATATTTACCATTACTACTTTCAGAAGAGGATAGAACTCTTCCTTGAGGGTCATATGATATATTGGAACTAAAAGATTTCCCTTTAGATGTTCCTGATCTTGAAGTTATTCTTCCTTTACTATCATATGTATATGATATAGCCTTATCGGTTGCTTGTCCTCCATCTATTACTGATTTTTCTTTTTGAGAAATAAGTTGCCCTAGATTGTTGTAAGTGTATTCCTTAGTGCCTTTTGGACTTGTAGTCTTTTTTGGTTGTCCAAATCCATCATATTCATATTTATAAATTCCATTTGACGGATCATTAAATTCAGTTTTTCTTCCCCAAACATCATATTTTGTGGTTACGATATTTTCAGCATATTGTGCTTTGATTTGCTCTCCAGCTGCATTGTATGAGAATACAATTGTGCCGCCTTTATCAGTTGTAGATATAGTATTGCCTAAAGCATCGGTTGTTTTAGAGGTTGTTCTTCCATTTCCATTTGTTTCTTTCACTGTTGTAGTAAAACCAGAAATAGTGGTTTCTATTTCCTTTCCGTTAAATGATAAAGAAGAAATTTTAGCTGGAAATACAGAGTCATCATAAATGAGAGAATTCCATTGATAAGCACTTAGTCCATCAAAATAGGGCTCACTTTCTGTCTTTTTTCTTCCTAAAGCATCATACTGAATATCTTTAGAAAGATATTGTCCCTGTCCGAATGCTTTTGTACTCGTTTTGTATTCTTGTCCCCATTTATTGGTATATTTTTTTGAAATATTACCATCTGGATCATACTGGGTAATAATTATATTAGAATTACTGTTTTTCTCATATTCGTAGGTTGTAGTTCCTCCTAAATTAGTTTTTGATTTCAGTAGTTTGCCCCAATTATCATACACATTGTCCAAAGTATTTCCTAAAGGATCAGTTTGTTTTATAATTTGTCCCTGATCATTATAGATGATGTTGGTTTCTAGACCTAAGTTATCTATTGTCTTCATAACAGACTTTCCTTGTGGGTCATATTGTGAACTTTGAGTCTGTGTCTGAGAATCTATACTATTTATTGTTGTTTTTTGGATAATATTTCCAAAACTATCGTAATTATAATTGGTTTGCAACCATCCCGTATTATCTCTATTCCATGTTTTTTGGTTTTTTAGCAAATTGTTTTCATAGGTGTATTCTTCTTTGGCTGATTTTGTATCACCATAAGCTTGCACTATATCTGTCTTAGACTTAGGGCGACCAATATAATAATCTGCTCCTGTACCATTTGGATTGTTTATATATTCAAAAGTAGAGGTTGTTATGCCATATCCATTATTAATTTTCGATTCACTTTGAACCGGAAGATAATAGTTTCCATAAGTAACAGTTCCTTCGGTAGTAGTATTCGTTAAAAAGTCTTTAATTTTTGTGCTTTTAGGGATTACTGCTATTACAATATTAGGTTTGTCAGCATCAGAAATTGAATTAACAACCTGCCCGTTTAACAATTTGTCGGTTTGATATATGGTAGATTTGAAACTCAATAACTGGGTGTTGTTTTCAGAAAGGTCTGCCGGGAAAATATTGGATTCATTATTTGTCCTTATTGACCACTCCTTGATAGGAACTCCTTCATTGAGTGGATCTATTTCTGTTCCATTCCATATTTTGGTATTTTCCATTCCATCTGCATACCATGAAGAACGTGCTGTTTGGCGGAAACCAATTGCCCCTCTTCCTTGTAAATGTGCTAGATACCCTCTATATCTGAAATCCTGTTTTTTTCCAAATGCTTTTAGTTGGGTTACAGCATATACCTGTGACAACCTCTCCATCTCCATATAAGGATATTTTTCCTGTTTAACAGGAGCGTATACATTCGGGTTGATTACAGGATCGAGTTCCTGATAAGTTATTTCATATAAATTATCACCCTGGTCTATTTTAGTAATATATTGATCGCTTTGCAGATTGAAGTTATTATAGTAGATTATTTTTCTATCATTTTGGTTGTCAACATTACCGGTAAGAAGGACTAATTTATTAACTCTGTTGTTGATTCTGAAATTTCCAAATATAGGAGTTACCTGAAGTCTGTCGTATTCTTTAGAAAAAGCATCAAAAAGCTTTTCGTTTTCCCATTTATAGCCAGTTGCATTTTCGTTATACTGAAATTCCGATAATATTGAAAAATAGAAAAATGTTTTATATACACCCATGTTTGGAACATAGTTGACTTTCGATAATGTTTTGATAATATCGGTTTTTCCATCTCCATTGATATCAATAAACCCATTTTTATAATAATTTGTTATAGAGCCGCTTTCCTCAACTCCATTAGGATTATAAGGAACAAGGCTTCTGAAACTTTCATCTAGATTGTTTCCTTTATTCAAATATATTGACCATCCGTCATTTCCTTGATTATTGGGGTCTATAGTTCCATTAAATCCTCCACTTGAACCCGAATCTAAACGAAGAGCAAGGGGTAGGAGAACTTCAATATTCCCATCTCCATTCAAGTCTGCAAACTGAACTCCTTCACTAAGTCCTTTTACGGTGTGGCTTTTTGCTAAATTTATATTATAATTATTACCTTCTTTTGTTAGATTATATTGTTTAAGAGTATTTAAAGGTGTATTTATGGTTTTTGAGCCATATTCATAGTGAGGCATTCCATTAAAACCTGCTGTGTTATTTTTTGTAAGATAGGTTACTTGTGTATTGGATCCTGTTGGCTCAATAAATAAAATATCCTGTTTTCCATCTTTATCAAAATCCATAATTCCTCCATTGCCTAAAATATTCTTTGGTGTTGTAATTTGTGGGATATGGATCGTATTATTTTGTAAGTCATCGTTATCTACAATCAAATATCTGTTCCCTTGTGTTTTGCATTGCCATCTTCCTTTTGGGGGATCAGGAACAATGATTACATACTTACATTTCTTATCTTCTAATGACATCACTAACTCAGACATGCCATCAGAATCAATATCTACTTCTTTTATATCTATAGGATGGGAAACATTCAATCCGCCTAGATAGTCAGGATCAGTCTCTGGCGGGTACAAAGAATCAGCATATATATAACTTGCAGACTGTATTGTTTTTGAATGTTCTAAAACAAGAGGATTATTATATGTGTTGAGTACTGATGCATCGCTTTTAATTGAATAGTATTTCAATTCTATATTTCCAGAGGAAGGAGGGTTGTATTCTGCATTTTTCTTTGAAATAATAAGCCCTTGCTTGGGTTTTATATAGTTATCAGTAGGTTTTATATTGAATGTAGTAAAATCACTGCTTGGCCAGAATGTGCTGGTTGTTCCTAGATAAACAAAAGAAGGGTTACCATTGTTCACTGCGTCAAAATAGATATAGTAACCTTCTGGTTTGCCATTTTGTGCAGGTTGCCTTACAATGAAATCAATCAGGCCATCTCCATTATAATCTCCGGTTGTAATAATGTTATCGAAACTAATAAAGTTTTGTTCGTTGACGCTTGTTAGTAAAGGCTTTGTTGAAAAAACAATTGGATTCGCTTTTTCTCCATTAGCATTGGATTCCCATATTTTTTTTACAAATTGATAATTAGTGCTTCTCTGAGAATTATTATTTATTATCGGGTTCTCATATTCTATTTCGTATTTTCTTAGTAAATTATTGTTTGTATATACTTCAATATTTTTAAGGATTTTAGATTGGATGAATTTATTATCTTTAAAATAGGCAGTTTCATTTAAACTTCTGTTATTATAATTAAATTGAAGTTTATTAAAATGTGGCTTCCCGTTTGTTTCATTTCCTCCCCATTCAATTTGTGAGATTATAGCTACATTGTCAGATTGGATATAGTTGTAAGCAATATAATTTCCTTGCGTATCTTTCCATTTTACAATATTGTATTCTAGAGGTGTTCTTGCTGTACTATTGCCAGATGTAATAGCGCCATACCAGGCTTGTGACCCATCTTCAAAATTAACTTCCCAATATTCAGGTCCTTGCCAGGATTGGTTGGTAATTGTTCCAATTGATTTTATTTTTATATTGGAATATTTCTCTGTTGTATATTCTGCTCCTGACTTTCCATATTCTCCTGATTTTAAGATTAATCTTTCCCCATTAAAACTATAATAGTCTGAAAAGTCTAATTGAATTCCTGTTAGTCTTCCGTCTTTTTCAATTGTTCTTCCAGTTCTTGAAATAGATGTAATTCCTGACAAGTTCCAGCCATATCCAGCTATACTGTTTCCTGTTCCACTTGTATAAATAAGATTGGTTTGAGGTGCTATAGCTTTTACTCCAGGTGGGAGAGATATAGGTAGCGTAAATTGTAATTGTCCCGCTTGATTGACTTCTATATTTCCCTTGGTATCATGAAAACTTTTCTCATTTGGAGCTGTTGTTCCTGAAGGATTATTAGCGCCTGCATTGGAATCTGTTGGTCCTCCGCCTGGATTATCAGTAGCTGGACCGATCTTAGCTACAAATGGATTCGAAATATCAGCTTTGGCATGAAATCCCTGAGCCATGACCACGGTCTGTGGATCCTGAACAGTCCGGCTGGTAGTTTCTGCCTGATATAATATAGTCTGTGAAAAGCTTAATACTGACCATAGAGACAGTATGAATGCTGAAAATAGTTTCATTTTCTTATCGTAATGTTTCATGGCAATTATCGTTTGGTGATGTTTTTACTGAAAGTTCTGCCATCTTTTAGTGTAAAGCGAACAACATACACTCCCCAGTCATAACCTGTCATATTAATTTTAAGTTGACGGTTTAAGTCGGGAATATTTTGCTGTTGAAATTTCCAGTGAATGGTACTGTGCTGATACAATGAAACGGATTCTATAAGGTTGTCTACTTCCTCTGTCCAGTCTATGGTAAGATAATCATTAACGGGGACGGGGTATAAGCGTATTTGTTTTAAGAATGTTTTTTCATCAATACTGGGAGCCTGTTTGGCAATAGCGGCTACTTTTGTATCTTTTTTAATTTCTTCAGCCTTTTTGCCAGCAGTATCGATTCCTCTGTATCTTTGGTTTCCGGCCTCATCATATTTGAAATAAACTTCGGTTTGGGAAAAGCCGAAGAATCCTATCATCAATGATGATAGTGAGAGTAATTTTTTTTTCATTTGTGGTTATTTTTTTGGTGATAATAAGTGTTGAAGTTGCTGCTCCAGTTTTTCAATTCTTTCAGACTGAGCTTTTAAAACTTTGTTTTCACTCTGAAGCTCTTGAAGCTGCTCAGCTTGCGATGTTAGTTTCTTATTCTGTTCAATAGAATATAAAGTAAGCTCTTCAATCTTCTGTAGAAGTTTAATCTGAAATTCACCCACATTTACTCCTTCTTTCTCCATAGCTTTTGCAGAAGCAATTTCAGGAAGGTGCTTTTTTTCTTTTATATGCTTTTCAACATATTCTAATGTTGGTAAATCATACTTTTCATCAAAGACAAAATCGGCAGTTGGTGTTGAAGTTACTTTTACTTCTTTAGCTTCTAGCTTCCCATATGCGGCTATATTCCCGTAAAAAATACTTTTTTTATCTGCAGGATAAAAGCTAATGATATTATTAGTATAATCCTTTCCTATGTAAAAATAATCTATATTGTCTTTGGGACCTACTGCTCCGAATTGTCCTAAGTTACTCGAAACAGAGGTATCCACAAATCCAAATCCTCTGGCCCAGTATGTATCATAAGATCTGATTGCTGCTCCTGACACAGGTGTAACTTCTGATATTAAAAATCTGTTCTCAATATCTAATGTTGCGTTAGGAGTAGTAGTTTTTATTCCAACTTTTCCATTCACATACATCTGTCCATCTTGTCTTAAAGAAAAGGTAACATCTTCTGCACCTGTTCCGAAAATAATATTTTTCATAAAATATCGCTCGGAATTTCTTAAGTGGTTGGTTCTTAATTCAAAATGATTAGATCCAATACCGCCTCCTTCATAGATCGTCAATCTTGATTGCGGAGAATCGAAATTTATTCCAATATTTCCATTAGGTTTAATCTGAAGCCCTTCGATATTGTTAGATTTTAAAACGAAAGGTTGATTGTCTGTAGTCCCAATAAAATTATTGGATGCATTAGTTCCTGAATTTCCTGTGATGTTCCAGCTTTGTGCGAATGTGAATGATGATATTAATAATGCAATCGAAAGTAATTGTGTTTTCATAATTTAATTTTTTTTGTAAAACTATAATCGAAATACGACAAATGTCGTCGTGTTTAATGAGAATTTTATTACATAAAACCAATCAATGTATCGATTGGTTTTATTTTTGCGAATTTAAGAAAAATAAGTCTTATTTTTTGGTTTTTTTATTTAATATTAATATTTTTTAATAATTAATAGTTATTTATGTGTGTTTTTAATTGAAATTTTATTTTTATTGTACTCGATTGTTTATATGATGCTTTTTTTATGGAATTTATTATATTAATATAAGTTGCTGTCAAAAATTATCCTTTTATATCGGGAAGTTATATGTAAGCTTTCACTCATTTTAGAAAAAATCTCTACCTTTGTAACAATGAACCTCTTAAGATGGATACTGGCGATTTATTTCATGGCACTCTCATTGATGCCATGTGAAGACACGTCTCATCCTCTGAATTCAGGGAATAATAAGATTACATTGAGTATTCATGGTGTTCATTCTACAGAAAAAGGAGATGTCTGTTCTCCAC
Organism: Chryseobacterium sp. IT-36CA2; assembly: GCF_949767875.1. NCBI lineage: Bacteria > Pseudomonadati > Bacteroidota > Flavobacteriia > Flavobacteriales > Weeksellaceae > Chryseobacterium > Chryseobacterium sp. IT-36CA2. Next base: position 156,703 of record NZ_CATKPG010000021.1, on the reverse strand, counting down.
TGTGTGCATGCAGCTGTTGTCAGATAACGGTTTCAGCATTTAAAATGGATCCTTTATTAGAAATTCCTGAGCAGATTCCTGCTTACTTTTCAAAGAAGATCTTATTCCACAAAAACGACTTTGCTTACCAGATTTACGATCCTATCTGGCAGCCTCCTAAAATTTAATTTTTATTGACTTTTAGAAAGCCATGCTTTCTAATACTTAACCGTGCTTGAAACTTTGCAATACCATTGCAAGGGTTTTCAGGATATTTTTGCTGCAGTATTTTACTGTATGCATTCACTTTTCAATAAAATTAAATATCAATCGTGTTAGATAAAATCATAAAATTTAGTATCAAAAATAAGGTGATCATTGGTTTGATGACTCTGGTACTGATCATCTGGGGAACGTGGAGTGTTACCAGATTGCCTATAGATGCTGTGCCGGATATTACCAACAACCAGGTACAGATTATTACCGTATGCCCTACACTGGCGGGGCAGGAAGTAGAGCAGCTGGTTACCTTTCCTATTGAACAGAGTATTGCCAATGTTCCCGATATTCAGGAAACAAGAAGTATTTCAAGATTCGGACTTTCTGTAATTACAGTAGTGTTCAAAGAAAATGTAGACGTTTACTTTGCGAGACAGCTCATTAATGAACAGTTGAAAAATGCTGTGGAAGAAATTCCCAAAGGAGTAGGAACTCCCGAGCTTGCTCCCGTAAGTACAGGTCTTGGTGAAGTGTATCAGTATATTCTTCACCCTAAAAAAGGAAGCGAAAAGAAATACAATGCCAAAGAACTCCGTACCATGCAGGACTGGATCGTGCGAAGACAACTAAATGGAACACCGGGAGTTGCAGAGATCAACAGTTTTGGAGGCGAGTTAAAACAATATGAAGTAGCTATTGATCCCAACCGTTTAAAAGCAATGGGAACAAGCATCACCGAAATATTTACAGCCCTTGAAAAAAACAATCAGAATACAGGAGGAGCTTATATTGATAAAAAGCCCAATGCTTATTTTATCCGTGGAATTGGTTTAGTTACCTCTTTGGAAGATATCAAAAATATTGCGGTTAAAAATGAAACCGGAAGTGTTCCAATTTTTATAAAAGACGTTGCTGATGTTCGTTTAGGAAGTGCCGTTCGCTACGGAGCATTAACCTATGACGGAAAAGTAGATGCCGTAGGTGGAGTCGTAATGATGTTGAAAGGTGCTAACAGTAATGAAGTTGTTAATAATATCAAAGCAAAAATTCCGACCATTCAGAAATCTCTTCCTAATGATGTCATTATAGAGCCGTTTCTGGACAGAACAGATCTTGTAGACAGAGCCATCAATACCGTACAGAAAAACCTCATCGAAGGAGCATTAATTGTAATTTTCGTTCTCGTTGTTTTCTTAGGAAACCTGAGAGCGGGACTTATCGTAGCTTCAGCCATTCCGCTTTCCTTACTTTTTGCACTGGGAATGATGAATGTTTTCGGAGTAAGTGCCAATCTGATGAGCCTTGGAGCCATAGACTTCGGATTGATTGTAGATGGTGCCGTAATTATTGTGGAAGCTACCCTGCATCATTTAGGGGTAAGGAAATCTACACGGGCATTGACACAGTCTGAAATGGATCAGGAAGTATTTCTTTCTGCATCAAAGATCAGAAGTAGTGCTGCCTTCGGAGAAATTATCATCCTTATCGTATACATTCCGATTCTTACTCTGGCAGGAGTAGAAGGAAAAATGTTTACGCCAATGGCAAAAACAGTAGGATTCGCCATTCTGGGAGCATTGATTCTGTCACTGACCTATATTCCCATGATGAGCGCATTGTTCTTATCTAAGAAAGTATCACACAAAGAAACCTTCTCTGATAAAATGATGAACAGTCTGCAAAAGGTGTATCAGCCATTATTACAAAAAGCGATCAAAGTAAAATATATCATTGTTTCAGCAACAGCTGTTGTTTTTCTGATCTCCGCTTTTATTTTTAAAAATATGGGTGGTGAGTTTATTCCGCAATTACAGGAGGGAGACTTTGCATTCCATTGTATTTTACCACAAGGAAGTTCACTCAGTCAGAGTATAGAAACCTCCATGCAGGCATCAAGGATTATCAAACAGTTTGATGAGGTGAAAATGGTCGTCGGGAAAACCGGTTCTGCTGAGGTTCCTACAGATCCTATGCCTCCCGAAGCAACCGATATGATTGTAGTATTGAAACCACAAAGTGAATGGAAAACCAAGAAATCCTACAACGAACTCGCTGATGAGATCAGTGAAAAACTGGAAACAATTCCTGGAGTGTTCTTTGAGAAAAACCAGCCTATTCAGATGCGTTTTAATGAGTTGATGACAGGAATCAGACAGGATGTTGCCGTAAAGATTTTCGGAGAAAACCTTGATTCTCTTGCAATATATGCAGATAAGGTTGGAAAAATTATTCAGACAGTAGATGGAGCGACAGCACCACAGATTGAAAGAGTGAGTGGCCTTCCACAGATTAACGTTCAGTATGACAGAACGAGAATTGCCAATTATGGATTGAATATCGAAGATGTCAACAATGCCGTAAGTACAGCCTTTGCAGGAAAGGCAGCCGGACAGGTTTTTGAAAATGAAAGACGTTTTGATCTGGTAGTCCGTTTAGACAGTCTTCACAGAACAGATATTTCAGATGTGAACAACCTGATGATTACTTCAGTTACCGGAGCGCAGATTCCATTGTCACAGGTCGCTAATATAAGCTACAAACTGGGACCGGCACAGATCAGCCGCGAGCAGGGAAAACGAAGAATTGTTATTGGTTTCAACGTAAAAGGACGTGATGTGGAAAGCGTGGTAAAAGATATTCAGGCAAAATTGGATAAAGTGAAACTTCCTTCCGGATACTACTTTACCTATGGAGGACAGTTTGAAAACCTTCAGGAAGCCAGCAAACGTCTGATGATTGCTGTTCCGGTATCGCTACTTCTGATTTTTATGCTGTTGTATTTCACCTTCCGCTCATTCAAACAGGCTGCACTGATTTTCACAGCGATTCCTATGAGTGCTATCGGTGGGGTATTTGCACTTTTAGTAAGAGATATGCCTTTCAGTATCAGTGCCGGGATCGGATTTATTGCCCTTTTCGGAGTAGCGGTTCTTAACGGAATTGTTTTGATAGGCACATTCAACCAATTAGAAAAAGATGGTGAAACGGATATTCTGAAAAGAGTATTTGAAGGAACAAAAACCAGATTAAGACCTGTATTAATGACTGCCACAGTAGCTTCATTAGGATTTTTACCAATGGCTATTTCCACCGGAGCAGGGGCAGAAGTACAGAAACCTCTTGCAACAGTTGTGATTGGTGGTCTGGTAACGGCTACATTCCTTACACTATTTGTTTTGCCAATGCTGTATATCATTTTTAACACAAAGATTTTGAAAAGAAAAAATAATAATACAGGAATGTTTACTGCCGTTCTTGTTTTAGGATTGATGATGCTTGGACAGACTTTTAAAGCACAGTCAAAACCGATTTCGGTAGAACAGGCGGTAGAGCAGGCAGTGAACAATAATTTAACCCTGCAGTCTAAAGATTTAAGTATTAAATCTGCTGAAGCATTAAGAGCAACTGCGAAAGAGCTTCCGAAATTAAGCTTTGAAGCTCAGCTTGGACAATACAACAGTCCAAAATTTGACCAGTCGTTTGCTATTTCACAAAGTATTCCCTTTCCAACGTTGTTTAAAGCAAGAAAAGACTTAATCAATGAGAATATTAAAAGCAAACAGATTGATAAGGAAATTACAGCCAATGAGCTGATAAAGCAGGTGCGTACTTACTATTATCAGATTGAATATCTTCAGTATAACAAAGCTCAGCTCACTAGTCTGGACAAATATTATGAAGAATTTATCAGAATTGCAACCGTAAGATTTAAAGCGGGTGATATCAAGAAAATAGAAATCAGTACCGCGGAAACTCAAAAAGGAGAAATTAATCTGCTGCTCAGACAAAATGAAGTCTTTCTGAATAATGCTTATAAGAATTTAAAGACTTTGATGAACACGTCAGAAGATCTCGAAGTTCCATTTAATAAAGATTATGCGCCTTTAAAGGCAGAAAATGTACTCGATAGTGCTGTAGTTGCCAACAATCCTACTGTAAAAGCTTTTTACCAGGAAATGGAAATTGCTGAGAAAAATAAAAAGGTTGAAAAATCACTTGGATTACCGGATTTCAGCTTAGGATATACCAATCAGTCTTTAATAGGACTTCATACCATCAACGGACAGGAAAATTTTTATAACTCAGGAAAACGTTTTCAGTCGGCAACAGTAGGGGTTTCTATTCCATTGACATTTGGTGCCACAAAAGCGAGAATTCAGGCATTAGAATATGAAAAACAAGTCGCTGAAACCAATGCGAAAATGCAGAAGAAACAGCTTTCAGCCCAGTTGGACAATGCTTTTAGTCAGTATCAGCAGGATTTACAGCAATACGATTACTATACAAGTCAGGCACTGCCTAATGCAGAGAAAATTGTAAATGCAGCTCAGCTAGGATATAAAACAGGAGAGATTTCATATGTGGAATATCTTTTTGCCCTGCAGACTGCCACGAATATCCAGTTAAAATACCTGGAATCTATCCAGCAGGTGAATCAATCTGTAGTTACTATTAATTCAATTATAAACAAATAATATGAAATCGCTGTTCATAAAACTTTCTGCCGGACATATGAAAACGAAGGCATACAGCATCAGACAAAATACATTTTTACTTATGAAACTCAAATATAATATCATCCCTCTTATCCTGATTTTAATCTTACTAACAAGCTGTGGAAAAAAAGAAGCTTCGGAAGAAAAAGCTCCTGAAAAAACAGAACAGAAAGAGCAGGCACATGAAGAAGCTCCACAAACTATCGCTTCTCTCACAGAAGAGCAGATGAAGTCTGTAGGAGTGGCTTTAGGAACCGTAGAAATGAAAGAGCTGACTTCTACCATAAAAGCCAACGGTTTACTGAGCGTACCGAACAGTAACAAAGCAACCATCACGTCTCTGTATGGTGGAATCATCAAAACCATCAATATTCAGGTAGGAAGTATCGTAAGGAAAGGACAGGTTATTGCCACCATTGCCAACCCGGAATACATACAACTTCAGGAAGATTACCTGACGACCAACAGTAGAATAACTTATGCAGAACAGGAATACAGAAGACAAAGAGAACTTTTTGATAATGATGCAGGAGCAAAGAAAAATCTTCAGAGTGCCGATGCTGAACTTAAAACATTAAGAACAAAAAGAGCTTCCCTGCTGAAACAGCTTCAGATGATGGGGATAAGTCCTGGAAAAGTAAGTAATGGGAATATGAAATCCGGTTTGGTTATTACAGCACCCATCAGTGGAACGATCAGTAGTATTACTGCGCAGATCGGTAGTTATGTAGATATATCTTCTCCTGTTGCCACAGTGATTGATAACGGTTCTATCCATCTCGATCTTCAGGTATTTGAAAAAGATCTTCCTAAAATGAGAGTGGGGCAGATTGTTCATTTTAAACTGACCAACAATCCGGAAACCGAATATGATGCAAGAATTTACAGCATAGGATCTTCTTTTGAAAATGAAAGCAAAACCATTTCTATGCACTGTGAAGTGATCGGAAACAAATCCGGACTGATTGACGGAATGAATATCACCGGAATTGTAAGCCTTGATAAAAGTACAACCCCGGCAGTTCCTACAGAGGCCATTGTAGAAGCAGACGGGAAATATTTTGTATTTATTCAGACCGATAAAAAAGCGGAAGAAGAACATGAAGAAAAAGGAAAACCACATCCGAAAACCTTAAACTTTGAGAAAATAGAAGTGGTAAAAGGAACATCAGATATGGGATATACCGCGATAACTCCGGTTGGAAATATTCCTGACAATGCAAAAATAGTAGTGAAAGGAGCATTTTTCGTGAATGCGAAACTGGTGAATTCCGGGGAACATGAACATTAATGAAAGCCGCTGGAACCCGTGAAATGTCGATTTTTATCCTTAAATTAGAGCTGTTTACGTAATTTTTTATTGAATAAAAACGGTTGGAAGAAACTAAAGATAACCTCACCGAATTTTAATAAATAGTCCAATTATGTTATTAAACAAAAAAATATCAGTTTGGTATTTCATTCGTGAAATAAAAACCCAAATTCTGTTCATCGGAATATTTGCGATAGCCATTGGTCTTTTGGATGAATTACCATGGTTCCGCAAGATCTCGCTGCCTTTGAATATTCCTGCATTGTTGGGAACAGCGGTATCATTGTTGCTGGCATTCCGTACCTCCCAATCCTATGAAAGATGGTGGGAAGCCAGAACTGTTTGGGGGGCCATAGTAAACGATTCCAGAACTTTTGTGAGGTTGGTCATTCAGTTTATACCTGCCGGAGATGATAAAACAATAAAAGATTTTGCTGAAAGACAGATCATTTGGACCTATGCACTTGGAGAATCATTGAGAAAACTTCCGTTTTCTGAAAAAGTTCAGCAATATCTGGATCAAAATCAGATCAAAGGAGCCAATATCCCCAATGCAATTCTGGACGAGCATTCCAGACAGTTGAAAGAAATTGCAGTTTCCAAAGGACTGACCGATTTTCAGCAGATGCAGCTGAATGATATCATCACAAGGCTCTGCGACAGCATGGGAAAATGTGAAAGACTGAAGAATACGGTTTTCCCACGTTCGTATAGCGTTTTAGTTCATATTTTGATCTATGTTTTTGCAGCTATCCTTCCGTTTGGGCTTGATGATTCACAGCTGTTGGTAGAAATTGCCATTACTTTCCTGGTTCCGGTGACATTCATTGCCATTGAAAAAACATCCATCATCATGCAGGATCCGTTTGAAAATGGTCCTGTAGATACTCCAATGACTTCTCTGGCACAGACCATAGAGATCAATATCAGGCAGATGATCGGTGAGCAGAATGTTCCCCCTAAAAAAGAAAATACATCCTATTATGAAATGTAATTAAACCATACACAATATGGAAAGCACACCAACACAAACCGTTTCTGCAGGAAGCAGACATAAAAAGAATCTCCTGATCGTACTCTGCCTTAGCGGAACCTATCTTATTGCTGAGGTAATAGGAGGAATAATAACAAATAGTCTTGCATTATTAGCGGATGCAGCCCATATGCTGACAGATGTTGTAGGATTGTTATTGGCATTTATTGCTATCAAAATAGGAGAAAGAAAAGCAGATCCTTCCAGAACATATGGTTATTATCGAACAGAAATATTAGCAGCCGTAATCAATGCGGTAGTTTTACTGGCTATTTCGATCTATGTTTTGTTTGAAGCCTACCAGCGTTTTCAAAATCCACCCGAAGTACAAAGTAAATCAATGCTGATTGTAGCTGGTATCGGATTGATCGTCAATATTGTCGGAATGATGATTCTGAGAAAAGATTCAGAAGGGAGCCTCAATATGAAAGGAGCCTATTTTGAAGTTCTTTCAGATATGCTTACTTCTGTAGGTGTCATGATAGCCGGAGTGATTATGCTGACGACAGGCTGGTATTATGCTGATCCGTTGATTTCAGCTGCCATCGGATTATTAATCTTTCCAAGAACATGGAAACTGTTGAAAGAAGCCATTAATGTTTTGTTGGAAGGAACACCTAAAGATGTGGATATTCATACGCTTCGTCAATCATTGGAGAAAACTCCCGGAGTAAAAGATGTTCATGATCTGCATGTGTGGTCACTGACATCCAGTGTCAATGCAATGAGCGCTCACGTTGTAAAGGAAGCGGAATATTCTCAGAATCAATTATTAACTACATTGACAAATGCTACGATTACTAATTTTAAAATCAGTCATACCACTTTTCAGATAGAAGAGGAGGGTTATGAGGAAAATGAAGCCCATCTGTAAAATTTTAAAAGCGTATAATGAAAAAAGATATAGAACACAAACTCATTGATAAAAATACCAAACCTACCAGTATGAGGATTTTGGTATATGATTTCCTAAGCTCTCAGGAAGCAGCTTTATCTCTTTCTGAAATAGAAAATCATTTTGACAATGCTGACAGAATCACCATTTACAGAACATTGAAAACCTTTGAAGAAAAAGGAATTGTTCACAGTATTCAGGAAAATACAACCACGAAATACAAACTATGCGAAGACGATTGTGATGAAAAAACACATAAAGACTGGCACCTGCATTTCTACTGTAAAATATGCAAACAAACAACCTGCAAAGAAGATATTTCCTTCCCGGAAAACATCCAGACCAATTTCAGAATAGACGAAATACGATTGTTTGCCAAAGGAATCTGTGAAAACTGTCTTGAAAGTTTGCAATAGCATTGCATCAGTCTCATCTTTACATTTGTATAAAAATATTCAGTTATGGAAAAATGCTGTAGTACAACCCCGGAAAAACCTTATACAAAAGGACACAAACATAATCATGCAGAAGGAGACGGACATGACCATGACGGGCATGATCACTCTCACGACTCCGGAGATCAGACGGTCTTCCAGATGTTTCTTCCCGCTATTATATCCTTTATCATCTTATTATTAGGAATTGCTTTTGATAACTATATAAAACCCGCATGGTTTACAGGCTGGGTACGTTTAGTATGGTTCCTGGCAGCTTATATTCCTGTAGGATTCCCTGTATTGAAAGATGCCTACAAAAGTATTATCAAAGGAGATGTATTCTCAGAATTCTTTCTGATGAGTATCGCAACCATTGGAGCTTTCGCCATCGGAGAATATCCTGAGGGAGTAGCAGTAATGTTGTTTTATGCCGTAGGAGAAGTATTTCAGTCTATGGCAGTTACCCGAGCTAAAGGAAACATAAAAGCATTATTGGATCAGCGTCCTGATGAGGTAACGGTTATGGAAAATAATCAGCCAAAGACAATGAAAGCCAAAGAAGCTAAAATTGGAGATATTATCCAATTAAAGCCCGGTGAAAAATTGGCGCTGGATGGCGAGTTGCTTTCAGATTCAGCATCATTCAACACGGCAGCTTTAACGGGAGAAAGTAAACCCGATACGAAAAATAAAGGTAAGGTTGTTCTGGCCGGGATGATCAACATGAACAGTATTGCTTTGGTAAAAGTAAATACAGCCTATGAAGACAGTAAGCTGAGTAAAATTCTGGAACTCGTTCAGAATGCCACAGCTCAAAAAGCTCCGACAGAACTGTTCATTAGAAAATTTGCCAAAGTATATACTCCAATCGTAGTATTTCTTGCCATAGGAATCTGTTTACTGCCCTATTTCTTTGTGAGCGACTATCAGTTTAGAGACTGGCTGTACAGAGCATTGATTTTCCTTGTGATTTCCTGCCCTTGTGCCCTTGTGATTTCAATTCCGCTGGGATATTTCGGAGGAATAGGAGCTGCAAGCCGAAACGGAATATTATTCAAAGGAAGTAATTTCCTGGACAGCATTGCAGAGATTCAGAATGTAGTGATGGATAAAACCGGAACTATGACAGAAGGAGTATTCAAAGTACAGGAAGTAAGCATGAGCGCTGAATTTAATAAAGAAGAAGTCCTCCAGATGGTCAATGTTCTCGAAAGCAAAAGTACCCATCCGGTGGCAACGGCTATTCACAATTATGTAGGAGATATCAATCACAACATTCCTTTAGAAAATGTAGAAGAGATAGCAGGTCACGGATTGAAAGCGACTATTAACGGAAAAGAACTTCTGGTAGGGAACTTTAAACTGATGGATAAGTTCAGCATCAGTTATGATCTCAACCATGCCAATATAGTGTATACAGTGATTGCAGTAGCGTATGATAAAAAGTTTGCAGGCTATATCACCATTGCAGACAGCATAAAAGAAGATGCAAAACAAACCGTAGACAACCTTCATAAAATGAATGTAAAGGCTACCATGCTGAGCGGTGATAAAAGTACCGTTGTGAAATATGTAGCAGATCAGCTGGGTATTGACAATGCATTTGGAGATTTGCTGCCTGAAGATAAAGTAAATAAAGTTAAAGAAATTAAAGCTAGAAATCAAACTGTAGCTTTCGTAGGAGATGGAGTGAATGATGCTCCTGTAGTGGCTTTAAGTGATGTAGGAATTGCGATGGGAGGCTTAGGAAGTGACGCAACCATTGAAACAGCAGATGTTGTGATTCAGGATGACAAACCGAGTAAGATTCCAATGGCCATCAATATCGGAAAGCAAACGAAAAAGATCGTTTGGCAGAATATTATTCTTGCTTTTGCGGTAAAAGCCGTTGTTCTGGTCTTGGGAGCCGGAGGGCTGGCAACCATGTGGGAAGCAGTGTTTGCAGATGTAGGAGTAGCATTATTGGCTATTTTAAATGCCGTAAGAATTCAGAGAATGAAATTTTAAAAAGCAAATAATAAACACACTAAATTATATTCAATAAAAGCTCTGCTGAATTTCAGCAGGGCTTTTGTTTTTTATGCACTATTCCATGGAAATCCATATTAAGCACTAGAGACTCCTGCGGAGTGACAAAGAGACTGCCTTTACTTTCCGTATCAGATATTTAAATTTTATCACAGACAAAATCTTCGCGCCTTAAAACAGTAGGCATTCTAAAAAATAACTTGCGTCTTTGCGATTTCCAACAAAACAAGGCATTAAAAAAAAACAAAAAAGCTCCGCCAAAGACATCAGCAAAGCTTTTATTAACAAGATTAAACTTTTATATAAAGAACTAAGTTTTGATTAGGTCTCAAGTTTGAATCAAAGTTCGGGATAAAATAATTCCGTTGATAGGCACAGTTTTGTAATTTTTGTGGGTAACAGTATACAATCACAATGACATTCATCATAAATCATGCAGAAAACAGTTTTGAAGTAGTATATTTGTAACAGAGAACAAAATCGTTGAGGTTATTCATTTCCATATTCATCATTTTTACTGTTGCAATCCGCCCCGTTTTGCCATTGATAAATTATGCAGTGAACTATGATTATATTGTGAAAAACCTTTGTGAAAACAGAAACGTACCACAATCAACCTGTAAAGGGAAATGCTATGTGGAAAAAGAACTGGCAAAAACAGAAAAGCAGTCCAATAGCTCTCAAACCATAAAGATTGCAGGCTTAGATGTTTTTATTTCTCATGATATCCTTTCTTTCTCATCTCATGTGAGCCCGGAATCACTTTCTGAAATTCCAGATTCCAGTTATTTTAATTCTCACTCTTCAGAATACTTTTCAAGGATATTCCATCCTCCATTGATTTAATTTTTATTGTAAACTATATTTTTAGTTTATGAGATAAAAGTCATTAAAGATACACTATGCAATTAAAGTACATTGAGAAATTCCGTGTTTTCTCAGACTTGTGCATTGTATCATAACTTTATTTAACATTATTAATTTCAATTTAACATTAAAATGAAACCTCCTATTATTTTGACCGCCCTGCTGTCAATATCATTACTGTCGTGTGCTAAGGAAGCGCCTAAAGTAAAGCATGCAAGCCATATGGACTCTTCAGGAAAGAATGTAGAAAATGTACAGGTGGTGAATGAAGAAGATCCGGTTTGTCACATGAAAACTGCAGGATCTATTAAAGATACCGCTGTATATAAAAATAAAACGTATGGTTTTTGCAGTGTATCCTGCAAACGTGAATTCAAAAAAAGCCCTGAGAAATATGCCAAAAAATAAAAAGCCCAATAATAAAAGTAAAGTGATCATACCTATCGCTTTATTTGCGTTGCTTTTTCTTGGAATAGGGGTAGGAATGGGGTATTTTAAAAAGAACCTTTATACCGTGATGAAAGTTCCTGATTTTGAACTTACCGATCAGAATGGTAAAAAGATCACCAATAAGGATATGCTGGGAAAGGTATATCTCGTAGAATTTTTCTTCAGCAAATGTCCTACAATATGCCCTGTGATGAATACCAATATGAAGGCTATTCAGAATCAGATTAATGATCCGAACTTAGGTATCATCTCCATCAGTATTGATCCGGAAAATGATACTCCTGCGGCATTGAAAGAACATGCTCAAAGAATAGGCGCAACATCTCCGAACTGGCATTTCCTGACCGGAGATCGAACCTATATTGGCGATCTTGCAGATAAATTTAATATCTATGTTGGTGACAAAGAAGATGAAGGAGAAAGCCTTAACCATAGCGGAATGATTGCTCTGGTAGATCAGGACGGAAATATCCGTTGCAGATACAATAAAGAAAATATGCCCATTCTGTATTATTCAGGATTAAATTACGATGATCCGGAAGGAAAAAATCCAAGACTAAACGGGAAATATCATCCGGACAGAGAAATTCTGATTGAGGATATTAAAAAATTATTGAAATAGAGAAGAGGGAAGCTGGAAATTATTCCAGACGATAAAGATCTGGCGATTTTTGAGATAACTGTAAAAGCAAAATAGAAGTTGAAACAATTATACATTGAAGTAGATTACTTCCATCTCCCATTTTCCATCCTAATAAAAAAACATTGTTAAACCATAAACAAAAACGTTATGAAGATTTTGAAAATAGCTGCTCTAAGTGCAGTTTTCGCGGCCCAGTTTGCACTGGCTCAGTTTAAGCAGACGCCTCTGCCATATGCTTATAATGCTTTGGAAGGAAATATTGATGCCCAAACGATGGAAATTCATTATTCAAAACATGCGGCAGCCTATGTAGCTAACCTGAATAAAGCCATTACAGGAACTCCACAGGAAAAAGAAACTTTGTTTCAGATTCTTTCCAATGTTTCAAAACTGCCCGCTGCAGTAAGAAATAATGCAGGAGGACATTACAACCACGAATTGTTCTGGACTGTTCTTACGCCTCAGAAAAATACACAGCCTTCAGCAAAATTAGCAAAAGCCATCACTGAAACTTTCGGAAGTATAGATGCTTTTAAAGAAAAAATGGCTAAAGCCGGAGCAGACCGTTTCGGATCTGGATGGGCATGGCTTTCTGTGGATAAAAACGGAAAACTATTCGTTTCTTCTACTCCTAACCAGGACAATCCTTTGATGGATGTAGTGGAAGAAAAGGGAACTCCTATCTTCGGAATTGATGTATGGGAACATGCTTATTATTTAAAATATCAGAATAAAAGAGCAGATTATTTGACCGCTATCTGGAACGTTACCAACTGGAAAGAGATCAGCAGAAGATATGACGAAGCGATAAGCAAGAAATAATCAAATGAAATTATTTTACAGCATACTTTTTACCTTTTATATGGTGCTAAGACCTTTAGTGCCTGTGGTAGAGTATGCTGTAAATTATGATTATATTGTAAAAGTTCTCTGTATTAATAAAAGCAGGCCGGAGGTTCACTGTAACGGAAAATGTTATCTGAGTAAAGAGTTGGCCAAAACCAATGATTCGGAATCTTCTCCCTTTCAGAAAATAAAAAACTCAGGACAGAAAGTCCTTGATACCTATATCCTGCCGGAGACTACAGAGATTAGCACTACTGAAAAACGAACGTTTTTCAATTTCAATTTTACTTATGAAACAGCTTATTCTTTTCTGTTTCTTACCCACATTTTCAAACCACCGGTTTTTTAAGTTAAACGATCACTATTCAGCCATAAAAGTCACAAAAGCTTAGATAAATTAAAAGCTTAAGTGTTCTTAATTATGCGTAAAACCTATCACTTAAAATAAATTAAGTGTAAGAACTTTTGTGCCTTTTGTGGTAAAAAAGCTGTTACAGCAATTCAAATTAATTCAACTTAAAAAATCAACAATGAAAATTTATAAATTTTTATCACTATTCTTTATTGCCTTTACTTTATTCTCTTTTGTAGCCTGCGAAAGCAGCCGAGATGACGAAAATCCACAGGATACTACACCCGGAAAACTTCAGATCAAATTTGAAAACGGATTTAATAACGTAGGCGATATCGTTTTGAATCAGACGGTTCAAACTTCTTCTAACGGGCAGAAACATAATTTTTCTGCTTTGAAATATGTCATCAGCAACATTTCACTGATAGACGAGAACGGAAATGAATTTAAGTACAATGAGAATAACCCAGATAAAGGGGCTTTTATTGTAGATCAGGCAGATGCGGTGGCAGGAATTATATACCTTAACCTGGATGGTGTTCCGAAAAACAATTACAAGAAAATAAAATTTGGATTAGGAATCAGCCAGAAAGCGTATTTGCTTGGACAGGATGGACAGGCTGAATTCTGGACAAAAGCCAAACAGAAAGGACTGACATGGTCATGGGCCGCCGGTTATATTTTTGTAAAACTGGAAGGAAAATATGGAAATGATACTCCTGCAAAAGAATTTATGAACCATACCGGAAACATGGGAAATGTGACAGCTAATCAACAGGCTGATTTATACCGCGAAATAACATTGAATCTTCCGACAACAGCAAGAGTGACAAGTCAGATTCGCCCTTCTGTTCATATTCTGGCAGACCTGAACCAGTTTTTGAGCGGAGATAAGGCGCTTACCCTTGCCACTGGTAATGATATGCTGATGGGTTCAAACCAGCATCTGACAGATGTTACGAATAATCTTACAAAAATGTTTAAAGTAGACCACGTTCACAATGATTAATTTTTTTGTTAAAACGATACTGATTATGCTTGTATTGGTTCTGAGCTTTGTCTCCTGTTCCGATGAGGTAATCCAGCCGTTGGAAAAAGACGAAGCCTACAATCTGCAGTTCCCTGCTTATTTTCCGGAGATGACTTTTGATAAATCGATCAATCCGGTAACTAAAAATGGAGTAGAACTTGGGAGAAAATTATTCTATGAAGGCCGACTTTCCCGAAATAATACCATCTCATGTGGTTTCTGTCATATTCAGGAAAATGCATTCACCCATCATGGTCACACAGTAAGCCATGGAGTTGATGATAGAATAGGAATCAGAAATGCGCCTCCTATCCAGAATATGGCTTTTTTGAAAAGATACATGTGGGACGGAGTGATCCATAATCTGAATGAACAGCCCATCAGCCCGATTACAGACGTGAATGAAATGGACAGCTCCATACCGGAAGCTATTTCGAAAATAAAAGATGACCAGAAGTATAAAAAACTATTCAGAGATGCTTATGGTGATGAAACCATTACCGGGGAAAGAATTCTGAAAGCATTGTCTCAGTTTATGGCTTCTTTAATTTCTGCAGATTCAAAATATGACCGATTCAAACAGGGAAAAGAACAATTGACTTCAACAGAATCTCAGGGAATGACTTTGTTTGGACAGAAATGTGCCTCCTGTCATAGCGGAGAATTGTTTACGGATGAGAGCTTCAGAAATACGGGAATGTATTACAATACGGAATTCAAAGATGCCGGACGTTACAGGGTTTCCCTTAATCAGGTTGATTGGATGAAATTCCGTGTTCCAAGTTTGCGAAACATAGAATATACAGCACCTTATATGCATGACGGAAGGTTTTACACATTAGACGCTGTGCTCAATTTCTATTCGGATCAGGTAGAAGATAATACCAATCTTGATCCTCAGCTGAAGCAGAATGGCCATACGGGAATTGCCATGAACAGCCAGGAAAAACAGTCGATTATTGCATTCTTGAAAACCCTGTCTGATAAAAGTTTTATATCCAATCCAAAATTTGCAGAATAATTTATAGAAAACATGAAGAAGATTATAGTGATACTAAGTTTGATGGTATTTAGCCTGAACCAGGCAAATGTAGTTAGAGACAGCATGTATATTGCTCAGAACAGCTTTAGCAAATTCGATTTTGATGATGATTGTGATGCCTGTGGCTGTGCGGCAGGAAACGGATCTTCTGGCTTTGAATCTTTACTGAATCCACAGTTTGTAGGAATCAAATACTTTGCCCAGCATTATAAAGCCAAAGAAAATTTATTTGTAAAAGACCTTACACAGGATCAGTATTTTAATACGTTGCAGCTTTGGGGGAAGATTCCATTGACCAAAAAACTGAGTGTTTACGCAAGTTTACCATTCCATTTCCATGAAAAGAAAACTATGCAGGGAGATATCAAAATCAATGGAATAGGGGATTTGAACCTGATGGGAATTTACCAACTGATGAGTTCTAAAGATAATTTTCACCACTTGAGCGGAGGTTTGGGAGTGAAAATACCGCTGGGGAAATTTGATGAAAAAGGAGTATCGGGTGTTAATCCTAGTTTTCAGCTGGGAACCGGAAGCTGGGATTACCAAGCTGCTTTGAATTATAAATTTCAGAAAAATAAAGTGGCCATATTGGTTAATACAGACTATACGATCAAAACTGAAAATAAGAAAAACTATCGTTTCGGAAACCAGTGGAACTATGCTGCAACAGGATTTTATCAGGTTGCAGGAAATGAAAAATCCATTTTTTCTGTAAAAACGGGAGTTCAGGGAGAAGTTTATGCTCAGAACAAACAGTTTGATGAAGCCCTTCCCAATACAGCTGGAAGTGCTTTGTACGGGAAATTGGGATTTGAAGCTTCTTATAAAAAGCTCAGTTTGGGAAGTGAGATCATGCTTCCTATGTACACGCATCTGGCGGGAGGAGATATTGAAGCCAAATCGAGATTCAGTATTTTTCTGAATATTGGAATTTAAAGGCAAACCCCTTATAAAATTAGGTTAAAGCTCCTTCGGGAGCTTTAATTGTTTATGAATCATGATTTTAATTGGGGATTAGGAATAATTATTTATCTTTGCCGAAATTTGGTGAGCCCTAAAAAGCTCTTAAAAGGGAATCCGGTGAAAATCCGGAACAGACCCGCTGCTGTAAGCTCCGCACCAAAGTTTTTGAAGAATATATCCACTGTTTTTAATGGGAAGGATTTCAAAAATGGAGTAAGTCAGAAGACCTGCCAGAAAATAATCGTTTGACGCTTTCGTGGAATAAAGCTTAGGACATCAATGATTCTGTGCAGTGACAGCTGTGCTTTGTCGTTGTATTCTTACATCCATTAGCGTCTTCATGATACTAAATGAGCTAATGGCGGCAAAACTAACTACTTCGGCAATTCAAAAAGCTGTTTTCATCATACTGGTGATCACATCCCAACTTTTGTCTTCTCAAACTAAGAAAAAAGACAGTTTACAGGAAGAGACCATTAAAGGAATCAATCTTTATAAAAAGAATTTTAAAGAAATCCTTCCTGCACAAACCTTACAGGGCGAGCAGCTGGAAAGACTGAACAGTCAATCTGTTGCAGATGCTTTACGATATTTTTCAGGAGTCCAGATCAAAGACTATGGAGGATTGGGTGGCTTGAAAACCATTAATATCCGAAGTATGGGAAGCCAGCATGTAGGTGTTTTCTATGATGGAATTCAATTGGGGAATGCTCAAAACGGATTGGTAGATTTAGGGAGATATTCTTTGGATGATCTGGAAGAAATATCATTATATAACGGTCAGAAAAGTGAAATCTTCCAGCCGGCGAAAGACTTCGGGTCTTCGGGATCTATTTATTTACAGCCTAAAACTCCGGTATTTAAAGGAAATAGAAAAACGAATCTTGTAATAAGAGCAAAAAGTGCTTCTATTGATCTTTTCAATCCGTCATTCCGATTAGAACAGAAGATTTCAGACAGGATTTCTGCCAGCTTCAGTGGAGAATTTATGCAGAGTGACGGAATTTACAGATTTCGATATGCAAAGAAATACCCAGACGGGCAGCAGGCTTATGATACCATTGCGAAGAGACAGGATTCAGACATCAAAGCAAAGCGTTTTGAAACTTCTTTAAATGGAACTTTAAATAACGGAAGCTGGAATATCAGAGGATACGGATATATTTCAGACCGCGGAATGCCGGCGCCAATTGTCAACGGGCGTTTTGGAGGAAGAGGAGCGAGACTTTCCGATGAGAATTATTTTGTACAGGCCAATCTGAGAAAGAAACTGTTCCCGAAATTTGAAACACAACTGAAAGCAAAATTCGCTTACGATTATACCCATTTCATGGATACGGTTCGCTCGCAGTCTATTATTCGCACCGATAATACCTATATTCAAAGAGAGCTTTATCTTTCCTCGTCCAATATCTATTCTATTACGCCCAATTGGGATGTCAGTCTGAGTGGGGATTTTCAGTATAATAATCTGGACGCCAATCTCGATAATTTTTCTTATCCTACCCGTTACACAACATTGGTAGCATTGGCAACAACCTATCAATGGAACAGGTTCAAAATTCTGGGAAGCCTTTTAGGAACTTTTACATTTGAAGAAGTAAGAAAAAACAAAAGACCGGGAGATGCCAGAGAGTGGACTCCTGCTGTATTTATGAGCTATCAGCCGGAGATAATCCCAGAGCTTACTCTAAGGGCTTTTTATAAAAGAATTTTCCGACTTCCAACCTTTAATGATTTGTATTATACTAATATTGGAAATACCTACCTGAAACCGGAATTCACCAATCAATACGACTTAGGATTTACCTATCAGAAGAATTACAACAACCACTTCTTTAAATCCTTTTATGCTAAAGTAGACGGCTACTACAACAAAGTTCAGGATAAAATTGTAGCTGCACCTAACGGAAGTATGTTCCGCTGGTTGATGATGAACCTTGGGATGGTTGAAATCATCGGAGCTGATGTAAATCTTCAGACTGAAATGCAGCTTGGGCAAGTAAAGCTAAGACCATTACTTTCTTATACGTACCAAAGTGCAAGAGATATGAGTGACCCGGAAGATACTTTCTACCGCAATCAGATTCCTTATACACCATGGCATAGCGGCTCATTCAGCCTGATGGCAGATTATAAAGACTGGAGTTTCAATTACAGTGCTATGTATGTGGGAGAAAGATATGACGTGAATCAGGATAATATTCAATACAATTATGTACAGCCCTGGTATACACATGATCTGTCTGTTCAGAAAAAATTCAACTGGGCGAATCATCAATTTAAAGTAAGCCTTGAGATGAATAATATTTTCAACCAATACTATGATGTGGTCATCAATTATCCGATGCCCGGAAGAAACTTTAAACTTATTCTAAACTTCACCCTATGAGAAAACTAAACTTTTATTTTTTATTTATTGTATTAGCTTTTCTTACTTCATGCCGTACAGATGATATTATCGTTCGTCAGGAAGTGGTAGAAGGATTTCCTTCAGAAAATACAGCCATAAAAGGTTTTTATATGCTGAATGAAGGAAATATGGGAAGCAATAAATGTACACTGGATTTTTTTGATTATACCAAAGGAACCTATTACCGGAATATCTACGCAGAAATTAACCCGAATGTGGTAAAAGAACTGGGAGATGTAGGAAATGATATTAAAGTCTATGGCAGCAAACTTTACATTGTTGTCAATGTTTCCAATAAAATTGAAGTGCTGGATGCCAAAACAGCTAAACGTATTACTTCTATTCCGTTGCAAAACTGCAGATATCTTGCCT
This sequence comes from Chryseobacterium sp. IT-36CA2, assembly GCF_949767875.1. Lineage (NCBI taxonomy): Bacteria > Pseudomonadati > Bacteroidota > Flavobacteriia > Flavobacteriales > Weeksellaceae > Chryseobacterium > Chryseobacterium sp. IT-36CA2. The sequence goes on along the minus strand of NZ_CATKPG010000021.1, from coordinate 137,323 downwards.
TCAAAGACGGGAAAGCGTATGCCAGCAGCTATGCCGGACCGGTAGATATTAATCCAAAAGCACCCAAGGGAAAAGTAGTGGAAATTGATACCACTTCTCTTTCCATCCAGCGTGAAGTAACAGTAGGATATCAACCTGAAGAAATTGAAATTGTAGGAAATAAATTATTTGTTGCCAATTCCGGAGGATATAAAGCCCCTGATTATGACAATACGGTTTCCGTAATTGACCTGAGCACCTTTACTGAAATCCAGAAATTAAATGTTGCCATTAATCTTCATCACCTTAAAAAAGACAATTACGGAGACCTTTATGTAACCTCAAGAGGAGATTATTATAACGTTCCTTCCAGTTTGTATTTGATAGATGCAGCAACAGGGATCGTCAAGAAAGATTTCCATCTCGCTGTGAGCGAAATGACTATCGTGAACGATAAACTCTATTTCTATGGAAATGAATTCAATTACAACACCCATAGCTATAAAAAAAGTTTTGGAATCATTGATGTGAAAACAGAACAGATCATTGCCAACAGAATTTTTGATAAAGAATATGAGGATGCCATTAAAACCCCTTACGGTATAACAGTAAACCCCATCACAGAAGATATCTATATGACAGATGCCAGGAATTACGTATCCATGGGATTTGTGTATTGCTTTGATAAAAACGGACACTTTAAATGGAAAACGGAAGGCGGAAATATCCCTGCCCACTTTGCTTTTTTATACAAATAACCAAAATTTAAGAAATGAACAGAAATACCTTTACTTATTTAAAAATCGGATTTTTATCATGCTTCCTCGTTGGAGTGATAGCCTGTAAACATGATGATGAAGATGAATTTACATTCAACGGTCTGGATGATTCCTATTCCATTGAGCGTTTCAAAGTGTTGAGTATTCCTACCCATGCATCAGGATCGGTGGTATGGAGTATTAATGATTCCATCATTTCTCAAAATTCAGAACTTGAATTTATCAGCCCAAAAGCAGATGCTTATCCTTTGACTTTAAAGATTAATAATAAAGGAAACGAACAGGTTTTTCATTCCAAAATAATCGTTACCAAAGAAAAAACGCCTTACAGTAAATATATTTCCAAAGTACTGGAGTTTCGTCCTGCTGTAGGGCAGTTCATGAACGAAATCCCGGAATATTTACCAGGAAATACAGCTGCAAACATGCTTCAGAAAGCCAACGAATCATTAGTAGGAGGTAATTCTACCATGATCAGTCTTGGAGGATATGGCGGATACGTCGTTTTCGGTTTTGATCATACTATTCCCAATCTGAATGGGCGTGATTTTAAAGTACTGGGAAATGCATTCTTTGGAAATGATGCTGCTGATCAGCGCTCTGGATCTTGTGAGCCGGGAATTATTATGGTGGCCTACGACCGAAACAAAAACGGAAAACCCGATAATGATGAATGGTACGAAATTGCAGGCAGTGAATATTTCAAAAATACCACTGTAAAAGATTACAGCATTACTTATTATAAACCAAACGAAAATAAAACACCAGTAGCCGGAACTGAATTCTGGCAGACCGATGTAGAATATATCAAATGGAACGATAATCTGGGAAATCAGGGATTTAAAACAAAAAATACTTTCCATGTACAAAGCTATTATCCTTTATGGTTTACAGATCCATCATACAGCTTTTCAGGAACCAGACTGGCTAATAATTTCTTCGATCAGAGCGGAGACGGATCCTATTGGGTAGGAAAATCCTACGAGTTTGGATATGCAGATAATGCTCCGAATACGGATGCAGCCTCCAACATTGATATTTCATGGGCGGTAGACAGAAGCGGAAAATATGTGAAACTTCCCGGAGTCGATTTTATGAAAATATATACAGGAGTCAATCAGGAAGCTGGCTGGCTGGGTGAAGTTTCTACTGAAGTGGCAGGAGCTTACGATTTACATTTCAAATAATAATACAATCTATTTAAATTAATAAAAAATGAAAAAGTTTTATCTTTTTATCATGCTTTTTCTGTTTGCAGGTTTATCAAATGCACAGATAAAAGTTCAAGGTGTACCCAGAAATGATATTTCAGGGATCAGCCAGCTTAATACCACTACCATCAGTTTTTCTGATATTCAGTATTGGGTAGGATCAGGAGCCAATCAGGCTGCTTTTGTAGTACAATGGAATGACAGCAAAAATCCTGATGCCATGGTTTGGGGCTTCAAATGGGACGGAAATGCCACTGGAGAAGATATGCTGAAAGCTATTGCTAAAGCAGATCACAGATTATACGCATTGCTGTATCAGGGAACTCAGTTTGGATCAGCTGTAGGTGGAATTGGTTTTGACCTAAACGGACAGAATACCAATGCCCTGATTAAAAGTGGAAACACCACTTATCCATTATATCCGGTAAATGGCTTTGTCAATACAACAGCTTATGATTTTGACAGCTATACCATTGTAGATGCTGCCAACGATCACTGGCAGTCTGGGTGGACTGTAAATGGATATTGGTCGTATTGGGTAAAAAACCCTGCTGATGCTGATTTTGGATATTCTAGTGTTGGAGCTTCTTCACGTATGTTGGAAAATGGTTCATGGGATGTTTGGAACTTTAATGTAGGATTTAGTCAAACTCCTATTTCTTCTACCATCACTCCGGTTTCTCCATATATAGCTTCCAATAACTTTACCAACGGATATTTCATGGTAAACGAAGAATGGTTTGGTCATACTAATGGATCTGTAAATTTCATTGACAATAACGGCCAGATCAATTATCGTGTGTACAGTAACGCTAACAATAATCAAGCTTTCGGAGCCACTACGCAATACGGAACAATCTATGGAGATAAATTCTATTTCATATCGAAGCAGGCTGCTGATGGAGGAGATACTCAATATACTCCTGGAGGAAGACTTGTGGTAGCCAATGCGCAGACGATGCAGAAAATTGCCGGATTCAACAATATCGGAGGAGGAGACGGAAGATCTTTTGTAGGAGTGAACGAACATAAAGGATATATTGGAACTTCTACAGGAATTGTTCTTTTCAATATTGACAATTTACAGGTAGGAACTCTGATTGCCGGAACAGGTGGAAACGGACAGATCGGGAATATGATCCGTACTTCACAATATGTATTTGCTGTGAAGCAGGGAGCAGGAATTTTAGTGATTGACCCTAATACAGATACAGTTGTAAGTACTATTGCCGGAGGTTTCTATTCTGTGGCTCAGGCTAAAGACGGAAGTGTATGGGGAATTCAGGATCAGAAGTTGATCAATATTAATCCTACTACTTTTGCTACCCAGGTTTACAATATTCCAACAACGAAGTATATCGGAGATTGGGGAGCATGGAACGCAGGTAAATTCTCAGCAAGTAACAAAGAAAATGCTTTATACTGGATCAACTCAATTAGTAGCTGGAGTTCAGGAACACAGATTGTGAGATTTGATGTAACAACAAAAACATTTAACGAAAACTTTGCTGCCATTCCTGGGCAAACAGGACAGTTTAAGCAAATTCCTTACGGTGCTGCACTTCGTGTAAACCCTATTACCGGAGAATTGGTTCTGAATACAACGGAAAGTGGATATGGAGCACACTATCAAAAAAACTGGATTCATACTTATGATATGACCGGAGCGCTTATCAATACGAAAACTCTTAATGATTATTATTGGTTTCCTTCATTGACGGTATTCACCAATAATTCAGTTCCTGTTGTGAGTAATGTTTTACCATCACAGGTTACAGCAGGAAATACTACAGCGATTGATTTGAAATCAATAGTTTCTGATGCCGATAATATGGCTGTTTCTGTAGTGAAATCTGTAAAGTCAAACAGTAACCCTACAGCCGTTTCTGTTACTATCAATAATAATGACGAGCTTGTCTTGACACCGCTTACTTCAGGAACATCTGATATTGTAATCAGCTTTAACTCCAATGGTAAATTGGCAGAAAAGACAATTACGGTAAACAGTACAGCTTCTACTTTAGCGACTGCTGAGGTGAAAAAACTGGAATTCGGTATTTATCCAAACCCGGTTGTTGACATCCTTACTATTAAAACACAGGAGAAAATCCAGACTGTTTCTATGTATGATGCTTCAGGTAAAATAATTAATGTACAACTGAGCAACGGACAGATCAATGTAAGTGCCCTTCCAAAAGGTATTTATATTTTGAAAGCTGTTACAGATAAAGCAGTATATCAGCAAAAAGTAATTAAAAACTAATACGAGTTTAGATCGTAATCTTGTTAATCTAATCCTGGCCAGCTTTGGGCAGGATTTTTTATTACTTGAAAGAGAAATTTTTGAACCATGAATAACTCTGAATTAATTTCATAAAAAACCCGGCAAGCTTGAAAAGCTTGCCGGGTTCGATTTGTTATGTCTTTTTTTTATTTGATGATCACTTTTTTAGAGTATGTTTTTCCTTCTTTAGTTTGAAGCTTCATAATATATACCCCTTGTGGTTGTTTTGTATCAAAAGTATTTGATGTCAGCTTAGAACGGAATACCTCTTTTCCGGAAGTATTGGTTAAAGTAACTTCCGAACCTTCTGCAGTAACATTTTTGTCAAGAGTAAACAGTCCATCCTGGCTGTGTGCCATAAAATTGATGAATGGATCTTTGTACTGATAAGCATAGTATACTCTAAGTTCACCGCCAATGTTCAATAATCCGGAATTCACATTGATTTTGATACGGTCAAAAGGAATGTTCATGGTCATTTCAATTTCCCCTTTGCTTGGATCTGTTCCTCCAAGAGTAAGAAGTTTTGTGGCAAGACTTGTGTAATCGTTATTGGAAACATCACCATTAAAGGTCTCAATAGAGGCACCTCCCAATACCTGAGCAGATAGAGGAGTTCCGTTTGATCCAATGGCAAGAACAAGCTTATTCGTGTTGTTAGCAATGTTGGTAGTAGGGAAAATCAATGTCTGTTCTGTTCTCGCCAGCAATCCTACTGATACCTGTAGAGTAGAGTAATCATTTTCGTTACTTCCTACTGCATTTTGAGGATTCAATACTCCACAACCTATGCATAATCCCAATACCTGGTTGGTTTGGCTGCTTGCATACGTCTTTACAATCTGTGCAAAAGACATTGTACTTGTTAAAAATAGGAATGATGCCAAAATAGCAGTTTTCATAGTGCTTTGGCTAAGTAATAAATTAGTTTTCATATGTAGAAAAATTTTGGGTTTTAGCTTTGTGTAAATTTATAAATAAATTAATTATGTTACTTATTTTATTTCATTTTTATGTGATTTGTTAATAATTAATTGATATTTGTGATTATGAATTTATTTTTATTTAATAAAAAAATATTTGTACTTCTCTGAAAACGAACACAAAAAAATACGGCAGACCTGAATAAGTCTACCGTATTAATTGATCTATTATTTAATTATTTTATGATAATCTTTTTAGAATAAGTTTTTCCTTCTTTAGTCTGTACGTTCATAATATAAACTCCTTCCGGCTGTTTAGATTCAAATGTATTGGATTTTACTACAGAACGGAACACTTCTTTTCCTGAAGTATTATATAAGGTGATCTCAGAACCTTCTACAGGAATATTTCCTCCAAGAGTAACCTGGCCATTCTGACTGTGGGCCATAATGTTTACCAATGGATCCTGGTAAGCATAATAAATTCTGAATCCGCCACCAAGACTTAATACGCCTCCGGTTAGGCCAATTCTTATTCCGTCATAAGGTTTTGCCGGTTTGAATTCTACGGTTCCTCTGTTTGGTGTAGCACCTAGTTTAAGAAGACTTACATCTATTGTTCTGCGGTCGTCATTGGAAGTTCCTCCATTCATTGTCTCAAGAGTTACTCCGCTTAATAATTGTACGGATAAAGGAATGTTATCTGTTCCGATTCCTACAACAAGTCTTGTGTCTGATCTCAGATCAGGGAAAATAAGGGTTTGTTGAATTCCTCCTAATAAAACAGTTCCCAAGACCATTGTAGAATAGTCGTCTTCGTTAAATCCAACGGCATTCAATGGGTTGTCTATACGGCATCCCAGGCATGCTACTCCAAATACACCCGAGCTTTGAGCATGTGCGTAAATTCTGTTCTGCGCAAAAGATAAAGTGCTTGCTGAAAATAAAAATAAAGCCATTAATCCGGCTTTAAAGGAGAATCGTTTTCCCAAAAGTAAATTAGTTTTCATGTTATATATTTTTTGAATGAATAGTTTTAGTCAAATTTAATGATTAATAGGAGAAGTAAAAAATAATATTTCCATTATTAGTGATATTTTTAATAAAATTTAATATGACTTTGTATTCGGTTGCCCAAATACTATCACTTATATTGATTATTTATTTTAATTGAAAATTAAAATCTCTGGAACAAAAGAGGTAAAAGTAGGAGATATGAGAAAATCCTTTATTGTAGTGGTAAGGTATAATTGAACCTGAAGATCTTAAAAGATGGCTGTGACCATTCGATTCAGATATATGAATGGTAAAAAATGTCAGAATTGTTGGGTAAAGATTTCCCAAATTGAAGGTATAAAAACGAAAAAAGGACTTTTGAAAAAGTCCTTTTGTAGCCCGTAGGGGAATCGAACCCCTCTTACCAGAATGAAAATCTGAGGTCCTAACCGATAGACGAACGGGCCCTCTATCTTCCATCACCGAAGTAATGTGTTAGTTTTTGTTTTTATAAGTATCAACTCTTATTGTAGCCCGTAGGGGAATCGAACCCCTCTTACCAGAATGAAAATCTGAGGTCCTAACCGATAGACGAACGGGCCGGTTAGATTTATTTGAATATAGCTTTTTTCTACTATGATCTTTATAAAACCACCGTTGTTACAGTGGTCTTATAAGATGTAAGTAGCCCGTAGGGGAATCGAACCCCTCTTACCAGAATGAAAATCTGAGGTCCTAACCGATAGACGAACGGGCCAGCTATATTATTACGCTAATTTATTAACGTGCTTTGTCAATTTGCTTTTCAAGTTAGCAGCTTTGTTCTTGTGGATAATATTTTTCTTAGCTAATTTATCCAATAAAGCGATAACTTTTGGCAGTTGTTCTGTAGCAGCAGCTTTGTTCTCTTCATTTCTTAAAGCTTTTAAAGCTGTTCTAGCAGTCTTGTGGTAATATCTGTTACGAAGTCTTCTAGTTTCGTTTTGTCTGATTCTCTTTAGTGCTGATTTATGATTTGCCATATCGTTTAAATGTGAGTGCAAAACTATAAACTTTTTTTAAAACTACCAAATTTATTTTCGAAAATTTTAATTTTCTTCTGAAAGGTACTTTCTAAGCTTATCTATTGCTTGTTCTATTTTTAAATTTTCTTGTTCTTTATCTATTTTTTTGATCGTATTTCCTAGCATGATCAGTGCGTTGTTCCATTCCCCAGTGGTGTTGGTGAAAGTAAGTCCGTCAATTGTTACTTCAAAAGCAACCCTTTCTCCAGTCCTGTAAAGTCTGAAACTGATTTTATCATCCTTGCCTGTAATCCCGTCTTCATTGATTTTTAAATCATAACTTTTTGGGTTAGAGTGGATTTTCTTAAAAAGCAATTTCGCTTCTTGTATTTTTAAATCCGGCATGATATAAAATTTGGTAGCCTGTAGATAACTACAAACATGATTTATAAATAATATTTTTCATCAGTGTGACCATATTTGTGTGACCAATTATGGTTAAAAATTTTTGCAAATATAATGCTTTTGTAATATATAATGAAATGGAACTGCTTTTTAAAACAGCTCATTTAATATTATGAACTGTAACATCAAGACCATGAGGGAAGTAGGTTTTCTGATTGTATCTGTTTTTTTAGAATTATACCAATATTTAGAGTTGCCTGCCTTCTGAAAAATAGAATAAATTTGAGAAATAGGGTAGGAAATAAGAAATAAAAAAACCTTTAACTGATCAGTTAAAGGTTTGAAAATGGTAGCCTATAGGGGAATCGAACCCCTGTTGCAAGAATGAAAATCTTGAGTCCTGACCACTAGACGAATAGGCCAAATTTTGAGGTTGCAAAGGTAATAATTAACTCTTTAACCTCAAAATTATTCTTTTAAATTATTTGTAGACTTTCTGTATCACTGTGTTTTTGATCCCTTTAGCTTCAAGATCTTTTTGAAGTTTTACGGCATCTTCTAGCGTGTATACTTTTCCATAAGTATAATAGAACACTCCACTGTCTTTCTCTCTTTCAACATCTTTCAGGTTCTGAAGGATGTAAGAATTACCATTCAGCTTGTCACCAGAGTACACTTCTATGGTGTAATACCCCATATTAATCCTTTGGTTAGGCATGAAACCTACAGCAAAAGCATTTCTAAATCCTGCATCTTTAGCAGTTTTAAGATTGATGTCTTTCACAGAAGCCATATTTGTTACAGCGTAGTAATACTTATATTGTCCGTTTTCTTTAAGGGTAAGAATATAATTCAGGCCTTTCAGGGCAGGATCATTTTCATTATATTTTGCTGGCGAACTCATTAATAGAATTCTGAAATCATTTTTCAGAGGAACTTCTGCCGGTTTTTCCGGTTCAGGTTTTTTTACAGCAAAAGAACCTCCGGATTTTCTGTCAACAGCTTTTTTATAATCTATGATTGCATTATAGATACTCTCTGCAATCTCACTCTGTCCTTTATCTGAAGCAATATAGTGGCTTTCTTCCGGATGGTTGATGAATCCAGTTTCTATCAGTACAGATGGCATGGCATTCATACGGAGAACGTGAAGGTTTTTCTGAAAAACACCTCTAGAAGATCTTTTATCTTTATTGACAAAGTTATCTTCTACTAATCCACCCAAAAGAAGACTCGATTCCAGATATTTGCTTTGCTGAAGTTTTAACGCAATTAAGGATTCCGGAGAATCAGGATTATAAGATCCGAAAGTCTGCTTATCTTTTTCATCGAGGAAGATAACATCATTCTCTCTTTTGGCAACCTCAAGGTTCTCATTGTTCTGGTTAGGTCCCTGTACATAAGTTTCAGTACCATAAGCCGTAGGTCTTTGGGAAGAATTACAGTGAATAGATACAAAAAGGTCTGCTTTACTCCTGTTGGCCAGATTGGTTCTATCGGATAGAGAAGGATACTCGTCGATTTTTCGGGTATAGATTACTTTGAAATCTCTGTTTTTCTCTAACATTGCCCCTACTTTTAACGTAATGGCAAGTGTAATATCTTTTTCTGCAATCCTTCCAATATCAGAATAAGTCCTGTTTGCTCCATGATCACTTCCTCCGTGTCCCGCATCCAGAACGATAGTAAACTTCTTTTGAGAGAAAATAAAGTTACTGGTAAGGAGAAGGAGAAATGATAAAATTATTTTAAAATTTTGTTTGTACATCTTACAGTTATAAAAATTATATTAATTTTGAGCCTTAATTATATAGAATAACATTGGCCAAAACCGTCCTCAAAAATATATTACAAATTTTAATTATCCTAATTTTTAACAATTTTTTAGCACAGAAAACTCCTGAAAAATTGCCTAAAAATGCGGTTAATGATACTATTTCCAAAAAGGATACCATAGTTGTAAAAAAAGAAGCTTTAGACGATATTCTTCGTACAAAAGCGGATGATCAGAGAAGAGATATCCCGAAAAAAATGACTTTCCTGAACAAAAATGCTCAGGTAAAGTATCAGGATATGCAGATTGATGCAGATTATATTTCAATAGATGATAATAAAAATCTGATCTATGCGAGAGGAAAACAAGACTCTCTAGGAAAAATCATCGAACCTGTAATTACCACACAGGCCGGGAAAAAATATGAAACCAACGAATTCAGCTATAACACAAAAACCAAACAGGCAATTGCTTTCAATGCCCGAACAGAAGAAAGTGAAGGGGTAATTATAGCTCAGAAGACCAAAAAATATAACGATTCCGTATTCGCAATGAGAAAAGCGGATTATACAACGGATGATTATTTTATCAAGAAAAAAGATACAGCTGCGGATTATTTTATGAGAGCTTATAATATTAAGCTGATTAAAACCAAAAATAAATCCCAGATCGTTACAGGGCCTATCCAGATGTTTATCGAACAGGTGCCTACACCACTTTATCTTCCGTTTGCTATTTTACCGTTTTCAGATAAAAGAGCAGCCGGTATCCTGATTCCAAGTTTCGGGGAAAGGGAAGATGTAGGGTTTTTCCTTAATGGAATTGGATATTATCAACCGATTGGAGAACACTTTGACCTTAAAGTTTTGGCGGATATCTATACCAAAGGAAGCTGGAATTTACGTCCTCAGGTGAATTATCAGAAAAAATACCGTTATTCCGGAAACTTTACAGCTGATATTGGTACCATGGTGAGAGGAATCAAAGGTTTGGATGATTATACTAAAAACAGTACCTATAGAATCAACTGGACGCATTCTCAGGATTCTAAAGCCAATCCTTTCCTTACTTTCAGTGCCTCTGTGGATATTGTAAGTACGAAGTTTTATAATAACCCGCTGAATAATAACTATATTTTCAATCAGAATGTATTGAATACCCAGCAGAACTCTACGGTAACTCTTACCAAAAGATTTCTGAAACTCCCGATGACCATTACAGGAACGGCTTCTTATTCTCAAAATTTTGCAACAGGACTGGCAGATCTTCGTCTTCCACAGATGAACGTTGCTATCAACCAGTTTTATCTGTTTAAATCAAGAACGGGAATCAGACAAGGACTTCTTGAAAATATCACTGTAAATACCGGTTTCAACCTTACCAATTTCGTAAACACTCAGGAAAACGAGTTGTTTAAAAAAGAAATGTGGGATAAAATGCAGACAGGTCTTAAAAACAATATTGCGTTGGCAACCAATACAACCGTTGCAAAATATTTCACTTTCAGTTTAAGTGCGAATATCGACAATGCTTTAACCACAAAAACACTGAACAGATTTTACGATCCGATAAAGAACGTAACCGTAGATGAGATCAATAAAAACTTTACGGGATATTCTACTTTCTCTACTTCAGCCAGTCTTCAAACAACGCTTTTCGGAATGATGAAATTCAAAAAAGGATCAGCAATAGAAGCGGTAAGACACATGATGACTCCAAGTATTGGTTTTACCTATGCTCCGGATTTTTCAAGTCCTAATTTCGGGTATTATAAAAACTATTATAATGCAACCGGAGCACTGACTCCTTATTCTATTTTTGAAAAAGGAATCATCGGAAGTCCTTCAAGCGGAATGGTGGGAGCGTTAGGTTTCAATATCGGTAACAATATAGAGATGAAAGTAAAGTCTAAAAGCGATTCTACAGGAGTAAAGAAAATCAAAATTTTTGAATCTTTAAGCCTTGCAGGAAGCTACAACTTTGCTGCTAAAGATCATCCTTGGTCTATATTCACAGTCAACGGACAGTCTTCTTTCTTCAATAATAAACTTACCGTAAATACCAGCCTTTCACTGGAGCCATATAAAATTGATTTCTCTTCAGGACAAGATACAGGAATAAGAACAGAACAGTTCGGACACTTCAGTGTACAGGGATTCAATGTGCAGCTATCTTATCCTTTAAGCAGTGAGATTTTTGGTGAAAAAACGGATTATGCTAAAAAATATTCGTCAAAAGGAGAAGTCCGAAATGAAAATTATTATTTTGATGATGATCATTATGCTCACTTTGATCAGGCATGGACTTTAAACATCAGTGCAAACTATCAATACACTAAAGGATTAAGCAGATTGGCCAATAAACTTGCATCCATTGGATTAGACGGGAGTATCAAGTTGACTCCTTACTGGAATGTCAACGGAAGTACACATTATGATATGGTGACTAAGCAATTGGCATATACAAGGATTGGTTTTTCAAGAGATCAGCGAAGCTTTACCATCAATTTCAATTGGGTTCCTTTTGGGCAGTATAAAGTATATGACTTCTTTATCGGGATCAAAGCCAATATCTTAAGTGACGCATTGAAGTACAAAGACAGAAGCTTTACCCAGCCAAATGCACCTTTCTAATATCAGATTGGCATTTGAGAATATAAATTTTATATTTGCAACCAAAATAAATTTTGGTGAAATCAATTTTAAGGAGAATATCTGAGATTGTGACTGCCATAACTATATAAAAAAATAAATATCCATTATGAAACAAATAATCAACACAGTTAATGCACCTGCAGCTATCGGACCTTATTCACAAGCTAATATGGCCAATGGAGTTTTATATATCTCCGGACAGATTCCTGTAGATCCTGCAACTGGTAAGCTGGTAGAAGGTATTGAAAAAGAAACACATCAGGTAATGAAAAACCTTGAGGCGATTCTTACTGAAGCCGGTATGACTTTCAAAAACGTTGTAAAAGCTACTATCTTTCTTAAGAGTATGGATGATTTTGCTGTGATGAATGACATCTATGCATCTTACTTAGATTCAGAAAGCTACCCGGCACGTGAAACAGTACAGGTTTCATGCCTGCCTAAAAACGTGGATATCGAAATTTCTATGATTGCACATCAGGATTAATGAATTTTATAAGAAATACAATTGCGGTTCTGATAGGTCTTGTTATTGCAGGGCTTATTATTACTCTTGGTATAAGAGCTTTTCCGCAATGGATAACTTTTGAGGCTTTTGCTCCATTTGAGCACTGGCAAAGGTTTCTTTTCAGCATGAAAGATGATAAGGCATTTTTCGGCTTCCTATTGTTTATTTCCGGATTAGGAACTACAATTGGGGGAGTTGCCACTGCTATTATTGTAAAATATGCAAAAGTAGCTTATGCTATTCTGATCGGATTTATTATGCTCTTTATAGCGATGCTGGATGTTATTATATTTCCTTATCATCCTACATTTTATAAGATTTCTATTTTCCTTACCTTTTTTCCGTTTTCCTGGATTGGCGGCAAGATTGTAGAAGTTATTTATGAGCGGAACAAGCAGAAAAGAATTGCTGAAAAAATGAATAAGCCTAAATAAAATATAAAAAAACGCTGCAGATTTCTGCAGCGTTTTTTGTTGATATGAAAAACTAATTTGTTTTCTGATTAAGGCATTTTGAATCCTTTCGTGTAGATTCTTCCGTAGTCATCCACGAATTTTACCTGTACATTCCCCTGATATTTCTCAAGGATCTTTTCTACATCTTTCTGTGAATTTACCGGCTTGCCATTTACTTCAATGATGATATAATTGTCTACGATTCCGATTTTAGCCATTTCACTGCCCTCAGATACGCTTTTAGCTACTACACCACTATTCAGTCCGTATTCTGTTTTGAAACGATCTGTAAGAGGGTCAAATTCGGCTCCGATTTTTTCAGTTACACTAAGATCTGCTTTCGTTCTGGTAGAAGTTCCGCCTTTCTGATCTCTAAGGGTCACAGAAGTTGTACTTTCTTTACCATTTCTTAAATAAGTTACCTGTACCTTATCACCTGGACGTCTGCTTCCGATGGACATGGAAAGATCTGCAAAATCAGTGATCTCATAGTTATCTATTTTTGTAATAATATCACCTTTTTTAAGACCTGCATCTTCTCCACCACTGTTGTCACTGAATCCTGTAATATACACTCCTGGGCCAGCTTTAATATTTGTTTTATTTTGCTTGTTGTAGCTGGAAACTGCCATGTCATTAGAAAGATCAAAAGATGTAACTCCTAAGAATCCTCGCTGTACAATTCCAAATTTCTTGATATCCTCAACAATTTTTCTTGCCAGGTTGGAAGGAACAGCAAATCCGTATCCCTGATAATATCCTGTAGTAGACTGAATCGCAGAGTTGATCCCGATAAGTTCTCCATTCGTATTTACCAAAGCTCCTCCTGAGTTACCCGGGTTGATGGCAGCATCCGTTTGAATAAAACTTTCGATAGGGTTAGCTGCTTTTCCCTGGCTACTTAAAATTCCGATACCTCTTCCTTTTGCAGAAACAATACCTGCCGTTACGGTAGAGTTTAATCCAAGTGGATTTCCTACTGCAAGTACCCATTGTCCTACGTCAATATTGTCAGAGTTGGCAAAGTTGAGATAAGGAAGACCTTTTTCTTCTATCTTTAATAAGGAAATGTCTGTATTAGGGTCTGTTCCTATCAAAGTGGCAATATATGATTTTTTGTTGCTTAAAACGACTTCCAGCTTGTTAGCACCTGCTACCACGTGGTTATTGGAAATGATGTAACCGTCTGGAGAAATGATTACCCCTGATCCCATTCCCGATGGCATGTTATCAGGAGCCTGCTGCTGCTTTTGTCTCTGCTGACCCTGGCCTCTTCCTCCTCCAAAAGGATCTCCGAAGAAAAAGTCAAACAAGTCTTGCTCTGAAGCTCTGCTTGCTGTTCTGCTTTGGTAGTTTTTAATGGTAACCACAGCCGGAACGGTTGTTTTAGCTGCCTTTACAAAATCATCACCTACGGCTCCCGTATTCATTCCTGCGAATGAAGTGTTAGGCGCAGCTGTTGTGAAATAAGATTGATCTCCATTATTGGAGCTATGTCCGAAATATTGTAAAGCTCCAACGGTAGTAGCTCCGGAAATGACTCCTACTACTGCAAATGGTAATAGTTTTTTTAAAGTACTCTTCATTGTATATCTTTCTTGTTTATTAATTAATTTCTTTTTTATGTTTTTGAGTAAACAAATTTAATGTTAAATAAGTAAGCAATTAGTATGCTATGTTTCAATTTTAACTAAAATTTAACGGCTATTATATCATTTTATACCTTATGTCATAATTGTTAACGTCAGAGTTAACAAAACTTAAAAAAAAATTAATGAAAATATGACATACTTAGCCCTAAAGTACCATTTATTTTTCATCATTTAATGTAAATTATTCATGCCTGACAGTTGTTTGCTCGTAACTCGTGATTTGTGTCATCAATAGACTTAATTCAAAAATTCTTATCTTTGCAAAAATTTTATTCTCACTTAAAACGTTTATAGCATGCAACTGTATAACACCTTAAGCGCAGAAGAAAGAGCTCAACTTATTGATGAAGCCGGTAAAGACCGTCTTACTTTGTCTTTCTATGCGTATGCCAAAATCGAAGACCCCAAAAAATTTCGCGACGAATTATTTATAGCCTGGAATGCCCTTGATGCCCTTGGCCGTATTTATGTTGCTACTGAAGGAATCAATGCTCAAATGAGTGTTCCTGCAGAACAGTTTGAGGCTTTTAGAAATACGCTGGAAGTTTATGACTTCATGAAAGGAATTCGTTTGAACGTAGCCGTAGATCAGGACAATTACTCTTTTTTAAAATTAACCATAAAAGTCAGAAACAAAATTGTGGCTGACGGTTTGAATGACGAAACTTTTGATGTGACCAATAAAGGTATCCACTTAAAAGCTCAGGAATTCAACAATTTACTCGAAGATCCGAATACAATTGTAGTAGACTTTAGAAATCACTATGAAAGTGAAGTAGGTCATTTTGAAGGTGCCATTACTCCGGATGTGGAAAACTTCAGAGAAAGCTTACCAATTATCAACGAACAGCTGCAGGATTTTAAAGAAGATAAAAATCTCTTGATGTACTGTACAGGAGGAATCCGTTGTGAAAAAGCAAGTGCTTATTTCAAACATCAGGGCTTTAAAAATGTTTATCAGTTAGAAGGCGGTATCATTGAATATACCCGCCAGATAAAAGAAGAAGGAATAGAAAGTAAGTTTATTGGGAAAAACTTTGTATTTGACCACCGTTTAGGGGAGAGAATTACAGATGATATTATTTCACAGTGCCACCAATGTGGAAAACCATGCGATAACCATACGAACTGTGCTAATGATGCCTGTCATCTGTTATTTATTCAGTGTGACGAATGTAAAGCAGCAATGGAAAACTGTTGTTCTACAGAATGTCTGGATACCATCCATTTACCTTGGGATGAGCAGGTGAAACTAAGAAAAGGACTTCAGGTTGGAAATAAAGTATTCAGAAAAGGAAAATCTGATGCTCTGAAATTCAAAAACTCCGGAGAATTATCAGATAGACCTTTGGCAAAAGCCGAAACAAAAAATATCCGCCAAATAATTGCTGTCAAAAAAGAATTGATTGGAAAAGCAGAACATTACTATTCAAAATCAAAAATTGCACAGTTTTTAATTGAGAATAAAGATCTTTCAGTTGGAGATAAAGTATTAATTTCTGGTCCTACAACTGGTGAACAGGAAGTTACTATTACTGAGATTTATGCTAACGGAGGTCCTTGCGAAACGGCAAAACCAGGAGATCAGATTACTTTTGAACTTTCATTCAGAGTTCGTTTATCGGATAAATTGTACAGAATTGTACAAAACGCATAATCCTAATAAGCGATAAAGCTGCAAAAGCTTGTCAGGTAACAATTATTTCAGTTCAAATAACTTAATAATGATGCTAAAAGCTGAGCTTAGAAAAATATACACCCAAAAAAGAAAAGCCTTGTCTCCAGATGAGGCTTTCTTGTTATCGGGGAAAATTTTTGAAAATTTCATTCATCATTTCAATCCTCAGGAAGGTGAAAAAGTGCATGTTTTTATCCCGATTCCGACAAGAAAAGAAATTGATACCCAAATATTCATCCAATATTTTTTAGCACAGAGTATTCGTGTTTACGTGCCTAAAATTGTGGGTGATGAGCTTATTAATATTGAAATTTTTGAAGACACTGTTTTTGGAACTAATGGCTGGGGTATTTCAGAGCCTGTTTCCAATGAAGATTCCGGTGAAATTGCTTTTGATTACGTTATTACACCACTGTTGTATTGTGACAGAAAAGGAAATCGGGTAGGGTATGGCAAGGGTTTTTATGATGGATTGTTTCAAAATATATCCATTGAAACAAAAAAAATCGGAGTCAATTACTTTGACCCCGATGAATATGTGGATGATATCTGGGAAAATGATATTCCCCTGGACTATTTGGTTACTCCTACAGAAGTACTGTCTTTCTTAAGCGGTTTGGAATAAAAATCTAAAAAGTAAAATTTAAATTCTTTCTTGAGCTTGGAAGTAGAAAGCAGAATATATTGTGCGTTTTTTTCAAAGCTTCCCAGAGATTTATTTTTATTATCAAAGTATTCTACATTAAACTTGGCATAGTCCAACGTATCTTTTTTATAAAACTCTTTATAAACATTCAGGTTGCTTACCTTTGCTGTTTTCGCTTTCATGCTGTCAAGCTCTTTAATTAATGTTTTAAATGTTAAAGAATCAGGCTTGTGAAAATAGCTCTCCATCTGAGAATAAATAACGGTATCTATTTCCGTGTTTCGGTTTCCGCTAAGGTAAAGGGTAGACAGATCCAAAAGTTCCTGTACTTTTTGTTTGGTAATGGAATTTATCGCCTGCATACTATCCATTTGTACTGCTGGATAGCTTTTTTCATTGTTGCTGTTTCGTAGTTTATCGAGGTCGCTTACCTCTGAAGTTTTATTATTACAGGCAATAAATAAAGTCAGAAGCACGGTGAAAATTAAAAAATTATTTATTCTTTTCATCTGTGGTAGCAATTTTAAATTTGATGGATACAATCTTACCGTTGTTATCCTTTTTCATTTCTATTACATTCAGGTTTTTCAGAGAGGTGGTTGGAGTGGTTACCAGAGTGATATATTTCTGTTTATCCAGCCTTTCAATGCCATAGGTATCATTATCATATACTTGGTAGATGACGGCATTGCTGCTGATCAGGTTCTCCAGCTGATTTCTTTTTTGCTTAATAAGGGCAACCTGCTCATCTGGGTTTCCTCCTTTGATATCTTTTATGGAGAAATAATAGGCAGCCATCTTATAATCGTCTGGCTTTAGTTCTATTTTTTCTTCTTCAGGAGCATTTTCAAGATTTCTGTTTACTTCCAGAGGTTCATAAAAAGGAGCACTGATGCGCATTTTTAAATTTTTATCCTTGGTAGAATAATAAAAACATTCACCCGGCTTTATTTTATACATTAATGGAGATTCATTTTCTTTCACCACCATTATTTCTAAAGTGTTGATTACGGAAACTCCTCTGTCCTTATCAATGAAACAATATTTATAAGTTTTTGAAAAAAGTACATCTTTAAATCCTAAAAGACCTGTAATCGTAATCAAAACGGAAGTAACCAATGCCCAAGCATTCTTTTTGAAGAAATTTTTCTTGGGCGGAACAGATGAGATTTCAACTTCATTTGTTATTGTTTTGTTTTGTGTAATGTGCTGATTTTCAGTATTTGATTTTTGTAAATCAGTAATTTCGGGTGTCTGTACTTCGATTTTTTTGGGCTGGATTTCAGTTTTTGGAAGGTCTGGAGCTTCAGAAACTGTTTTTTCGAGTTCATCGATTTCTTCCTCTTCAAGATTCTCATTTTCCAGAAGCAATTCACCGGCAAAAAGATGCTGTTTCTTGAACTCATACCAGGAGTCGTAACCTGCATAGATACTCAATAAATTGAGCATGTCTATTCTTGGCAGTTTAGTGACTGGTGAATTTTTGAAATAGGTATAAAATGACTTTTCACTGATGTTCCCTTTCGCTTTTTTTCGCAGGTCTTCCTGAAAATATATAATATCTATACCCTTCCACTTGGATATGTCATCCTGCGAAGGGGTATATTCTTTTAAGTATTGACCCTGAACATCCTTTTTTAGCTGCTCAAAGTGTAATAGATCTAAATCTGTCAATTTTTCAAAAAATAATTAAATTGTTGATTATCAGCTATGTTTTTTTGTAAAACTATTTTACAAAGGTATTACAATTATTTTTCATAAACAAATTTTCTAACTGCTCTACCTTTGTCTTGTTCAAATATCAGAACAGAAGAAAATTTTATAAAACAATATTAACAAAATTAAATTTAATTTATTATGAAAAAGTCATTATTCGTAGCTGCTATCGCTGCAATCTCTCTAGTTGCTTGTAAAAAAACTGAAGCTACTGCTACTGAAGGTACAACTGATTCTGCTGCTGCTACTGTAGCTGATTCTGCTGCTGTTGTTACTGATTCTGCTGCTAAAGTTGTTGATTCTGCTGCAACTACTGCTGTAGAAGCTACTAAAGATGCTGCTGCTGCTACTACTGCTGCTGGTGCTGAAGTTGCTAAAGATGCTGCTAAAGGAGCTGGAGAAGCTGCTAAAGGAGCTGCTGATGCTGCTAAAGGTGCTGCTGACGCTGCTAAAGATGCTGCAAAAGACGCTGCTAAGAAATAATTCTAGCATAAGCTTAACAATAAAAGAACCGTTTCACCCAGTGAAACGGTTTTTTTATGCTTTGTCATTGCGAGCCGAAGGCGAAGCAATCTCATTTATATAATATGAATTCTCATAGTTCTAGAAATAGTATTTACCCTTTCTTCTGTTTCAAAGATTCATAGCAGGTAATCGCTACTGCATTGCTCAGATTTAAAGAATCAATACTACCGGCCATAGGAATAAGGGTGTTTTTTCCTTTTCCAATCCAGAAATCACTCAATCCGGAATGTTCCGTACCGAATAATACAGCAGAACGCTGTCTGAAATCCCTCTTATAAAGATCTTCAGCGCTTTCATCCATAAGTGTAGTGTAGATATTGAAATTATTCTTTTGTAAAAAGTCTAATGTTTCCTCGTTTTCTGCCTGGTATACTTCCATCCCAAAAAGACATCCTACACTGGATCTGATTACATTTGGGTTATAAAAGTCAGTTTTCCCGTCCGCTACAATCAGTGCATCTACTCCAAAAGCTTCACAGCTTCTTAAAATAGCTCCAAGATTTCCTGGTTTTTCAACACCTTCCACAATAATTACCGTAGAATCTTCTTTAGGAATAAATGACGAAAGTAGAGCTTCTTTTGCATGGTATACCCCGATAATCCCTTCGGAGCTTCCTCTGTAAGCTATTTTTTCATATACTTTATCACTTACATAATGTATTTTTCCATCAGGAAGAGTTCCTTTAAAGATATTTTCACAGATAAAGAACTCCAGCGGTTCAAAATCATACTGCATAGCTCTTTCATTTTCCTGTTGGCCTTCTACTACAAAAACTTTTGATTTTTTACGAAATCTGTTGTCAGTAAGGAGCTTAGTGACGTTTTTTATTTTATCGTTTTGAAAACTTTCTATCAACATGCTGCAAAATTATGCAAAATTTATGATTGAACTTCTCTGGTTTTGATAAAAAGGCTTTTCCACGTTACTTCAAACGGGATTTTATTTTTTCTTTTAAAGTATATAATAACTACTATCAAGACTGCAATTGATATCAGTTTATAGAGATTTCCATAGAGGTTTCCGGAAACATTTTCTGATACATTAAAGATTTCCCAGTACAGATTCATAAAGAAATGAAGAAATATGGCAGACCATAAGTTGTATTCCGATTCAAAATATACCCAGGAAAAGAATATTGAACCTAGAAATGTAATGGCAAATATTTCAGTAAGTTCTGTTATGTTCTGACTTTGATATAAATGAACCTGTGCAAACAGTAAAGAGCCTAATAAGGCCGAGGATAAAAAACCAAGCCTGGTAAACCTGTATAGTATCCCAATAAGAAAAGCTCTGAAGATAATTTCTTCAAAAAATGCTGACGAAAGGGTGTTAATAAACAGTGTTTCAAAATTTATTTTATGGATTGCTTTAAAATGGATCATGTATCCGATAAGCATTGGCAGGGTTCCAATAAATGTCAAAGTGAATCCTTTGATAATGGACTTATCCAATGAAAGCAGCTCTGAAATATTTCTTTTGGGCAACAAAATTTTTAATGTAACCATCAATGGAATTAAAGTTACTGAATAAGCAATTACATGGGCTATTGCTTTGCTGCGAAAAAGATTTTTTGAGAACGTCTGAATGTTTTTAAAAAAGAAAAAGTCAAAGAAATAATAGGCTGTAAAACCTAGAATAAAGATTAAAAGGAAGCGGATGTTTTTACTCATGTCTGTTAATTTTGAGCAAAAATGTAGCTTTAAATCTATGCTTTCAGTTTAATGTGATGAATAACAAAAAATAGTGACGAATGGCAAAATGATGAATGCTACTGTTGTAATTGAGGAATAATTGAAGGGATAAAACTTCTTGAAACTGGAATTTCAAAGTCAATTTCCGGAAGAATTAATTTATAACCCTGAGCATTTCCTTTGAGATTTTTTACTCTTTTAAGATTAACAATATAAGAACGGTGGCATTTTTTAACAGAATCAGTTTCGATTTGTTGTAAAGCATTGGAAAAACTTATTCTGATCACTGTTTTTTTTAAGCTGTTATTCTCTAAAAAGTAAAACGTACAGTAGTTTTCCATGGACTGAACGCAAAGAAAATCTTTTTCATTGATGCTAAGTTCTGTATTTTGAGCTGATATTTTCAACAAATTTTGTTGTTGTTCAGGATCCAAAACGGGAAGATGTTGAGAAATATCGTGGGCTTTCTTTTCATGAATGTTTTTTAAATAGATGTACCGCGATAAAATATAGATGATCGAAATGGGAATTCCGACTGCCAAAGAATACAGGAACATATAAAAATAATTGCCCAGGTCAAGTTCTACATGGCTTAAGAATAATGAATTGTAAAAGTAGGATAGAACAGAGCCGAGAAATAAGATGAAAATTATTTTTAAAAGTTCTGCACCAATATTCCAGCTGCTAAAACGGGAAGTTATAAGATTGGCAATGAAAAAAGCCGTTCCGAAAATAATACAATAGGGGAAAAGTAGTAAAAACTTGTAGGGGTGTTGAAAGTTTTCGGTACCAAAAGGCTGAAAAATAATCAAAAACAAATACACGGAAACTCCTGCCCCCAGAGAAGAAACGAAAATTTCTTTGAAAGATTCGGATTTGGGGTAAGGATATGATGCAAAAGAAAACATAAAAACCGGGATTTAGCTTTCTGAGGATTCAATGAAGCTGCTGTTGTCAATAAGACTTTGAGGCAGGTCTTTTTTGTTTTTTATTCCTAATGACTTCAGTTTTTGAGTCTGGATCACAAGGTTATCATTTCCTGTGTAGAGCTGTTTGTAAGCATCATTGAATACATTTTTTGCCTGATCCAGATTTCTTCCCACTTTCTCTAAGTTGTCTACAAAACCTACAAATTTATCATAAAGTTTGGCTCCTCGTTCAGCAATCTCCATAGAGTTTCTGTTTTGATATTCGCGCTTCCAAAGATCGGCAATAAGCTTAAGAGAGGTGATCAGATTGCTTGGGTTAAGCAAAAGGATTCTTCTTTCATAGGCATAGTTCCAAAGATTTTGGTCTGCCTGCATAGCGGCAATGTAAGCGGGTTCACTCGGAATAAACATCATCACGAAATCCATGGATTTGTCATAGTCATCATAGGCTTTTTGACTGAGTTGTGAGATGTGGTTCTTGATAGAGCTAAGGTGCTGGCTTAGCTTGATGGCATATACGTCAGGATCGGTTTCATCTACCAATTCTGTAAAAGCAGTCAGAGAAACTTTAGAATCGATGATAACATTTCTTTCATCCGGATATTTTATAACGGCATCCGGGCGCATTTTCTTTCCGGAAAACTCTGAGAACAAAGCGTTGTTGTCTTCATCGCGCAATTCATGTTCAAGGAAATATTCTCTTCCTTTTACAAGTCCGGATTTTTCAAGAATACTTTCCAGAATCATCTCACCCCAGTTCCCTTGGGTTTTACTTTCTCCTTTCAAAGCGCGGGTCAGTTTTTTAGCATCATCGGAAATCTGCTGGTTCAGTTCTGCCAGTTCCTTCACTTTTTCTGCAAGGGAGAAACGTTCTTTATTTTCCTTTTCGTAGGCTTCATTGACTTTGTTTTTTAAGTCAGCGATTTTCTCCTGGAAAGGCTCAAGAATATTTTTTAAATTATTTTGATTTAAAGTGGTGAATTTTTCTGTTTTTTCTTCTAAAATTTTATTGGCAAGGTTTTCAAACTGAAGTTTAGAATCTTCCTGAATCTTAACAATTTCTTCTTTCTGGGTATCAAGAGAGTTTTGGAGACCTTCATTTTTAGCAGAAAGTTCAGAGTTTTTAGCAAAAAGAGTCTGCTTTTCAAGAATATGGGTGTCTATCTGAGAGGTTTGCTTCTGATTGGTTTGTTTTAATTCCTGAAACTGAATATGCAAAGATGAATATTCGGCAGAGATTTTAGAAAATTCATTTTTCAGATCATCCAGAAGATCCTGCTGCAGCATATTGGCTTCTTTCTCTTTACAGATATTTTGATTAAGTTCCTGAATCTTCAGATTTGAATTATCAAGATCCGACTGGGTTTTGATTGATAAAGTGTTCAGCATATCATATGAACTCCTTGAAACCATTGATGATTTCAATGCAAAATACAATATAACTGCTCCGAGTACACCACCGGCAATCAACTCAATAATTAAATATATCATCTCCATGTTCCAAAATTATGAAAAAAGGTCGGAAGCTGGAAGCGGGATGTTGGAAGTTCCTTTTGGACAGATAAGAACTGACTGTTTTTTAATTAATTTCAATTTTTTTTAAAGGTAAATAGAATGGGAAACAATTATTTTATAAAACTACATTACCTCCCTCTTCCTTCTTCCAGCTTCCTTTCTGACCAAGATTACTTATATTTATAGGAAATTTCAGAGAATGATGAATATTTTGTTGGTAGAAGATGATCAAAGAATCAGTAATTTCCTGGTAAAAGGCCTTTCTGAGGCTGGATATAATATGACCCTTGCAGATTCCGGAGAAAAAGCCCGCGAGCTTCTTCATACCTATGATTTTGATATTATTTTAATGGATATTATGCTTCCCGGACTGAATGGAATGCAGCTTACTCAGCTTATCAGATTTAAAGGAAACTATACCCCGATTTTGGTTTTAAGTGCCCTGAACAGCCCTGATGATAAAATCAAAATGCTGGATATGGGGGCTGATGATTATTTGTCAAAACCTTTTCACTTTGAAGAACTGATTTCAAGGATTAAAGCCTTAACCAGAAGAAATAAAATGAGCTATCAGAAAGAAGACCAATATTTATCATGTGGAAATATTACAATTGATACCGATCTTCATAAAGTAACTCAGAACGATAAAGAAATAGAATTTTCTCCTACCGAATACAAACTTTTTACTTTCCTGATGGAGAATAAAAATAAGGTGCTGAGCAGAACTCAGATTTTACATAAGGTTTGGGGAATTGATTTTGATAATACAACGAATGTAGTGGATGTTTATATTTCCTACGTCCGTAATAAGATTGATGAAACGGAACAGAAAATTATTCATACCGTAAAAGGAACCGGATATTTGATCAAAGACTGAAAATGACGCTCAGAAACAGATTTACCCTTATTTCAAGCCTCTCATTTGGCATCGTTTCTATCATCACATCAGCGGTGATATTCTTTGCCTATTATGACAGTACCAAGATTTTTTATTTCGAAAAACTTCGGAATACGGCTCTTATTTCTGCTATTTATTATCTCGAAAAAGATGAGCTTCCGAAAGACCGGCATGCCCAGATCAAAAATGAATACAATCATCTGATTCAAAATAACAAGGTAGCGGTTTACAATCAGAATAACGAAGTTACTTTTGGTCATAATCTGAATGACAAGAATATAAAACTTTCCCATTTACAGGCTGTCCGGAACAATAAAGGAATACAGTTCATGTCTGATAATCAATTCTACTACGGAATTTTTTATCCGGATAATCAGGGAGATTTTGTGGTTTTTGTAAAATCATCAAATGATTCATTTCAGTCGCAGATCCTGAGATTGGCTATTATCATGCTTTCTGTATTGCTGATTGGTCTTTTGGCAATTTACTTTTTGAGTAGATATCTTTCCAAGGTGGTTTATAAGCCTATCTCTAATGTTGTGGAGCGGATCAATAAAGTGGATTATAATAATATTTCCACAGCCATTACTTCTACCAACACCAATGATGAGATTGAAGATCTTATAAAATCGTATAATAAACTGCTGGGAAGAATTTCTGAAAATGTACTCTTGCAGCAGAACTTTATCAATTATGTTTCCCATGAGTTTAAAACTCCCTTGGCTGCTATCTCCGGAAATCTGGAAGTCTTCGCCCAAAAAGACCGCACGCCGGAAGAATATAAGGAAGTGGCAAAAGAGTCATTGGAAAACGTATATGAGATTGAAAATATTCTCAACAACCTTCTGCTGATGTCTGGGATGACAAAGCTTGAGTCTTCTCACAAACCTATGAGGGTAGACGAGCTGATCTGGAAGATTTATGAAAAATTGGAGCCCAAAGCAAAAGAAAACCATTCATTCATTAAAATACAGCTACAGGTAACGAAACCTGCTTTGCTGGAATTTCCCGGGAACGAAACATTACTATACTTAGCATTATATAATATTGTTGAAAACGCTATCAAATATTCTTACGATAAACCTGTTGTGATTATATTATCAGAAAAGAATAATCAGTTGTATATTGAGGTAAAGGATGAAGGGAGAGGAATACCGTCAGATGATCTTGCAAAAATATTCGAAACTTTTTACAGAGGAAAAAATGTAGATACTGTAAAAGGCAGTGGAATTGGCTTATCACTTTCAAAAAGTATTTTTGATCATCATCATATTGGGATGAAAATTGATTCTGCTGTGAATGCCGGAACCAATGTTCTCCTTGAATTTCCGGCTCATTCCTGATTGTGTTATTCGTGAAAATATTCGTGTTATTCGTGTTTTTAAAAGTTCTAATCAAACTCTAATGTTGAACTAACCGAATTTTAATTTTGTTTGAAATTCCCTCTAATATTAGACAAATAGCTTTGTGGTCTTAAATAAGAGACCTTGAAGAAACTATTTTTTACACTATTTTATATTCATTGTTTCAGTTTCTTTTCAGCACAGATTTCAGATACCCTGAAAATTGGCAGAAAGGAAGCTGAGACTATCTTTTTGGCTAAAAACCTCGACCTCATTGCCCAAAAACTTGAAATTTCACAAGCCGAAGCAAGAGCTGTTCAGGCTAAATACTGGCCTAATCCTAAATTAAGTATCAGCGAAGTAAATCTATGGAGAACCTATGACATAGAAGAGCAGCCTGCACTTATCGGAAACTGGGGAAAAAATACTCAGATTTCGGCGGAGATAGAACAGGTGATTCAGACTGCGGGTAAAAGACGAAAAAATATTGAGCTTCAGAAAATAGAAGTGGAAGGCGAAAAGTATGAACTGCAGGAAGTGTTACGCGAGCTTAAAAAAACACTCAGAAATACTATTACCGATATTCTTTACAATCAGGAACAGCAGAAAATCTATCAGGGGCAAATTGCTTCCATTGAGAAATTAACAAAATCCTATAATAACCAATTAACCCTTGGAAATATCAGTAAAGCTGAATATGTCCGTCTGAAAGCCCAGGAAATTGAATTTAAAAAGAAACTGATTTCATTAAAACAGGAAATTGAAGATCAGCAGGTAGAACTGAAAGCTTTGTTGATGCTGCCTTCTCAAACGTATCTGGTGATTTTCGATTCATTTGTCATGCCGGAAAAACAGCTTTCAGAACTGGAAGTGAACCAGTGGATGGAAAAGGCAAAAGAAAATCGCCCGGATATCATGATCTCAAAAAATAGAGAGAAACATGCAGCCAAAAATCTGGAAATCCAAAATGCCATGAAAACGCCTGATGTTGCTGTTTCTATAGGATATGACCGTGGCGGAAATATCATGAAAGACTTTATAGGACTGGGGGTTTCTATGGATCTTCCCATTTTCGACCGTAACAAAGGAAATATTCAGGAAGCGAGGCTTGAGATTGAGAAAAGCAAACTGGAGACCCGTAAAAACATACTGAAGTCCGAGAACGAAATTGTCTCTGTTTTCAGAAATTATATCAGAACACAGCAGGTTTCAGAAGAAATCGATGAAAGCTATGAAGCTACATTGGACGGTCTGTTGGTCAGTCATGAGAAAAACTTCAGACTAAGAAATATCAGCATGCTGGAATACATGGATTTTCTGGATACCTACATCGGAAATAAAATGATCATCCTGGATACTAAAAAAGAATTGAATCAATACTACGAAAACCTGCAGTATGTTGTAGGACAAGATTTATAAGATATGAACAAAAATATTACCCAATACATTGCCGCAGCTTACCTGTCTGCCCTCATGATTTTTACAGGCTGCGCCGGAAAACAGGAAAATAAAGAAGCTGAAAAGGGCTATTGCATCAGTAAAGAACTTAAAAAAGATATTAAACTGGCCAAAGCAGAAATGCTTCCTATAGAAGAAAGCATTACCCTTACCGGAGAAGTGGAAAGTAATTCTGATAAAACAGTTCCTTTTGTAAGCCTTGTGGACGGAGTGGTGATGGATACTTATTTCTCACTTGGTGATTATGTGAAAAAAGGACAAACGTTAGCAAGCGTAAAAAGTACAGCTGTGAATGAAATGCAGGATGATACGCAGACCTTGCAGGCTCAGCTGGCGGTTGCAAAAAGAAAACTGTCTTCTGTAGAAGCCATGTATAAAGATGATATTGCCTCTCAGAAAGATTTGCAGGAAGCGCGTTCCGAAGTAGCCATATTACAATCTAATATTTCCAAAACGCAGAAAAATATGCAGCTGTATTCAGCAGGTGGAAATACCATTCAGATCAAGGCCCCGGCAGACGGATATGTTATTTCAAAAAATATTTCCAAAGGAATGCCTGTTACAGCAGGAGGAGATCAGTTGTTTACCATTTCCAACCTGGATAAAGTATGGGTAATGGCCAATGTGTATGCTACCAATATGAGACATGTTTATGTAGATCAGCCGGTAGTGGTCAAAACGCTTGCTTATCCTGATGACAGTTTTTCAGGAAAAATCAACAATATATCTCAGGTTTTTAATGAAAATGAAAGAGTGCTGAAGGCTAAAATCATTATGGATAATAACGGAATGAAGCTAAGACCGGGAATGTCAGCAGATGTTGTACTACCCATCAATTCACAAAACAAAAGTGCATTGGCAATTCCCGCAAAAGCATTAATCTTTGATAACAACCAAAGTTATGTAGTGGTTTATAAAAAAGACTGTGAACTTGAGATCAGACCGGTAACGGAAATTGCTTCCAACAGCCAGTATATTTATGTAGAAGGAAATTTAAAACCAGGTGAAAATGTCATTGCTTCCAACGGACTGCTGATTTATGAAAACCTGAAAAACCAATTAAATAATTCCACGAAGTAATGCGAAAATTTGTACAGAATATAGTTTCCTTCTCTTTAAAAAACTCACTGATCGTTCTTTTGGGAACTTTTCTTTTGCTGGCAGGAGGAATCTATTCCTACATGCATACGCCCATTGAAGCATTTCCGGATGTTACCAACACAAGAGTGAGAGTCATTACCCAATGGCCGGGAAGAAGTGCTGAGGAAATAGAAAAATTTGTCACATTACCGATTTCCAAAGAAATGAATGCCATCCCGAATAAAACCTCGGTACGTTCTATTTCCTTATTCGGATTGTCTGTGGTTACTGTGATTTTTGATGATCATGTGAATGATTTTTATGCACAGCAGTATGCATCCAATAAACTGGGAAATGTAAATCTTCCTGCGGGAGCAGATTACAGTATTGAACCTCCGTCTGGAGCTACAGGTGAAATTTACAGGTATATCATCAAGAGTAAACTTCCCATTAAAGAAGTTACAGCCATCCAGGATTGGGTAGTGGAAAGAGAATTGCTTGCCGTTCCCGGAGTAGCTGATGTGGTGAGTTTTGGTGGAGAAGAAAAAACATATGAAATAAAAATAAATCCTACGGAATTACACAATTACGACCTTTCCCCCCTGGATGTGTATGAAGCGGTTTCGAAGAGTAATATTAATGTAGGAGGAGATGTAGTAGCAAAAGGTGATCAGGCTTATGTAGTGCGGGGGATCGGTCTTTTGGAGAAAAAAGAAGATATTGAGAATATTCAGATTGAGGTAAAAGGATCCACTCCAATTTTGGTGAAACACGTAGCTGAAGTAAAAATTTCTGCGAAACCAAGATTAGGTCAAGTAGGATACAATAAAGACAATGATGTTGTAGAAGGAATCGTGATCATGCTTCGGGGTGAAAACCCAAGTGAAGTCATTGCAAGGCTGAAAGACAGAATACAAGAACTTAACGGAGGAGAGCTTCCTGGTGATGTTCAGATTGTTCCAATCATTGACCGTACCGAACTTGTGAATACCACAGTTCATACCGTTTCCAAAAACCTTATTGAAGGAGTTATTCTCGTTTCTATCATTGTATTCATTTTCCTTTATAACTGGAGAACGACTTTCATTGTAGCATCAGTAATACCGTTAGCTTTCCTGTTTGCTATTATTATGCTTAAAATTCAGGGATTGCCAGCTAACCTGATTTCCATGGGAGCTCTGGATTTCGGATTGCTTCTGGAAGGAACACTGGTGATTGTGGAACACGTCTTTGTCGCCCTCGAGCTTAAAGCGAAAAAGATTGGACTGCGGAGATTCAATAAAATTTCAAAACTAGGAATCATCAAGAAAAGTGCAGGAAGTGTGGCAAGCTATATTTTCTTTGCCCTGTTGATTCTTATAGTAGCCCTGATGCCAATTTTCTCTTTCCAGAAAGTAGAAGGAAAAATGTTCTCTCCATTAGCATTTACATTGGGATATGCATTATTGGGATCATTAATTTTAAGCCTAACTTATGTTCCGGCAATGTGTAAACTTTTGCTGACAAAAAATATTGAAGAGAAAGAAAACTTTATTTCAAGATTCTTCAGAGTCAATATTTATAGAATTTATGAATTCAGCGACCGTTACAAAAAGGGATTCATCATTGGTTTCGTTGCCTTACTTGCCGTTTGTGGATGGAAATTTTCCAATTATGGATCTGAATTCTTACCAAAGCTGAATGAAGGCGCAATCTATGTAAGAGCAACTCTTCCCAACAGTGTCAATCTGGATGAATCTGTACGGCTGACCAAAGAGATGAAAGAAATTCTTATGAAATATGATGAAGTGAAATTTGTCATGACCCAGACCGGCCGGCCGAATGACGGAACGGATCCCACCGGATTTTTTAATATTGAATTCAATATCCAGCTGAAACCGGAAAATGAATGGAAGAAAAAGATATCCAAAGAAGAACTCCTTGAAGAAATGAGAGTTTCCCTTGAAAAATATCCCGGAATCAATTTTGGATTCAGCCAGCCGATACAGGATAATGTGGAAGAATATGTAGCAGGAGTAAAAGCTCCATTGGTGATTAAAATTTTTGGAAATGATCTTTTCGAACTTGAAAATTATGCCAATAAAGTAGCCAATTCGATTAGAACTGTTCCGGGAATATCAGATGTGAATGTTTTCAAAAATATCGGACTTCCGGAATTGAGAATACAGCTTCATGACTCTAAAATGGCAAAATATGGAGTGTCCACAGCAGATGCACAGGCCGTTATTGAAATGACGATCGGAGGGCAGGCTGCCACCAAGTTTTACGAAGAAGAAAGAATGTTCGACGTAATGCTTAGGTTTGAAAAACAATACAGAGACACTCCCGAAAAAATGGGAAATATTCTTATCCCAACTCAGGATAATAAAAAAGTTCCACTGAAAGAAATTGCAACCATTGATTATCATACCGGACCGTCATTTATTTACCGTGAAGGAAATAGCAGATACATTGGTGTCGGGTTTAATATTGAAGGTCGTGACTTAGGAAGTACCATTCAGGAAGCAAAAGCAAAAGTAGATAAAGAAGTAAAGCTTCCGAAAAATCACAAAATGACATGGGCCGGAGAATTTGAAAGTAAAGAAAGAGCCGCAAAACAGCTGGCTATGGTGGTACCGATTTCTTTAGTTCTTATTCTTATGCTGTTGTATTTCAACTTCGGAAATATAAAAGACACCCTGATTTCTTCTATCACACTGGCATTTGCGTTCATCGGAGGGTTTTTATCCCTTTGGTTTACGGGAACCATCTTCGGAATTTCAGCAGGAATTGGTTTCATCATCCTTTTCGGAGTGGCAACTATAGATGGTATCGTTCTGATAGGAGTGATGAAAGAGAATCTGCAAAACAGAATGTCACTCAAAGAATCAATTTCTTTAGGAGTGAAGAGCAGAATTCGTCCGGTAGTGATGATCGCTCTGATGGGATCTATGGGACTTCTTCCGGCTGCAATGTCAAACGGAATGGGCTCTGAAATTCAGAAACCTTTAGCCATTATGATTGTTGGAGGACTGATTGTCTGTATGCTGCTGTCATTTACAATACTGCCTATCATTTTCCATTATGCCTACCGAAAAGAGCATAAGGAAGCAATATAGTTTCTTTTATTTTGTTCATTATGAGGCCGGGATCCGTGAGGAAGATCCCGGCCTTTTTGTTATAAGCTTTTAAAGTTGATTTATTTTTTTAGTAAGCTTTCTATAAGTTTGCTTTGAGCTTCCATAAGCTTTGTTATCTGTTCCTGATTTTTTATTATGCTTTGTAGCAATTCAGGTGACTGAATATTAACTGTTGAGTCTTTAGGATATACGATGTTAGAATTTTCAAAAGTATTATTTGAAATAATAACATTCCCTTCGTTTTCAAACAAATCCTGTATTTCAATTTCAAAAACCTCTGCAATTTTACCCAATTTGTCTAAGTTAGGCTTTCCCTGATCTGATTCCCATTTATTATAAGCAGGTTGAGAAATATCTAATTTATAGGCTACTTCAGCCTGAGACCAATTATTACGTTGTCTTAATTGCTTCAATTTGGTTCCTAAACTCATTGGATATTTTTTTACAAATATAAAATATTTTAGAATGATAACTACAGGCTATTAAATTTATAACTGCAGGTTGTTGTACTGTTTGAGATTTAATTTTAGTTTTGTGATAGTTCTCATCGAAGTGAATAGATAAAACATTATATTTAATAATTAAAACTCAAATGAATGAAAAAAAACTTTATTATCGTGCAGCTCTTGCTGGCTGTCTTTGGTTTTACCTTACAGTCATGCAGAAATGATCTTCTCCCTGATCATCAGGAAACTTATGACAACAGCAATCAATTTAAACTTTACTCAAAGATAATTACTTTGACTGAAAGTAAGCATAAATCCAAACTGACTTCTGAACTTCAAAAGGCAGAAAATGATTTAAAGAAAACCAAACGGTTTGTTTCAGGGAAAACTATTGATTATGATAATTTCACCATAGATACTGATCATATTGTCTTTATGGAAAATGGTTCTCATTATCATACTTATACTTTCCGGATTATAAAAAATAGTGAACTGGAAAATGCTCCTGTAGAAAATTTGGTATTTACCCCTTTATCAGATGGTACTTATAGAAAATTATTAGTTACCTATAACTTCACTCCCCAGGAAAAGAAAATTCTACTGAACGGAGGACATGTTAATACTAAAGGAAAATCTACTATTGCAGAATTGGGGGTAGGTATATTACCACAAGCATTGAGCAAAGGATCTACACAAAGCTGCGGATATGTAACGGCAGAAGCCTATACCTGGTGTAGCGAAGGAGTGCATCACAATGGTGAAACAGATTGTACTGCGGATGAAAAATCACATGTAATAACAGTCTTATTATATGTTTGTACCAGTGTAGATGATGGAAGCGGAAGCGGTGGAGGTGGTGGCAGTAGTACTGGAGATGGGGGTGGTGGAGATGGTCCGCCGATTACTTGGGTCTGCCCAAATCCCAAGGTTTTAACAGGACCTCAACAACCAGGCTCAGATTTAGGTGATGGAAGTTGCTATGGGGTGCCTACAGATCCTAATTTGGGGGGAGGCTCTGATAATGGGGATCCTTGTGCTAAAGCAAGTATTCCTGTAAGCATAGTTAATAATTTATTACATGCACCAACAATATCTACAGAGCTAAGTGCATTAGAAAATCATGCTAAAAATGACCATTATGAATATGGTACTGCCATAATCGGTACAAGTACAACACCAATTGCACAAGATCCTTATTCAAGTAATGATCCTAATGATCCTGGCCATGTTGCAATCAGTATACCTTCTGTTGGAGATCTCCTTGCAATGGCACATAGCCATCCAAGCCATGGGGCGCCTCCTCCGTCTACGAAAGACCTTTATGTTACGCTTGAATCTGCGAAGGAAAGACCGGCTTTTCAGGCATCATTTGTTTTTAGTAGTAATGGTACTAAATATGCTTTCGTAGTAACTGATAGAGTAAAAGCCGAAGCTTTTTTAGCTGCCTATCCCTTTTTAGCTAATACAACCAATGAAGGTAGAATATTTAATAAAAACTATTCTGTTGGAAGTGATTTTAATACTATTTATAACTACTATATGCAAGGAAGTTTACCATCATATTCGGGAAACAGTCAGAATGATGGAATGGAATCAGCTTATGCACAAATTTTAGAGAAATATGATGCGGGAATTAGTTTTGCAAAAACAGACGCTAATGGAAATTTGAAACCACTTAAATCAGTATCTTTTCAATATGAAATCCCTGCATCAGGGGGTAAAAAAATAACAGGTTATAGAGCGGAGCCCTGTCCTTAACTAAAAAATACTATTATGAAAACAAATATTTTACTTACATTTTTTGTTACTGTAATTATTTTTACACAATGTAAATCACAAACAAGTCAGCCTATAAACATAGCAGATTATCCCAATTTTTATAATCAGACTATTTCTAATTTAAATAATCTTATGCCAAATAAGACTAATTATTATAATCAACCGCTTTCAGTTTTCCTCCAAGCATTAGCTCAAAACAATATTGCTATAAAGGCTTATGATCCGGGACCATTTGATAATAATTTCTTATCACTTATGTTTATTAATGATGCAGGAAGCTCTTCAATTATTTATCAAAATGGTTATGTTCAACCTCATATAGCAATAACATTTCAACAAACTTTTGATTACCAACAAGCAAGTTCAATTTTAAATCAATATCATTGGTTTTGGAATCCTACAGCAGAAAATTTCTATAAAAATTTAATAATCAAAAAGATAGAGTTTTGGTATGTAAGAGGATTAACAAATAAAGCTCAAGCTCCAAAATAATGAGATTTATTTTCTCTTTTTTTATAATGCTTTATTTTCTTAGTGCCTGTACTGTGAAACAAAAATGTGCTGCTTATCTTTCAACAGGTATTGAAAATATAAAACTTTTCCCTGCCAATAAAATAGATTCTGCCAAAATTAGTATTATAGATATAAATGCAAAAAGATCTTTAGAAAAGTGTGAAAAGCAAGAAAATGTAGTATGCATAGATGATTTAGGTATAATGATTTTGAATGCTGAATTTCCAAAAGGCATGAGTCACTTTAGAACTGTTTTATTTGAGAAATTTAGACTTCCCAAAAATGTAAGAGAAGGAGAAAATAGGATTCGTATAATTCTAGGTATTAATGATAATTTAGAAAATATAGAGATTCTAAAATATACTGATGGAAAAACAAAAAAAGCTATTGAAGAAGTTTTTAAAGTAAAAGAACTTAATACATGGAAATCAGCAAAAATGTATGGTATTCCGGTAAAAGAACAATTTGAAATAAGCCTATTTATAGAAAATAAATAAAGACAAGCAACAGGCTAGGAATAGAAGTCTTGACAGGAGTATAAATAAAATGTAATAAGCAAGCCACCAATTCGGTGGTTTTTTGTTTACTTAAAGATACTAAAAAAGTGAGCCGGAAAGCTCACTTTATGTATTGTTCATTCAGATTATGGGGTGATGATAACCGGATCAGGGAAAGGTTCAAGAACCAGAGGCTTGCACATGGCAGCCGGCTGGCATGTTCCTCCCATGCATATAAAGTTAGTCATAGTGGTCGTACCGTCAGGACATCTGATCATGCCTTCGCCATGGCATCCTCCGGGACATTCTGCCGGGTACAGTGTTCCTCCGAATACATCTTTCAGCTCTGTTCTCGAAAGTTTTGTAATGTTTAATTTTTTCATGAGATTAAGTTTTAATTATGGTATTGGTTTGTTGGTAACTCGCTTACGTTTAGATAAATAAGTTGAGTTGTTAAGAAGCTAAAATAATTAAATTAATTCATTAGAACAAGATATATTTTTTTAATTATCATGGTATTAGATAAAATGATTGTTATACGTAGTGCAGTATTAAAAAGGGCTATCTCAAGAAATGAGATAGCCCTTTTTATGATGATAAAATTTTCTAAGAACGTTATTTTTTAATCGCTTTAATGGCTTTTACGGTTCCATCTTCCATGTGAAGATTGATCAGGTATAGCCCTGAATTTAGTTCAGAAAGATTAAGTTCGTTGCTCGGGCTGAGAGTTTTTACCTGTCTGCCTGAAATATCACTTACGATGATAGATTTTACTCCTTTTGTATCAGAAATTTTCAATACATCTTTAAATGGATTAGGATAAACAGAAACATCAGCTTTCTTACTTAGGTTGATATCTGAAGTAGCAAGTACATCCTGAACACTTAAGGTATAATCTTCTGCCTGACCTTGGTTAAGATCCGCGCATGGATCAGATAATTCTGTTCTTACAGAAGTTGTTGAGCTGTTAAAATGATATTTAATTCTCATTCTGGTGTTTCCCAGAGCGGCAGTAGCGGGAACAGCGATATTTTTATTGATAGTTAATGGAGTACCTGTACCTCCGGCAAAATCAGAAGTTACAAAGTAAGATTCACCCGCATCGGCAAAACTTCCATTTTGATTCCAATCTATGAATACAGTAAATCCAAATCGGTTGGTAGTTCCTACTGAGGTTCCTGTCATGGTTATTGGATAAGAAGTTCCTCTTACAACACTGGCTATTTTATTCGTGAAGTTTTCCTGGCCGTCACCTGTATTGGCTGTAGCGCTGGAGGCATTTGTCATATCACTGAAAATAACATTGGATATCGGATATACACCCAATTTAGCAAGAAGAGGCCCACAATAAGGAGCAAAAGGATTAGCAGCAGTGGTGAATGAAATTTCCGGACATCCTGTAGCATCACCTAAAGCATTGGTCGGTGTAACGGTTGTATATAATGTCGTGTTTGCAGGAAATGCACTAGATGCTGTAGGAGTATAGAATGCATTAAATGTAGTTCCGTTATAGACATTAGAACCACCAGAGGTAGTACCAACTTTAATTTTGTAAGATTCTGCTCCGGCCGTTGCTGCCCAGGAAATCTGTTGACGAACGGACGCTCCGGTTGCACCACTTACAGGAGCACTTATAGTAGTACATGCAGGTGCTGCTGTAACCTCCTGTTTAATTTTTACATTATCTATAAAGCTGTAGAAATCATAAGTTGTTCCCGTAGTACCTACAGTCTGAATTCGGAGTATAAAATTTCCGTTTACATTAGCACTTTCAGGAATTGTAGCTGTATAGGAGGCGCAGGTTTGGGCTGCCGCAGTTAATGTAATAGGAGCACTTACTGCCGTATACGAAGTACCACCATTTGTAGAGTACTCTACATTAATATTACCTCCAATTAAACTGGAAGTATCATAAGCAACTGTTGAATATGAAAAAGAAATATCAATTTTTTTTCCATTGGCCGTTACACTTGCTGGTTTGGTGTATAACAGGTTTATAGTTCTGTTGGCAGTACTGGAACCATATGATTCCGCACCTATGGATATGGCACCGTCACAATTCCCTACAATATATGTTGTAGGAGTTCCGGTGTATCCACCTGTAATTGTAAAACCAGGATAAGTTCCGTTTTCAAAACTTTCTGTGACTAAAATCTGAGCGCTGCCCATTATAGAGAGCGCCGTAAAACTCAAGAATAGTAATTTTCTCATATTGGTAAAAGTTTTATTTTACCAATATAATACTATTTTTTTGTAAAACCAAATATTGAATATAATTTGTATTTAATAAGTAATTTAATTATTTTTTTAACCTTAGTTTAAACAGTTTTGAATGTTTCGTTCTTTTTGGTTGGAATTACCAATTTTACATTTGAATAGGTGGGGATTAATTATCTAAGGATTTTCTTTTGAGATTTCATCATGATGTTTAAGATACAAAGGCAGCGCTGCTGAACCATACCAAGAGAAAATTTCATAACTAAAGACTCCAGCTTGTACAGCGGGATCTGTTTTTACCCATTGCTCAGCTTCTTCCTTAGATTTAGTATTGAAAATAAACATGCCACGGTAGTTTTCTTTATTCTTTTCAAGAAAAGGTCCGGCTACAACAATTTTACCTTCATCTGCAAGTTTCCCAATATTGGTCATGTGGCCTTTCATAAGTTCACCCATTTTAGCTTTGTCTTCAATCTTCGCAGAACCTGTTGTCAGCATGACAATAGTATAGGGTTTCATTCCATATTGATCAGCTCCTAAAGAAGTGGCCAGTTCCTGGTTATATTTAGGTTTTTCAGCTTTCTTTTCCTGTGCAAAGGACAATGCTGATATAAGGAGGGATACCGTTAGTAATGTTCTTGATTTCATCTTGTTTTATTTTGATAAATATACCAAAACCTTATCGATTTCTGAAAACTAAATTTCAATAATGGTATGATACAAAAAAACCTCGATGATCACGAGGTTATATATAATTGTTCTGATAAGCTTACTAATCTTTAATTCTTAAAAATTCTTTGGCTAATTCAATCATTTTTGGATCTCCGGTGTATTTTCCATGTTCATCAGAAAGTTTTACGGTAGGAATCCATTCTTTATTAGTAGCCTGCACACCGATAAGCTTCATCACGATATTCATTGGTTTCAATCCTACATCATTCGTAAGGTTGGTTCCAATTCCGAATGAGATTCCAATTTTTCCTCTGCAGTAATTGGTAATTTCTTCTACTTTCTCAAGGTTTAATGCATCTGAGAAAATAATATATTTAAACATCGGATTGATGCCGTTTCTTTGATAGTGGGCTATTGTTTTATCGGCAAATTCTAAAGCATCACCACTATCATGACGTACACCGTCAAAAAGTTTCGCGAATTTTTTATCAAACTGCTGGAAGAATACATCTGTAGTATAAGTATCAGACAGTGCCACTCCAAGATCACCTCTATATACATCTACCCAATGTTCCAGAGCCATTTCATTAGCCATCTTGAATCCATATTCAGCAGCATGGAACATAAACCATTCATGAGCGTGTGTTCCGATGGGTTTTACCCCATATTTCATGGCAAAATGAACGTTTGAACTTCCTATGAAAGTAGATTCTTTTTTCTGTGTTAAAGCTTCCATCACCAGATTCTGTACCTTATAAGAATGTCTTCTTCTTGTTCCGAATTCAGCAAACGTTACCCCAAGTCTGGCCAATGAGTCAGCTTTTTCAAGGGTTTTGCTCATTACCACTTCGTTGGAATCTCTTTCCATGTGGTTCATTTCATAATGCAGCTCACTAATCAGTGCCAGCAATGGAACCTCCCAAAGAATTGTTCTGTACCAAAGCCCTTCCACAATAACGGAAAGGTCTCCTCCTTCCTGATGGATTTTTACTTCAGACGGATCATAATGATAACCTTCTAAAAAATCCAGATAAGGAAGATCTATATAAGGACATGTTCTTGCCATGAACTTTTTTTCGTCTTTCGTAAGTTTAAGTTCAGCCATTTTATTAACAGCTTCTCTTAAAGCAACGTCAAATCCTTCCGGAAAGTGGTGTTTTCCCCTGTTGATAAATTCATATTTTACAATGGAACTTGGGAATAGCTTTACCACAGCATTCTGCATGGTTATTTTATAAAAATCATTATCTAGGATAGAGTTCAACCTTACGTCGTTCATGATATGTGTAATTTTAACGCAAATATAAAAATAAAAAATAAAATCGCCTAAATGTAAGGCGATTTTTTTGAAATATTTCCATGCTTGGGATGGAGTTATTTTCCAAGATAAGAATTATACATCCAAACTTCTTTTTCCTGCTCGGTAATATAGTCGCTCATTTGCGAATTTGTACCTTCATCTCCTGCTTCATCAGTAATATCTAAAAGTTCTCTCTGAAGATCAATTACGACTTTGAATGAACTTAGAATCTGTTCAACACTTTTCGTTCCGTCAGTAACTTCTTTACTTTCTTTAATAGTTGCTACCTTCAAATAGTCCGAATAGTTGTGTGCAGGAATTGCTCCTAACGTAAGGATTCTCTCTGCAATTTCATCAATCTTTAATACAAGGCTGTTGTACAATTCCTCAAACTTCGGATGAAGGGTAAAGAATTGCTCTCCTTTGATATTCCAGTGAGAACCTCTTGTGTTCTGATAGAATACAGAATAGTTAGCCAACAGTACATTTAATTTTTCTGAAATCTTTTTACAATCGGCTTCTTTAAGGCCAATGATACTAGCATTTTTCATATGTATATATTTATTTTTTTAAGATCAGATACAATCACTGCTTCAATTGGGTATTATAAGAAGACTTTGTTATAGTGATTGGTAAGTTTATCATTTTGTATATCCCAAATTTACGAAATATCGTGCCGAACTCCTCTGATTATTAATAGATCATAACTATAAGAAAGTTTTTAAATATAGTTTGGATATATCAGATGAGGTGTTGTGAATCTGTTTTAAATGAAAAATTTTATAGTAAGATAAATTTCATAATTATTTAATACTCCTTTTTTAAAAGCTAAAATTTCTTTTTTCCTATTCTCTTTTCCTTTTATATATTATGTTTCTTCGATGATCATATTGAAACGCGCTGTATTTTACTGTAAGTATTTGATTTTAATTTTTATATAAGTGTTTGCAGATTAAAAAAATATTACTATTTTTGCACCCTAAAATAAAAAGCAATTAAATGCCTACTATTCAACAATTAGTAAGAAAAGGAAGAGCCACGCTTGCCAAGAAGAGCAAATCGGCTGCCCTAGATTCTTGTCCACAAAGACGTGGTGTATGTACGAGAGTATATACTACTACACCAAAGAAACCAAACTCTGCACTTAGAAAAGTTGCAAGGGTAAGACTTTCTAACGGTAAAGAAGTTAACGCCTATATCCCGGGCGAAGGACACAATCTTCAGGAGCACTCGATAGTATTGGTTAGAGGCGGAAGGGTGAAAGACCTACCGGGAGTACGTTACCACATCGTAAGAGGTGCATTAGACACTGCAGGTGTAAATGGAAGAACACAGAGAAGATCTAAGTACGGAGCTAAGAGACCTAAACCAGGACAAGCAGCTGCTGCTCCTGCAAAAGGAAAGAAAAAATAATCATTAAATAAGGTACAAAAGCAATGAGAAAGACAAAAGCGAAAAAAAGACCGTTGTTACCAGATCCGAAATTTAATGATCAATTGGTAACGAGATTCGTAAACAACTTAATGCTTGACGGTAAGAAGTCAATCGCATTCAAAATTTTCTATGATGCACTAGATATCGTAGAAACTAAAAAAGGAGAAACTGAAAAAACTGCACTTGAAATCTGGAAAGATGCACTTACAAATGTAATGCCTCACGTAGAAGTACGTTCTAGAAGAGTAGGTGGAGCTAACTTTCAGATTCCAATGCCAATCAGAGCTGATAGAAAAATTTCTATGGCAATGAAATGGTTAATTAGCTATTCTAAAAAGAGAAATGATAAGTCTATGGCTTTGAAATTAGCTAATGAAGTAGTAGCTGCTTCAAGAGAAGAAGGTGCTGCTTTCAAAAAGAAATCTGATACTCACAAAATGGCGGAAGCTAACAAAGCTTTCTCACACTTTAAATTCTAATTAGAAATGAGTAGAGATCTTAAATTTACAAGAAATATTGGTATTGCCGCTCACATTGATGCTGGTAAAACTACTACTACAGAAAGAATCTTATTCTATACAGGTGTAAACCATAAAATTGGAGAAGTTCACGATGGTGCTTCTACAATGGACTGGATGGAGCAGGAAGCAGAAAGAGGTATTACTATTACTTCTGCTGCAACTACTTGTTCTTGGAACTTTCCAACTGATCAAGGAAAACCTGTTGCAGACACTAAACCTTACCACTTCAACATTATCGATACACCGGGACACGTTGACTTCACTGTAGAAGTAAACAGATCTTTAAGAGTGTTAGATGGATTGGTATTCTTATTCTCAGCAGTAGATGGAGTAGAGCCTCAGTCTGAAACAAACTGGAGACTTGCTGACAACTACAAAGTTGCTAGAATGGGATTCGTAAACAAAATGGACAGACAAGGTGCTGACTTCCTTAACGTGGTAAACCAGGTTAAAGACATGTTAGGATCTAACGCAGTTCCAATCGTTTTACCAATCGGTGCTGAAGAAGATTTCAAAGGTGTTGTTGACTTAATTAAAAACAGAGCTATCATCTGGGATGAAGCAGGACAAGGAGCTACTTTCGAAGTAGTGCCAATTCCTGAAGACATGAAAGCTGAAGTTCTTGAATATAGAGAGAAATTAGTAGAAGCTGTAGCTGACTACGATGAGACTTTGATGGAGAAATTCTTCGAAGATCCAGATTCAATCTCTGAAGAAGAAATCAACGAAGCTCTTAGAAAAGCTACTATCGATTTATCTATTATCCCAATGACTTGTGGTTCTTCATTTAAGAATAAAGGAGTACAGTTTATGTTGGATGCAGTATGTAAATACTTGCCTTCTCCATTGGATAAAGATGATATCAAAGGTACTGATCCAAGAACAGACGCTGAAATCACAAGAAAACCATCTGTAGATGAGCCTTTCTCTGCATTAGCATTTAAGATTGCTACTGACCCGTTCGTGGGAAGATTAGCATTCTTCAGAGCATACTCTGGAAGATTGGATGCTGGTTCTTATATCTTGAACACTCGTTCAGGTGATAAAGAAAGAATCTCTAGAATCTATCAAATGCACGCTAACAAGCAAAACCCAGTAGAATATATTGAAGCTGGTGATATTGGTGCAGCAGTAGGATTTAAGTCTATCAAAACTGGTGATACAATGTGTGATGAGAAAAACCCAATCGTTCTTGAATCGATGGTTTTCCCTGATCCGGTAATTGGTATTGCTGTTGAGCCTAAAACTAAAGCTGACCAGGATAAAATGGGTAACGCTCTAGCTAAATTGGCTGAAGAAGATCCTACGTTTACTGTTAGAACTGACGAAGCTTCTGGACAAACGATTATCTCTGGTATGGGTGAGCTTCACTTAGATATTATTGTTGACCGTATGAAGAGAGAGTTCAAGGTTGAAGTAAACCAAGGACAGCCTCAGGTAGAATACAAAGAAAACTTAACAAAAGTTGCTCAACACAGAGAAGTTTACAAAAAACAATCTGGTGGTAAAGGTAAATTTGCTGATATTGTATTTGAATTAGGACCTGCAGACGAAGGTAAAATTGGTTTAGAATTCATCAATGAGATCAAAGGTGGTAACGTTCCTAGAGAATTTGTTCCTGCAATTGAAAAAGGCTTTAAAGCTGCAATGAAAAACGGTCCTTTGGCTGGTTTCGAAGTTGAAGGTATTAAAGTTATTCTTAAAGACGGATCTTTCCACGCAGTGGATTCTGATGCTCTTTCATTTGAAATGGCAGCTAAATTAGGATTTAAAGAAGCGGGACGTGCTGCTAAGCCAGTAATTATGGAGCCAATTATGAAACTGGAAGTTGTAACTCCGGAAGAATATATGGGTAACATCATTGGTGACCTTAACAAAAGAAGAGGTACTATCAGTGGTCAGGAAGAGAAAAACGGTGCTGTTGTAATCAAAGGTTCTGTTCCACTTTCTGAAATGTTTGGATACGTAACTACTCTAAGAACACTTTCATCAGGAAGAGCTACTTCTTCTATGGAATTAGAGAAGTACCAAGCTACTCCACAAAACGTTGCTGAAGAAATCATAGCTAAAGCAAAAGGTTAATTTTTAAATTAAAGAAATGTCACAAAGAATCAGAATAAAATTAAAATCTTACGATTACAACTTGGTAGACAAGTCTGCTGAGAAAATCGTAAAAACGGTAAAGGCTACTGGTGCTGTTGTAAACGGTCCAATTCCATTGCCAACGAACAAGAGAATCTTCACAGTGTTGAGATCTCCGCACGTAAACAAGAAAGCAAGAGAGCAGTTCCAACTTTCAGCTCACAAGAGACTAATGGATATCTACTCTTCTTCTTCTAAAACTGTTGATGCTCTAATGAAATTAGAACTTCCTTCAGGTGTAGACGTTGAAATTAAAGTGTGATAAATGCATACTTTGCAATGATTATACAAATCCGTTCCTTTTTAGGGACGGATTTTTTTTATGCATACTATCTAAAAACTAAACCAGGATTAAAAGCAGATTTGTCAATCATTAAATCTGCTTTTTTTACATTGTACTTTCTGTAACCATAAAAAGCCTTGGTGGGATAACTCTTAACGATAAAATAGATCTGTTTAGGGATTCTAAAGAGTCCTTAGGAAGGATTAATGATCTGATATTAATAGTTCTTTTTAAGGTGACATATGTCACTTGTGTTTATTTATTTAGAATTAATAAAAATAATAATTTTGCAGAAAATTATCAGATGAATAAAGTAGTATCCTTTTCTCTGCTAGTATTGGGTGGAGTTTTGGCCAATGCACAGAAAGTAAATGATTCAGTTAAGCACAAGAAAATTGAAGAAGTAGAACTATTTGGTGAAAAAAAGAAACAGCCGCAAGGTCTGGATGCAATTACAAGATTGCCTTTGAAAACCAGAGATCAGATTCAGAGCATTTCTGTAATTTCCCATAAAGCAATTGAAGAATTAGGAGCACTTACAGTCACTGATGTTGCCAAAAACGTTCCGGGGGTAACCTTATTTTCAAGTTATGGAGGAGGAAACGAAAGTATGTCTATCAGAGGATATCGTGGAGTTCCCGTATTGAAAAATGGGGTTCAGCTGGATTCAGACTTCCGTACTGCAGGAATGATCACAGATATGCAGGGAGTAGAAAGCATTCAGGTAATCAAAGGATCTGCTGCAATTGGTCAGGGAATCGGAAATGGTTTGGGATCTGCAGGAGGAGTTATCAATGTTGTAACAAAAAGACCACAGTTTATTGATCAGACCAATGTAGGATTCCGTTACGGAAGCTGGGATTTTTACAGACCTACGGTAGATTTCCAGAGAGTACTGGATTCTCAGGGTAAAGTAGCGGTTAGATTCAATGGGGCGTATCAGAATAACAATTCATTCAGAAGCCATGTAAAGGGAGAAAGAATTTATGTAAATCCATCCATTGCTTTCCGTCCTGATGACAAAACTTACATCAACGTGGAAATGGATTATCTGCATGATAAAAGAACACCGGACAGAGGAACAATCAACCTTGCTCCAGGGACAGTTGAAGCATTATATCACATGCCAAAAGGAAAGTTTTTAGGATATACATCTGACTATTCAAAAACTGAGACTTTCAATTTCGCTACGACAATCGTTCGTAACCTTACAGATAAATTAAAAGTAAGAGCTGCTTTCGTTAATTCAGTAAGCAATACTGATTCTGAAGCTTCATCTGTATCATTGCCGGCGGGTGAAACGAACTATAATATCAGACAGCGTA
Organism: Chryseobacterium sp. IT-36CA2; assembly: GCF_949767875.1. Classification (NCBI taxonomy): domain Bacteria; kingdom Pseudomonadati; phylum Bacteroidota; class Flavobacteriia; order Flavobacteriales; family Weeksellaceae; genus Chryseobacterium; species Chryseobacterium sp. IT-36CA2. Next base: position 92,971 of record NZ_CATKPG010000021.1, on the reverse strand, counting down.
CCATAGGAAAATCGCAGGGTGAAGATATCAATAAGGTATTACAGTTAGACTTCATCGGAGAACAAATAAAAACAGGATTTATTAATCATACATTCCAGGTAGGTTTTGACTGGAGAGAAACGGAAACATCATCTACCACTTACGAAGCCTACAAAAACTCAATTGCGCCAGGAAATTTAATCACAGCACGTGCTACGAAAATAGGAAATACAACCTATGCTGCTAATCCATTGGATATTTTTGATGTAGTAAATGGAAGTATTTCCAATCAGCTTCCTGTGAATGTTGTTTACAAAAACCTTGGAAGATCAAATGCTGTTTTAACACCAAGTATCGGCGCAATGGCTCAGGATGTAATGACGATCGGGAAATATGTGAAGGCACATTTAGGAATTCGTTACAGCAGATTGAATGGTTCTACTAACGAATCTGTAGACACATGGAACCCTAATTTCGGATTAATTATTTCTCCGCTTCCAAACGTGAACGTATTTGGATCATATACTACTACAACATCTTTAAGGTCTTCCAACAACTTCCTTTTAGACGGAGGCAGAGTAGGTCCATCAATGACTAAACAGTGGGAAGCTGGTATTAAATCAGACTGGTTCAATGAACGTTTGAGATTTAATGTAACCGTATTTGATATTAAAACAGATCATCTTTCTTTTACGATCCTTGACGAAAACTATAACCCTGTTGTGATCAACAAACAAACCATGTATGGTCTTGCAGGAAACCTTAGAAGAAAAGGAGTTGAAGTAGAATTAATCGGAAGAATTCTTCCTAACCTTCAGGTGATGTCAGGATGGGCGTATCTGGATGCACAATATCAGGACAGCCCTGCTTATATCAATGGATCTGCACCGATGAATGCTCCTAAGCACACCGCAAACGGATGGCTGAATTATAAATTCAATAAAGGTACCTTATCAGGACTTGATGTAGGTGCAGGAATTTATTATGTAGGGAAAAGACCGGTTGATGAATGGACTCAGAAAACATTTACAGCAGGTCACCTGAACAGTGTGAAGCCAGGTGATAAACCTTTTGACATGCCAGAGTACACTACGGTAGACGCTCAGGTAGGGTATGCCCTGAAAAACGGAATTGGAATAAGAGTATTCTTTAATAATATTTTTGACAGCGTAGGGTATAGCTCTTATTTCAGAGGAGGATATATCGATCAGATTCAACCTAGAAACTTTGCTGTACAGGTAAACTATAAATTCTAACTTGAAAAAAATATTATGAAAATTACCAGAACAGTATTCTTATCATTGATTGGCATAGCTGGTTTAGCTTCATGCTCCGAAGAACATTTGTCCGAAGAAGAACTGAAAACAGCCAGAGAAAATATTGAAAGACATTACACTGATCCTAAAAGCATATACTCTTGGGGTAACATTTCTCCATGGAAGGATCATTGGAATAATCCTTTTTATACAAAAACCTTTTCACCTGCTCAAATCGGAAAGAGTATCTTAGCAGAAGAAAGACAAAACCTGGAATATCGGTTCTCAGAAAAAATCAAATAAGATAATTTCAAACATTCATATCAATTTTAATTAAAAACATTAAGACAGAATTTCTGTTTTAATGTTTTTTTTATCAGTATTTATTATGTCTGATTCCTGTTAATTTTATACATTTATTATTCTAAAAATAAAGATCATGAGCCATAAAGGGAATAGTTTTTTTGAAAAATTTTCAAACTGGGCTGTAAAATTTACCGGAAGTGTCTATGCTTTTGTCGGGGCTTTTCTTATCGTTTTGGTATGGGCCGTTTCCGGACCTTTCTTTGATTATTCTGAAACCTGGCAGCTGGTGATCAATACCGGAACAACGATCATTACTTTTCTGATGGTATTCCTGATTCAGAAAGCCCAGAATAAAGACTCAAAAGCAATACAAATCAAATTGAATGAACTTATTGCCGCCCATGAAAAAGCAAGCAACCGAATTGTAGATATTGAAGATCTTACAGAAGCAGAATTGGATCAGCTTCACATCTATTACGAAAAACTGGGTGAGCTTGCCAAGAAGGATGCAGACATCCATACTTCTCATTCCATTGACGCTGCCCAGAGAAATCAGGATTATAAATATGAGTTCTTTAAAAGAAAGCATGAAGAATGGATCCAGAAGCAGGAGCTAAGAAAATGATTTTTTATTTCCCGTAGATGTTACTTATTTTTGGATGCTATTTTTTATCTATTTTTTTATTGTTTTTTTTGATAAATTTCTACATTTGTTAAAAAAAATATATGAAAACAAAACTATTCTGTTTGCCAGTGCTATTTTTAGCAGTTGCAGCAAATGCGCAATGGAGCAGAGGACTTCCGGAGCAGAAAATCATTAAAAAAAGTGATCATTCAGTTTATTACAAACTTGATTTGGATCAGATAAGAACTCAGCTTCTCAGAGCTCCTAAAATGGGTGAGGGGGCCCCCACCACAGTTAGCATTCCTACCTTAGATGGGAAAATTGAAAAATTTACAGTAAATAGTTTTCCGGTAATGGATGAGACTTTAGCAAACAAATATCAGCTGGGGTCTTATGTAGGGATAGGAATTGATGATCCTACCAAATATATCAGATTTAGTGTTGCTCCTAACGATTTCCAATCTATGATCATTGGTACAGATGGAAAATATGAATTTATAGAACCTGCAACATCAGATAAGTCTTACTATTCTGTACATGGAAAAACCAATAAGAGCGGACACGCATTTGTATGCAACACAAAAGAGGATAAAGAGGCAATTGCTAAAATGCAAAAGCTGATGAATTCCGGAACTACAGCAAAATCAAGCAACAAAACTTTCCATACTCTTAGACTGGCAATGTCTGTAACAGGAGAATACACTGCTTTCTTTGGAGGAGTAGCAGGTGCCCTTACACAAATTAATGCCACTTTATCAAGAGTAAATGGTGTATTTGAAAAAGAGTTTAATGTGCATGTTAATGCAATCAGTGCTCCCAACCTTATATTTACTAACGCTGCCAATGATCCTTACAGTAATTCCAGCCAGATGTGTAAATGGAATTATGAATTGATGAATGTATTACATGGAGGTACATATGGTGTTACAGATGCAGATTTTGATATCGGGCATTTATTTGGTGCAACAGGAGGTGGTGGAAGTGCCGGCTGTATTGGTTGTATAGGAAGTAATGATATTTCTACAAGTACAGATCCTAGTTGTGGAAATTCCCCTTCTCCAGATAACTATAAAGGGAGTGGGTATACCTCTCCGGGAATTGATTATTACGTGAGTGGAACATGGAATAGCAATAGTACAGCTCAATTACCACCAAGTGGAGACGCCTTTGATATTGATTTTGTAGCCCACGAGATGGGGCATCAGCTAGGGGATTCCCATACCTACAGCTTCTTTGAAGATTTTCTGAATCAGGAAGTAGAACCGGGTTCAGGTTCTACAATCATGGGATATGCCGGGATTACCGGACCAAGTACAGATGTGCAGAAACACTCGGATGTTTATTTTCATAGTGTGAGTATTGAGCAGGTACAAAATAATCTTGTCTCTGTAACGGCAGATGTTGAAACTCCGATCACTAACAATACACCTGTAGTAACAGCAATGCCTACTACTTATACTATTCCAAGATCCACACCATTTGCGCTTACGGCATCAGCAACAGATCCGGATGGAGATGCTTTAACGTACTGCTGGGAACAGGTGAATCCGAGTACTTTAGATAATGGAGTTACTAAATCTAATATTGGGAATACCAGTTCAGGAGCAAGTTTCAGATCTTGGGCACCTACGGCAAGCCCTACAAGATATTTTCCTAAATTGGCAACAGTGTTGGGAGGTGCGGTAAAAAATACAACAGATTTTGAAGCAGCAAGTACCGTAGCAAGAACTACAAACTTCCGTGTAACGGTAAGAGATAATAAGCCAGGAGGCCAAGCCCAGACTGCTTACACAACACAAACAATCGTAGTAGGATCTGCAGCTGCATTTACTGTGAATACAACATCACTTACTCCTAATGTCAACTCTACTATTGCGTGGACGGTTTCAGGAACTACAGCTTCTCCATACAATGTAGCGAATGTGAAAATTGATTATACAGAAGATATGGGAGCAACCTGGACAGATCTTGCAGCATCAGTGCCAAATAACGGATCAGCAAGTATTTTCATCCCTGCATCTTTGGCTGGAAAAACAATTCATTTGAGAGTTTCAGCAATCGGGAATGTTTTCTACGCAGTGAAGCAGGCTAATGTAGCTAGTCTATTGGCTGTTTCTGAGGCAGGAAGTGTGAAATCTGTTAAGATCTATCCAAACCCGGTAGAAGATGTATTGAATGTTATGAATGTTTCATCAAACGCATCGTATGAGATCTTCAATGCTCCTGGGCAGTTAATTTCAAACGGAAATATAGGTGAAGGCAAAATTAATGTCAGCAACCTTGTAAAAGGAGTTTACTTCATTACGATCAACAATGGTAAAGAAGAAAAGACCACAACTAAATTTGTGAAAAAATAGTTGAACAAAAAATAAAACAAAAAACCTCTGAGTGATCAGAGGTTTTTTTATGCTTTATATTATCTCATAAAATAACTGAAATAACTACAGCTGCCCATTAGGCTCTTCGTTGTCTCGGTATCGGAATACTGAGCTTTCAACTGTGCGAAATAAGTTCTGTATTTCTGGTTTTTAAGATTGTCCATTTCCTTTTGGCGGGCCTCTTCTTTTTCAGACCATTTCGGATCTGAGTAATCAAAATCTTTTGGTGCTTTAGCTTCATACTGGTAATATTTACCCTGCTCAGCACTTGCCATCTGGAATAAGATTCTTGCTTTTTCTTCCTTATTGTTGGACAGCTTAAGTGCTTTTTGATAATAATTGATTGACAGATCAAAATTATCAGGCTCAATATAAGAAGTATCCAGGAAGTTTTTATAATAATACTTGTAAGGGTTCTTCCTGTCAGTATTCCAAAAGTCGTACTTGCCTCCGTTGCTATTGTCAATATCCATGACAAACAATTCACGGTAATATCCTAAAATAGAAGTATTGTACAGTAAGTTTCCGATAAGCTGATTGGCTTTTGCCGCTTTTTCACCGGTACCGTTTCCAATCTTTTTCAATTGAATCAGTGCATCTGCCAGTTCAAGTTTATCCATGCTTGTTTTGATGAAAGGGAAATCAGTATAGTTTTCTGCTTTCATACTTTCGGTGTCAGCACTTCCGAAGCTTTCCCAAACATTATGTCCGAATACAAGATTTGAAATATTTTTAAATCCGTTGTATTCAGCAGGGGTATATTGTTTTGGAGTGATAGTTTGGCCACTCTTTTCATTCCAGTCATAATTTTGTCTTGGGATGCCTGCAAAACTTTTTGCTTTTTCATAATAAGCTTTCGCCTTTTCAAAATCGGCAAGTCTCATCGCCCTGTCTCCGTAAATGGTGCTGAAGAATGCATCTACATTACCTACACTATCCATGTTTTTAGCAATGATTTGCTGTTCAAACTGTGTTTTGTTTGGCTTTCTGTAAAACTCTTCCACACTTTTTACAAGACTGGAGTTCGGGTTATATTGGAGATCCGAAAGTTTATTGTTCATCAGGAATGATTTTCCGTCCTCTCCCTGAAGGAAATAACGGTTAGCAATCACATCTTTAAGGAAATCCGCAGTAGATGGTACTTCACCATAATAATCGAAATTATCTGTTGCTGCTGTATCTTTTACTACTTTTTTCTCCACAAAATACTCAGCATAATCTTTCATTAAATGATCCTCATATTCTGCATCAATTTTAGGCTGGGATACAATGTCATTAAGAACTTTCATTCTTTTGATTTCTTCCAGATATTCAGGATTGGTCGTTTTGATATCGTTCAGAATTTCAGAACTTGCTTTATAGTCTTTCTTTAAAAATTTAAGATAAGCATCTGCAATCTGCCAGTATTCATCTTTAGACTTTTCTTTTGTTTTATCAGTGAATTTCTCCAGACTGTCAAGGAAGTCCTGTCTTTTTTCATCGTAATAATAGTCTGTTCTGTTGTAGAACGGAATTCTGTCCGGATTGCTGAATAATTCATCATCACTTTGATCAGCCTTAGCATTATCACCTGTTTTTTCAGATTTGGATCCGCCAAAAAGATTTTTAAAGAACCTTACAATTTTCTGCCAAAAAGAAAGCTTTTCTTCTTTTACCTCAGTTTTGGTTTGATCAGTTGATTTGTCTTTTGAAGAGTTATCTTTAGAACTTTCTTTTGCTCCTGCTTTTTGAGCTTCTGAAGTATAGTAATAAGTAGGCAGGTAGCTTCTTTCAAGTTCATTGATACTTCTTGCTGCCATTACCTTCAGGATCTCAGAATCAGGATTGATTTCATACATCTTTTCCATCATCGGGATAGGATTGTTGAAGTCCTCATATCCTAACAGGAAATATGCCATATTCTTTTCATCATTCGTATTGGCTCTTTTCATAATATTGCTGAAGGATGCCGTATCCGAAAGCTTCATAGAAATAAACGCAGATTCCTTCCTGTCTTTACTGTTCATGAATACCTGAAAAAAATTCCAGTTGGCATCACTATTCATTTCTAATCCTCTTTGAGCTCCTGCCAGCTGATCCAGAGACATGAAGTAAACCGACCCCTTTAGCTTTATAGGAGCAACATAAGTTTTGAAAGCCTGTACAGCAGAATCATAGTTTCTTGTGTAATGATTTAATCGTACCAGCTGATAGCCGTAACGCTGTTTGATTTCAGGATTTCTTGCTGCACTGTACAAAGACGTTAAGGCAGCAATGGTTTTATGATAATCAAGAGCAGTGGCATTTTTCCTGTTCGCATCTCTGTCGTAATAGAATGAGTTTTCACTTTCAACATAATTGATGCTCATAAAAGGTTCAATATATTTGGCCTCAATCAAATAATCAATACCCTCCTTATATTTCTGGTAAAATCCGGTGCCTAGTTTTTGTAAAAGAGGATTGGCTGGATTTCCGTTCTTTAAAGCATTCAGATCGTTCATGCTGATCTTATACACCAGATTCTGGGTTTCAGAATAGCTAAGCTGATTGTTGAAGAACTTTTTCCAGGTTTCGATATTGTCATCAGGAATCAATGATGAATTGTATCCTCCATAAAATCTGCTTGAATAGTTGTGCAGAAAAGGAAGATAAGCCTTGTCCTTAATGATGGTTTGCGTAAAAAGGTTGAAGTAATCATAATCAGGATCTGACCACGCACAGGCGTCAGATTGTGTATAGAAAAGTGATACAACCGCAAGTGAAAGAATATACTTTTTCATAGGGTGTGCAGTGTTTTTTTATTTTTAATTTAATATTGTATGATGGTATGGTTCTGGCAGGCTGCCTCTATCTGCAAGAGATTAAAATTTCCTGTCTGACACAAATTTACTATCTAATTGATAATAAATAATAGTAAAATGTGGGATTTTTTTCTGTAAAAACTGTATAACATCGTCTAGCTGATCTTCAGAAATTTCCTCTACCTTTATTTTGAAGCCTTTGTTTAAATAACCTCCAAAATAGAATCCATCTTTCAGAACTTCAATCTGATGATCAGATATCTTCTTAAAATTGGGGTTTTCCAGATCTCTTTTGGATAAGGCATTAATCAGTTTATGTTTCCCTAAATGATTGGTAACAATTCCCCAGGAATAAATAGGAAGTGCCACTTCAACTTTTTTGATGGGATATTCTTCCATTTTTGAAAGATAGCTTTTCAGAATGTTAGCATCCAGAATAGAATTTTTATCAGAATTTTCCAGAGGTGATGAAGTAGAGTAGCACATCAGATAGACTTTTTCCACAGGAGGAATTCCGGTCTGTTTTTTATCTTTTACCTGATGAAGGCGAAGGGTACAGGTAATTTCTTTTCCGGAAATTTTTTTGAGCTCTTTCAGAAACTTAAAATAATCATTTCGTGTTCCGGCAGTCCAGTCGCAGTCGATCTGGATTTCATTATTTGTTTTCAGTTGATATTCTTCCGCTTTCTTTTGAATTAAAAGGTGGATACTTTCCGCCAGAAATTTGATCTCATCTGCAGAAATACCCAACATGGTCTGATTGGTAATGAAAACTGTAGGGACAATCTGTTTGTCTGTTTTAAAACTGTGATCTTTAGTAATAACTGCCACCGGCTGAAATTTTCCGTTCACTTTATCTACATCAAAGAATCTTGTGTACAAATAAGGAATAGTGGATTTGTCCAGAGCTTTCTTCTCTTCACTGTCAAGCTTTAATTTGGTTTTCCAGTAATAAAAAGTGTAAGGATGATCTTCTTTCTTGCTGCATGACACAATAAAGAAAAAGATAAGCAGAAAAAGGGTTTTAAAATTTTTCATGGGGATAAATCACTTTTCAAAAATAAAGATATTTAAGCAGAATATAAACCGTAAAATCACGGTGATTGGTGTAGAACAAGAAAACCACCCCAAATGGAGTGGCTCTCTCTATATACAATTTTAACTACTTGTAAAGTTCACTTTCACACTTACAGCTTTCTTTATCTGCACTTTCTCGGGCTGAGCAGCAACCCTCAAGGTGGAGGATATTTCCCCTTTCATCGGTAAGGTAGATTTTATCTTTGTCAAATTTCACCAAAAAATTCTCCTCATATTCCTTGAAAACTACTTTCATTACTTTGTGAGGAGCATATTGTCCGGCATTTATTTCTTCTGTTGTTTCTTTTCCGTCTGCCTGATTCACCTGAACATATCCGAAGTGAACATCTCCGTTCTTTTGTATGTCCACATAATAATGAGGAGTACCGGTTCCGCTGTAGCCTTTCATGATATCAAAGCTTCTGTGTCCTGTAAAAGGAACTTTCACCTGCTGAGCTAAAGTGAAAATACTAATACACAGAATGATTACACTGAAAATCTTTTTCATACATATTTTTTTCAAAAGTAAATATATTTAGACAAAGCAACCACCGTAAAAACCCGGTTATTTGCAGGTGAACTGTATAAAAATTCTTTTCTATGGTAGGTTGTTTCTTTTGGAAAACAAAACCACTCCTGTAAGAAGTGGCTTTTCTATAATTTAGTTAAAGTCAAATTAAAAAACAGTTGCCGCAAGCTGGATTCTTGCGTATTTATTAGATGGATTCCACATGGCCATCATTGATACAGGAAGACTGTAATGATCGGTAATCTTCACTACTTTTCCGGCTTTTACTCCTACATTGACGATGTCAAAGCTGTTTTTGCCATTGCCATATAAAAATGTTTGGTCATTAAGCGCAAATCCGGCTCCTACAAATGCATCCAGATTTACTTTCTCTCCCTTAATGACAGGGTAACTTGCCTGTACATAAGTAGAATATCTGTTCTTTTTGTAGCTTCCGTCAGCTTCCAGAATAACTTCTCCTGCATTAGCCCCACCGTACAACATAATGTCAGCTTCAATATTGATCGGGAATGAAGGTCCGAAAGTATAGTTTGTTCTTAAATCAATGATATGGGCTGTTCTTCTCTGTGAATAGCTGAAGATATCATCAGCAGCTACCGCAGTATTGATGTTTCGGGAGTTGTAAAGATCCCATAATCCAATATAAAAACGTCCGTTGGAATATTGAACATAATAATTGATTTCCTTATAATGGGTATTGTCCTTATCATCTGCTAATGCAGATGCACCCCAAATTCCGACCTTCCATTTTTTCTCCGCATCTAAGGCATAAGAAAGATTACCCATTACAACAGGTTTATCAGTAATGATAAGCCCTCTCCATAAGTGATTGTTCTGAATGTTGGCTGTAAAATCAAGCCTTCCTTCTTTGGTTTCCTTGGTTTCGCCATTTTCCTGTGAAAATAATCTTCCTGTGCCAATCGCAAGAAGGAAGATTCCCTTTAAGACTTTTTTCATCATTTGTTTTTATTTTAAAAATCCATATAAAACTGCTGCGATAATAGCGCCTGTAACAGGACCTACTACAGGAATCCAGGCGTATGACCAATCACTGCTTCCTTTTACAGGTAAGATAGCGTGCATGATTCTTGGGGCAAGATCTCTCGCAGGGTTGATAGCATATCCTGTGGTACCTCCTAGTGATAAACCTATTACCCATACAAGAAAGGTAACGGGGATAGCACCTACAGTACCCAATCCCACTTTGGCTGTTGGATCTGCCTGTAAAGAAATACTCGGATCAGAAAAATGAAAAATAACGAATACCAAAACGAAGGTTCCGATGATCTCACTAATCAGGTTGGAAGATGTTTTTCTGATAGCGGGGCTTGTACTGAAACAAGCCAGTTTGGCTCCTTCATCTTCCGTAATTGCAAAATGATCTTTATTGAAAAGCCATACCAGAAAAGCTCCCAGCATTCCTCCGATCATTTGGGCTGCGATATAAGAAGGAACCAGATCCCAGGAAAATTTTCCTGCTGCTGCAAGACCAATGGTTACAGCCGGGTTCAGGTGAGCCCCACTTATTGGGCCGGCAACAGTTACTCCTACGAATACGGCGAGTGCCCATGCGGTAGTAATAACGATCCATCCGGAATTATTTCCTTTCGTATCTTTTAAGACAACATTGGCTACAACACCGTTGCCTAACAATATAAGAAGCATCGTTCCGATAACTTCTGCAATAAATGGGGTCATATAAGTTTTTTTTTAATAAGTGAATTAATCTTCTATCCAGCTTTGAGCACGTGATACGGCTCTTTTCCATGAATGTGCCATCTTATCGACATGTTCTCTTTCCAACTGAGGATGGAAATCTTTGTCTACAATCCACTGAGATTGAATTTCTTCAACGTCTTTCCAGTATCCTACAGCAAGTCCGGCAAGGTAAGCGGCACCCAGTGCTGTTGTTTCAAGGGTTTTAGGTCTTGTGATTTTAAAACCGAATAGGTCAGACTGTATCTGCATCAGAAGATCACTTGCAGAAGCACCACCGTCTACTCTTAATTCAAGACTGGCTCTTCCGGAATCTGCCTCCATTGCTTTCACAATATCATAAACCTGGAATGCTATTCCTTCCAGTGTTGCTCTCGCGATATGTGCATCTGTGGTACCACGGGTAATTCCTACAATAGTTCCACGAGCATACTGATCCCAATGAGGAGCTCCAAGACCAGTCAATGCAGGAACAAAATATACTCCGCCATTATCTGGTACAGAAGCAGCGAGTTCGTTTACCTGGTCAGAAGAATGAATAATTTTAAGACCGTCTCTCAGCCATTGAATAGCTGCACCTCCTACAAATACACTTCCTTCTAATGCATAGTTTACTTCTCCATTGATTTTCCATGCTACGGTTGTCAATAGGTTGTTTTTAGAAGAAACAGCTTCCGTTCCTGTATTCATTAATAAAAAACATCCTGTTCCGTAAGTGTTTTTTACCATTCCCGGAGTAGTACACATCTGTCCGAATAAAGCTGCCTGTTGGTCACCCGCAATTCCGGCAATCGGAATTTTTGTAGAGAATAGAGTAGTGGCGGTTTCACCATATATCTCACTGCTTTGTTTTACTTCCGGAAGAATAGCTTTTGGAATGTCGAATAATTCTAATAAATCATTATCCCATTCTAAGGTATGAATGTTCAGAAGCATTGTTCTGCTGGCGTTGGAAACATCCGTAATAAACATTTTTCCTCTGGTAAGCTTCCAGACAAGCCATGTGTCAACAGTTCCGAAACATAGTTTTCCTTCTTCTGCTTTTTGTCTTGCTCCTTCTACATTATCAAGAATCCATTTCAGTTTGGTTGCTGAAAAGTAAGCATCCAGAACAAGTCCTGTTTTTTCTTTGATGGTTGATGCATGTCCCTGATCTTTCAGTTCGTCACAATATTTTGAGGTTCTGCGGTCCTGCCATACAATGGCGTTGTAGATAGGTTCACCGGTTTCTTTATCCCAAACGATTGTGGTTTCACGCTGATTCGTAATCCCGATAGCGGCAACTTCCAGTCCGGAGATACCTGCTTTCGCTATAATTTCTGCTGCTACGGAGATTTGTGATGACCAGATTTCATTAGGATCATGCTCTACCCAGCCTGGAGTAGGGAATATCTGTTCGAAATCTTTTTGCGATACATATTTTATTTCTCCGCTGTGATTGAAGAGAATCGCTCTGGAGGAAGTTGTTCCCTGATCTAGAGCGAGAATTAGTTTTTCATTCATGTATATAGTGCTAATTTAGGTTGATAACTTTAGGTGAATAAGGAGTCAATAAATACCCTCTTGCTAATTCAATGAATTCATTTTCCTGCTGCTGAGCCCATTCTTCAGGATATCCTTTCTCTTCAGCAATGATTCTTGCTACGTGATGAGCACTATCTATAGCTGCTCTCGCATCCAGGAATAGTAAACGGACTCTTCTGGCCAGAATATCTTCAATAGTTTCTGCCATTTCTGTTCTTACAGCCCATACAACTTCCGCTACAGTGAAAGGATGATCAGGGTGGATTTTTTGCGCATAACGGGGATTGCTTTCCTGCAATGCTTTTATAGCGGGGATATCAGATCCGTAAACGTACAGGTGATTGGTTCTGTCTACCTGTTCTGGTTTTACATTTCCATGAATGGAAAGATGTTCTGTTTTAGATGGATTGTTACCCAACCTGTGGACTTTCATCGCTTCGTCTATTGTATCTTCGGCCATTTTACGGTATGTTGTCCATTTTCCTCCGATAATAGAAACTAATCCTGTTTCTGAAGTAATCACTTTATGGCTTCGGGAAACCTCTTTTGTACTTTTGCTTCCATCTTTAGGAGCGGCAAGTGGACGAAGGCCTGCGAAAACTGATTTTACATCTTCACGGGTTGGTTTCTTAGATAGATATTGTCTGGCGGTATTTAAAACAAAACTGATTTCTTCTTCCAGAGCACGAGGTTCAAAACTTTCATCCTTTAAAAGAGTATCCGTAGTTCCTACTAAAGCTCTGTCGTGCCATGGAACAACAAATAAAACCCTGCCGTCTGAAGTTTTCGGAATCATGATAGCATCATCACTTTTCAGGAAAGATTTATCTAATACAAGGTGAATTCCCTGGCTTGGTACAACTAATTTACCATGCTTAGGATTGTTCAGATTAAGAATGTCATTCGTGAATACACCGGTAGCATTGATCACTACTTTAGCGTGTATCTGATATTGCTGCTTAGAAAGCTGATCTTCCGCAACCACACCTATTACTTTATCAGAATCATCTTTCAAAAGGTTGATCACTTTTACATAATTCACAGCACTTCCCCCTTTTTCAATAATAGTTTGGGTAAGATTAATCGCAAGTCTGGCATCGTCAAATTGTCCGTCCTGGTAAACAACACCGCTCATTAAGTGGTTTTGTTCAATAGTAGGAAGCTTTTCAACGGTTTTTGATTTGCTGATGTATCTTGTTTTACCTAAACTTAGTTTTCCGGCAAGGAAATCATAAACAGACAGTCCTATTTTGTAGTAGATTCCTCCCCACCATGTGTAGTTTGGAATAATGAAAGACTGGTTTTTTACGATATGTGCTGCATTTTTTGCTAAGAGTCCTCTTTCTTTTAATGCTTCTTTTACCAATCCGACATCTCCCTGAGCGAGATATCTAACTCCACCATGTACCAATTTGGTACTTCTGCTGGATGTTGCTTTTGCAAAGTCATGAGATTCAAGCAATAATGTTTTGAATCCTCTGCTTACTGCGTCTAATGCTGAACCTAAACCACTGGCTCCTCCTCCTATGACAATAAAGTCCCATTCTTTTACATTGGTTAACTTACTGAGTTCTTCGTTTCGTTTCATAAATGTTTCGTTTATGTTTCGTTTTCAAATATATAAATTAAAAATGAAAGCAAAAAGAAAATAAATGAAATTTTAAGATGTCGAAAAAAATCGGTATTTTTGATGAAACGAATAAAATGGAAAAGCTACTACCAAGGCAGGATGAAATACTGAAAGAGCTTGAGGAAAAAGGACATGTGCTTGTTCAGGATCTGTGTGAGAAGCTTAGTGTTTCTTCGGTTACGATCCGAAAGGATCTGAACTATCTCGAAAGTCTGGGGCTTCTTTTCAGAAACCACGGAGGAGCGAGTAAGCAGGTAAGATACGCCTATGAGAAAAATGTAGGAGAGAAAGAAAGTATCAATGTGGAGGCGAAGCAGGCCATTGCAAAAGCAGCTTTGTCATTGATCCAGGAAAATGATTGTATTATATTGGCATCCGGAACTACGATGCATTATCTGGCAAGAATGCTGATGAACTTTGGACCTCTTACAGTATTGACATCTTCTTTGAGGGTGGCCATTGAACTTTGCAATAATCCTAATATTAATATCATACAATTGGGAGGAGAGGTACGAAAAAGCTCTACTTCTATTGTAGGATCTATTTCCGAAGGAATCCTTAAACAGTTTTCATGCAATAAACTTTTTTTGGGAGTAGATGGTATTGATCCGGAATTCGGAATCAGTACTTCCAACGCTGCAGAAGCTCACCTGAACCAGATTATGATGGAATGTGCTGATCAAACCGTGATTCTTGCAGATTCTTCAAAATTGAATAAGAAAGGTTTCGGGAAAATTGCAGCTTTGGATCAGGTGGATTACCTGATTACTGATAATGGTATTTCTGCTGAAGACAGAGTTGAATTGGAGGAAATGGGAGTGAGTGTTTTAACTCAATAATACCTTCTTTTTAATTTCTTTTTTTTAATCAAAATAAATCTTTGGGAAATTGGTTCTGAAATTTTTCAAAATCATCTAATCGATTAAAAATCAAAATATTTTACTTGAAATATTTGTCAGTTATAAAATTATTCATAAATTTGCACACTCATTTTAGGAGCGTAGTATGCCTATATCAAAAGTAGAAATTACTTCAGACTTCCGAAAAATGGGGATAAATAAAGGATAAATTTTATTATAATATAAACAATGTCAGGTATTATTGGTAAAAAAATCGGTATGACATCTTTGTTTAACGAAGAAGGGAAAAACATTCCTTGTACAGTTATTCAAGCTGGTCCATGCTCGATTTTACAGGTCAGAACCTTAGAAAAAGACGGTTATACAGCTGTTCAATTAGGTTTCGATGACAAGAGTGAGAAGAACGTTGGTAAAGCGTTAGCTGGTCATTTTAAAAAGGCTGGTTCTGCTCCTAAAGCTAAATTAGTAGAATTCCACGATGGATTTACTGAAGCAAAAGTAGGAGAGGTAGTAAGTGTTGATCTATTCATCGAAGGTGAGTATGTAGATGTAACAGGAACTTCAAAAGGTAAAGGCTTCCAAGGTGTTGTTAAAAGACACGGATTTGGAGGTGTAATGCAGGCAACTCATGGTCAGCACAACAGACTTAGAGCTCCAGGTTCTATCGGTGCTGGTTCAGACCCTTCAAGAGTATTCAAAGGGATGAGAATGGCTGGAAGAATGGGAGGTGAGCAGGTAACTGTTCAAAACCTTCAAGTGTTAAAAGTTGATCAAGAACAAAATCTTTTAGTAGTAAAAGGTGCTGTTCCGGGAGCTAAAAATTCTTATGTAATTATCAGAAAATGGAACTAGTAGTATTAAATACATCAGGAAAAGAGACCGGAAGAAAAGTAACTCTAGACGAAACAGTATTCGGAATTGAGCCAAATCAGCACGCGGTTTACTTAGAAGTTAAACAGTACCTTGCTGCACAAAGACAAGGGACTCATAAAGCAAAAGAAAGAAGCGAAATTACTGCTTCTACTAAAAAGCTTAAGAAGCAAAAAGGATCTGGATCTGCTAGATATGGTGATATTAAATCTCCAACTTTCAGAGGTGGAGGTAGAGTATTCGGACCAAAACCAAGAGACTACAGATTCAAATTGAACAAAGCTCTTAAGAGATTGGCGAAGAAATCTGTTTTATCTCAGAAAATGAGAGACAACAGCATCAGAGTTTTAGAAGATATGAGCTTAAATGCTCCTAAGACTAAAGATTTCATTACTTTATTGGATGCATTAGCATTGAACGGTAAAAAATCTTTATTCATTCTTCCTGAAGCTAACAAGAATGTGTATTTATCTTCAAGAAACTTACCTAAAACTAAAGTAATGAACTTCAACGAAGTTAGCTCTTACGATTTAGTAAATGCAGGTGAAGTTGTATTCTTTGAAGGTGCAGTTGAAAAATTCCAGGAAAATTTAAAGAAATAAGTCATGTCTATTATTATTAAACCAGTTATCTCAGAAAAGGCTAATTACCTTACAGATTTAAGAGGTTCTTATTCTTTCTTAGTTGAACCTAAGGCGAATAAAATCCAGATTAAAAAAGCTGTTGAAGCGGCTTACGGTGTAAAAGTAGCAGACGTTAACACAATGATTTATGCTCCGAAGGTTTCTTCAAAATACACTAAAAAAGGTCTTCAAGTAGGAAAGACAAACAAATTGAAAAAAGCGGTAATCAAACTTGTTGAAGGTGAGGTTATCGATATTTTTGCTGTAAATTAATTATTAATTATAAATAATAGTAATGTCTGTTAGAAAATTAAAACCTATCACCCCGGGACAGAGATTCAGAATTGTAAACAATTTTGAAGAAATTACTACCAACAAACCAGAGAAATCTCTAACAGTTGGTATTAGTAAGTCAGGTGGACGTAACCAAACTGGTAAAATGACCATGCGTTACACCGGAGGTGGACACAAAAAGAAATACAGAATTATTGACTTCAAAAGAAACAAAGCAAACGTTGAAGCAACTGTAAAAACTGTAGAGTATGATCCAAACAGAACTGCATTTATCGCTTTATTAGAGTATGCTGATGGAGAGAAGAGATATATCATCGCTCCAAACGGTATCAAAGTTGATCAGAAGGTAGTATCAGGAGAAAGCGTTGAACCCAACGTAGGTAACGCAATGAAATTGAAAAACATTCCATTGGGTACTGTAATCTCTTGTGTTGAAATGAAGCCTGGACAAGGTGCTATTTTAGCAAGAAGTGCTGGTTCTTCAGCTCAATTAACTTCTAGAGATGGTAAATATGCAATCATCAAATTGCCTTCAGGAGAATCAAGAATGATCCTTACTGAATGTATGGCAATGATTGGATCTGTTTCTAACTCAGATCACCAATTAACTGTATCAGGTAAGGCTGGTAGAAGCAGATGGTTAGGTAGAAGACCTAGAACAAGAGCAGTTGTAATGAACCCAGTAGATCACCCAATGGGAGGTGGTGAAGGACGTTCTTCAGGAGGTCACCCAAGATCTAGAAACGGTATGCCTGCTAAAGGTTACAAAACCAGAAAGAAAAATAAAGCGTCTAACCGTCATATCATATCTAAACGTAAATAATTATGGCAAGATCACTTAAAAAAGGACCATTCATTCATCATACTTTAGATAAGAAGGTTCAGACAAACATAGAGTCTGGTAAGAAGACAGTTATCAAAACTTGGTCTAGAGCATCAATGATCTCTCCAGACTTCGTAGGACAAACTATTGCAGTACACAACGGGAAATCTTTTATCCCTGTTTATGTTACAGAAAACATGGTTGGTCACAAGCTAGGCGAATTTTCTCCAACAAGATCTTTCAGAGGTCATGGTGGTAACAAAAACAAAGGAAGCAGATAATCATGGGATCAAGAAAAAGAGAAAGTGCATTAGCACGTAAATTGACAAACCAAGATGTAGTAAAAGCAATACACAATGATTGCCCATCTTCTCCAAGAAAAATGAGATTAGTTGCTGATATCATTAGAGGAGAGCAAGTTGACAAAGCTTTATACATTCTAAAATATTCTAAAAAAGACGCATCTAACAAGTTAGAAAAAGTATTGCTTTCAGCAATGGCTAACTGGCAGACTAAAAACGAAGGTGCTGATATTGAAGAAGCTAATCTTATCGTTAAAGAAATTTTTGTAGACAGTGCAAGACAATTGAAGAGACTAAGACCAGCTCCACAAGGTAGAGGGTATAGAATCAGAAAAAGATCAAACCACATTACATTAATCTTAGGTAAAAAAGAAAATTAATCAAGGTATGGGACAGAAGACAAATCCAATTGGTAATAGATTAGGTATCATCAGAGGATGGGATTCTAACTGGTTTGGTGGAAACGATTATGGAGACAGAATCGCTGAAGACTACAAAATCAGAAGATACCTTGAGGCTAGATTATCTAAAGGTGGTATTTCAAAAATCTATATTGAAAGAACACTTAAATTAGTAACAGTTACAATCACTACTGCTAGACCGGGACTTATCATCGGTAAAGGAGGTCAGGAAGTTGATAAATTGAAAGAAGAATTGAAGAAACTTACAGGTAAGGATATTCAAATCAACATTTTCGAAATCAAAAGACCTGAATTAGATGCTGTACTAGTTGCTGATAGTATTTCTAAGCAAATTGAAAACAGAATTTCTTACAGAAGAGCTGTTAAAATGGCAATGGCAAGTACTATGAGAATGGGTGCTGAAGGTATCAAAGTTCAAATCTCTGGTAGATTGAACGGAGCTGAGATGGCAAGATCAGAATCTTTCAAAGAAGGAAGAATTCCATTGTCAACTTTCAGAGCTGATATCGATTACCACTGGGCAGAAGCTCACACTACTTACGGTAGACTAGGTGTAAAAGTTTGGATTATGAAAGGTGAAGTTTACGGTAAAAGAGAACTTTCTCCATTAGTAGGACAACAGAAAAAAGGAGGTCAGTCAGACAGAGGAAACAGAGGAGGAGACAGAGACAACAGAAGACCTAGAAAAAACAACAACAATAACAATAATAATTAAAATTTTAGATTAGAAATTTTGAATTTTAAATTACCGTTACTTTTTTAAAATTAAAAAAAATCTAAAATCTAAAATCTAAAATCTAAAATTTAGAAATTATGTTACAACCAAAAAGAACCAAATTCCGTAGAGTTCACAAGATGAAGATGAAGGGGAATGCCCAAAGAGGTAGTCAACTTGCTTACGGAACTTTTGGGATCAAAGCAACGGAAGGAGCTTGGATCACTGCAAGACAGATTGAAGCGGCTCGTATCGCTGCGACAAGATATATGAAGAGAGAAGGTCAACTATGGATCAAAATCTTCCCAGATAAGCCAATTACTAAAAAACCAGCGGAAGTACGTATGGGTAAAGGTAAGGGTGCTGTTGAATATTGGGTAGCTGTAGTAAAACCAGGTAAGATTATGTTCGAAATCGGAGGTGTACCTTACGATATCGCTAAGGAAGCTTTAAGACTTGCTGCACAAAAATTACCAGTAGTTACTAAATTCATCGTTGCTAACGATTTTGTTAAACCTCTATAATCTTTGAATACAATGAAAAATGCTGATATTAAAAATTTAAGCGCGGGTGATATTCAAGCTCAATTAACTGAAGCAAAAGCTCAATATTCTAAATTGAAATTGGCTCATGCAATCAGCCCAATTGAAAACCCGATTCAAATCAGAGATTTGAGAAAGACAATCGCAAGACTAAACACTGAGTTAACTAACAAACAATAATTTCATTTTACAATGGATAGAAATTTAAGAAAAGAAAGAATCGGAGTGGTTTCCAGCAATAAAATGGAAAAAACTATTGTTGTTAGTGAAACTACAAGAGTAAAGCACCCGATGTACGGTAAATTCGTTCTAAAAACGAAAAAATATACTGCACACGACGAGAACAACGAATGCACAGAAGGTGATACAGTTCTTATCCAAGAAACTAGACCTTTGAGCAAGAGCAAGAGATGGAGATTAGTAAGAATCATTGAAAAAGCTAAGTAATAATGTTACAAACAGAATCAAGATTAAAAGTTGCTGATAACACAGGTGCTAAAGAAGTACTAGTTATTAGAGTTCTGGGAGGAACCAGAAGAAGATATGCTTCAGTTGGTGATAAAATCGTTGTTACTATCAAGGATTCTACACCATCAGGAAACGCTAAAAAAGGTCAGGTATCTAAAGCTGTAGTAGTAAGAACTAAAAAAGCAGTAAGAAGAAAAGATGGTTCATACATCAAATTCGACGACAATGCTTGTGTATTACTAAACGCAGCGGGAGAAATGAGAGGAACGCGTGTTTTCGGACCAGTTGCTCGTGAGTTGAGAGACAAAGAATATATGAAAATCATTTCATTAGCTCCTGAAGTACTTTAATTTTAAAAATTTTTAAAAGAAATGTCAAAGTTAAAAATAAAAAGAGGAGATAACGTAATCATTACTACTGGTAAGAAAGATATCAAAGGTAAGACTGGTGAAGTTATTGAAGTGATTAAGAAAGAAGGTAGAGACCCAAGAGTAATCGTTGCTGGACTTAACATCATCAAAAAACACGTTAAGCCTTCAGCTTCTAATCCTCAAGGAGGAATTACTGAAAAGGAAGCTTCTATTCATATCTCAAACGTAGCTTTAGTTGGTAAAGACGGAAAAGCTATCAAAATCGGTTACAAAATCGAAGGAGATAAGAAAGTAAGAATTAACAAAAAAACGGGTGAAACTTTATAATTTGAATTAACATGGAATTTATAGCAAGACCCAAAAAAATATACAAAGAAACAATTGTTCCTGCAATGATGGAAGAATTCGGGTACAAGTCAATCATGCAAGTACCTAGATTAGAGAAAATCGTTGTATCACAAGGTTTAGGAGACGCTACTGCAGATAAGAAAATTATCGATTATGCTGTAGAAGAACTTTCAAACATCACAGGTCAGAAAGCAGTAGGTACGATCTCTAAGAAAGACGAAGCTGCATTCAAACTAAGAAAAGGTATGCCTGTAGGTGCGAAAGTAACTTTGAGAGCTCAAAGAATGTATGAGTTCTTAGACAGACTTACTTCTTCTGCTTTACCACGTATCAGAGATTTCTCTGGTATCAAAGCAGATGGTTTCGATGGTAGAGGTAACTACAACTTAGGTATTACTGAGCAAATTATCTTCCCTGAAATCGTAATTGACAAAGTGAAAAAAATCCAAGGGATGGACATCACTTTCGTTACTACTGCGAAAACAGATAAAGAAGCTAAAGCATTATTAACTCACTTCGGTTTACCATTTAAAAAGAACTAAGAAATGGCTAAAGAATCAATGAAAGCGCGTGAGCGCAAAAGAGAAGCACTAGTTGCTAAATACGCTGCTAAAAGACAAGCTCTTAAAGAAGCAGGTGATTACGAAGGACTTCAAAAATTGCCTAAAAATGCTTCTCCTGTAAGATTACACAACAGATGTAAACTAACAGGTAGACCAAGAGGATACATGAGAACGTTCGGTATTTCCAGAGTAACTTTCAGAGAAATGGCAAACAACGGTCTTATCCCAGGTGTAAGAAAAGCTAGTTGGTAATAATTACTAATTAAAAATCGGGACAATTAAGTTGTCAAGATACTAAAGAATAAAAATATCAGACCGAAGATTTCTGACGTCTGATATTTTAATCTTCAAGTCTTTTCAATACTGATTGTTCTTTAACCAATAATTTATAAAAGAAAAATGGTAACAGATCCAATTTCAGATTTCCTAACAAGAGTAAGGAACGCACAAAGCGCAGGCCACAAAGTGGTGGAAATTCCTGCATCGAAAATCAAAAAGGAGATTACTAAGATCCTATTTGATCAAGGGTATATCTTAAACTTCAAGTTTGAAGATAACGCTGTTCAAGGAGTGATCAAAATCGCTTTAAAGTACGATAAGCAAACCAACAAACCTGCTATTAAGTCTATTCAAAGAGCTTCTAGACCAGGTTTGAGACAGTACAAAGGTTCTACTGAACTTCCAAGAGTACTAAACGGTTTGGGTATTTCTATCATCTCTACTTCTAAAGGAGTAATGACTGACAAGAAAGCTAGAGAAGAGAAAGTAGGCGGTGAAGTAATCTGCTATGTTTATTAATTTTTAATCAGAGGAAAATGTCAAGAATTGGTAAAGCAATTATAACAATTCCAGCTGGAGTTACAATCACTGAAAACAACGGTGTAGTAACTGTAAAAGGAGCAAAAGGAGAACTTTCTCAGGAGCTTACAGCAGGAATTACTTTAGAACAAAAAGATGGTGAACTTAACGTAAACAGACCATCTGATTCTAAACAACACAAAGCACTTCACGGTTTGTACAGAGCGTTAATCGCGAACATGATCGTAGGTGTAAATGAAGGTTTCGAAAAGAAACTAGAACTAGTAGGGGTAGGATACAGAGCTTCTCACGCAGGTCAAAAACTTGAGTTAGCTTTAGGATTCTCTCACGGTATCGTATTAGAACTTCCAAGTGAAGTAAAAGTTGATACATTGACTGAAAAAGGTAAAAACCCAATTATTACTTTAACGTCTCACGACAAGCAACTTCTAGGAATGGTTACTGCAAAGATCCGTTCTTTCAGAAAGCCTGAGCCATACAAAGGAAAAGGTGTGAAATTCGTAGGAGAAATTGTTAGACGTAAAGCTGGTAAATCTGCTTAATAAATTATAAGTATTATGGCATTAAGTAAATTAGAAAAAAGAATAAGAATCAAAAGAAGAGTAAGAGGGAAAATCTCTGGATCTTCTGAATTGCCAAGATTATCTGTATATAAAAGTAATAAGGAAATTTACGCTCAGTTAATCGACGATAAAAATGGTAAAACTTTAGCATCAGCTTCTTCTAGAGAAAAAGGTGTAGACGCTAAAGGTACTAAGACTGAAGTTTCTGCTGCTGTTGGTAAAGCTATCGCTGCTAAAGCTATCGCTGCAGGAATCGAAAGTATTGTATTTGACAGAAACGGATTCGTATACCACGGTAGAGTAAAAGCTCTAGCTGATGGTGCAAGAGAAGGTGGACTTAAATTCTAATCATTAAATTTCGGAAAATATGTTAGGACTAGATAATATAGAAAGAGTAAAACCGGGAGGATTAGAATTAAAAGATCGTCTCGTAGCTGTTAACAGAGTAACAAAAGTAACAAAAGGAGGTAGAGCTTTCGGATTTTCTGCTATTGTTGTAGTAGGTAACGAAGAAGGTGTTATTGGTTTCGGTTTAGGAAAATCTAAAGAGGTTGCTTCTGCAATTGCTAAAGCAGTTGAAGACGCTAAGAAAAACCTAGTTAAAGTTCCTGTAATGAACCACACTATCCCTCACCAAACTACTGCTAGATACGGTGGTGCAGATATCTTCTTAAGACCTGCTTCTCACGGTACAGGACTTATCGCCGGTGGTGCGGTAAGAGCGGTATTGGAATCTGCTGGTATTCACGATATCCTTTCAAAATCTAAAGGATCTTCTAACCCTCACAACGTAGTGAAAGCTACTTTCAAAGCGTTATTAGACATCAGAAGACCTGAAGAAATCGCTAGAATGAGAGGAGTTTCTCTAAGTAAAGTGTTTAACGGTTAATATATAAAACAATGGCAACAATTAAAGTAAAGCAAGTAAGAAGCGCTATTGGTAGAACAAAAACCCAAAAGAGAACGCTTGAAGCATTAGGATTAAAAAAACTTCACCAAGTTGTAGAACATGAAGCTACTCCTTCTATCTTAGGAATGATCGCTGCTGTAGGACACTTACTTGAAGTTCAAAAATAATTTTATAAAAGAGAAATTAAAATGAATTTAAATAACATACAACCTGCTGCAGGATCTACTTTCAACTCAAAAAGAATTGGTAGAGGTCAAGGTAGCGGAAAAGGAGGTACTTCAACAAAAGGACACAAAGGTCAGAAAGCTAGAGCTGGTTATTCTCAAAAAATCGGTTTCGAAGGTGGACAGATGCCTTTACAAAGAAGATTACCTAAATTCGGATTCAAAAACGTAAATAGAAAAGAGTTTAGAGGAGTTAACCTTGATACTATTCAAACTTTAATCGAGAACAAATCCATCACTGGAGAAATCACGAAAGAAGTTTTAGTAGCAAACGGGATAGTTTCTAAAAACGAATTAGTGAAAATTATGGGTAGAGGAGAATTGAAATCTGCGGTTTCAATCTCTGCTGACAAATTCACTAAGTCTGCTGAAGAGCTTATTGCTAAAGCAGGTGGAAAAGCAATTACCTTATAATACTTACTAATGAAAGAATTTATACAAACACTTAAAAATATATGGAGCCTAAAGGAATTAAGAGATAAAATTCTCTTTACGTTAGGTATTATCCTTGTGTATAGATTCGCATCTTATATCTCGCTTCCTGCAATTAACCTTGCAGAGGTGGGAGATCTCTTAGAGCATTATAAAAATCAAGGCGGTAACAAGCAAGGAGCAGGTCTCCTTGGCTTGCTTTCGTCGTTTACGGGGGGAGCTTTCAGCCACGCTTCCGTAATGGCGTTGGGTATCATGCCTTATATTTCTGCTTCTATTATTGTTCAGTTGATGGGAATGGCTATTCCTTATCTTCAGAAGCTTCAGAAAGATGGAGAGTCAGGTAGAAATACATTGAACCAAATTACAAGATGGTTAACGATTGGAGTTTGTCTGGTACAGGCACCTTCTTACTTAACTTCTATTACTCAATTATTCTTACCGTATGCTCAGTTCCAGTCTGCATACTTTGTAGAGCCAAATTCTATCATGTTCTGGTTGCCAAGTATTGTTATCTTGGTTGCTGGTTCAGTATTCGCAATGTGGTTAGGTGAAAAAATCACCGACAAAGGTATCGGAAACGGTATCTCTATCCTTATTATGGTGGGGATTCTTTCAAGATTACCAGAAGCATTCGTTCAGGAGATGGCCGTGCAGAATGGAAAAGGAGGAATGGGATCTATCATGATCCTTATTGAAGTATTATTCTGGATGGTGGTTGTTCTTTTAGCAGTGATCTTATCAGTTGCTGTCAGAAAAATCCCAATTCAGTATGTAAGCAGAGCTCAAGCAAGAGGAGGTGTAAACAGAAATCTTATGCAGGGAGCAAGACAATGGATTCCATTGAAAGTAAATGCTGCTGGTGTAATGCCGATTATCTTTGCTCAGGCATTGATGTTCGTACCAGGATTATTAACAAAATTCGATGAGTCTAATACTTTTCTTGCAGGTTTCAAGAATGTTTTTAGCTGGCAATACAATGTATTGTTTGCACTATTAATTATTATCTTCTCGTTTTTCTATACTGCAATTACAATTCCGGTAAACCAAATGGCTGATGATTTGAAGAGAAATGGAGGTTTAGTACCGAAAGTAAGACCAGGAAAAGAGACAGCTGATTATTTAGATGATATTTTATCAAAAATTACCTTGCCAGGTGCAATATTTTTGTCTATCTTTGCAATCCTTCCGGCAATTGTGCATGGAACCTTTGTTCAGACAGATGCGTTTGCCCTATTTTTCGGGGGAACGTCACTATTAATTATGGTGGGTGTAATTTTAGATACAGTTCAACAGATTAATACATATCTGCTGAACCATCATTATGATGGCTTAATGCAGTCTAAATTATCAAGAACGACTGGATATTAATTTATGGCAAAACAAAAACATATTGAACAAGACGGCGTTATAACGGAAGCACTTTCGAACGCTCAGTTCCGTGTAGAACTAGAAAATGGGCATATTCTTATCGCTCATATTTCTGGTAAAATGAGAATGCATTATATTAAACTTTTACCTGGTGATAAGGTAAAACTAGAAATGTCTCCTTATGACTTATCAAAAGGGAGAATCACATTTAGATATTAAACAAACGCCAAATGGAATCCTCGGATCTCCATTTGGCTCTTGTTAAAAAATAAATACTATCAAAATGAAAGTAAGAGCATCAATTAAAAAAAGAAGCGCTGATTGCAAAATCGTACGCAGAAAAGGTGTACTGTTCGTAATCAACAAGAAGAACCCAAAATTTAAACAAAGACAAGGTTAATTAAATTATGGCGAGAATTGCAGGTATTGATTTACCAAAAAACAAAAGAGGAGTTATCGGTTTAACTTACATTTATGGTGTTGGAAGAAGTACTTCTTCTGAAATCCTTAAAGCTGCCGGTATCAGCGAAGACAAAAAAGTCAACGAATGGAATGACGATGAATTGGCTGCAATCAGAACTTATATCTTAGACAACGTAAAAGTTGAAGGAGAATTAAGATCTGAAGTGCAATTGAACATTAAGAGATTAATGGACATAGGATGCCAACGAGGAATACGTCACAGACTTGGATTACCTTTAAGAGGCCAGAGAACGAAAAACAACTCTAGAACCAGAAAAGGAAAGAGAAAAACTGTTGCTAACAAGAAAAAAGCTAGTAAATAATCGTTAGGAATTATGGCAAAACAAACTAAAGTAGTTAAGAAGAGAAAAGTAAAAGTTGAAGCTATTGGAGAAGCACATATTCAAGCTTCTTTCAATAACATCATCATTTCTTTAACAAATAAAAACGGAGAGGTTATCTCTTGGGCTTCTGCCGGTAAAATGGGATTCAGAGGTTCTAAAAAGAATACTCCATTTGCTGCTCAGATGGCAGCTGAAAATTGCTCTGCTGTAGCTCACGAAGCTGGTTTAAGAAGAGTAAAGGTGTTTGTGAAAGGTCCAGGTGCAGGTAGAGAATCTGCTATCAGATCTATTCACAATTCAGGAATTGAAGTTAGCGAGATCGTTGATGTGACTCCAATGCCACACAACGGATGTAGACCACCAAAAAGAAGAAGAGTTTAATTTTTAGAATTTACCCATTATGGCAAGATATATTGGACCTAAAACTAAGATTGCTAGAAAGTTTGGTGCTGCAATCTACGGAGATGATAAAAACTTCGAAAAGAGAAAAAACCAACCGCCAGGACAACACGGTCCTAACAAAAGAAGAGGTGCTAAAAAATCAGAATATGCAGTTCAGTTAGCTGAAAAACAAAAAGCTAAATATACTTACGGTATTTTAGAAAGACAGTTTGCTAACTTATTTGAAAAAGCACACAGAAGCAAAGGTGTAACAGGGGAAGTTCTATTACAACTTTGTGAATCAAGATTGGATAACGTAGTTTACAGATTAGGTTTTGCTAAAACTAGATCTGGTGCTAGACAATTAGTTTCTCACAGACACATTACTGTGAACGGAGAGATTCTTAATATCCCTTCTTACTTGGTAAAAGCTGGTGATGTAATCGCCGTAAGAGAAAAGTCTAAGTCTCTTGATGTTGTTACCAATGCATTGGCTTCTAAGTCAAACTATGAGTGGTTACAATTCAACGATGAGAAGAAAGAAGGTACCTTCATTTCTGCTCCTGAAAGAATCCAAATTCCGGAGGACATTAAGGAGAACCTTATCGTCGAACTTTACTCTAAATAATTTTTTAATCAAATTTTTGCTCAACCCAATAATATGGCAATTTTACAATTCATAAAACCCGATAAAGTAATTTTACTTAACTCTGATGAATTTAAAGGTCAATTTGAATTCAGACCTTTAGAACCAGGTTTCGGGCTTACAATCGGTAATGCTTTGAGAAGAGTGTTGCTTTCTTCTCTGGAAGGATACGCTATTTCATCTATCAAAATAGAAGGTGTAGAGCACGAATTTTCAACTATTCCAGGAGTAATCGAAGACGTTACCGAAATTATTCTTAACCTTAAGCAGGTAAGATTAAAAGCTGCAGCAGAAGGCCAGGCTAACGAGCAGGTTGTTGCTAAAGTTTCAGGTCAAACGGTTATTACTGCTGGTGATTTAGGTAAATCTGTCAATGGATTTGAGGTTTTAAACCCAGATCTAGTGATTTGCAACCTAAACAGTGATGTAACTTTCGAAATTACTTTCAATATTGAAAAAGGAAGAGGGTATGTTCCTTCTGAACAAAATAAGTCAAACAATGCTCCTGTAGGAACTATTGCTATCGACTCTATTTTCACGCCGATCAAGAAAGTACAATACAGCATTGAAAATTATCGTGTAGAGCAAAAAACAGACTACGAAAAACTTGTATTAGATATAGAAACTGATGGGTCTATAAGCCCTCAGAATGCTTTAACTGAAGCTTCAAAGATATTAATTTATCACTTCATGCTATTCTCTGATGAGAGAATCACACTTGAAACTGAAGCTGTAAAAGCATCTATCCAATACGATGAAGAAACTCTTCACACAAGACAACTTCTTAAGTCTAAATTAGCAGATATGGATCTTTCAGTAAGAGCCCTTAACTGTCTTAAAGCAGCTGAAGTAGAAACTCTTGGAGAACTGGTTTCTTACAGTAAGTCTGATTTGATGAAATTCAGAAATTTTGGTAAAAAATCTTTGACAGAACTAGAAGAATTAGTGCATTCAAAAGGTCTTAACTTCGGTTTCGACGTTGCAAAATATAAGTTAGACGCTGATAAATAATTAATAATGAGACACGGTAAAAAATTCAATCACTTAGGAAGAACAGCTTCTCACAGAAGTGCTTTACTTTCTAATATGGCTTGTTCTCTAATTGAGCATAAAAGAATCAACACTACTGTAGCTAAAGCTAAAGCTTTAAGAGTATATGTTGAGCCTCTATTAACAAAAGCAAAAGAAGATACTACACACAACAGAAGAGTAGTATTCTCTTACCTTCAAAATAAATTTGCGGTTGCTGAATTATTCAGAACTGTAGCTCCTAAAATCGCTGAAAGAAACGGTGGTTATACAAGAATCATTAAGACAGGTTTCAGACCAGGTGATGCTGCTGATATGGCTCTTATCGAATTAGTAGATTTCAACGAGCTTTACAACCCTAATGCTGAAGAGAAAAAAGCTACAAGAAGAAGCAGAAGATCTACACCAGCTAAAGCAGCAGTTGTTGCTGATGCTCCTGTAGTAGAAGAAAAAGTAGAAGAAGCTAAAGCTGATACTACTGAAGAAAAAACTGAAGAATAGTAATATTCATTTAGATATTAAAAAAAAAAAACCATCCGAAATACGGATGGTTTTTTTTATTTCGTTAACGTTTAATTAATATATTTAGAATAACTTTGAGGGTTTAAAAAAATCTTGATCATGGTCATCTTAAAAGATAAGTTAGGAAAAACAATTTCCGGGGAGAGCATTAGCTTTATAGAGACTCCCAATAAAGAGGGAATTATTATTCCGGAATACATTATCATTCATTTTACTGCAGGACGGGGAGCTGAAAATTCGATAAACTGGTTTAAAGATCCTACAGCAAAAGCTTCAGCACATATTATTATAGATAGTGATGGCAGGATTACCCAAATGGTAGAATTCAATAAAAAAGCCTGGCATGCGGGAAGAAGCCGATGGGCAGACCGTTCAGGGTTCAATGATTTTTCTATCGGTATTGAGCTCGAAAATCCGGGAAGGCTTACTAAAGTAAATGAAAGATTTTATGCATGGTTTGAAAAAGAATATTCAAAAGATGTAGTGGTAACCGCCAAGCATAAACATGAAGATGAGACTTCCTATTGGCATAGTTTTACAGAAAAACAGCTGGAAACATGTTTTCAGGTTTGCAAATTGCTGATGGAAACTTACAATATCAAAAATATTCTGGGGCATGATGATATTGCTCCTTTCAAAAAAAATGATCCGGGACCTGCATTTCCTATGGACAATTTCAGAGCGAAATTGTTAGGGAGAGAAGACGATACTGCGGATATGTATAAAGTGAATGCTGAATATGCCAATGTAAGAAATGGTGCAGGAACAGAATTCGAAGTTGTAGTAGAGCTTAAAAAAGATACCCAAGTTGAGTTTATTAAAAGTAAACTGGGGTGGTTCTATGTATATGTTTTATTTAAGCCAGGGAAAGATGGCGAGCCAATATATGGCTGGATCAATAGTGATTTGTTGAAAAAGATATAATATTTATAAAAATAAAATGTCCCACTAGGCTTTGGGACATTTTTTATTTTAAATCTTTGTTCTTTTTAGTTCGATAATATTATTACCCTGTTCAAGGTGAAGACTGTCTCCTTTTACCCTTGCAGTCATATCATCTTTCTTGTAAATTGTTTCATCACCTTTTGTTTCTGTCTTAGGCAATGTAAATGTTTTTTTATTGCTTGTAATGGCTACTGTATTTTCTTTAGGATCATTTTTGAATACCACTTTTACTAAAGTTCCATCTGTGGCTTTATAAACAAAATCTGTCTTTTCAGTTTTCTTCCCGTTGATGTCTACCGTTGAAGAACTTTCTGTCACAGAATCTATTTTCCCGTTATTGTCTGTCACTACAGTTGTTGAGCTGTCTGTTTTGATAACGCTTTTGTTTCCGCTTTCACTTTTTTTACAGCTCACAGCTGTTAATGTAAGTACAGCACCAAGTGCTAAAAGACCTTTTTTCATGATTATATTATTTGATATTTATTATGATTCTTATTCTTTAATTTTTACAAAAATCATGCCTGACAAGATGAGAAATTTCTGTCAATATTGAAATATAATTCTCTTCTTTTTCTGCTTAAATAAAGTAATTTCCTGTGAACAGAATTTTCAACTTGATTGAGATTATTTTCTTTTAAATTGAAATCCTTTAAGTATTTGTTCCTCAAAATGAATTTTTCTGCATGTAAAGCTGATTTTTTAAATAACAGATTGTCATTTATTTATCGTTTGTTTCATTATGTTGTTATTAATTTAAATTAATATGCATTTGGAATGAAAAATTGATTAAATTTAATAGAAATAAAAAGAATAAACCATAATTATAAACTCGATTGCCAATATTACACAAAGGTGTAATTGATTTCAATTTGTTTTCTGTTGAAATTTGCTACAAACAAACAAACAAACAAACAAACAAACAAAGTCATGAGCATTTCCATCGCCATAGTAGAAGATGAAAAAAACTACAACAATGCGTTGAAGAAAGTCATCAATTACCAACAGGATATGAAGGTAATTGCTCAGTTCTTTGATGGAAATGATGCCATGCAAAATCTACCCGATATTTCTCCGGATGTGGTGATGATGGATATTCAGCTGCAAGATATGCTGGGAATAGAAATCATAGAAAAACTACGAAAAGAAATGCCCAATACACAATTCATCATGTGTACCAGCTTCGATGATGATGAGAAGATCTTTAATTCTTTAAAAGCCGGTGCAATGGGATATCTCGTAAAAGGAGAAAGCATGGATAAAATTCTTTCTTCCATCCGGGATGTATACCACGGTGGTGCTCCAATGAGTTTTTCAATTGCCCGTAGAGTTCTCAAGCATTTCGAAAGAAATCTTACAGAAATCAAAGGTTTCGATGAACTCACAGAACGTGAAAAAGAAATTCTCGAACTTCTTTCAGAGGGCCTTCTTTACAAAGAGATTGCCGATAAAAAATGTATCAGTATTGATACCGTTAAAAAGCATGTTGGAAATATCTACAGAAAACTTCACGTAAACAATAAAGTGGAGGCTATCAATAAGTTTAACAATTTTAAAAACTAAGAAATTATGGAGACATTAGAGTTAAAAAATCCCGAATTTGGGACAGAGGCTATTGGAAACAAACTAGCGGATCTGGTTTCGTTAAGAAAAGAAAGAACTAATCCATTAGTTGCAGCAGGACATATGGATCATGATATCGGAATCATGTTTATGTTTCAGGCAAAAAAAGGTGTTTTAAGCAACTCCGGAGCTGCATCAAAATTGGTAAATCCTTTCCTGAACAGCTATTCGGTAGATATCAGTACTTTTGAAACCTTATTTAAAACCTTCAGCCCTCAGGGAAAAGGGATTAAATTTGAGTTTATCTTCATTAGCCAGCAGGATTATATTAAGTATACGGGCAGTACGAATGTTTCTACTGGTGCAACCGAATTTCTATACTTTGTCGCTACACCATTGGATCATAATGATAGCGCTATGGGACATTATATTATCTTTAATTTGGGGCATAAGTTTGAAGCAAGTATGGATTTCATTAGCTCTGAAGAAAGACGAACCCTGCATGATAACTATCTCTCCTCACAATTTTATAGTAATATGAATGCTTACAGAGCTCCATTGATGCAGGCAGAAGGGATATACTATACCTGGGCGGATATCAATAAAATACTGAATGAAAGAAATATAGACGGCCGCCTTTACAAAGAAGTCCAGTTTTTTCTTGGTGAAGTGATAGAGCTTGACATCATCAGAGAGTATTTTAGAGACAATCCTTATTATGTTTTCGATGATGTGGCGTATGCTGCAGCCTATGGCGGAAATGAAAAACGACTTACCACAATTGGGAAATACCTGCCGGATGACCTTGTCGGGAAAGAAGTATTCTTCGATATGGGCTCACTATATCCATAGAAATGCTCATTCAGATTATCTACATATCAATACTCTTTATAGATACTGTAAAGTCGATGGTTTTAGCTGGAAAGAAAGGTCTTTCCAGCCAAAACTATTTTACAGTATACTTATTCCTTTCTTTATGTCTTGAGCTTTATGGACACTATAAAATATATATTCGGGAATTTAACTTTGCTTATCTCTTCAATTACTACAGTATTTTTCTGATTATATTTTTCAACAGATACTATGCAAGAATCTTTCCTCAAAAACTCAAAATATTCTTTCTGTATGTCATGATTGCAATATTAGCCTATATTGCTCTGTTTGTAAAGTTTTACAGTGAAAACTATGAAAACACATTAGGAATATTAGTTTGCTTTTATTTTATCATTAACGCACTGGTTTGGTTTTATATCAGGCTGAAAAACTTCAACGAAATCAAAATCTTTAATGATCCGCACTTCTGGGTATCCTGTGGATTACTTTTTTGGAGTATTTTTTTTATTTTCAGATCAATCCCCATGTTTTTTCTTCAGGATAATGATCCGGGGTTTTTGCAAACTTTAAAAACCATGCAGTATTGCGTTAATATCATCATGTATGGAATGTTCTATATTGCCTTAAAGAATTTCGAGAATAGCGGAAAATAAAAACACAATATGAAACAATTGCCGGATACAATAAGGTTGGCTTACATTATTGCAGTTATTCTGTTAATAACTTTTGTTATTTTCATTGTTTTAATCGTTGTTTTGTATAACAAAAGACAACTTTTTTTCATTCAGCAGCAACAGCTCAAAGAAGCCGAGTATCAAAATCAGCTCCTTCAGAAAGAACTCGAGAAACAAAAGATTCTGGAGCAGGAGAGGGAACGTATTTCTCATGACATGCATGATGATCTTGGAGCAGGAATTTCTGCATTAAAACTTCAGGCAGAGTTTATAAAACAAAAGGCATCAGACGATGATCTGCAAAACGATATTGATGAACTTCTGAAAACCTCTGAAGAAATGAATATTTCTATGCGGGAAATGCTTTGGAGCTTAAATTCCGGAAATGATACATTAGGCAGCTTCATTGAGTATGCCATACTCTATACCGGAAACTTCCTAAAGAAAACAAAAATAGTACTGCATACTGAATGTGAAAATATCATTACTGAAACACCTGTTTCTACAGAAATGAGGCGTAATCTATTTCTCTGTTTAAAAGAAGCTGTTAATAATGTATACAAACACAGCCATGCCAGTACCTTAAAGCTTTCATTTTCACAGGATAAAAATAACTTTTCCATGAGGATTGCTGATAATGGAAAAGGAATTAAGGATGAAAACCCAAAAGGAAACGGCCTGCGGAATATGAAACGAAGAATGAATGAATTGTCCGGTGAATGTACTGTTTTATCCGAAAATCCCGGAACCTGTCTGGTTTTTAAAATAGCATTATAAATAAATTACCCATTTGTGTAATTGACTGGTATGTTTTTTAGAGGGAAATTTGATATATAAAATTAAAAGCCATGAAAACTCTTATTAACGACAGTATTGGAGATTTAGAAGCTGCTTTAAAAAACAACAGTGATCTTCAGGAGAAGTTCAAAACAAACCCTATAGAAGCCATTAAAAACGTAGAAATAAGAAATCCGAAAGATACAGACTATTGGATCTACAGGATTATTGTCCTTATGCTTGGGCTGGCAGTGATTGGTATTATAGCAGGACTTATTCTCATTGCTTACTGGAATGATGGCTCCTCGAAAGACAATCAACTGGTAACAATTTTTGCAACCATTTCATCAGGAGCTATAGGTGCTTTAGCCGGCCTTCTGTCTCCTACACCCAGAAAATAATAAATAGCTTCATATAATTATATAGAAACTCACTTTTTAAGGTGGGTTTTTTATTTATGATTTTCTTATTTTAAATCCCTGATCTGCCACCCGGAAATTGTGGAATTATCATAATATAAATTAACTAAAATTTAACTTGGATTTATCTCAAAAAAATCCCTCGAAATACCCCTAAAAGTTAAATTTTGATTAAATTTGTCTAAACTAAAAAAATAAAAAATGAGTGCAATTTCTTACATAGAAGCAAGACAGATTTTAGATTCCAGAGGTAACCCTACCATCGAAGTAGATGTATTTACAGAAAGCGGAGCAATGGGCCGTGCAGCTGTACCTTCAGGAGCATCTACAGGAGAACACGAAGCAGTAGAATTACGTGACGGTGGTTCAGAATACCAAGGGAAAGGAGTTCTGAAAGCTGTTGAAAATGTAAAAGAAGTAATTGCAGAGAATTTAGTAGGACAGCCGGTTTTCGAACAAAATTATATTGATCAGATTATGATCGATCTAGACGGAACAGCTAATAAAGGAAATCTTGGGGCTAACGCTATTCTTGGTGTTTCTTTGGCAGTAGCGAGAGCTGCAGCTGCAGAATTGGGAATGCCTCTATACAAATATGTAGGTGGTGTGAACGCCAACACACTTCCTGTTCCAATGATGAATGTAATCAATGGGGGATCTCACTCAGATGCTCCTATTGCATTTCAGGAATTCATGGTTATGCCGGTAAAAGCAGATTCTTTCTCTCATGCATTGAGAAAAGGAACTGAAATTTTCCACAACCTTAAATCTATTCTTCATTCAAGAGGTTTATCCACTGCAGTAGGTGATGAAGGTGGTTTTGCTCCAACTTTCAAAGGAACTGAAGATGCTTTGGATACATTACTTCAGGCGATCGAAAAAGCAGGATATAAGCCTGGTGACGATATTATGTTA
The DNA here is from genome assembly GCF_949767875.1 of Chryseobacterium sp. IT-36CA2. Classification (NCBI taxonomy): domain Bacteria; kingdom Pseudomonadati; phylum Bacteroidota; class Flavobacteriia; order Flavobacteriales; family Weeksellaceae; genus Chryseobacterium; species Chryseobacterium sp. IT-36CA2. The sequence continues at coordinate 58,143 of NZ_CATKPG010000021.1, read as the reverse complement.
GCACTTGACTGTGCAGCTTCTGAATTCTACAAAGACGGAATTTACGATTACAGAAAATTCCAGACTCCGGATGCAGCTCAGTTTTCGAGCAGCGAGCAGGTTTCTTACCTTGCTGAATTGGCTGCAAAATACCCAATCATTTCTATTGAAGACGGTATGCAGGAAAATGACTGGGAAGGTTGGAAAATGTTAACTGATAAAATTGGTGACAGAGTACAGTTGGTAGGAGATGATTTATTTGTAACCAATGTAGAAAGACTATCAAGAGGAGTAAAAGAAAATATTGCCAACTCTATCCTTGTAAAAGTAAACCAGATTGGTTCTCTTTCTGAAACAATGGCTGCAGTACAAATGGCTCAGAATAACAAATTCACTTCAGTAATGTCTCACAGATCAGGAGAAACTGAAGATTCTACAATTGCTGATTTAGCAGTAGCAATGAACTGTGGACAAATCAAAACAGGTTCAGCTTCAAGATCAGACAGAATGGCAAAATACAACCAGCTATTAAGAATTGAAGAAGCTCTTGGTGAAACTGCAATTTTCCCAGGACTGGAAGCATTTAAGATAAAAAGATAATTGAATTTATAAATAACGGCAAGCGATAATTTTTGTTTGCCGTATTTTATGGAAAGTGGTATATTTAAAAAAAATAAATAAATAATGTCAGACAACAAAGTAATATTGAATTACGCAGGTAATTCATATGAATATCCAATCGTGGATAGTACTATCGGAGACAGAGGGATTGATATTTCAAAATTAAGAGACCAGACAGGTTTGATCACTCTGGATTTAGGTTACAAAAATACAGGAGCTACTATTAGCGACATCACTTACTTAGACGGAGATCAGGGAGAATTACTTTACAGAGGTTATCCAATCGAGCAGATTGCTGAAAAATCTAACTTCACTGAAGTAATGTATCTTTTATTACATGGAGAATTACCTACTCAGGATCAGTTTGCTTCATTCGACAATAATATTAAAAAATATAACTTCATCGCAGACGAAATGAAAAAAATCATTGATGTTTTTCCTCGTTCTGCTCACCCTATGGGAGTTTTGTCTTCTATGACATCTGCATTAACCGCTTTCAACCCGAAAGCAGTGAACGTAAACTCTAAAGAAGAAATGGATCATGCTGCTGAGCTTATGATCGCTAAGTTCTCTCACCTTTGTGCTTGGACGTACAGAAAAACTCAAGGTTTACCATTAAACCATGGTGATAACAACCTAAACTACGTAGAAAACTTCTACAAAATGGCATTCAGATTACCAAACGTTGATTTCGAGATGGATCCGGTAGTTGTAAATGCTTTAGATAAATTATTAATCCTTCACGCAGACCACGAACAAAACTGTTCTACTTCTACAGTAAGAATGGTAGGTTCTGCTCACACAGGTCTTTTCGCTTCTATCTCTGCTGGGGTATCTGCACTTTGGGGACCACTTCACGGTGGTGCTAACCAGGCTGTAATCGAAATGCTTGAACTTATCGAGAAAGATGGTGGTGACGTATCTAAATATGTTGCTAAAGCAAAAGATAAAAATGATAGCTTCCGTCTAATGGGATTCGGACACAGAGTGTACAAAAACTTCGACCCAAGAGCGAAAATTATCAAGAAAGCTGCTGATGATATCCTTAAATCATTAGGAATCCAGGATAAAGCTCTTGATATTGCAATGCAGTTAGAAAGAGTAGCACTTGAAGATGAGTACTTCATTGAAAGAAAACTTTATCCAAACGTAGACTTCTATTCAGGAATCATCTACAGAGCGTTAGGAATTCCTACAGAAATGTTTACCGTAATGTTTGCATTAGGAAGACTTCCAGGATGGATTTCTCAATGGAAAGAAATGAGAATTAAAGGAGACCCAATCGGAAGACCAAGACAGGTTTACCAAGGTGCTCAGGAAAGAAACTACATCGACATCGCAAGCAGATAATATTTGCTTATACCATAAAAGAATCCCAAAGCTTGCTTTGGGATTCTTTATTTGTTTATATAAATAGATTTCAAAACGAAAACCTGCTTGAGAAAGCAGGTTTTCGTTTTTTATTATGGGCATACACAATTTCCACATGTCCAGATGATACATTTTCCATCTGCATCCCACTCACAGCAGTATCTTGGTCTTATGGCGATTCCGCCTATTACTGATTTTTGTTGATCTCTACCTAGTTTTTGTGCGTGTTTTAGCACTTTAATGTTCTTGTTCATAACTTTGATTTTTGGTGTTAATAGTTAAGTTTTATGGTTTATAATTTCGCGAAAATTATATCACTAATATAGGAAATTAAATAATATAATTATCTATTTTTTTGTTCTTATGTAGATGGAAAATAGTAAGTTGTAGATGTTTTTGGGACGATTCACTGCAGTTGGCTGCAGAGACAAGGAAATTTTGTTGGAGAGTGTTGATTTTAGAAATCAAATTTAATGCATAAAATAATGCAAAAGTTTTATAGATAGCGCCCTTTACTTATATTTGTAGTATTGCATAAATCTTTATGAGACTAAACATTAAAAACGAAACGGGTAGGCTGAAGTCAGTAGTTCTAGGCCAGCCTAATTCATTGGGAGCCGTTCCCACACTAGAGGAAAGTTATGACGCAAAGTCATATTACTCAATCGAACATAATATTTATCCTAAAGAAGAGGATATTATCAATGAAATGAACGCTTTTGAAGCGGTTTTAAAAAAGTATGACGTTGAAGTACTGCGTCCAAGTATCATCAAAGATTACAACCAGGTTTTTTCGAGAGATGTAGCCTTTGTGATAGATGACAAGATGATCATTTCCAACGTGATTGCAGACAGAGCAGACGAGCAGGAAGCATACAAAAGCGTTTTTGAGAAAGTAGCATGGAGAAAAATCATCAATCTTCCGGAAACAGCACACATTGAAGGAGGAGATGTAATTGTATGGAATGACTTTATTTTCATCGGAACCTGCTTCAGTGAAGACTATAGAAACTATAAGACGGCAAGAACCAACGAGTATGCTATTGAAATCTTAAAAGAATATTTTCCAAAGAAAAGAATCATAGATCTGGAACTGAAAAAAAACGATAAAGTTCCTTTTGAAGGGATCCTGCATCTGGATTGCACATTTAATCCGATAGGAGAAGACAAATGTATTATTTATAAAAATGGATTTGTAGATGAGAGTGATTACCGTTTAATCATCGATATTTTTGGGGAAGAAAACTGTTTCCACATCAATGATGATGAAATGTTTGAAATGTTCCCGAATATTTTCTCCATTTCTCCCGATGTAGTGGTTTCAGATAAAGCATTCACCAGAATGAATAACCATCTAAGAAACGAATGGGGAATGACGGTTGAAGAAATTCCTTACAGAGAAATATCCAAAATGGGTGGTTTGTTGAGATGTTCTACAATGCCGCTTGTGAGAGAATAATGGAGTAGGAGAGTTTTAGTGTTTGAGAGCGAAGGAGTTTTAGAGTCTGAGCGTTAGAGTGTCGGTGGGTTTGAATATTTTTTTAATTTTAAAAAAATATTTGGGTATGTCGACAATTAAATTTCATCAGGACTTAAAAGTTTTTCAACAATCATTTGAAACAGCACAGTTGATTTATGAACTCTCAAAATTTTTTCCTAAAGAAGAGCTTTATTCACTTACAGATCAGATAAGAAGATCATCAAGATCGGTAACAGCAAATATTAGCGAGGCCTGGGGAAAAAGAAAATATGAAAAATCTTTCATAGCCAAGCTTACAGATTCGGAGGGAGAAGCAAGAGAAACCCAAACATGGCTTCAGTTTGCCTTTGCCTGCAATTATATGAATGAAGAGCAATACAATAATTTGCACAACAAATACAACCAAATAATAGGGATGTTAGTTAATATGATGAGTCAGTCAGAAAAATGGTGTTCATTTTCTTCAATAAATAAAGAAGAGAATAATTTGTAAAACGCTGTTGAGACTCTCAAACTCTAATACACTAACACCCTCAAACTTATAAAAAATGCAAACAACAGATACAGTATTAATGATAGAACCGATTGCATTCGGTTACAACGCTGAAACAGCAAAAAATAATTATTTTCAGGTAGAACAGACAGGTTCTGACATCCAGTCAAAAGCTTTGGCTGAGTTCAGTACTTTTGTCGGAAAACTGAGAGGAAAAGGAATCAATGTGATCACTATAAAAGACACACTGGATCCTCATACTCCGGATTCTATCTTCCCAAACAACTGGGTAAGCTTCCATAAAGATGGGAAAGTAGTTTTATATCCTATGTTCGCTTCTAATAGAAGAGTGGAAAGAAGAGATGACATTATTGAAACTATCGAAGCTCAAGGATTTGAAGTGTCTGAGGTAGATGACTGGTCTTTCTCTGAAACTCAGGGACATTTCCTGGAAGGAACGGGAAGCATGATTTTCGATCATGATAATAAAATTGCTTACGGTTCTGTTTCTTTGAGACTGGATGAAAAGCTGTTCAGAGAATTCTGTTCAAAATACGGATTCACTCCGGTGGTTTTCCATTCATTCCAGACGGTAGGAACAGAAAGACTTCCTATCTATCACACCAATGTAATGATGTGTGTGGCAGATAAGTTCGTCGTAATCTGTCTTGACTGTATTGATGATGAGCTGGAAAGAGAGAAAGTAATAGAAACGATTAAAGGTTCAGGAAAAGAAATTATCGAAATTTCAGAAGACCAGATGCAGCAGTTTGCAGGAAATATGCTTCAGGTTCAAAATAAAGAAGGCGAGAGATTTTTGGTAATGAGCCAAACCGCTTACCAGTCTTTATCTTCAGAACAGGTAGCTGCTATTGAAAAATACTGCGAAATTATCTATTCAGACCTGAATACCATTGAAGTAAATGGTGGAGGAAGTGCAAGATGCATGCTTGCTGAGGTTTTTCTTCCAAAAAAATAATATATTTACCAAAAAAATTAATTGAACCCATTATCAAGTAAAGGTTTACATATTCTTCTGACTTTGGAAACAGAGTCAGAAGATTTGTTATTAGACAGCAAAGGTTTTCTGGCATTTACAGAAGAAATTCTGAAAACCAAAGATGTAGAAATTGTAGGAGTCACCAATCATATTTTTGAAAATGATAGTTTTACATCCGCAGTAATCCTGAAAGAGTCTCACCTTTGTATCCACACGTGGCCGGAATTTAAACAGCTTACTTTTGATGTTTTTCTTTGTAATTATACACAGGACAATACCACAAAAGTAGAGCAGATTGCAGATGAAGTGGTTCAGTATTTTAAAGCTAATACCATTCAGAAACACAAAATTTACAGATAAAAAATGCACTATGTCTGCCCAGCATGCGAATCAGAAAATACATTAGATCTTACTTTTCCTATCGAGGAATATGTTTGTAAAACCTGCTCTCATCTTATTGATGTAGCCGGAAATAAGAATACCAAACATTTGAAGGTACCGACAGAAAACGTTGTTTTGGATGTCGGGCAGAAAGGAAAAATTGACGGTGTAGAATATACTGTTATAGCAATTGTTGTCAGGAAATACGGAAACAGTATTTTCTGGCGTGAATACTCTTTAAAAGACAGTAAAGGAAATGATGCTTTCCTGAGTGAAAGTGACGGCCATTGGGTTTTTATAACCTCAATGAACCCTGACGATTTTAAAAGTAAAAATTCGAAATTACCAACCTATGCCGGACGAACTTATCGCTGGTACGAAAACACTCCATGCAGTATTGACGCTGCAGCCGGATTTTTTGATGAGCGACTGGATTTCAGTATTGCTACCTACAAAGAATATGTCAATGGAACCCGTATGATCTCTCAGGAGAAGACCAGTAAGAAAAGCGAATATTTTTATGGAGTTCACATTTCAAAGCACGATGTTAAAAGAGCTTTTAGAATAGCTCATATGCCCTATTATACAGGGGTAGGAATCGTTCAGCCTTATTATTTTGATATCAGACAGGTAGTCAACATCTTTTGTGTGGCCGCATTAATGATATGCCTGATCCAGTTGTATGTTTATACTTCAAGAACCAACGAAACCGTTTTTGCAGAGACCATCAATTTTGCAGATGTACAGGACAAAGAAATGGTGAGCAAAAGTTTTGCGCTTTCCGGAGGTTCAGCACCATTAAAGGTGAATGCATTTTCAGGTGTTGATAATTCCTGGGCAAATATCCAGCTGAGTCTTGTGAATGAAAAAACCAATGAAATTATCTATACCTCCAAAGATATCGAACAGTATCATGGTTACGAAGATGGGGAAAGCTGGTCGGAAGGAAATCAATCTGAAGAATTCAACCTTTGCGGAGTAAGCTCCGGACAATATCACTTTCTTATTTCTGCAGAGAAAGAAGGGGCTTTACCAACATTTTCCAACCTTCAGTCTCCGGATTCAAAGGTGATGATTTCACGAGATAAATCAGGAACTATTGAAATTACTGATTTATTTAAGGCTCAAACCACAACCTTTACAGACGGAAAGACTTTAGAAAAAGATACAACAGAATTGGGTAAACTGGTAAAAACATCATTTGGAACTTCAAAAATAGATTCTCTGATCAATGCTGAAGCACCCAAACTCACTACAGATCCAACTTCAAGCAATACTTATGTACAGCTCAAGGCAACCTGGCTTCCCGTTTCATTCTGGAATTTTGGATTCATTTTATTCCTGATGATTGTACTCTTTATTGCTTTATTGATAGGAAGACATTTCTTTAATGTGAGTAAATGGAAAAATAGCTCAAACACCCCTTATTCCACATCATGATGAACAATATTTTACATTACATAAGACAAAACTGGATGATCTGCCTGATCGGAGGATTTTTCATGACCTGGTTTGTATACCTTACCTATCAGGGAAATCAGGTCTGCGATTGTGCCAAAACGGAAACATACCGTGACGGAACCACAAGAAGCCATTCCAGAGTAGGATTCTACAGATACTATCACAAATAAAAATATAAAAACTATGGACAACATCAATTTCTTACCAATACTCAACTCGGTTCTTTACTCATTTTTAGGAATCGCAATTCTGCTTGTATGCTATTTCATTATTGAAAAGCTTACCCCGGAAAAAACATGGCATGAGATCGCTCAGAACAAAAATATAGCATTGGCTATTGTCTTCGGAGCATTTATCATCGGAATTTCAATGATTATAAGCGCGGCAATCCATGGATAAGAAGAGGATTCCTCTTGAGCTGCTTTTATTGTTTTCAGTATTCGTCATTGCTACATGTGGATTGATTTATGAGCTGGTGGCCGGAGCCCTGGCGAGCTATCTTTTAGGAGACTCTGTAAAGCAGTTTTCTTTCATTATCGGGGTATACCTCTTTTCAATGGGAGTAGGTTCCTATCTTGCAAAATTCATCAAAGGAAATCTTATTGATAAATTCATTGAGATCGAAATCCTTGTAGGAATTGTAGGCGGAATCAGCTCTGTGGTGCTGTTTATTCTGTTTAATACCTTGGCACACTTTGAAAGTGTTCTATACCTTTTTGTATTTTTCACAGGTTGTCTCGTCGGAGTAGAAATACCGCTTTTGATGAATATTCTGAAAGACAGAGTACAGTTTAAAGATTTAGTTTCAAACGTCTTTGCTTTCGATTATATCGGAGCTTTATTAGCGTCGATTCTCTTTCCGCTGGTTTTGATTCCAAAGCTGGGAATTGTAAAGACGCCTTTGTTTTTTGGATTGATTAATATCTCTATTGCGATATTTCTATGCTATTATCTCACCAAGGAATTATCGAAACCCTTGTCCTTAAAAGTAAAATCTATTGCAGCATTTGCATTCTTGCTGGGACTTTTCTTTTTCTCAGATACGATTCTGTCTTATTCTGAAGAGAAACTGTACGGTGAAAATGTAGTGTATACCAAAAGCTCACCCTATCAAAGAATTGTTTTAACGAGAAATACCCACGAATTCCGTTTATATTTAAATAACAACTTACAGTTTTCCTCCACCGATGAATACCGTTATCATGAAGCCTTAGTACATCCCGCGATGTCTATGGCAAAAAATATTGATAATGTCCTGATTTTGGGAGGTGGTGATGGTTTTGCAGCCAGAGAAGTACTGAAATACAAAGATGTTAAAAAAGTAACACTCGTAGATTTAGATGGTGAAATGACCCAGTTTTTCAAAACCAACGAAACTATGCGCAGGCTGAACCAAAATTCTTTTTCCAATCCGAAAATAGAAATCATCAATAAAGACGCTTACATTTGGGTAAAAGACAGCAAAAAGAAGTTTGACGTTATTATCATCGATTTTCCGGATCCGTCTAATTACAGCTTAGGAAAATTATATTCTCTGCAGTTTTATAAAGAACTGGAGAAATTAACAACGCTCGATACCAAAATTGTAGTTCAGACCACCTCTCCGTATTTTGCTCCGAAATCTTTCTGGTGTATAGAAAAAACAATCAATCAGATTTTTCCTTTCACAGCAGCATATCATACCTATGTTCCGTCTTTTGGAGAATGGGGATTTTCCATGGCTTCATTTGAACCCATCAACAATAGAGTCTACAGAAAGCTTCCCGGCTTAAAATACTATGATTACAACTTTTCACAAATGGCATATTTTAATAAAGATATGAAAGTGAAAGATGTAGAAGTTAACCGTCTGGATAACCAGATATTAGTCCGTTATTTCGATGAAGAGTGGGGGAAAGTACAGTAGAAAGGATTTTCTTAAAACTATATTTTTAGGTAGCCTTATGCTTCCCTTTTTGCAGTATTGCGGAAAGAAAGTAAAAGCTTTGCTGCTTAAAATTACCGGGACAAACCATGTTCTCGGTCATAAACTATGGGCAAAAGATTTTCCACAGTTTTCAGAAGTTATCCACACAAAATATCTTATCGTTGGCGGTGGAATTTCCGGACTTTCGGCCTGCAGATTTTTTAACCAAAATAATGAGCAGGATTATATTCTCCTTGAAATGGAAAACCATCTTGGAGGAAATTCTTCCAACGGACAAAATTCATTTTCAAAATTTCCTTTAGGCGCACACTATTTACCCTTACCCAATAAAGAAAATGTTGAAATTATAGACTTCCTGAAAGAGTGCAAAATCTGTCTCGGAACAGAAGAAAACGGGGAACCTGTTCTTGACGAATACCAAATGACTTTTCCACAGCAGGAAAGATTGTTTTATAAAAATTTCTGGCAGAATGATATTGTGCCTCAAAGAGGTATTTCAGCAGAAACACAGCAAGAGCTTAACCGCTTTTTTAAGTTGATGGATGAGTTTCGCATAAAGAAAGATAGACAGGGGAAATATTGGTTTGCTATTCCGGTACACGATTCAAGCCGGGAAGATGAGGTTGTAAAGCTTGAAAAAATTATATTCAAAGACTGGCTCAAAGAACATAGCTATCACTCCGAAGAGCTTCTCTGGCTGTTGGATTACTCCTGCAGAGATGATTTCGGATTGGGAATAGACTATGTTTCATCATGGGCAGGAATTCATTATTTTGCCGGAAGAAAAAACAACTGGAGCACCCAATATAAAGACCAGGTTTTCACTTGGCCGGAAGGAAATGCAAGGCTTGCCAAACATTTTTCAAAATACACAGAAGGAAAACACATGCCCGAAAATCTCGTTTTTGATGTGAAAATTAATGATAAAGTTGAAGTGCTAAGCTTTGATAATGCTCAAAAGAAAACGAAAAAGATTATTGCAGATAAAGTCCTGTTTGCATCACCACAGTTTGTGAATGAAAGGATTTTTAACCAAAAAAGAGCATCATCATTTCATTATGTACCTTGGCTTTTAACAACCATTACTTTGAAGAATGAATTTGGAGGAGATGAAGAACTAGCCTGGGATAATGTGATCTATGGTTCTTCCGGATTGGGATATATCTTTGATCAACATCAGAATCTTAACCAAATTATAGGCGAAAAAGTAATTACCCACTATAAAAGTTTTTCAACAGCAGATTGTAAGAAAGCAAGGAAACAACTTTATGCTATGAAAGATGCTGAACTGAAAGATTTAGTTTTAAATGATTTGAAGAAAGCACATCCTCTGATAGAAGATTTTATTCTCGAAATGCAGTTTCACAAAATAGGACACGCTATGATTGCTCCCATTCCTAACCAGATTTTTGGCGAAGAAACCAGAATAGCGAAAGAACCTGTAGATGGGAAAATTTTCTTTGCTCATTCCGATCTTTCAGGAATATCTATTTTTGAAGAAGCCTTTTATCAGGGAATACGGACTGCAGAACAAATGATAAAATAATACAATGAAACAACCCTGGATACATAATGCAAAAACAGACTGGTGGTTTATTTTATCACCACCTTTTGTTGTATTGTTGATTATTTTTCTTTTTCAGAAACAAATTCAAGGGCTGGAAAACCATTATTCCTTTTACACATGGCTTTTTCTGATTGTTTTTGTGGATGTAGCCCATGTATATTCTACGCTGTTCAAAACGTATTTTGTAAAGGGTGAAATACAGAAAAACAAACTGCTCTATCTCGGAATTCCTGCTGTGAGTTGGATATTGGGAATTATCCTATTCCAATTCGGGAGTCTGACATTCTGGTCGGTACTGGCATTGATAGCTGTTTTTCATTTTATACGTCAGCAATATGGTTTTATGAGGATCTATGCCCGTTTTGAACCCAATAACTGGAGCAAAAAAATAGATGAGGTTGCTGTTTATTCTGCTACCATTTTTCCGATGTTGTATTGGTTTAAGACCCCTCGGGCCTTTACCTGGTTTGTGAATAATGAATTTGAATGGCTTCAAAACCTTCCGGATTATGTCCCTTTGATTACTGTGATCTATTTTACAATTCTGATCATTTGGATCATTAAAACTATTTTTGAAGGAGTAAAAACAAAAAGTATTAATATCCCGAAAACTGCATTAATCACCGGAACTTTTCTTTCCTGGTATTTTGGGATTGTCTACTTCAATAATGACCTTTTGTTTACTTTTCTGAATGTAGTTTCTCACGGAATTCCTTATATCGCATTGATCTATATCCGGGAAATCCAACAAAAGGAAAGTGGCCAGCTGAACAGAATGCAGGTTTTTAAATCTTTTTCAGGAATATTTTTATTTGTAGGCGTTATTTTAGGTTTCGCCTTTTTGGAAGAATTTTTATGGGAAACTTTAGTGTGGAACGAACATTTTTCCCTTAATGTAACTCTCTCAGAGAAATTATTTCAGTTCCTCGTTCCGTTGCTGGTTGTTCCGCAGCTTACTCATTATCTGCTTGATGGCTTTATTTGGAGAAAACCAAAAAAAGTTAGTTAACTTTGCGGTAATCTTTAAAATCTAATAATGAGACAATACTTTCTGTCATTAGCAATTTTTCTTGGAATGATTGTAGGGGCTCAGCAGAAAACTTTCTGTAATCCCATTAATATTGATTATGGTTATACCCCTTTCGAAGTTTTTTCGAAACAAGGGAAACACCGTGCTACGGCAGATCCGGTGATTGTTAATTTTAAGAATAAACTGTTTCTTTTCTCCACCAATCAGGAAGGATACTGGTACAGTGATGATATGCTGGACTGGAAATTTGTCAAACGCAAATTTTTAAGAGATAATAAATATACCCACGATCTTAATGCTCCGGCGGTATGGGCTATGAAAGACACTTTGTACGTTTATGGTTCTACCTGGGAACAGGATTTTCCGATCTGGAAAAGTACAAATCCTACTAAAGATGACTGGAAAATTGCAGTAGATACTTTAAAAGTAGGAGCGTGGGATCCGGCATTCCATTATGATGAAGATAAAAATAAACTGTATCTGTACTGGGGTTCAAGTAACGAGTGGCCGTTACTTGGAACAGAAGTGAAAGTGAAAAACCTTCAGTCTGAAGGTTTCGTAAAGCCTATTATTAAATTAAAACCCGAAGACCACGGATGGGAACGTTTCGGAGAATACAATGACAATGTTTTTCTTCAGCCTTTTGTGGAAGGAGCGTGGATGACAAAACACAACGGAAAATACTATATGCAGTATGGTGCTCCGGCAACAGAATTCAGTGGATATTCTGATGGAGTATACGTAAGCAAAAGTCCTTTGGAGGGCTTCGAATACCAACAGCATAATCCATTCTCTTACAAGCCGGGAGGTTTTGCCAGAGGAGCAGGTCACGGAGCAACGTTTGAAGATAATTATAAAAACTGGTGGCACATTTCCACCATCTTTATTTCTACTAAAAATAATTTTGAAAGAAGACTGGGAATCTGGCCTGCTGGCTTTGATAAAGATGATGTAATGTACTGTAATACGGCTTATGGAGATTATCCAACTTATCTTCCACAGTATGCACAGGGAAAAGATTTTTCAAAAGGTCTTTTTGCCGGATGGATGCTGCTAAATTATAATAAACCGGTTCAGGTTTCATCTACTTTAGGAGGATATCAGCCCAATAATGCGGTAGATGAAGATATCAAAACGTATTGGAGTGCTAAAACCGGAAATTCAGGGGAGTGGTTCCAGACTGATCTTGGTGAAGTTTCTACCATCAATGCTATTCAGATCAATTATGCAGATCAGGATGTAGAGTTTATGGGGAAAACTTTAGGCAAAATGCATCAGTATAAAATCTATGGTTCCAATGATGGGAAGAAGTGGAATGTGATTGTGGATAAAAGCAAAAATACAAAAGACGTTCCTCATGATTATGTTGAGCTTGAACAGCCTGCAAAAGCCCGTTTCCTGAAAATGGAAAACCTGAAAATGCCAACGGGTAAATTTGCATTAAGCGGTTTCAGAGTGTTCGGAAAAGGAGCTGGGAAACAGCCTGAAAAAGTAGAAGGCTTTGTACCTTTAAGAGCTGATCCAAAAAAATACGGTGAAAGAAGAAGCATCTGGATGAAATGGCAGCAGAACCCTGATGCAGACGGCTATGTAATCTATTTTGGTAAGACTCCTGATAAATTGTATGGAAGCATTATGGTCTACGGAAAAAATGAATATTTCTTTACAGGAGCAGACAGAACAGATGCATACTATTTCCAGATTGAAGCTTTCAATGCGAATGGCGTTTCGGAAAGAACAGCCGTTGCAAAATCTGAATAAGTTTAATTAAAAATAAATGAATAACACGTTTTGAAAAATCAGAACGTGTTATTTTTTGTCTGTTTTCTTAAGAAAAGCTGCTATTTTATCAATAAGAAGTTCATCATGGGGATGTTTATCCCAATCCAGATGCCCTCCATTGAATTGATAATACTCATGAAGTACATGGTTTTTCTTTAAAACAGAATCTAAGATTTTTCCTTGTGTAGAAGGAATAACACGATCCGAATTTCCATAATAAGATAAAGTAGGAGGGGATTTTTCAGTTATCCATTTAACAGGGCTGGCAAAATCTATTCTGGAAATTCCCGATTCCGGTACACGAGGATCTACAAGCCTTCTTTCCACAAAAGAATATTCCTGATAGTTTTTGAAACCCGGATCCGAAAGGTCGGCGGGACCAACAATATTAATAACAGCCTTTATTTTTTTATCTGTATCGAATTTATAGGCATACAGCATAGATAAATGTCCTCCGGCACTGTTTCCCAACAGTATGAATTTAGGATTATATTTAAGTTTCTTTTCTAAAAAAGCGGAAACCTCCTTAATATCATTCATCTGATCAGGCAGTCCATAGTGGGTCTCTGATACCAGTCTGTAATTCATGTTGACGAAAATATGATCAGGAAATTTCTGCATCATGGAAAGTGTGAAAAAGGTGAGTTGTGATTTATTTCCACTGCGCCAGCCTCCACCATGCATAATGATGAAAATATCTTTTTCTTTAGTAGTTTTTATATTGGGAATATAGAGATCCATTATTTGGTCAGAACTTTTTCCATAATGAATATTTTCCTCTTTATCAAAGCCGATATCCTTTCCCAGCTTTATTTTCTTTTCTGTGCAGGCTGTCCAAAGAAAGACAAGACTGAAATAAGCGAAAATAATAAGTACCTTTTTTTCCATAGCGATTAAATATAAAAAATCCGCTGAAAAGAATCAGCGGATACCGTAAGAATAATTGAATATGAAGAAAGATAATCTTTATCTTGTTCTGCTTTTAATAGCATCTGATGCGCCTTCGATGTCTCTTACCTTTTTCACTTTCTGGTTTCCGAAATTGTAAGTAAGACTTACCGTAAAGCTTCTGTTGTAGCGATTTTGGTGGATGTAATTGTAATTTCCATTCTCCTGAAAATCTTCAATTTTGACAATGTTGGTATTCAATACATCGTTTACATTCACGGCAAAAGTCCAGTCGTTCCACATTTTCTTAAGGCTGAGATCTAAGCTCATTAAACTTTTCAGTAATCCAAGCTCTATCTGCTGTTTGTCTACGAAGAAATAATTAACTCCAAAGAACCATGTTTTCTTTTTATCAAGACGAATGGTGTTGTTGGTCTGAATCAAAAGACTGGTAGAATTCGTTTTGTTAGTGTAAGCGATATCTTTACCATCCTGGTTTCTGAATCGGTCTCCTGTAGTAGGATCAGTATCAAGACTTCCGTTGTTGATATTATGCTGAACTCCGATGTTGAAATTGGTGGTCCAGTATTGTTTAAAAAATGACTTCTGAATACCTACCATGGCAGACATTTCCTGCTTATCTCCAAAATTGGTTCTGATGTATCTCAATACAGGATTAGTCCCCACCGTACCGTCAGGAGATACAGGATATCCCTGCAGCGGAACCTGAGTGATAGCATCTTTAATGTAAGAATGGTTTAAAATCAGGAAATATGAATTTTTAAACATATACGTAAGCTCCTGATTATAGGTAGATGAAGCTTTTACAAACGGGTTGTTCTGTGTATAATTATCATCCGTCAGGATATTTCTTACTGGATTAATTTCCCAGAAGCTCGGTCTTCTCATCCTGCTTGAAAAGGAGTATGAGATATTATTTTTATCATTGATGGCGTAATTAAAGCTCAGATAAGGAAGCAGATTATTGTAATTTCTTTCAATCCTTTTAAGTTCATCTGTAGGAGCATTATCAGAAGTTCCCAAACTGTTTGTAATTTCATATCTCGCTCCTATTTTTCCGGAGATTTTATCCGAGAATTTCTTTTCTACAGTAAGGTAAGCTCCGTAAATATTTTCATCATAGATAAAATGGTTGGGTCTTGGGTCCGGATCTTTTGCGGGATCAAAAGAATACGTTATGTTTTTAGAATCGTTGTCTGTTTTGGTTTTGTTGTAATTTCCTCCTACAGAGATTGTCAGGTCATTTTTAAATTTCTGAATATAATCTACCATTCCGGAGAAGTTATTAATGATCTGAGGTAGATCCTGGAATACCTGTGTTGTCATATTTCCAGTTCCCATATTTGCATCAGACATATACGTTCTGTTGTCTGTAAACTGGAATCTTTTGTAATTAAGATAGGCTGCATTTACATTAAGCTTACTGCCAAGAGAATCAGTTTTTAATTCATAATTTAAGTTTAGAGAATTGTTATAAGATCTTGCATCTTCTTTGTTTTTAGACCATGTATATTTTATATCGTCTTCCGTCTTGATGGTATTGAAAAGATTAACTGTTGAATTATAACTTTTATTCGCCCATGTGTTCCAGGATAAAGCAAGATTGCTTTTTTCATTCAGCTGGTAATCAATATTCAAATAACCACCTATATTTTTGTTCGGATCGTCAATATTTCCTGTGGATTGATTAGAAGTTTTAGCAGTACCATTTCTTAAAGTGTAGGTTTGTGCTTCAATATTTTCTCCACCGCTAAGATTGGCGCTCACTCCCAGCTTACCTTTTCTGTAATTGGCAGAGAAGCTGGCTTGGCTACCGTTGTATTTATTGGTGGTATTAGACATCCTCATGTTTCCGCTGAGACCGTCACTCATTTTTTTCTTAAGAACGATGTTGATGATTCCGTCGGATGATTCTACCTGAAACTCACTTCCGGGAACAGTAATCACTTCAATTTTCTGAATGTTTTCTGCCGGAGTATTTTTTAGGAACTGAGCCAGAGATTCAGAATCCATATTGGTTTTTCTTCCGTTGATATAGATTAAAGCATTGTTTTTTCCGGCAATTTTCAATGTTTTATCATCCGTAGAAGATAATAATGGAGTCTGCTTTAGCAGATCAAAAGTGGTATTTCCTTTTGCTACAGGAGAAGCTGCTACATCATATACAAAACGATCGCTTTGCTTTTTAAAAACCTGCTTGGTAATGGTAACCCCTTCTATATTTTTTGTTTTTGCCGTGTCAGCTTTTTTTTCCTGAGCAAATGCGCAGGTACTGAATACGATGGCCATTGACAAAATTATACGTTTCATGTTGTTTTTATTTAAGAGTGGATTTAGTGATATAAGTTTTTAAAGATTAGGTTCTTGATTTTACAGCATCATTGGCTGATTTCATTTCCCTTGCTTTTTTCAGTTTCTGGTTTCCAAAATTATAAGTAACCCCGATGCTCATCAGCCTTGGATAATTAAAGTTGGTGATATTATTATAGGTTCCGTTGGGCTGTACTCCTTTAATTCTATAAAAACTTTGATTAAATAGATCGCTGACTTCAGCTACAATCGTCCAGTCGCCGATGATTTTCTTCACATTGAAATCAAAACTTTGTCTCGCTCCAATCATTCCTCCCTCCATGGCAGTCTGGCTTCCAAAGAAGTAATTCACTCCTAAGAACCAGTCTTTTTTAGATGAAAGTCGGATTACATTATTGATGGTAACAGACATATTGTAGTTTTTCACATCAATGATATAAGGTTCTACTTCTTCAGTTTCTCCGGGAACCGGCATGGAAGTAGGATCTTCCCATACACCGCCTGTAAATGTTACATATCCTAAGTTCACAGAATAATTGGTTGTCCAGATATCTTTAAACCATGACTTGTTCATACCAAGAGTTAAGGCAAGCTCCCTGTTTTTTCCATAATTAGTTCTGATATATCTTAGAAATCTTACTTTTTCCGTGATTGCATTGCCACTACCATCATTGATAATATTGCCATTTGCATCTCTTTTAGGACGTGTTACCGTTCCTTGTAATGGAAGCAGATCAGAAGCGGCAGCATCTTCTACCATATTAAAGCTAAGATTCGCGTAATATGCATTTTTATACATATAGTTCAGCTCCTGATTATAAAATTTAGCAGCCAGTATAAAAGGATTGTTCTGTGTATAATTGGTAGGAGTGAAGTAAGTTCTGGAAGGGTTCAGTTCCCAGAATCTTGGTCTTCTGATTCTGCTAGAAAAAGTGTAACTCAAATTATGGTCTGAATTGATGGCATAATTTAAATTCAGATAAGGTAAAAGGTTATTGTAGTTTCTTTCAAATCCTGTTTTGTCTACAATATCTCCCGTACTTCTTGTCATTTCATAACGTGCACCTATTTTCCCAGATAATTTTTCAGTCAGTTTTCTTTCATAATTCAAATAAATTCCAAGAATATTTTCTTTATAAATGAAATGATTTGTCTGGTTAGGATCTATTATAAACTCTCCGTTTTTCAGTTTATCCTGCTTGGTATCATTATCTGTATTGGTGTGATTATAGCTTACACCCATTAACCATGTTGATCCTTTAGCAGTCTTTTTCAGATAATCGATATTGGCTGCATAGTTGTTGATAATTTGGGGTACAGACTGATGTAATGCAGAATAGTTGTTATCAGGATTACTGTTTAGAGGAAAGCTTTCATTAAAACTTACTTTATTCCTGTTGAACCATAAATAAGATACATTCGATGTCAGTTTACTTCCCAGAGAATCGGTTTTCATTTCATAATTTAAATTGAAAGAATGATTTCTGGTTTGTGCATCCTCATTATTGACAGTTCTATTATTTAAAACTCCATCTTGCCAGTTGGTGATATCTAATACAGAATTGAAACTTTTATTATATCTCATGTTGTAAGAGAATCCCAGACTGTGTTTTTTATTGATTTCATAATCTATATTGAACCCTCCACCGTAGTTTTTATTGGGATCATCATTATATCCATAAGACTCATTTCTGAAGGTAGGGTCTCCGTTAGACAGTGTATATCTTTGTCTGTCTGTCCAGCTTCCTGTTCTGAAATTAGAATTACCGGACCATTTTCCTTGTCTGAAATTAAAAGAAGCTCCTGCATTGGGATTGTTGTAATAACCTTGCTCATTCTGCATTTTCAGCGTTCCGTTGTAGCCGTTATTTTTACTTTTTTTCATGACAATATTGATAACCCCTTCTTTGGATTCTACCTGAAATTCACTTCCCGGAACAGTAATGACTTCTATTTTCTGTATATCTTCTGATGGAGTAGATTTCAGCATTTCAATCAATGCTTCAGAATCCATATTGGTTTTCTTATTGTTGATGTAGATTATGGCATCATTTTTCCCCAAAATCTTCAGCGTTTTTCCGTCTATACTTGAAATCATCGGAGTTTGTTTCAAAAGATTGAAGGTGTTGGTTCCCTTAGCAATAGATGAAGAAGCTACATCGTAAACTAATCTGTCACCTTGTTTTTTGAAAACCTGCTTCTTGATATTCACTGCATCAATAGCATTTACTTTCATACTGTCTTTTTTCTGCTGGGCAGTTACAAGTCCACCGAAAAATAGTGCTGCAATAAGAATTTGAGTCTTCATGATTATTCTTTTTTAATTAATAGCTTGTATGGTTTGTTATTTTATATTGCAAAGATATGTAATAAATTTAGTATCATGCAATACAAAGTACTTAAAAATATTTTAAATTAAATTTAAGTTATTGATTATCAGTATATAAAAATTACTTAAAAAATTTTGTGTACTTCATCTTTCTGTATGATAAGACAAACGACAGATGAAAAATGTTACATCACAAAATGAAATTCATGAAGATTTTATAAAAAAGAATAAAGAAAATTAGTAAAAGAGAGATGTGGTTGTTTTTTATTATTAATTTAGTAAAAACTAAAAATTAATACCATATGAGGAAATTTTACTTATTATTTTTGTTGTTAATGTTGATATTTTCATGTAAAGATGAATCTTTCTTAGAAATAGAAGACAACACATCAGACCCTACATCTAATTATAATTTTGGAAGTACTGCGCAAAAGAATTTCCAGGGTGTAGTTCTCGACACAAACGGACAGCCGGTTTCAGGAGCAACCGTTACCATTGGAGCCAGTACGGCAACAACCAATCTTAAAGGATTATTTACATTTAAAAATGCTTCAGTAAAAGAAAACTTTGCCCACATAAAAGTGACAAAGGCCGGTTACGTAAATGCCTCAAGGGTTTTAGCTCCTACCAACGGAATAAATCAGGTGAATATTATGATGATTCCTGTCGCAACTACTTCTACAATTACCTCAGGCTCTACATCTACAGTTTCACTGCCCAATGGAACTAAAGTGAAATTTGACGGAAGTTTCAAAGATGCAAACGGGAATGCTTATTCGGGAAATGTGAATGTAGCTGTCTTTCATTTAGCTCCGTCAAATCAATACCTGAACGAACTCATGCCAGGATCTTTTTTGGCAACCAATTCCGGGGGAAATGCCAGAGTGATGGAAACTTTTGGGATGCTGCATGTACAGTTAACAGGTAGTGCCGGACAAAATCTTCAGATTGCAAACGGCCATACTGCGGAAATTACAGTTCCGGTAGATGCTTCACAAATTTCCAATTCACCCAGCACAATTCCATTATGGTCTTATAACGAAGACACTGGAATGTGGAAAGAAGAAGGTTCTGCAACAAAGATTGGAAATATCTACGTAGGAACAGTAAGCCATTTTTCCTGGTGGAATTGTGATGCACAGTTTGCACAGGCAACAATGAAAGTAACTGTAAAAAATGCTGCAGGACAGGTTTTGCCTAATATTAAAGTGACATTAAAGAGAAGTTCTCAATCCTATGAAACTTACGGGATGACAGATAATGCAGGGATGGTGTCTGGAATTGTTCCTGCAGGTGAAGCCCTTAGCTTAAAAGTGTATGATGTTTGTAATAATGTAATTTATACCTCGAATGTTGGGCCATTTCCAGCTGGGATTATAACAACGATCCCGGATATTACTGTAAATCCCACTACAACTACCAGTTATACCATTCAGGGGAATTTGAAAACCTGTTCGAATACTGATGTTACTGATGGTTATGTAATCCTGAAGCCTGTAATAAGTACAAACTACTTTCAATATTTGTCAGTACCGGTAAATAGTACCGGAGGCTTTACATTTAATACCTATTCATGCAATGCAAATCCACAATTTACTTATGAAGGATTTGACAGTGCTAATTTTCAGACAACCAATGAAATTACTTTCACAGCAACATCTAATAATGTAAATTTAGGAAACATCATGGCTTGTAATTCTTTAAGTGAATTTATAAATTATAAGATTGATAATCAACCTGTTGTTTATGTGTTAGGACTAATTAATGCACAATGGACAGGTCTTACACCTACATCACCTAATATGTCACCTAAACAATTGAGAATAAATTCAATGAATGCCGCTGGGCCATTTTTTTCTATGACTCAGAATAATATGTTGGGAGTTGCTGCAAGCTTTACTTCAAATTATGGGTTTGAATTTTCAGGAGGTGCTATTACTTCAAATAATGGCAACCTCGTTGTAAATGTAACTTCTTTTGGAGCTGTAGGAGATTATATTGATTTCACAGTCAATGGAACTTACACCAATAGTTCAGGAAATCATACCTTCACGGCAACAGGACACGTAAAACGAGATCTTTAATCACTGTAAAAATAAAAAGGACCGAAAAGGTCCTTTTTTTATTGTATTATTTATTCTCTATCGAATCGGGCAAGTTTTTTATCCACCCAAATTGTTGCAAAAGGGAAAAATGCGGATAATAATGCGAAAACAAAATCTTCATCATCCCAGTTATAAATTTTTCTTGCAGGAAGGCAGAGTAAAAGGTAAAGTGTAAAAAATAATCCGTGTAAACTGCCAATAACGCTGATGAAGATAATAGAATATAAATTTTCATCATATCGAATCCAGATCATCGCAACACAATATAATAAAAGACACGAAATAGCTTCTGCGAGACAAATCTGTTTGAACCATTTGATGATTTTTTCCTGAGAATATTTTGAGAATATTTTTTCGATGAATTCCATTTCTTGAGGTATGAGGTGAGAGTTAAAAGGTAAGAGTCTTTCTCTGGCTTTTAGTTTTTAGCCTCTCATTTCTGATTGCAAAATTACTTATAAAAACTGCTACCATCCAAATATTCAAAAACTTCAGGAGGAAGCATTGGTCTTACATTTTTACCATCTTTGATCATATTTCGGATTTCAGTAGCAGAAAGCTCTATGACCGGTGCTTTTATCAAAGAAATATTGTCGTGTTGCAGATATTCAGAATCTTTTTTCTCTCCTTCAAATACTCTTGGATACACAATAATATGATGATTTTTGATCAGAATATCAGAATTTTTCCACTTATGAAGGCTCTTGAGATTATCTTCTCCCATAATCAGACTGAAAGAATATTCAGGATATTTTTCATGAAGATAAGTAAGAGTATCAATAGTGTAGCTAGGCATAGGAAGAGAAAATTCCACGTTGGAAGCTCTCATATTCGGATAATTCTTTACTGCAAGCTGTACCATATCAAGCCTGTTATGATCTTTCAGTAAAGACTTTTTATCTTTAAAAGGGTTCTGTGGGCTTACAACAAACCAAAGTTCTTCCATATCAGAATTTTCCAGGATATAATTAGCCAGAATAAGATGTCCGATATGAATAGGATTGAATGATCCGAAAAATAAACCGATTTTTTTCATTTTTTGTTAGATAATAGGTAGTAGGTACCGGGTAGCAGGTTATAGTAGTTTGAAATATCAATATTTTAATCAGAATTTATATTTGTGCAGGCTTTTATTACCTGCAACCTAAATACTACAACCTTTTTACTCCCTAAATTTTACATCCTTAATATTCAGATAATGGGTTACATTGCCTTTCCAGTGATTTTCCTCCAGTGTGAAAGCAAGATCAAAATTCTTATTTTTAAAATCTTCAACAAACTGTCCCAGTTTGAATCCGACACATTCAATATTTCGCCCTGTAGATTCCTGTTTGATATAAAACTTAAGGTGATTATTGTCTTTCCCCATAGTTTTTACATAGCCTGAAAGCTTTTGATCTGTCAGGGTAAAAATAGGTTTCATATTATGAGGCCCAAATGGAGCCAACTTTCTGTGGAAATTGATAAACTCTCTGTTGATTTCATCCACCTCAATTTCTGTATCAATGGTAATGGAAGGTTCCTTCTGATGTTCTTTAATTTTCTCAGAAACAATTCTTTCAAATTTTTCCTTGAAAGCAGCAAACTTATCTTTCTCCATCGAAAGTCCGGCTGCAGCGTGATGTCCCCCGAATTTAAGAAAATATTCAGAACACAGATCAAGAGCTTCATGTACGTCAAAATCAGAAACAGATCTTGCTGAAGCTACCATTTCTCCATTATTGCCATCGGTAAATACAAGTGTTGGCTTATAGTAGGTTTCAATAAGTCTTGAAGCAACAATACCAATAACTCCTTTGTTCCATTCAGGATGGTAAACAATGGTAGTGTGCTTGGTTTCCTGCTGAGATTCTATAATTTGATTTAATGCAGAAAGTGTGGAATTCATATCGAGCTCACGTCTTTCATCGTTGAGATCCATGATGTCATTTACAATCTGATTGGCGTGTTTCAGATTGTCAGAAACCATAAGTTCTACAGCTGCTTTACCATGAGATATTCTTCCGGCTGCATTAATTTTAGGAGCTATTTCAAAAACAATATTGGAAATTTCAAAATGAGAAAGCTTATCCTCAGGGATCAAGAGTCTTAACCCAAGATTTCTGGTTTTTCTGAGTGTTTTCAATCCCATTTTAGCCAAAACCCTGTTTTCTCCAGTCATAGAAACAATATCTGCCGCAATGGAGATAGCCAGAAGATCCGTCAGTTCAAATAATTCTGCTTCTGGTAATTTATAAATTGTATTAAGTCCCTGGCAAAGTTTAAAACCAACACCACATCCTGAAAGTTCTTTGAACGGATATCGGCAGTCATTTCTTTTAGGATCAAGTACTGCAGCAGCATTGGGGATTTCTTCACCCGGAAGGTGATGATCACAGATAATAAAATCGATGTCCAGATTACTGGCATAGCTGATCATGTCGAGTGCCTTAATTCCGCAGTCCAGAGCAATGATTAATGAAAAACCATTTTCTTTGGCAAAATCAATTCCTTCTGTAGAAATACCATATCCTTCAGAATTTCTGTCTGGAATATAGTATTCTAAATATTTTTTCTCAACAATCTTACTGAGATAAAGATACATTAAAGCAACCGCTGTGGTTCCATCCACATCATAATCACCATATACCAATATTTTTTCACCATTTTCAATTGCGGTTGCAATACGCTCTACAGCTTTTTGCATATCTGCCATTAAAAATGGATTGTGGATATCGTTAAGGTTGGGTTTAAAAAATTCTCTGGCCTTTTGGTAATTGTCAATTCCTCTCAGAACGAGAAGTTTAGATTCAAAAGTACCAAAACCAAGTGACGAACTTAGTCTGTCCACAACTTCCTCATCGGGTTCAGGCTTGTAAATCCATTTTTGACTCATTTCACAAAAATAAGGAAAAAAGTTCTAAAAGTGGCTTTAAAAATCAGCAAATTAGATTTTGGAAAAGAGTAGGGGCAGTCATTATAAAACTTATTCTTATTGTTAAAAATGATCGTAATATCTCTCTTTCTATTTCCTTCAGTGGCTATCTTTACAGGAGTAATGTATTCATTCAAATTCTACTTTTTAAGTTTTTTTATGATCATTTTGTCTAGAATAAAAATACTATTCAGAAAAGATTTTGGAGAATTTTTGACTTTATAATTGTTAAAAAAGTTATCTTCGTGCTCCAAATTTTAAATAATTATGAAAAAAATTACTTTAAGCCTTATGTTATTGGGGGCTATGTATTCGATCAATGCACAGAAAATTAATCTCGGAAAAGCAGCCGGAATGGTTTCAAATGGTGCAAAAGCCCTAACATTTACCAACGAAGATGCTGTTAAATTATCCAAAGAATCAGTTGATTGGATGGACAAAAATAATGCTGTAGCAGGCCCTAAAGATCCGTATACCGTGAGACTGAACAAATTGTTTGGAAAACACAAATCTCAGGACGGGTTGAATTTGAATTATAAAGTTTACAAAGTAAAAGACATTAATGCGTTTGCCTGTGCGGACGGAAGTGTACGTGTATTCTCTTCTCTGATGGATGTTATGACAGATAATGAATTGCTTGCAGTTATTGGACATGAAATTGGGCACGTGAAAAATCAGGATACCAAAGATGCTATGAAATCGGCTTATCTGAAAGCTGCTGCATTAGATGCGGCATCATCAGCTTCTTCTGCCGTAGCTACCCTTAATGAGAGCCAGGTTGGGAAAATGGCGAATGCATTTTTGGATGCTTCGCACAGTAAAAAACAGGAGTCGGAAGCAGATACTTATTCCTATGACTTCATGAAAGCCAATAAATATGATGTGGTAGGAGCTTATACAGCCTTCAAAAAATTAGCTTTACTTTCAGAGGGAAGTACCCAGACTAATTTTGAGAAAATGTTCAATTCTCATCCGGATAGTAATAAAAGAGCAGAATCTATCAAAAAGAGAGCAGAGAAAGATGGTTTATGGAAAGATCCGGGAACTGTTTCTTTGCCTACAGCGAAATTAACGAAATAATTATTTTATTTATTGTTTAAACGAAAATACCTCAAAGCAACGCTTTGAGGTATTTTTATATAGATTTTAATGTTGTTCAGATTATGAATACATTTTTTCTCTTAATTCTTTTACCTTTTTATCAGCAAGGTATTCGTCATAAGTCATTTCTCTGTCAATGATTCCGGTAGGAGTCAGTTCAATGATTCTGTTACAGACTGTTGAAAGCATTTCGTGGTCATGAGATGCCAGTAAAAGATTTCCTTTGAAGTTAGATAAAGAGTTGTTCAAAGTTGTGATACTTTCAAGGTCTAAGTGGTTGGTAGGTTCATCTAATAAAAGAACGTTAGCTTTCTGAAGCATCATTCTACTGAACATACATCTCATTTTTTCACCTCCGGAAAGTACTTTACAAGATTTTAAAGCTTCATCTCCTGAGAATAGCATTCTTCCTAAGAATCCTCTCATGAATTCTTCGTGACGCTCTTCGTCGTTTTTAGTGAATTGTCTTAACCAATCAACTAAACTAAGATCTTCCTGGAAGAAACTTGTATTGTCTAAAGGCATGTGAGATTGGTTTGTAGTAACTCCCCAAGCTACATTTCCTTTGTCTGCTTCAACATTCCCTGCTAGAATTTCAAAAAACTCTGTAATTGCCAAAGAGTTTTTAGAAAGGATAGCTACTTTATCACCTTTTTTAAGGTTAAGGTCGATATTTGAGAATAATAATTCTCCGTCTTTCGTTTTTTCAAGACCTTTTACATCTAAAATCTGATCTCCTACTTCTCTTTCCATTTCGAAAATAATAGCAGGGTATCTTCTTGAAGAAGGCTTGATATCGTCAATATTTAATTTGTCGATCATTTTCTTTCTTGCAGTAGCCTGTTTTGCCTTAGCAACGTTAGAGCTGAATCTTGCGATAAAGTCCTGAAGTTCTTTTTTCTTCTCTTCAGCTTTCTTGTTTGCCTGAGCTCTTTGTCTTGTTGCCAATTGAGAAGCCTGATACCAGAAAGAGTAGTTACCAGTATAAAGGTTTAGTTTAGCATAATCCAAGTCACCAATATGCGTACAAACCGTATCCAGGAAGTGACGGTCGTGAGATACAACAATTACGGTGTTTTCATAGTCTGCAAGGAAATCCTCCAACCATGAGATGGTATCAATATCAAGGTCGTTGGTAGGCTCATCCAGAATCAATACATCAGGGTTTCCGAAAAGTGCCTGAGCCAAAAGAACCTTTACTTTGTCCTTATTCTCAAGTTCACTCATCATTTGCCAGTGCATATCATCTTTTATTCCAACGTTTGAAAGCATGGTTTGTGCATCAGATTCAGCAGTCCAACCTCCCATTTCATCATAAATTACACCTAGTTCGCCGGCCTTAATTCCGTCTTCATCAGAGAAATCTTCTTTTGCGTATAACGCATCCATTTCCTCTTTTATCTCAAATAATTTCTTGTTACCTCTCAAAACCGCTTCAAGAACAGTATACTGATCAAAAGCAAAGTGATCCTGCTCCAAAACTGACATTCTTTTCCCTGGTTCCAGAGATACATGCCCTGTTGTAGGATCCTGCTTTCCTGTTAATATTTTCAGGAATGTAGACTTTCCCGCACCGTTTGCTCCGATGATCCCGTAGCAGTTTCCTTTGGTAAACATAATATTTACCTCGTCAAAAAGAATTCTTTTCCCGAATTGTAAAGATAAGTTAGATACTGTTAACATATAGTTTTGTAAATTTGGCGCAAAAATACGAAAAGAATTTGGGTATTCTGTAATAATATAATAGTCAAGTTTTTAAATGTATGGTATTTTTTATATATTTCATTAACGAAATTTTAAAATGATGAAGATTGAAAAAACAGTTAGCATATTAAACAGAAGAGCCCGTTTTGAATATGAAATTCTGGAAGAATACGAAGCCGGAATGGTTTTGACGGGTACAGAAATAAAATCTTTACGTTCTTCCAAAGCATCCATCACAGAATCCTTCTGTCAGTTTATTGATGGGGAATTATACATCATTAACATGATGATTGATGAGTATAAATTAGGAACTTTTTACAATCATAAAACAAAAAGGGAACGGAAATTGCTCTTGCACAAAAAAGAATTGCAAAAACTTGAAAAAAAGTTAAAGGATGCTGGGAACACCATAATACCTTTAAAATTATATATCACTGACCGAGGTAAAGCAAAAGTGCTGATAGCGCTGGGTAGAGGGAAAAAGCTTTTCGATAAAAGAGAGGCGATAAAAGATAGAGAAAATAAACGGAACCTGGACAGAATATTAAAGAAAAGTTAAAAATCATTTGAAAAACTTTGTATATAAAGAAAAATTATATTTATTTTGCATTATCAATTATTTAATCATTTAATTCTATGAAAAATCTAAAATTAGGAATTTCAGCATTGGCGCTTACTGTTGCCTCTACTGTTTTCGCACAGACTACCAACAATCCGTGGTTAATCGGAGTTGGTGCTCATGCAGAAAATCATGTAGCAGCACGTTCAAGCTTCGGTAATACGTTCTCTGCTAACAATTTGACAAAGAGTATGTTCAATGTGAACAATTTCTCTATTACGCCTCCATTATCTAAGCTAACAGTTGCTAGAAACGTTGGTAAAGGTTTGGTAATTGACTGGCAGACTTCTGTTGGAAATGTTGAAAACAAAAGATTCAACATGGGGAAAGAATTTTTCTTAATGACAGGTCTAGGTTTCCAGGCTCACGCTGCAGGTCTTTTATGGAACGAAGAATCTTGGTTTGATCCATATTTAAGAGTTGGTGCTAACTATTTAAGACACGACTATACAGCTCTTACTTTCCCAAGAACATCTGTTGACGCTAACGGTAATCCAATCGAAAACGTAACTAATGGTAAGGATGGTAACGAAAACGGTAAAGCTAACCACTTTACAGTAGCTACAGGTGCTGGTGCTAACTTCTGGGTAACTAAGAACTTCGGTCTTGGTGTTCAAGGAGATTATGTATCAACTCCAGGTGATAAATCTACAGTTGCTAACTTTTGGCAAGCTTCTGCTTCTATCTTATTCAGATTTGGAAACAGAGATAGAGATAAGGATGGTATCCTAGATAAAGATGACCTTTGTCCAGATACACCAGGTTTACCAGAATTCCAAGGATGTCCTGATACTGACGGTGACGGAGTTCCAGATAAAGACGATCAATGTCCAGAAGTGGCTGGTCCAGTTGAAAACAACGGATGCCCTTGGCCAGATACTGACGGTGACGGTGTAATCGACAAAGATGACGCTTGTCCTACAGTAGCAGGTCCTGCTGAAAACAACGGTTGTCCTTGGCCAGATACAGACGGTGACGGTATCTTAGATAAAGATGATGCTTGTCCTACTGTTCCAGGTCTTCCTGAATACAACGGATGTCCTAAGCCAAAAGATCCTACTTATGTTGCAGTAACTAAAGAATTGAAAGATATCTTATTCGACTTCAACAAAGCTACAATCAGACCTCAGTCTAACGAAAAATTAGACAACGCTGCTAAAATCATCAAAGATGCTCCAGCTGAGAACTTTGTAGTAGTAGGTATGACAGATGCTAAAGGTGCTGCTGCTTACAACTTGAAACTTTCTAAAGAAAGAGCTGCTTCTGTAGTAGGTGCTTTAGAAGCTAGAGGTGTAAACCCTTCAACATTGAAATCTATCGGTATCGGTTCTCAGGAAGCTACTGTTCCTGCAACTGCATCGGATGCAGATAGACAACAAGACAGAAAAGTTATTGTAAGAGCTATCTCAGGTTCTGAGTGGGAAACTTACAAGAAAAATGACTTAACTGTAGCTAAGCCAGTTAAAAAGGCTACTAAGAAAGCTACTAAAAAAGCTCCAGCTAAGAAAAAAGCTGCTGCTAAAAAGAAAAAATAATTAATTTTTCTAAATAATGAATACCTCCAATTTTATTGGAGGTATTTTTTTTTTGTTGACTTTTGAGTAATTTTGCTGGAAATTTAAAAATTAAAATGGGAAGAGCATTTGAATATAGAAAAGCTTCTAAAATGGCCAGATGGGATAAAATGGCCAAAACATTCTCCAAAATAGGAAAGGATATTGCACTAGCTGTAAAAGCTGGAGGAACAGATCCAGAAGCTAATCCTGCGTTGAGAAGATGTATCCAAAACGCGAAAGGGGCAAACATGCCTAAAGATAATGTTGAAAGAGCTATTAAGAAAGCGAGTGGTGCAGATGCAGAAAACTATGAAGAAATCACTTATGAAGGTTACGGACAAGGTGGCGTTGCATTCTTTGTAGAATGTACTACAAACAATACGACAAGAACTGTAGCGAACGTAAGAGCTGTTTTTAACAAGTTTGACGGTAATCTTGGTAAAAATGGTGAGTTAGCATTTATCTTCGATAGAAAAGGAATTTTCACCATTGATTTGGCTCAGATCAAAATGGATTGGGATGATTTCGAAATGGAAATGATTGATGGAGGTGCAGAAGATGTAGAAAAAGATGAAGAAGAAGTAATGATTACAACTGCTTTTGAAGATTTCGGTTCTTTATCTCACAAATTGGATGATCTTGGAATTGAAGCTAAAAGTGCAGAACTTCAAAGAATTCCAAACAATACAAAAGAAGTAAACGCAGAACAGTTTAAAGCTAATATGAAAATGCTTGAGCGTTTTGAAGAGGATGATGACGTTCAAAACGTTTATCACAACATGGAAATCACAGAAGAGCTGATGGACTCTTTATAAAAAATAATATAGCATTCATATACAGTTAATTTTCAATTAGTTTCTTTGTACAAAACTATGAAAAGAAACGTTGAATTAGTTGTTATATCGGATGTTCATTTGGGAACTTATGGATGTAAGGCTAAAGAATTGTTGAGATATCTCAATTCTATCCAGCCTAAAACTTTAGTTTTAAATGGCGATATTATTGATATCTGGCAGTTTAAAAAGTCTTACTTCCCTAAACCTCATTTGAAAGTAATCAGAAAGATTCTTTCATTAGCCACAAAGAACACAGATGTCTATTATATTACGGGCAATCATGATGAAATGTTCCGTAAGTTCACAGATTTTGAGCTGGGAAAACTTAAAGTCTGTAATAAAGTCTGTCTGACTATCGATCAGAAAAAAGCATGGATATTTCACGGTGATGTTTTCGATGCATCCGTCCAGCATTCCAAATGGATCGCCAAACTAGGCGGAAAAGGGTATGATCTCCTTATTATTATCAATAATGTTGTAAATTGGTTCTTGGAAAAAATGGGTAAAGAAAAATACTCGTTTTCAAAAAAGATTAAAAACAATGTGAAAAAAGCAGTCAAGTATATCGGAGATTTTGAACTTACAGCGTCTGAACTGGCCATTGACAATCAATATGATTATGTGGTGTGTGGGCATATCCATCAGCCACAGATTCGTGAGGTGGTCAATAAAAAAGGATCCTGTACTTATTTGAATTCCGGTGACTGGATTGAAAACCTGTCTGCTTTAGAATATCATGATAAGGAATGGAAGATTTTTTATTATGATGAACATAAACACTTACTGAAAGATGATGAAGTGGAAGAAATCCCGGAAATGGATAATTCTGCTCTTTTAAAAATTGTAACCAACTTTTCCTAGATGAAGATTTTGTATGCATTTCAGGGTACTGGAAACGGGCATGTTGCCAGAGCACAGGAAATTATTCCTCTTCTTAAAAAATATGCATCTGTTGATACATTGATCAGTGGGCATCAATCGCAATTAAAGGCTGATTTTGATATTGATTTCAAGTATAGAGGCATTTCTCTTCTTTATAACAAAACAGGCGGTTTATCCTACCGAAAAACGTTTACAGAAAATAAATTCATTGAAGCAGCCAAAACAATCAGAGAACTGGAACTTTCCCAATATGATTTAATCATCAATGATTATGAGCCTTTGACAGGTTGGGCCTCCAAACTGAAAAAACTTCCGATGATAGAACTCAGCCACCAGGCTTCTATGAGTTTTGCGGAAACTCCAAAACCCAAGAAAAAAGACTTTCTCGGAGAAATGATTTTAAAATACTATGTTCCCAGCGAGAGAAAAATAGGGTTTCATTTTGAAAATTATCATCCACAGATCAAGAAACCTGTAATCAGAAGAAAGATAAGAAATCTTAATCCTTACAAACAGGGATATTATCTTGTCTATCTTCCCAGTTTTGCGGATGAGAATATTATCAAGGTTCTAAGAAAAATTCCTGTGGAATGGAAAGTATTCTCAAAATACAGTAAAGTACAGGTGAAAGTAAAAAACGTAGAAGTGTTTCCTATTGATGAAAGCCAGTACCTGAAATATTTTGAAGGCTGTGAAGGTATTTTATGCAACGCCGGTTTTGAGAGCCCGGCAGAAGCATTGTTTATGGACAAAAAACTATTTGTCATTCCTATCCACAACCAATATGAGCAGGAATGCAATGCATGTGCTCTTGACAAAATGGGAATCCCCAATTCCAAGGTTTTAAATCTTCAGGAAATTATGGAATGGGTAGCTTCAGACCATCATCTTAAAGTAGATTATCCGGATGATATTGAAGATATCCTGGTAAAAGAAGTTTTAATTCTTTAAAAAAATATCGTCCACATCACTCATTCTCATCATCACAGATCTGGCATAGGAACAATGCGGGTATACTTTCCAATTGTTTTCTCTGGCGAATTTGATGGCTTCTTCTACTAAAAATTTTCCCATTCCTCTACCTTCAAATTCCGGGTGTACCAATACAAAAGAGATAATGAATTTATGATCTTCCGGGAAAATAGTATACGTAAGTCTTCCTACTTCTTCTGTTTCATTATTTAAAGTAAGAACACCGCCGTTTCCGGATTTATTGTTTTCAAATTTCATGATTCAGGACTTTAATGATAAATATACAAAAATTGCACCGAGCTTTGCATAAGCAATAAGCAATAAGCAATAAGCAATAAGCAATAAGCAATAAGCAATAAGCAATAAGCAATAATGGATGTGCTTAGTTGTTAATTTTCAACGTTTTTAAATTGACCATTCACTTGCGAAACAAAATTGACGATGACTCTCCTAATTGTCTTTTCCCGTGTAGTAGTTGTAATCTTTAATAATTACATTGATGAACTGTCTTTCCGTCATTTTAGTAGCATCTATTTCCAGTTTCAGAATGCTTTTGATTTTATTAGCTAGTTTATTGATGATCTGGCGGTCATCTACTTTTAGAGCTTTGGTATAATTATCTTTGATGATCCTCATATCATTATCACTCAAAGCAATCACCTGAGGGAAAGAAGGAACATAGTTTTCATGAATATTTTCCAGAATTGTATGAGAGATATTAATGTTGTTTTTCAGAGAAATTACAGCCGTTCCGGAAGCAATATCGCCAAGACGTTGGTTATTTTTAGAAACAATCATAGAAATAAGTCCTATCACACCGGCAAAAGAAACATCTACAATTCTGAAAACCCATCGGATCATATAATCTGCGAAACTGGCTTGGTAACCATCAATTTTTACCACTTTTATTTTCATCAGTTTTTTACCGGGAGTCTGTCCTTCCATCAGGCTTTCTAAAACAAGAGGATAAATATAGATGGGAAAGGTAAGAATAAGATATACTGCTCTTATGGACCAGTCGTCAAGACCATTTAAGATGTATCCCAAATCAAAAATATTGAAGAATAAATACAGGACAATCACCACATAAGCAATCCTGATCAGAAGATCAATAATGAAGGCAAGCATCCTTTCTCCTACGCCTGCAATATTAAAGTTAATATTTACATTTTGTGAGGTATTTATCGCAATTTGAGACATATTTTTTATTATTTTAGCCTTAATAATTATGAGAGAAGTTTATTTCATTAAACAAAATAAAGAAAAATGGTTGGGAATCGAACAGGTTATTCAAGGGAAAATTAAAAAAAATCCTGATGACCTGTCTTCATTGTATATAAACCTGATCAACGATCTTTCTTTTGCCCAGACTTATTATCCCAAAAGTAACACTACCGTTTATCTGAATCATTTATCTGCCCAGATTTTTCAGAAGATCTATAAAACAAAAAGGGTAGAGGAGAACAGGCTGGTTTATTTTTTCAAAACAGAAGTTCCATTGCTGATGTATCATTACAGGAGATATCTGATGTATGCATTTCTCTTTTTCATTTTATTTACTTCAATAGGAGTGCTTTCTGCAATCTATGATAAAGACTTTGTGAACATTATTCTGGGTGAAGGGTATGTGAATGAAACCGTTGAAAATATCAAAAATAATAATGCTGTAGGAGTTTATCAGAGTGGAAGCACGTGGGGGAGCACGATCGGAATTATTTTTAATAATATTCAGGTTGGAGCAAAATTATATATTTACGGAATTGCCGGAGGGGTGGGAACTTTGTTTGCGCTACTTTCCAATAGTGTAATGCTGGGAGCTTTTCAGTATTTTTTCTATGATTACGGAGCATTGAAAGACAGTGCAAGAGGAATTTGGCTTCACGGAGTTTTTGAAATTTTTGCCATGGTGGTGGAAGCCATGTGCGGATTGATTCTGGGAGCTTCTATTTTATTCCCGAGAACTTTTTCAAGGTTCAATTCTTTTAAAAAAGGATTTAAAGATTCATTTAAAATATTTTTAAGTACGGTTCCTTTCACTATTTGTGCAGGGATTATAGAAGGTTACGTTACAAGACATGCTTTGAAAATGCCTTTGTTTCTGAACCTGATCATCATTTTGGGCTCATTGGCCATCATAGGATTCTACTATTTTGTATATCCGTCAGTTGTCTACAAAAAAACTAATAAACACATCCATGATACAATTTTATAAAAAAAGAGATTTTGGAACTTTCATCAGTGACAGTTTCAATTTTTTCAAATTATACGGAAAGAATTATTTCAAAAACTATATTCTGATCAACGGTTTGCTTTTGATCTTAATGGTTACTGTGGTGATTTTCGGGTATAAAGAACTCTTTTCACAGATATTCGGATCTAATCTTGGAGGCGAAACGTATTATTTTGAACAATATTTTTCAGAAAATTCCGGAATGCTGATTACTGTGGGATTATTGACATTCCTGCTTTTCATGATTCTGATGATTGTCAATTACCTGTATCCTGTTTTTTATTTAAAAAGAATAGCGCAGGGAGCAGAAAAGATAAAGGCGGATGAAATTCTAAATGACTTTAAAAACAATGCCGGAAGAATCGGTAAGCTGTGTCTTGGGATGATCTTCATTGTTACCCCGGCAATTTTATTTGTGGTAGGATTTTCTTATATCCTGATTTTTATTATTATCGGATTGTTTTTGATTCTGCTTCTTTACCCGACGATATTTAATTTTACTACCTTTCTGATGTATGATTATTTTAATTCAGACAGAGGTTTCTGGGGAAGCTTGAGCTATGCTTTACGTTCTCAGTTTTCTTACCCGAATGGAAGTGAAAAATCACCATACTGGAAATATTGGGGATCTGCATTTGTGATGTTTATTATTATTTATATGATAACATCCATATTCACATTTATCCCGATGATGTTTTTTTACGGATCACTTCTTACTTCTACACCAGACGGAAATTTTGAGCAAAATCCTTTTACCGGAACTGCGGGAATCCTGTTTTTTGTATTGTATGGAATTTCGATGCTGCTTTCATTTTTTCTTTCAAACCTGATGTATGTGAATGCAGGACTGATGTATTACGACAGCAGAACAGATCTTCATCAGAAAGTAGAACTGGCAGAAATAGATACGATTGGAATCAATGAATAAAATTATTTTTTTCATACTGCTTTTTTTCTCTCTTGGGCTGGTTCATGCTCAGGATGACAATACTGATTCCGATGATCTGGTAGATTCATTGTATAACACCGGGCATTACAGAAATATGCTGCGTGCAGATTCTGTACTGATGAAAAATCCGGTCTCGGAAAATGAGGTTTATCCTAAAACATTCAAAGAAAACATTCCGTCCAGATATAAAGGAAATGAATTTGATTATTCTGTATCAAAACCGAGAGAATCTTTCTTTCAGAAGCTGATGCGAAAACTGGATCAGATAATACAGAGCATTTTTGGTGAAACTACGCTCAGTAAGTCGGGAGAATTTGCCACTGTCCTTATTCGTCTGTTTGCGATTCTTCTTGTAGGATTTCTACTTTATTTCATCATTAAATACATCATGGGAAAAGATGGTAATTTTATTTTTGGTAAAAAGAATAAAAAGCTGGATCTCAATGTACAGGAACTTCATGAGAATATCCATGAAATCAATTTTCCGGAAAGTATTGCGAAATTTGAACATGCTGGAGATTACCGTTCAGCAGTTCGTTACCAATTCCTGTTTGTTCTGAAAAAACTGAGTGACAAAAAACTGATCAACTGGAATCCGGAAAAAACAAATAAAGACTATGCTGCAGAGCTCAAAGCTCCTCATCTTAAAAATGACTTCTCTAATTTGTCCTATATCTTTGATTATGTCTGGTACGGAGAATTCAATATTGAAGAAGAAAGCTACCAGAAATTTAAAAACCAGTATCAGGCATTTAAACCATAACCATAGTAACCATGAATAAAACTTTCAAAACATATGCTGTAATTTTCATCATCGTGATGATTATTTTGGCGTTGCTTGAAGTTAACAAAAAAGAAACGACAGACTGGCGGAGGAATTTTGATCTCAATGAGAAGTCTCCGTTCGGGTTGTTTGTTTTTAATAATGAAGCTAAAGATCTTTTTAAAAATAAGCTGAAGAAAATTGAACAGGCACCTTACGAATATTACGGTCAGCATAAAAAGACCGCACACAATATTGTAGTTATTGAAAATGATATTGACAGAGAATCCTGGAATAAAATTCTGACTCAGGTATCTGAAGGTTCAGATGCAATGCTGATGGTAACCCGTATGCCTAAAGAAGTCTCAGACAGTATTGGATATTATGATTCTGAAATCTCTTTTGAAGAAGAAAATGTCCTGAAACTTACGGATAAAAAATTTCAGAATGATTTTATAAAACTGGATAAATTTCCATCTGGCAGAGGATTTTCATTTATCAAACCTAAAGTAGAAGTACTTGGAAAAACAGTAGAGAGAAAGAATACAGATCAGACGAACTTTATTAAAGTGAAATTTGGGAAAGGGCATATTTATGCTCACACCGAACCTCTTTTTCTAACCAATTATTATCTTCTAAAACCGGGAAATGTAAAGTACGCTCAGGATGTGTTTTCATATTTGCAGGATAGGGAAACGCTTTGGTTTGTATCCAACAAAAGTTCTGCATCCCGTTTCTTTATGAGATTCGTATTGTCGAATCCGGCTTTAAAATATGCCTGGTGGGTATTTTTGGGTGGATTTATCCTTTTCATTTTCTTTAATGCAAAAAGAAAACAGAGAATAGTACCTGTAGAAGAGCCCTTACGAAATACTTCCCTGGATTTTGTGAAAAGCATTGGAAATCTGTATCTTCAGGAAGGTGATTTTCATGATATGATGGCAAAAAAAGCCCAGTATTTTCTGAACAAAGTGAGAATGGATTTGTTGATAGACACTCAGAATTTAGACGAAGAATTTGCAAAAAAATTACAACTGAAAACTGGAAAACCAGTGGAAATGATCGGTGAAGCAATATTGCTTATTAAAAAAGCTCAGGACCCTTACGCCAGTGTAATGAAGGAAGACCTTACAAGGATCAATAAGCTCCTTGATGAAATACTTAAATAATATAACAATGTGAAACTCGATCCATGATAATGATGTAGTCTCAATGAAAGAATATAATGATTACATTGTGAGATCGTAAATTAAATTTTACTATGGAAAATTTTGACAACCCCAATATAGAAAACGAAAGCTCTATCAATCTTAATAAACAGGAAGAACAGTTTCAGTCGAGAATCGATATGATTGAACTTCGTGCAAGCTTAGAGAAAGTAAAATCTGAGATCGGAAAAGTAATTGTAGGGCAGGAGAAGATGATTGAACACCTTTTGGCCGCACTACTTTCAAACGGGCATGTTCTTATTGAAGGGGTACCGGGAGTAGCAAAAACAATTACAGCAAAATTATTAGCCAAAACGATTGACGTAGGTTTCAGCAGAATCCAGTTTACACCGGATCTGATGCCTTCAGATATTCTGGGAACATCCATCTTCAATGTGAAAAATTCAGAATTTGAATTTAAAAAAGGACCTATTTTCTCCAATTTCATCCTGATTGATGAGATCAACAGATCGCCGGCAAAAACACAGTCTGCATTATTTGAAGTAATGGAAGAAAGACAGATCACAATGGACGGGACACGTTATGTTTTGGAAGAACCTTTCTTGGTTATTGCTACACAAAACCCAATTGAACATGAAGGCACATACCGACTTCCGGAAGCTCAGCTGGACCGTTTTCTATTCAAAATTAATGTAGGATATCCTAATCTTGAACAGGAAATTGCGATCATTAAAAATCAGCACGAGAGTAAAAAAGAAGATAAAACAGAAGGTGTAAACAGGGTTATCACAGCCGGACAGTTGAAAAACTACCAGCAGCTGGTAAAAGAAATCATTGTGGAAGCCCAACTGATGGAATATATTGCTAAAATTATCATCAATACCAGAGAAAATCAATTCTTATATCTGGGAGCTTCTCCAAGAGCTTCACTGGCGCTTCTTACAGCGTCAAAAGCATTTGCAGCATTAAGAGGAAGAGATTTTGTAACTCCTGAAGATATTAAAGAAGCAAGTTATGCTGTTTTAAGGCACAGAGTAATCGTATCTCCGGAACGAGAAATGGAAGGTCTTACCGCAGATGAAATTATCCGTCAGATTTTAGAAGGAATAGAAATACCGAGATAGGCTAATAGGTAGTAGATGATAGGTAGAAGGTAGCAGTTAATGGACAGTTCTAAGTTAATCTAATGCAAAATATTATATATGGCAAATTTTAAAGAGCTTTTAGTTTGGCAGAAGTCTATTGATTTTGTTACTGAAATGTATAGGATTACCGAAACTTTTCCTAAAGCCGAAATCTACGGATTAATATCACAAATCAGAAGAGCTGCTGTTTCTATCCCTTCTAACATTGCTGAGGGAAACTCGAGACGAAGCAAGCCTGATTATCTACAATTTTTAAAAATAGCAAGAGGCAGTTGTGCAGAAGTAGAAACACAATTAATCATTTCAAAAAATCTCGGTTTTTTAGTGAGGGTGATTATTTAAAACTAAATCAGGAAATTATAGAAATATCCAAAATGTTGAACGGACTTATTAATTCTCTACAATAATAATGATTGTAAAAAAGCTAATAAACGACCACCTAAAACCCAACATCTGCAACCTGCCACCTAACCAATGAAAAACTTATACATCAATACACGTTTCTTTTTTACACTCATCGGAGTGGGGATTCTGTATGTCCTGGCATTTTTCTTTCCGGTGCTGATGTGGGCAGCCCATATCGTACTCCTGATTTGTTTTCTTGCAGCAATGGTAGATTTTCTGTTGCTTTTTAATCAGAAGAATGCATTACAGGTTCAAAGGATTCTGCCGGAAAAACTCTCCAATGGAGATGAGAATTTTGTAAAAATTGATATTAAAAATAATTACAGCTTTACCATAGACACTAAGATTATTGATGAAATTCCGTTCCAGTTTCAGAAAAGAGATTTTTTGATCGAAAAGAAGATTGCTTCAGGAGCGAACACCTTTTTTCAATACACATTAGAGCCTAAAGAAAGAGGAGAATATCATTTTGGAGGTTTGAATGTCTATGCATCATCACCAATAGGATTAATCTCAAAAAGATTTATTTTCCAGAAAGATGCTATGTTGCCTGCTTATCCGTCTTTTATTCACCTCAGAAAATATGAGCTGATGGCCATTCAGAGTGAATTTTTATTAGGTGGAATCAAGAGAGTAAGAAAGCTTGGACACACCATGGAATTTGAGCAGATCAAAGAATATGTACCTGGAGATGATATCAGAACAATCAACTGGAAAGCGACTTCCAAGACCAACCGTTTGATGGTAAACCAGTTTCAGGATGAAAAATCACAGCGTATTTTTATGCTGATTGATAAAGGAAGAACTATGAAAATGCCTTTTAACGGATTAAGCTTGCTGGATTATTCCATTAATGCAACGATGGCATTGTCTCATATTATTTTAAGAAAAGGAGACAGAGCCGGAATGATGACATTTTCTAAAAAAGCTGAAAATAAAATTGCTGCTGATAACAAATCAGGACAGCTGAAGAAAATTTCTGAGGCACTTTATAATATTAAAACAGATTTCTTTGAAAGTGATTTCAACCGTTTGTATCAGGATGTAAAATATTCCCTCAATCAAAGAAGCTTAATTCTGCTTTTTACCAACTTTGAAACACTGGATGGATTGAACCGGCAGCTGAAATATCTTCGTGGAATTGCCAAAAACCATTTGCTGGTAGTGGTATTCTTCAAAAATTCGGAACTGCAGACGCTCATCAACAAAAATCCTGAAAACATGCAGGAGATTTATGATGAGGTCATTGCTGAAAAATTCGAATTTGAAAAGAAACTGATCATCCAGGAACTTCGCAAATATGGAATTTATACAGTATATACGCTTCCGGAAAATTTGAATATTGATGTTATCAATAAATATTTGGAGATAAAAGCAAGAGGAATTTTATAACTTTGTAGAAGCAATAAGCAATAAATAATGAAAATTACACTTAACAGAATAAACGACGATTTTTTATTTGAATGTACCAACGCTCAGGGAAATTCTATTCTTTTGGATAATACTTCCCAACCGGGAGCAAAAGGAGTTTCTCCAATGGAAAGTGTACTGATGGCAGTGGCTGGATGCAGCGGAATTGATGTAGTTTCTATTCTGAAAAAGCAACGCCAGGAAATCAAGAGTTTCCAGGCAGAAGTAGAAGGAGAAAGAGTACAGGTAGATGATGCAAAACCTTTTAAATCGATTAACGTTAAGTTCCTTTTAGAAGGAGAAATTGATCCTAAAAAAGCCCAGAAAGCAGCAGAACTTTCTTTTGAAAAATACTGTTCTGTATCAAAAACGTTAGAACCGAATGTAGAAATCGGATACGAAGTATATGTGAACGGAGAAAAAATTTAATCTCTTATACAAAATAGAAAAAGCCGGATGATTCATCCGGCTTTTTTATTACTCATTACCTATTACTGATTGCTCATCTAGAAGGTAAGTCTTGGTTTGATCAGTTTTGCCACGGTGGCAGTCCACCCTGTTTGATGAGATGCACCTACACCTCGGCCGTTATCTCCATGAAAATATTCAAAGAAGGTAATATAATCCCTGAAATGTTCGTCATAATTAAACTTTGGATTACCACCATTAAAGGCTCTTTGCCCATGTTCATCCTTTAAAAACAGGGAACAAAGTCTTTTGCTGATATTCTGAGCTACTTCATCAAGATTTCTTTTATCACCGCTTCCTGTTGGAAATTCTACTTTTAAACTATTTCCATAATAAAAATGGAAGCGTTGCAGACTTTCTACAATCAGGAAGTTAATAGGAAACCAGATAGGTCCTCGCCAGTTGCTGTTTCCTCCGAACATTCGGCTGTCACTTTCTGCAGGTGTGTAGTATACTATATTTTCTTTTCCGTGCACTGAGAATACAAAAGGATTTTCCTCATATACCTTAGACATGGCACGGATTCCGTAAGAACTCAGGAACTCATTTTCATCAAGCATTCTGGTCAGAACCTTTGTCAGTCTGTTTTTACGCAGGATGCTCATCAGATGTTTTCGGCCTTGTCCTTCCTCGTCCCAATGGGAAACAAGTTTGGTGAGTTCTGGCTTGTTTTTTAAGATCCATTCCATTCTGCTTCTGAAATTCGGCATCTTTTCCAGTAAATGATGATCCACAATCTCAACGGCAAACATCGGAATTAAACCTACAATAGTTCTTAGTTTTAAAGAAACACTGTCTCCGTTTCCAAGCTGCAACACATCATAGAAAAATCCGTCTTCTTCATTCCAGAGACCTTTTGTGCCTTCACCAAGATTTTCCATAGCTTCGGCAATATAAAGATAATGTTCAAAAAATTTGATCGCCATATCCTCATACACCTGATAATATTGGGCAAGCTCCATTGCAATGCGCATCATATTCAGTGCATACATCGCCATCCAGCTTGTTCCGTCTGCCTGTTCAAGATGTTGACCATCCTTTAATTCCATATTCCGGTCAAAAGCTCCGATATTATCCAGACCAAGAAAACCACCACCAAAAATATTTTTCCCGTTTTTATCTTTTCGGTTTACCCACCAGGTAAAATTAAGAAGCAGCTTCTGGAATACTTTCTCTAAAAATAATAAATCCGGTTTTCCATTATTTTTTTCATCAATTTTAAAAACACGGAAGCATGACCATGCGTGTACAGGCGGGTTCACGTCACTCATATTCCATTCATAGGCAGGAAGCTGACCGTTAGGATGCATATACCATTCTTTCGTGAGCAGCAAAAGCTGTCCTTTGGCAAATTCTGCATCGATGATAGAAAAAGGAACACAGTGAAATGCCAGATCCCACGTAGCATACCATGGATACTCCCATTTATCAGGCATGGAAATAATATCTTTATTGTGGAGATGATTCCATTCTGTATTTCTTACGTATTCGTTGAAATTTCTCGGGGCTTCAAAGTTCGGATCACCTTTTAGCCATTTTCCAATATTGTAGTGATAGAACTGCTTATTCCAGAGAAGTCCGGCAAATGCCTGTCTCTGAACATTTCTTTCGTCCTCGTTGACAGTGTCATTCTGAACGTCTTTATAAAACTCTTCAGCTTCAGCCTGTCGGGTATTGAAAATTTCATCAAACTTTTCAAAAGGTTCATCCGCCTCATCAGGACATAGTCTGAATTCAAAAACTTTTGATTCTCCGGCGCCAATAACTTCGTCAATCAGAAAAGAAGCTTTTGTCCCTTTCTTTTCGGGATTTATCGTATTTGCCTGATGGGTAATAAAATGATTGATCCCATCTTTGAAATAGCTGTTTTCGGCAGCAGGTGTTCCATGAAGTTTAGCGTTATTGGTTTCATTATCACAAAATACGCTTTGTGCATTGGTATTTCGGGAATAGAACTTTTTGATCGAAATACTATCATGGCCAATATTGATACTTCCGTTCTCAGAAGCATTGATTTCTCCTTTATAGGTATTATATCCCCATTTCCAGTTGTTTCTGAACCATACAGTAGGCGCTACCAGAATAGGTGCTTCATGCTGACTTCGGTTGCAGATGGTTACTCTGGCCAGAATATCATTGTGGTCGGCTTTACAGTACTCTATGAAAATATCAAAATATTCATCATTATCAAAAATTCCGGTATCGAAAATTTCATATTCCGGTTCCTTTTTACTGCGTTTTCCATTTTCGGCAACAAGGTCATCATAAGGAAATTCATTGATCGGATATTTATACACCATTTTCATATAGCTATGAGTAGGCGTATTATCCAGATAATAAAAAATTTCTTTGATGTCTTCCCCATGATTTCCCTGAGGGTTACTCAATCCGAAGAACCTTTCTTTTACCATTTTGTCTTTCTTGTTCCAAAATGAAAAAGCAAAACATAAAAGCTGCTTTACATCAGAAATTCCGGCAATGCCTTCTTCACCCCAGCGGTAGGCGTAGCTTTCGGCATTATTATGATTGGTAAAATTCCAGGCATTCCCGTTCGGGCTATAATCTTCGCGTACATTTCCCCACTGCCGGTTGCTTACATAAGGTCCCCAGTTTTTCCATTTGGTATCTTGTAATCTTTCTTTTTCAGCGGTCATATCTCATCATTTTTCCCCACGAAGTTAGTTTTTTTGAGAAGTAATTCCAATTTTTTTCATCTGAATAATTATTAATATAGTCTTGAAACACTTGTGTTTAAGGGCTTTTTTGAATATTAAAATATTTTTTTTTTGAAATTAAAAGAAAAGAACTACCTTTGCATCATTCGTTCATTCAAATATTGAAAATGTTATCAAGAAAGGTTGAGGGATTAGACCCTATGAAACCTTAGCAACCCTTTGCGCAAGCAAAGAAGGTGCTACGTTCTACCAAAGTATTTTGGACAGATAACTCACTGAAGTTCTTTTTCAGCCATTTCCTGTGGCATTTTCAATTGTATTAAAATTTAATAGAATTGAAAACAGAATTAAACTATATTAATCTTTCGTATCAAACTTATTCTCAAAAGGAATACCATATCTCATTAAGCTATCAGCTTTTTGGGAAAGATCTGTTTACAGCCCCTATCATTTTAATCAACCATGCTCTTACCGGAAATTCCAATGTATCCGGAGAAAAAGGCTGGTGGAAACAGTTGGTAGGAGAAAATCAGATTGTAGATACCGATAAATATACCGTTCTGTGCTTTAATATACCCGGAAACGGATATGACGATTTTTTAATTGAAGACTATGAAGACTTCACTCCTTCAGATATCGCAGCGATATTTCTGAAAGGGCTTGAAGCTTTACATATCAAAAATTTATATGCCATTATTGGAGGCTCTCTGGGA
Organism: Chryseobacterium sp. IT-36CA2; assembly: GCF_949767875.1. Lineage (NCBI taxonomy): Bacteria > Pseudomonadati > Bacteroidota > Flavobacteriia > Flavobacteriales > Weeksellaceae > Chryseobacterium > Chryseobacterium sp. IT-36CA2. The sequence goes on along the minus strand of NZ_CATKPG010000021.1, from coordinate 14,887 downwards.
GGAGGGATTGCCTGGGAAATGCTTGCCAAGCAGTCGGATCTTGCAGAAATATTTATTCCTATAGCCTGTGATTACAGAACACACGACTGGCTTCATGCACAGTGTCTGGTTCAGAAATTTTTATTGAATGATAAAGAAGAACCATTACAGAAAGCAAGAATTCATGCCATGTTGTGTTATAGAACTCCACAGTCGCTCAACGACAGATTTCAAAACCAATATAACCAGGAAAAAAAATCCCTGGAATCAGAAGACTGGCTGGTTTATCATGGTAATGCACTAAACGAAAGATTTAGTTTGAAAAGTTACAAACTGATGAATCATCTCTTGATGAATATAAACGTTGCTGAAGAAGCACTGGAGAACATACAGACACGAATGCACATGATCTCCGTAGATACAGACTTATTCTTCCCGGCTTCTGAAATCCGAATGTGTTTTGAAAACTTACAAGAGAAAAATAAGGATGTTTCTTATCACGAGATCCAATCTATACACGGGCATGATGCCTTCCTAATGGAATATCAACAATTAAATAATATCATAAAAAATATTTTATAAAGTAATGAAAAAGGTTAACGAAATAAAATTCTTAAAAAATAGATCAATTGTCAAATTTGAAGGAGAAGATTTTCTGGGAGAAATTGGGATTGACGGACGAATTTTTAAAGCGCTTACCTTAGCGCGTATCAGTGTAGGAGTAATTTCACAACAAGCCATAGAAAACGGAATTTCTATTTTGGTTCAGGAAATTGATGCAGAAAAAGCAGTAGCTTGTCTTATTGATGAATTTGAAGAAGAAAGAAAATCTGGAAAAGTTTCTCAGATCTATAGTATCAATAATGTTTCTGTGATTGGTTTTGTAGCAGAAGATTTCAATAAAGTCTTTGCCGAACTGGCAAGAAACAATGTTTTCCCATTGCTTTTGAATCAGGTAGCAGGAGAAAACAGAGTAAATATCGTAGTGACTTCCTCACAGGATGAAAAAACAAGAAACATCATAGAATCTGAAATTTTCAAAAAACCAAAGACGGTTCATCTGGCAATCATTGGCCACGGAAACGTAGGAAAAACATTGATACAACAGGTTTTGGAATCTGCAGAAGAAATTAAAAAGCGTAAAAAAATAGACCTGAAAGTAGTGGCGGTAGCCAACTCAAAGAAAATTGCCTTCAACAAAAAAGGATTTGATGCCAATTGGAGTGATGAGGTTTTGACGGCAGAACATCCATCGAATGTTGAAGAACTGATTAATTTCTCTAATGAAAATCAACTTGAAAATTTAATCGTTGTTGATAACACAGCCAGCAAAGATTTTGTAAAGAACTATCACGCTTTGGCAGAAAACGGATTTGATCTGGTTTCTTCCAACAAAATTTTCAATACCCTTCCGATAGAAGAGTACAGAAAACTAAGATATACGTTGAGTAAAAATAACAGACGTTATTTGTATGAAACCAATGTTGGTGCAGGTTTACCGTTAATTGACACCATCAAATTATTACACCTTTCAGGAGAAAATATCACAAGAATCAAAGGAGTATTCTCCGGAACATTGAGTTATGTTTTCAACAATTTTTCTTTGAGAAATGATAAATTCTCAACCATCATCAATGAAGCTTTGGAAAAAGGATATACAGAACCGGATCCAAGAGAAGACCTATCAGGAAACGATGTGGCAAGAAAATTATTGATCCTGGCGAGAGAATTAGATTTAATCAACGAATTCGGAGATATCAATATTCAAAATCTGGTTCCGGAAAGCTTACTTGAAGTTTCAAAATCAGAATTCCTTTCAAGACTTGAGGAGCTTGACGAAGAATACCAGAAAATAAAAGAAAATCAGGAACCGGGACATGTATTGAGATATGTAGGAGATTTACACGGCGATCTTCAGAAAGATAAAGGTGAACTGGATGTAAAACTGATTTCTGTTCCTGCCACTTCAGCATTAGGACAGCTGAAAGGTTCAGATTCCATCTTTGAAATTTATACAGAAAGCTATGGTGAAAATCCAATTGTCATTATGGGAGCAGGAGCAGGAGCACAAGTAACTGCAAGAGGAGTATTCGGAGATATTTTAAGAGTAAGTGAAACAAAATAATTTGTACAAAATAAAATGTACAATGTATTCATGAAGAAGAGAGCAATGCCGAAGGATTTGTTTAATGAAGTATAGAATAGCAGCCTGAAAATACATTGTACATTATTAAAATTAAAACTATATGGAAAATTTTGAAACATCAGCAATAAGAACCCAAACAGAAAGATCTCAGTTTGATGAGCATTCTACGCCATTATATCTTACCTCAAGTTTTATATTTCAGGATGCAGAAGATATGAGAGCAAGCTTTGCAGAAGAAAAACCTAAAAATCTATACAGCCGCTTTTCTAATCCAAACGTAACAGAGTTTACAGATAAGATCGCTAAAATGGAAGGCGCAGAAGCTGGATATGCTTTTGCAACAGGAATGGCGGCCATCTATTCTACATTTGCAGCTTTGTTAAATGCCGGAGATCATATTGTAAGCTGCCAGTCAGTATTCGGGTCTACACACACGTTGTTTACCAAATATTTCCCGAAATGGAACATTGAAACCTCTTACTTCAAAGCAGGAGATGCAGAGAATGTTGAACAATACATTAAACCTAATACCAAGATCTTATATCTTGAAACACCTACCAACCCGGCTATTGAAATTCTGGATCTTGAGTTTTTCGGGCAGATCGCTAAAAAACATAACCTTATTTTCATTGTAGACAACTGTTTTGCAACACCTTATCTTCAGCAGCCCATCAAATACGGTGCAGATATTGTTGTACATTCAGCTACGAAACTGATTGACGGACAGGGAAGAGTTTTAGGAGGAATAGCAGTAGGAAAAGAAGAACTGATCAGAGAAATTTATCTTTTCGCAAGAAATACAGGACCTGCATTATCTCCTTTTAATGCATGGGTTTTATCAAAAAGTTTGGAAACATTAGCGATCCGAGTAGAAAAACACTGTGAGAATGCATTGAAGGTAGCTGAGTTTTTAGAAAACCATCCCAATGTGGAATTGGTAAAATATCCTTTCCTTAAATCTCATCCAAGCTATGAAGTAGCGAAAAAGCAGATGAAGCTGGGAGGAAATATCGTAGCATTTGAAATAAAAGGCGGGATAGAAGGGGGAAGAGCCTTTTTAGACAAGATACAAATGTGTTCATTGTCTGCCAACTTAGGTGATACAAGAACGATCGTTACTCACCCGGCATCCACTACACACTCCAAACTGTCAGACGAAGAAAGAAATGAAGTAGGGATTACTGCAGGATTGGTTCGTTGTTCAGTAGGACTGGAAAATGTAGAAGATGTCATTGCGGACCTGAAACAGGCTTTAGATTAGTTAATCGTTTACAGTTTATAGAGCCAAATGGATAGAGATTACACAGAATTAGCAATTTATAGGGAAGTACGAAAGTTGGTTACTCTGACTTATATTTTGACCACAAACTTTCCTGGAGAAGAATTATTGGCTTTAACAAGTCAAATAAGAAGAATGGCAACTTCAGTTTCGTTCAATATTACGGAAAGAAGTAAAAGAGAGACTCCTGAAGATACTTTACCGTTTCTACACATTGCCGGGGAATCACTTTATAAGCTAGAGGCTCATTTCCATTTGGCTCTAGACCAACACTATATTTCTAAAGAAGATTTTGAAATCATCAATAAAAAAATCCTCTTATGTAAAAAATTGGTTAGCGGATTTATAAACTGTTACAAATTGATAGGAAATGAAGAATTCAGAACAATTATATAAAGCACTATCCGAAAGAATTTTAATTCTTGACGGTGCAATGGGAACTATGCTTCAGCGATACAAATTCGAAGAAGAAGATTATCGTGGAGAACGTTTCAAAGACTGGGAACATCCTGTAAAAGGAAATAATGACCTGCTTTCCCTGACGCAGCCTCAGGCGATTGAAGAAGTTCACAAGAAATACCTTGAAGCGGGAGCTGATATCATAGAAACCAATACGTTTTCAGGAACTACTATTGCGATGGCAGATTATCATATGGAAGATCTGGTATACGACCTGAACTTTGAGTCTGCAAAAATTGCAAGAAAAGCCTGTGACGAATACACCGCAAAAAATCCGGACAAACCGAGATTTGTAGCAGGATCTATTGGACCAACGAATAGAACGGCTAGTTTAAGCCCGGATGTGAATGACCCAGGATACAGAGCTATTACTTTTGAAGAATTGAGAGTGGCTTACAAACAGCAGTGCGAAGCCTTGTTGGATGGAGGTTCAGATATCCTTTTGGTAGAAACTATCTTCGATACACTGAATGCAAAAGCTGCTTTATTTGCCATTGATGAGCTGCAGGATGAAAGAGGAATACAAATTCCAATCATGGTTTCCGGAACCATCACCGATGCTTCAGGAAGAACGTTAAGCGGGCAAACGGCAGAAGCTTTTCTGATCTCCGTTTCCCACCTGAATTTATTAAGCGTAGGATTCAACTGTGCATTGGGAGCAGATCAGCTGACTCCTTACCTTGAAACACTGGCTCATAATTCAGAATTCTATGTTTCAGCATATCCGAATGCCGGTTTACCAAATGCTTTCGGGAAATATGACGAAACCCCTGAAGATATGGCGAGACAGATTAAAGAATATGTGGAAAAGGGATTAATTAATATTATCGGAGGATGCTGCGGAACAACTCCTGAGCATATTAAAGCGATTGCAGACCTTGTAGAGAAATATGACCCAAGGAAATTGAAGAAATTTGTGTGATTTGATAGATTTTTTTAATTAAAATCAATAATGAAGGCTGAATTATAAGTGTTAACTTTAAGTAAACCACAAAGTTAAATATAATGGAAAAGCCAATTTACTTAAAAAATTCAGAGGATGCCAGATTATTTAATGAGCTGCGAAAGAAAGTGAACCAAAGGCTGGAAACAATTTCTAAGAACAGAGATATCTACATTCAGATCAAAGCGGTTATTCTGCCACTGGTCTATATCGGATTATATTTTCTAGCAATTTTGAATGCCGAAAAGCATTGGATCTATATTCTGAGTTTTGTTTTAATGGGAATTTCTCTGGTGTTGATTTATTTAAACTTAATCCACGAAGCTGCCCATAACAACATCTTTAAAAGTAAAAGAATGAACGGGCTGGTTCTTCATATTTTTGATTTTATAGGAGCCAATTCCTATATCTGGAAAAAAAGACATATCGCAAGCCATCATGCATACCCCAATGTAGATGGATGGGACACAGATATCGAACAGAGCGGACTGCTTTTAATCGTGCCGTGGATCAAAGCGAAAGGGGTACAGAAGTATCAGGATAAGTTTTTCTTTTTAGTATATCCGTTGTATTTGTTCAACTGGATGTTTATAAGAGACTTTAGAGACTTCTTTGATAAGGAAAGAGTGATTTTAAAAACCCAGGGAAAGATACCCATTATTGAAAAAGTAAAAATGATAAGCTATAAGCTGTTCTATTTCTTTTATCAGATTGTGGTTCCTGTAATGTTCTTTAAAGTATCAATAGGATTGGCTTTAGGGGCGTGGTTTTTACAGGTGATATCAGCAAGTATTTTTGCATTGTTTGTTTTGCTGCCTTTGCATCCGCTTCCTGATAATGCCTTTCCAAAATTAAATAAAGAAAAAGGTCTTCCATTCAGCTGGCTTCGGCATCAGTTTGAAGTGACCAATGATTTAAAAGAAAATAATTGGCTGGTAAGAAATATGTTGGGAAACTTCAATTTTCATGTTGCCCATCACCTGTTTCCAAACTACAGTTATATGTATTACAATGAAATCACGGAGGAAATTGAAGAATTTGCTAAAGAACATGATTTAGCGTACAAAAGATTTCCACTGATTACAGCTTTAGGTAAGCACAGGGATTTATTGAAACAGAATGCCAATAATGCCTACTATATTTTAGAAGAATAAAATGAAGTATTTAAGATTATCAGGCCTCGAGCCTCTTATCATAACGCCGGAAAGTAATTTCATCAATGTTGGTGAAAGGACTAATGTTGCCGGTTCCAAAAAGTTTTTAAGACTGATTAAAGAGGAGAAATTCTCTGAAGCATTAGATATTGCCCGCCATCAGGTAGAAGGAGGTGCCCAGATTCTGGATGTCAACTTTGATGATGGTTTGATTGATGGAAAAGCCTCCATGATCAAATTCCTGAACTTAATTGCCTCTGAACCGGATATCGCAAGAATTCCAATCATGGTAGACTCTTCCAAATGGGAAATCCTGGAAGCAGGTCTTCAGGTAGCTCAGGGAAAATGTGTAGTGAATTCTATCAGCTTAAAAGAAGGCGAGAAAGAATTTATCAAACATGCCAAAGCCATCAAAAGATATGGTGCAGCAGTCATTGTCATGGCATTTGATGAGGTAGGGCAGGCTGACAGTTTTGAACGAAGAATTGAAATCTCAAAACGTTCCTATGATATCTTGGTAAACCAGCTTGGCTTCCCTGCTGAAGATATTATTTTCGACTTAAATATATTTCCGGTAGCAACAGGAATGGATGAGCACAGAAGAAATGCCATCGATTTTATTGAAGCTACACGCTGGGTAAGACAGAATCTTCCTTATGCCTCTGTAAGTGGGGGAGTGAGCAATGTTTCATTCTCTTTCCGTGGAAATGATACTGTAAGAGAAGCCATGCACTCCGTATTTCTTTACCACGCAATCCAGGCAGGAATGAACATTGGTATTGTAAATCCGGCAATGCTTGAAGTTTATGACGAAATTAATAAAGAACTGCTGGAACTTGTAGAAGATGTAATTCTGGATAAAAGAGAAGATGCAACAGAAAGACTTCTTGATTATTCCGAAAAGCATAAATCAGTAAAAAAAGAAAAAACTGAAGACTTAGAATGGAGAAACAATCCTTTGCAGGAAAGAATTACCTATGCGCTGGTAAAAGGAATTGACCGTTTTATCGAAGAAGACGTAGAAGAAGCAAGACAATTGGCTGAAAGACCGCTTCATGTGATCGAAATTAATTTGATGACCGGAATGGGAGTGGTAGGAGATCTGTTCGGAAGCGGAAAAATGTTCCTTCCGCAGGTAGTGAAGTCGGCAAGGGTAATGAAAAAAGCAGTCGCTTATCTTCAACCTTATATTGAAGCTGAAAAAGACGGATCAAGACCAGCGAACGGAAAAATCTTAATGGCAACGGTAAAAGGTGATGTTCATGATATTGGTAAAAATATCGTGAGCGTTGTTTTGGGTTGTAACAACTACGAAATTGTCGACCTTGGAGTAATGGTTCCTGCTGAAAAGATTATCCAGACCGCCATTGAAGAAAAAGTAGACGTTATAGGATTAAGCGGACTGATTACCCCAAGTTTGGATGAAATGGTGTATATCGCTTCAGAATTAGAAAGACAAAATTTAGATTTTCCTTTATTAATCGGTGGTGCTACAACTTCAAAAGCACATACCGCGGTGAAAATCGATTTAAAATATAAAAATGCTGTCGTTCACGTGAATGATGCCTCAAGAGCCGTAAACGTAGTAAGCTCACTGCTGGGCGACAGAAATAAAGAATATGTTTCAGATTTAAAGAATGACTATTCCGATTTCAGAGAAAAGTTCCTGAACAGACAGGTAGATAAAGATTATGTTTCCATTGAAGAAGCAAGAGAAAACAATTTTAAAATAGATTGGAAAAACGAAGAGATCTTCACTCCGAATACGGTAGGAATAAAAGTCATCGAAAATCAGGATCTGAGAGAACTTCTTCCTTTCATCGACTGGTCTCCGTTTTTCAGAAGCTGGGATCTTCACGGGAAATACCCGAATATCTTAGAAGATGAGGTCGTGGGCGCACAGGCGAAAGAACTATTTAAAGACGCTCAGGTAATTCTGAAAAGAATTCTGGATGAGAAATTGTTGACCGCAAAAGCCATTTTTGGAATCTTTAAAGCCAATTCCAATGACTCTGATGACATTTTAATCTTTGATGAAGATAATAATGAGCAGGCGAAGTTTTTAACCTTAAGACAGCAGGCTCAGAGATCAAAAGGAAAAGACTATTTAGCTCTAAGTGATTTCATCGCCCCTCAAAGTTCCGGAAAAACCGATTATATGGGAGCGTTCTGTGTAACAACAGGATTTGGAACCGATGAACTATCCAACGAATATGAAAAAGCCAATGATGATTACAATTCCATCATGGTAAAAGCTCTGGCAGACCGTTTTGCAGAAGCCTACGCCGAATTTTTACATAAAAAAGTCAGAACAGAATACTGGGGATATGCCAATCAGGAAACTTTAAGCAATGAAGAATTGATTGCCGAAAAATACAAAGGAATCCGTCCGGCTCCGGGATATCCGGCTTGCCCTGATCATTTGGAAAAGAAAACCATCTGGGATCTTTTAAAAGTAGAAGAAAATACAGGTGTTTTCCTTACAGAAAGCCTTGCCATGTTTCCAACGGCATCTGTTTCCGGATATTATTTCGGAAGCCCGCATGCCAAATATTTCGGATTAGGAAAAATTACAGAAGACCAGCTTAAAGATTATGCAGCAAGAAGAAGTTGTAGCATCCAGGAAGCGAGAAAATGGTTGTCGCCAAATTTAGCAGATTAAAATTAACATGAAGATAACAGAACACATTAAAAATGCCAATGGAAAAACTTTATTCTCCTTAGAAGTTGTTCCACCACAGAAAGGAATCGGGATTGAAGACCTGTATACCAATATAGATCCGTTAATGGAATTCAAACCGCCTTTCATTGATGTTACCACATCCAGAGAAGAATATATTTATTTGGACAAAGGAAATGGGTTAATGGAACGCCGTATTACGAGAATGCGCCCGGGAACATTGGGAATCTGTGCCGCCATTCAGCATAAATATAATGTAGATACAGTACCACACCTTCTTTGTGGAGGATTCACGAAAGAAGAAACAGAATATCTGCTGGTAGACTGTTTGTACCTTGGAATTGATAATGTAATGGCCTTAAGAGGAGATGCCATGAAAGGACATCAGTATTTCGAACCCACTCAGGGAGGGCATGCAAGTGCTATGGATCTTGTGGGACAAATTAATAACCTGGGAAGAGGAAAATACCTTCACAATGAGGAAGAGGCATGTGATGAATTGAACAAATTCTGCATCGGAGTAGCCGGATATCCTGAAAAACATATGGAAGCCCCTTCTATGAATTATGATCTGAAATGGCTGAAACAAAAAGTAGATGCCGGAGCAGATTATATCGTTACCCAAATGTTTTTTGACAATAAAAAGTATATAGAATTCGTTCAGAAAGCAAGAGAAATAGGAATCACGGTTCCGATTATCCCTGGAATCAAACCTATTGCGACAAAGAAACATTTGAAAATCCTACCACAGGTATTCAAAATAGATCTTCCCGAAGAACTGATCAATGAAGTAGAAAATGCTAAGAATAATGAAGCGGTGAAGCAGATCGGGGTAGAATGGGCTATTGCTCAATGTAAAGAATTGCTGGATTTCGGAGTTCCTGTTCTGCACTTCTACTCAATGGGGAAGAGTGACAACATAAAAAAAGTAGCCGGTGAGCTATTCTAATAAAAGTACCAAAATGAAGGAACCCTGCCGTAAAAAGCAGGGTTTTTATTTTTTTAATCTGATACCGAATTAATTTTAAAGATAGAAGAGATGAAGAAAACCGTAGGCTATACACCCGCTAAGAAAAAATCAACTTTGTTGATTCCATCTTTGCTTCCTAACAAATATAACGACAGTAAATAAAAGCTTTGCGTCAAATACCCTCAAGCATCCAAGAAAAATTAAATTTCCATTAAAGGCCAGTATGTCTTTCAAACTCCTTATTCCCGTCAAATAAATATCTATAAGTAGCCAACTTTCGGGTAACCGTAGTTTCAAGAGCTTCTGCAATCTTAATCATTTTAGGATTAAAATCACCAATCCACTGTAGTTCCGTAATGGTAAAATCTGTGTGTTTTCTCAAATGTTGGGTTCCTTCCCAGATCATATATCCGTCAATACCTTTCTTCTGCCACTCAGGAACAACACCGAAAACAAGCCCCACCATTTTCTCATTCTTTTTAAAACGTTTTAAAAACAAAAATTTGAGCTTTTCAAAAATGCCGAACTTTCCATTCAAATATTTACACCACTGGTTGAGATCCGGAATATTGATCCACATGGCAATCGGTTTCTCATTTTCATAAACAAACCAGGAGATATGCTCATTGATGATAGGTTTCATCGTGTTGAACATTTTCAAAACTTTGGTTTCTTCCAGATACTTTCCTTCCCCATGAGAAGCCCATGCTTTATTATAAACCTCTGTAAAGTCTTTTGCGAACTTGGCCAGGTTATTCTTTTTCATAGGCTGCGCCGAAATTGCCGGATTTCTTCTGTTTCTTTCATGAGCAATGGTGAAAATCCTTGAAACTTCCGCAAAAACAGGTCTGGTAAAACAAAGCTGTTCAAAATAAACCTGAAAACCATAATTTTCAAAAAGTTCTTTGTAATAGGGAAGATTGTAATTCATTCCAAACAAAGGCTCAATAAAGCCCTCAATTAAAAGTCCCCAGAATTTATCCCGTTCCCCAAAATTGATAGGACCGTCCATAGCTTCCATTCCTTTTTCCTGAAGCCAGTTTTTACAATGGTCAAAAATAAAATTGGCCGTTTCCTGATCATCAATGCAGTCGAAAAAACCAAATCCTCCTGTAGGCTGCTTTTGCTCATAACAACCATTTATAAAAACGGCTACTTTACCAACAGTGTTGCCATCCTTTTTAAACAAAAACCTTTTACATTCACCGTTTTTAAAGAACTTGTTTTTTTCAGGATCAAAAATCTCCTCAATATGTTTATCTAAAGGCCGGATATAATTTTTGTCGGATTGATAAAGGCGGGCCGGGAATTCCAGAAATTCCCTCTTATGGAGTTTGTTTTGTACTTCTTCGACAATAATCATAGGCTTTTTAATCAGAGTATGCTATAAAAGATAATGTTTTTCATCCTATTTGAAATAGAGAAATAGATATTATCCGTATTTTTGCTGCAAATTAAATAAAAATGGTTGATTTTACTGATAACGACGATGATATTTTCACTGGAAAAGAACATACGCCTATAAGGGAAGATGCTTTTGATAAATCGCCACAGGAAAAAATTGAAAAAATTACTGAGCTTTTTGGCGAGATTATGGAAACATTAGGAATGGACATGACAGATGATTCTCTCAAAGACTCTCCAAGACGTGTTGCCAAAATGTACGTCAATGAGATTTTCGGAGGACTTCTTCCTGAAAACAAACCAGGAATCTCCACTTTCTCCAACAAATACAAATACCGCCAGATGTTGGTAGAAAAGGATATTACCGTATATTCTTTCTGCGAACACCACTTTTTACCTATCATAGGAAGAGCCCATGTTGCTTATATTTCCAATGGAGAAGTAATTGGTCTTTCAAAAATTAACAGAATTGTGGATTATTATGCGAAAAGACCACAGGTTCAGGAAAGACTTACCATGCAGATTGTAGATGCTTTGAAAGAAGCTTTGGGTACTAAGGATGTAGCATGTATCATTGATGCAAAACACCTTTGCGTTAACTGCAGAGGAATAAAAGATACGGCAAGTTCTACCATTACGGCAGAATTGAGCGGTATCTTCAGAACAAACCCTATTACAAGACAGGAATTCTTACATTACGTAGGAAGCCACGCAAAACTGGATTAATACAATGGACTACCAAATTCTTAGAAATATTATTGATGCTGAGCTTCAGAGATTTCAAAACATCTCGGAAGAAGAATGGTCATATAGAAGTTCTTCAGAAAAATGGTCTAAAAAAGAAATTATTGGCCATCTTTGTGACAGCGCTTTTACAAATATCCGTAGATTTGTAGTGACACAATACAAAGAGAACGAAAATATTGTATATGACCAGAATTTCTGGGTAAAAGCTCAGAACTATCAGAATGTTCCTACTTCAGATCTTATTGACCTGTGGAAGTCTTTGAACTATCAGATTGTTCACATCGTGGAAAATATCCCCGATGAAGCATTGCAAAAAACTTGCGATACCACCAAAACAGAACCTCGGATTTATACACTGAAGTTTATTATTGATGATTATGTAGATCACTTACAGCATCATTTAAAAGCGATTTAATTATGATAAAATTTAAAAAAGTTTCACATAAGATTTTTATCACAACAATTATTTGTTGTGACAGAGTAATTTTTTAACTCAATTTTGAATCTTTAAAATCATTAAATCTTTTAACTTAAAAATAAATGCAATTAAAAATATATAATTCGCTTACTGCAGAAAAAGAAATATTCAAACCTATTTTAGAAGGAAATGTCGGAATGTATGTCTGCGGACCTACCGTGTACAGCAATGTGCATTTAGGGAATGTAAGAACTTTCCTTTCCTTCGATTTTATTTACCGTACCCTCGTGCATTTAGGGTATAAAGTAAGATACGTAAGAAATATTACCGATGCAGGCCACCTTACCGATGATGGAAATGTAGATAACGACAGATTCGTAAAACAAACCAGACTTGAAAAGCTGGAACCTATGGAAATTGTACAGAAGTACACCGTAGATTTCCACAAAGTATTGGATATGTTCAATCTGCTTCCTCCAAACATCGAACCTACCGCTACAGGACATATTGTAGAGCAGATCGAATTGACTCAAAAACTTATTGAAAGAGGTTTTGCTTACGAAAGCAACGGTTCCGTGTACTTCGATGTATTGGAATACAACAGAAGAGGATTGAATTATGGCGAACTTTCAAAACGTAATATAGAAGAACTTTTCGCCAATACCAGAGACCTTGACGGACAGGGAGAAAAGAAAAACCCACAGGATTTTGCATTGTGGAAAAAAGCATCCCCAGCTCACATCATGAGATGGAATTCCCCTTGGGGAGAAGGTTTCCCGGGATGGCACCTTGAATGTACTGCAATGAGTACTAAGTATTTAGGTGAAACATTCGACATCCATGGAGGAGGAATGGATCTTAAATTCCCACACCACGAATGTGAAATTGCACAAGGGAAAGCTTGCAATGATGCAGCACCAGTGAATTACTGGATGCACGCCAATATGTTAACAATGAATTCTCAGCGTATGAGTAAATCTACAGGGAATTACATTCTTCCAATGCAGTTGGTTACCGGAGATAATGACTTCTTTGAAAAACCTTTCCATCCTTCAATTGTACGTTTCTGCTTCCTGCAGGCGCATTACAGAAGTGTGCTGGATATTTCAAATGATGCAATGATTGCCAGTGAAAAAGGATTCATCAGATTAATGGAAGCAGTAAAAGTATTGAATGCAATTACTTCTGACGATACAAAACAATCCGGTTTTAGTCTGAAAGAATGGAAAGATAAAGCCTATGAAGCTTTAACAGATGACTTCAATTCACCAATTCTGATTGCTCACCTGTTTGAAGCTGTGAAATACATCTTTGCTTTGAATGATGGTAAAGAAACAATCTCAACAGGAGATCTTGAAGATTTGAAAACCACTCTCAATGCCTTTATCTTTGATGTTTTAGGACTGCAGACCGTAGAAGAAAACAACAATGAAAAGCTTGATCAGACCTTAAAAGTTTTGATCGAATTGAGAAATCAGGCAAGAAAATCCAAAAACTTTGACCTGTCAGACCAAATCAGAGACAAACTGCTTGCAGAAGGAATCGAATTGAAAGACGGAAGAGACGGAACATCATACGTCCTGAACTAAAAATATAACTTCGTTTTATACCCATTCCGTAGGAGTCCCTTATATAAAGGATTCTTACGGAATGTTTTTTTTATACCCTCCCCTGAAAACATATCAGATTTCCATTTCTGATCCTTCATATAGAAAGCTATCACTTAACCCTCTCGTCTCTTCACTTTCCCATCTTCTTCTCACTTCTCCATCTCTCTCAAACCTACTTACAATCATCCTCACCCAAACTCTCAGACCCTCTCAGTCTCCAACATTCTCAGGAGCTTTATCCTGCTATCCATTCCTACTCCTCGCGCCAGCGCACTCCCACGCCCAAACCCACCCACCAACGTAAGCTGCGGGGTAACCATTTCTATCAGGGCTAGAAGAAAATTATAAATGATGAATGATGAATTATGAATGATGAATTATGAATGATGAATGATGTGTTATAAAGTTGCGGGTTCCTGGTTGTAGGGTTTCGGTAATCAGGTTGAAGTTTTTAAATCTATAATTCCATATAATAATCAGTGTAGAGATATCCTGCTATTCCCATTATGTCATTCCGCAGGAATCCAGACTTATTGATGAGAATTGTAAAGGAAGTAAAATGAGAGTATAATGTCTAAGGTTTTTTAGGAGTAAGTATTAGCGGTGTCATGCTGAGCAGAGTCGAAGCATTTTACTTACGATGCGTAATATTTCTGCTATTATAACCTCTCTTATATATACTGTATCTACTATCCTCTGTACAAATCCGTGCGACCTGTGGTTAATTGTATCTGGCTATTCAATAGAAGCGGGCTTTATCCCCAACCTGGAAAAAGAATATTTCTAGAAAGATATCTACTATTATATATAGGTATACCTTTCATTACTCATTACTCCTGAAACCCCCTTTCACACCCAAACTCTCCAACTCTCAAACCTTCTCCGCGAACCTCCCAAACAAATGTTTAAAATTTTTCTCTCTGCATTCCAGTGTCTTAGGGATAAATGTGAATAAAATGTAACATTTATGTTAAATAAATTTGCGTGGATTGAGTTAAGTTTCTACCTTTGCCCCACTGAAAAACGAAAGACATTCAGTAGCGCAGAAGAGCCTTTAGATAGGCAAAAACATTAGCTACTTCAAAAAGAGACGGACGA